>CAWFOM010000012.1:0-113513 GCA_963817385.1 uncultured delta proteobacterium
GCGGCAGATAGAAGCTGCGCGGGTTGCGATGACACGTCACGTAAAACGCGGCGGAAAGATCTGGATCAGAATTTTCCCCCACAAGTCGGTGACCAAGAAACCCGCTGAGACCCGTATGGGTAAGGGGAAGGGCGCTCCGGAGGAATGGGTGGCCGTGATAAAACCCGGCATCGTCCTGTATGAGATAGAGGGGGTTTCCAAGGAGATCGCCAAAGAGGCGTTCACCCTGGCGGCGCACAAGCTTCCTATCGGCACCAAGTTTCTTTCAAGGGAGCTGTCTGATGAAAATTAAAGAAATCAGAGACCTGAACATTGATGAATTGCAGCAGAAAAACAGAGAACTTGTGGAGGAGTTTTTCCGGCTCCGTCTGCGTCACGCATCAGGGCAGCTGGAATCTCCTGCCGTGCTGGGCCACGTTCGCAGGGATATCGCCCGTATTAAAACGGTCCTGGTCGAAAAGGAGGTAGGCAGTGGAACGGCGAGGTAACAAGATCTCCATCAAGGGAATTGTCGTGAGCAGCAAAATGGATAAAACGATCGTCGTCCGGGCGGAGCGGCTTGTGAAGCATACCGTATTTCATAAATATATCAAAAGGTATGTCAAATATAAGGCTCATGATGAACAGAACAGATGCAAGGTTGGCGATAAGGTTCTCATTCTCGAGTCGCGTCCGCTGAGCCGGGAAAAGCGCTGGCGGATGGTGGAAATACTGGGCAAGGCAAAGTAGATCGATTTTGGCGCAGGGTTGACGGCGGCTGCTGATATGCAGGTGCTTCTCTCGTCGCCGGTTATGAACCGTCAGCGCAATGGGGTGTTGTTATGATTCAGATGCAGACCATTTTAAATGTTGCGGATAATTCTGGTGCTAAGAAGGTCGCCTGCATCAAGGTCCTGGGCGGGTCAAAGAGAAGATACGCCAGCCTTGGTGATGTCATTGTCATTGCTGTCAAGGAAGCCCTTCCGAATTCAAAAGTGAAGAAGGGTGATGTGATGAAGGCCGTCGTCGTCAGGACGGTGAAAGAGGTGAGGCGACCGGACGGTTCCTATCTGAAATTCGATGATAATTCCGCCGTTCTCATCTCGAACCAGATGGAGCCGGTCGGAACGAGAATCTTTGGGCCGGTGGCACGCGAACTGAGGGCGAAACAGTTCATGAAGATCATATCACTGGCACCCGAGGTTTTATAGAGGAGCCAAGGACAGCGAACAACTGGGGAATAGGTGATGCGGGAAAAGAGATTAAAAAAAGGGGATACGGTAAAGGTGATTGCCGGCAAAGAGAAGGGGAAGACGGGCAAGATCCTGAGTACAATTCCTGAGAGAGGACGGGTTGTCGTCGAAAAGATTAACCTGATCAAGAGACATAAGAGACCCGATGCCAAGGGCAAGGGTGGGATTGTCGAGAAGGAAGGGGCGTTACATGTCTCCAATGTCATGTATCTCTGCAATAAATGCGGTACCGGTGTTCGGGTCGGGTATAAGATCCTGGACGATGGAAAGAAGGCGCGCGTCTGCGCGAAATGTCGCGAAACATTGGATGCATAGGCTGAGGAACAATGGCAAGATTAAAGGATTACTATAAGAAGGAAGTCGTTCCCGCACTCATTAAGGAGTTTGACTACAAAAACCCCATGGAAGTTCCCATGCTGGTCAAGATCGTCGTCAATATGGGCCTTGGGGAAGCGATTCAGAATGTCAAAGTTCTTGACTCTGCGGTGGAAGAGATGACCATGATCGTCGGACAGAAACCGGTGATCACCAAGGCAAAGAAGTCCATCGCGACCTTCAAGCTACGTCAGGGCATGTCAATCGGATGTTGTGTGACCCTGAGGAGGGAACGGATGTACGAATTCTTCGACCGCTTGGTCAATGTTGCGCTCCCGCGCGTCCGTGACTTTCGCGGGATCCCCACGAAGTCATTCGACGGCAGAGGGAATTTCGCCCTTGGACTGAAGGAACAGATCATCTTTCCGGAGATTGAGTATGACAAGGTCGAAAAGATCCGAGGCCTGAACATCGCCATAGTCACCACTGCCAAAACGGATGATGAGGCAAGGCAGCTGTTGAAGCTGATGGGCATGCCGTTCAGAAATTGAAAAAATAGGGAAAAGGGATATCTCTGGAGGGTTGAGAGTGGCAAAGACATCGTTGATTGTGAAGTCCAATAGAAAACCGAAGTTTTCGGTGAGGAGCTACAATCGGTGTCCGTTATGCGGAAGACCGAGAGCCTATTATCGGAAATTCGATATGTGTAGGATATGCCTAAGGAACCTTGCATTGAAGGGCGAAGTTCCCGGCGTTATCAAATCGAGTTGGTAGAGAGAATCGAAGGAGCTGTACTTATGGGTATGACCGATCCAATCGCAGATATGCTCACCAGGATCAGAAATGGAAGCCGGGTACATTTTAAGAGTGTAGATGTATTGAGCTCCCGGATCAATCTGAATATGGCGAAGGTGTTGAAGAAGTCGGGTTACATCAGCGGTTATGACATCAAGAAGGATCCGCGTGGGCACGAGGTGTTGAGACTGTATCTGAAATATCCGGATTCAAAGAGAACCGTGATTACCGATATTCAGCGGGTCAGCAAACCGGGCAGAAGGGTTTATGTGAAGAGTGAGAAAATCCCCAAGGTGCTCGATGGTTATGGTATCTCTATCCTTTCCACTTCCAAGGGTATCATGACCGATAAGGAAGCCAGGGAATTGAGCCTGGGTGGGGAATTGCTCTGCAATGTGTGGTAGGTAACGGTCAGGCAAGCATTGGGAATCGGGAGAAAAGCTTCATGTCAAGAATTGGGAAAATACCCGTGGAAATTCCTGCCGGCGTCAAGATCAGCCGGGATCATTCCACGATTAGAGTTGAAGGCCCCAAGGGCAAACTTTCCATGGAAGTCCCCAAAGGTATCGATGTGGTTCTTGGTGACCGGATGGCGGAGGTCAAGCGACCGTCCGATGGAAGAAAAGAACGGTCCTACCATGGTTTGGTCAGAACCCTGCTTGCGAATATGGTTAAGGGGGTCAGCAGCGGGTTTGAAAAGAGCCTGGAGATCTCCGGAGTCGGATATCGCGCGGAAGTCACCAGCAAAAATTTGAAATTGATCATTGGTTTTTCCGCACCGGTTGAATATGCGATACCGGACGGCGTCCAGATCAAGGTGGATAAGCAGGTCAATATCGCGGTATCCGGTATTGACAAACAGCTCGTCGGTCGTGTAGCCGCGGAGATCCGAAGCCTGAAAAAGCCGGAGCCCTACAAAGGCAAAGGGATCAAGTATGCAGGCGAGCAGATCAGACGTAAGGTCGGCAAATCGGTAGGGGCTTAAGTTTTCGGTGGCGCGGTTTTTTGACCCGGAGCATCCCGTGAAGAGGTAGGACATTGGCAACGAAGAAAATTGAAAAAATCAGGCTGAAGAGGAAGAAGAGGGTTCGGGGGAAGGTGTTCGGGACCGAGAAGAGGCCACGCCTCTCCGTATTCAGGTCTGCGGCGCATATCTATGTCCAGGCCATTGCCGATGATGCGGGAAGGACTCTGGCCGAGGCGTCCACGCTCAGCAAAGAGCTGGGGAAGTCCCTGAACGGTCTGAAAAAGGTTGAGGTGGCAAAGGCGGTGGGGAAGCTGCTGGCAAAGCGCCTCCAGGAGGTCGGTATCCAGGATTGCGTCTTTGATCGTGGAAGGTTTCTCTATCACGGAAGGGTAAAGGCTCTGGCCGACGGCGCGAGGGAAGCGGGACTGAATTTTTAAGCCTGCAATTCATTAGTGCAGAGCATGATCGGTGGAAAGTAATAATATTATGGAAGAATTGGAACTTCTCGACAGGGTGATTGCGATAAACAGGACGGCCAAGGTCGTCAAAGGTGGACGCCGCTTCCGATTCAGTGCCGTGGTTGTGGTCGGAGATGGCAAGGGGTCTGTCGGCGCCGGACTGGGGAAGGCACATGAAGTCCCGGAGGCAATCCGCAAGGGTATGGAGCAGGCCAAAAAGGCCATGATCAGGGTTGCGGTGGAAAACAGAACGATTCCCTACAGCGTCGTCGGCCATTTTGGCGCCGGGAAGGTCCTTCTGAAGCCGGCTTCCGAAGGGACCGGACTGATCGCCGGAGGGGCGGTCAGGGCGGTTCTGGAAGTGGCAGGGGTTCATAATATCCTGACAAAATGTCTCGGATCGCATAACCCTCACAACCTGGTAAAGGCGACCATCGAGGGACTGGGTCAGTTGAGAGCGCCGGCGGACATCTCCGCGGCACGGGGGAAGAGCGTTCTCGAAAATTAGCGCTGAGAGGGGAAGGTTGTGGAAAAGAAGCTGAAGATTACACAGGTAAAAAGCTATATCGGCAGACCCGATGCTCAGCGCAAGGTCCTTCGCGGTATGGGTTTGGGGAAGATCAACCGGACCGTCGTGCTGAACGATACGCCTGAAATACGCGGTATGATCCGCAAGGTTGTTCACCTGGTGGCTGCGGTAGAAGTTGAGGGGAGCGGGAAATGAATCTGTCAACATTGAGACCGCCGGAGGGTTCGCGGAAAAAGAAAAAGCGGGTCGGCAGGGGCGACGGGTCGGGCCATGGCGGCACCGCAGGAAAGGGCGCCAAGGGCCAGAATGCCCGTTCGGGACACAGCGTCCGTCCGAACTTTGAGGGAGGACAGATGCCCCTTTCCCGAAGGCTGCCCAAGCGGGGATTCAAGAACCCCCTTCGACGGATCATCGCGACCGTCAATATCGAACAGCTGAAACGGTTTCCGGAGGGGTCGGTCGTTGATCGGGAAACCCTGCTCACCGTCGGTCTGGTAACGCGAAAAGCGGATGGGATCAAGGTCCTGGGGAAAGGGGAGATCAGTTTTCCTCTCTCCCTGAAGGTTGATATGGTGAGCGAAGGGGCGAGGCAGAAGATTGAAGCCGCAGGCGGCACGATTGTCGAGGTAAGCTGATTTGTTAGAAGGCTTAAAAAATATCTCCAAGATACCGGAGCTCCAGAAACGAATCCTCTTTACGTTTGTACTACTGGCCGTCTACCGGATCGGTGCCCATGTGCCCACACCGGGGATCGATACGGCGGCTCTGGCGGCTTTTTTTGAACAGGCAAAGGGATCTCTCCTGGGGCTCTTTGACATGTTTGCCGGAGGGGCGCTGAGCAATCTTTCCGTCTTTGCGTTGGGGATCATGCCCTATATCAGCGCCTCAATTATCCTGCAACTCCTGACCGTGGCAGTCCCCTATCTGGAGAAACTTTCCAAAGAGGGAGAGGCGGGCAGGAGAAAGATCACGCAATACACCCGCTATGGAACGGTATTGCTGAGCCTCATCCAAGGGTTCGGAATTGCCATCGGGCTGGAAAACATGGCGGGACCCACGGGAACATCCATTGTGATCAGCACCGGCTGGGCGTTCCGTCTGATGACGGTGATCACGCTCACGGCGGGAACGGCTTTCATTATGTGGCTCGGCGAGCAGATTACGGAAAAAGGGATCGGCAACGGGATCTCGCTGATTATTTTCGCCGGCATCGTCTGTCGCGGTCCGGAAGCGATCATCAACACTTTTCGACTCCTCGCCTCGGGTGAAATGGGGATCTTTTTCATCATCATCCTTAGCGTGATGATGGTGTTGGTTATCGGAGTGATTGTTTTCGTTGAAAGCGGACAGCGAAGGATCCCCGTTCAGTATGCCAAGAGGGTCGTCGGAAGGAAGATGTACGGCGGTCAGTCGACCCATCTTCCCCTGAAGGTTAATTCGGCAGGAGTCATCCCACCGATATTCGCCTCTTCGATCATCATGTTTCCGGCAACGATCGCCAATTTTATCCCCCACCCCTGGATGAAATCCGTTGCCGGTGCGCTGATACCGGGACGGGTCGGCTATGAACTGCTCTACGTGGCTTTTATCGTCTTTTTCTGCTTTTTCTATACCGCGGTGACCTTTAATCCCGTGGATGTGGCAGATAACATGAGAAAATACGGGGGTTACGTCCCGGGAATACGACCGGGCAAAAAGACGGCGGACTATATCGATGATGTTCTGACGAAACTGACGTTCGGGGGCGCCATCTATGTCTCTGCCGTGTGCGTGCTTCCCAGTATCCTGATAAGCTATTTCAACGTTCCCTTCTTTTTCGGAGGGACCGCTCTCCTGATTGTTGTTGGTGTCGCCCTGGATACGGCGGGCCAGATAGAGACCCATCTGTTGACGAGGCAGTACGAAGGTTTCATGAAGAAGGGCCGTATCGCCAGAAGACGGTGACGATTCGTCACCGCCTGGCACGGTGGATCATTGACATGGTTATCCTGAAACTGCCAGATGAGATTGAGAAGCTGCGCATGGCCAATCGTATCGTTGCAGAGATCCTCCAAGAGGTGCGGGAAAAGGTCAGGCCGGGAGTAACGACCCGCGAGCTCAACAATCTCTGTGAGCAGCTATCTCGGAAAAGGCGGGTCAAACCCGCATTCAAGGGATACCGGGGTTATCCGTTTGCCCTCTGTACATCGGTGAATGGCGAAGTGGTTCACGGCATGCCGTCCGAAAGACCGCTCGTTGTAGGCGATATTGTGAGCCTCGACTATGGCGTGAACTACCAGGGATATTTTGGTGATGCGGCCATCACCGTTCCCGTGGGGTCCGTTTCCGCTGAAGCACAGAGACTCATGAAGGTGACCGAAGAGGGCCTGTACGACGCGATTCGTCAGGCAGTGGCGGGAAACCGCTTGGGTGATGTCTCCGCCGCCGTTCAAGAGCGGGTCGAATCAGCCGGTTTTTCGGTTGTCAGGGATTTCGTCGGACATGGTATCGGCAGAAGCCTCCATGAAGATCCGCAGATACCCAATTATGGCGTACGGGGGCGAGGGATCGAACTTAAGGCGGGCATGGTCTTGGCCATAGAACCGATGGTAAATGAGGGAAGCCACCAAGTGAAGGTTCTGCCGGATGGATGGACCGTGATCACCGAGGATGGGAAGCTTTCCGCCCATTTTGAACATTCCGTAGCGATTACGGAAAACGGACCGGATATTCTCAGCCAGATTCATTGAGGACGCCTTCTCGGAAGAGAAGGCGATAGGGAAGATCCCGTTACAGATCGGAAATTATGGCGAAAGAGGAAGCAATAGAGGTTGAAGGCAAGGTGATCGAACCCTTGCCCAATGCCATGTTTCGTGTGGAACTGGAAAACGGTCACCGCGTGCTGGCCCATATTTCCGGGAAGATGAGGATGCATTTTATCAAGATCCTGCCGGGCGACCGGGTGACCGTTGAGTTGTCTCCCTATGACCTGACCCGGGGAAGGATCGTTTACCGGACAAAATAGCGAAGGTGGCCGGCTGCTCGACGGTTTGCGCCGTGCCTTTGGCGGATTCAAGGAGTAATGATCGTGAAAGTACGTTCTTCGGTCAAAAAGATTTGCGAGAAGTGCAAGATTGTCAAAAGGCGTGGCGTTCTGCGCGTGATTTGCGAGAATCCGAAGCATAAGCAGCGTCAGGGATAAGGATTCAATTTTCAGGAGGTTATCAGGTGGCAAGAATTGCGGGTGTGGATTTACCTAAGAATAAGAGGATGGAGATCGCTTTAACCTATATCTATGGCATAGGGCGGACAAAATCAAACGAGATCCTTCGGGAAGCCGGCGTCGATCCCGATACGAAAACAGATCAACTTGCCGATTCGGAAATAACCTCCATCAGGAACATTATCGATAAGGAACATAAGGTTGAAGGTGATTTGCGACGGGAGATATCCATGTCCGTGAAGCGGCTGATGGATGTCGGGACATACCGCGGCTTGCGGCACCGCAAAGGGCTTCCCGTTCGCGGGCAGAGGACAAGTACCAACGCCAGGACAAGAAAAGGACCGAGAAGGTCGATTGCCGGCAAGAAGAAATAATGGGTGAATGGATCCGGAGGAGCAATGGCAAAACCAGTCAGGAAAACAGGGAAGAAAAAAGAGAAGAAAAATATCTCCGAGGGGATAGCTCACATTCAATCGACGTTTAACAACACGATCGTGACCATCACCGATATGAGCGGAAACGTCATTGCCTGGGCCTCAGCCGGGATGCAGGGGTTTAAGGGTTCGAGGAAAAGCACCCCCTTTGCAGCGCAGATGGCGGCAGAGGACGCGGTGAAAAAGGCACGGGAACACGGCTTGCGGGCGGTTCAGGTCTATGTCAAGGGCCCGGGCTCCGGCCGGGAATCGGCGCTGCGATCGCTGCAAGTGGCGGGGCTGAAGATCAGTCTCATCCGGGATGTGACGCCAATTCCCCATAATGGGTGCCGTCCGCCCAAGCGCAGAAGGGTGTAAATAATAAGCAAAGATCCACGGTCGTTGGGAATTGATCGCGGTAATTGATAATGGTAAATTGATAATTGATCATCGATAACTGATCAGGGAGGCATTTTTGGCAAGGTATAGAGAATCGGTGTGCAGGTTGTGCCGGAGAGAAGGTCTGAAGCTGTTTCTCAAAGGGGATAGGTGCTATAGCGAAAAATGCGCCTTTGAAAGGCGGGGGTACGCGCCGGGCGATCACGGCCAGCTTCGGAAGAAATTCTCCGATTACGGCGTCCAGTTGAGAGAAAAGCAGAAACTCAAAAGGATGTATGGCCTCTTGGAGAAGCAGTTCCGAGGGTATTTCGATAAAGCGGATAGACAGAAGGGAATAACCGGAAGCAATCTTCTCGTGTTTCTGGAGAGAAGGCTGGACAACATGATCTTCCGGATGGGCTTTGCCAATTCACGCTCGGAAGCACGGCAGTTGGTGAGGCATAACCATTTCATGGTCAGTGGAAAACCAGTTAACATCCCTTCCTATCTGATCAAACTCGGGGACGATGTCCAGGTCAGAGAGGGAAGCAGAAAAGTTGAGCGGATACTCGAGGCGATGGAAACCGTTGCCAGGCGGGGTGTGCCTCAGTGGCTGGAAGTTGATAAGGCAAACTTCAAGGGTGTTGTGAAGATGCTGCCGACCCGCGAAGAATTGACGATGCCGGTACGGGAGCAGCTGGTCGTTGAGCTTTATTCAAAATAGAAAGATACCCAGGTATCCGAAGGGCAGGGAAAGGAATTATGCAGAGAAACTGGCGCAGTTTGATTCAACCGAAAAGAATCGATATCGATGAAACAACCCATACCCGTTTTTATGGGGAGTTCAGCTGTCAGCCGCTGGAACGCGGCTTCGGCACAACCTTGGGGAATGCGCTGCGGAGGATTCTGTTGTCTTCTATTCAGGGGGCAGCCATTGTATCAGTAAAATTTGACGGGGTGCTTCACGAGTTCTCCACGCTCCCGGGGGTCAAGGAAGATGTGACCGATATCATTCTTAATCTGAAAGGCGTACGTCTCAAGCTTCATCAGGACGGGCCGAGAACCATCCATATCGACGCCTCACAGGAAGGGGTAATCACCGCGGCAGATATCGTGACCGACGGGACGGTCGAGATCCTCAATCCTGATCACCACATCGCCACGCTGATCGGGGAGGCTTCCGTGAAGGCGGAACTTGTGGTCAAGATGGGGAAGGGGTATGTCCCCGCACAGAAGGAAAAAGATCCCGAGCAGCCCGAGGGGACCATCAATATTGATGCCATCTTTTCGCCGATTAAAAAGGTCAATTACAGTGTCACCTATGCCCGGGTGGGGCAGGTTGCGGATTACGACCGCCTGATTCTGGAGATATGGACGGATGGGAGCGTTCTCCCGGATGATGCCTTGGCGTACGCGGCCAAGATCCTCAAGGAGCAACTGGATATCTTCATCAATTTTTCCGAGGCGGAAGAAGAGGTAGCGGCGCGCGAGATTGAAGAGAAGGAAGATGTCAACGACATCCTTCTGCGGCACGTCGATGATCTGGAACTCTCTGTGCGTTCGGCAAATTGTCTGAAAAACGCCGGCATCAATCTGATCGGAGAACTCGTTCAGAAGACAGAGGCAGAGATGCTCAAGACCAAAAACTTTGGTAGGAAATCGCTCAATGAAATCAAAGAGATCCTGTGTGAATCCGGGTTGGGATTCGGTATGAAGTTGGATTTTCTCCCGTGGAACAGTGCTGAAAAAATGGAAGGCGCTTCGCAGGAAGAGGCAGAATAGCATTCGCAGAATCAACGGAGCGGAGCGCAGTTAATTCGAAGAATCAGCTAAACGAAGCGAAACTGATTTTTCGTTGGAAAGGATGATATTCGATGGGCCAGGGAAAATTCGGAAGCAAGCTGGGGAGAACGACGAGCCATCGGAAGGCCATGCTGAGGACGATGGTGACCTCCTTTTTAAAATACGAGAAGATCAAGACCACCGATCTTAAAGCCAAGGAGCTGAAAAAAGTGGCGGAGAAGATGATTACCTTAGGCAAGAGGGGAGATCTCCACGCCAGAAGGCAGGCTGCGGCTTTTGTCCGGGAACGGGAAATGGTGGGAAAGCTGTTCGGGGAGTTATCGGACCGGTACCGGGAACGATCCGGCGGCTATACAAGAATCGTCAAGACGGGCTATCGCGCAGGCGATAATGCACCCATGTCCATTATTGAGTTTGTCCGCGATGCCGAGGCGGAGAAGGCAAAGAAAAAGTCTCCGGCGCCGAAGAAATAAAAAGACGCGAAGGGCGGGTCATTGACCCGCCCTTTTTTTCATTTTGATCCTCCCATTTGCCCCTTGTTTTTTTCAGGAAAAACGATATAGTTCCCCCGTAAAGTGGACAGAAGCGCGGGGTTTTATCGGGAATCATCAAACGGAAGGAGGAGCGGTTATGGCTGATCAGCGGATCGGGGAAGTCATAAAGTATTTTTCCAAACCGAGTGTTGCGGCCGTCAAGATCACCGACGGAGAGATCAGGGTCGGGGATACCCTCAAATTCACGGGACACACGACAGATCTGACCATGCCGCTTGATTCCATGGAGGTGAATAATCAGAAAGTGCCGCAGGCTTCTGCAGGCGACTATATCGGCATCAAGGTGTTGGACCGCGTGCGGCCCGGCGATGAGGTCTTCAAGGTGACGGCGGATTGACTTACTCCAGCGTACCGGACAGCCTGAGCGGACAGGGATGCCCCGGCACGGGCATCAGGGTGATGGAACATGGAAATCAGGGTACTGGGCTGCCACGGTTCGCAACTCCCCGGGTATGGCCTTACAGGATTTCTGCTTGACTCAACAACCCTGCTTGATGCCGGTGCGGTGACGTCCGTTCTGACGCTGGAGGAACAGGTCCGGGTCGATCATATTCTGATCACGCACGCTCATCTGGATCATATCCGGGAGCTCACCTCCCTGGCGGACAACCTCTGCTATTCCAAGAGGGATTATCCCCTGACGGTCGTCGGTACGCCGCAGGTGATAGAGTCTCTCAAGGCGCACATATTCAACGGAGCCATCTGGCCCGATTTTTCCCTGATCCCCAGTGCAGCGAGGCCCGTTATCAGGTTCATGACCATCCAGATGGGAGAAAGGGTAGACCTTGGCCATCTGAACGTCACAGCCATTCCGGTTCATCATACCGTAGAGACCGTTGCTTATGTGGTTGAAGCCGAAACGGACGGACGCCCGACGTCCGCCATTTTTATCGGCGATACCGGCCCCACCGAAGAGATCTGGCGGGTAGCTGGGCGAGGCCAGAATATCCGCGCCATATTTGTGGAGACTTCCCTGCCGGAAGAGATGATAGACCTTGCCAAGCTGACCGGCCATCTGACTCCGGCCGGCCTCGCACGTGAATTGAAGAAGCTGGACGCTTACCATCCGCAGATTTATCTGTATCACCTGAAGATCCAGTATCATCGAGAGATTCAGCGAGAGATCGCCCTGCTGGGGAATGGCAACGTCAGCGTGCTTCAAGATGGGCAGGTGATACGGATCTGAACCTCATCATGACCCTCACGGTAATCTGATTTTTATGAACCCATCATCCCAGGATACGCTCGCATATCTCTCCAGCCTGAACAAAATGGGCATCCGTTTCGGGCTGGATCCGATCCGCTCCCTGCTTGAGCGGCTTCACAATCCCCAGAGCGGCTATCCATCCGTCCTGATTGCGGGGACGAACGGCAAAGGGTCGGTGGCGGCGATGACGGCCTCGATCCTTGCCGCCGGCGGATTCAAAACCGGGCTTTACACCTCTCCGGATCTGATCGATTTCCGGGAACGGATCCGGGTCAATGGTGGAATGATAAGCTATGAAGAGGCGGCAATCTGTGCAGAACGGGTGAAAGGAAAGATTATCGATGAGGTAAGCTATTTTGAATTCCTGACGGCGATGGCGTTCTTCCATTTTCACCGGCAGCACGTGGATATCGCCATTTTGGAGATCGGGATGGGCGGCAGGCTGGATGCCACCAATGTCGTGACTCCGCTCATTTCGGTCATCACCAATATCTCCCTCGAACACCGGGAGTATCTCGGCAACACCCTGGAGAAGATTACCCGGGAAAAGGGGGGAATTATCAAAGAAGGGGGGACCTGCCTCACCGCGGCACGACAGAAACGGGTCGTCGCGACTCTGGAGGAGATCTGCCGGGAAAAAAGGGCGACGCTCTACCGGGTGGGGAAGCAGATCCGCACAACAATACACCGGGATGGAACATTTTCCTACCACGGCATCGGACGACGGTATGAGAGACTCATCTGCCCGCTCGCGGGGAGACACCAGTTCTCCAATGCCGCCCTCGCCCTGGGCGCAGTTGAGATGCTTGCGTCGACAGGATTTCCGGTGGATGAGCATGTCGTCGCCGAAGGTCTGCGAAAGACCCGCTGGGAGGGAAGGCTCGAAATCCTCCGGCGTGCGCCGATGCTGCTTGTCGATGGCGCCCATAATCCGGCCGGGGCGGAGACCCTCCGCCGGGCATTGAAAACCGGTTTTCCCCGCCGCCGGCTTATCCTGATCTTCGGTGTCCTGGGGGACAAGGATTACCCGGCCATGGCGAAACGGCTTCTTCCCCTGGCCGACAGGGTTATCCTTACCCGTCCGAACAGTGAGCGGAGTCTTTCTCCGGATCTCCTGCTGCCGGTGGCCAGGATGTACCATCCGGCGGTTGAACGGATCGACAATCCTGCTGACGCCCTGAGATCCGCCCTCTCTCAGGCCGGGGAGAATGACCTCATCTGTGTGGCCGGCTCCCTTTATCTCGTGGGAGAAATCAAAAAAATCCATCAGACCGGGGGGACGGTCGGATGAAATCTCCGCGGAGCGTGTGCAATGAGAGGTGCAGGGCCGTACTGAAAGGGAAGGAAGTGTGCTGCGCGGCACTCGTGCTGTTTTTTCTTCTGACAGCAGTTCCCGACCTTTGGGCGCTGGAGAAGGATCTCCCCGAGGGGCCGGTCACCATCGAGGCGGACAGCATCGCCTATGAAGGTGATGAAGACACCTTTCATGCGGTGGGGAAGGTCCTGATCACCTTCTCCGGGGGATTCCTGAAGGCTGACGTGGTGAACCTGAATCGAAGCACGAACATGGCCCTCGCCGAGGGTCATGTATTCATCCGGAGCGATCAGGATGTCCTCGAAGGCGAAAAGGTTACGTTTGACATCGTTGCCAAGACCGGAACGATAAACGACGGGCGGATGTTCATTGCCCGGAACCATTTTTACGTCAAAGGGGAGAAGATCGAAAAGAAGGGAGAGGCGGTGTACCGCCTCGAAAACGCCACGGTAACCACCTGCGACGGGGAGACGCCCGACTGGCGTTTGGCGGGCAGCGAGCTTGATCTGACTGTCGATGGCTATGGTACCTTGAAGCATGGCCGCTTTCTTGCCCGGGATATCCCCCTCTTTTACGTACCGTATCTCATCTTCCCGGCGAAAACGACCCGGCAGTCCGGCTTCCTTTTTCCGCGCTTTTCCTACTCCCGGGACAAGAACGGCCTGGATGTGGAATTGCCCTTCTACTGGGCCATCTCGGGAAGCGCCGACGCAACCTTCTCTCAGCGCTACTTGGAGAAGCGCGGCTTCAAGGAGGGCGTGGAGTTCCGGTACTTCCCCACCCCGGAGACATTCGGCACCTTTTATGGTGATTTCATCAATGACCGTAAGCATATCACGGAAACCGCCGGAACGATGAGCCGTGACTGGCAGGATGATCGGAATCGCTGGTCCTATTATCTCAACCACGAATCGACCTTCACCTCCGGTTTCTCCATCCGGAGCGATATCCGACGGGTCTCGGATCACTGGTACTTCCGGGATTTTTCCTCCTACAACTATTACCTGGATCACTATTTACAGACCGGCGAGGAGCGATTTCAGCGCGTCTCATTCAGGGGAGATGAATCCCTCGGGTCGCTGGATTCCGCCGTCCGACTCACCAAGGACTGGTCCCTCTACAACCTGACGGCCCTGGCCCGCTACACCGATGACTTCTCTACGGCCAGCAATGATGCGACGCTCCAGAAGTATCCGGAGGTGACCCTGACGGGGTTCCGTCGGCCTCTTGCGGGGAGTCCTCTGCAGTTAGAGTTCACGGCAGGATATGACTATTTTTACCGCGGGGAGGGCCAGAAGGGTCATCTCGGGGAGATAGCCCCGACCGTCTACCTGCCGATGAACCTGGGTCCCTACGTGCAGATGACGCCTCAGGCCGGATTCCGGGGGAGCATCTGGGAGCGGTCCGATTCCGCGACGGACCGGGAGAGGAAGTACGGCGACCGGGAGGTCTTCCAGCTTGGCGCTGCGCTCTCGACAGAGATCAACAGGGTTTACGATTTCGGTGGCGGTGGGGTGGAAAAGATCCGGCACGGGATCAAGCCGGAGATAACCTACTCCTTCATTCCCAATGCCTTGCAGGACAACATCCCCGATTACCTCGCAACAATTCCGGGCCAGCACAGCCTTAGCTATGCCCTCATCAATACGGTTCTTGCCCGGACGCGAGGGAAGGATGGGAAGGTCGGCTATCGTGAGATGATGCGTTTGAAGCTGGCCCAGACCTTCGACATCCTGGAGAGCAGGCGGGATGTGGCGGGTACAGGCAGTGACAATCGCCCCTTCGGTGACGTTACGGTGGAGCTGGATCTGTCGCCGTTCCCGTATCTCGCCCTGTCGGCGCGAAACATTTACAGCGTGAATTCGGGCGACTGGAAACAGAGCAATTATGATCTGGCCGTCTCGGACACCCGTGGTGATTCGGCCGCCGTCGGGTATCGTTATACGCGCGACGCCCTGGAGGAGATCAATCTTCTCCTGAAGGCGTCCGTGACATCATCCCTTGACGCAATCTACATCCTGAGGCACAATATCAAGGACGGCAAGACGATCGAATCGACCTATGGCGTCAAATACCGCAAGCAGTGCTGGTATGTGGAAATCGATCTCTCCGATCGGGAGGATGACCGGACGATCATGTTCTACGTTTCGCTCTTGGGGATGGGAACGGGGGGGATGCGATAGGCCCCGCGGAGAGGGGCACCCTTTTTTGATTTTTCTTGCAGGTTTTTCCTTGACAAATCCGGTAAATTTGCATATCAATTCAGATTCAAATTCTTGAACGCTTGGTGAGCTTATGAAGACGTATCATGCAAAGAAGGAAGACGTTATTCGTGACTGGTATCTGGTGGATGCCGAGGACAAGATCCTCGGCAGGCTTGCATGCGAGATTGCCCACCGGCTGCGGGGCAAGCACAAGGCCATTTACGCACCCTATATGGATACGGGCGATTTTGTGATTGTGGTCAATGCCGGGAAGATCAGCCTCACCGGCAAAAAACTGACGGACAAGGTCTATTATCACCATTCGGGCTATCCGGGAGGGATCAAGGCCATTACGGCGGGGAAGCTGCTTAAGGAGAAACCGGAAGAGGTGCTGCGGACAGCCGTAAAGGGCATGCTTCCGAAGAACACGCTGGGAAGGGCCATGTTGAAAAAGCTCAAGATTTACGCAGGCGGCGACCATCCACATGAAGCTCAGTGTCCCCGCATTCTTGACTTATAATTATTCATGATTCGGGGGATTGATATCGGGTCGGTGAACGCGACGGGGAGAGGAATATGACGGAAAAACGGTTTTATGCGACGGGAAAGAGGAAGAGCGCCATTGCCAGGGTCTATATGAAGGAAGGCACCGGCGTCCTGCAGGTGAACAAGAGGACCTTCGACGACTATTTTACCCGGGACAGCCTGAAGATGCTCATCCAGCAGCCTCTGGAGATGACGGGGAAACGGGGGCTGTTCGATTTTACGATCAACGTTGAGGGGGGCGGCATCGCCGGTCAGGCGGGCGCCATCAAGCACGGCATCTCCAAGGTCCTGGTGGAATACGACGAGGAACTGAGATCGGCGCTGAAAAAGGCGGGTTTTCTGACACGGGATTCACGGATCAAGGAACGGAAGAAATACGGGCAGCCCGGGGCCAGAAAACGGTTCCAGTTCTCAAAGAGATAATCACGGGGAGGCTGAGGCCTCCCTTTTTTTTGCAATGAAGGAGGCGTGATGTGATCAGGGTCGGCATCTACGGGGGAAGCGGGTATACCGGACAGGAGCTCTTGCGATTGCTCATCGGCCATCCCGGCGCGAAGGTTGCGGCGGCCACCTCCCGGCGGTTCGCCGGGGTCCCGGTTGCCGAGGTCTATCCCGTTTTTTCCGGACTGACCGATCTGGTTTACACCGATACCTCTGCTGAAGAGATGGCCGGCCTTGCCGATCTCATCTTTCTGGCCCTTCCGCATGGTGTTTCCATGGAGGTTGCGCCTTTTTTTGTCCGGGCCGGCAGGAAGGTCGTCGATCTCAGCGCGGATTTTCGGATCCGCGATGCCGCCACTTACGAGGCGTGGTACCGGCCGCATACGGCCGTCGGGACGATCCGGGAGGCGGTCTACGGCCTGCCCGAGCTCTATCGGGACCAGATCCGCACAAGCCGGCTGGTCGCCAACCCCGGCTGTTATCCGACCAGCATCATTCTGGGGCTCGCCCCCGTCCTCAGGTCGCGCTGGATCGACGCGGACTCCGTAATCGCCGACTCAAAATCGGGCGTCAGCGGGGCCGGCCGGGATCCCCAGATCACTTCCCTCTATTGCGAGGTGGCGGGGGGATTCAAGGCCTACAAGGTCGGCCAGCACCGGCATACCCCGGAGATCGAACAGGAATTGAGCGCGCTTGCGGACCGGGAGATGAAGATCTCCTTCACCCCGCATTTGCTGCCGGTGAAGCGGGGGATCCTGAGCACGATCTATGCGAGGCTGGAGCGGGACGTGATCGGGGAGGAGGCGACGGCCCTGTATCGGGAGTTTTACCGGGACGAACCCTTTGTCCGGATCTGCCGGACCGGCCAGCTACCCGCGCTCTCATCCGTCGTCGGTTCGAACTACTGCGACATCGGCGTGACCGTTGATAAAAGAACCAGACGGATCATCATCGTCTCGGTGATCGACAACCTGATCAAGGGCGCTTCCGGTCAGGCAATCCAGAACATGAATCTGATGTGCGGTCTCCCGGAAGAGACCGGGCTCCCCGCCATAGCCCTTTTCCCCTGATCTGCCCAAGGAGACGTTGTGAGAATATTCAACACCCAGACACGGAAAAAAGAGGACTTCACTCCCGTTCGCGAGGGGAAGGTCGGTATCTATGTGTGCGGGATAACCGCCTATGACGTCTGTCATGTGGGGCATGCCCGCTCGGCCGTGGTCTTCGATGTGATCACCCGGTATCTCAGGTACAGCGGCTATGAGGTGACCTATGTCAAGAACTTCACCGATGTCGACGACAAGATCATCGACAGGGCCCGCAGAGAGCAGCGGGGGATTGCGGAGATCGCCGAGAAATATATCCGGGCGCACGATGAGGATATGGATGCTCTCGGCGTGGCCAGGCCGACGGTGACCCCCCGGGCGACGGAGCATATCGACGGGATGATCCGCATGGTAGAGACGCTGATCGGCAAAGGGCTGGCCTACGCCGTGGACGGGGATATCTACTATGCGGTGGAAAAATTTCCCGGTTACGGCAAGCTCTCCGGCCGGGCCCTCGAGGACATGATGGCCGGCGCCCGCGTCGATGTAAACGAAAAGAAGCGCAACCCCCTCGACTTTGCCCTCTGGAAGGCGAGTAAGGAAGGGGAACCCTGGTGGGACAGTCCCTGGGGGCATGGCAGACCCGGCTGGCATCTGGAGTGTTCCGTGATGAGCCAGCGGTATCTGGGGGACACCTTCGATATCCATGGAGGCGGAGAGGATCTGATCTTCCCCCACCATGAAAACGAGATCGCTCAGTCGGAGGGCGCCACGGGCAAATCCCTTGCCCGCCTCTGGGTTCATAACGGCTTCGTCCGGGTGAACAGCGAGAAGATGTCAAAATCTCTCGGCAACTTTTTCACCATCCGGGATATCCTCAAGCAGTATGATGCCGAGGTCCTGAGGCTCTTCCTCTTGACGAGCCATTACCGGAGCCCCGTCGATTTTTCCGATGCAGCCCTGGCGGAGGCGAGACAGGGGATGGATCGGTTCTATGCCACGCTCAAAATGCTCGGCGAACACCTGACCGGCGGACAGGATATCGGGGCGACCGATGAGCGCTCCCGGAAGGATCGCGAGATAACCGAACAGGTTCACACGCTCCGGGAGCGGTTCCGCGAGGCGATGGATGACGATTTCAACACCGCCCGGGCGATCGGTTTTCTCTTCGATACCATCCGCCTCCTCAACACCTCTCTGACGGGAAAGGGTGCGGAAGCATCGCCTGTTGTCCTTGAGCAGGCAGGTAGCGCTCTGAGGGAGATCGGAGCGGTCCTGGGCCTCTTCGGCGAGGAGCCCGACGTCTATCTGCATCGCGACCGCGAGCGGGAGGCGGCGAAGCGGGGGCTCTCCCCGACGGAAATCGAAACCCTGATTGCAGAACGGCGGGCCGCACGCGACGCGAAGGAGTGGCAGCGGGCCGACGAGATCCGAGAAGGCTTGGCCGCTCAGGGGGTTATCCTCAAGGATACGCCGACCGCTACGACCTGGAAGATCGCTTAGGCACTAGGTTGAAGAGGAAGGAGCCGTCCCTCCATAACTGCCATGAGACCTTTATGAACGCCGAATCGATCAGGATTCCTTCCGAAGAAAAGTGCAGAAGGATTGTGGCCGATCTGGGCATGCTGGAAAACATTGTGGCCCATTGCCGACAGGTTTGCCGGGTTTCCCTGCTTTTGACCGACCATCTCGGCCTTCCTTCGCTCAACCGGGATCTGATCCGGGCCGCGGCATTCCTCCACGATATCACGAAGACCCGGAGTTTCCTGACCCGCGAAGACCATGCCGAAACGGGGGCGCGCCTGCTTCACGATCTCGGCTACCCGGAGGTGGCCGATATCGTCGGCCAGCACGTCCGTCTGGACCGCTATTTCGCCTCCAAGAGCACGACCGAGGCGGAGATCGTCAACTATGCCGACAAACGGGTTCTTCACGACAGGATCGTGCCCTTGAGCGAGCGGATGGGGTACATCCTGGAGAAATACGGCAGCGCCCCGGAGCGAAGGCGGGATATCCTTCTACTCTGGGAGAAGACGGAGCGATTGGAAGAGCGGCTTTTCGAAGGTCTGCCCTTTGCGCCGGGCGACATCAACCGTCTGCTTGAAGAGGCTCCTCCCGGCCGTTGTCGGGATGCTGCTCAGCGTCCGTGATCGGGTGGTATTTCTTCTCCAGCCTCAGTATCCGATCGATGCAGGGGATCATCTCCTCTTCGTGGTGCGTGATGTAGATGAGTCCGGTTGCCGTCTGCTCCCCGATCCCTTCCATCAGCGCCAGGACC
Source organism: uncultured delta proteobacterium (assembly GCA_963817385.1). Taxonomy (GTDB): domain Bacteria; phylum Desulfobacterota; class Syntrophia; order Syntrophales; family UBA5619; genus JAKAFS01. The sequence goes on from CAWFOM010000012.1 coordinate 19,684, forward strand.
TTTTCCCGGTTCGGGCGGTCCAGACCCTGGCACGGTTCGTCCAGGATCAGGAGCTCCGGCGATTTGACCATCGCCCGGGCAATGAGCGACAGTCGCTTTTCCCCATAGGAGAGGCGGGTGAACATCCGATCCGCACGGTCTGCCATGCCTAGGATCTCCAGCCAGCGGTCTGCGACGGCCTCCTGCTTCCGGTCGGCCCGCCGGTAGAGTCCGATCGAGTCGAAAAAGCCCGAGAGAACCACCTCCCGGACCGAGATAGGCTTGCGGTACCGAAGCTGCAACTCGGGGGAGACGACGCCGATCCTCCGCCGGATGTCCCAGATGCTCTCCCCCTCGCCCCTCCTCTTGCCGAAGAGGAACACCTCGTTGGCGTAGACCTGAAGGTTGTCTCCCGTGATCAGGCTCAGCAGGGTCGATTTCCCCGATCCGTTCGGCCCGACGACCGCCCACTGCTCCCCGCGCCGGACGGTCCAGTTCAGGTTGTCGAAGACGACGTAGTTGCCGAAGGCGATATGGATGTTTCTCATCTCCACGAGGGGTTCGCCCGCAAGACGGGGCGCTTCCCCTGCCTCCGTGAGCGGCAGGCGGATCTCCGGGAGCGATTTCAACATCTGGGCGAACCCTTTTCCCGCAATCCGCCGCATCCGCGCGGGGGTCAGGACCTCCTCCCTCGTTCCGGTGAGGGCGACGCGGCCGCTGCGGATCAGGAGCACGTGCGTAATCCCCGGGATCACCTCCTCGGGTCGCTGGGTGACGAGGAGGATCTGCGTCCCCTTCTGCATGAGTTTGGTGATGGCCTCGGCCAGGGCGGGGCGGCTGCCGGCGTCCAGACCGGCGAAGGGGTCATCCAGGATCAGGAGCTTCGGCGCGGGGAGGAGCGCGCGGGCGATCAGGAGCTTCCGAAATTCGCCGTTGGAGAGGGAGCGGATGCCGTGGCCGAGCAGGGGGTGCAACTCCAAAAGATCGGTAAGACGTTCCAGGGCGGCCGGGTCCGCATCCTTCGCCCGGAGCAGCTCGCGGGCGGTAAGTTCATGGCCCCTGCCGCTGAATGAGCGCTCCTCATCGCGAAACTCTTCGCGGGTCAGGATCTCTTCGATAAGCTCGAAGGAGACATAGCCGATTCGCCTCCCCTCTACCTCCGGATTGTGACGGATCATCCGCCCCCGGACATGGGGGATCTCCCCCTTGATGGCCCGGGCAAGGGCCGATTTCCCGGAGGCGTTCGGTCCCAGGATCGCCCAGTTCTCCCCGCTCTTGATCTCCCAGGAGGTCCCGGCGAGGAGCATGGTATTCCCGATGCGGAGCGTGACGCGCTCCAGCGTGATGAGCGGTTCGTTCGTGTTGTAATCCTCCCGTGTTTCTGATAGTGTGCATCCCCGACCATCCGGTCGCGACGAGACGCGCCTATGGATAGCAGAAATCGAAAAAAAAGCCACCCTTTTCCGCATGAACTTTCCGGCTGCATCGATGTCCTGGGAAACGACGCGTTCCCCGTCTACCTTGTCCGCGGCGATAGCGGCTCAGCCTTGATCGAAGCGGGGATCTCGGCGACGGCGGGTGAAGCCATGAACCAGCTCGGATTCCTGGAGGTGGAACCGGATTTCGTGGTGATCACGCACCCCCATGGCGATCATCTGACCGGCCTCGACACGATCCGGAAGCGGTTTCCCGCCATTCGCGTCATTGCTGGTGAAGGGGCGGCGGCGTTTCTTTCCCACCCGCGGGCGGCCGAGGTGCTCTTGGCCGAAGACCGCCACCTCGAGGCCGCTCTTCGTGCGAAGGGGTATCCTGCCGTATCGCCGGCGGTATCGCAGGTGCCGCTCCTGGCCGACGGGATGATCCGCGGCGACGGGGATGAGCTCGATCTGGGCGGTGTGACGCTCCGCTTTCTCGAGGTCCGGGGGCATGCCCCGGGGAATTTGGCCGTCTTCATCCCCGCGGCGCAGGCCCTCCTGGCGTCCGACTGTCTCGGTTTCCATTATCCCGCCGGACGGTTCTTTCCCCTTTTTTTCACCGGGTACGCGGAGTATATGACCACCCTGGACCGACTCGCGTCTCTACGGCCGGCGATCCTCGGTCTTGGGCACCACGGGGTTATGAGGGGGGCGGAGGCGTGTGCGGCCTTTGCCCTGGCGCGACGGTGCGCGTCCGGCTTACGGGAGCGGCTCCGGAGCGGGCCGGGGGAGGGCGAGGGCAGGGTCGCCGAGATCTTTGCCGAGTTCTACCGGGATGAACTGGCCCTGTACAGCAGGGAGAATATCATGAACTGCTGCCGTCTGCTTGTCAGGCGGAGCCGTGAGGAGGTTGGAGCATGCTGAAGGAGCGGGTAGTGTATCTCAACGGGGGGTACGTTTCCTGGGATGAGGCGAATGTCCATATCATGTGTCACAGCTTTGGGCGGGGTTCGGCCATCTTCGAGGTGATCGGTTTCCACGATACCGCGGCAGGTCCGGCCGTCTTCCGCCTGGACGAGCATGTCGCCCGTTTCCGGCAATCGGCCTCGCTCCTCGATATGGAGCCGCCCCTGAGCCCGGAAGAGCTGCAGGCGGCGATCCTCACGACGGTGAAGCGCAACGGATTGAAAGAGGGGCTCATCAAGATGATCGGCTATTACCCGGAGATCGCCTTCGAGATCCTCCCCCCCAATAAAAGGTTCCAGATCGCCATCTTCGTGTTCGACCGCGAGGATGCGATCGGCGCCAAGCCGGAAGTGGAAAACCGGGCGGTGACCGCCTGCGTCTCGCGTTGGCGCCGGCTCGATCCCCAGAGCGTCCCCATTGAGGCCAAGGCGGCGGCCAATTACCTCAACGGCATCATGGCCCGGGGGGAGGCGAGGAAGCGGGGTTTCGAATATGCCGTCATGCTCGATACGCAGGGCTTCCTCGCGGAGGGGGGAACGGAATCGGTTTTCCTCGTCCGCCGGAGGCGCCTCATGACGCCGTCCTTGGGGACGATCCTGAGCGGCATCAGCCGCAAATCCCTGCTTGCGGTGGCACAGGAGATGGGGGTGGAAACCGTTGCCGGCCGCCTGATGCCCGAGCTTCTGGGCGAGGCGGAGGAGATCTTCCTCTCCAGCACGCCGGCCAAGCTCCTCCCCGTCCGCCAGATGGATGAGAGGCTTTTAGGCGAAGTCCCGGGGCCGGTGACACAGATGCTTTCTGCGCGGATGGCGACGATCACCGCCGGACGCGACGAGCGGTTTCGGGGATGGCTCTTCCCCGTCACCTGACCCTCCGGCCTCCCAAGACCTTCAATAACCTCCGCCCTCCGGAGTTCCCTCCGGCCGAGCTTGTATCGTCAGCGTGGAAATGGAGGGGTGATATATCCAAAAATGACATGCACCGGTCGTTGACGCCAGTGGAGGAGAGAGCTGGCGTAGCAGCCGAATGTTTCTATCCCCAGCTCGCCCTCGCCAAACCGTACGGACAGCCTTACCTAATCCTGAAAGCCGGTTTGATACAAGTGATAATACCTTCCACGCTCTGCCAGGAGCTCGGCATGCCTTCCCTGCTCGACGATCCGCCCGTCGTGGATCACCACAACCCGGTCTGCGCTGGTGATCGTGGAGAGGCGGTGGGCGATGACGAACGCCGTCCTCCCCTTGAACAGCCGCACCAGTGCGCGCTGGATGACCTGCTCGGTTTGCGTGTCCACGGACGAAGTGGCCTCATCCAGGATAAGGATACGCGGGTCCGCCAGGAGGGCGCGCGCGAAGGAGATGAGTTGTCGCTGTCCGACCGAGAGCATGACGCCTCCTTCCTCCACCGGGGTTTGATACCCCTGTTTCAAGTTCATGATGAACCCGTGGGCGCCCACCGCCTCCGCAGCGGCGAGGATCTGGTCATCGCCGGCATCCAACCGGCCGAACAGGATGTTCTCCTTGACCGATCCGTTGAACAGGAACGGCTCCTGGGGCACGATGCCCATCTGACGCCGGAGGCTGTCCTGCCTGATCGTCCGCAGGTCGTGACCGTCAACCAGGATGCGGCCCGCGGTCGGGTCGTGGAAGCGCGCCAGCAATTTTACGAACGTCGTCTTGCCCGCACCCGTCTTGCCGACCAGGGCAACGGTTTCGCCCGGACGGGCGGCCAGATCGACATCGCTCAAAACGGGCTGCGCATCGTCGGGGTAGTGAAACGAAACGTGCTCGAAGCGGACCTCGCCTTCGATGGGGGGGATATCGCGCGCGTCGGGGGAATCCTTCACCTCCACTTCCATGTCCAGCAGGCCGATGATCCGTTCCCCGCCCGCCATAGTGGATTGGAGCGCGGTGAAGCGGCGAGAGAGGTCGTGAATCGGTTCGAAAAAGCGGTCGATATACAGGGTGAAAGCGACGAGCACCCCGGCGGTGATCTGCTCGCCGAGCACGGCCGCACCGCCCAGCCAGACGATAAGGGCCGTGGCGATCGCGCTCAGCACGTCTACGATGGGGTTGAAGAAGGAGACGATGCGGGCGGCATCGACGGAACGTTCGAGGTGATAACGGTTGACAGTATCCGCGAAGAACCTCCCGTTGTAGTCCTGGCGTGAGAATGCCTGCACCACGCGCACGCCGTTGACGTTCTCGGCGAGTACCGAGTTCACCCACGAGACCGCCGCACGGACCTTTCGATAGGCCGTGCGCGAGAGACGGCGGAAGAGGACGGTTGCCAGCGCCATGACCGGCAGGACGCTGAACGTCAGCAGTGCCAGCCGCAGATTCATTTCCAGCATCACCGCGATGATCAGTGCGAGGGTGAAGATGTTGCGCGTTATGGCAAGGACCGCCCAGGTGAGGAAGTCGCGCAGGGTTTCGACGTCGTTGATGACGCGGGTGATCACCCTTCCAACCGAGTAATGGCTGAAAAAACCGAGCGAAAGGCGCTGCAGGTGATTGAACAGGGTCGTGCGCAGGTCATAGATCACCGCCTGCCCCACCCGGGCCATGATGTTGATCCGGAAATAGGTGCAGACCCACTGGATGCAAGACACCGCCAGATAGGCGAACACGGTGTACCGCAGCACATCGGTGTTGCGGGCGGTAAGGCCGTCGTCGATGGCGATTTTGACGAAATACGGTCCCGCGACCGCCGCCGCAGACGCACTGAACATGAGCAACACGGCGATCAGGAGTTTCCCGGCGTACGGCCGGGCGTGGGCGAACAGCCGGCTGACGACCTTCGGGTCGTAACCTTTGTCGTACTCCTCCTCCGACTGGGTGACGTATGCGGGCGGATTGATCGTTGTCATAGTTGCTCCCGAAATCGAGCCATCCTCGTTATATGAAAATGTCCCCTCCCGGTATCCCTCCTCCTCACCGAGGAACGGAGGGGTTCTCCCTCGCTTCCTCCCCCTCGACGGGTGAGGGAGGGGCGGGGGCGAACCGGGGCGTCTGTTGTAACTGCAGATCGTGAATCGCCCTATATAGCCCGCCTTTTGCGAGCAGTTCCCCGTGCGTGCCACGCTCGACGATGCGGCCCTTGTCCATGACCAATATCACGTCGGCACGGCGAACGGTGGCCAGGCGATGCGCGATTACAAAGGTCGTACGGCCTTTCATCAGGTTCTCCAGGGCCTCCTGGATCATTTTTTCCGTTTGCGTGTCCACCGAGGAGGTCGAGTCATCCAGGATCAGGATGCGGGGATCCATCAACAGGGCGCGCGCAATCGCCACCCGCTGGCGCTGTCCGCCGCTGAGCGTCACACCGCGCTCGCCGACGATGGTCTCGTACCCATTGGGAAGCTCGATGATGAACTCGTGCGCCTGTGAAGCCTTCGCCGCAGCGATGACATCCTCATCGCCTGCCTCCGGCCGACCGTAGGCGATGTTGGCCCTGATCGTATCGGAGAAGAGGAGCGGGGTCTGCAGAACAATGCCGATCCGGCGGCGCAACGATTCGAGGTCCACCGCGCGGACGTCCATGCCGTCCACGAGCACCGCCCCCGCCGTCACTTCGTAGAAGCGCGGGATCAGGTTTACGAGCGAGGTTTTCCCGGAGCCGGTCTGCCCGATCAGGGCGACGATCTGGTTCGGTTCGACGGCCAGGTCGATGCCGGTCAGGGCGGAGGATTTCTCGCCTTGATAGCGAAACGAAACGGTGCGAAATTCAACACGGCCGCTCAGCGTCGGGAGGGTGACCGCATTCTCCGGGGAGCGGATCTCCGGCTCGTGGTCCAGAATTTCCAGTACGCGCTGCGCCCCGGCGGCCGCCTCGCCCGCGGCGTTGACCAGCCAGGTCATCTCCTGGATGGGCGCGGAGAGCATGAGCATATAGGAGTTGAAGGCCACGATCTCGCCGATCGTCATGCTGCCCCGGATGACCATCTGACCGCCGAAGAGCAGGATGAGGATCGTGCCGAGCGTGATGAGCAGGGTGGTCGTCGGCATGACCTTGGACCATTCGTGGATGACCTTGAGGCGGGCATCGAAATATTTGCGGTTGCTTTTGTCGAAGCGCCCGATCTCATACGCTTCGCGCGCAAAGGCCCGCACGATCTCTACGCCCGTGACGTTTTCCTGCAGGCGCGTCGACAGGTCGCCGAGGGTCTGGTCGACGTTGTAGAACAACTTCGTGACGCGGTCTCCGAAGAAGGAGGTTACGATCGCCAGCGGGATGAGCGGCAGGAGCGCAATGACCGCAAGCTGGGCGTTGATGGAGACCATCATGGCGATGACGCCGACCGACAGGAACAGCAGTTGGACCAGTTCGATGATACCGCTGCCGGTGAAGTTCTGGATGGCGCGTACATCTTCGATACAGCGGGTGATCAATTGGCCGGACTGGGTGTGATCATGAAACGTGAACGGCAGGTATTGAATGCGGTCGTACATGGCGTTGCGGAGGTCGTACCCGATGGTGGCCGCGGTTCGCTCGGAGAGATAGTTCTGGGTCAGATTGAGCACGGCAACGGCAAGTCCCAGCCCGAGCAGAAGAAGCGCCGCGCGGGCAAGATACCCGACCTGGCCACGCAGCAGCCCGTCGTCGATCACCCGCTGCAGGATGCGCGGAACGATAAGCGACAGCCCCGTCACGGCAAGGAGAGTGAAGATGTTGGCGGCAATCTGCCAAGTGTACGGTTTGATAAAGGCGCGCAGACGATACAGGTGTTTCATCGGATGACATCAGGATCCTTTAACTCGCTTCTCACAGGCAGGGAGAGGGTACGAAGAAAGACCTCCTATGTCAACAATTATTGCAGGCAGATTAATTAACATGCTCCTCGCTCCGGCAAAACTGAAATGAAAACTGATACTATAAGATACTAAGAATTTGCCCGCATGCAGTAAAGAAGAAAACTAACCCTGCAAGTCAAGCGGCTTTTATCGAAATGGAGCAGAAACATGAAACAGAAACTTCTTGACATGCAAGACCGTTCTTCATATCGTACCTCCTCACAAAGTCAAGTCTTAACAGTTGTATCGGTACCAATCCGGTTTCATTGCTGAAAACAGAACTGAAGTGTCAAAGAAACCCCTCTTGTCGGAAAATGACAGGAAAAGAAAATTACGGCGGGTTGTGTGTTTGATCGTTTAAAGACGAAACGTTGTCGCCGGGAAATGGAGCGGCAAAGCCCTGACGTTCTGTAAGGATTGAAAAAACCATCGAAAGGAGGAGGCCATGAACCAACGAAAACAAAAAGCGATGAAACCGGGAAGCATCCGGCGGTTGGCACTCATCGGGATTTTCATCTTTGGGGGGATTCTCAATGTCGGAGCAGGCACCGTACAGGCGGCCCCCCCAACAGGCGTACTTAAGGAGGCTATTCACTGGGGTATATCCGCCGATTGGCTGGATCCCGCGACCTGCGGAAATCCCATCTCTGCCCACCTTCCCCTGTATCTTTTTCACGATTCCTTGCTCAAGGCCATGCCGGAAGGCAACTTTACTCCCAGTTTGGCTGAATCGTACACGGTGAGCCCGGATGCCAAAGTCTATGAGTTTAAGCTGCGCAAGGGGGTGAAATTTCACAACGGAGATCCCCTGACGGCAGAGGATGTGGTATTCAGTTTCGAGCGATACAAGGGCGCCCAAGCCAAAAATATCCACAGCAAGACGGAGAAGGTCGAAGCAGTCAACCCTCTTCTTGTCCGCTTTCACTTCAAGGAGCCTTTCCCTGATTTTTTAGAGTATCTTGTACCGGGGGTCTCCACGATTGGCTGGGTGGTGCCGAAAAAGCACGTGGAAAAGGTAGGAGATGCAGCATTTAAAAAACATCCCATCGGCGCCGGTCCGTACAAGTTTGTAGAATTTGTAGCCGGTCAGCGGCTGGTGGGGGAGGCCTTCGAAGAATACTGGAGAAAAGTCCCTAATATCAAGAGACTGGAATTCCATATCATCACAGAACCGGCAACTCGACTGGCCATGGTCAAGAGGGGCGAGATGGACATCGCTACCCTCATGCAGGGAGTGTTTTATGAAGATGCGAAAAAAGACCCGAAACTCAGACTTCTCGCCCCGCTGAGTCCGACCCGGTGGTTTGTCTACCTCTCATCTCAGTGGGACCCCAAGTCTCCCTGGTCTGACCCGCGGGTGCGGAAAGCTGCGAGTCTGGCCATAGACCGCAAGACGTTAGCCGATATTCACATGCCCGGATGCGATCCGATCGGCGGTCTTGCCCTGGAAGGAGATCCCTCAGCGCTGCATTTTTCTCCGGACCCCTATGATCCGGCGCAGGCGAAAAAGTTGCTGGCTGAAGCCGGCTACCCCAATGGCTTCCAGGGGGGGAAATTTTATCCCTACGAAGGAGGTTACTGGCCGTATGGGGAACAGGTGGCCAATTACTGGAAGGCCGTCGGCATTAATGTGGATATCACACTCCTGGATCGACCTGCCTGGATAGCCATGCGGGACGGTGGGAAAATGAAAGGGGGCTTGTTCATTGACCTGGCGGTGGCGCCGACTATTGGAGGACGGCTCTCGTATCTGTTCGGTTCGACCTCTTACGGCAATTATCCGGATATTCAAGCGGTATGGGATAAATACCAGAGGGAAGGTTCCATTAAGGGGAGAAAGGATTTGATCGCCAACGTCCAGAAGATGATCTATGAAAGGAGTATGTTCATTTGCCTCACTTCGACCAACTCGCCTGCCGCCTTTGGTCCGAGAGTGAAAGGAAACCCATACAAGATCCAACCGCTCGTATGGTTCACGGCCCCCTTTGAAGACATGGAGCTCACGAATTGATGAAGCGATACATCATCAGACGGTTGTTTTTTGGGGTTGTCGTTGTATGGATCGTCTCCGTGATGATTTTCTTGGCCACACGGGTCGGGCCTGATCCTGCGTTCATGATCGCCTCTCCCGGGGCAGACGAAGCGGAACTGAATGCGATCCGGGATCGCTTCGGCATGAATAAGCCGCTGCCGGTGCAATATCTTATTTTCATCAAAAAAGCGCTCCAGGCCGATTTCGGGGAGTCGCTTTATTACGGTCTGCCGGTTTCGGAGATTGTATGGCAGCGGCTGCCTGCTTCGTTGCTGCTCGTCGGGACAGCCAAGCTCATATCTTTGAGTTTTGGAATATTGGCCGGGGTATTGGCAGCCAGGAGGCGCGGCAGTTTTATCAGTAATGTCTTGCGATGGTTTTCGTTTCTGGGTTTGTCCATGCCCAACTTTTGGATTGCCATGCTGTTCATCCTCATTTTTTCCGTGACGCTGCAGATTTTGCCCACAGGGGGATATGGAACCTTCTGGCATCTCGTGATGCCGGCCCTTTCCTTAGGCTGGTATTTCAGCGCCGGATATACCCGCTTGACGGAGTCCTCTTTGCTGCAAGTGTTGAACACCGAGTACATTAAACTCTGTCGGGTGAAGGGACTTTCCGAACTATCGGTGGTGGGCAAGCACGCCCTGAAAAACGCGCTTATTCCTGTGGTCACCTTGGCGGGGATGAATATCGTGCTCATGGTTTCGGGCGCCGTCGCGGTCGAGATGGTTTTTGCCTGGCCGGGATTGGGACTCCTGATGTACCATGGCGCCGTCTACCGCGATTTTAATGTGGTGCAGGCCGTCATCCTGTTTATCTCCGTCATGATGGTGTTTGTGAACTTGGCAGTGGATATTCTCTATGCATACCTGGATCCGCGTATTCGGTATGAGTGAACAACAATAAGAAAAAGAGAGATTATGGGCTCAGGCATGATGAAATGGATAAAGGAAATCTGGAGAAGGGTTCCAAAAGTCGCGGTGCTCATTATCCTCCTGCTCATTGTCACCGCGGTTTGCGCCGACTTCCTAGCGTTGCATGATCCGGAGATCGGCGACCCAAGGCTGCGATTGTTGCCGCCTGCCTGGAGCGCGGGAGGTCAATGGACATATGTGTTGGGTACGGATACCATGGGGCGGGATGTCCTCAGCAGACTGATCTACGGATCAAGGATTTCCCTGGTGGTGGCGTTTGCCGCCGTGATTATTGCCGGCTGCATTGGAACCGTATTGGGAGTCATCGCCGGGTTTTTTGGGGGCTGGGTGGATCAGGTCATCATGCGCTTTACCGACGCCTGGCTGAGCATTCCGACGGTCATGTTCGGAGTTCTCATGGCCGTCATCTTAGGTCCCGGGGTGTGGAATATCGTCATCATCCTGGGCGGCACATTTTGGTCGAGATACGCCCGTGTGGTTCGGGGGGAGACCCTGAGCATGAAGAGCCGGGATTTCGTACAGCTGGCGAGAATTGCCGGGTGCGGGAAATTCTGGATCATCCGGAAGCACATCCTGCCGAATGTCTTCGACAGCGTGATTACGCTTTCTTCCTTGCAAATCGGAATCGTCATTGTCGTGGAAGCGACCCTTACCTTCCTCGGAGTAGGGGTTCCGCCGCCCAAGCCGGCCTGGGGACTGATGCTCTCCGAGGGGAGAGGCGGATTGCTGGCCGGTTATTGGTGGCTGGTCATTTTCCCCGGAGTAGCCATCGCCCTGTTGGTCACATCGTTTAATGTAATTGGAGATTGGCTCCGCCGGTATCTTGATCCTTTTTATCGAAACATCGAGTGATGACCTTGGAAAAGAAAGCACTAGTGGAAGTCGTCGGGTTGACCACCCATTTCTTCTCGTTTGCGCGTACAAGAGTGGTAAAGGCGGTTGACAATGTATCTTTCGAGATCAAGACGGGAGATCGCCTGGCTTTGATCGGCGAATCGGGTTGCGGGAAGAGCACCGTTGCCGCATCCATCCTCCGTGTTCTCCCCCCTTCCGGGAAAACGGTAAGCGGAAAAATCCTCTTCGAGGGCGAAGATCTCATGCAGAAAAGCAACCGGGAGATGACCCGAATCAGGGGTAAAAAGATCGGCATGATCCTCCAGGATCCCATGATGTCGCTGGATCCGGTCTTCACCATCGGAGAGCAGATCGGGGAGACCCTGTGCAAACATGCCTGCCTGAAGGGACTTCCCCTGACGGAGCGGATCAAGGAACTCTTGACGGCGGTGCGGATCCCGGAGCCTGCGCGGCGGATTAATCAATGGCCGCATGAAATGAGCGGTGGCATGCGCCAGAGAATCGTGGGAGCGATTGCCATCAGCTGTGAGCCGAGATTGCTCATCTGCGACGAGGCGACGACGAATTTGGACGTTACCATTCAACTTCAATATTTGAACTTACTCAAAGAGTTGCAGAAAAATACAGGCGTCACCCTGGTGTTCATCACGCACAATCTCGGGATCGTGGCGGAGTTGTGCGAATATGTGATCGTCATGTATGCGGGCAAGATCGTGGAGCGCGCACCGGTAATGGATATTTTCGATACGCCTGCCCATCCCTATACGAAGGCCCTTTTGGATGCGGCTTTCGGGTTGCAGGATTTGAAGAAACGACGCCCCATCCCCGGCGAGCCTCCGAATCTGGCCAATTTGCCTTCAGGATGCAGCTTTCATCCGCGTTGCTTTCATGCAGATGATCGTTGCCGAACGGAAGAACCGCCGGAAGTGGCCTTGACGGCTGCACGGAGCGCCAGATGCTGGTATCCGGTAACGGATTGAATGGAAAAGTATACAATGGAACAAAAAGAGTTTGATTATCTCCTGCAGATCAGAAATCTTAAGGTGTATTTTCCGGTGAAGGCCGGGATCATCATGGACCATGTGATCGGATGGGTTAAAGCCTTGGATGGTATTGACATGACCATCAGGCCCATGAAAATTGTCGGATTGGTAGGGGAGTCCGGCAGCGGGAAGACCACCCTGTCGAAAGTCCTGCTGCTTCAAGAGAAGCCTACGCAGGGGGAGGTGCTCTTCAAGGGGAAAGAGATACACTCGTTGGCGGGTTCGGAGTTAAAAGCCTACCGACGCACCATTCAAGCGGTTTTTCAGGATCCGTTTGCCTCTCTGAGCCCTCGTATGAGGGTCCATGAGATCATCACGGAACCTCTGGAGGTATCCGGTACGCTGAGCAAGAAAGAGCTGGAAGACAAAGTCGGGGAAGTGTTGCAATTGGTGGGGTTGGACACGGGACTCAGGAGGGTCTACCCTCACGAACTGAGCGGGGGCCAGAGGCAGCGGGTGGCCATTGCGCGGGCCATCTCCACGAAGTCGAAAATCATCATCCTGGACGAACCCACTTCATCGCTGGACGTCTCCGTCCGCCTGCAGATCGTGGGTCTCTTGATGGATCTGCAAAATACTCTGGAACTCAGTTACTTGCTGATCGGGCACGACCTGGCAATGGTGGCCTATATGTCCACGGACATCGCCGTGATGTATTTAGGGAAGATTGTGGAATTCGCCGAAACCAAAGAACTCTTGGAAAACACCATCCATCCATATACCCAGGCCCTTATGGCGGCGTCTCTCCCCAATCACCCTCGGGATAAACGGGAACGGACTGCAGTGTCGGGAGAAATCGCCAGCCCGTTAAATGTGCCCCCGGGCTGCCGTTTTCATCCCCGATGTCCGGTGAAAAAAACCATTTGCGCGGAGCAGGAACCTCCTTTGGTTGCCGTAGGGAAAAATCATTGGGTCGCCTGTCACATCGACTATACGGGACCATAATATTTTCAGTTCAACTCAACGGTAACAGTGTACAGAGGTACACATATCTGCCGCACGGTTCGCCCTGCCCCTGATCCCTTACGGAGAGACGGTGCGATCGGCCAACCATTTTCCGGCTGCCGGGCTGCCCAGCCGGGCCGCCTTGCGCATGTCCCCCCGGCACTGCCCTTTTTTGCCAACCCCTAAATACGCCATTGCACGCCAGTAGTAAACGGGCGGGAAAGAGGGGGCGATCGCCGCGGCGTTGGTGAAGTCGACGATGGCACGTTTGTATCGCTTTTGCTTCAGACAGGCAAACCCGCGGTCATAGTAGGCCCAGGCGTAATTCGCATCCACCTTCAGGGTCTTGTGGAAATCCTCGATTGCCGCGGCATATCGGCCCTGCCTGCTCCGGATCAGGCCGCGGTTGTAAGTGGCCCAGGCAAGGGCGGCATCGATCGTCAGCGCCCGATTGTACTCTTCGACGGCCTGGTCCAGCCGGCCCAAGGTCCGCAGAGCCGCTCCGAGATGATACATGGACCAGACATGTTTCGGGTCCAATGACAGAGCCTTCCGGAAATCGCCGGCAGCCCGTTCCGCCTGGCCTTTCAGGCGAAGGGCAATTCCCCGGTTATAGTAGGCCCAGGGCTCGTGTGGATCATCTGCGACGGTTTTGGTGTACTCCTCAATCTCCCGGTCCTCCCATTTCTCCGTGCCCCGTGCCGACTGTTCTCTATCCGGGGTGAGGGCTGTTGCCTTGCTGTAGTCCTCCGTTTCCCGGTCAAAATGGCCTTTCCGGCCGTAAGCCAGACCGCGCCGGTAATACGCCGCCGCATCACCTGGGTCCTCGATGATGGCGAGGGAGTACTCCTCGATCGCCCGGTCATGCCTGCCTGCTTTGTCCAAGGCCAGGCCGCGGCCGTAATAGGCCTTTGCGCACCGAGGCGCGCCCGCAACAGCCTTGTCGAGCGACGCCAAGGCTTCATCATAGGCTCCCCGTTGGAGATCATCCATCCCCTTGGGCAGCCACTCCCCGGCTGTCAGACAAGGATCCGCAGCCATCCCTGTCGCAGCCCGGAGGAAAAGAAAGACCAGGAAACCCGAGAAATATATTTTCATCTCCTTCCCTCCTTAGCTAACGCAGCATTAATCGGTATGCAGCTTTTTCGTCCGTTGGGTTGAGCGGGTTAGGACGGTCGATTTCTCTCCGACGGTGATGATGGATCTCCGCGTATCTTCACAAGAGAGGGAAGTTTTCCGGCGAATCCCTCATGGTCGTCCTTGATGATCATAGCACCGCCCATGCCCTCTAGGGAAACGATTTGATTGAGGCAGGCTCCAATTACGTAAGGCAATTCGCATGCGAATGTCTGCTTGACACACAAGGACGCTTCTCCTATTCTTGAATATACAAGTAAACTCTTGCCGGATGGGCTTAATGAAAAGAGGTGTGCATTGACAGGAGGCAATCTGATGAAGGCAGCACGCGTCCGTGAACTGGGGAAAATCGTGATCGAGGATGTGCCGATTCCTGAATTACATGAAAAAGATATTTTGATAGCCGTGCATCGGGCGGGTATTTGTGGAACGGATGCCGGCGTTGTGGACGGTCATGTGTCCGCGAAATACCCGGTCACCCTCGGGCATGAATTTTCAGGGACCATTGCCAAATTGGGGAATCCTTCGCTTACGACTTTCAAAGAAGGTGATTCGGTCATGTCCGGCGGCGGCTGGGGGTGCGGAGAGTGCGAGCTCTGTCATCAAGGCCTGGGGCTGTATTGCAGAAGCAGATTTTCCCTGGGCAGGAATGTGGATGGTTGTATGGCGGAGTTCGTCAAAGTGGACTACCGGGTGGTGCAAAAACTGCCGGAGAATGTTTCTTTAGACGAGGCCCAAAATACGGTCAATATTGCCTGCGCCCTGCGGGCTGTCAAAAAAATCGATTTACGAAAGGTGAGGACGGCTGCCGTTTTTGGACCGGGTAACGCGGGTTTGATCATATTGCAGCTTCTGAAAATGGGGGGCGTGGATAAGGTTGTGATGGTGGGAACCAGGGACTTTCGGCTCGATACGGCAAAAAGATTTGGTGGTGACGCCGTGGTCAATGTAACAAGGGATGATCCGGTAGAAGCCATTTTGAAATGGTTTCCAAACGGCGTCGATGCGGTTTTCGAGTCCTCCGGCACGGCGAAGGCGCTGCAAAGCACTTTTTCCGTGGTCAAGTCCAACGGGGCGATTGTGGTATTCGGCATCATCTCGGAGAAGATAAAGAATTTTGATCCTTCTTTTCTTTACTTCAAAGAACCGGTCATCTATGGATCAAAAGGCGGGAGCGGGGCGTACAGTGAAGCCATTGCACTGCTGGAGGAGAAAAAGTTGAAGATACTGCCCATGATCACCCACCGGTTTCCGCTTGATGAAACAGCAAAGGCGTTTAAGGTTTTTACCGACAAAATCTCCGATGCCCTCAGAATCGTCATTGACGTGAGACCCTGAAAAAAGGAGGTCGGAATGTCCGCCGAAAAGGTCATATCACTTGCCGGCAATTCTCCCGAGTCCCGGGGGAAAAGGTTATGGGAGAGGGCGCTGGAAAATAGAAAGCATGCAAAGCTCTCTCTGGCGCGCGCCCTTTTGGTTATGGACAGCTATCGGGAAACGGAAGGCCTCCCATCCCCGATCAGACGCGCCAGGGCGCTCGAAAAAATTGTAAGCGGGATACCGATATTTATCGATTCGGACGAGTTACTGGTCGGTGCGTTCTCGGCAAAGCCGATGTATTTTGAGTGGTATCCGGAGTATGCCGTCGACCAGGAGATGTTGTCACAAAATATTGAAGGAATTCTCGCTGAAAATTACAGCCGGGAGGATGTCACAAGAATCATTCACTATTTCAAAGACAGCTGTTTGCAGAGCAGTTTTTTTTCGCTCCTTGATGACACCCGAAGACGAAAGATCAAAGAAACCTGCGAGGACGGCGCCTGGGTGTATCGAGCGAAAACAACGCTGGATATCGACCGGGGTTACCATTCGGTGGACTATAACAAGGCCATTCAAAAGGGTTTCCTGGGGGTTATTGCCGAGGTAGAAAATGAACTGCGGGAGTCAAGAATCCACGACGACGATTCCTATCGGAAAGTCAATTATCTCAAAGGACTTGCAATTGTCCTGAGGGCGGGAATCCATTACGCCGACCGATACGCCTCTCTCGCCCGGGAGTTGGCAGGCAGGAATTCCGGCAGCAGGAAGTCGGAGCTGGAAACGATTGCGGACGTTTGCGATCGGGTTCCGGCCAATCCGGCCCGCAGCTTCCATGAAGCCGTCCAGACCTCCTTGTTTCTCCATGTTTTGATACACTTGGAATCAAGGGCGCAGGAATCTCCCGGAAGAATGGACCAGTTTTTATTTCCCACCTACCAAAAAGATATCCGGGAGGGCAGGCTCACACCGGAGGCGGCCCTGGAGATTTTGGAGTGCTTTCGGGTCAAGATGAGCACGCTAAGGCTTTTAAGCAGCATCAAGTACAATGAAATTGTTTCCGGGGAAGCCCAATACCACAATGTGACGCTGGGCGGCCAAACCCCCGACGGCCGGGATGCCACCAATGAGCTTTCCTATCTTTTCTTGAAGGCGGCGGAGAGGACCCGAACGCCCCATCCGACCCTTTCCATCCGCTGTCACGATAAAATGCCGAAAGATTTTGCGATAAAAGGCCTGGAGCTGGTCAGGGAGGGGCTGGGGTTTCCCGCTTTTTTTAATGACAAGAGCAATATTCAATGGTTATTATCGATCGGCGTCCCATTAGAGGAGGCGAGAAGCCACTGCATCAGCGGCTGTCTTCATAGCATAGTCCCCGGCCGGACATCGCCTTTCGATGTGTTGTTTATCAGCATCGCAAAATGTTTGGAGCTGGCGCTCCACAACGGTTTCGACCCGAGAACCGCAAGGCAGCTTGGGCCGAAGACAGGCGAATTCAGCCGAATGCATTCCTATGACGACCTGATTCGCAGTTTCAAGACGCAAGTGGAGACCTTCTCCAAAGAGGGAGGAGCGATCATCAGCGAACAGAAGATTGCCCGCTCGCAGGCCATCCCGGCCATGATATCTTCCGCCTTCATCGAGGACTGCATCAAAACAGGGAAAGGCTGTCTGGCTGACGGCGCAAGGTACAACATCATCATCCAGGCCCCCGTCGGCATGATTGATGCCGCCGATTCACTGGCGGCGATCAGAAAATGCGTTTTTGAAGACGGCGCCGTCGGCAAGCAGGAACTCCTGGACGCGCTGGCCTTGAACTTCAAGGACAAGGAATCGTTGCGCAAACTGCTGATCAAGGCGCCCAAGTATGGCAACGATGATGACTTTGCGGACGGCATCGCCGCCGAATTATACGGTTGGTGGTGGAAGATGGTTTCTGAAATCGACGGGCCTTATGGCGTCAAGCAGTTGCCTGCGCCTTACTCTATTTCGGTTCACGGAGCAGCCGGGAAGCGCGTCGGTGCGCTTCCCAGCGGTCGATTTGCGGGGCAGCCCCTGGCGGACGGTTCCGTATCTCCCTGCCAGGGAGCCGATGTGAACGGACCCACCGCGGTGATCAATTCCGCCGGGAAGATCGATCAGGTTCCGTTGTTCGGGACTCTTCTGAATATGAAATTTCACCCTTCCGCGATGAAGACCGATGAGGACCTGAAAAAAATATACATACTGATCAAGACATACTTTGACTATGGCGGGAAACACGCCCAATTCAATGTCGTCGACAGCAAGACCCTCAAAGAAGCGCAGAAGCAGCCTGAGCGCTACCGAAACCTCATGGTGAGGGTGGCAGGTTACAGCGCGTATTTTACGGAACTCAGCTCCAATGTCCAGGATGAAATCATCATGCGAACGGAGTTTACCTCCGGCTGACGATCGATCATCCTGAAGGGGAATGATGCGGCGAGACACATGAACAGCGGCATGGTTTTTAACATTCAGCGATTCTCCATTCATGACGGGCCCGGCATCCGGACGACCGTATTTTTGAAGGGGTGTCCCCTTCGCTGTTTCTGGTGTCAGAATCCGGAATCGCAATCGGGTAAACCGGAAATCGTATTGGACAGGAGAAAGTGCACCTTGTGCGGTGCCTGTTATACCGTCTGTCAAAATGGCGCCGTCCGTCTTGAAGGAAGCGGACCGATTTTCGACAGAAGCGTCTGCAGAGGGTGCGGGCGATGCGCGGTCATCTGCCCGAGTGAAGCCCGGCGCCTTTCCGGAAAACGCATGACGGTGGAAGAGATCATGCGCGAAATTGTCAAGGATCTGAAGTTCTATGAAAACTCAGGCGGCGGCGTCACCTTGTCCGGTGGTGAACCTCTTACCCAGCCGGAGTTTGCGCGACTGATCTTCAAGGAATGCAAGCAGGCGGAATTGCACACTACCCTCGACACTTGCGGTTACGCCCCCTGGCCGGACATTGAGGAATTGCTGGGGTATGTGGACCTCGTTCTTTTTGATATCAAACATCTCGACGCTTCGAAGCATCGGGAGGCGACCGGGCAGGATAATCTGTTGATTCTTAAGAATGCGAGAAAGATATCGAAACTCAAACCGATGCGTATCAGAGTCCCCCTGATTCCGGGATTCAATGATTCCTCCGAGGCAGTAAGCGAAATTGCCGCTTTTGCAGAAAGTGAACTGGGGTGTCGGGATCTCGACTTGCTTCCTTACAATAGAATGGGTGAAGTCAAATACGATTTTCTGGATAAATCGTGCGTACCGTTGCCGTCGCAAAGCGACGACCATCTGCGGACCTTCGAATCGATGATCCGGAACCAAACCGCCCCACCTAAATAGCAGGTCCTGCCGTTTACAAACCCACCGCACCTCTCGCTTTTTACAAATTTCCTCTCATTGGCTCATAACAGCGGTAGGGAAGGAACAGGATCTCTCCACTTCGAGAATTTCACGCCGCTATGATTTTGAATGATTGTCGTATCAGCTCATGAAAAATTTATATGCACGTACTGGACCGGTTTTTCTCAGGGACGTAATATTGGTTGTTTTTTCCCTACAGGGTTTGCTAAAATTCATGTCCATTTCTATAAAAAAATCACGAGAGGTGTGATTTTATGAAAAAGCTGTTTGCCTTTCTCACGGGGCTGGCGATCATATCAGTTTTGACTGAATGCACACCCAAGACGTTGACCGTAGCCACTCAAGAAGTACCACAAGCCGCTACTCAATCCCCGGGAAAACGCCTCTACTGGCCAACCAAGGAATGGCAGGTCACAATCCCTGAAAAACAGGATATGGACGTCAGCGTCCTAAACCGGATCACCAGTTACGTCCAGGATTCCGGACTTGATGTGGACTCCATCATAGTCGTACGGCACGGCTATATCGTCTATGAGAAATACTTCCGTCCGCCCTGGGACAAAGATAAAGTCCACGACATCCATTCCTGCACCAAGAGTGTGCTGGGTTCACTGGTAGGGATTGCGATACAACAGGGTAAAATTAAAAGCCTTGATGATAAGATGGTGGACTATTTCCCGAACCGCACCATCCGGAATCTGGACGAGAGGAAAAGAAGCATTACCCTGCTCAACCTGATGACCATGAAGGGGGGCTTTGATTGGGCGGAGCGGACCTATCCCTATTCCGACCCCCGCAACCCCATGATTCAGGCGCTTCGCAGCAACGACACCATTCAATTCGTTTTGGATAAGCCGATGGCCACCCAACCCGGGACAGTCTGGTCATACAACGGAGGGTATTCTCAGATTTTCTCCGCCATTATCACGGATAAGACTGGTATGAATACGTTGGAATTCGCTAAGAAGTACCTGTTCAATCCATTGGGAATTACAAAATATATTTGGCGCAGAGACCGGCAGGGTATCTATAATGGGGGTAGCGGCTTATCGTTGACCCCGCGGGACATGGCCAAATATGGGTATCTCATACTGAACAAAGGTGTTTGGGAAGGGAAGCAGGTCATCCCCGCCGACTTCGTTGCTGAATCGGTCAAGACCCAGACAATCTTCAATGCGAATTTCGGCTACGGCTATGAAAGCTGGTGGACGATTCCGCAGGATGGTTATTATTACGCCGCCGGGATACGGGGCCAGAAAATCTGCGTCATGGAAAAGCAGGACATGGTGGTCGTGACTACGGCCGATCTTCCGGAAGACAGCCAGACAGAAACCAAAATGCGTAAGATAGCCACGTTTGCCATATCTGCCTGCAAGTAGCAGAACACGGATTAGAGGAAGGGATACCGATGGCTGACAAAAAATCTGAAGAGATGAAAATCACCAGACGTGAATTCGTTGCCGGTGCGGGCACGATTCTCGCTTTTGGCGCGGTATCGAACTTGGCAGCCTGCGCACCGACCGCCACAAAAACGGTAACTCAACCGGGCCTGGAAGGTGTTCCCATATCCGGAATGATCGCCCACGACTCCAACCTATGCGCCGGTTGCGGGGTTTGCGGACTGATGTGCGCCTTCACCCATGAAAAAGAATACGGCCATTCACTGGCACGTAATGAACTGGTGCGCGACCCATTTAATGCCGCTTATATCTTCCATGTCTGCCAGCAGTGTACATCGCCTAATTGCTATTTCGCCTGCCCAAAGAAAGATGTGGCCTTGTGTGTGGATAAAAAGACCGGGGTGAAGTATGTGAATACCGCTGAATGCCTGGGCTGCGGTAGCTGCTCCAGTGCCTGTCCGTTCACTCCGCCCCGCGCCAATGTGCAGCCGGTGAAGAAGGTCTCCTTTAAATGCGACCTGTGCCGCAACCGGGGAAATGGACCTATCTGTGTCGAATACTGCACGATGCACGCCCTGAGGAAGATATCCGGAAAGGAGAGGGGGTAGGCATGGACCAATACGGCTGGACCGGTAAAATACTCTGGGTTGACCTGACCACAAAGAAAATCAGCACCGTCCCCACCTCCGATTTTGAACCGGAGAAGTACCTCGGCGGGGTCGGCTTGAACACCAAGATATTCTGGGAAATGGGATGCCCCACAGTTGACGCTTTTGATCCCAATAACCCCCTCCTTATTTCTGTGGGACCGTTGACCGGGATGGCGGGACCTTTCAACCGGGCGGAAGTCTGCGGCATAGCTCCCCAGTCCTATCCGCAGGAAACATTCACCTATTCCGGGGTCGGGGGAAAAATTGCATCTGAAATCAAATATGCCGGATATGACGGACTGGTGATCGTCGGCAAGTCCGACCAACCGGTTTATCTCTCTATTATTGATGATACCGTGAAGCTTGCGGATGCCAAATTCCTTTGGGGTTTAGATACGTTTGAAACGCAAAAAGCCATGATGGCTAATTATTCTCATGCTGCCGTCCTCACCATTGGACCGGCCGGAGAGAATTTGTGCCGTGTGGCGATTATCCTTAACGAGACCGCCAGCGCCGCCGGACAGGGTGGATATGGTGCAGTCATGGGCTCCAAAAACCTCAAGGCTATTGTTGTCAAAGGCACCGGTACGCTGAAGGTAGCCAGACCGGATGTGTTGATGAAACTCCAGCAAGAACGGATGGACGCCAAGGAATGGCTGACGGGCGGGGCCCAGTCCTGGGGCAGGTATCCCTTATGCGGAGGCGCCATAGCTAAAGACATGCGGGCCAACCGTCTCAAGCGTATGGCGGGATGCCACGGGTGCACCTACCAGTGCATGGGCTTTTATGATATCCCGGGCATCGGCAAAGGCGCCCAGATGTGCATGGAAGCCTGGTACGGCTGGCACAGCGGCGGCAGTTCCGAAGGGTACTGGGAAGGCAATATCCTGTCGCAGAAACTGGGCATCAATAACTACGAACTGATGGGGCTTATGGCCTGGCTGCGTGCCGTGCAGTCCGGCATCGTGGACAAAAAAAAGCTGGGGTTGACTTCCATCCCCATGATCGATCATGCCGGCAAACCCCAACTTGGCGGGCAAAAAATCCACCATCAATTCCTGACCGAACTGCTCAACGGCATGGCCAGCGGAAAGAGCATTCTTTCCAAAGGCACGGCCCGGGCAGCCGAAAGTCTGGGTCCTGCCGCCCGGAAGGCCTTTAACGAAATATTCCCGGCCCGGGGATATATGCGACACCACATTGAAAACGTTGGGTCGGCATTGCACTGGGCCATGGATACCCGCGACCCCTATAATTCGTGTCATGACTATTTCGAAGGCTTTGGGCCCAATGCAAAAATTGCCGCTTACTTCGGCTTGCCCGGCGGCGATATGGCCGGCCGTAAGGGCATGAAGATGGTCTATGACCGAACGGAATACCAGACCGCCTGGGTGCAGAACCATCAGAGCATCAGGAACTCTCTGCCGATCTGCGAATATGCAAGCATGCCGTTCAGGTTCTTTCATCCGCCGGCTATGGACATCCGCATTTTTGAATCCAGCATGCTTTCCGCGGTCACCGGTATTGATTATTCCGTGGGCAAATTGTGGGAAGTCGGTGACCGGATATATACCTTGCTGCGCGCCGTATCGGTAATGCGGGAGAACCGAACCCGGGCGCAGGACGACCTGAGCCAGGTCTGGTTCGAGAGGCGAGTTGGTGGTGAGACTGAGTCTCTGGCGGCGCCTCTGGATAGGGCTCAATGGGAGGCATTGAAAGACAGGTTTTACAGCAGTTCGCGGTTGGAATCCCACTAACGGCAGACCCACCAGAGCCAAGCTTGAACAACTGGGTATGAAGAGCGTGGCGGATAAATTGCGAAGTGCGGGCAGGCTGGGTTGAAATTATTTACGAGACTGCCAGACAAAAGTCGGGCTGAACTGCGATTGGCGCGCAATGTGGCGTTCCGGCATCGGCCTCCGAGGAATTGAACGCCCAGGCCCTGCAGGTGAGGTTCTACGTGGGGAAACTGGAGACCCTCGTCGCCGGAAAAAGCAAAACCGCGATCGCGAATACTAATTCCAGTCGCAACGAAGTCCCGCACGGAATGTCTCAATGCGGCATCGGAATCACTCGTTTCCCGCGAATCGACAGAGTCGGCCTGTCAAGCGGGACTCTTCATCTCGCCGGCCGCTGCCTTGGCAGGCAACCCCGTCGCTTCGAGATCGGCGCGCAGCTGTTTCTTAGCCTCCTCGGTCATCTCCCGGCACGGCGCACGCACGGGCCCGCCGACCATCCCGATGAGCTCCATCCAGTATTTCATTTCGGCCGCGGGCACGCGGCCGGTCGGCCTGCCGTAACCGGTAATCCATTTCGCGTGTATGGCCCGTAGCGGGTTTATAGTGCGTGCGATCTCCGTGGCGCGATTCATGTCGCCGGCCAGCGCGGCCCGGGTGTAATCGCGCACCGGCAGATAACCCGGCGCCTGATAGAGATGCGGGCAGTAATTGAGCAGCCAGCGGTCGCCCATGACGCTCAGGTTGTAGAGCCACGGGGTCTCGTCGGCTACGCTGACGACCAGTTCGCGGCCTACCGCCTCGCGCAGGGAGATCGTCGCCGCAGGCGCCGGTCCGGCCTGCTTGAAACCGCAGATATTCGGGATCGCGGCGAGCCGTTTGGCAAGATGCTCCGATATCGGGTAATAGGTCTGGGGAATGTTGAACAGGATGATGCCGATGTCCACGCGTTCCGCGACAAACCGGTAGTAGTCGAACACTGCATCGTCGCTGCGGACGGCAATGTACGGCGTCAGGATGATCACGAAATCGAAGCCGATTTCCTGCGCATGTTTTGCCAGCGCCGCCGCTTCGTACGGATTCTGATGATGACAGCCGGCGATCAGTGGAATCCGCCCCTTCGCCGTTTCGACATTGATCTCGTGGGCGCGCATCCGCTCGTCGTTGGTCAGCGCCCAGAACTCGGCGACGTTGCCCGAGCAGTAATGTCCCTCGATCTGCAGTTTGGAGATGCAGTGCTCCAGGTTGAAGGCTATCCCGGCCTCATCCAGCCTGTCGTCTTCGGTAAAATTATAGGGCAGCGCCGTCCAGACACCCTTCAAAACCGTTCGGGCGTAATCCTTGGCTTCGTGCTTGCGGTACTTCATGAAGATTCCCCCGGTGATCCGAATTGATACCCGATTGCTGATTGATCATTGATGGCGGCAGGAAAGACCCGAGGGCACGCCGCCGCTTCAGTCATCCCCCTATGGGACTAAAACGTCTTTTTCCTGCGCCACTTTTTCGGTCGATCACCGGGCAGCATCAGCCCGCTCACATCGACCCCCAGGTTCACCATGGCCTTGGCCAATTCGATGGCGCAGCTGTACCCCTCCAGGACGGGGATTTCCCATCCCATGTCGTGCAGGCGTTTTTCGACAAAAGGCCGGAGCCAAAAGGAAGCGGAGCATCCGAAGGTGATGACCTCGGCGCCGTCTTCCTCGATGGCGGCGACCGCCTCACGGACTGCGCATTCCACGGCGTCAGACGGTTCCCCTCTCAGCGCCTTCGCCTTCTCGATATGGAGCGAGGAGTCGTCGATGAACGGAGGGCGGGGGAGGGGGTAATTGATGTTGCGGATCGAGGCGCACCGCTCGGTGAAGCGGTGCTGGATAACGAGGTTGTAATAATACATGTTGTGATTTTCGGCGATGTCGATGACGCTGAATTTGTTGCCCAGCATGGTGGCGATGTGCATCTGGGAGAAGGCGCACGCGGTCACGGGAATCTTGTAGGGACGGGCAATCTCCCGGGCCTCCAGAAAGCCGGGCTCCCCTCCGCCCAACAGCACGATCGCGTTGTACTTGCCGCTCTCACAGGCCTCCCGGATAATCGGCAGGCGGGCGGCGGCGACGTAACAGAACTCTTCCCGATTCTCAACCGGCCAGTCCCCATAAGGGGCCAACGGCCCCGGATGCAGCTCCCATTCAACGTCCTTCAGCAGATGCTTGACGTTGTCATAGTTCATCAGACGCTTTTCCTTGGGGCCCTCAATCGTTCGGTGCACGTACTTGCTGGTCGGGGGAAGACTGAACGCTTGCACCAAGAAAAAGCGAAACTTCTTTCCTTCCGGCGGCATGATTCCCCACTCGGCGCAGGATAATTGTTCATCAATCACAGTTCAATCAGTTCTCTCGGCAGTTTCGCGGAAAGCACCCGGGTCCCTGTTGCGGTGACCAGGACGTCATCTTCAAACCGCATGGTGCCGAAATCGGGGTCCGATACCGCAGGTTCAAGAGCAAACACCATGCCCGGCTTGAACTCCGCCTTGCTCCCCGGCTTCAGGATGGGGTTTTCATGAAAATCGAGTCCGAATCCATGGCCGATCAGGTGAGCCTGGTTCTCCGGCCCATAACCGAATTTTGTGAAGGCCTCCCGGACGAACTTGTCGACTTCCCAGGCCATGATGCCGGGTTTGATGAAATGAAGCGTCGAATCGAAGACATCCAGCATCATCTTGGCAAATTCTTTCTGCTTCGGCGTCGCTTTTCCTACCACCACCGTCCTGCTGATATCGGAACCGTACGAGTTACACACGGCGGCCATATCCATCAAGATCAAATCGCCCTTTTTGATCTTGTTATCCGAAGACCTTGCCCTTACGAGCTTTGAGCGCTCTCCCGAGAGAACCTGTGATTCCTCGATGAACCACTCCGCTCCCGCCTTCCTCATCTCATATTCGCATACCGCCGCGACTTCCCTCTCGGTCCTGTCGGGCCGTATTTCCCGGAAGGCCGTTTCCATTCCGATGATCGTTACATCAATCGCATGCTGAATCAGTTCGACTTCGGCGTCATCTTTGATGTCCCTTGTCTGGAGCAGCATGTTCGAAGCACGGGCAAGGGTGATGCCGGGTAGAAGTCTTTTCAGGTTTTCCACCGTGAAAAGCACTAATACATCTTCCTCGATACCGATCTTTGCCGAGGAGAGCCCTTCACCCCGGAGGACCTCCGCAATGAACTCTTCGGCGTTTCGAAGGAATTCATCATAGACGAACGTCTTTTGGATCCATGACTCAACTTTAAGAAACCGCGCTACGTTTTTCGCCACGATATGGAACGGCTCTCCGGTTTTCGGTATGACCAGGGGGAAGAGCCGGAAAACATCGGTCGGATAGATGGGCCGATGCGGATAGTATCCGGAATAGTAGAACATGTGGATGGGGTTGAAGAGCATCAATGCATCCATCCCCTCTTGAGCCATCATTGCCCTCATTTTTTCAATTCGCTTGGAACACATCTCCTTTTTTGTCATCATTGCTTTCCTTTGATGTTGATTTTGATTGATAGTAATTGATCCCGAAAGCCACGGACTGACCCTGGAGCGGCCTGCCGTGTGATCCGAATTGCCCCCCGGTGCGATCAGGCCTTCTTTCCCCTCTTCGCGCCCTTCTTGCGCTCCGCGGCCGGCTGCCACCCTGTCACCTGCATCAGGATGTTGAGCGCCTGCCTAAACGGCGGCGACCCCACCGGGGTGAGGGCCGTCTCGAGCGCCTCGAGTAGTTCCTGCTCGGTGCAGCCCAACCGTATCGCACGCTCCATGTGTGGCTTCACACCCCACATGCGCGCCTGGCCGATCATCGCCGCGATCGCTATCAGCTCACGGTACTTGGCCGGAAGCTGCTTGCCCTTGGTGGAAACGCCCTCATGCAGCAGACTCAGGCCCGAGAGCCGGTTGTACGCGTCAAGGAACTCGGCATCCTTTTCCGCAAGGTATTCCCACTCGGGGTAACTGTAGCCGCGTGTCTTGGCAAGCCGCTTTGCCGTCTGTTCCGGTTTCTCTTTCATGATATTCCTCCCTGTCGATGTCTGATGCTTCACTCCCTCGATCCTAGTCTGATGGATACGCATGCCGAAC
The DNA here is from genome assembly GCA_963817385.1 of uncultured delta proteobacterium. Lineage (GTDB taxonomy): Bacteria > Desulfobacterota > Syntrophia > Syntrophales > UBA5619 > JAKAFS01. The sequence continues at coordinate 46,381 of CAWFOM010000012.1, forward strand.
GGCTACACGTTACTCCCCAACCACAGATCTTCGGTTTTCCGTTCCTCAACCCATCGTTTCCCCATCTCGATTCCTTCCAACTCTCCGATGGCGACTGCCGCCTTGACATGGGTGATCGCTCCCTTTTCGAGGTGCCCTCCGTAGGTGGCGATGGTTTCGCCGATCACCGTCGAAGCGGCAAAATGGGCATGAACATGGGGCTGCCCGCTGAGCGAAGGAACAATGTACCCGCTCAATGAAATCAACTCCAACGGCTGTTCAACCTCGAAGTAAATCCGATCTTTCGCAGTGATCGGATATTTTTCGGGGAAAACCTTCAAGTTTCTGAACGTTGCCTTGCTCAAGGCCCCAATGCCCATGAGAATCAGCCCTTTCTGAATGTTCTCCCGCTTTACCACTTCACGGATGGCCTCCAGCAAATCCACCCCTATGGGAATTCGCGCCATGATGATCCGCCCAAAACTTCCACTGCTCGTACCTTCCAGCAAAGAACCCTGCTCCATCGATCTCTCCTTGTTATTCTCCATTCCCATCCGTCATGCGGAGTATGTTACTCCATCACAACGCCGACCTCTTTAATGACTTTGGCCCATTTGTCGTTTTCTTCCTTCATGAAAACGGCGAACTCCTCGGGCGACTTACTGGTCACCACCTCCGCACCATTGTCCTGGAGGCGTTTAACAACCATAGGATCGGCCACTACCTTGGTGAAGACAGCAAAGAGTTTCTTGACGATCGGGGCTGGGGTGCCGGCCGGTACGTATGCTCCTTGCCAGGAGCCGCTCTTCATGCTTTTATACCCGAGCTCGGGAAACGTCGGGACGTCGGGCAGGGAGTCGACGCGATGGGGCGCCGCCACGGCGAGCACTTTCAGCTTGCCGGCATTGACGTGAGTCATGACCGACGCGAGAGTGGTAAAGGCACACTTCACTTCGCCGCTGAGCAACCCGATAGCCGACGCTCCGGCGCCCCCTTTATAAGGGACATGAACGAGTTCAATCCCCGTCGCGCGCATGAATATTTCCATCTCGAGCCGGCCGTTGCTGCCGGGGCCGGCGGTGCCGAAATCGAGCTTGCCGGGATGGGCCTTCGCATACTCGATGAATTCCTTCACGCTCCTTACCGTCAACGACGGATGAATGACCAGCGCCGTGGGTACGTCCACCACCTGGGTGATGCCGATAAAGTCGCGCACCGGTTTTACCTGAAATTTGGGAAAGAGGCCCGGGTTGATTGCCATAGTGCCGATGTTTCCAAGCAATATATTGTAGCCGTCGGCCGGGGCGCTCGCGGCAACCGATACCCCAATGTTGCCGGATGCGCCGCTGCGGTTATCAATCACGACTTGCTGTCCCAGTTCCTTGGTCAGACCGGGCGACAGGAGACGGCCGACGACATCCGATGCCCCGCCGGGCGCAAACGGTATGATCATGCGCACCGCTTTTGTAGGATACTCCTGTGCATAAGCGGCGCTGGCCACGAAGAGAAGAACGGCAGTCAGAAAAAAAATACCCATCTTTTTCATTGTATTGCTCCTTTCATGGTTTATGTTGGTTCACCAGTGCTATCTTATTGATAGTACGTTCGTGTGAACTTAGGAAAAGAGAAGCGGCCGTGCATGTTCGGGAACCTATATCACAACATGCGGCGTTCATACAATAGGCGATTCCAGCAGTTCATGGCGAGGCGGTGCGACTGCGTTCATTTCTCCGGCTTCACAGGAGGTTTGTCCATAAGGAGGATGAATGAGAAAAAAATATTCCGGCTTGACCTGATAAAGTCATTGTGAGAAAGAACGAAAAAGCCGGCGTCGCTCGGCTCCGATAGGGTGGCCGATTTGCATCAGAACAGCCGGCTGTTTTCACGCGGAACGGGTGGTCGATTTCAGAGGTATTGTTTATCACGATGGTAGATGAATCCCTTTTGCGTAGTCTCTGGTTACCGTCAGGATATTTTCACATCCCGTTCCGAAAGGAGGGAACCAAGTATGGAACGGTAAAATGATCCAAAGCGGATTGCAGGAACGCGGAGCAATGGTCAGGGAAACACTAAATCTTTTATCTCAGGAGGTTATGCAATGAAGAATTACCCCAAATTGGTGATGTTGATCGTGTCTGCCCTTTTCTTCTCTCTTCTCATCGGTGCGGCTTATGGGGCGGCATATCCGGAAAAACCCATCACGCTCGTTATCAACAGCGGACCGGGCTCAGGGGGCGATATTCTTGGCAGACTCGTGTCGGCGTTGCTCGACAAATACAAATTGCTCCCTCAACCAATCACCTGTGAAAATAAGGCCGGAGGCAGCTCCCTTGTAGCCATGAACTACGTTTACGGGAAAAAGGGTGACCCGTACTACCTCATGATCGTAACAAGCCCTTTTTTGCTGAACAACCTTTTGGGCTCCACGCCGCTCTCCTATAGAGACTTCGTCCCAGTCAGCCGTTTTCAGATCGATGAGCATGTGCTGATGGTGCCATATGCCTCCCCTTTTAAAAACTTTAAAGAGGTCGTTGAATTCGCCAAGAAAAATCCGGGGGTCATCACCGTCGGCGTTGCAAATGCCGGTGGTATAGAACCGTTGAATCTCTTCGCGCTCGAAAAAGCGCTCGGCATCCAGTTAAGCATCGTGCCGTTCAACGGCGGAGGACCCGCGATGACCGCGCTTCTCGGAGGTCACGTATCCATGTCCTCGAACAACCCCATGGAGGCCATAGAGATGGCGGCGGCGAAAAAAGTCCGTATTTTGGGCGCCATGACCTCAGAACGGATCGCCGGTCTTGAGGATGTCCCCACCCTCAAAGAGCAAGGGTACAATGTAGCCGGTTACGGGATGTACCGTGGGATCGTCGCGCCGCCTGGTATTCCGGCTGAGGCGGTGAAGGTCCTTGAAGAAGCTTTCGCAAAGGTTGCCAAAACCGAGGAGTTTAAAAAGTTTTGCAAGGACGGTTCGGTTATTGCCGCCTATCAGAACAGCAAAGATTTTCGCAAATATCTAGCGGATAAAAGCGACGAATTCGAGGCCGCGTTAAAGGAGAAGGGGCTGCTCAAGAAGAAGTAGGGGAATGAGAAACAGCGGGAAGGGGCATGCTCTATCATGCCCCTTCCCGCAAGGGTTATCTGAAAGGACGAAAAAAGCATGAGAAAAGCAGATCAAATCGTCGGCGCCATAATCCTGATCTTTTCCGGAAGCATCATTTTTGTAGCCTGGCAAATGCCCCCTGCTCTCGTTTACGGAAGGGCGGTCCCCGGACCCGGGGTCGGCTTTCTCCCCCTCTGGATCGGAATATTGATGGCCTTCTTCTCCGTTCTCCTGATCGTTACCGCCTGGATGCGGCCGGCTGACCCGGAAGAAAAGCCGGTGATGCCGAGCAAGGGAAAATTCTTTAAATCCATGTCGCTTGTGGCGAGCATTGCCGCCTGGATTATACTGATGGAGGTTTTAGGATTTATTGTAGCTACGTTGCTGTTCAGTGCATTCATGTTAGGGGTGCTGCTGCGGGTAAATTGGAAACCGACAATTTTGGTTTCAATATGCACGGTGATTGCACTCTATCTCATATTCCAGGTTCTTTTTATGATCAATCTCCCGAAGAATATGTTTGGTTTCTAACGGACATTCCTTGCGTATCCGATGCTGTGGGTATTCAAGGATAAAATGCCGCCTTAAAGAAAGGGGAATATGATGGAGGTCTTTCAAAATCTAACCTTGGGTTTCCAAGTCGCCTTATCGGTTCAAAATCTTTTTTTCTGCTTTATCGGCGCATTTCTCGGTACCCTGATCGGCGTGCTGCCGGGGTTGGGACCGGCAGGCGGAGTGGCCATTCTGCTCCCGATCACTTTCGGCATGGATACGACTGCTGCGTTGATCACGATGGCAGGCCTCTATTTCGGATGTATGTACGGCGGATCGACCACATCCATACTCCTGAATGTTCCGGGCGAAGCTGCGTCGGTGGTGACCTGCCTCGACGGATACCAGATGGCTCTTAAGGGGCGCGCCGGCCCCGCACTCGGGATGGCCGCCATTGCATCCTTCGTTGCGGGCACCGTTTCCGTGCTCTTGCTCACCTTTATCGCGCTTCCATTGGTCAAGGTCGCGTTACTGTTCGGCCCTCCGGAGTATTTCGCGCTGGCGCTCATGGGCCTGACCCTCGTGACGAGCTTCTCCGGCGATTCGGCGATCAAGGGCGTCATCAGCGGTCTGTTCGGGCTCTTCATCTCGTGTATCGGTGTCGATATCATCAGCGGAAGCGATCGCTTTACCTTCGGTTATGTCTATTTGATGGACGGCATTAATTTTGTCAGTTTGACGGTAGGTTTTTTTGCCGTGGCGGAAGTGCTGATCAACATAGAAGAGCCGATTTCCCAGATGTACACGAAGACAAAGCTGACCCTACGCAGTCTGTTCCCGAACTTGCAGGACTGGAAGGATTCCATCGGCCCGCTGTGGCGAGGCAGCCTCGTCGGTTTTTTTATCGGAGTGCTGCCGGGGGCCGGGCCGACAATCGCCTCCTTTTTATCTTACGGCATTGAAAAAAAATGTAGCCGGCATCCGGAGAAATTCGGAACGGGGATCATTGAGGGGATTGCCGGACCCGAGGGAGCCAATAATGCCGCAGCCGGAGGAGCCTTCGTCCCTATGCTCACCCTCGGGATTCCGGGATCGGGAGTCACGGCCATCATCTTAGGCGCAATGATGCTGCATGGAATACGGCCGGGACCGCTGCTTTTCCAACAAAATCCCGAAATAGTTTGGGGGCTCATTGCCAGCATGTACATCGGAAACGTGATACTCGTCGTCTTAAACCTGCCCCTGGTCGGCATGTGGGCGAGCATTCTGCGAATTCCTTATAAATTCCTGATGCCTTTGATCATCATCGTCGCTTCGGTCGGAATCTATGCAATGGAAGGGGTCCTCTTTGACCTATGGGTGATGCTTGCCTTCGGCGTTATCGGCTATTTCATGCGGAAGCTGAATTTCCCCGCAGCGCCCGCGGTGTTGGCGCTGGTCTTGGGTCCGCTGGTCGAAGGATCGCTGAAACAATCGCTCATTATATCCAGGGGAGACTACTCAATCTTTTTTACGCGGCCCATTTCCGCCGTCTTTACTATCGCAGCGCTTGTATCGCTGTTTATCCCGCTGATCCAATACGGGTTAAGCAAAATGAAAAAGACATCCGTGCTGTAAAAGGAACGGCTCTTCAATGCGCGATCTTTCTAAAAAAACAAAAAGGAGAAAGTGATGGATTCAACCAGTAGCGTAATGGTTCGTTTGACACAATACATGGCTCAGGCAAACTCTACGGAGCTTCCCCTTCCGGTGATCCGGAAAGCCAAGCATCACATCCTGGACACGCTTGCAGCGATGGTCTCCGGCTCGCAACTCAAACCGGGACGCGTAGCCATCGCCTACGCAGAAAAACAGGGAGGACCCCCCGAGGCGCAGGTGGTTGCCAGCCGGGTCTGCGTCTCAGCGATAAACGCCGCCTTGGCAAACGGAATGCTTGCCCACTCCGATGAGACCGACGATTCCAACACGTATGCCGGCATCCACCCCGGATGTGCGGTTGTTTCTTCCGCCCTGGCCATGGCGGAACGGGAAGATGCCAGCGGTGCAGAATTCGTCAGGGCAGTGGTCCTGGGCTACGATATGGGATGCCGGACAATCAAGGCTCTTGGCGGGCGCTTGGCCGTCAGGGGCAGAAACCACCTTCCCTTCAGCATCGGCGGAACCATGGGCGCTACATCAGCCGCGGGGAGTCTCGCGGGATTGAGACCGGAACAAATCCCCTATCTGCTCTCCTTCGGCGCGCAGCAAGCCTCGGGAGTCATGACCTACCCCCGGGATACCGAGCACATCGAGAAGGCCTTCATCTTCGGGGGTATGGGCGCCCGCAACGGCGTGACAGCCGCCACCATGGTGCAAAGCGGGTTCACCGGCGTTACCGACGTCTTCAGCGGGACCGGCAACTTCCTTATCGCCTATTCGGAGAAACCCAAGCCCGAGGAGCTGGTGGCAGAGCTGGGATCCCGTTACGAGGTCATGCTCACCAACATCAAAAAGTACTGTGTGGGCTTCCCCATTCAAACGCCCCTCGACGGCCTGGTGATCATTATGCAGGAGCATCACCTCGGGGCTGATAACATGGAGCGTATTGAGGTCCGGCTTGATGAGGACGGCGCCAATACGGTGAACGACCGGGAGATGCCGGATATCAACCTCCAGTATCTCTTTGCCGTCACCCTTCTGGATGGGGACCTCAGTTTCGAAGCCGCCCATTCGGTTGAAAGGATGCAAGATCCCCGGGTGCTGGCGTTTAAGAAGCGGGTGACGCTTGTCGGAGACGCGGAGTTGAGCCGCCTCCTGCCGGAACGCCACGCCATGGTAACGGTCACGACCAAAGACGGCCGTACGTTCCAAAAAAAATTGGCGACATTCCGCGGCAAATCAGATAACCCGCTTTCCACGGAAGAGGTAGAAAAAAAGTCCTCGGAACTTCTGGAGCCGGTATTGGGCGCCCTGCGGTCCCGCCAACTCATTGAGGTGGTAAACCGCCTGGAGAGTCTCCCCAGTGTCCGGGATCTGCGGCCGCTGCTGCAGGTAGGGTGAACCGCGGGCACGGTCCCGTAATTGACCATCCGGACTTTCGGGGACTACTCCGGCTTCAAACCGCGCTGCCGTATTCTGGTCACGGACAGTTGCTTTTACGGGAAAGGTAAGTTCCGGGTGGCGTCTCTCTGGGGTTGAAAACCTGGAATCAACGTTCCGGAATCCTGACGACTTCCATTGATGAACCAATGGGGATGCCCAGCTTACCCTCGGTTAATCCGACCGGGCGGATCGGAATCGGGTATAGACGGGGAGAAATGGGGAGATGTGCATGCGGAACTACTGGAACAATCGGTTTAGCAAAGAGGGCCGGATCTGGGGTGATTCTCCCAGCCGGACGACCCTTCTGGCACGGGAGCTCTTCCGGCGCAACGGAGTGAAGAAGATCCTTATTCCCGGCGCCGGGTATGGACGGCATGTCGATTTTTTTACCGTGGAGGGTTTTGTCGTCCACGGCATCGAGATCTCGGACGTCGCCATCGGCCTTGCCGCTCAACCGGAGGGGAAGGTCGTCCTGTACCGCGGATCGGTCCTCGACATGCCCTTCAGCGACGACATCTATGACGCGGTCTACTGCTTCAATCTCCTCCACTTCTTCCGTGCCGCTGACCGGGGGACCCTGATCGGCAAATGCGCCGATCAGCTCCGGCCGGGGGGCGTGCTCTTCTTTATCGTCTTCTCCGAGAAAGAGCCGACGTACGGGAAGGGAGAGAGGGTCGAGGAAGGCACATTCGAGAGCAAACCGGGGCGGCCGACCCACTTCTTCACGGAGGCGGATCTTAAGAGCCACTTCGAGGCCTTCGATATCCTGGAGACGGGTATCACCGAGGATCAGGAGTGTCACGGTGACGAGGGCCCCCATATCCATCTCCTCCGCACCATCGCCGCGCGCAAGGGGTGAACAGCGTTTACACTCGGTTCCTTCTGTTCCGGGGGAATGAACACCAACGAGCATGGAAAGGATAACGGTGCGGGAACACTGAGGGGCCGGCGGATAGAGACAAATGGGGCGCCGGCGCGCGGCAGTGAGCCATGGCCGGATTAAGGTGACAGGGGATAATCCCGGACACGGTCCACGATCCGTCGGCTTGAGAATGAGGGAGGCCTCGCGAACGATGTTCGCGGGGCCTCCGGGTATATGCGGTCGAGCTTGAGCGACGGCCGGGTTTACTTGCCCGCGGCTTTCTTGAGTTCCTTGACCCTGTCAGTCTTCTCCCAGGGGTAGTCGTCCATAAAGAGCGTTCGGGGGATGCGGCGATAGATGTTGCTGTTGAGAAGGTCGAAGCGTTGGATCATCCCCGCCGGCGTTAGGTCGAAGAGCTTCTCGATGATCTTCTCCAGCTTTTTGTTGCTGATCTTGCCCGTGCCGAAAGTGTCTACGTAGATCGAGAAGGGGCAGGCGATCCCGATCGCGTAGGCGAGCTGCACCGAGCACTTTTTCGCCAGACCGGCGGCGACGATGTTCTTCGCGACGTAACGCGACCCGAAGGCGGCGGAGCAGTCCACCTTCTCCGGCGACTTGTTGACGACGGCGCCGCCCCCCATCTGGGCGCCGGGGTAACCCCCGTAACACTGGACGACCAGCTTCCGGCCGGTAACGCCTGAATCGGCGGCGCTGCACGAGTTGACCGCCTTCCACTCGCCGGTCGGGTTGAAGAGGAATTCGGTTTTCTTGTCGACGCAACCATCCAGGCTGTCGAAGGCGATCTTGCGGGCCCGCTTCTCGAGGGCGCAATGGTCCTTCTCCTTCCCCTTCGCGTAGCGGTAGTCGATGGCGTTGGACATCAGGACCTTGACCAGCCGGAGCGGCTTCCCCGTCTTCTCGTCGTACTCCACCGATACCTGCCCCTTGCCGTCCGGGGCGAAGATCGGGTCGCCGCAGTTCTCGAAAGCCCGCATCATTCGGTTGACGAGGACGTAGGTGAGCGGGAGGAGTTCCGGGGTCTCGTCACAGGCATAGCCGTACATGATCCCTTGGTCGCCGGCGCCGATCTCCTTATACTTGCCGGCGTCGGCTCGTGTACCGATATTGATGTCGGGCGACTGGGGGATGATGGCGTTAAGGACCCCGAGGGAGTTGCCGTTCAGACCGACCGCCGAATCATTGTAGCCGAGGGAAAGGACCGTCTCCCGGACGCACTTGTCCAGGTCGATCCAGGCCCGCGTGCTGACCTCGCCGCCGACGACGCAGAGCCCCTTGCCGAGGAAGACCTCGATGCCGCAGTGGGGCATGGTATTGATGTCCATTCCTTTTTTGTGTTCCCGGTCCAGGATGGCGGCGATGATGTTGGCCGCGATCATGTCCGCGACGATGTCCGGGTGTCCGACCTTTACGCTTTCCGATGAAATCTGCATGGTGATTCTCCTGTTAAGTAACGCAAAACCCGCGCCAGAGCGCGGGTTCATGATCATTTTCCGGCGCTTTAGCACATTTATATAGCGGAGCAATTGACCTGTAAATTCCCGCTTGGGGGTTCTCATAGGATATGGCGAATGAAATGTCAAGGAAAAAGTACGACGGGGATAGGGAGGATCGATGGCGTGTGCCGATGCTCACCCTATCGGCACGCGCCTCCAGAGCGGTGCCTTCCGGGTACGGTGAGTGCACCCCCTGATAGAAGCATGAGTGCATTGACCCAGAAGACGGGAAATATCCCGAACGCCGAGCCGATCGCTCCGAACACGACCGGACCGACCATGCGCGCCAGATGATTTACGGTGATGCGCAAGCCCAGGACCTCGCCGGAGTGGCCTTCCGTGGAGGTGCTGAAGGTCAGCATCATGGTGATCGGCTGGCCGCAGCCCATACCGAGCCCGAACGTGAACGAGAGCAGCGAGAGTACTACCGAGTCGGTAAAGAACGGCACCAGTATCAGGCTTACCGCTCCGAGGAAAAACGCGTAGGCCAGGACTGTTCCCTCGCCCAGCCAGGCGAGGAGCCTCGGCATGATCAGCCGCACGACGAACGCGGCCGCCGAGAACATGGCAAGCACGACGCCGATGACGGTACCGGAGAGCCCGATGCCGTGTCCATAAATCGGGATGTAGAACTGGAACAGGGCAATACCGGTCACAATCAGGCTGCTGGTAACCAGCACTTTCCAGAGGCCGGAGCTCGTCAGCATGTCGCGGATGCTTCCGGCGGGGGGGGCATCGCGCGAACCTCCGGGGAGGGTGCCGCCCCAGATCGCAAGCATCAGGACCGGCGCAAGCGAGAGCGCCACGAGGTAGAGACAGGCAACAGCAGGGCCGGAGTGATCGATCGAAAATCCCGCCAGCAGCGGTCCGAGAAAGCTGGTGAACGACACCATCAAGCTGAAATTGCTGAAGTTCAGGGCGCGGTTCTGCGGCTCGCTCAGAAGCCCCACCAGGTTCTGCAGGGAGACGGCGTAGAACGCGAACGACAGGCCGTTGAGCACCGCCGCGGTATAGAGAGCGGGAAGCCCGGGAAAGAAATAGGGCACCAGCATGCCGCCGGCGCCGCCGGCGGCGCCGAACATGAGCGGCCAGCGCGAACCGAAGCGGTCGGAAAGTTTGCCGACCTGCCACGACAGGAGCATCGGCAACACGGAAAACGTCGCGGCGAGGATGCCGATGGCAAAGGGCTGCGCACCGAGTTTCAGCGCGTATAGTGCAAGCAGGACTCGGCCCGCCTGCACGCTGGTCATGTTGAACAACACCAGGGCAAAGGTAAAATAGATGGGTAGCAGGCTCAAAATTCTTAACGACTCACTTTTCCTGACTCAGAACCGCGGTTCCTGAAGGTACAGGTCGATCGGTTCGGTGTAGTACAGTGTCTCGCTCAAGGACAGCGTGCCGGAGGCAACGTCGATGACGGTGCGGTAGAGTCGTTCGCCCACCTCCTCGGGGGTCTCTGACCCCTCGATGACCGTGCCCGAGTAGAAGTCGATGCTGTCCATGGCAGCCGCATACGTCCGGGGATTGGCGGTCGCCCACAGGAAAGGCGCCACCACCGAGGGCGAACCTTCCAGGAGGGTCCGGCCGGCCACGCCGCCGCCCCCGAGTTGGAACAACACGACGTTGGCGCCCGCCGCCGCGTATCCGGCGAATATGGACAGGTGCCCCATCCAGTTATCGACGAAATACAGGCCCTTGCGCGTCGGCCGCTCCGCGTACTTCAGCACGCCCTGGATCGGCGCGGTCCCCGCCTTGTGGATCGCCCCGAGGCTTTTCTCCTCCAACGAACTGATCCCGCCTTTGATGTTGGACGGCACCGGGTTTACGGTACGGATGTCCAACCCGGTGGCCTTGGCCCGGTCCTCCTGAACCGTCACGGCGCGGAGGATCGCCTCGGCGACCTCCGGGCGTGCGGCGCGCCGCACCAGGGCCTCCTCGGCCCCGATAATCTCCGTGGTCTCACCGAAGAGGGCTGTGCCTCCGGCGGCCACGACCTTGTCGTACAGATACCCGATTGCCGGGTTTCCGGCGATCCCCGATGTCGTGTCGGAGTAGCCGCATTTCACCCCGAGGCAGAGGTGCTCATCCTCGACCATCTCCCGGCGCAACTTCGATGCCTCGTGCACCATCCGGCGGGCCATCTGGATCCCCTTGAAGATAGCGCCGTAGGTCCCGCCGTCCTTCGCCGGGTCCAGCATCTCCACCCTCTTGCCGCTCGCCGCGATCTCGTCCGCCAGCCGCTCGGCCCTCAGTTCCGGGTAGCCGGCGCCGGGGCTGGCGGCGTGGACGATGACCGAGGCTACGTTGGGGTTCCGGCCGAGGCCGATGAGGATCCGGGCGATCTGCTCACGGTCGTTTGCCGTGCGGCCGGAGCCGTGATCTGCGGTCAGGATGGTTTTCGTGCCGGCGACGAAATCGCAGACCGACTTGGCGATGATCCCCTGGGGGATCACCAGGACATAGTTACGCGTGCCGACCGAGCCGTCGGATCGGACATAGCCCCGGAAGCTCATCGTTTGCCGCTCCTTTCGAGGTCGCCCCGGGCGCGCGTGCCTTCCAGGTTATGGATGTGGACCAGGTTCCCCTTGGCGATAGCCGTGCCGGCCCGACCGATCGTCTCTCCGTACTTCCGGATGATCGCCCCCCGGGGAATGTCCTGCAGGGCGAGCTTGAAGCCGAAGGGGATCGTCTCCGCGGCGCGGAGCGTGAGTGCGCCTCCCGCCACCGGGATCGACACCTCCTCCCCCGCCTGGATCTCTTCCACGGCGGTGGCCACGTTGTCATTCGGGTGCATGATGAGTGCGCGTTTTGACGGCATGCCGTACGGTCTTTCCTCCCGGATTCTTCCCGCAAGACCATCGAGCGAGTTTTGATAAGGACTTGCTTGTGTCCGGGGTGAGAATAAGAGAAGAGCGCTTGCATGTCAATGAAATAATGGCCCGGAGATGCAGGCGGCAGTGCCGGTGATTGCCGCCGGACATTTCAGCGCTGCGGATTGCGGTCCGTTTCTTGCGGTGCGGGGGCAAAGCCGATCTGCACGTGTGTTGCCTTTTCGGGGGGAAATGGTATATTTAGTTTATGGAGAAAATCCGCCTTGGCGTCAGCGCCTGCCTTCTCGGGAAAAACGTTCGTTACGACGGGGGGCATGCACTGGATCGCTTCTTGAGGGATACCCTGGGAAAGTACATTCAATATGTGCCCGTTTGCCCCGAGGTGGAATGCGGTTTCGGCATTCCGCGGGAAACGCTCCGCCTTACGGGCGACCCGAAGCGGCCGCGCCTGGTGACGGGCCGCACGGGCATCGATCACACCGACCGCATGAAGGCCTGGGCCGCGTCTGCGGGTCGGCCGAGCTCGAGCATGAGGACCTCTCCGGGTTCATTTTTAAAAGCGGCTCTCCATCGAGCGGAATGGCGCGGGTGAGGGTATATGACGACAGGGGAGTGCCCCGAAAAGTCGGGGTGGGCGTCTTCGCCCGGATATTCATGGAGCACTTCCCGCTGACGCCGGTTGAGGAGGATGGCCGGCTTCACGATCCGATCCTGCGGGAGAACTTCATCGATCGCATCTTTACCTGCCGGCGCTACCGCGAGATCAGGGAGGAGAAAAACCGCATCAGGAGTATTGTGGATTTTCACACGAGTCATAAACTTCTTCTCATGGCGTACAGCCCGAGGCATCTTCAGCAGATGGGTCAACTCGTAGCCCATGCCAGGGAACTCCCGGCAAAGGAACTGATCGGACGGTACGAGAGACTCCTCATGGAGGCCATGGCGCTCAAATCATCAACGAGGAAGCACACCGATGTCCTGCATCACATGATGGGCTATTTCAAGAAGAACCTCTCCGCCGATGAGAAGCAGGAACTGATCGAGGTCATTGACGAATACCGCCGGGGGACTCATCCCCCTGATCGTCCCGATAACGCTCATGAACCATTATGTGAGGAAATACCACGAACCCTACCTGAAAGGGCAAATCTATCTCAATCCCCACCCGGTGGAGTTGCAACTCCGCAACCACGTATGAGGGGGAAGCTTCAATAATCTTCCTCACGAAATCCATCCGGACGGTGTGTGGATTTCACAGAAGATATCGCCTTTAGTGAAATTTTTGATCGCCTGCCTGGATTTCCTTAACGCGCCCGAATTGTTTCTCGTAGTTGTCAAGGCTTTCTTGCAAGGCGGTGATGATTCTTTTAACGTGAGACGGACTCACGATGACTCTCGATACCAGATGAACGCCGTTTGGCGAGTTAAAAAGCCAATCAAGGATGAACTCATCCGCGCTATGGGATGCAATCATGCTATTGCTGTATCTGCCCCTAGACAGCTCATCACCGGTGTTGATCTGGATTTGTTGGACTTTATCGGTTTTTGCTTGATCATCCATAGTGACCTCCCCAGACTATCAGAAATCAAATTGACGAGGGTGCCTTTTGCCCACTATTATCCATACCATAATAATTGAGGAAACAATATTCATGATTATCGATTGCAGTCCTGCGTCGTGAGTGGCGTCGAAACGTCTGTGCGGGAGAAAAAGGGAAGAAGGAGGCCACGCATGGGGGAGCAACACGTACCGGATGAAACTTTCACCAGTCGACTTTTTTGCGCTCCTTGTGTGCAAAAGCTTTCCGCACCGCAGGCACAAGTTTGTGGAGTTGGTTCTTCGCGACAAAATCTTGGGCCCCGTTGGTTAGGATCTCCGTGGCCAGATTTTCTTCCATGACGCCGGTGACAAGAATGAAGGGGACTTCTGCGCATCGAGCTTTTGCTTCAGCGAGCGCCAGCGAGCCGTTGTACTGGGGAAGGTCGTAATCGGAAAGAATTAGGTCGGGCGTGAATTCTTTAAGGGCGCACGTATAGTCTTTTTCTGTGATCACCCTTCGCGCAACAAAGTCGATTGACGCCTCTTGCAGCTCATATTCAATCAAATCGGCATCGGTTGCACAATCTTCCAGGATGAGAATGCGGAGAATTCTATCCATAAATGAATCTTTTCCCTCGGTAAATTAAGATTGCTCTATCTTCCTTGTTGGCAGCGTTGATTGAACGATGCCAGTGTATGGCAACGATTATCGAAATGTAATAGGGAGTTTATCATAGTGAAGTAGTAGGCGTGAGATAGTATTTGAGTCTTTTTTGGTTGAGCAGACCACGATTGGTGAAGGAAGAAATAAACAATATGGATCCATGCGATAAAAAATCTTGCATTTCCGGAAAGACTAATTCATACTCGATCCCGGTTAATGTTCACTATCTTTCCACAGTTACCGAAATACGAGAATACCCGCCGAATAGTTCGGCAATATTATCGGTGTTTCCAAAGAGCAATCCAATTACTAAGGAGGACGAAAGATGCCAGAAGGAAAAGTTAAATGGTTTAATGATTCAAAAGGTTTTGGTTTTATTGAGCAGGATGGAGGTAAGGACGTTTTCGTCCATCATTCCGCGATCCAGGCTGAGGGTTTCAAATCGTTGGCCGAGGGTGATCGGGTCAGCTTTGATGTTGTCAGCGGTGCAAAAGGTCCGGCTGCGGAGAATGTTCGCAAGTTGTAAGACCGTATTGACATATCGATTTGAAAGACTCCCCATCACTGGGGAGTCTTTTTTATGGAGACGTATTCATCGCGGGGCAGCTTACCCTATATTCCCGCGACCAGCAGCTCAACGCGTCGATTTCTTGCCTGACCTTCTTCCGTCTCATTCGTGGCAATCGGAGAGCTTTCCCCGTAACCCCTGACGGTGATCCGCTCAGGACGGATGCCATGCTTCACGGTGAGATAGGATTCTACGGCTTTTGCCCTTTGCAGCGAAAGATAATCGTTGTACTTTTCTGTACCGGTGCTGTCGGTATGCCCTGCTAATATGATGTTTGCTTCGGGTATTTTCTCTTTGAGGACCAGAGCGATTTCATCGAGAATGGCATGGTACTGCTCTTTGATCGTTGACATGTTAAAATCAAAGTGAATCATTGGCTCGCTCTTGGAGGATAGGTATTCATCGAGCTCGAGATACATGCCTTCCCGTTTTTTGCTTTTTTCTCCCTCGCCGGCGGTAAGCGATTGTGAGGCATCATCGCGGCTCGTGACGGCTGCCCTCATGTCGGGGCTTTCCTTCTCTCTGCCTTTTCCCCCGCGGTTAGGAGTAAGCCATGCTTGAGCCCCTTTGTGGCCAAGATTGGCTGCTGTTCTCATATCGTCGCGGGCATTTTCGTTATTGATGATGAATGCGTGAAGCAATCCTCGCTCATAATATGCTTCAGCATTTGTCGGGTCAAGATCAATGGTCTTGTTAAAATCTGCGAGAGCTTCCATAGCGAATGTCTTATGAGAAGCCATGTATGCCTTAGCCCTTTTGAAATATGCTTCAGAATAATTTTTATCGATCTCGACAGCCGTTGTGTACATTTTTATTGCTTCTTCATAGACATTCTGCTTTTCATACTCCATACCCTTTTGAAGCCAATCTTGAGCAGTCAGCTTTTCTCTTGCCAATCCGGTCTGGCAGGAGAACAACGCAACAGCGGCAATGACAAAAAAACATTTGATTTTGTTCATAATGCACCTCGAATTGCGGTTAAAGCATTTGCGGTTAAAGCATTAGTGGCAACATCCTATCTCTTGTCGAACACTATTTCAAGTATTATCCACCGACTCCCGATGCGTATCTGACGATCCGGAGATACACCCTCTATCCCAAACCGTACTCCTTGATGGCGATTTCCCTCATTTTGAATTTCTGGACCTTGCCCAAAGGGGTCATGGGAAACTCGTTGACGAATTTTATATAGCGGGGCAGGCCGGAACCGGGGAGTTTTTCTCGGCAATAGTGAAGAATCTCATCCTGAGTGACCGAGGCGCCCTCCTCCAGTTTAATCCATGCGGCCACGTCTTCTCCGGAGATCTTACTGGGAACCCCGAAGATCTGAACATTGGAAATCATGGGATGACTGAAGAGGATCTCTTCGATCTCTGCGGGATAGATCGTCTCTTTCCCCCGGACGATTACCTCCTTCAATCTGCCGGTTGTCCTCACATACCCGTCGCCGTCCATGGTTCCCAGATCCCCGGTATGAAGCCACCCTTCGGAATCGATGGCATTGGCGGTCGCGGCCGGCATCCTGTAGTAACCTCTCATATTCAGTCCCCTGGCGCAAATCTCGCCGATGGCGCCCGTCGGAACCTCCCGGCCGCTTTGGGGGTCGATCAGCTTCACTACTACGTTGGGGATCGGTTTCCCGACGGTGGAAACCCGCAATTCCAGGGGATCGTCCGGCCGGGTCATCGTGATCCAGGAGGAGGCTTCCGTCTGGCCGTAACCGATGACAATTTCGCGCACCCCCATCTCATCCACGACCCGCTTCATCACCTCCAGGGGACATTGTGCCCCTCCCATGATCCCGGTCCGCAGGGATCGGAGGTTACCCGGTGTATATTCCGGATGCTCCATCATGCCGATGAAGGCGCCGGGAGATCCGTAAACCGCCGTACATCGTTCTTTTGTGATCGCCTCGAGAAATTTCCCCGGATCGAAGGTTTCGGCAGGGATGATGACGGCAGCCCCCTTGATCACCGCTGCCAAGGTGACGCAGATGCAACCGAACATGTGGGCCAACGGGACGGAAAGACAAAGCCGGTCCTTTTCCGTCAATCTCTGGTTCTCCGCACTGGCCAATGTGGTGTTGATGATCCCGGCGTGCGTCGACATCACCCCTTTGGGCGCTCCGGTTGTTCCGGAGGTGTAGAGAAGGGTGACGACATCGTCTTCCCGGCAGGAACTCTGTCGTTCGGACAAGATGAGATCGGGAACATCCCTCCCCGACTCCAGGACCTCTTTCCATGTACGCATGCCCGGGAAGGTCTGGTCGGAGATCAGGATGAGACGCCTCAGCTCCGGCAGGGCATGGCAATCCAGGCGCCCCGGTCCGGAAGAGTCGACCTCCGGGCAGAGCTGGCGGATCATCCCGATATATTCGGCGCCCTTGACTCCTTCGGACATGATGAGGGATGCCGAATCGGACTGCTTGAGGAGGTATTCAAGCTGTTGGGGCTGGGCATTCGTATCTACACTCACCAGGACGGCGCCGATCTTTGTTGCGGCCAACTCCGTGATGATATATTCGGATATGTTGGGCGTCCAGAGGGCCAAGTGTTCCCCATACCCAATGCCGAGTTTCAGAAATCCTCTCGCCAACTGGTTGACGATCACTGATAATTCGCGATAGGAATATCTCCGGCCCTTGGGTATATCGATCAACGCATCCCTGGCGGGGAACCGGGAGGCCACCTCATCGAATAGATCGCCGATGGTAATGCTCAACAATTTCCTCTCCCCTTTCTGTGCGCCAAAGAGCGCGGAAAAATCGATTACCTCATCCAAGGCCGCCTCATGTGCATGGGTCTCTAATTGAATCCGGATCCCCCGGCCGATAGAGAGGGTGGTGAGCGTCATGAAGACGGCGCAGGCGGAGTGTGAAGAATACGAAGAGTAGCCTTACGTGTCAAGGAGATTTATAAAAAGGAGATTTTAATAAAAAGGGACGGACCATCATGTTCGGATAAATGGTTGCCGCCCCCATCTACGAAAAATCCCTATTCGGTTCGTTTTTTCTCGTTCATCATCGCTTTTATACTTTCGCTGCACGAGACGGATATTTCCTTCTCATGATCGCTCAGGCACTTTAGCATCCCGCCTTGCGTGGGCATCATTTCCGTTACGCACCCGTAACAAGAAAATACCTTGTAGCTACGTCAGGTACGGGCTGTAATGATACATGGTAAAAAGCATCCCATACTCAGGTCAGTGCGATGTCGAGGCTCCCTTCCCATAACCCATGGAGGTTGCACGTCTGTCTCGCCAGTAGGGTCACTTTCCCGGCGGAAGCAGAGTCGCTGGAGAGCACCACCGTGAATACAGCCTTGGGCTTCAGATACCCCTTTGACTGGAAATCGATCCTTCCGGCCGGTTCATTGCCGATGCTGAGCTCGATATATTCGATCCAGTGGGCGGGTCCCATCGGGTGAAGCACTTCCCCGACCGCCACTTCCACGAGGAACGGCTCACCTGCGGTTACCCGTGTTGGAGCCGTGAGCACCGGTGCATGACTTTTCTCAAGCGGGGTCTTTTGTGCCGGGTCTTTGACCCGATTGATGCCCTCGAAAAGCGACTGGTCCACCTTCGTAGGAAAGTAGCGTTCAGCCGCGGCAGCCGTATCAGTGATGCCTGCAGCCATGGAAACAACTATCGCGCTTTTGAGAAATTTCCGTCTGTCCATCCTTAACACCTCCGTAATGAGATTGACTGATAAAGTTTTCCTTACGACCAAACCCCGCTGATCTCGGCGCCACATACAGGACATCGACCGTTTTCCACGGTGAGTTTATTCAGACCCATGTATTTCCTATCCACGATTAATTCATGGCACTGATGGCAGTTCGTGTTCGTTCCCTCCGGGACATTGCCCAGATAGATGTAACGCAGTCCCGCGCTTCGGCCTATTTCCCTCGCCCTCTTCATCGTTTCCATGGGGGTCGCCATGCGATCATGAAATTCATAATCCGGGTGAAATCGGCTGATATGCCAGGGGATATCGGTATCTATCCGGGCCAGAAATTCGGCAATTCCCGCCAATTCTTCATCCGAATCATTCTCCCCCGGAACAACCAGGGTCGTCACCTCCAGCCAGATGCCCAGCTCCTTCATGGCGGCGATGGTATCCAAAACCGGCTGCAGACGCGCTTTGCAGGTTCTTTTATAAGAATCGTCACGGAAGCTCTTCAAGTCCACATTGGCGGCGTCCAGATAAGGCTTGATCGTGTCGAGCGCCTGCCTGGTCATATAGCCATTGGTCACAAAGACATTGTACAGGCCGGCTTTCCTGGCTAACCGGGCCGTATCATGGGCATACTCGAAAAAAATGGTGGGTTCGGTATACGTATAGGAAATACTCAAGCAGGAGTTTTTCTTCGCATTCGCCACAACCTGCTCGGGCATCATCTCACGCCCCGCGGCGATATTGCTGTCGTCCTTGAACGATGCCTGAGAAATCTGCCAGTTTTGACAGAAGCCGCATTTGAAATTGCAGCCGATCGTGGCTATGGAGTATGAACGGGAGCCCGGCAGGAAATGATAGAGCGGCTTCTTCTCGATCGGGTCGATGTTGGCGGCGATCACCTGCGCATATACCATCGTATAGAGGACGCCCTGGAGATTCCGCCTGACGCCGCAGATCCCAAATGACGATTCGGGAATCCTGCATTCATGCGCGCACAGATGACACTGCCCGCTTTTGCCATCCAGCTTTTCCCAGAACAGGGCCTCTTTAATCATTAGCATGCCCCCGGTAATCTCTCATAAATCCTTCCAGATCCCTGATCACTTCTTCATCCGTCAGATCATGCCAATGCCGATAGAAACTGGCAACGGCGAATGGATAATAATGTGAAATGACGGTAGACACCACATCATCAGCGGACGATTTGATAAGCTCCCAGGCATGCGAGGAGGCGACCGGCACCGCAGCGACAACTGTTGCCGCGCCCTGCTGCCGTATCGATCTGATGGCGGCCACCATCGTATATCCGGAAGCAAGTCCGTCATCTACGATGATGGCCGTTTTACCCCCAACGGAGGAGGCCATCAGTATTGTCCGGTAAACCGCTTGCCGTCGCCGTATCTCTGCCCTGACCTCTTCGGCATGGCGCTCTATCTGCTGCCCGGTGAACCCTAACTGCCTGACCAGGGGTTCATTCAGAACGATGGCACCATCTTCCGTAACCGCACCATAGCCTGCCTCCGGGTTATCGGGAATCGGTATCTTGCGCGGGACGATGATATCAAGGTTGCTCCCCAGTTTTTTCGCCACCTCAACTGCCACGGGTATGCCGCCTCGGGGTATGGCGAACACAAGGGAATCACTCCCTCGATACTGTTCCAGTCCGCCCGCAAGTATCCTGCCGGCATCGACCCGATTCCGGAAGGGCGGCTCATGATACGTCATCATTCGATCGCAATGGAGGATGGCATGGTCGTGATGCAATTTAATCCGGCATCTTCCTTCGACCCGACCATTTCCGGAAGACCTCTATTTCCTTGTTCAATTCCCCGGCCATGGGGCGTCCATGGGATTCCACGAGTAATTGGTACATCCGGATGACCGTGGCAGCCAGGATATCCTGGGCCCGGAGAATGAACACCGGTTCCTCGGCAGCGATCCTGGGAATGTCCAGTTTGCCGTATTTACCTGATATAGCCATAATGAAGATCCTTTCTCAAACACACCTGAAGTTCACAAAGGCGCAATAGGGACACTCCCTGTTTTGTCTTCTATGCCCGAAGAGCAGCTCACTTCTTTCATTTCAAGGCTTCCACACCTGCCTCAAGAGCCTTCTTTATCTTCTCTTTCTTCCCAATGAGCAACTCCTTCTCCTGGTCTGCCAGTTTCTCGATTTTTTCGCAGACCTCCTCATATTGTTCCTTTGTTTTTTTTAATAATTCCTCGGCAGAATGGCTGATTTCCTCCCTCGTCTCTTTGCCGCTCTTGGGAGCATAGAGAATGCCCAACACCGCGCCGATGACCCCGCCTATTATGAGTCCCTTTACACAATCGTCCGCTGCCATGTTGTTTTCTCCTTTCTTGAATGCACGGTCACCCTTTCATGGGGGAAAATATGTGCTTTTATTGTACTGATGGGATGGGCTGAAAACAACGCTGATTGATTGTAAGGGTATTGGTAGTCGATATCTATCAGGATGGAGGATGGCGGGGGCAAGCTACGGGGTAAAGTCGAAGTTTTGTTGATTCAGACATTGAGATGCCTTTGAGGCGTACGTGTCTGATTGATATCGGTTCTAAGTTTGTTTCACGATCTTTAGAAAATAATTGATTCCTGCCGGTTCCGTTATCAATTGGACATCTTTCATTTCGCTTTTCGGAATCGCCCTCAGAAACTCGTACATTTCAATTTCTTCGCGATATATCAATTTCCAGTCATAAATATATTCCATTACAAACCGAAGGTCTCGGGGATTATTGTAATTAAAGTTTCCTACAATGAGTTTGCCTCCCGGTTTAACCAGACCAAACAGGTTTTTTGTCAGCGCTGCCGTCCCTCTGGTATCATCCAGGGGATAGGTTTTAATATAGTCGTAGAGACCGGCGCTGTAGACAAGATCAAAATCTTCAGGCTGCAAATCGATCAGTTCGTATTTCAGCGGGCAGAATATTTTGCGAAAGCCATTGAAATCCCTGCGCGGATGGCAGAATCTCAACATAAAATCTCGCGGAATGGCGGTCCGATAATTCCCCGCCATTAAAGTAAACGCATTGGCCAGCGCGTATCGAAAGCGAACATTATGATTTGTCGGCCTGAACTTAATGAGCGTTTCCATGTCATGATCAAGCGCCATGAAGCTCAAATGGTGCTCTGAACTCTTTTCCAGGACTTCCTTGATTTCCATGGCCGGTCCGGCAGCCAGACTGAGTATCTTTCTTCCTTTGATTTCTTGGATTTGTTGAATCAAATACGCTTTTCTGTTGCGAACGGACTGACAGGCTGCTGTAGAAACGGCATGTTTATGCAAAAACTTTCCAAAATTTGTCCGGCCTTCAAAGGTGTTCTGATAAATGTAATTCATCATCTGGGCGTCGCCCGCATAACCATTGGGTTTATACATGATCCGCCAGTAGAAAGGGGCTTCTTGGACGATTTGATAATATTGAGTGGTTTTAATATAATGTTCATGGGCCGTTCTTTGTTCCGGGCTAAAGTTTTCCGAAATTTCTGCCAGCGCATCCATGAGCTGAAACCGCCAGGGATCAAACCGGTCCATCTCTTTCGTCAGCTTTGCCTCCAGTTCACGCCCCTCCTCAGCAAATGAATTCACCCGGTCCCGGATGTCGAAATGTCCGCTTTCAAGCTCGCTAAACAGCTTTTTAAATCGGATGTTGATATTCATTGGAAAGACTCCCTTATAATTGATTCTCTATTTTGAAACTATCAGACATCGTCCAAAACTTTTCGGACCTCCCTTGATAAAATATTGATATTAAAAGGTTTCTGAATAAACCCGGCACAACCGCGCTTAAGTATGTCGCTTGCCTGACCCTCCATGCTATACCCGCTGGAAAGGAGGACGCGAACATCAGGGGATTGGCTTTTCAGAACATCAAAAACCTCGCCGCCGCCCATTTCCGGCATAATCATATCCAGGATAACCAAGCTGATGGCCTTGCTGTTGGCATAAAAAATCTCAATGGCCTCTTTTCCATTTCTGGCCGTTATGGTGTTGTAGCCCAAACTTTGCAGCATTTCGCTTCCCACCTCCAGTACCATCTCCTCGTCATCCACCAGTAAAACGGTTTCATTGCCCTTCAACAAAGCAGCCTCGACATTCTCTTTTTTGACAGCTTTTTTCTCCGACCGGGGCAAATAAAATTTAAATGTCGTCCCCCTATGCTTTTCGCTCTGTACCAGAATAAAACCGCCATGTCCTTTGACAATGCCATAAGCCGACGCAAGTCCCAGACCGGTCCCCCGGCCGAATTCCTTGGTTGTAAAAAAAGGGTCGAAAATTCGTTGCTGGATCGCGGCATCCATGCCGATACCGGTGTCTGTAACGCTTGTCTCCACATAATCGCCGGGTTTTAATTCAAATGCCAAATCTTTCAGAACGCTGCTGTTCATGGGAATATTCCGGGTCTGAATGTGGATACTCCCGCCTCCCGGCATGGCCTGCCAGGCATTCACAAACAGGTTTAAAAGAACCTGCTCAGTCTGGCCCTGATCGACTTCGACAATCCAGATATCCTTCTCGTAATCCGTGGTGATGCTAACTTCCTTTCTGGTTGAGCCAAACAGTTTTGAGCTTTTTTCGATGAGCTCATTCAGGTCTGTCGGCTGGATCTTATATTTTCCGCCCCTGGCAAAACCAAGCAACTGTTGTGTCAGTTCCGACCCCCTAATAACGTACTGCTCGATATTTCTTAATTTCCGATAGATCGGATCGTCCGCTTCAATACCTAATAGGGCCAAGGAAGCATTCCCCTGAATGCCCATGAGCAGGTTGTTAAAATCATGCGCGATGCCTCCGGCCAACGTGCCGATGGCTTCCATTTTCTGCACCTGTATAAGCTTGGTTTCAAGCTGTTTGCGATCCTGTTCGACCAGCTTGCGTTCTTCAATTTCCTGTCTGAGTTCTGCATTCGTCATTTCAAGTTGGGCGGTGCGTTCCCTAACCCTTCCTTCCAGTTTACGGTTTGCCGCCTTTATTTTCTCCTGTTCAATTTCCAGCAGATACGCCAGAAAGAAATCCCTGCGGGTATAATATTCCATGGCATAACAGACACCCATACCAATCACATTGGCAGTGATAAAGAAAAAGTTGTTGTTCAGCAGAATCGGCAGCGGCGTCGGGCTGATCCAGATGGCCACGATTTCATAGAATGCCACAATAAACCATCCGGCCAGGACAGCCCAGATAAAACGAACGCGGGTAAACGTATACCCCCACATAAAAACGAGAATCAGACCCACATAATAGGAATAATTTGCAGGCGGCGGTATAATCGAAATCATCACGATGATGGCAGAACCGGCAATGATCATGGCGGCCGTCAGAAGCAATTGAATGTAATTCCGGAACTGTGAGAAGTAGGAAAACACGATGACGCCAAACAGGCTGGGACAGACGATGAAAAAGCGGATGGCCCAGAGCCTGTTTTTCATTTGCGGCACAAGTACCACGTCGAGGATACCAAAGATTCCATAGAAAAAAATTCCAGCCAGCAAGGAGAACCGTATCATTCGCAGAGAATCAAGATAATATTTTTCCTGGAATGACGCTTCCATTTCTCCGGAAAATGAAAGGGTTAATGGATTTAATTCCATTTCCTGGGGGCCTGGTGTTGCTGGGGGCATGACGAAGTCTTGGCTATTCGTTTTCATTAAGGGTATCCCATCAAAAATATTTTTCGTTAACGGGCATCATAGCCGTTAACCATTTGTAAACGATGCGCGGCATACGATATGTATTTTCCTATGGCCGCTTTTCTCTCTATCCCTCCGTAGGGGCTGCTCGATCATCCGCTATTTTATTTGCTAATTTGTTCCGTTTCGCTACTAGGTCACAGAGGTAGTTGATTACCCGGTCAAAGATAGAAGAAATCCCATGCTAACACAACCTGTTGTGATAAAATCTCCTTATCACACAAGACTTCTTTCCGTATCCCCGGCTCACAGAACGGTAATTTCTTATCAATCATCGCAGTACGCCGTCAAGAGAATGTTATCCGATCCCTGACGTTTCAAGGCATATTACAGACGTATCTCAGACTTATATCGGTATATCCGCGACAATACTTTACGGTTATCCAGCAGGCCCGAATAGATGGCGGTTCCTTCATCAGCGAGATACTGCATCCGTTTCTGGGAAAAGGATACCCGGATGATGGAGCTAAGGTTTTGATGGCGACATGACCATTCCCCGAATTCCTCAACCCGCTTCTGATGGCAGGAGGGGAAATGAAGATGCTTGCAAGGGAAAGCAAGAAATACTCGTGATTGCAGTCATTACACTTCACCCGGGCAAAGTCTTTGTGCAGGTTGCCGCGATCAAGATAACGGTAAATGACCTGCCGGAGATAGGGTCGGAAGAACCCGTAGAGATTTGTTATGGATTACCCCGTGAACTGGAATTGTTTGTCAGCGAAATCTCAGCCTGCAGCGTTTGATTGTTGCTGATTGAAAGATTATGATAGGGAATGCAAACTACTTGCCGCGGTTATCCGGCAGCCTTAACTAGTTGAATCCTGGATTCGGTAAAATTAATCATTTGAATCCTATCTTCAAAGATCTGTTTTTCACCGAAGAGTGATTCTACAATGATTTTGTCTTTCTCGATGGTGATTTGAGTAATATTTTCCATAGCCGGCTGTTGGGCACCGGGCGCGTATAATTTAGCTAAACACATGGAAACCTCCAATAATAATTCAAAATTTCAGGCACTACATTTACGAGGTGAGGCAATCGAGTTATTGTAACAGAGAGCGGGCTTTTTTTAGGTATCCGTCAGCCTCGGCCATTTTATCAGCCGCCTGCCGCAGTTGCTTGGCAACATCTTTTTGCTCCGTGGCTATCTTATCGGCCCATTCGCGGAATTCCTCTCCGTGTTCCTGGTTATGTTCCAGCCAGTAGGACAGCAGACTATTCAGTTTACTCTTGGTATCGTTCATGAAATCCTTCTCCTCGCTCGCTTTCACGATTATGCTGAGAAAATATGCGCAAAGACACTAGTCTATCAAATCCGGATAAATAATTGAATTATTGATAAGAACTTGCCTTTGTACGCACTAAGAATAAGAAAATCGGCCTTTTATGTCAAGGAGATTTTATTGCGCCGCGATCCGTGTCCGGGCCTCCTCGGTCAGGAAATCCCATAGACCGATCTCTTTGAGGGTGGCGGGGGTCGGGATGCCGGAGGGGGTCCAGCCCCGCTCCCGGTAATACGCCTGGATCAGGTCGCCGAGCTGCTCCTTACGGTTCTTCATGAGGATCTCCCGCTTCTTCCCGGTCTGCATGCCTTGGATCACTTCCGGGGATTTTCCCAGGAGCCGGCTGACCTCCGCGTCATTGTACACCCCCTCTGCTTCGTAGAGCCCGTCGTCGGTCGGCCCGATGGCCCGCTCCGGGATCCGGTCCTGTTTTCCCGTCTCAGAGCCGTAGACCATGACGTTCATGACGCGCTGCAGGTTGATGTCCCGGTCCGTCTGCGCGAAGATCTGCTCCCAGGTCAGATCTGGTTCCCAGCATCCCGTTGTAGAAATCCGCATAGAGCTCCTGCGAGGCGGGATTGATGAACTTGTCGGTCTTCTTCACCTTCTCCGAGGCGGGGTTGAAGACGTCGACCCAGGGGAGCTTGCAGAGTCCGAGATTGTCGTTTCCCAGGCGGACGCGCGGATAGGTGATGAGCGCCCGGGCCTTGTCCTGAAGGGTGGGAAAGGCGCCCAGGAGGTCCACCTTGATGAGCCAGGCGGCGGCGTGGTGCGCCCCGATGTCGCTCGCGGCGGCGTAGGAACCCTGCATGGAGAGCGAGCGGTGGGTCCGGTAGAGGGAAAAGGGGAGCCCCTTCGTCTGCATGGCGAACCGGAGGAGTTCCTCCCGGGGATCGGCCTGGCCGGTTCTCCCGACATAGCGGGCGGCGATCCAGTCGAGAAGGGGGAGCATCCCCTGGCCCGCGACCCGGGCGAATTTCGTTTCCCCGAGGGCGATATGGCGGATGAAGCTCAGGACTGCCTCCTCATTTCCCCAGGCGAGCGCCAGGCCGTCCGTGTCTTCCCGCGTCAGATATCCCCGCTGGAAGCATTCCATGAGAAAGGCGATCGTGACGGCCACGGTGATCGTGTCGATCCCGTAGTTGTCGCAGTGCCAGTTGGCCTCCATGATGAATTCGGCGTTCCACATCCCGAGGTTGGAGCCGAAGCCGGCGGCGGTTTCGTACTCGGGGCCGTCCACCCACACCTTGCGGCCCCGGTGTTCGCCGAAGCTCAGGGTAACCCAGCCCCCCTTGGTGCAGCGCAGGTTGCAGCCGGGGAAACAGCCGTCCATCCCCCGGTGATCGAACAGGTGCTCGGCATAGAATTTCCCCGTGATCTGCTCCGCCCGCGGGTCGGAGCCCAACTGGTAATTGTTCACGGGCAGGGACTGGTACTCCTGTTTGTTCATGAAGGCGATGAGCCCCGCGCTTCCCTTCCGGTACATCTTGAGCGATTGCGGATCCACCTCCCGGACGACCTTCCCGAGCTCGGCGCCCGCGTGCTTCACCTTCTCCCAGTCGGCGGCGCCGTAAGGGTTTTCGCCGTGAGGAAATTCGGCCAGAACGACGATGGCCCGGATTTTCTTGTCAATCATCACGGTGCCCAGCCCCGTCCGCCCGGCCTGCTTCGTCCGGAAGAACCCCTTGGTCCCGTCCACGTGTTTCGTGGGATCGAAATAATGGCTGTTGATGCAGCCGTAGGTGGTATGGGCGGCGCCGATGCCGGTCGTCAAAAAGACGATCTCCTTGCGATCCCGGCCCTCGCGGATGAACCGCTCGGCGATCGCCTTCTCCAGGTCGAAGACCTCATCGTGCAGCGGCGCTTCCACGATCGATATCTCCCGGCGGAAGCCGTCGATGACGATCATGATATCCGTCGCTGACTTTCCCGTGATTTCCAGGGCATCGAAACCGGCGTACTTGAGATAGGCGCCGAAATGGCCGCCGAAATTCGAGACCCCCGGAATGCCCGTCAGCGGCGACAGGGATACGGCCATGCATTTGCTCGTCCCCGGGAACTGGGGAATGCCGGCCAAGGGACCCGGCGAAAAGATCAGGGGATTCTCGGGATCGCGGGGGGTTGTTCGCGGGGTGATCCGCGTATGGAGAAGGTAGAGACCCAGGGCGCGGCCGCCGAGGAAGTAGTCACGGACGTGCGGCGCCAGCGCCGGTGTTGCAATGGCGCGGGTTCCCAGGTCGATGGTGATCATGGTGTTCGTATATCCGTGGTGGAGCTTTGCTGCTGCGTATGGCATATTCCGTTTCCTTCCGGCCGGCGCCGCAGTGGCGGCGGGCGTTGGTTTTCTTCCCATCCTCCGATCTATTGGTTTCCTGAGGATCTTTTTGGGGAGGGCCGAGTTTATGGAAATGAGGCCCGCCTGTCAAGAGAATTAAAGCACGGGTTAGCGCGGAATTGCGCCCCCTGTCAGACCGGGTTTTCTCCTATTCTGCGGTCAGGACGACCCGCTCGACCTTCTCCAGATCCCTCCGATAGAAGCGTGAACCGAGGGTAAAAAGGACGCAGGAGATGAGCGCCATGGCGCTCGCGATCTTCAGGGCCGTCAGGATCCCGTACCGGTCGGAGAAGGCGCCGGTCACCACCGGACCGAGGGCGCTCCCCAGCAGGTTCTGGGTGATTACGCAGAGGGCGTAGGAGACGGCGCGCAGGCCCGGATGGACGACATCCTGGGTGACGGCGATGGCCGAGGAGGCCCAGGCGATGGAGGCGATTCCCGCCAGAAGGAAGATCCCGTACTGGAGGGCGCCGCCGGAGGGAAGGTGAAACCCGCCGAGAAACAGGGCCGCGGTCAGGAGGGCGGAGAGGGCAGGGAGGAGCAATCGGGCCTGGATCCTCTTTTTCATCCAGGTGTCCGCGATCCAGCCGCCCAGCGGCGAGCCGACGATGCTGGTCAGCATGATGCCGCTGGCCAGGAGGGTGGCCTTTTGCAGGGGGAAACCCCTGGATCCGCTGGAAGTAGGTGGGCAGGAACGTGGACATCGATATGGAGGTGAACATCATTCCGGCGAACCCGAGGTAGGTCAGAAGAAGGGAAGGCGTTTGGGCGAACGTGCGGACGATCTCCCGGTTGGACATTTTTTTCGTGGCCGGGCCGGCGTCGTGTGCCGACCGCCGATCGGTCAACCGTTTTTTCCAGGCCGACCGTCTTGTAGTCCTTGACGAAGAAGAAGAGCAAAGCAATGATCAACCCGGGGAGGGCGACGATCCCGAAGGCGTGACGCCATCCCCACCGGGAGGCGATGGCTCCCCCGATGACGATGCCTGCGGCCATTCCGAGAGGAATGGAGGCATTCCAGATACCCACCATGAAGGCGCGCTTGTTTTCGGGATAGAGGGCGGAGATCATCGCCGTCCCGCCGGGCGCATAGCCGGCTTCCCCCAGGCCGATGGCGGCCCGCGCCGCAAAAAGCTGGCCGAAATTCTTCGTTACCGCGCAGGCGGCCGTGGCCAGGCTCCACAATACGGCCATAATGCCGATGCTCTTTTTCCGGCTCCAGCGGTCAATTACGATGGAGACGGGGAAGGAGAAGATGATGATGGCCCAGTATACGGCGGAGACCATGGCCCCGCATTGGGTATCGGTCAGACCCCAATCGGCCTTCAGAAAAGGGAAGAGGGAGACGACCACCATGCGGTCGATGTAGTCAAAGAAGTAGAGGAGCCAGAGCAGGAGAAACACATAGCCGGTGTAGGCCTTGGAAAAAAGGTAGCCTTCGGGAGGGGGGAGCTTCGTCATGGGTGAATCTCCTTATGGTTGCCGCCTCACCGGGTGTTTTTCAAATACCAGGACAGCGGGCGGCCGTCAATCCTGTGGAGCGGCGGTAGACAGCAGCCTTCATTGGGCTCGTTCCTGTTGCCTATGAACCGTGCGCTGTGCTGAAAGGGTGCTTCCGTCCGGTGAGTGTAGGGAAACGGCACGGGTGTGTCAGGGTAATTGCTGCATGCATCCCGGGGGGAACGCGATACTGAAAGAGCGCCCCGCCATCGCCGGCGGGGCGCTCTTTTCTGATCAGCACAGTGATACCGGAGACGTTAACTCTGTTGTTTCTTCACCTTCTTGGGTTCGGGCTTGGCAGGAGCTGTCAGCATTTCCTTGAAAGCGGCGTCCCATTTCTCGATGACGGCCTTCAGTTCGAGCGACCTTCGCCTTGGCGCCGATCGGATCGGCGGCGATCGCATCCTTGGCGGCTTTCAGGTTGTCCACGAAGGCCTTGGCATCCGCTTCCCATGCGCCCTTCTGGTCCTTCATCTTCTTTTCGGCCTTTTTCGCGTCGGCTTCAATGGCCGTCCAGCCTTGCTCCAGGGCTGTCAGGGCGGCGGTCGCTTCGTCGGCGACGGCCTTCTTGCCCGCTGCCACGGCGCCGGCGGCCTTCTCGAAGGCGGCCTTGGCATCCACATAACCCTGTTTGGCTTCCTTATACTTCTTGTCCTTCACCTGGGCTTCTGAAGACTCCCACACCTTCTTGGCGGCATCCAGATCGGCGGCGGCGTATTTGTCGGCGCCGGCGGCGACGGCTGCATCCATGGCAGCCTTCGCTGCCTTCTGTTCCGCCTCAGGGGGTTTTGCACAGCCGATGAAGACCAGGGCCAGAGCAAGAACCATCAACAATGATACCGAATACTTGAAATGCTTCATACAGGACCTCCTTCGTTTAAATGATTGCAATTATTTCTGACGAAAAGTCACAGTTTTTATATACCTTTTTACGCGGTTGTCAAGATTTTCGAGGGGAAAAATCCGCTTACCCCTTTTCTCGTCCGGCTATCCGCCGCCGGAGAGAGCCCATCATGAGCATGACCTCCGGGCTCCTGAAGAGGAAGGCGGCCGCGAGGAAGGCAATGCCGCCCCCGGCAACGCAGAGGACGAGGTAAATCAGCCTCGCGCTGAACGGCCCGGAGGTGTGCCAGGGGTAGAGAAGGCCGATGATGAAGATCGCCGCCCCCATGACCAGCGACGCGAGGGAGGTCTTGCCGACGGATCGGGTGAATTCACTGTCCAGGATCGTTCCGACCCGTCGTTTCAGGATCACCCAGAGCATCCCCACGTTCACGGCCGAGGCGATGGAGGTGGCGAGCGCGATTCCTCCGTGCTTCAGGGGAAACATCAGGGCGACGCTGAAGACGGCGTTTACGATCAGGGCGACGATGGCGGCCTTCATGGGGGAGCGGGTGTCCTGGAGGGAGTAGAAGGCCGAGACGATGATCCGGATGACGGAGAAGGCCCAGAGGCCGACGGCGTAGCAGAGGAGGGCCTGCGCTGTAAGCACCGTGGCCTGCGCGCTGAACTCCCCCCGCTGGAACAGGACGGAGATGATCGGAACGCGCAGGACGATCAGGGCGACCGTCGCCGGGATGGTGATGAAGAGGATAAGCCTGAGCGAGAAGGAGATCGTCCGCTTCAGCTCCTCGATCCGTCCCTGCGCCACCTGGTCCGAAAAGCTCGGGAGCGTCGCCGTCCCCACGGCGATGGCGAAGACCCCGAGGGGAAGCTCGACGATCCGGTCGGCGTAGTAGAGATACGAGACGCTCCCGGCAGGCAGGAGCGACGCCAGGATCGTCCCGATGAAGATGTTGATCTGGTAGATCGCCGCCCCGAAGGAGGCGGGCAGCATCAGCATCCCGATCCGTTTCACCCCCGGATGGCGGAAATGGAAATCCGGCTTCAGCCGGACCCCCATCCTGATCAGGAAGGGCAACTGCATGGCGAGCTGGAGCACCCCGCCCGCCATGACGCCGACGGCGAGCGCGACGACCGGCTCCCGGAAGAAGCCCCGGAGCGTCAGGGCGGCCAGGATCATCGCGAGGTTAAGGACGACGGGCGAGAGGGCCGGCGCCGCGAAATGCCGAAGCGAGTTGAGTATCCCCATGCAGAGGGCGACGAGCGAGATGAGCAGGATGTAGGGGAACATGAGCCGCGTGAGGAAGACGGCCAGGTCATACTGGGCCGGCATCCGGACGAAGCCGGGCGCCATGATCGTCACGATGAGCGGGGAGAAAAGGACGCCAAGAAGTGAGACGACGACGAGGATGATCGACAGGGCCGTGAAGGTGATGTTCGCCAGTTCCAGCGCCTCCTCGCGGGTTTTATTTCGCAGATATTCGGTGAAGACGGGGACGAAGGAGACGGTCAGCGACCCCTCGGCGAGGAGCCTGCGGAGGAGGTTGGGGATCCGAAAGGCGACGAAGAAGGCGTCCGTGGTGAGCCCCGCACCGAAGAAGGCGGCCACGACCATGTCCCTGATGAAGCCGAAGATGCGGGAGAGCATCGTGGCGATCCCCACGACCCCGGCCGCCCGGACGACCCGTCTGTTTTCGGACCCGTGTTCATCCACCATAGCGCAATTCCCTTGAAAAGGTTACCTCACCGGGAGATCGGTGAATCCGCCTGCGAGCGCATCACTGCGGGCTACCGCAGGATCAGCGAGCAACGTTATGTTTTATTCCTCTTAAGGATCGAAGCTCTCCGCAGCTTTCTGTGGAGAGCTTCAAATCACGATCCCGGAAGCGCACATTGGAGATTTTTCGGGCCCCCTGCCCCCGCAGCGGAGCGCCCGCAAAGACGATTGTTTGAGCGCGAAGCGCGAGTTTCGTCTTTGCAGCGAAGTGAGGAGGCGCAGGGTCGGAAAATGTCCAGTGCGCGGAGGGATCATACGTTTCACGTCGTGTAAATATCTCACAACGCCGCGATGAGAGCAGCGACCTGGTCTCCCTTCAAACCCTTCACGGCGACGGTTTTGGTCCTCGCGGTGTGGCCGGCAATGATGGTCACCTGCGCCTTTTTCACGCCGAGAACTTCGGCGAGCAGGCGGATGCACTCTTCGTTGGCCTTTCCCTCCACGGGGGCGGCCGTGATCCGGAGCTTCAGCGCGTCGTCCTGGACGCCCGCGATCTCGCGCCGCGATGCCCGCGGGACGACCCGGATGCGGAATACGACGCCGGCGGAGGTTTCACGGATGGATATCGATGAAACTGCCATTGGCGGTCACCGGAATGAAAGCGCAAGCTGCATCAGGCTCGGCACCAGGAAGCTCTGGAGGAAGACGATCGCCAGGAGGATGATCATGGGCGAAAAGTCGATGCCCATCCCGCGAAGCGGGATCCAGCGCCGGACGCGGGCCATGACCGGTTCGGTGATCTGATAGAGAAAGCGGACGATCGGGTTGTAGGGATCGGGATTTACCCAGGAGAGGACCGCCCGGATGACGATGATCCACATGTAGGCGGTCAGGGCGATGTCGATGATTTTGGCAACGGCGATGATGAAATTCCCCAGGACAAACATCGGTTTTATGATCCTCTCTTTTAAAGGTTATGGCAGCGAATTCACGAAATCCGTCAAGGCCGCATTGAAGGCCTCCGGATTCTCCAGCATCACGAAATGTCCCGCCCCTTCGATCAGGGCGAGCCGCGCCCCGGGGAGGTGATCCCGGATGAATTCCGAGAAGGAGGGGGGCGTCATCTTGTCTTCCGCGCCGCAGAGGACCAGGGCCGGAATCCCGATCCCCGCGATGGCCTCCGTGATGTCCAGTTTGTTGCAGGCGGAGAAATCGCCGTGGATGATCTCGGGGTTGACCCGGGAGAGGCTCTCCGTGATGAGGCCGACGAATCTCTCCCGATTCGCCTTCGCGACGGAGAATTTTGCGGCCAGGCCGATGACGGCGGCGGGGTCCTGCTTCAGCCCCTCCAGGATGACCGGATTGACCGGCATCTTCACACCTCCCCCGACCGGGACCACCGCCGCGGCCGAATCGCGGTACCGGATGACAAAACTGAGACAGATGGCGGCGCCGAGGGAGTGGCCGATCAGGACGGGCTTGACAATCCCGAGCCCGTCGAGGATCTTCTTCACCCATTCCCCATAGGCGGTTACCTCCTGCTCGCCCGGACCTTCGGACCGGCCGTGGCCGGGCAGATCGATCGCCGCGATATTGAATGCATTTTTCAAAGGGGTGTACTGCCGGATCCAGTCGGTGTGGTCGCCGCCGGAGCCGTGGATGAAGACCAGCGTCTTGCGGTCCGGCGAAAAGCTTCCGTTGTTGACCCAGCAGGCGATCTGGCGCCCGTCGATGTTCTGGAGATTGATCATGCCAGCCCCCTTCTTCTCAATGATCTCTACGAGTATCACAACGAGGCCGGGTTGTGCAATTAAAGATTGAATAATAACCGCGGTATGAGGTAAGGAAGCCGTACATGAGGAGGAGAAGCTATGCTGGAAGGAAAAAAGATCGGCGTGGTCGGCGGCGGCAAGATGGGAGGCGCCCTCATCGAGGGAATGATCTCCGGAGGTCTGTTTCCCGCGGCGGCCGTGACGGTGGCGGACACGGATGAACGCCGGCTCGAAGAGCTCCGAAAGGCCTACGGCGTCAACGTGACGACCGACAACCGGGCGGCGGTTCGGGGCGCGGAGATGGTCATCCTCTCCGTCAAGCCGCAGAACATGGCGGAGGTCCTCTCCGCGCTTGCCGGGCAGACGGAGCCGGCGACGCTTTTCATCTCCATCGCGGCCGGGATCGCCACGGCCTTCATCGAGGAACATCTCCGGGAGGGGGTGCGCGTCGTCCGGGTCATGCCGAACATGCCCGCCCTCATCGGCGAAGGGGCGGCGGCCCTGTGCCGCGGGGCATTCGCCACGGAGGCGGATCTGGGGCTGGCGCGGCGGATTTTCGATGCCGTCGGGATCACCGTGGAGGTTCAGGAGTCTCTCATGGATGCCGTGACGGGACTCAGCGGCAGCGGTCCCGGCTATGCCTTCCTCATCATCGAGGCGCTTCAGGATGCCGGCGTCCGGATGGGGCTCGACCCGGATGTGGCCCTGCGGCTTTCCGCCCAGAGTCTCCTCGGGGCGGCGAAGCTCAGCCTCAAGGGGGAGAAGACCCCTGCCGAATTCCGGGGGATGGTGACCTCCCCCGGGGGGACGACGCTCGCCGGTCTCAAGGTCCTGGAGGAGGGAAAGCTCCGGGCGCTCCTGAGTGCGGCCGTCGAGGCGGCGACGCGCCGCTCCGCGGAGCTGGGCGGCCGGAAATAGGCCCCTCCTGTACTAGTCGATCAGGGTTTCGAAGACCTTCTTGAGCCGGTGCAGCGGATCATCGTGATTCGCGTTCGCCTTCTCCGACGTTTCCGCCGGCGCCGCCTGGCTCTTCGGGGCCTCCGGAGCGTGAGGGGAACTACTCTTCGGAGGGGCCGGTTCGATCACCGCGGCCGGCGGCTTGATTCGAACCGGTTCGCGCGGGTGGGCCGCGGGTGGGTTATCCGGTTCCGCGGCCGCCGGAGGCACAATCGCCTGAGCCTCGGCCGGTGAGCCATTTACGGGCTTTTCTCCCGGTTTCTTCCTCCGGTGGCGCGATCGCCGGCGGGATCTCTTTTTCGCCGGTTCATGGTTTTCGGCGGGAGCGGAGGCTGGGGCTGGGGCCGTCCCGTTCCCTCTCGGTTCTTCGATGGCCTTGATCTCCTTGGGTGGCGGGGCAACCGCCGCCTCTTCGTCTTCGAACTCCTCCGGGATCTCCTCCGCCTCCGGGGCATGCCTCACCTGTTCCGGCACGGGGGCCGTTTCCCGCTTCGTCGTTTCGATCTTCCACTCGTCCCATGCCATATCGGGTTTCCCGGAGATGGAAATCGACATGTCGTACTCGTCTTCCAGATGGCTGAGCTCGGATCGTTTCT
Organism: uncultured delta proteobacterium; assembly: GCA_963817385.1. Taxonomy (GTDB): domain Bacteria; phylum Desulfobacterota; class Syntrophia; order Syntrophales; family UBA5619; genus JAKAFS01. The sequence continues at coordinate 81,404 of CAWFOM010000012.1, forward strand.
GATTGAGGAGATAATCGGCCACTTCATAGGGGAGGCCGATCTTGATCTGGGAAGAGAGCCCTTTGACGGCCTGGGTTTCGATCTTCCGATAGGCGGTCAGGGCCGTGTATTCGAGGGACGGCCGGACTCCGCGGCCCCGGCAGAAGGGACAGGGGGTGTAGCTGATCTCCTGGATTGTCGATTGCTTCTTCTGGCGCGAGAGCTCCATGATGCCGAATTTGGAGATGTGGGAGAGCTGTATCCGCGCCCGATCCAGCGAGATCGCCTTCTTGAAGGCCTTCTCCACCTCGGCGTTATGCTTTACGTCCATCATATCGATGAAGTCGATGACGATCAGCCCCCCCAGATCGCGCAGGCGTGAGCTGGCGGGCGATCTCCTCGGCAGCCTCCATGTTCGTCTTGAAGGCGGTCTCTTCGACGTTCCGCTTGCTGGAGCCTCTGCCCGAGTTTACGTCGATGGTGATCATCGCTTCGGTGGGGTTGATGATGAGATAGCCCCCCGACTTCAATTCCACCCGGTCCTGGTAGATGACACGGATCTGATCCTCCAGTTGATATTTGTCGAAGATGGGGGTTTTCTCCTTGTCCAGCTTGATCATCTTGACGTTCCGGGGGGCGACGGCCTTGCAGTAGGCGCGCATCTGCCGGAACGTGTCCATGTCGTCGACGAGGATCTCCTCGATGTCCGTCGTGAAGTAATCCCGGAGAGACCGGACGCCGAAGTCGCTCTCCTGGTAGATCAGCGCGGGCGCCGTGGTTTCGCCGGCCTGTTTCTGGATCTCCTTCCAGAGCCGGGAGAGGTGCTGGTAGTCGCGGGCCAGCTCCTGCTTGGTCCGGTTCATCCCGGCCGTCCGGACGATGAAGCCGAGTCCGTCTTCCGTCGTGATCTGTTCGACGAGTTCCTTGAGCCTTTTCCGGTCCACCTCGTCCTCGATCTTGCGGGAGATGCCGCTGCTCTCCTTGTTCGGCAGGAGGACGAGGTACCGTCCCGGCAGGGAGATGTAGGCGGTCAGGAGGGCGCCCTTCCGTTCGCTGACCTCACGGAGGATCTGGACGAGGACCTCCTGTCCGGGCTTCAGCGTCTGCCTGCTCCCCTCCCGGCCGTTGGTCTCCGCGAAGTATTGGTGACTGACGTCGCGCAGGGGGAGAAAACCGTCCTTTCTCCCGCCGTAGTTCACGAAAGCAGCCTGGAGGCCGCGCTCCACCTTCATCACAATACCTTTGTAGATGTTGCCGGTAATCGGCTCCTTCACGGCCATCTGGATGTTGAACTCGACCAGTTTGCCGTCCTCCACGATCGCCATCCGTTTCTGCTCCAAATGGACGGCATTGATCAGCATCTGCTTTTTCATAATGATCCTTTCTATGTAAAGGCGGATACATCGCCTTTTCCTACTCTGATGACCTCAACCCCTTCCGCAAGGAGGCTGACCACGCTGGAGGGCGTCGCGACCAGGATGCCGCCGTCGATGATCATATCCACCCGTTTGCCGAAGAGCTCCTCGATTATCCGGGGGTCGCTGAGGAGCTCGCCCTCCCCATCCTTGACGCTGGTGCTGATGACGGGAGATCCCATCTCGGCGACCAGCGCCTGGCAGATCTTGCTGTCGGGGATGCGGATACCGGTGGTCAGCCGTTTGGGGAGGATGATCTTGGGAACGATGCGGGAGGCCTCCAGGATGAAGGTGTAGGGACCGGGGAGGAGGCGTTTCATGATCTTGTAAGCGTCGTCGGAGACACGGGCGTAGTGGCTGATGTCTTTGAGATCGGAGCAGATGAAGCTCAGCGGCTGCTTCCGGTCTCGGCGTTGGATCTCGTAGATCCGCTCGATCCCTTTTTTGTTGAACAGATCGCACCCCATCCCGTAGACCGTATCGGTCGGGTAGATGATGATTCCTCCGCTCTTGAGGATCTCCACCGCCCTGCGGATCAACCGCATCTGGGGGTTCTGATTGTTGATCGCTACGAGCATGTTGCCCCTGTTTGATGCCGAAACCCACTCCCGGAATTACAATTGGGCAATTTATCAGAAACAGAGGCGATTATCAATGAGATAACATAAAAAAAGCAGGAGGAGATCCAGAAACCGGCTGACCCGATGGGCGTAGAAAGGCACATCCTTAGCCGGGCCAGATTCTTTTCCAGAAGGTACTTTTGGAACGCCGGTAGCTTATCATCGAGCGTTGTTGCCATTTTTCCCATACTTTACCTACTTGGCTTTTGGTCTTTATTACCACAAAATATCCAAGGGTGAGAACTCATTTATTATTGATTTCATGTTGTAATTTCTCCTTTTTATTTCTTTTGAAATGAAGTAGGATTGCACGAAAGTCTGGAAAGAACCTGTTGGATATATTAATTGTTACCCATGAAATAAAATGTTGCATAATGTTGCATATTGCAATATTATGTAGAAAAAGTAGTTTGGAGGGAAAATCATGCCTACAGCAGTTAGAATATCAGAAGAACTGGTTGATGAAGCAAAGAGATTCAGCCGCATCGATCATCGTTCCCTAGCTGGTCAAATCGAGCATTGGGCGCGCATGGGGAAGTGTGCCGAGGAAAATCCGGATTTGTCATATTCACTTATTAAAGAAATCTTGATCGGTCTTGATGAATTAGATCAGGGTGAAAAGACGGAATACAAGTTCGGATAGGCTGCTATGAATATTTTCCAATCGAGATCGTTTGAGAAAAAAGTAAAGAAAATGTCTAAAGCTGAAAAAGATGCTTTAGATCGTGAAGTGAGAAATATTGCTGAAAACCCGAATATTGGTGAAGAGAAAAAGGGTGATTTGAAAGGTGTGTTTGTCCATAAATTCAAGCTCAAGACGAATTTATATTTGTTGGCATATAGGAAAGCCGGCACAAATTTGGAACTTGTCATGATTGGCTCTCATGAAAATTACTATCGTGATCTCAAGAGCTACTTAAAAAGCAGATAAATCGGGTAACCAGTTGCTGCACCGGATCGGCGTGCACGCACGCCTCCAGGTGAGCTTTTCGTTATGCAAACTGGAAATCGAAGTACGGCGGCATGAGCGCTTCGGATTTGAAGCGCCTGAAAGAGATGGAACGGGAACTCTCGCAGCTCAAGCGGATGGATAACAAAGGCAATCCACCGGCCGGGTTTCACCCGGTTCCCCGTGAGCTTTGCCGTTGGGTGGTTGAGAAAGCTCACACAAATGTCGAAGGGGAAGACATGGAAACTGATCCAACAGCACCCAAGACTATCGATGACTACATCGCGGGCTTCCCACAAGACGTTCAAGAGATTCTAGAGAAGATAAGATCGACCATTAAGAAGGCGGCCCCAGACGCGGAAGAAACAATCAGCTATCAAATGCCGACTTTTACCCTGAAAGGTAATTTGGTTCATTTTGCGGCTTTCAAAAGCCATTTCGGGTTTTATCCTACGCCGACCGGAACTGAGAAATTCCAGAAGGAGCTATCTGTTTATAAGGGCGCAAAGGGTTCGGTCAGATTTCCAATAGACAAGCCAATTCCGTTCGCCCTGATCGGCAAAATCGTGAAGTTCAGGGTAAAGGAAAACTTGGAAAGAGCAGCAGCAAAAGGGAAGAAGAAATAGTGACCATTCCCATTGGCAGGCGTTCGAGCGCATTCGACGGCAGCCTTGCCGAGCAAGCTCGGAAGCCTGCCGTCGAAACGCTCAACTGCCGCCGTTCGCTGGATGAATCTCAGCGCGCCTTAAGCCAGGCCTCCACGACGTCCTGATGCTGCCGGGCGAATTGCCCGTGGAGCACCGTTCCGATATCGAACCAGGCGAGCGTCTCATACCAGGGAGGGGTGCGGAGCTCACTGCCATTCCCGAGCGAGATCTCGAAGAGAAAATGAACGTCATAGTGCATCTCCCCGGGGGCGATGGCCGGCTCATAGAAGAAGGTTGCGACGCGCGGCTCCGGGTAGGCAAGGCCCCGGTCGAGGAGGAGGATCTCCTCGCCTATGTGCCGCGCGGCCTCCCGCGGGTCCTCGCCGAATTTCAGGTGTCGCGCGGGGAGTGTCCAGCCGTGGGCGTTGGCCCTGATCCGTTTGTCGTCCATGCCGGCGAGTCTCTCCCAAGCCGGATGCGGGGCATATTTCCCCAATAGGATTCTCTCTCCGCTCACCACAAACAAAAATGCGCACAGGCACATCCCGCCTCGCGGCACGCTTGTAAACCCTTTCGGCGGAGCGAACGGCGCCAGCCAGAGAAAAGCATCCGTTGCGGTATCTTCGCGGTCGAAGGACGAGGGGCTCATCTTTTTTTCTCCAAGGAGTTTTTTATTTTAACCTTCCCATTCGCGTGTTCTTGTTCAGGTTGTCCTTGCTCAGCTTGTACTGGATGCTGTCCACGAGGGCCTGCCAGCTCGCTTCGATGATGTTCTCGGAGACGCCGATCGTACTCCACAGCTCCTCCCCGTCCCGGGAATCGAGGAGCACCTTGACCCGCGCCGCCGTTCCCTCGCTCCCTTCCACGATGCGGACCTTGAAATCGACCAGGTGCATCTCGCCGATCTGGGGGTAGAATTTCGTCAGGGCCTTCCGGAGGGCGTGGTCGAGGGCGTTGACCGGGCCGTTTCCCTCCGCCGCGGTCAGCTCCACCTCGCTGCCGACGGAGATCTTGATCGTCGCCTGGCAGAGGGAGGGGTTGTTTCCGGTCTTGCCGTTCGTGACGTTGAAACACTCGAGCGTGAAGGGCTCCTTGAAGGCGCCGGTGATCTTCTTCATGAGGAGCGCAAGCGACCCGTCGGCCGCATCGAACTGGAACCCCTGGTCCTCCAGCCGCTTGATCTCCCGGACGATCTTCTTGTTCAAGGCATCGTTCGTGCCGACATCGATGCCGAACTCCTTCGCCTTGAAGGCGATGTTGCTCTTCCCGGCGAGGTCGGAGACGATGACCCGCTGCTGGTTTCCGACCCACTCGGGCGGGATGTGCTCGTAGGCCTGCGGGTTCTTGGCGACGGCGTTGACATGGACGCCCCCCTTGTGGGCGAAGGCGCTCCGTCCGACGAAGGGGCGGAAGGGGAGCGGCCGGACGTTGGCGACTTCGCTCACGTAGTAGGAGAGGTTCGTCAACTGCCTCAGGGAGGCCGCCGGGAGACACCGCCGGTTCATCTTGAGCTGGAGGTTCGCGATCACGGCCGTCAGATCGGCGTTTCCGCACCGCTCGCCGTAGCCGTTGACCGTTCCCTGGACCATGACCACGCCCGCCTGAACCGCCGCGATGGTGTTCGCCACGGCGAGGCCGCCGTCGTTATGGGCATGGATGCCGAGGCGGTCAAGGGGGACGACCGCCGCAACCTTCAGCACGGCCCCGGTCAGGTCGTGGGGCAGGGTGCCGCCGTTCGTGTCGCACAGGACGATCCGGTCCGCCCCGGCGGCGAGGGCCGCCTTCAGGGTCGAGAGGGCGTAGGCCGGGTTTCGCCGGTACCCGTCGAAGAAGTGCTCCGCATCGAAGATTACCTCTTTGCCCCGTCCCTTCAGAAAGGTGACCGTGTCGCGGATGATCTCCAGGTTCTCTTTGAGGGGAATGCCGAGGATCTCCGTGACGTGGAGATCCCAGCTCTTCCCGAAGACGGCGACGGCCGGCGTTTCCGCCTTGAGGAGGGCCTTGAGGTTCCGGCAGTTTTCGGGTCGGATTCCCGGTTTCCGCGTGCTCCCGAAGGCGGTCAGCCGGGCGTGCCGAAAGACGATCCCCTTGGCCATCTCGAAGAAGCGGATGTCCTTGGGATTGGAGCCCGGCCATCCCCCTTCGATGTAGTGGAACCCCATCTCGTCCAGGCGCTGGGCGATCCGCAGCTTCTCCTCCGCGGAAAAGTTGATGTGTTCGCCCTGCGTGCCGTCCCTCAGGGTCGTGTCGTAGATGAATACTTCCCGTGCTTTCATGGCTCCCCCTCGCTTTGCCAATAAAAAATCCGTTATCGGTTCGCACCTGATAACGGATTCGTCGATTCCTGCGTTCTTTTTGCCGAGACTATCCCCCTATCAGGCCGCTGTATGTGGGCCCGATAATTATGCCTCCGATCGCCTCGACGGCGGACTGCTTCCGGTGTTGGTCTCTGCCGGTCATACTCACCATTGCCTCTGACAAACGTTCTTATGCAGATCTCATAAAACTTTCCCCGGGGTTTGTCAAACAAAAAATTCCGTTCATCCTGCCATGTTAGACATCGGCTATCAAGGTTGCATGGGATTCCTCCTCCGGATTGGGAAGGCGATAATCGGAACGCGCGTTTTTTTCATCCCAGGCGAAATCTTCACACCCCAGTTCGAGGAACCGCTCGTGAATCATCTTTTCGTAATGCATCCGGATTGACCGGACATGTCGATGGATATCCTGATTTCTCTCCCGCTGGGCGGTGTTCCCGATATACTGGAGATAGCACAGCTTGGGAACCTTGATCATCCGGGTCTTCAGAAAAGTCCTGACCAGGATCTCGTAATCGTCCGCCACATGAAGCTCCTTGTTATGCCCCCCGATCGATTCATAAAAAGACCTTCTCCACGCACGGACGTGGTTCGGGGTAGAGACAATATGCCGGATCGTCTTGGGATTGATGTTGCCGGCGTTGCCCGACTTGTATACGGTGCCCCGATATTCAACATCCTTATAGGAACCGTAGCCGAATGCCCAGCCATCCCGGTAGGTGTGGCTTGTCCGATCCTCGTAAATCTCGGCACTGTCGGTATATAGAAACCCGGCGTCCGTGAACTGTTTGAAGCCTTTCACCACGCAATCCAGGGCATAGTCGGTCAACTCGTCATCATGGTCCAGCTCGACGAGCAGGTGCCCCTTGGCGAGGCTGCATGCCCAGTTCTTTACCTTCCCGATGATCCCCGAGTGCTCCCAGGGTTTGAAGACCTGTATCCGGTGATCCTCTTCGGCGATGCTGCTGAGAACTTTAAATGTCTTGCCGTCATCATCCGAATCATCCACGATGACCCATTCCCAGTTGGTATAGGTCTGTTCCTTCAGCGAGCGGTATGGCCGCCGGATTCTCTCCCCGGTCTTATAGGCGGCGGTAAAGACGGTAACGAGGGGTTTCCCGTCCGCATCCCCATCGTCGAACATGTTCGTCATATAACGGTTGTAGGCAGACATGCCGAGCTGATTCAGGTCCGGCAGGGTATCATAGTGAAGCCATTTCTTCTGGATCTCGAAAGGCGCGGTCATGACATTGGGGTAGGATGATCGGTTCCCGATCGTGATAATGACATGCGGCTTATCCCGGATGAGAATCTGTTCGAGGTTGCGATCGGACGGATAACAGCGACAATCAAGCCGCTTCTCCTCATAGACTTCCTCGATGGGGGTGACCAACTCCACATCCTTATGGCCGAAGATACAGATTACCGGCAACTTCCCATCCCTTGCGGGAAATAATTTATTTGCATACGTTATTAAATTCATAATAAGCTTTCTTTTGACACCGGTCCCCTTGGCTGTCTGCGGACCGGACTCATCGACAAAAAACAAGGCTTTTCAGGACGGCACGCATGATGCGCGCCGTCCTGAAAAGCGCTCGCGGAAACGGGCTGCCGCGATGACCTGCTATCCGTACGGAACGATGGCCGGTGTGCCGCATTCCGCACATTTGGCCGCAAATTCATCGTCGGGCGAGAAGGTGTGGGGATATACCATGGCAAAGCTGATAAGGAAGACGGCGATTTGCCAGGTGCGAAGCGCGATCTGTAGGGGCCGGGGATGAACCGATACATGCGGCGTTTCCTTTTTGCAGCGGGCGCAAAGGTGACGATACGTCTTGTCGGCACTCATGATGCTTTCCTCCTGAATAAGACGGCCCGGGTTTTTCAGCAAGCTACTGCCTGAAAACACGATGCCGTCGCTGAAATCCCTGATTCGGGGAAGATGCGCATGCAGACTCCCTGTCGTGAACGACTGGCTGATTATTCAGCCGTCGGCCAACAAGGGGTTTGATGCGAACGGGTAATGCGAACAGAGAGTGGCTTTAAGACAGGGAGGGAGGAGCCCTGAAACCGCAGGGCAGCAGATGCATAAAGGAGATTTGAACTGATTCCTTCCGTTGAACGGAGAGCAACCGGAGAATCGGCTCCGGTGCGGAGACGGAGTCAGTTACGACGCCGGTTGTGACATTGTTGTCCAGACTGCTGTAAGGGCAGGAGAGGATGAGAAGTTCTTCGCGCAGATCGAGGATGTCAGCCGTGAACGCGGAAAAAGCGAGAAAAAGGACGGCAAGAAACAAGAGTTTTCTTTTGCGAAACTGATCAGACGCAATCATATCTGATTCCTCTCTAATTTTCAAAATAAGCACATTTATTAGTCATGTCAAGAACAATTCGGTAACCGGCAACAACATCCGGGAAAGATTATCCTTGACATCATGGTATTTTCTCCTTATCACTCCGGCGTTACGGAAAAGGTTTGGCTGATTGCTCAATATCGAAGGAGATGAAACATGATCATAGATCGGGAAACCTGCATCGGATGCGGGGATTGCGTCTTTACCTGCACGGTCGGCGCCATCAGTCTCAAAGATGATAAGGCGGAGATCGACCGGGTGGGATGCGTGGAATGCGGAAATTGCCTGAGGATTGCCGGATGCCCGACGGACGCCCTGCAGCAAGATGAGCTCGTCTGGCCGAGGATCGTCCGCAAGTACTTCAGCGACAACCAGTTCAAGTGGCCCAAGGAGATGCGCTACACCACGGGATACGGCAGAGGAACCGAGGAGTGTAAGACCAACGATCGCACCGGGAAATTCAGGCGCGGTGAAGTGGGCATCATGGTGGAACTCGGAAGACCCAACACCGGCACCACTTTGTCCAATGCGGAAAAAATCATCCGGACGCTGATGGCGGCCGGAGCCGAAATGGCCGAAAAATCCCCTATCACGGCGATGTTGAGCGACCCGGGAAAAGGGATCATGAAGGAGGAAATCCGGAATGAACGGGTCCTTTCCTGCATCGTCGAGGCCAAGGTGAAGCTCGCGGATCTCGAACGGGCGCTCGATCTTCTGAAACAGGTTTCCCGGGAACTCGATACGGTCTTCAGCTTGGGTCTGGTAACCCGGATGGAAGAGGGGTTCATCTCCCCCATCGAGCCGACCCTCCGGAAAATGGGACTGCAGGTCAGGCACAATGCAAAAATGAATCTCGGTATGGGGAAACCTCTTCGTGAGGAGTAGCGGGGAAAGGAGCGTTAACCATGAGTCACTCGGCGCATCGGTTTGGAACGAAAGAAGATCTCAAGAGAGATTATGTTGTTTTTGTCAGGCCTGCGGGCGGGCTGGATGATATCGATGAGGAGACCAAACGGGAAACCGTGAGAAAAACGAAGATACTGGCCGATATCGTCCATAAGCACGGACCCGCCGGCATCGGCCGAACCGCGACCGGCAGTACGTCGCAGGGGTGCGAGTACGACCGGATCATGGAAAAACCGGAGTTGAACGGGTTCATGTCGGTATTCACCGACAAGGAGAAGGCGGAACAGGTCCTGCGGGAATTCAAGGAGCAGGATCTCGGTCTTTCCGTCGTAGCCAGCGGTCTGACGGAAGACCTTTTTGACATCTGCAAGCGGGTGGGTCTGAAGCCCCATACGATCCTCTTTTCTCTCGGCGTCTGGGGCAAGACGGAACTCCTTCCCAGTGAAGACCACCTCAAGATCACCACGCTCTGCGGGCACAGCATGGTTTCTCCGGCGTTGATCGATCATTACGTGGATGAAATCAAGAAGGGGAATATCACGCCGGAAGAAGCCGGGAAAAAGGTCGGGAAACCCTGCCCCTGCGGCATCTATAATGTTCCCCGGACGGTCGAGGAACTCAAAAAGATGGCCGCCAGGTAGAAGGATTTAGGATTTGCATCCGCAGCTTGCTGCGGAGAGATAGGGCGAACGTTGGATGGTTCAAACGGTGGGAGGGTGTTGAGAAACACCCCCCACCGTTTCGGGGATCTTCCGCAGTCCGCGTACGGAGAGCTGCAAAGCACCGCAGCGGGCACCTGCTCGTTTTGTTCAGAGAGAGCCGGCCCCTGCCCCCGCCGAAGGGCTGGCCGTAAACCCCAGGATTTTTTCGCACCACGCGGCCACGTCAAGGAGCCGTTCCTCGCCGTAGGGTTGCGCCGCCATCTGCATCGCAAAGGGGAGTCCGTTTGCGTCGAGGCCCGTCGGAATCGACATCGCCGGGAAGCCGGAGACGCTCCAGGGCTGGTTGAAGATGCTCGATCCGGTGGAGGAGAGCCCCCGGGGGGCCGTCGTCGCGGCGAGCGGCATGATCGCCGCATCCACATCGGCCATCTGCGCGCACATCTCCCGCTGGAAGAGGATCCGATAGTGTTGGTGTTCGACGTACTGGTGGCCGGAGATCGAGGCGCCCTTCTCCAGGCGGACCTTGAGCTTCGGCGGATAGTCGTCCCGGTTGGCCTCGAAGAGGCGGCGGTGATAGGCGTAGAGCTCCGTCTGTTTGATGATGCTCCAGCAGGCCCCGACGAAGGAAAAGGAGGGGGGGAAGCCGAGTTCCACGATCTCCGCTCCGGCGTGCAGGAGCTGCTCGCGGACGGAGGCGAGGTTCGCCAGGACCTCCGGGGAAGTCTCGGCCTCGAAAAACTCCCGGATATAACCGAGACGCGGCGGGGCGCCCGGAATCCGGGCGCGGGAGCGAAGCGGCGGCTCCGGCATCCGGGCGAACGGCCGGGGTTCTTTCTCGCGCATGCAGGGCCACAGGAGCGCGGCGTCGGCCGCCGAGCGGCAATGGAAGCCGACGTGGTCGATGCTCCAGGAGTTCGGGAGGACCCCTTCGGTGCTCACCTCGCCGTAGGTCCCCTTGAAGCCGACGATCCCGTTGTAGGCGGCGGGCCTGAGGAGCGATCCCCCCGTCTGCGTCCCCAGGGCGGCCGGGCACATCCGGTCGGCCACGGCGGCCCCGGAGCCGCTGCTCGATCCTCCCGGCGTGTGCTCGGGGTTCCAGGGGTTCCGGGTGATCGTGGGGTCGTTGTTGGCGAAGGGGGTCGTCTCGGTCTTCCCCAGGAAGATCGCCCCGGCGTTCCGGAGGCGGGCGATGACCGGGGCGTCCTCGTCGGGGATGCGCGCCGGGTATACCGGCGTTCCGCAGCGGGTGTACTGCCCCCGGACGTCGATGATGTCCTTGACGCCGATGGGGATCCCGTGCAGCGGTCCCAGCCATCTGGCCCCGCTGAAACTCGCGGTCGCACCGGCGCGCCTCCGCGAGGGCCTCCTGTTCGTACACCTCGACCCAGGCGTGGATGGTCTCCTCGCGCGCGTGGATCCGCTCCAGGCACGATTCCATCAGTTTTTCCGCCGTCAGTTTGCCGGACTTCATCCGCTTCCCGGTTTCGGCGATGGTCAATTCTCTGGGTTCCGTCATACTGTTTTTCTCCTGGGGGTGCTACCCTAAGCAGACAGGGCTCCGGCTGCCTAAAATTCAGCAGACGGAGCCCCGCAGAGCAATGAATGAAAAACGGTTAGCCGGGGTCGTCATCCTTGATGACCGCCCTCGCCCTTCTCACGGCCTTGGTTCCGACTGCGACGGACATGATCAGGCTGATCGCCAGGAGTGCCCCGGAGATCGGGCGCGTGACGAAGACCAACATGCTCCCGTGGGAGAGATTCAGGGCCTGATAGAGGGCCCTCTCCATCATCGGCCCCAGGAGGAGTGCCAGCAGCATCGGCGCCGGGGGAATATCCGACCTCTTCATCAGATAACCGGCGACGCCGAAGATCAGCATCAGACCCACGTCGAACATGCCCGTGCTGACCGCATAGGCGCCGATGACGCAGATGATCAGGATAGCCGGGTAGATGAGGGCGTAGGAGATCCGCAGGAGCGAGGCGAAGAGGGGCACCAGCGGGAGGTTCATGATAATCAGGATGATGTTCCCGATGAACATGGAGGCCATGACCGCCCAGACGAAATCGGCGTTCTCGACGAAGAGCATGGGACCGGGTTTGAGGCCATAAAGGATGAGCGCTCCCAGCATGACAGCCGTCGCCCCCGATCCGGGGATCCCCAGGGCGAACATCGGGACCATCGCCCCGGAGGTCGCGGCGTTGTTGGAGGACTCGGGTCCCGCGATTCCCTCAAGGACACCCGTGCCGAATTTCTCGGGATGCTTGTGGACGCTCTTCTCGATCCCGTAGGTCACGAAGGAGGCGATCGTCGGTCCGGCGCCCGGGAGGACGCCGATGATGAAGCCGATGAGGGTGCCCCGGAGGATGGCCCACTTGCATTGGAGGATCTCGCCGAGGGAAGGGAAGAGTTCACGGAACCTGACCTTGATCGGTTCCACCTTCATGAACTCTTCGGCCGAGACGAGGACCTCGGCGATCCCGAAGGTCCCCATGACGAGGATGACGAAATCGATGCCGTCCAGGAGCTCGATCATCCCGAAGTAAATGAAGCGGTCCTTCCCCTCGACGATATCGGTCCCGACGCAGCCCAGACCGAGGCCGATGACGGCACTCATCAGGGATTTCGGGATCGATTTGCCGCCGACGAAGATGATCGTGAGCATTCCCATGATGATGAGGCTGAAGAATTCAGCCGGGCCGAACTGGAGGCTGAACTCGGCGAGCGGCACGGCGGCCGCGACCAGGCCGATCGTCCCCAGGATGCCGGCGATGAAGGAACCGATGGCGGAAAGGCCCAGGGCTGTCCCCGCCTTCCCCTGCATGGCAAGCTGGTGACCCTCGATCGCCGTGATGACCGAGGAGGATTCCCCGGGGACGTTGACCAGGATCGAGGTGGTGGAGCCGCCGTACATGGCCCCGTAGTAGACCGCGCACATCATGATCATGGCGGGCGTGGCATTCATGCCGAAGGTGATCGGCAGGAGGATGGCCATCGTTGCCGAGGGGCCGAGGCCGGGGAGGATCCCGACCATCGTTCCCAAAAAGCAGCCCAGGAGGGCCATCCAGAGATTGTAAGGGGTGAGGCAAGTGGCGAACCCGCCCATCAAACCGTTCAAGATATCCATAGTATTGTCTTTCTCCTTTCGCTAGATTCCCAGGAAGCCTTTGGGGAAGCCCATCTCCAGGTATTTCTCGAAGACGAGCCACGTCACCAGTGGCGTAGGCGACGCCGTAGCCGATGCTCTTGACGATACTGTATCGCTCCAGAGTCAGCAGGAGTGTCGCTACAAATAGGCACACCGTGATGGGAAATCCCAGGAAAGGCATGGCCATCTTGAGGATGAAAAGCATCAAAAAGATGAATCCGACACGGTAGAGGGCGTGCTTTGGGGGAAGGATCTTCATGTCGTCCTCTTTGCTCGGTTCACGCTTGAAGGTGTCATAGAGCAGGTAACAGGACAGGATAGCCAGGATGACCCCCACCCAGAAGGGCAGGAACCCCGGTCCGGGTGTGAACTCTGTCATATAATTGAACTTGCTTGATTCGAGGTAGCACCAGAGGCTGAGCGCCAGCCCGATCACCCCGAAGATGCGATCCGCTTTTTTCATAACTTGTCCTCCTGAATGGGGGTCCCCCGGTTTTAAACGCTATTTGTTCGCTTCTATGTACTTGAGGTCTTCGTCCAGCCCCTTGACGTAGTCCACAAGCCACTTCTTACTGTCCGCCCCGTTCAGGTAGAAGGGAACGAGGTCGGCCTTCTTCTCGAACTCTGCAAATTCCTTCGTCTTCGAGAGTTTCAAGAAGGCATCCTGCCAGAAATTGTACGCCTCGGTCGGGAAGCCCGGGCCGCCGAAGAAGCCGCGGACCTGCGTGAAGGAAGCATTGACCCCCTGCTCGATCATGGTGGGGATGTCTTTGTAGTAGGGGAGACGGTGCGGGGCAACCGCCGCCAGGACCCTGGCGCGCTTCGCTTTGACGTGGCTTGCCGTCTCCGCGGTGTTTCCGAAGGCCATGCAGATGTGGCCGCCGATCAGTTGGGTCGGGCTGAACTCGAAGGCGGTGATGTTGAATTTCACCCCTGCCGCCCGCTCGATCCGTACTGCCTGGATGTGCTCAGAACCGCCGACGCTGTTGATCCCGACGCTCACCTTCTTGGGATTCGCCTTGGCATCGGCGAGCAGGTCCTTGAAGGTCTTGTAGGGAGAGTTGTAGGGGACGATCAGGACGCTCGGGTCCTCGACGAGTGTCGTCAGCCAGACGCACTCATCGAGCTTCATCTGGGTCGTGCCGCGGAGCATCGCCATGAGCTGTGCGGTCGTCCAGTGCATCACGACGTAGGGGTCGCCCGCCTTTGATTTCAGATAGTTCAGGGCCACGGCGGACGAACCGCCCTGGCGGGTCTGGGTCTGGATCTTTGTCTTGACGATCCCGGTCTTGTTGAGGATGTCGCCACTGGTGAGGACGAACAGGCCGGCGGCGCCGCCGGGCGAGGAATGGTGCAGAAATTCAATAACCTTGTTTGGTTCAGGATAGGCGGCCTGGGCCGCGGGAGCGATCGCCAGGGTGAAGGCGAACAGTGATAAAAACGACAACGATGGAAGATAAGAAACGGCTCTTTTTCATGATAATCTCCTTTTTTCCATGTCAGGGGTGTCGTGAGCGACGACCCTTCGGTTAGTGGTTCTCAAGCCCTTGGTACAATATGGCTTTTCCCTCTTCACCTCCTTTCGAGCTCTTTTTCTGTTTCTCAAACGTCTCTTTTTCCCCACAGTGGGGCTGTTCCGGTAAAATCGTCGGCGTCTCCGCCCTTAGGCGGACACTTTTCCCTTGCACTCCTCGAGGATGGTGCGGCAGCGGTTGGTGTTGAAGATCCCGCAGGGACAGGGCTGGGCCAGAAGATGGGCGCCCTTCTCGGGGGTCATCTTTCCCCTCTTCACCCGGTCCATCACGACCTGCGCGAGTTTGGAGCCGACCATGCCGTGGCCGCACATCGTCGTGACCTGCAGGACCTCGTCCTCCGGGAGGAGGGCCCGCTTCCCGTGTACGCCGAGGGAGAGGAAGGCGGTGTGCGGTTTGAGGCCGATCTCCCTGGCGATCTTGGCGACCTCGTCGATCAGGCCGCTGATGACGATCGAGATCCCCGTATCCGCCTCCTTGAGTTTCAACAGGAACGAACGGACCGCCTCCCGGTCGGAGAAGCAGCCGGCGACGCCGTAGGCCTTGTCCAGGGTGGCCGCGTATTCCTCCGGTTTCAGTCCCGCTTCATAACTCTTCCCCGCCTGACTGGAGCCGTAGTTGACGAGGTTCTTCTCCGACAGGGCGATGCTCAGGATCTTGCGGAGCTTGGGGCCGCACCCGTCGCGGTTGACGTAGCGGGAGGCCCGGGCGTAAAAGGTATAGTCGTTTTGCAGCTGTTCGGCGGTTCCGTGGCGGTGTAGTGCGTGGCTCATAGTGATCTCCTTATGGTTCGACGATGGGGCGTCCCATCCCCATGTTGATTTTCGCGTTCGGCCGGGCGGGAACCCCGAGGGCCGCCAGGCGGGTGCGGACCGGCAGGGTGCCGTCCTCGGCGAAACGGGATGCCAGCCCCCAGGAGACGACGGTGTCGAGCTCTGCAAGAACGGGCTGCAGCTGCCGAATAACCTGCTCCAGTTGATCCTCCCGGATCTTGAACTCGAGGATGGCGGAGAGGACCTTTTCATTCCGGAATTCCGGTTTCACCCTCCCCGTGAGCGGTTCTTCCAGAAAGGCAAAGACGGCATTGTTCGTCTCCAACTCCACGTCCATCTTGACGAGGACCTGGAGGACCTTTTCGAGGTCGGTCATCCGGGCGCCCGTCCCGGGGCGGCCGAATTCGAGGGCCATCCCGAACTCTCCCCGGCGGAACCGGCCGGTCACATCGTTCGTCTTCATCTCCTCGGTGCCCCGCCCCCCCTGATTCGTCGAGGGATGCTGGACGCCCGGGTCGCTGAACTGCGCCCGGAGGGCGCGCGGGTAGCGGCTTACTTCCTCCGGTTGGAAGAGGGCGTCGGTCGGGCAGACGCCGGCATGCAGGCAGACTCCGCATTCGACGCACTCATCCTGGTCGATCTGGACGCCGCCGTCCTTCTCCGCGATGCAGTTCATCGGGCAGAAGTCGACGCATTCCAAACAGGCGATACATTTTTCTGGATCGATTTTCATTTCTCTTCTCCGTTCTTGAATATTTCCGGGAACCGTTCAATCTGGCCGAGAATCGACTCCTTCCGGATCCGCTCGGCCGCCTCGGCGTCTCCCGCCTCGATTGCGTCGACAATTGCCGTGTGAATCCTCGTTGAGTTTGACATCCAGCCCGGACCGCTCGCGACGGCCAGACGGTAGCGCATGGTCTGCTTGTCGAAGTTGTCGATCTGCTGGATCAGGCGCGGGTTGCCGCAGGTGGTGATGATCAGGCTGTGGAATTTCTGGTTCAGGTTTTGATAGGTCGTGCAGCTTTCGTTCTCCGCGGCCCGGATCATCTGCTCGTGCATTTTTCTGAGCTTCTTCATGAACTCGGGCGTCCGCTTCTGGACGGCAAGAGAGGTGGCGAGGCCGTCGAGGCTGGCGCGGATGCGGTAGATGTCCTCAGCCTCCTGCGGGGTGATCTTGGCGACGGAGATCCCCTTCCGGGGTTCGCGGACGACGAATCCCCGGTTCTCCAGGATCTGGAATGCCTCCCGCACCGGAGAGCGGCTGACCCCGAAGGTCTTGCAGAGCGCCTCCTCGGTGATCCTCTGCCCCGGCCTGAGCGTCCGTGAGATGATTTTCTGCTCCAGGTCCTCGACGATATGTTCCGCCAGGCTTTTCTGCTTGATCAGCTCGTCCATGAAACCGGGACTCCTTTTCCCAACTCCTACCCCTTGAGGCCGTACATCCGCGCGGCGTTGTCATACAGGATCATCCGTCCCGTCCGTTCCGCATCCCGTTCGGCCATGAGTCCCAGGCGAACGGCATCGGTCAGCACCTCGCCGAGGGCGATCTTAGCGGTCTTCGCGGAAAGCCAGTGTATCTCCGGGGAGCCGTGCCCGCCGCTGCCGATCATGATCTTGGAGAGGGGCGCCATCCCGATCACGTCGCGGTAAACTTCGACGATCCGCTGGGAGGTCCAAGGGGTCGTCCAGCCCGTGTCGACCCACACGTGAGGGAAGACATGGGCCATCATGCCGGCGTGCTGCATCCACGGGTGGCCGGCATGCAAAAGAACGATCCGCGTCTTGAGGAACCGGGGTTGACGGACGATGGGGACCAGGAGGAACGGATCGGTGTTCGCGACGGGGCCGTCCCAGAGGCCGCCGGTGATGCCGGTGTGGAAATGTATGGGGAACTTCAGATCCTGGGCCTGGAGCATGGATGCCAGAACGATGGCCATGTAGATCTTCTTGTAGGCCTCCCCGTCTCCCGCTTTGGCTGCGGAGAAGTACCGTTCCGCCTCATCCGCCTCAACCGGCGCCGCGCCGAAGCCGACGCGCTCGCCCAGATGGGACTTGATGCCTACGAAGCCATCCCGGCGGATGGACTTCTCGACGCCTGCCTGGAACGCGCGCAGGAGCTCGGCGTAGGAGGCGCTCGATTCCAAGACCTTGCCGAGGAGCGGGTCCATCTGAAGGAGACGGATTTTCTTGCCCGGGGTCAGGTCGAGGACCGGATCGTTAATGGGGAGGTTCGAATCCACGACGGAGCAGACGATCCCGGCGTCCGCGTAGAGCATCTTCGCGTAGCCGGCGAGTCCCGCTTCCGCCGTCCGGCGGTTCCGCTCGGCGGTGACCGCCTCCAGCGTGGGCTCGCAGCCGAAGAGCTTGGCGAGCTGGCAGACCGCCGTCAGGACGACGCCCATGTGGGGAAAGTGGAACAGGAGGTCATCGGTCGCGCCCCAGAGCTTGGCCTTGGCGACGCCGGCGATGGGGGTATCGGCGATGCCGTGGAAGAACTCCCGGGCAAGCCAGATGGGCTCGATGGTCTTCTTTTCGGGTTCGAGGACATGGCAATGGTCGTCTACAACGGGACACGTGGTGAAATCTGGCATGACGGGTACCTCCATTCGGAATTTAAGGGATCTTTCCAGCGATGAGGGGGGGAGCTTATATCACCCATTCCGGCGAAGCCGGTCGCTGTCGGGGAGATGGTAGATTGTCGACAATCGTTTGTCAAGCAAAAAGATAAATTTTATACACCAATGATTATGGAATGTTACTTGTTATTTGCCGGTGCATATCCTCCTTGACTTCCGGAGCGGTTTCGATTAATGACTAACACTCCTTCTGGGTGAGACGACAGGTCACCGGACTTGATTTGTCGCACCGTCGGAGATTGTCGGGAAGTACCTTGAACCGTTCCCCTTACAGGGCCCGTAATAAATAAGGAGCAGGCGCTCATGGCACGAGGGGCACGACCGGAAGAAGCGGGATTTTTTGCATGATCTCTTCGACTCAAAGGGACAAGCGGGGTATCGTCACGCCGATGGACGGCCAGCAGCGCAAAGAACGGGTTGCCCTCCTTTCGGTTTTTTCAAACACTACCCTCGTCATCATAAAGCTGATCGTGGGCCTGGTGATCGGATCAGTCTCCGTCATTTCAGAGGCGATCCATTCCGGCGTCGACCTTCTGGCTGCCGTCATCGCCCTCTTTTCGGTGAAGACCTCCAGTCTCCCCGCCGACGGAAAGCATCCCTTCGGCCATGGGAAGATCGAAAACATCTCCGGGACCGTCGAGGCCCTGCTGATCTTTGTTGCGGCCGGATGGATCATCTGGGAGGCAGTCGATAAGCTTCTTAAACCGCGGCCGCTGGAGACCGTCGGTTGGGGCGTCGTCGTCATGCTCATCTCCGCCGCCGCCAACAGCGTCGTCGCGCGAATGTTGTTCAAGGTGGGGAAGGAGACGGATTCGATCGCGCTTATGGCTGACGGTTGGCACCTGCGCACCGATGTCTATACCTCGGCGGGCGTCATGGCGAGTCTCGCCGTCATCTGGACTGCACATCTGATCACCCCCGATCCCGATATCGACTGGCTCGACCCGGTTGCGGCCATCGGCGTTGCCTGCCTCATCATCAAGGCGGCCTGGGACCTGACCCGGCAATCGGCCGGGGGGCTCATGGATGAGACGCTTCCACCCGAGGAGGAAGAAGAGATCCGGCAGTTGATCCGGTCCCAGTTGCCGGCCGTCCATGGCTACCACCAGTTGCGCACCCGCAAGGCCGGCCACTTCCGGTTTGTCGAGGTGCATATTCAGGTCGACGCCAAGATGTCCGTCGAAATGGCCCACCGCCTCAACCAGGACCTGGTCAGGCGGATCAAGGAACACTTCCGCAATGCGACGGTCACGGTCCATACCGAACCCTGTGACGGCACATGCCCGGAGAAATGTCTGGCGGGCTGCCTCCTGACGGAGACGGAACGGGACGGCATCCGGCAAACGGCCCGGATGATGTAGCGGGCAAAGCTCTCCATGGCCGTTTCATCGTCCAGCGAGATGCGGTTGCCGCAGACGCCTTGGAACCCGTGATGCCGCCATGTTGAGAGCATGGCGATCATGTTTACCGTTCCTCCTCGTCAAGCATTGCTCTTTTCATTCTGATGGTCTTAAATGTGACCAGAATTGTCATGACCGCTGCGATCGCCATCAGGGTGGCGGAGATCGGGCGGGTCACAAAAGTGGTAATATCCCCGTAGGACAAATTAAGAGCCTGGTAGAGAGAGTTTTCCCACATTTTACCCAGCACCATGGCAATGATCATAGGCGCTCCGGGAATTTCGTACTTTTTCATGAAATACCCGAATATTCCGAAAAGAAACATGGCCCCAACGTCAAAGATGCTCGAATTCATTGAATAAGCGCCAATGATGCAAACGATAAAAATGACCGGATAGAGAAGTGAGTAAGGGAGGCGCAAGGTGTAGGCGAACAGGGGCACCATGGGGAGATTCATGATGAGCAATATGAAATTTGTGAAAAACAAAGCCGCAATGATCGCCCACACAAAGTCAGGATTGCTCTGAAATAGCAGAGGGCCCGGTTTGAGCCCGCAGATTATCATTCCTCCCAGCAGCATCGCATTGGACCCTGAACTCGGGATTCCAAGGGCGAGAAGCGGAACCATCTCTCCGGATGTGGCTGCATTATTTGCGGTTTCAGGTCCGGCCACCCCTTTGATCTCCCCTTTGCCGAAATGCTCCGGGTGTTTGGACATCGATTTCTCCACGCCATAGGAGATGAAAGACGAGAGCGTCGACCCGGCACCTGGCAAAACGCCGCAGAAGAAGCCGATGACCGTGCCCCTGAGCATGGTCCATTTGGTTTGAAAAATATCCGAAAATCTCGGCCAGCATTCGGAAAACGGCACCTTGAGGGACTGTATTTTCAGGCGCTCTTCAGCAGAGACCAGTACTTCTCCGATGCCGAACACGCCCATGACCACGATCACGAATGAAATGCCGTCCATCAGCCTGGGGAATCCGTACACAAAGCGGGGCGCTCCCTGCACAGGGTCGGTGCCGACAACACTGAGTGCAAGGCCGAGCAACACACCCATGAGCGATTTTGCGATGGATTTTCCTCCAATGTAGACGACCGTCAGCATCCCCATGAAGATCAGGCTGAAGTATTCGGCGGGGCCGAATGTCAGGCTGAATTCGGCAAGGGGCACGCAGATGAAGATCAATGCGATTCCTCCGATCGACCCGCCCAAATAAGAACCGATGGCCGACATCCCCAGGGCAGACCCCGCCCGGCCTTGGCGGGCCATCTGGTAGCCATCCAAACAAGTAACGACGGAGGAGCCTTCACCAGGTACATTGAGGAGGATCGATGTGGTCGATCCTCCGTACTTGGACCCGTAGACGATCGAGGTAAGCATGATCAGGGCCGGGATCGGGGCCATTCCGAACGTGAAGGGAAGAAGAATCGCGATGGTGGCCGAGGGGCCCAGACCGGGGAGTATCCCCACGATCGTCCCAAGAAAGCAGCCAACCATAGCCATCCATAGATTGTAAGGGGTCAATATCAAAGCGAATCCATGCGACAAACTATGAAAAGAATCCATTGGTTCTCCTCCCGTTAAAATCCCAGACCCAGCCAGCATTTGGGAAGCTCAACTTCCATCCAATATTGAAAGAGAAGAAAGCTGCCGCCGCCAAACATCGCGCTGTATAAAAGGCTTTTGCCGATACTGTATTTTTCCAAAAAATAGAGGAGCAGAAAGACCAGCGCCAATGTCGACAGGAGAAATCCGATGGGCATCAGGACGATGGTGTAGCCAACCAGAATGAGAATGATCAGAGCTATCCGTCGAAGAGAACTCCGCTCCGGCAGGACTGACTTCTCGTCCTTCTCCCCGCTTTTCCGCATGTACGAGTCAACGATCAAATACAGCGAAAACAATCCCAGCAGGACCCCCACCCAGAAGGGGGCAAAGCCGGGTCCCGGTGTAAACTTCGTCATATAATCGTATCGCAGGGCCTCGATGATCAGCCAGATGCTCAATCCAAGACAAATCATCCCAAAAACACGGTCTCCTATTTTCATGTCTTTTCCCTCCTTACCGGGGTTGTTTCTTGAGGACCTACTTTTTCTTACCCCCGTATACTTCGAGCTCTTTGAGATCTGCCGCTAATCCTTTAGCGTAATCGGGGATAAACTTCCTCAATTGCTCCGGCCCCATATAAACGGGAAACATCTCGATTTTTCTCAAAAGGTTTTTGAAGTCTTCTTTTTCTAACAGTTTGGCGAAGGCCTGCCCCCAGAATTTGACGGCATAATCGGGCATCTCCGGGGGGCCCCAGAAGCCCCGAAGCTGCGTGAAGGATGCATTAACCCCCTGCTCTAACATCGTGGGTACGTCAGGGGAAAAAGGGGTCCTTGCATCGCCCTGGGCCGCCAGAGCTCTCAGTTTTCCGGCTTTCACGTGCTGTCCCACATCGGTTGGGGTTCCAAAAGCGAAGTCGATATGGCCGCCGAGGAGGGCGATAGGGCTCGCCGTGGAGAACGCGGTGAGGGTAAATTTGACCCCGGTTGTCTTTTCAAGCCGGTTAATGACGATATGCGATGAACCTCCTACACTCTCGATACCGGCTCTGACTCTATCAGGGTTCTTTCTGGCGTCTTCGATCAGGTCTTTGAGGTTCTTGTATTTGGAGTCGGCGCGAACGACCAATAGACCGGGATCCTCCGCCAATGAGCAAAGTAACGCCAGATCCATGATATCTGTTACCGTCGTGGTGCCACGCAGAATCGCGAGAATGGGAGCGGTAGTCCAACCGAGGAGAACGTTCGGATCTCCCTTTTTCGAGGCAAGGTAATTGATGGCCACGGTGGCCGATCCGCCCGGCCGGTTGATAACTTGGATTTTGGGCTTCACGATGCCTTCATTATTCAGGAAAAGAGCCGTCGTGCGAACAAACGTGTCCGCAGCGCCCCCGGACCCGGAATGAACAACAAACTCAATGGGTTTATCCGGGTATTCTGCCTTGGTCTCCGGAGCGAAGGCTATGAAGCTGAAAACTGCAATCAACGCAAACAAAGACAACAACGCTTTCTGTTTCATCGTACACCTCCTCTATGTTTTGCCCCTCCTGTCCTCGGGTTACCGTTTGAGGATCTATTATTTCTTGCTTACGTACGCCTCGAGGTCTTTGATATCTGCCGCAAATTCTTTGGCGTAGTCGGGCATAAACTTCCTCAATTGCTCCGGCCCCATATACGCAGGCTCCATATAAAATTTTCTCGAAAGGTCTTTGAACCCTTTTGTCTCTGATAGTTTGGCGAAGGCCTGCCCCCAAAATTTTACGACATAATCGGGCATCTCCGGGGGGCCCCATAAGCCCCTCAACTGCCTGAAGGATGTATTGATCCCCAGTTCCTTCATCGTAGGTTCATTGGGTGTAGCTTGGGACCTTGTGTCGCTCGCGTTTGCCAGGTATCTCAGTTTTCCGGCCGTCACGCTCTCTTGCACGTCTGCCGGGGGTCCAAAAGTGAAGTCGGTATGTCCGCCAAGGACGGGAACATAGCTCGCCCCGCCGAATGCCGTAATGTTAAACTTGACCCCGGTTGCCTTTTCGACCCGGTTCATGATGACATGTTCTGAACCTCCGATAGTCCCGACACTGCCTTTCACTTTATCAGGATTCTTTCTGGCGTCTTCGATCAGGTCTTTCATGCTCTTGTATTTGGAATCAGAGCGAACGACCAGAAGATTGGGGTCTTCCACCAAAGAGCAGAGTAACGTCAGGTCCATGACATCTTTCACCTTCGTGGTTCCGCGCAGAAGCGTCATAATGGGAGAGGTTGTCCAACCCTGGAGAACATAGGGATCTCCCTTTTTTGAAGCGACGTAATTGATGGCCACGGTGGCCGCTCCGCCTGTCCGGTTGAATATCTGGATTTTTTGCTTCACGATTCCCTCATCATTCAGGAAGCGGGCGATCGAGCGATAAAACGTATCCCCAGCGGTCCCGGCCGAGTTATGCAAGACAAACTCAATGGGTCTTGTCCGGGTACTCCGCCGCCTCGGCCTCCGGAGTGAAAGCGGGTAAACTGAACACTGCAATCAAAGCCAATAAGGACAACAATGCTTTCCGTTTCATGACGAACCTCCTTTTGTTTTGCAGGGTAAGAATAATTCAGGATTCTCCCTCCTGACCCGGGGTTGCCGTTTGAGGACTGAGTTTTTCTTGCCTCCGTAAACTTCGAGTTCTTTGAGGTCTGCCGCTAATTCTTTTGCGTAACCGGGGATAAACTTCCTCAATTGCCCCGGCCCCAGAGCTTGGCCTTCGCGACGCCGGCGATGGGGGTATCGGCGATGCCGTGGAAGAACTCCCGGGCAAGCCAGATGGGCTCGATGGTCTTCTTTTCGGGTTCGAGGACATGGCAATGGTTGTCTACAACGGGACACGTGGTGAAATCTGGCATGACGGGGTACCTCGATTCGGAATTTAAAGGATCTTTCCAGCAATGAGGGTGCAGGGGAACTTGCGTCACTAGCCGCTGTCGGGGAGATGGTAGATTGTCGACAATCGTTTGTCAAGCAAAAAGACAAGATTTATTAACCAATGATTATGGAATGTTACTTGTTATTTGCCGGTGCATATCCTCCTGGGCTTCCGGTGCTGACTCCTGACGGAGACGGAACGGGGCCGGCATCCGGCAAACGGCTGCGGACGCGCCAAAGATGCCGACCGGATAAACCTTCCCGCGTCAATCGGGTCCGACCAGGCCTTTGAGGACCGGATCGAGGAAGTCAAGCGGCCGGTCAAAATCGGCGATCCGCGGTATGACGCCGGAGACGCGAACGCCGGACGCCTGTTCGATGGCTTCGATGTTTTCCTCGATCATCCGACGGGGAGTGCAGGGCTCGCCGCTGTCGATCAGAACGACGCCCGCAGCGGCGATGTGCCGCGACCGCAGGGCCTCGGTCGTCAAGAGCGTATGGTTGATCGTTCCCAGTCCCGCCCGGGCGGCGATGATCGGCCGTGCCCGGGTTTGGTCCACGAGGTCAATCATCATCCGCCCCTCCGCCAGGGGGACAAACAACCCGCCGGCGCCCTCGATCACCAGGGGGCGGCGGTTTCCGCCGCGCCTTCCGATCTCCCTAACGAGAAAAGGGAAGTCGACCTGCCGCCCTTCGCTCCGGGCGGCAAACAAGGGCGCCTTCGGTTCCCGGAAGCAGTAGATCACCGATGCGCTGCACTCTTTCCCCTTAAGTGAATCCACATGGGCATAGATAAAGCGGGCATCGCTCAGATCGTCGCCGGGGGCGGCGCATCCCGTTTGAACCGGCTTGAGGTAAAAGGGGTCGCGTCCCCGGGCCGTGAGGTATCGCATGAGGCAGAGGGAAAGAACGGTCTTCCCCACCCCGGTATCCGTCCCCAGGATAAACAGATCTTCCATCGGGTCACTCCTTTTGATCGACCGCTTCCCTGAGCGACCGGACAAAACCGACACAATCCTCCCGGTCGTGGAGCGCGGTCATGCCGATCCGCAGGATGGCATGGTGAAGGGGAACTGTCGGGTACCGGGCGGGGAAGACGAGAATGCCCCGTTGCCGCATCTCCCGGGAAACCCGGATCGCTTTTTCCTCGTCACCGATTTCCACTCCAAGGATGTGCGCATCCCCGAAGGCGCAAAATCCCGCGCCCCGAAGGGATTCCTTCATGAACAGGCTTGTGTCCCGAAGTCTTGCCCGCTGCTCGTGGGCGTTCCCGACAACTGCAAGAGTCTCCAGGACGGCCCCCGCGTGGGATGAGGGGAGGGCCGTCGTGAAGAGAACAGGGGCGGAAAAATTGAGGAGGTATTCCTTTATCATTCCGGTAAGCAGGATGAATGCGCCGAAGAGGCCGAAGGCCTTGCCGAAGGTCCCGACCGCGATGTCGGCGACACCGGCGGCGATCCCTTTTCCCCCGGGGCCGATTGCGCCGAAGGCATGAGCCTCGTCCACGATGGTCAGGAATCCGTAGCGCTCCTTCAGACGGGCGAGGAGGGCCGTGTCGAGGAGATCCCCGTCCATGCTGAAGAGCGATTCGGTGACGACCGCCGCCTGCCGCGCCGGACACTGCTGCAGCTTCTTCTCCAGGTGAAGCAGGTTTCCGTGCCGGAAGCCCGCAACCTCGGCCCCGCTCAGGGCAACTCCCTTGACGCTGCTTGCATGGATGTGCCGGTCGATGAGGATCCGGTCCCCCGGCTCGAAGAGCGCGGAGAGAAGCCCCAGGTTCGCCTGGAAGCCGCTGGGGCAGAAGAGGGCGTCCTCATAACCGAAAAATGCGGCGCAGGCCTTTTCTGCCTCCCGGACCAGGGCGGTGTTTCCCGTCACGAGACGCGAGGAAGAGGAAGAGGTTCCGGATTTTCGGATGTTCTTCACCAGGATCCGCTTCAATTCAGGGGAGTCCGCGAGCCCCAGATAATCGTTGGAGGCGAAATTCAAACACTTCGTGTCGCCGATAAACAGATACTTTCCCGTCCGTTTCCGGATCTCCGGGGGGCGTCGATACAATCCCGATTGCTCCTGGAGAATCAGGCGGTTTTCGAATCGCTCGATAAACATGAATACAGCATCCTATAATGACGGGCAAGCGGCCCTTGTGCGAAGCGCTCGTCGTAGTCGATTGTCGTGAACAGGAACTCCCCCTCCATGAGGACGGCCTCTTCCCGCCCGGCCTCCAGATGATAGGCGAAGGTCGTTCCGCTCTGCGCGGCCAGCCTTCCCCTGAGAAGGCAGACCCCGGCCGCCGGAACCCCGTCGGGAAGAGTGCAGCGGCCGATCTTCAGGAGAAAGGCGTGTCTCGCAAAGCCGGTAAGATAGCGGACATGAAGGGCCCCCAACTGGGCGAGGGCCTCGACGAGCGTGAACACCGGTCCTCCCTTGAGCGTGCAAACGCCCCGGATCTCGTCACTCCCGGCCCGGCTGATCCGGTCGATCAGGCGGAAGCCCTGCAGCCCCGAGCGGATGCTCACCGGTTTTTCCATTTGGAATTCCCCCATACCCTGTCGATTTATCTGAAAATGCCCCCTTCCCGGTATCAGGGCTGCGTCAAGATTGACGCCACAACGTTCGCTTAGGGCCATGCCCAGCCGATTTTGACGGGACCTTGCTCCCTGTATCCCCTCCCCTTTGATGGGCGCGGGGTGATCCGGCCATGGGGGTTAACCCTGAATTCATTCCCCTGCCGCTCCCCCGCTTTTAACGAGAAGGGCGCAATTCTGGCCGCCGAAACCGAAATTCTCGATCAGAAAAAGGGGCCATTCTCCCCGCCTGCGGGTCCGGACAAAATCGATATCCGTCTCGCAGGGATTCTCAAGATTTCGTATCTCCGGCAGATAATTGCGGCTCAGGGCCGCAAGGGTAATCGCCATCTCGACTGCGCCGCAGGCCGCGGCGAGGTGGCCGATCCACGATTTCAGGGCGACTACTGCCGGGCTCCGGTGGGGAAAGATACGCCGGATCAGCTTGGCCTCGGCTGCATCGTTGAGGAGGGTTCCCGTACCGTGGGTCACAATGAGATCCACCTGGGCGGGCATGACCCCCGCCTCCCGAAGGGCGCCCCGGACGGCGTTTACCGCGGCCTCGCCTTCCGGGGCCGGCGCGGTCAAACGATAGCCGAGGCGCCCCGGACGGCGTTTTCCGCAGCATCGCCATCCGGCGAGGGCGCGGTCATGCTATAGCCGTCGATCCCACGGTCGAGGTCGTGCTGCCCGGGCGGGCGTTGCGGGCCTCGCCGAGGAGGTCACCGACCCGGCGGAGTACCTCCCGAAGATGCGCCATGTCCTCGTGACGCTCGGCGTCGTCGGCCGGGGGACGGTGGGGTGCGATCCGCGGAGCGCGTCGGACGAGGAGCTCCGGGAGCGGACCCGCGGGCTCCCGCTCGTTCGCATCCGCGCCACCGGCATCGCCGCCGGCCCGACGGAACCCCGGTGGGCAGGCATGGATCCCGGTGCAGGTCGCGGCGCTGTGGCTGAGCTGGCGCGCCGTTCGCTGGATCGGCGGTCGCTGCCGGTCCGGGTGCCGCGCCGGACGAGCGTGCTCGTGCCGATGACCAGCCCGCGATCGATGCGGTGTGCGGTCTGCGTCCCCAACTTCGCGGAGTACGCGGATCCCCGGATCGTGGCGGACCTTGCCGGCATGGCGGAACGCGCCGGCTGGGACGGCCTCTTCGTCTGGGACCACCTGGTCGTCGATCGCGGGTGGGTCCTGGAGGTGGGCGATCCATGGATCATCCTGGCCGCCGCCGCCGCGGCCACGGAGCGGATCCGGCTGGGCCCGATGGTGACGCCGCTGCCTCGGCGCCGGCCGTGGCACGTGGCACGCGAGGCCGTCTCGCTCGACCAGCTGTCCGGCGGACGCGTCATCCTTGGGGTGGGGATCGGCGCTCCGCCCGAGGCGGACTTCGGCACGTTCGGCGAGCCCGAGGATCTCCGCGTGCGCGCCGAGATGCTCGATGAGGGCCTGGCGATCCTCGACGGGATGTGGACCGGCGAGCCGTTCGCGTTCGAGGGCACCCACTACCGCGTCGCCGAGGCCAGCTTCCGGCCGCGACCGTTGCAGCGGCCCCGGATCCCGATCTGGGTCGCCGTGACGTGGCCGCGTGGGGGCCCGATACGACGTGCGGCGCGCTGGGATGGTGCGGCGCCGATGAAGCTCGTCGACGGCGAGCCCGTGTTCCTCGATCCGGACGACGTCCGTGCGTTGTGCGCGACGATCCTGTCCGTGCGCGGAACGCTGGACGGGTTCGACATCCTGGTCGGCGGCGAGACGCCCGACGATGCGGCGGCAGGCGCCGCGCTCACCGAGCCATACGCGCACGCCGGGGCCACCTGGTGGGCGGAGAGCGTGAACCCGCGACGCGGTTCCCTGCGCGAGATGCGGGATCGAGTCAGCCACGGGCCGCCGCGCGCCTGAGCGAGTGTCCTCCGCACGGGTGACGTACGGAGATCGATCACGCCGGACGTCGATCCCGGCGCCGGGCCAATCGGCCTCGCCCGACCCGGCGCGAGCTCCGAACGGCACGGGCCGTCGCCCGGCGACGCGGACATGATGAGGCCCCGCCTCCTCGCGAGAGGAGGCGGGGCCCTGCCTGATCGGACTGGCGGAAGAGGAGAGAGGGGTGTCCCCTACCTCCCGGTGCCCGTCAGGGCGACGACGAGGGGACTGTTGACGGCATTGGAGCTGACCACCGTGAGCGTCCCGCTGAACGGCCCGACGGCGGTCGCCCGGAAGGTGACGCTGAGCCGGCAGGTCCTGCCCACCGCGACGGCCGCGGAGCAGGTGCCGAGGGTGACGCTGAACGGCGCCGCCGTGGAGGCGGAGGAGATGATCAGCGGGTTGGGACCGGTGTTGGTCACGGTCAGGGTGTTGGTGGTGGGGTTGTTGACCTTGCGGTTGCCGAAGGCGAGGGTCGCGGGCACGGAGAACGTGGTCGTCGCGGTGACGGCCGTCCCGCTGACCCCGACGAGGGAGGGCGAGCCCGCGGCGTTGTGCGCGATCGAGACCGAGGCCGTCTTGGCCCCGGCGGTGGTGGGCGCGAAGCGCACGTTGACGACGCAGCTCGCGGCCGGGACGACCGTCGCGCAGGTGGTGCTCGCGATGGCGAACTGGCCGGCATCGGCGCCGGTGAGGGTGGCTCCGGTCACGACGAGGTTCGCCGAGCCGGTGTTGGTGACCGTGATGGCCTGCGTCGCCGAGACCGTCCCGACGTTGCGCGAGGCGAAGGTCAGCGACGCCGGCGCGACGGTCGCCGCGGGGGCGGATGCCGAGCCCGTGCCGGCAAGGGTGACCGCCGAGGGCGAGCCCGCGGCGTTGTGGGCGATGCTCACCGAGGCGGACTTCGCCCCGGCGCTGGTCGGCGTGAACGTCACCCCGATGGTGCACGAGGCGGCCGGCGCGACCGGCGCCGCGCAGCCGTTGGTGGTCGCGAACTGGTTGGCGTTGGTCCCGCCCAGGGTGACCCCGGAGACGAGGAGGTTGGCCGTCCCGGTGTTGCTGACCGTGATGGTCTGCGCCGCCGAGGTGGTCCCCACGCCCTGCGTCCCGAACGTCAGCGAGGCGGGTGCGACGGCCGCGATCGGGGCCGCCGCGGCACCGGTGCCGGTCAGGCCAACGATGAGCGGCGACCCGACCGCGTTGCTCGCGATCGAGAGGCTCGCGGTCTTCGCCCCGATCGTGGCCGGGGTGAAGGTGACGTCGATGCCGCAGCTCGCGTTGATGACGATCGTCGCGCAGGTGGTGCCCGCGACGGCGAACGAGGCCGCGTCGGTCCCGGTCACGGTGATCCCGGACACGACGAGGTTGGCGGTCCCGGTGTTGGTGAGCGTGATCGTCTGCGTCGCCGAGGTGGTCGTGATCGCCTGGCTCGCGAAGGTCAGCGACGCGGCCGAGGCCGACGCCGTCGGGCCGACGACCGGGAGCGAGGAGACGAGGACCGGGGCGGCGCGCAGATCGCACGTCCCGCGGACGGCGCCGGGGACGTCGCAGAAGCTGGCTGCTCGATGTTCCACAGCGTGTCGATGCCGTCGCCGGCCGGCGCCGCGATGTCGGCGACCGTCACGCTGCCGTTGGCGAGGCGGGTGATCGTGTACTGACCCTGCGGGCTCGAGAACAACGCCGTGTCGACGTTCGTCCCCGGACCCGGGATTGAGGAGCTCGCGAACTGCCACGATGTTGCCCGGGTTCACGAGGCCCGCGAACACGGCCTGCTGCAGGGTCATGCCGATGGTGCCGGGGCCGAAGCCGCCGGACGTGGCCATGTGCTCCATGAGGTCGGTGGTGCCGATCTCGCTGGCCGCGAGGGCCGGGTTCGTACGCACGCTGAGCCGGACGCTGAGGTACCGGTCGCCGTCGAGGATGTCGTCGGCGCCCCGGCCCTCGAGGGTGTCGCTGCCGGCGCCGCCGAGGAGGATGTTGCCTTCGCCCCACACCAGGCCGGTGAGCAGGCAGTGATGGGTCACGGAGTTGGCGACGATCGGACCCGAGTCGACCGTGCGGATCGATGCGGGAACCAGGGCGTCGAGGCCGGCGATGCGGGCCACGCCCGCGGCGTCGAGCGCATCGCAGCCGATGAACCCGCCGCCGCCGACGGCGCTCGGCACGACATCGTCACCGCGAAGCGTGTCATTGAAGTTCCAGCCGGAGAGCGCCTCGACCTCATTGAAGCGGTCGCGAACTTCGTTCACGGGCGGCGCGTTGACGATCAGGAGCGCCAGGTCGGCATTCTGGGGCTGGGGGTCGGCCAGGCCGATCGACCAGTC
Source organism: uncultured delta proteobacterium (assembly GCA_963817385.1). Classification (GTDB taxonomy): domain Bacteria; phylum Desulfobacterota; class Syntrophia; order Syntrophales; family UBA5619; genus JAKAFS01. The sequence continues at coordinate 112,000 of CAWFOM010000012.1, forward strand.
GTATCCGGCTGCCCCGGCATTCTTCTCGACGCCGGGCCCTGCGACGTAGATGTCGTCGCCACCCTCGCCGTCGTAGTCGTCGTCGCCGCTCTGGCCGATCAGGATGTCGTGGCCAGGCAGGTTGTGGTCATCGAAGAACAGCGTGGAGCTGTCACCGATGAGGAGATCGGGCTGGTCGCCGCCCTCCTCCCAGTCGTCGCCGCTGTCGCCGAAGATCGCGTCCTCGCCCTGGCCTGCGATGGCGAAGTCATCGCCTGCCCCGAGGAACGTCTTGTTGATGTTGGCGCCGCCGTTCGTGAAGTTGTTGCCATCGCCACCCATGATGATGTTGTTGCCAGGGCCGCCGTCGATGGCGTTGTTGCCAGGGCCGCCCTTGGGGACGTCGTCACCCGCGAGGTCAGTGATGATGTTGTTGCCTTCGCCACCGAGGGCGATATCGGCACCATCATTGCCCTCGATGATGTCGTTGCCGGGGCCGCCCCAGAACGTGTCGGAGTTGTTGCCACCGAAGATGCGGTCGCCGACCGTGCCGGGCCGGCCGTTGTAGACGGACTGGCCGTTGATGCCGACCGGGTCCACCGAGTTGACCGCGCGGTACCGGATCGTGCCATTGGCCATCTGGAGGAGCAGCCGGTTCTTGTTGCACTCCGACAGCGGGTCGTTGTTGACCGAGCCCGCGCCCGTGATGAAGCTGCCCGGGGCCGCCGGGAACGTCAGGCGGCCGAGCTCGAACTTGCAGTCGGCCGTCGCGAACGGATCGGCCTTCAGGGTGTGGGCGTTGGTATTGCGCATGACCAGCTCGGCGAACGAGTTGCCCTCGAGCTGGGCGCGCAGGTTCATGCCCGGGGTCCGGGCCAGGTAATAGAAGCGGTCGCCGTTCTGCAGGTTGGTGAGCTGGTTCTCGAACACGTAGTTGAACGTGCTGCCCAGCAGGCCACCGAACAGGTTGGTGCGCTCGGCGAGGCCGCCCATCCAGAGGTCGATGTCGTCGAGCCCGGTGATGGAGGTCGTGCCGACGTTTGCCCAGGCGCCCGTGCTGAACATGAAGTCGGCGCTGTCAGCGGGCGGGACGATGTCGTCCAGGCTCTCGTCGACGAGAAGGGTCAGAGGATCGTCACCCACGATGCCGTCCGGGCCGGGGAGGATCGTGCCGTTGACGATCTGGTCGGCCGCGGTGCGCCTGCCCGCGAGGGATGACGCGGCGGTGATGGACGGGTGCCGGCCATAGGCGGCGATGAAGTTGACCGCCGACTCCGGATGCTTGAGCGCCTCCCGGAAATCGACCCAGTCGGTGTACGGCGCCAGCTGGCCGTTGTTGGTCGCCCCGAAGATCTGCCGGCGCACGTTGTTCAGCGACGGGATTCCCTCGCTGCGCGCCCGGGTCATGTTGATGCTGGGCAGGTCGAGCGGCAGGCCGAGGAGGTGGTTGCGGAGCGTCTCGACGACGAACTCGTCGATCTCCTGGCCGGTCTGATCGGACATGCCCATGAAGATGCTGCCGGCGGCCTCCTGGG
>CAWFOM010000013.1:0-28315 GCA_963817385.1 uncultured delta proteobacterium
TCGTGGGTGACGACGACCATCGTCATCCCTTCCGCCGCCAGGGTCCGCATCACCTCCAGGACCTCGCCGATCATCTCCGGGTCCAGCGCGCTGGTGGCCTCGTCGAAGAGCATCACCTTCGGACTCATCGCCAGCGCCCGGGCGATGGCCACCCGCTGCTGCTGCCCGCCGGAGAGTTCGTGGGGGTAGCGATCCGCCTTTTCCGTGATGCCGACCTTCGTAAGGAGCGCCATCGTCGTCTCCGCCGCTTCCGCGGGCGTCTTCTTCCGGACGCGAACCTGGGCGAGGTCGATATTTTCCCGCACGCTCATGTGGGGGAAGAGGTTGAAGGATTGGAACACCATCCCCACCTCCTGGCGGATGAGGAGGCGGTTCTTCCGGTGGTGGTCGAGGGGGATCCCGTCGATCACGATGGAGCCGTCGTCGATCTCCTCCAGACCGTTCAGGCATCGGAGGAAGGTGGACTTTCCCGAACCCGACGGGCCGATGACGACGACCACCTCGCCCCGTTGAACCGCGAGCGTGAAGCCGTCCAGGGCGACGACCCCGCCGGGGAAGGTTTTCGTGATATCCCGGGCATCGATGATCCGCTCGTCCGCCGTCATGCGATGCCTCCAATCCCCCGGAGCGGGACGCCGTTCATCCGGTGCTCCATCATGCGGACGACGAGCGACAGGCCGAAAGTCATGATCAGGTAGATCGCCGCCACGGTGAACCAGATCTCGAAGGCGAGGAAGGTCTCCGCAACGATCTTCTGCCCTTGCATCGTGAGATCGTAGATGGCGATGGTGCTCACCAGGGAGGAGTCCTTGATCAGCGAGATACCTTGGCCGGCCAAAGGCGGCAGGACGCGGCGGATGGCTTGGGGGAGAATCACGTCCCGGTAGGTGTCGAAGGCGCCGAGGCCCAGGCTGTGGGCCGCCTCCCACTGCCCCCGGTGGAGGGAGACAATTCCCGCCCGGAGGATCTCCGCGGCGTAGGCGCCCTCGAAGAGGGAGAGCGCCAGGACCGCCGAGGCGAAGGCGCCGATGTCCAGGACCGGCGACAGGACGAAGTAAACGAAGAAAATCTGGATGAGGAGCGGCGTGTTCCGGATGAGCTCCAGGTAGCCGCGGGCCAGGGCCCGTGCGGAGAACGAAGCGGAGAGACGAAAGAGCGCCGTCGTGAGTCCCAGGACCAGGGTGCACAGAAGGGACAGGGCGGAGATCTCCAGCGTCACCAGGAGCCCCTCGAGAAGCGGTCCGGCCGTCCAGGCGCCCCCAGACGTCGAGAAGAGGAAGCGGGGGACGCGATACCACTGCCACTGATAGCCCAGGCCGCGGGTTGCCATCGTCAACAGCCAGACGGCGAGGCCCGCCAAGAGAAGGAACTTCCCGAAGTCGATAAAGGCCCTCCTGCGGAGAGCCGCGCTTCTGTGAAAAGGTGTGTTCATCGCTGGAGATAATACCACAGATGCGCGAAGGATGGATGCGAAAAATTTCCGGTCTAACCGACCCGCGGCGATGATCACGGCGGATCAGCGACATGGGTCGTCTTCAGCCGTGCTGCCGCTGCCGCCAGGTCATGATGGGCTCTCCCCCGATCCCCCAGTTGTCCGTATCGATCTCTTCGATGACGACTACGGTGCTGGCGGGATTCTTCCCCAGGACGTCCACGAGGAGCTGCGTGGCCCCCTTGATGAGTCTCTCCTTCTGCTCCTTCGTGGCGCCTTCCCGGGTGATCTTGATGTTCACGTAGGGCATGGTTTTCTCCCTATTTCTCAAAAATCCACTTGTCCACGTCGCGGCCCCAGGAGACCAGTTCATCCTTTTTGAACCACAGCGCGGCTTCCTTCCCGCCGTTTTCGGGGCTGTCGGAGGCGTGCGTGATGTTGCGGCCCACCTCCAGGGCGAAGTCGTGGCGGATGGTGCCCGGAGCGGCCTCCAGGGGGCGCGTCGCGCCCATCGTCTGGCGGATGGCGGCCACTGCATTGGGGCCTTCCCAGACCATCGCCATCACCGGCGCGGAGGTGATATAGGCAATCAGGCCATCATAAAACGGCTTGCCCTTGTGAATAGCATAGTGCTCTTCGGCAAGCGCGTTGCTCACCTTCATGAATTTCGCCCCCACCAGGAGCAGGCCGCGCCGCTCCAGGCGGGCAATCACCTTGCCAATCAGGCCGCGCTGCACACCATCGGGTTTAACCAAAACCAGAGAACGTTCCACTTTCTACCTCCCGTAATCATATTAGTGTAAGATCCTTCGGCCGCCGCAACAAATCTTCCGTTTTCTCCTGTGCATCCGGCGGATGATTGTCGATGGCAACCGGTTTATAGGCCGAGGAAGGATACGAAGAACGGTCCCGCATGTCTGTGGGGTAATAAATACTATAGACTTCTTACATAGAAAACTGTATCGGAGCGTTATAATGGAAAGGAGGTGTGTGGATATGAGGAAATAATAAGCTGTGTAAGATTAGAGAAGTCATCGAAGCATTAAAACACTCGGGACGAGGCGTTCAATAAGTTTCTGCCCAAGCATCTGAAAATCATCTGAAATTCATTGACAAACAAGGGATAACATGATTGGCTGACTCAGCTTTTCCGGCTGAAGACTTCGAGCCGCATGACCGCTTCGCAGATTTCTTTCCATTAGACGTTCTTTGATAGGATCAGAAGGTTTTTATGCCGATCCATATAAGATGCCATAATAAAAACAATGGGCATATGCAAATAGTTGATACAAAAATATTTATGACTGATAAACCGCCTTTTTCATCGGCTTTTTATACGGCAAATAGTGCGGTGTTTAGTTTTTTATATGGACCCATATAAGCAATGTTAAAGCAATGTTAGGCCCCACAGGAAAGAACATGAACACTCAGGCGCTTCTGCGCTCACTTAATGCGACTGACCTCACCATTGAAGCACCAGCGCTGATCGCCTGGGACATCGGTGCTGTCTCCACCGCGGAGGAAGTCGCAAACTTCATGTATCAGGGTGGCCGCTTCCCTCCACAGGCATCAACGAGGCCACCGCCAACTGAGGACCGACGCCCCGACCGAAAGTACTGGGAGTTCGTGAAGACCGAGATGCACGTCTTTCTATGTACGGACGACAAGAAGTACCGAGCGCTCTGGAAGCAGATCAACGATCTTCAGAAGAAATCAACCACCGCGATCGTCGGGGTAGTCGCAACATTCCTTGGAGCCAGCGTTGGCGCACCGGCCACACTCCTTGCAGGTTTCATCGCCGTTTGTCTCTATGCAGCTCTCAAGGTTGGCAAAGAAGCGTATTGCAGCTATGCCTCGAAGAGTGGGGCCTAACCACCGCCTCGATGCGGGACGCTAGGGACATAACACAATGGAAGCTTTTGATTTTACCCACCAAGAATTTTGTGCTTCTGACTGGGAAGCAAAATTGAAATTTTTCATTGAAACCTTGGATTGCACAGACAACATTATATGGCATAGAAAGCGAAAACATAAAAAGATAAATGAAGAGCTCGCTACATTAGGATACTACGTGAAGTATCGATATGGAGAAGATAAGAGTATTACTTTTAAATTAAACGAAACTGAAGGTAAAGTTGACGGGTGGATTTATAAATATGGTGCCCAAATTGAATCCGTTCAGATTGTTATAGCATACTATGAGCAGGAAGAAGCAACTATCGACGAGAAAAGGATGAGAGGCAAACATGTTGTTCCTGCCGGGTGGGTTGGAGATAGGATTAAATTATTGAAAAACCGGCTAAAAAGAAGAATCACAAAGAAATCAACCATGGATTATCAAAATATTGATACTCTATTGGTTGGAGTACGTTTCTTGTTCGTACATCGCATTAACAATGAGTACCTTGAGCAAAAGGTCAATGTTGTTAAATATATTGAATCAAGTATACAAAATTCATATTTTAAACAGGTTGCATTGGTTGACGCTGATTTTGTTGGTGCAGGCAAGCTGCTAATCGTCCCTAACCCGTCGCTAAAGTCGATCGCGGCCACAGGGGGCGCTCCGGCTTAGCTTTTCGTTCGGCATAATAAAATTTGATACAGAAAATATGAGGGTATTCATATGAGTAACGAGCAAGATAAAGTGATTAAACCAAAGATGCTGCGTTCAATTCAGGTAATCGTAATGCTGGTTACTGCATTTCTGCTTGGTGCACACGTAGTGAAATGGGATGCGATACAGGTTGATACTGTTACTCTCGCTCTCCTCGGATTGTTACTTCTGATACCTTTCGCGGAGTTTATCCGCAAGATAAAACTGGGAGACTTTGAGGCGGAAATTGGAAAAGACGAAATTGCAAAAATACAGGCAAAAGCGGCAGCTGAATTGCCTTCTCCCTCAACAGAAGAATTAGTCATTTCTGAAGAGGAAATCAGAGATCTTCTTGCTACTGATCCCCGTTTAGCCTTGGCTAAAATCCGTATTGAGCTTGAGGAGGCATTAAAAAGACTGTATTTAGCTTCCGTCGATCCACAACCTGATTTGCGGAGGTTGAGTCTTGGCCGCTTGGTTGATAGCCTTGTCCAGCGCGAAGTTTTGAAAGGCTCCGTTGCTAGTGCGCTACGCGATGTTGTCAATATCGCTAATAGAGCAATCCATGGCGAGCGCGTAGAACCAGGCGCAGCAGAAGACCTGGCGTTATTAGGTACTCGATTAGTTAATGAATTGAACCAAACTTATTTAGAACACATTTTGAAGCCGGTCGAGAAAACCATAATTTCAACGGAAGAGGTTGATCAATATCGAAATGCTAAATTCAAAGTCACTACAATTGTGCCGCTGGTAGATAATCCAGTAAAGAATACTTACGTACTTGACCAAGATGCTTTAGATTCGTTCATTGAGGGCTATCAAGAGTATGCTGAGTTCATTATATCCATTGAAAGAATATAGAAAAGACGGCAGCGCCGAACAATAAAATCGAGGCGACCGGGAATAGCCGCTTACTTTTTTTCAAAGGTTGGTTGCCCCGTCGCCTCATTTAAGTCGTTAGCACACAGGGCATAGAGTAGCGTTACAAAGAGCCTGCGTTGCATTCCGATAATCTTATACAGTGTAAAAGGAGGAGTTATGAAAACGATTTCGCGCTTCATGATGGGTACCGTTGCGCGGATGGTTCTTGCCGCCACTTTTTTGGTGTCCCCATTATTCAGCAGTTGCGCCCACACCGCAGTGGATGGCCCGGTGCGGGGCCAGGAGGTTGTTTTCTTCCCTTCTCCCGCCTCAGTTTTAAGCGACAACCAGTACCTTCTTACCATTCAGGGCCGCGTCTTCGAGCCAACCGAAAAAAGCCGGGCTCGTGAAGCACTAATAGACGTTCTCGCACCGCTGGTAAGGGCCCGTCCCTCAGACCCGCTTTTCCGCGAACGTGCTCGTTATTTTTTGTCCGACAGCAACAGAAACACAATTATCTCCGTGAAAGTCGGTGACCAGGTCATTGTTCTACCTGCTTCCGATCCAGCTGGTTACTTCACCGGCAACATCACGCTGACGGGTGACGAGGTCACGAAACTCGCCAAGGGCGGCATGATCTCGTTTCAGTCCGTGCCCACTGCCACCAATCCGAGGTGTTTCTCAGGCAGCGTAATGCTTGTGCCGGAAGAGTGGGTTACCGTGATCACGGACATGGATGACACCATCAAGATTACCGACATACTCAACCATAACGAGAAGATGGCAAACACGTTCTTGCGGCCGTTCAGAGCCGTGCCTGGAATGCCGGCCCTCTACCGCTCATGGATGGAGGCGCTCGGCCCTCGCATCCACTTCCACGTCGTGTCTGCCGGGCCCTGGCAGTTCAATGAGCCGCTCCGCCGATTTACCGAGGAAGCCGGGTTCCCTGACTTCACCTGGGATATGCGCTCCGTTGACATTGGGGATCCCTCGGTCCTTCTCAAAGAGATGAACCCGGATCCGAATGACACGTATGAATTCAAGCTTCAGAAGATTCGAGCATTCATGGCCCGCTTCCGCCAGCGCCACGTCGTGCTCGTGGGTGATTCCGGCGAAAAAGATCCGGAAGTATATGCGAAGATCCTCTCAGATTATCCGAATCGCGTGGATGCCGTCTTCATCCGAAACGTAAGCCGCGAAGACCAGAAAGATCGGTATGAGAAGCTCTTTCGGAGCAAAGAAGCGGCAGCGAAATTCCGCGTGTTCCTGGATCCGAAGGAGCTTTCGCCTCTTACTCCCCCACCGGGCGCAAAGCGCTAACCTCCCCATTGAGCGGACAGCCACCGGCAAGCCGGTGTCCCGCTCATGTCGAACGTTAGAGCTAATTGGGGAAATTATGCAGAGAGAACATCTTGCAGAATTGTTGCAATTTGTTCAACCGGAAGATCGAATTTGCCCTGCACCTGGTAAATGGCACATTTGTGGGAGATGCTCCCCGACAGAAAAAGTCATTCTCGATATTGTCGACCAATATCTTCGTAATCTCAGTCAAAACAACCGGCACTTCGTCGACAAATAAAAATATCACTTTTCTTTTGCCTCGGTATAGCAAATATGCTATAAAATATTCGTGAACTGGACAATCACCTACTTCAGTGAATCGGTACAAAATGAAATCCTGGCCATGCCCGCAGGCTTTCTTGGGCGGTATCTTCGATATTCAGACAGGATGGATGTTGTTGGCCCGATGAGGGACGTAAAGAATGCTCACACATAAAGAACTTAAGGCACGCGCGCTCAAACGCGCAGACGTTAAGGCCGAGTATGACCAGCTTAATGAAGAGTTTGCTCTTCTGGATGAATTTCTGAAAGCGCGTGCGGCGGCCGGTATAACTCAGGCGGAGGTTGCCGAACGCATCGGCACAACTCAGTCCGCAGTGGCGCGCCTGGAATCAGGGAGCGGAATGCATTCACCCGCGCTCTCAACATTGCAAAAGTACGCTCGTGCCCTCGGTTGCCGCCTTGAGTTGCGATTGGTCAAAGAGGCTACGAAGGTGAACGGTCTCACAAAACGCCCAACCGGACGCGCGAAAAAGCTGCGTGCCTATTAGCTGCATTGCTCGCAGGGCAGCACGGTCGAGAATGCGAGGCAGAATGACTAAGAAGAACCTGGCAGTGATGATGGAGTGGCTTCGGCCGGCTGGTATAGGGCTTGCCATTTTCTTCGCCTACTATCTGTGCAAAGACGCGGTATCGCGATTTCATATCATGGGGCCGTTCGTGGTAATGTGCATGTCCGGCACGGTGGCCTTTGAATCTCTGGTACTGGGCGACGCGGCCTCCGAGAAAATCGGCTATGAGCCCAATCGTGCGTATCAGATTCAATCGGGCCTGGCCAATGCGGCCACAGCCGTCACGGCCCTGCTCGTTTATGTGCTGGACTGGGGGCGATATGCGGATGCCACCATCGTTACCGCGATGCTCATGTTCTTTACGTTCTCGGCTGTCAATCATGTCGCCACGGCCGTCCTGAATGGGAACCTTAAACCTGTCAATTTACTGCGGCCGGTCATGGCGCTGGTATTGATTGGCTTCCTCGTTCCCCCCATGATCAAGGCGCTGAATCAATGAATCAGTGTGCGGCGCGCAGGAGAATGAAAACCGAACCGATCAATACACCGGCCACACGTTTCCCGTGCCGGTGATCCTTACGTGAGAGGCATCCAATGACTAAAGCACTGCTCCTGATCGATATCCAAAACGATTACTTTCCCGGCGGGGCAATGGAACTGGTGAACAGCCCCACTGCCGGGGTGAAAGCCGGGAAGCTGCTTCACGACGTTCAGACAAAGAGCGCTGCCAATCATTCACATCCAGCATATCTCCACGAGACCCGGGGCAACCTTTTTCTTACCGGATACCGTTGGGGTGGAAATCCACAAAAGCGCCGCCCCCGCCGGTGGCGAAGCGGTGTTTCAGAAAAATTACCCTAACAGCTTTCGTGAAACGCCTTTGCTTGAGCATCTGCGCGACCGCCAGATTTCACAACTGGTGATCGCCGGGATGATGACCCATATGTGCATCGACTCCACCACGCGGGCAGCGGCCGACCTCGGTTTCCAGTGCGTTCTGGCACACGACGCATGCGCCACAAGAGCCCTGTCGTTTGGCGGCACCTCTGTCTCTGCGGAGGATGTGCATACGGCATTCCTCGCTGCACTCAATGGCCTGTTTGCCAAAGTGCTTTCGGTGGAGGAAATATGCGCCGGTCTCTGAGACGTTATTCCGGAGGGACGCGCGGACATGCGGCGACTCTCTTATATACCGACATCGGCAGTCGTGAAAATCGGCAAGGGACTTCCGGATGACGAATTCGCCTATCTCTACATCCCGATCCGGGAGATCCTTACCGACTGACTGAGGCAATTGTGAAGGGAAACAAAGCTTGCACATGATCCTCTGAGTGAGGTATCATAGTATTAAGGGTGATTTATGAAGATCGAAATCGAAAGAGAAGAAGATGGCCGCTGGATTGCTGAAATCCCGGAGCTTCCTGGAGTCATGGTTTACGGAGATACTCGTAGCCAAGCCATTTCAAAGGCAGAAGCATTAGCTTTACGAGTCATGGCTGACCGGCTGGAACATGAGGAAGAGATTCCAGAGCTTAAGGAAGTATTCGCAATCTCAGCATGAGCCGATGGCCGTCAACAAAAGCTCAACAGGTCCTCTCTGCCTTGCTTCGCATTGGTTGGATAATCAAGCGGCAGCACAGCACTTCTCATCGTGTTCTTGCCCATGCCGATTGGCCTGATTACGTGTTTGCATTCCATGATCGTGAAGAAATTGGCCCTAAGATGTTGTCACGGATTGCCAAGCATACCGGTCTTACCCCTGAAGACTTGTGAAAATCGCCGAATCGGCAGATCCAGCGGATCTGAGCTGAATCAGGCCGCGGGCCAGACCTTCTTGAACGCCGTTTTCGGGAAGAAGCAGGACGGGCACTCTTCCGGCGGCTCCTCGCCGTAGTGGATGTGGCCGCACATGCGGCAGCGCCAGGCCGGGACGCCTTTCGCCGCCGGGTCGTTCAGGTCGGTCTCCCGGATCAGGGGGAGGTCCTCCAGGGGAGGCATGGCCGGCTTGTAGCTGTTCAGGACGTACCCGCTCACGATGAGCCGCTGCACCTCGCTGGTCCCTTCGTAAATGCTGAAGAGCCGGATGTCCCGGAGCAGCTTTTCAATGGGGAACATCCTGGTGTACCCGTAGCCGCCGAAGATCTGCAGGGCGTCGTTGACCACCTCCATGGCCGCCTCGGTCGCATAGAATTTTGAAATGGAGGCGCTTATCGTGGGATCGATTCCGCTGTCCGCCTCCCATGCCCCTTTCCAGACCAGGAGGCGCGAGGTCTCCACTTTCTGGTACATCTCCGCGATCTTGAACTGGATCGCCTCGAAGTTGGAAAGCTTGGTCGCGAAGACCCTTCTTTTCTTGGCGTAGTCGATGGCGAATTCCATGGCCGAGCGGGCCGCGCCCACGGCAAAGGCGCCGATGATGGGCCGGGTCCGGGAAAAGGTCTTCATGGCGAGAACGAACCCCTTGCCCGGCTCCGCGATGATGTTCTCCTTCGGGACCCGGACGTTCTTGAAGTTGATCCCCGCCGTGTTGGAGCAGCGCTGCCCGAGTTTCGGTATCGTCTTGCCGACGGAGACCCCCTCCCAGTCCTTTTCCACCAGAAACGCGCCGATCCCCTCGTGCTGTTTCTCCGGATCGATCGTCGCGAACACCGTCATGTAATCCGCGACGCCGGCGTTGGTGATCCAGTATTTTGTCCCGTTGAGGAGGTAATCATCCCCCGTCTTCTCCGCTTTGCAGCGCATCCCCGCCACGTCGGAACCCATGGTCGGTTCGGAGGTGGCGAAACAGATCCGCTTGAATTCGCGGGCGATGAGCGGGAGATATTTTGCCCTGAGCGGTTCGTTGTCACAGAGCAGGAGCGGCGCCATGCCGAGGGAATTGTCGAATATGGATGTGGCCACCCCGGGGCAGGCCGCGGCGATCTCCTCGGTGAGGATGGCGGCGTCCATGAGGCCGAGCCCCTGCCCGCCGTATTTCACCGGGATGTCGCTGTTCATGAAACCGGCATCGAAGGCCTTCCGCAGCAGGAACAGCGGGATCTCGCCCGTCTCATCGTAGTGCCATACCGCGGGTAGGATCTCCCGGATCGCGAATTCACGGACCTTTGCCTGCAATGCCTTCTGCTCCGGACTCAATTCGAACTGCAGCATGGTTTCCCCCTCCTTAATCGTTCGTCGTCATTCCGGCGAAAGCCGGGAACCAGTAATAACTGGATGCCGGATCAGAGCCTGCCCCGGACCCGATCCGGGGTCCGGCATGACATTTTATCTGTTCGGTTGCTACAATAATATTATAGGTCATTTCTTCCCGCAGTCAACGGGAATAAGGACAGATAACAATCAGGGGGCTTGAAAAACCATGCCCGATCGAATACCGTGGCCACAGGATCTATCAGGCGAATTCAGAAAAAGGAAAGAGATGAATCGAGACAGACGGGGAAGGGAAGGGGATCGTGCTCATCCATCCGCCGGCGGCGAAGGCCTGCGAGGCGCCGGGGGGGCCGGCGAGACTCGCGGGGGCGCTCAGGCGCCACGGCGTCGCCTGCCGGGTCTGGGACGCCAACGGCGAGGGACAGCTTGCGCTCATGGAATCGGCGGCGCGGGCGGCTCTCGGCGGCAGTGCGGACGGCGATGCGAGCCTGCCAGGCGGAGGCGGACGGGCGGAGCGTGACATCTCCTCAGCGGGACCGATCGAGCCGCGGTGCGGAGAAGATGTGGGAGGCGACGCGTCCCACGGCGGTGAGGTCGCAGACTCCTGGACGCGCCGGGCGGCCCGGCATCGAGAGGCGAACTTGGCCCGGCTCCGATCCTGGGAGATCTACGCGAATCCCGACCGCTACCGGCGGGCGGTGGCGGATGTGAACCGCCTCCTGGCGGTAGCGGCCAAGCCGTATGGGGTCCGCCTGAGCCTCGCCGATTACGAAGCCGCCTCGCTCTCCCCCGTCCGGAGCGCCGATTTGCTCAGGGCAGCCGCGGCGCCCGAGGTAAATCCGTTTCATCCCTGGTTCCGGCGGCGTCTTCCGCAGATCCTTGCCGAGTCGCCCGTCTCACACGTCGGCTTTTCGCTCAACTATCTCAGCCAGGCCCTGACAACTTTCGCGATGATCGGTCTGATAAGGCGCGAATACCCGCACCTGCGGATCGTCCTGGGCGGAGGCCTGGTCACCTCCTGGATGCGTAGGCCCGGCTGGCGCAGCCCCTTCGGGGGGCTCATCGACGAGCTGATCGCCGGACCGGGCGAGGACCCGCTCTTGTGGCTCTTCGGGAAGACCCATGACGGCGGCTGCGACCTGCCGGTCTTCGACGGTTTCCCCGCGGCCGATTACCTGGCCCCGGGAAAGGTCCTTCCCTACAGCGCTTCCGGCGGCTGCTGGTGGCGCCGCTGTTCCTTCTGTCCGGAGCGGGCCGAGGGGACCCCGTACCGCCCCATTCCGGTGGCGCGGGCAGCGGCGGACCTCCGCGTCCTGACGAAGCGGGAGCGCCCGGCGCTGATCCACCTCCTGGACAACGCCCTGAGCCCCGCCCTCCTGAAGGCCCTGTCGGCGGAGCCGCCGGGAGCGCCCTGGTACGGTTTCGCGCGGATCACCTCTCATCTCGCGGACCGCGATTTCTGCAGGCGGCTGAAGGATTCCGGCTGCGTCATGCTGAAGCTGGGGCTGGAGTCGGGCGACCAGAGGGTCCTGGACGCCCTGAACAAAGGGATCGATCTGGGGACGGCGGCCACAGTCCTGGAGAACCTCAAGGAGGCAGGTATCGCGACCTATGTCTATCTCCTCTTCGGGACACCTGCGGAGACGCGGGAGGCGGCGGGAAGGACCCTGGAATTCACCGTGGCCCACGCCGAGGAGATCGGTTTTCTGAACCTTGCCGTCTTCAACCTCCCCGCTTACGGTCCCGATACGGAGGGGCTCGATACCGGGGAGTTCTACGAGGGGGACCTGTCACTCTACCGGCGTTTTGCCCATCCCGGAGGGTGGGAGCGGGGGGAGGTCCGGCGGTTCCTGGAGAATGAGTTCAAAAAAGCGCCTGCCATCGCGGCGATCCTCCGGCGGGACCCGCTTTTCTTCACCTCCAACCATGCGCCGTTTCTCGTGATGGCGGCCTCCCGCGGGGCGGGAGCGGATGGCGGCCCGATCTCGTGAATGGGGAGTAAGGGGAGTGAAGGGCGTGAGGGGAGTGAAGGGAGTGAAGGAAGTGAAGGGAGTGAAGGGTTAAGCCCTTGTCATCTGTTCGTCGATAAGCCGCAGGGCCTCTTCACGGCTGAAACCGGTGACGCGGTCGTCCGCACAGGTGAGCGCACCCCTCCGGCAGAGTTCCCTGAAAAGCTCCCGGATCTCGGCCGTTTCCCTGCCCGTCAACTTTGCCAGCTCGTCGGCGGGGTTCCGGTCGTCCGGCAGCGGCCACGCCCGGAGGAAATAGAGGATCGCCATGAGCCTGATCCAGGCATGGGTCATCTCCTCCAGGGCAACATTCGTATGTCTGAGCCGATTTGAGAACTCCCGGAGCATGAACAGGGAGACCTCGCCGTTTTCCCCCAGAACGTTCTGCAGCATCTCCCCGCTGATGACGGCGATATGGCACTCTTCGAGGCACCGCGCGGATGCATTGCGCGGGACGCTGATCAGCGCCGCCATTTCGCCGAAATATTCCCCCGGTCCCATCTCGGCGAGCGTCTTTTTCACCTCACCGACACTCTTCTCCATCCGGATGCGGCCGTTCAGGATATAGAAGATCTCCTGGCCGGCATCCCCCTCGCGGAAGATATATTCATCCCGGCCGTAAAAGCGGCCGAATTTCCGGAGGAGCTGTTCCTCGGTCCGCGGCCGATCCTTCCCGGATTTTAACAAGGCTTTTTCGATGAGGATCATATCCCGCCGCTGGTAGGAGGAGATGAGCTCCGCGCAGAAAAGGAAAATCAGCGCGATATAGAAGACCCAGATGACGAGGACGACCACCGTCTCCAGGGAACCGAAGATCGCGTTATAGCTGGTGTAATTGGCGACGTACCAGGTGAAAAACTGCTTGGCGATCTCCATCAGCGCGGAGAAGATTGCGCTTCCGATGAGAGCGCTCTTCAGGCCGACCTTTCCCGTGGGGATCACTTTGTAGACGACGGTGAAGAAGATCACGGTGGCCAGATAGGGGAGGAGGTAGCGGAAGAGAAATCCCTCAACGACCGGGAGGAAGAGGACCATTCCCGGCAGGAGGATGGGCTGCTTGGTAAGGATTGACGCTGCATAGCTGATCCCGACGCTGGCCACGCCGACGGCCCACCCCATCGGGATCATCGCGATGGCGAGGAGTTTGGAGGCGAAGTAGTTCCGGCGGACCTTCGACCGGATGATGACGTTCAGGGCCTGTTCCATTGCGCCGAAGATCATCGCCGAAAACCAGATCAGACTGATGATCCCGAGCCCGCCCAGGACCTCCTTCTTCCCCTCGATCCGGCCGATCTGGGTGACCAGTTCACCGGAAAAGGAGGGGATGAACTGGCGGATGCCCTCGATCAGTTTCCCCCGGATCTCCGGATCGGCGCTGAAAAGGTTGTTGACGATGAGCAGGGTCAGGATGAACAGGGGGATGATCGAAAGGATGGCATACAGGGCGATGGCGGCGGCCTGGTTCGCGTCGCCGTTCGTCTCATAGTTGCGGATCGCGTCCCGGAGCGTATCCCCGGCGGATGCAAGAGCATGGCGGAGACGGACTCGCGCCGCTTCGGGGTGAGGTTTGTTCTTCATGTTCAGTCGTCCGGGGTAAGCTCTGATCCGGCACCCAGTCTATCTAACTCTAGGATTCACGGCTTTCGTCGGCAATGACGACTGTAACGTATATCGTTGCCTAGGTAATTCCGAAGCCGTCAGCTCTGCATCACCGCGCGCAAGGCGCTTAGCGCCGCGGTGATGTCGGCCGAATCGATCCCGTAATGGGTGAGCATCCGGAAACGGGCCGGTCCCGTGTGGGACAGGCGAACCCCTTTTTTCTTCAGGCGGTTCATGAATTCCTCATCCGAAAAGCGGCGATCGATGAGATCGAGATAGAGGATGTTCGTCCCGACGCGGGCGGGATCGGTCGCGACTCCCGGAATCCCGGCGATTCCCTCGGCAAGGCGGCGGGCGTTTACGTGATCCTCGGCGAGGCGGTCGATCATTTGCTCGACGGCCACGATGCCGGCGGCCGCGATGATCCCCGCCTGGCGCATCCCGCCGCCCAGCATTTTGCGCGTCCGCCGCGCCCGTGCGATGAATTCCTTGCTCCCGCAGATCACGGAGCCGACCGGCGCCGCGAGCCCCTTGGAGAGGCAGACGTTCAATGAATCGACGCCCCGGGTCAGCTCCCGGACATCAACGCCGAGGGCGACCGCGGCGTTGAAGATCCGGGCGCCGTCGAGGTGCACGAGGAGGCCGCGGCGCTTCGCGAGCGCCGCGACGGCGGCGGTGTACTCCGGCGTCAGCGGGGCGCCGTAGCAGCGGTTGTGGGTGTTCTCCAGGCAGATGAGGCGCGTCCGGGGGAAATGGATGTTCTCGGCGCGGATGGCCGCCTCGATATCTTCCAGCCGGAGAGTCCCGTCGGGCTGATTGGGGATCGTGTGGGGGAAGATGCCGCCCAGGGCGGACATCCCGCCCGCCTCGTTGAGGAAGATGTGGGAAGCAGTCCCCGAGGATCGCCTCCTCGCCGCGGGCGCAGTGCGTCAGAACGCAGGTGACGTTGCCCATCGTGCCGCTGACGACCAGGAGCGCCGCCTCCATCCCCGTCCGCTCGGCCATCAGTGCTTCCAGGCGGTTGATGGTGGGATCTTCACCGAAGACGTCGTCCCCCAGTGCGGCATGAGAAATGGCCTCCCGCATGGCCTCGGTGGGAAGGGTTACCGTATCGCTGCGCAAATCAATGACTGCCATCGTCAACCTCCGATTTTCAATCGCATTATTAGGGGGCGCGTACCAGCCTTGCAAGGCCTGCCGTTCAGTCACTCGGCCGCTTGTCCATCGTTTCAGCGGGCTTCGCTCGAGGCTGCGGCCGGTCGCGCCTATCGGGTGAACTCATCCTCATCGAGGGGGAGCTTCAGGGGGACGCCCCGCTCCGCCGACAGACCCATGGCCATCGTCAGGACGAGGTTCCGGTGCCCGTCCCACGCCGTGGCATGGGGCGTTTCCATCCCCATGTAGATGCGGGAAAACCATGCATTGGTCTCTTCGCGCATGGGCCCCCACAGTTGTCCGAAGGCGATATCTCCGGGGGGATAGCTGGTGAGGAATTCGACGTGGCGTTCGTACTCGGGGTGGTAGCCCTCCGGACGGTAGCCGGCCCACTGGGGTTTTTCCGAGGCAAGGACCAGGTCGCGATGGGTGTCATCGACCGTTATCACGCCTTTGGTGCCCACGATCCCGATCTCCAGGCCGTAAACCGCGCCCGGCCAGACGATGGGCAGCGCCCAACTGATGTTCATGCTCCAGATCGTGCCGTCGTTCATGGTGAAGATGCCGAAGGTCGCATCCTTGGTGCCGAAAGACCCCAGGACTTTATCCGTGGAACGGGCGTAGAGCTCGACGGGCTCCTTCCCTTCCATCAGCCACATCGACATGTCCAGGCTGTGGGTCCCGGAAACAACCATCGGCTGCAGGTTTGTCCTCTCGTTTGTCCGCCGGAGCGTGGCGAGAGGGACCATCCGATTCATGAAGGCCCGGGTCGTGACCGTCGTGACGTCCCCGATCTCGCCGGTGCGAAGCTTTTCCTTAATGGCCAGAAATCGTCTCCGGAATCGGTTGGTGTAGCCGATCACGGCGTCGACGCCGCTTTTCATGATCGCATCATAAACCTTCCGGGAATCCTGGACGCTCGTCGCGAGAGGTTTTTCGATGAACAGGCGGTGCCCCCGTTCCACGGCGGCAAGGGTCGGGCCGACATGGTTGTTTTCATCGGTCGAGATGATGGTCGCGTTGACCTCGCGGCGTTTGAGCAGCTCCTTGTAGTCGGTCGTCCAGAAATCGGCCCGCGTCTCCCCGGCGACCTTTTTCGCGAGCGATTCATTGGTGTCACAGACGCCGATCCACCCGACGCCGGGATAATCCCGGGCAAAGACGGCCCGGATCTTCCCTATCGTTCCGGTTCCGACGACTGCGAGGCCGATCTCTTTTCGATCCTTCTTCGCGTTCATGCTGTTTTCCTCCGGTTGGATTTTCCGGGTTTTGCCCGGTGCACCGCAAACGTGCTTTTGGCAGGGGGAGTATATGAAGACGGCTTTTGTGTGTCAAGGATAAAGGCTATGTCTTCTTCTGGGGAAATTTTCGGCCTGGTGATGGTGCTGCGCTCCTATGCTCTCCTTTCGAAAAAACTCTCTGCCGGGATGAAGGGGAGTGAGCCGATATTCAGTCATATGCGTTCATATTTGTCAAATAAATTATTCCCCTGATCGGCCGGGCGCCGGGAGGATATCGTCTGCAGTTCTTCCCGGCAGCGGCCGGGAAGATTCATACAAAATACTTGACAGTAACTGCTATTACATGCTCAAAAAGGCAGCAGCGTTTACCTCGTGCTGAGGCGGGAAAAGATCGGCGTTTACGGCTCCGTCCGCATCCGCGGATGGACAGAGAAGAAAGGAGAGTGACATGAGACGGAAATCGTTACGGGCGGTTGTAGTCGGCATCTTCATCTTCTTATTGGCCTTACCTGCCGCGGCGACGGCCGCGGAGGAGAAGTGGCCGACCAGGCCGATCACGATCTACCATCGGTTTCGCCCCGGGCGGAGGGATGGACATGATGGGGAGGCTCCTGTCCGAAGGGATGCGTAAGACGCTGGGGGTCGCCATGCCGGTCGTCAATATGGTGGGCGCCAACGGGGCCGTTGCCATGGACCATGTCAACAAACAGCCGCGGGATGGCTACAACCTCTACGGCATCAGCAGTGCGGTTTCCACCTTTCCGGCGACGGGGCTCTCGAAGCTGACCTACAAGGATTTCGGCATGGTCGGCATCCTCTTCGGAAATATGGCGACCTTCTGCGTCCCCTACGACTCACCGATCAAGGACGGCAAGGAACTGGTCGAACGCCTGAAGAAGGGGGATCTAACCGGTTCCAACAGCGGCATCGGCGGTATGTGGCATGTCCCGCAGTTGATCGTTGCCAACGCCCTGGGAGGCAAGTTCAAGGCCGTTCCCTACACGGGCGGCGCCCCGGCGGCCCTGGCGGCCGCCAAGAAAGAAGTTGACTTCTCCACGAGCGACCTCTCCGAGGCCCTGACCCTGATCAAATCGAAGATGTTGCGCCCCCTGATCGTCTTCGATGACGAGCCCTACCTTCTGGACGACATCAAGATCCCGCCCATCACGGACTTTGCCCCGGCGATGAAAAACAGGATCGCCGGCGGATTGGGCTGGCGCGCCCTGGGGTATCCCCGAGGCATTCCCCAGGACCGCGTGAACAAGCTGATTGACGCCTTCAAAGTCTCCCTGCAGAGCGATGCGGTGAAGGACTTCGCCAAGAAGAACCTGCTGCCCATCAACGGCAAGACGGGTGCGGAGGCCGACAGGATCTTCGAGGCCGCCACGCAGACCCAGAGCTGGATCCTCTATGACATCAAGGAGGCGAAGCACTCCCCCCAGGAACTGGGCATCCCGAGACCGTAACCCTATTCGGGAGCGAACACCTCGAGAAAAGTCGCAAAAGCCTTGAATTTGGGACGGCTTCGTAAACAGGCCGCAGGCAAGGCGCGCGAGATCCGAGGAGTGAGGCGTACTTTGCCGTACGCCGCAATGACGAGGAATGAAGCGCAACGCAGCATCCGGACTTTTTACGAAGTCGTCAGGAGAGAAGAATCATGGCAGCCGTAGATCGTGACGTCAGGGTCGGATGCGTCACCTTGGTTTTCGGGTTGTACATCTGTTGGGCTTCATTCACGATGCCCAGCCGCGGAGGATTCGTGGAGAGTCCGGGGATCTTCCCCGGACTGATGGGGATTCTTCTCATTCTCTTTGCGGTAATCCTGATTGCACGGTCGTGGAAGAAGGGCGGCCGGATTCATCCGATCCGGATCTTCGGATCGACCATCTCTATCGTGAAGTCGCAGGACCACCGGCCGGTCATCTTGGGCATTATCCTCCCCGCGATCTACGTCTTTGTGTGCATTCCGCTGATCGGTTTCTACATCTCGAGCGCCCTGTTTATGACGGTCATGTTTGCCCTGTTCGTGAAAAAGTGGCGGAAATGGTTTTTGTTTCTGCCCGTCGCCCTCGGCATCACGGGAATTCTGTACCTCACCTTCAATACGTTGTTCCAGCTGCAGATCTGGTAGGCTTTAGCGAGGAGATTTCGCATCATGGATTGGGTAAGCATGCTCACGGGCTTGGGAAAGGCCTTCGTCGACCTTTCCACCCCGTACGGATATTGGCTCATCACGATCGGTTGCGCCGTGGGTATCCTGGGCGGGGCGCTGCCCGGCGTCTCCACGACGATGACCGTGGCCCTTCTGGCGGTAATCACCTACACGATGGACCCGCTCTGGTCCATCATCCTTCTCTCCGCCTGCCAGCTCGGGGGGACCTACGGCGGGTCGATCTCCGCCACCGTCCTCAACATTCCCGGGACGCCCGCCTCGGCGCCGACGGCGATCGAGGGGTACGCGCTGACGAAGAAGGGTGAGGCCGAGGTGGCCCTCGGCATTAACGTCTTCACGAGCTTCATGGGCAATAATCTCGGGATCGTCATGCTCCTTCTCACTATGCCCTTTTTTGTCAAGCTCTCGATGATGTTCGGGCCCTGGGAGATGTTCTGGTTCGGCATCTTCGGGGTCTTCATCGCCGCCAATCTTTCCGAGGGAGACACCCTCAAGGGGATGATGGCCGCTACGGTCGGGCTGATCATCTCCTGTATCGGGATCGATCCGATCGACGGTT
Source organism: uncultured delta proteobacterium (assembly GCA_963817385.1). GTDB lineage: Bacteria > Desulfobacterota > Syntrophia > Syntrophales > UBA5619 > JAKAFS01. The sequence continues at coordinate 18,905 of CAWFOM010000013.1, forward strand.
CCCCGCGGTTTTCCTACGGCAGCACCTATCTTTCCGCGGGGATCCCGCTGATCCCGGCGATGATCGGCCTCTACGGCTTTACCGAGGTGTTCGAGGGGCTCACCGACGTCACGGTGAGCAGCTTCCCCCTGAAGAAGACCTCGCTTGTCGGCGCAGCCCGGATGTGGTGGAAGTACCGCTGGCTCTCCTTCCGGACCTCGATCCTCGGCTATATCATCGGCGTCGCCCCGGGGATCGGCGCGAATGTTTCCTGCTGGGTGGGCTACGATCACGCCCGGAGCATGAGCAAGGAGCCCGAGAAGTTCGGCCACGGCAGCATCGAGGGACTGATCGGCTCCGAGACCTGCAACATGGCCAATGTGCCCGGGGCCTATGCCCCGGTCCTCTCCCTGGGTGTTCCCGGGGACGCCCCGACGGCCATCATGCTGGGGATCCTGATGCTCCATGGCATCAGGCCGGGACCGACGTTTCTGCTGACGAATCCGGAGTGGCTCTATCAGATCGCGATGGCCCTCTTTATCGCCGGCATCCTTTTCGTTATCATCGGCACCTATGCCGGCAAGGGGCTGGTCCGGCTGTTCGTCAGCACCCCCCGGACGGCGATGGCGGCCATCGTGGCGGTTTTGTGCGCACTGGGCGCGTATGCGGCGAACACGAATATCCTGGATATCTACCTGGCCTTCTCCTTCGGCGTCCTGGGAATCATCATGAAGCGGCTGGGGCTGCCCATCTCTCCGTTGGTGCTGGGACTGATCCTGGGGGCCGATCTGCTCGATGTCGAGTTCCGGAAATCCCTGCTGGCGGGTAAAGGCTCCCTCGCCCCTTTCTTCACCCGGGGGGTGAGTATTGTGCTCCTCGCTTTTATCGCCGTCGTTCTGTTCTTTCAGTATGGGTATCCCAAAATCAAGGGCAGTCAGAAGAAGGATCGAACGGTTATTTTGGAATGACCGTAATGAAGAATCCGCTTGTGAATCCATGAGCGATTGCACGTGCCGCGGCTTGCCGCGGTGCCTTATCAGAAGGAAGGATCAATGAAAGCAGAGATTATCGCAGTCGGAACGGAACTTCTCCTGGGGCAGATCGTGGACACCAACTCGGCCTATATGGCCCAGCAGTTAACGACCATCGGCCTGGACCTCCATTTTAAATCCACCGTCGGGGACAACCTGGAACGAATCAAGTCGACACTGCGGACTGCGCTCGGCCGGTCGGATTTCATCATCACGACCGGCGGGATCGGTCCGACTATCGACGATCTGACGCGGGAGGCCGTGGCCGAAGTATTAGAGAGACCGCTGGTGTTCCAACCGGCCCTTTTCGACCAGATCAGTGATTTCTTCACCCGTCTGGGCCGGACCGCAAGTCCGAACAACCGCAAACAGGCATACATTCCCGAGGGGGCGATCCCGATCGAAAATCCGGTCGGAACCGCACCCGGTTTCATCGCGGAGAAGGACGGCAAGGCGATCATCATCGTTCCCGGGGTTCCCCACGAGATGCGGTATTTCATGGAGCACAGCGTCATCCCCTATTTGCGCGGGAAACTGGGAATCCGCGAGGTGATCGTTTCGCGGGTCCTCAAGCTGTTCGGCATCGGCGAGAGCCTGGTGGATGAGCGGCTCAAGGACCTGATCGAAGAGGGATCGAACCCCACGATCGGACTTCTGGCCCATACCCAGATCGGAGAGATCCATGTCCGCCTGACGGCCAAAGCGGCCGAGAGAACCCAGGCGGAGGCGTTGAATGCCGCGCTGGAGGCGCGGATTCGGGAGCGCCTGGCGGAATTCATCTTCGGGGTCGATGAGGAGAGCTATGAAGGGATTGTGAGCTCTCTTCTGAGGAAGGCCGGTCTCACCGTAGCCGTGGCCGAAACCGCATTCGGCAGTTCCGTCAGCCAGGCGGTGAAGCAGATGGAAGGGGGAGCGGAATTCTTCCGGCTGGGCGTTACCGTCGTCAGCCCGGAGATGGCTCGAACGCTGCTTTCAGTGCCCTCTTCTCTCTGGCAGGAGGGGAACGGAGTCAATGCCGGCCTGGCCAAGGCCCTGGCCGAGGGGATTCGTCGTGTGGCAGGAGCGGATCTCGGGTTGGGGGTGATCGGCCGGGCAGGCAAGGGAAAAGAGCGGGACCATTTGATCTATATTGCCTTGGCCCATGCGGGGACGACGAGTTGCATCGAGCAACGCTGGCCGTCGGCCATGGGTTTCATTGAAAACCGCATGACCAAGATGGCCCTTGCCCAGGTGCGGAAATATCTTTCCTCAGATGCATCCTCTCGCTGACGACCTCGACATAGGGGAGTTCATTGGGCCGCAGTGACGATTGGGGTAAAATCTTGCAACCTTTTTAACGTACCGTAGGGTTATTCTAATTCCATGCTCAATCGTACAATTTCCCTTAACTGATTTTCCGGCAACGAAGGCATATGCTGATGACGTTTTTCACAACAAGATTGATTTGAGATGTTTCGACAACTTATCGCACCTGCTGCAATGATTTTTATTATGGCATCATCATCAGTATTCGCATAGACTTTTATTACTCGTTTGCATGGGACAGGGCAGGTAAATGTATAGACCATGATTCTCACTCCTCACGTATCTTCCTTGACAATCCCCTATGATCCCTTAGTGGATTGCCCCCGATGCGTATACGAAACAGTAAAGGACGGTTACGTCCCCGCGGCAGAAAGATGACTCACTTTTTCAACAATCCTTATGAAAAATATCGGTCTTTTAACCATAAACTTTAATGAAATTTACACATCGGGGCCCCATGCCCCATTTTGCGGCTGTTTCTATTCATTGACACCCCTGGCCGATCGTCCTATACTCCCGGACCATAGCCTGTTTCTCATCAATAAAACAAACGACGACAGGAGAAAGGAAGGAATAAGAATGATTGAGTATCCTAAATACAAAAAAGTGCTCTTCTGTACCGATTTCTCTGAAAATTCGGATTGCGCCTTCGATTATGCCTTCGGTGTTGCGAAGAGGGACGGGGGCGTTCTCTATATCCTCCACGTCATACCCAACATTCCCAATCAGTACTATGCATCTCTTTACTCCAAACCGGAGAATTTCGACAAGATACAGACGGCCATTCGGGAAAATCTGGAGCAGAGGTATAACGATCAATATCTCAGCCAGATCAAGGATAAGACGAAAGTCAAAATCGTCACCAAATCCGGTCGTGAAGATGAGGAAATCCTCAAATTTGCGCGGAAGGAAGGTATTGACATTATCGTAATCGGCACCCATGGGAGGACGGGGATAAAGCACGCCGTCTTTGGGAGCGTAGCCGAGAAAATCATCAGATACAGCCCGATCCCCGTCTTCGTCATTCCGTGCAAAAAGAAGTCCGGCCGCGCCTGAGGCAGGGTTTGATGGAGGATGATGAGCTTATGAAGCTGGCAACCATCGGTTTCTGCGGACTTGGAGCCATGGGCTATCCCATGGCCTCACGTCTGGCTGCTCGCGGTCATGCGTTGACCGTATTCGACCTGGACGCCTCGCGCATGAAGCGCTTTGCGTCCGAGCACGGCGCCGCGGCTGCTGCTGCCGTGATCGAGCTGGCGCACTGCGAGACCGTGATCACGATGGTGCCGGACTCCGATGCCGTCGAGCACGCCGTCCTGGGCGATGCCGCGGTTCCTGGTTTTGCGCAAGCAATGCCTCCGGACTCTGTGGTCATGGACATGAGTTCATCCGACCCGTTCCGGACCCGTGCGCTCGCGCAACGGCTCGCCGGAATGGGACTGCATCTGATCGACGCGCCGGTATCGGGTGGCGTAAAACGGGCGGTGAGCGGCCAGCTCGCGATCATGGCCGGCGGCGAACCCGAAGTCATCGAGCGTTGCCGGCCTGTCCTCGAAGTGTTGGGAAACTCGCTCTTCATCGTGGGTGCGGCGGGCGCGGGACATGCCGTAAAAGCGCTTAATAATTTTGTGTCGGCCGCGGGACTGGCGGCAACGGTCGAGGCGTTACGGGCGGGTGAGGCCTTCGGACTTGACCCAAACGTGATGACGAATGTGTTCAACGCATCGACCGGACGCAACAACACCACCGAGAACAAGGTCGCCCAGTTCATGATCTCCGGCGCTTACAACTCAGGATTCTCGTTAAGGCTGATGCGTAAGGACATTCGGACGGCCCTGGAATTGGGGCGCGCACTTGGGCTCGATATGACGCTCGGGACCGCCTGCCTGCGCCTGTGGGATGCCGCCGGCGAGCGGGCCGAGGCGGCTGACCACACAGAAATGTACCGCCTGATCCCGGAGCTGGAAACACTCGATGATCCGCTGAGGCGATAATTCTGCGGATGTCGGTAACGACCTGCCGGGCATTCGCGTTTATGTGCTCGTCATTCGGAAGAGATCGTGACATGGCGAAGGGCCGACGGGACATCCGGAAACTTTTCATTATTGAGAATGCAGGGTGGCTGATCCTCTTTTGTCTTGTCTTATTCTCCGTCGTTTTGCGGGTTCACGGCGAGGCCGCCGAGAAGCCGATGCCGGGAAAGACGCCCTGGTATGGGTATCGGGTCATCCGTTCCACTCCCCATGATCGGCAGGCATTCACCCAGGGCCTGTTCTATGCCGACGGCTGCTTGTACGAAGGTACGGGACTGCACGGCCGTTCCTCGTTGCGCAAGGTGGACCTGGCTTCGGGCCGTGTCTTGAAAGAGATCAGGCTGGCGCCGTTCTACTTTGGAGAGGGGATCGCGGCTTTCGGCGATCGGATCGTGCAGGTTACATGGCAGTCCCGCGTCGGTTTTGTTTATGACAAGAAATCGTTCCGCCTCCTGCAGCAATTCACCTATCCCCATGAAGGATGGGGAATCACCCATGACGGTAAACGGCTCATCATGAGCGATGGAACATCCATTCTGCATCTCCTGGACCCGACCGACTTTCATGAAACGGCAACACTATCCGTCTTTGATGAGCGGGGGCCGGTTGCCGGTCTCAATGAACTGGAATACATTCAGGGCGCCATTTATGCGAACATCTGGCCGACGAATCATATCGCTGTCATCGACCCCGTGACGGGGCGGGTCACAGCCCGGATCGATCTGAAGGGATTGCTCGATGTGAGAGATGCCCCGGGCGCGGACGTCCTCAACGGCATCGCCTATGATGGGCGGGGCGATCGCTTGTTCGTCACGGGGAAATTATGGCCGAAGGTCTTTGAGATCAAAATCGTCAAGGATCCCTGATTTCAGAAGTGGTTATTGACACAAGCGGCTCTTGACGGGCGATTGAGGAATCCCGGAGGGATCAAATCATGAGATATTTCTCTTTGATCTCTTCATTCCTGCTCAGATCTTCGATGGTTCCTTCATACTCAATCCGGCCTTTATTGATGACGTAGGCGCGATCGGCAATGGCCAGGGAAAAGCGGATGTTCTGTTCCGAAAAGAGAATCGTGACACCCATCTCTTTGAGCTTGATGAGCTTTTCGGCGAAATCCTTGACAATCAGGGGCGCCAGGCCCTCAACGGGCTCGTCGAGGAGTATCAATTCCGGATTTCCCATGAGCGTCCTGCCGATGGTGAGCATCTGTTGTTCACCGCCGCTGAGGTGGCCGCCGAGGTGTTTTTCGAGGTTTTTAAGATGGGGAAAGGTGTCGTACACCTTTTCGATTGTCCAGGGTTCGCCCTGGTAATGTTCGGAGTTTTTTCGGGCGATCTCAAGGTTCTCGCGCACCGTAAGGTCGGGGAAGATGAGCCGGTTGTCGGGAACATAGCCGATTCCCTTTTGGGCAACGTAATAGGAAGGTCGGCCTCGCAGCTCCTCGCCGTGAAACACCACCGTGCCCTTTTTCGGGGCGGTAAGACCCATGATGCTGCGCAGGGTTGTGGTCTTGCCGGAGCCGTTCCTGCCCAGCAGGCAGACCAGTTCGCCGCATTTCATGTTCAGCGCCACGTCGAAGAGTATGTGACTTGTTCCGTAATAGGTATTTATTCCGGAGACTTCCAGTATCATACTTCCTCACCAAGGTAGCATTTTTGCGCTTCTGCATTTTTTCTCACCTCTTCAGGCGTGCCTTCTGCGATGACCATCCCCTGATAGAGTACCGAGAGCTTCCGCGCGTAACCGAAGATTACCGATATGTCATGCTCCGTAAAAAGGATGCTGAGCCCGATCTCCCTGTTCAGACGTTTCACCAGCTCCATCGTTTCCTGTGTCTCCTCCGAGGACATGCCGGCCGTCGGCTCGTCCAGAAGCAGGAGCTCCGGTTTTCCCGCCAGGGCCAACGCCAGTTCGAGTTTCTTCTTGTCGCCTTGCGAGAGGATGCCGGCAAGGGTATCCGCGTACGGCAGTAGTCCCGTCAGCTCGATCAGATCGAGCGTGTTTTCCCGGGCGAGCCGGTGCGCCGGCGTAACGATGTTCAGGGTGCGCTTCTGCTGCGACAGGATGGCCTGCCTGATATTTTCGTACGTAGTCAAGCGGGGATAGATGTTGCTCACCTGGAAGGCGCGGCTGACGCCCGCGCGGGCGATGCGGTGGCGCGGCCAGTTGGTGATCTCCCTTCCCATGAAACGGACGGTCCCGCCGTCCACGAGATGGTAACCCGTTATCAGGTTGAAAAAGGTGCTTTTCCCGGCGCCGTTGGGTCCGATGATGGCCGCGATCTCGCCTTTCGGCAGGCTGTAGCTGACGTCGGTCAGTACCTTGTATTTGCCGAAAGACTTCCTGAGTCCGGTTATCTGCAAAATGGAGGTGCTGTTATCACCCATCGTTTCCGCCATCCTTACTTGGCAATCTCTTTTCCGCTGTCGTCCTTCTGTCTGAGGAACGGGAGTTTTTCGTTGATGAGGCCTAAAAACCCGCCCGGCATGATGAGTACGACAAGGATGATGATGATGCCGCTCACCAGGGGCCAGTACTCCGTAAAGCTTGTCACAAGGGCCATCAGAAACGTGTATATGGCGGAACCGACCAGCGGCCCGAGAAAGCTGAACGGTCCGCCCATGACCGTCATGAACACCGGCATTCCGGAGTGTTGCCAGTTGCAGAGATCGGGGGCGACACTGCGGTTGAACGGTCCCCAGAGCGCACCGGCAAGCCCGGCAAACATGGCCGCAATGATGAAGTTCAGATGCATATACCGCTGAACGTTGATGCCGATAAATTCGGTCCGTTCGGCGTTGTCGCGTATGGCCCGCATGGTGTAGCCGAAAGGCGACGCGCTGATTATCCAAAGCGCGATCATTCCGAGAGTAACGACGATCAAGGTGAAAAAATAATAGGGATTGGCCGCCTTTCCGAGAAACGCCGGGGGGACGATGCCCTGCAGGCCGTTGTCGCCTCCCGTGAAGGTGTACCACTGGAAGATGATGTAATAGACGAGCTGACCGAAAGCCATCGTGAGGATGGCGAAGTATATGCCTCGGAGTTTTACGCAGAAATAGCCGAGAACGGCGGCGCAGAGACCCGCCATGAGCATCGAAAGGGGAAGGCAGGCGAGAAGCGGGATGTTTGCCTTTACCATGAGAAGCCCCGTTGTGTAGGCGCCGACGCCGTAGTAGGCTGCATGGCCGAACGTAAGCTGCCCCATGTAGCCGAATATCATGTTAAAGCTGGCGGCAAAAAGCCCCATGATGAGGATCTCGGTGAGTACATGAACCCAGAATTCGGGCACGATAAAGGGAAGAGCGACCGCGAACAGAAACAGGATTACCGGGAAAAGATATTTGTTTTTCATCGGTCATGTCCTCATCGGTGTGCCGAACAGTCCCCAGGGTCGCACGATCAGGATGGCGGCGGTGATTACAAAAATCAGGACCATCGCCCCGTCAGGCCAGAAAAGTATCGTGAACGATAACACCTCGCCCACAATGAGCGAGCCCACGAGCGTTCCCAGCAGACTGCCGAATCCACCGATGACCACCACGCAAAACGCCTGGATGATGATGGCGGTATCCATGCCCAGGGTGATGGAGCCGATCGGCGCCTGTATCCCCCCGGCGAAACCGGCAAGAAATATGCCCAGCGTGAAGACCCAGGTGTCGATCCGCGGAATGGGGATGCCCAGTGCACCCACCATCTCACGGCTGAAGACGGCGGCCTTGACGATATGGCCGTAGCGGGTGTATTTCAGAAACCACCAGAGGCCGATTGCCACTGCGGCGCCGGAAGCAATGACGAACAGGAAATACGAATCGAGGGGGGCGCCGAAGATGAAAACGGGTTTCTGGATGATCTCGGGCCGGACGATCAGCTTGTTCGTTACACCCCAGGTGAGCTTTATCGTGTCGCTGAGGATCAGCGCGATGGAGTAGGTGATGAGGAGCTGCTCGTAGAGCTCGCGCTTGTATATCCGCTTGATCAGCACGACCTCCATGACCCAGCCCACCGCCGCCGCGGCAAGGCCTGCAAGCGGTATGCTGAGCCAGAGCGCAAAGGAATTTCCCTGCATCAGATTCCAGAAGGTGTAGCAAAAATAAGCGCCCATGAGCCAGAGGGCCGCATGGGCGAAATTGAGGATGTTCATGACGCCGAAAATAAGGGACAGACCTGCGGCAACGAGGAAGAGAATCGTGCCGTAGGTCAGTCCGCTGAGAAACTGCGCAAAAAGGGAAGTTATATCCACGTCGGCTTCCTTATGGCGTTATTTCGTTGCTGCTTTTCTTGCTTCGATGATCTCGCTTTCCGGCCGTTCGCTTTCACTGCCCTTGACCTCGATGATATCCTTGTAGATCGGGAACGGATACTTGGGGTCGTCGGTGATTGTTCCCATATAGGATGAGCAGCTCAATTGATTGTCTATGGTTCGGAAGGCGAGCTTGCCCCTCGTCAGGTTGACGGTCAGGCCCTTCATGGCGTCCTTGACCTTTTCCGTATCGATGGTGTTGGCCTTTTCAACGCCCTGTTTCAACGCATATACGGTGTCATATCCGAGGACCGCCCAGTCGCTCGGGAACTTGTTGTATTTTGCCCGGTAGTTTTTAACGAAATCTGCCATCATCGGGTTGTCCAGGTGGGCGAAAAACGGCGCCCGGGTGAGCGCGATGACGTTGCGGGGCAGTGTTTTTGCTTGAAGTATCAGCTCGGTTACGCTGATCAGCGAGCCGGGATAGGGAATCTTGTCGAAAAAGCCGTAGGTCTTGGCCTGTTCCATCCAGGCGACGTTATCATTGGATGCCAGGCTGCCGAAGACGAAATCCGGTTTCAGAGCCATGACGCCGGTAATGTAGGAGGTGAACTGCGTCTCACCGAGACGGGGCCAGAACTCTTTCTTCAGCGTGAGATTCGGGGCCATTGTTTTCAGAAAAGTAACGGCCTCCGCCTGCGTTGATCTGCCCCATTCGTAGTCCGAGGCGATGGTGATGTATCCTTCCAGCCCTTTTGATTGGCCATCTTTGCGATGGCGACGGCCGCGGCCTTGGCCTGCATGTAGGTGTTGGGAA
>CAWFOM010000014.1:0-81810 GCA_963817385.1 uncultured delta proteobacterium
GTCTCTCGTATGGCTCTACGGGCATCGGCACCTCCTCACATCTTTCCAGCTTCATGATGGCCAAACGTGACAACTTACCAGCCGTCCACATTCCCTATAAAGGCGCAGATGCGCTCAATGATTTATTGGCGGGACGTGTCGACTTCATGTTCGCCACCATCCCCTCGGTTATCGCGCATATACAATCCGGCAGGCTGTTGGCTATCGCCGTCAGCAGCGCCAAGCGATCAAGATCACTTCCTAACGTGCCGACCATGATTGAGAGCGGTTACGCAGGTTTTGAAGCGGGGTCATGGTTTGGCTTCCTGTCCGTGGCGGCACTCCCAAATCCATCATCATGAAGGTGAATCAGGCGGTCAACGAGATTATCAAAGAGCCGGCAATTGACAAGAAGATGATTTTTGAAGGCGCCGATCCTGTCGGCGGTTCACCCGAGCAATTCAAGAATTTCATCGCCAGCGAGTATAAGAAGTGGGCCGTAGTGGTTAAAGACTCGGGAGCTACTGCGCAGTAAGCCCTATAAGCTCAACCATCGCGCACCGAAGAACCCAGGATTCTTTGCCTGGGTTTTTTCTCATGAAAAATGAGGTGGTGAGGAGGTTGTCATGGAACTGTTCCACAACCTGATTTTCGGGTTCAGTATCGCGTTATCATTTCAGAATCTGCTTTACTGTTTCCTTGGCTGCCTTCTTCCTCTTGGGCCCCCTGATCGTGCGTACTTCCCGGCATCGGGCCGCTCGCGACAATCGCGATGCTGATGCCGATAACCTTCAGCATTTCTCCCGTCGCTGCGCTGATCATGCTGGCCGGAATCTACTACGGCGCCCAGTATGGCGGCTCGACAACCGCCATCCTGGTCAACCTCCCGGGCGAGACCTCGGCGGTCGTCACCTGTATGGACGGCTATCAGATGGCCCGCCAGGGGCGAGCCGGCCCGGCGCTCGCGATCGCGGCGATCGGATCGTTCTTCGCCGGCACCGTCTGCACGCTGATCATTGCGCTATTCGGCCCGTCGATCGCCGAACTCGCGCTGAAGTTCGGTCCAGCGGAATACTTCTCACTCATGCTGATGGGGCTCGTTGCCGCAGCGGTGCTCGCTCAGGGCGACATGGTCAAGTCGCTCGCGATGGTGGCGATGGGACTGTTGCTCGGTACCGTGGGAACCGATGTCAATTCCGGCTGGAGGCGCTTCAGCTTTGACATCGGCGAGTTGATGGACGGTATCGGTTTCGTGGTTGTCGCCGTGGGGGTGTTCGCACTGGCCGAAATTGTGGCCAACCTTGGCGATCGGGGTGAGCGTTCTGTTTTCACTTCCAAAGTAGGGAGCCTCTTTCCCTCGAAGGACGACATCAAGCGATCCATCGGTCCGATCTTCAGAGGAACTCTGCTCGGAGCGTTCTTCGGCGTTCTGCCGGGCACCGGGCCGGCGATCGCTTCGTTCTCGTCCTATATGGTCGAGAAGAAGGTTGCCAGGGATCCGTCGCGGTTCGGCCGTGGCGCGATTGAGGGAGTGGCGGGACCCGAGTCCGCCAATAATGCAGACGCACAGTGCAAGTTCATCCCGATGCTCACGCTGGGGATTCCCGCGAGCGGCGTGATGGCGCTGATGCTCGGGGCGCTCATGATCCACGGCATCGCGCCCGGTCCGTCGGTGATGACACAGAAACCCGACCTCTTCTGGGGGCTGATCGCGAGCATGTGGATCGGGAACCTGATGCTCGTCATTCTCAACCTGCCTCTGATCGGCCTCTGGGTTAGCCTGCTCAAGGTCCCCTATCGACTGCTTTTCCCCGCCATCATGGTCTTCTCCTCCATCGGCATCTACAGTTTGAATAACAGCCCTTTCGAACTCTACCTCACGGCGATTTTCGGACTCCTCGGCTTCATGTGGATGAAATTCGCGTGTCCCCCTGCGCCAATGCTCCTCGGGTTCGTGCTGGGGCCGATGATGGAGGAAAATCTGCGGCGGGCGATGCTGATGTCGCGCGGTGATCCCGTGGTATTCCTGAAGGAGCCGATCAGCCTTGCGTTCATCATCGCTACGGTCCTGATCGTTGTTGTGATGACGGCGCCGGCTTTTCGCAAACGGCGGAGCGATATCACCGGCTGATGCTTTACATCCGACCACGGCTACCAGCGGTCGACCGTGTAAAGCGGCGCCTTTTCCCGGAGCAGCTCCGCGGAGCGGCTGGGATTGTGGATGCCGCAGAGGCAGGGCTTTGCAAGGATCTCACACGCGCTCTCCTCGCTGACCTTGCCCGTCTTTAACCGGCGGATCGTGTCGCGGACCAGGTGGGGCGAAACGAGGCCGTGGCCGCACATCGTCGTGAACTCCCGGATGTCGGCGGGCGGCAGGAGTTCCGTCCGCCCGTGGATGCCCAGCGAGAGGTTGACCATGTGGGGATCGATGCCGATCTCCGCGGCGATCTCCCGGACGCTGTCGATGTTTCCGCTGATCACGACCGAGATCCCCTCGTCCGCCTCCTTGATCTTGCCTCAGCGCCTCCTTGAGTTTCTCCCGGCTGTTGAAAACGGAATAGACGCGCGTCCCATCGAACTGGATGGTATCAACCGGCTGCATATCCCGGCCGTTGTAGACGCAATAGGCATTCGCCCCCTCGACCATGATGCCCTCCGGGGCATCTTCCGGCCTGGCGCCGCCGGCTATCTTGCGGCGGCGCGTCTTTGCCATGATATTGACGGGGCCCGACTGATGGATCAGTTCCGTCAGATGGCGCACCTTCGGGGCGCTTCCTTTGTAATTGAACCCCTTCGACGGATAGACGAATAGGACATAGTCCCGCTCCAGCGCCTCCGGGCTGCCTTCTCTGTGCAAACTGTGCGTCATATCTTCATCCCTGCTGAACCGGTCAATGATTGATGAAGCCGCCATTTCCGGACGGCGCCGCAAAAAGGTCCAAAGGCAAGGCGCGCGATCTCATTCCCAGGCCCGACCCAGGCCCATGTTGATCTTGGCGTTCGGTCTCCAGGCAAAACCCTCCGCCCGGATTCCCTCCACGACCTCTTCGGGGATCTTCAGCCCCGGTCCGACGACGGTAAATACGTCGATGCAGAAGACGCCGTCCACCTCCTTCGCGACCTCCTTCAGCGTGCGGAGGATGCCGCGGAGCCTGCTCCACTCGACCTGAAGCTCGATGATGGCGGAGAGGACCCGCTCCCCGAGGAGCTCCGGTTTCAGATCCCCCGTCGCCTCGTCGGCGATCATGGAGTGGATCGGATTGTGCTTCTCGATTTCGTGGATGCCGCTCCGGGCAAGCGCCCGGGTGATCTTCTGCACCTCCCGAAGAGACATGCCGATTGTTGGCCGGCCGACCTCGATGGCGACGCCGACCTCCCCGGGACCGCAGCGGTGGGTGACGTCGTTCGTCTTGGTCTCCTCCGTGCCCCGGCCCTGGATGCCGGTGGCTTCATGCGTCGCGACGGGATCGCTGAAGTATTTACGCACCGCCCGCGGGTACTGAAAGACAGTGGGCGATTCCGCGAGGGCGTCGACGGGACACTCCGCGTTGCGCTTGCAATTGCCGCATTCATAGCAGACATCCTGGTCGATGCTGCTCTTGAGCCCTTCATAGCGGATCGCGGCGGTGGGACAGTATGGTTGGCAGCGACCGCAACCCACACAGAGTTCTTCGTGGATAATCATATGCTCAGTCTCATATTCCTCTTCCCGCCATCTCTCTCAAATTTCATCCTCGCCGATCTGCGTTCGCATCGTCTTGACTGTTTTGAAACAGACGGCAATAGTCATCACCAGGGCAATCCCCAGGAGAACCGCGGAAATCGGCCGGGTCACAAAGACCGATATCCTGCCTTGCCCGAGGGCAAGCGCCCGGTAGAGGGAGTGTTCCATGATGGGGCCCAGGACAAGGCCGATGATCAGGGGGGCGCCGGAGATGTCATATTTTTTCATGAAATAGCCGGCAACGCCGAACAGGAGCATGACCCAGACATCGAAGATATTGGTGTTGAGCGAGTAAACACCGATCACGCAGATCAGAACGATGATGGGGTAGAGGATACTGTAAGAAACGCGGAGACTCAACGCAAACAGCGGGACCATGGGAAGATTCATGATCAGCAGGATCACATTTCCCACGAACATGCTGGCGATCAGGGCCCAGACAAAATCGGGACTCGTATGAAACAGCATCGGTCCCGGCTTGAGACCATACATCATCAGTGCACCGAGCATCACCGCCGTCGCCCCGGAACCTGGGATGCCGAGGGCCAGCAGCGGGGCCATAGCGCCCGAGCACGCGGCGTTGTTGGATGTTTCCGGTCCGGCGACCCCTTCGATCGCCCCCTGACCGAAGCGTTCGGGATGTTTGGAAACGCTTTTTTCCAGGCCGTAGGAGAGGAAGGAGGCGATCGTCGAACCGGCGCCCGGCAAGGCTCCGACAAGGAATCCGATTACCGTCCCGCGGACCATCGCCCCTGTTGAATCCGCCAGATCCTTCAGGGTAGGCCACAATTTGGCAAAAGGCACCTTGATGGAATCCATCTTCATGAATTCCTCAGCCGAAACCAGGACCTCGCCGATGCCGAAGATCCCCATGACCACGACAACGAAGTTTATGCCGTCCATGAGCTCCGGGACGCCGTACACAAAACGGGGGGCGCCCTGAACCACATCCGTTCCCACGACACCCAGGGCAAGCCCGAGAACGCCGCTCATCAGCGATTTGGCGATCGATTTCCCTCCAACGAAAACGATGGTAAGCATTCCCATAAGGATCAGGCTGAAGTACTCCGCCGGGCCGAATTTCAGGCTGAAGTTGGCAAGAGGCACGGCAACAAAAATCAGCGCTATGGTACCGATAAATCCCCCTATGAAGGAACCGATGGCGGATATCCCCAGAGCAGCGCCGGCCCTTCCTTGCAGGGCCATCTGGTAACCATCGAAGGTCGTGACCACCGAGGCGCCTTCACCCGGAACGTTGATCAGGATCGATGTCGTCGAGCCGCCGAATTTCGACCCGTAATAAATAGAGGTGATCATGATCATGGCGGGCGTCGCATCCATACCGAACGTAAACGGAAGCAGGAGGGCAATGGTCGCCGAAGGGCCCAACCCGGGAAGGATGCCCACCAGGGTTCCGAAAAAGCAGCCAATGACCGCCATCCACAGGTTGTAAGGAGTAAAAAAGATGGAAAAACCGTGCATCAGACTCTGCAAGATATCCATTGAAGCTCCCCCTTGTTAAAGACCCCACCACCCCTTCGGAAGGTCCACATTCAGCCAGTAGCGGAAAATCAGAAAGAGGGCCCCACTGAAAAGGGCGCTATACAGGACACCTCTAAAAATGGTGTATTTCTCCAACCCAATGAGGATCAAGGCGATGAACACGAAAGCCGCCAGGACAAACCCGATCTTCATCATGAAGAAGGCCAATCCAGCCGTGATCAGCAGGATCAACCCCAACCGCAGAAGCGCTTTTCCCGCCGGCATCTTCGTTTCTTTACCCTCTTCTTTAGCGTCTCGGTGCCGGATTGAGTCAAACAACAGGAAGAGAGAGAGCAGGCCAAGACAGATCCCCAGCCAGAAAGGGAGAAAGCCGGGTCCGGGTGTATAGTCGGTCGTGTAATCGTAATTGAGTGACTCGATGACGAGCCAACAGCTCAGCACAAGACAGATGAGCGCAAATATCCTGTCTGCCCTCTTCATAAGCGGCCCCTCCACAACAGGCGATTTTGATCCGTTATTTCTTTGCCTTATACATTTCCAAGGTTTCCAGATCTTGTTTCAGACCTTGAACATACGTTGCAATGTACTTCTTGAACTCATCATGCTTGAGAAAGGCTTCAACCGTCTGCACGGATTTCAGGTAATCCCTGAAGGCCTGCACCTTCATCACCTTTGCAAAAGCATCTTCCCAGTAGGCGACGGCCGATGCGGGAAATCCCGGGCCCGCCCAGAATCCCCTGAATTGCGTATAGCTCACATTGAGCCCCGCCTCTTTCACCGTCGGCACGTCCGCCATAAAGGGGATGCGTTCCGGGGTCATGGTCACCAGCGGCCTGATCTTCTTGGCCTCGATCATTCCCATCTGCTCTTGGGGGTTTGCAACGGTCAGATCCACGTGACCGCCTAGCAGAGCTGCCGCACACTCGCCTCCGCCCTTGAAGGCCACGATATTGAATTGGATGCCCGCCGCCTGCGCAATGCGATTGGCACAGATATGCTCCGTACCCCCGATGGTGCTGATGGCAACACTCACGGTTTTGGGTGCTTTTTTTGCCGCGGCAATAACGTCATTGAGGTTCTTGAAGGGCGAATCGAAACGGACAAACATCAAATTGGGGTCTTCAACCAATTTCGCTATCAGGACCAGATCCTCGATTTTCAAGCGGGTGGCTCCCCGCATCATCGTCGTCAGGGGGCTTGTCACTCCCTGCATGATCACATAGGGGTCGCCTTTCTTGCTGTCAAGGTAATTGAGGGCCACGGCCGCTCCTCCCCCTGTCCGGTTGGTGATCTGTATCTTCTGCTTTACAATGCCTTCTTTCTCCAGATAGTGAGCTACCTGACGGGCGAATAGATCGCTGCCGCCTCCCGCTGATGCATGAACGACAAACTCGATCGGATTTTCCGGATAGGCAGCCATTGCCCCGGGTGCCAGAGTCAATGTTAAAAAGAGAGAAACCACTGTTGCCGAAAAGAACCATTCTTTCGTCTTCATAGTAACCTCCGTTGATTGAATTGAATTGATAATTGAATTGATAAGAATTTACTTTTGCGCGGGTTGAGCATACGGACAGGAGTCTTGTATGTCAAGGAGATTTTATTACAACCCGTTGTGTCGGAATGGGATTTGATTCCGGTGCGGACATGGGTTGCGCAGATAATCTAAAAAAATTTGTTGGAGGGTTAGTGCAGCGGTGGAGCTTCGTATTTGATACAAGAAAAGTTAAAAGTCATTGATCGAATCAATAAGACTCCTGAGCTTGCCGAAGTTCCGGCGGTCAAAGTCAATCACAAGCCGCGGCAGATGAATAACATCGGCATCATCCATTTCGGCTTT
Organism: uncultured delta proteobacterium; assembly: GCA_963817385.1. Taxonomy (GTDB): domain Bacteria; phylum Desulfobacterota; class Syntrophia; order Syntrophales; family UBA5619; genus JAKAFS01. The sequence goes on from CAWFOM010000014.1 coordinate 7,044, forward strand.
CAGGGCACCGGATGTTGTGATACTTCCCCCGGGCACAATGATGTCCCGAAACTGATCTGCCAGCTTTCGGATTTCAACGGGGCTGAGCTGAGACGTGAGCCGGATCACGAGCTGATTATTCACATACCGGATGCTGTGATAGCGGCGATAGAAATGATTGATCTTCTCTACCGCAGCATCCACGGAACAGACCTGTTCGAAGAGCGCAAAATCTGACGGACAGATATAGTTGCGAGACAGAAGCTCTTCCTCGAAGAGCTTGATAATACGGATCCAATAGGAACAATCCGGACCGTCGATGAGCAGGAGCGGCATGGGATTGCGTTTTCCGGTTTGTACCAGCGTGAGTGCCTCCATGGCCTCATCGAGCGTGCCGAAGCCACCCGGAAAGAGCGCCACGGAATCGGATTCCTTAAGAAAAGCAACCTTGCGGTTGAAAAAATACTTATAATGGATTTGACGGGGGTTGCCCCTGATGACGGGATTAGGCCCTTCCTCGAACGGCAAGCGGATGTTCACGGCAAAAGAATGCCCGGAACCGGCTCCCTCGTTTACGGCCTGCATGATGCCCCCTCCCCCACCGGTGATGACCATATATCCCGCCTCTGCGAGTTTTTCCCCGAAGAGCTTTGCCATTTCGTACAGAGGATCACCCGGCTTTGTACGCGCCGAGCCAAAGACCGTGACCTTGCGCATGTTACGGTAGGGGCTGAAGACCTTCGAAGTAAAACGCATCTCTTTTAGCGATGTGTTCATAAGCTTGAGATCTCCGCTTCCGTCGTCTTCCTGTCCGGCTTTGAGTGAGGCAATGATCATTTCGCGGACATAATCCGGCCTTCGGATGGCTTCGGCGGTTTCCATTAATTGTTCGATGAGCCGGTCAATGAGGCTGTTATCTTTGGTAAAATTAATTTTCATGGCTTCTCCGTTCTACTACCTCAATAAAAAGCCACATCAAGATTTTCAAGATCATCCACCTACGGGGATCGCTGTCTCTGTTGGGTAGTCGTCATTTATCAAACCTGAGGATTACCTGTTCGAAAGCAAGCATCCAATTCAATAGATGTAATAGGCGCTTATGAAAGTCTCGAAGCACATTTTTATGAACGCCCATTATAAATCTTTATGCAACAGTCATCAACTTTTCCCCTTCATCGGGACCACCTTTTTTAACTGAAATCTCTCTATTGTCCACGATGACAACATAAGAACAAATAATAGAAGCATAAACATGGGCAACACAAGCAAATAGGTTATTAAGAATCTTTGTGGTTTCATTGTCATACTCCGTATTATCATAACCGGGGGTTTGATATCGTTTCTCTTGTCAGTTCTACCATTGAGTCAACATCGAATATTACGCCCTTGTCGGGGTCGACTACAGGTAAGATTGATTCATTTGGGCACCGGCTTATACACCCGCAGCAACCCATACACAAATCCTTGGAGTAACGAAGTCCCTTCTTTCCATCAATTTCAACAATATTCATCGCGCTATACGGACATATTTCTACACATTTACCGCATATCTTGCACCTTTCAATGTCGACCGCAATTGAGTAGCCAGATGGGGCGGTCATTGCCAATCCTTGAATTCCCATTTTCCGGGATAGGATTTCGACTTCCATACCGGCGCAGCAACAAGGGCAACAGCAGCAGAGAACTCCTGCCCGATAGCCAGTCGCGTCCTTGAACCAGACTGTAAAAACATTACCGTTCTTTTGTTGCAGCTCCAGTAGGTTCAAGACCTCCTCTTTGGTTGCCCGATGACCGTTCATTCGCGGCATATGTGATGTCACAAAATCAACGCCAACCTTCCCATAGAATATGCAGGTGTTCAATGGTTCACAGTATTTCTTTCCAGCTGTTTTCTTTTCGATACGACATGGACAATCAACTATTGCGAGTTGTTCCTTGTGCTTTAAAATTATCTTATTGGCTATATTCCAAGGGATGATCTTTTTTGACTCCTTCGTAGGCAGGACAATCTCTTTTTCCACAGCAATCAACTTTCTGGCATTTTCATAGGTGATGACTTTGCAGTGATATCGATTACCAAAAAAATCAATAATCGCCAGTTTTAAAAATAATCTTTGGGAATCGGCTCAATGTTCGCGCAACCAATAGACCGCAGGCTATATAGTGGTCATAGAGGGTGTAGTACACATACCCATGGATCATGTTTAAGACTCTTTGAACCCCCCATGCCCCTTCTCCCTGCATTTTCCAAAAATTGATTGTTGATCTCTTGATCATGATGCCTTCCTCTCCTTATGGAAATGGCGCCAAACATCGGAATCACTGTCTCCTACTACTCTACGCCAAGGCTATGTCGGCAAGAGTCAAGATTACCCGTAAACTTCGCATGCGGAGAGTGTGGGGCAAAACCTCTTGATAAAAGGCAATAACTCTGTCGCAGCCTCGCCAATTTCCCTCGCACTCACGTGGCCCTCTCTCACATCAGCCTCAATTTCCGTCCGAGGGAGAATCCGAGTTTTTCCAGCCGTCCCATGCGCCAATAGATCCCTGGGTTGTCGAGGGAGTCGAGTGAGGCAATCATATCGGTAAGGTAATCCCCCAGGTGAGAGAAGTAGTCCAACTCCCTGCGTTTCGTGAAATATGAACCGGAAAAAAGCTGCATCAAATCACGCAGATCGATGATGCCTCCCTTTTTCTTCTCGCTGAACCCTTCCCACTTGCGAAGATGTTCTTCCGACCGGAAGAAATTCATCGTGCTTCACGAGTAGGGTATATTGAACATCCATCTTCCGATGGGTACGGAGACGTGGCCAACCAACCCTTGCGGTTCCTCCGTCTCAATCTTACCATTCTTCACCTCCACTCTTATGGGATCGCCACAATCAAGACACACTGAATCGATACGCACCGTCTTCCCCGGGAAAAGCCAGCAGACCGCCAGCGATTCAAACGCTCACTGGCCGAACCATTTCTGAATGCCGTCGATAGTTAAACGGTAATTCGTTGGGAGATTGTTGAAGGGTGCGAAAGACACGATATTGCCGGTTTTCGGGCAAAGCCAACCGGGAAAACCGAGGGTCGAAAAGAGCTTGCGGAGTGCCTTTCTGCCTTTCTCGGGAGATACTCCCAGCGCGGCTGCAATCTCTGTGTATTGAGGGGCCTGTCCGGTTGCAATCATCTTTTCGATGATAATGTGAAACGTCTTATTCAGTTCGCTTGGTTTTGCCATGTTTTCACCTCCTGCTAATGTGAAAAAAGTAGTGACAGAGTGCGTACACGAAATCGATGTTTCCCCTTTTCTTCGACTGGTTACTCCGCAGATCAATAAAAGACAAAACCCCGCCTCTTTTCAGAAACAGGGTTTCAATAATCTCTCCATGGCATCACCCTTCTAAAAAGGGTTCAAATTGGTTGTTAACCGATTGATAATGCCTTGTTCAAATATATTTTTATGGCCCTAATGAATTGAGAAGTCAAGGAAACATTCTATTGTAGCAGGAAGCTATACCGCCGTAGACCGACATGCCCGGTGGAGCAGGGACCGGAGGGAGGGAACCCCCCGGAGCTGCCCGAGTAAGCATATTTATTTTGCGGTTGAATTATATTCCCTTAATTTTTTCGAAATTATTCTTCTGATTTTATGGTCTTCCCATCAGATACTCTGATCACATATGGTTTGCCGGTAACAGATCTGGAAGCGCATAGCCTTATAAAATCGTCAGCGGTTTGGACCACCAAATCGTTTTGCAGTTTACTCTGTCGATAACCGTTTTCAGCTTATTGCTGATTTCGGCAGCAATCTCTTTTAATGCAGGATTTTCGACGGCCTGCATGGAAGCCAAAGGGTCGATGGCCGTAACCTCAACCTGCTTGTCTGAAATCTCTTGCACAATTACGTTGCAGGGAAGCATGGTGCCTATCTTATCCTCTACCTGCAATGCCCTGTATGCAAAAGATGGGTTGCAGGCGCCGAGGATCCTGTATTTTCCGAATTCGACATCGAGTTTCTTCTTCAACGTGGCCTTCACGTCTATGTCAGTCAAGATACCGAATCCTTCCTTTTTAAGTTCTTCCGTCACTTCGGCAATCACCTTATCAAAGGGCAGATTCAATGTCTTACTGAAATAATAGCTCATAATACCCTCCTCCTGTTATCTATGGTTTATGCGGATCATACCCCGTCCCCCAACCACCACCCATCATGCCAGCACCTTGACCGGGGTTCATTTGGGCAAATGCCGAAATACTAAAAATCAACAAAGGCGGTCTCTTGAGCATCTACATGTTTATTCGAGCCACAAGACGTAGCTGAAGGCTAATGGGGTGGCAGGCCAGATGATACCCGAGTGCTCGAAAAATCAGACCGTTACATGAGTTTCATCGACCGGGCGAGATGGCGGCCGTAACAGTAACTCCCCTTCAGGAGGGAATCGGCATAGGAAGAGACATCGACCCCGGATTTGATCAGCCCGGTATAGAGACCTTCGTTCCGCGCCTCGCCGATGAAAATCAGCCCTTTGAGGACGCCCCGGTCGAGAACGATCTTGTGGTAACTCTCCCCGGTTTCGCTCCGCCGCACATCGGGTCCTTCGTCGCGCCCGCGGCCGGCCGTCAGGATCGAGAGCCCGAAGACCCGCAGGATGTTCCGGGCAAGACTCCCCGGATAGACCGCGGGGATCCCGGCCATGTTCAAGGCGGCCACCTGCCCTTGTTCCACGGCCACTGGCCAGAGGGCATGGATCCTGTTGTCCCCGTAAACGATGTCTCGCGTCTCCGCCACATCCCCGGCCGCATAGACGCCGGGGCAATTCGTCTCCTGATGGTCGTCGACCAGGATGCCCCGGCCCGCGGCGACCCCGCTCCCCGCAAGAAAGGGAAGGCAGGGGCTGACTCCTTTACCGAGGATGACGATATCGCATTTCCGTTTCTCGCCGGATTTCAGGAGGACCTCGCCGTCTTTCCCGATCCGGACGATATCCTCGCCCGTCCGGATCTCCACCCCCTTTTCCTCAAGCTTCCGCCGGACCATCTCCGCCGCCGGGGGATCGAGGATCGTCGAGAAGAGCCGGTTTGAGGTGACAACAAAGGTGATCGCCATCCCAAGTCCATGGAGGGCGTCACCAATCTCCATGCCGACCGGTCCCGCCCCGGCGATGACGGCACGGCCTGCCCGCCCCGGGAGGCGCTCCCGAATCCCCGTCACATCGGGTAGATCGCGGACGGTAAAGACGAAGGGGAGATTCCCCCCTTCGATCTTCGGCCTTTCCGGCGTGCCGCCCGTCGCGATCAGGAGGCGATCGTAGGTGAAGTTCTTCCCCGCCGCCGTCGCGACTTCCCGCCCCCTCGGATCGACCCGCAGAGCCTCTTCGCCGAGGAGGAGCTCCGTTTCCGCCGGCACCACAAGGGAAAACTCCTTTTCCTCGATCTTCCCGGCGAGAAGGTAAGGCAGCGCCATCCTGGCGTAGGGTTTTACCTTTTCGCGTGAAAGGATGGTCACCTTCCCCGCGGGATCGATCTTGCGGAGCGTGGCCGCGGCGGAAAGAGCGGCCGGTCCGCATCCGATGATGAGGTGTTTCATGGATTTTTCTCCAAGACAACCTCCTCACCCGCCACCCGACGGCGGCGGGCAAGGAGAATGTTCAACCCGGAATCAAATCCCCAGTTCCGCGAGTTTCTCCTTCGTCGGAACACCGGCGCTGCTCCAGCCGCGGAGGCTGTAGTACTCGGGCAGCATCTTGTCGAGTTTGCTTACCTCCCCCTTGCACGGTCCCGCCGGAATGGGATCGTTCAGCATGCGCGGCGGCAGGGTGTCGTCCTTCGCCGTAAGCCCCGCCTTCAGGTTGAAGAGCCGCTCGACGTTCCAGATCCGCGCCCCTGCCTTCATGAACTCCTCGGTGCTGTAGGGGACGCCGGTCGCCGCGGTGAGGAGCTCCGCCAGCTCATCGGCGCCGATGCCGAAGGTCGTGAAAAGACAGGCGCCCGTCGAATCCAGCGCCGCCGTCAGGTCCTGGAAGGTGATCGTCCACTGCGCCTTCCCTTCGGTGGTCAGGTTGTCGATCTTCACCGGGTTGCCGAGGACCTCCACCGCCGTCATGTAGCCGCGGACGTGGCAGCCGCCGCGGTTGCTCGTCGCGTAATTGAGGCCGATCCCCTGAACGGCGCGCGGATCGTAGGCGGGCATCTCCTGCTTCTTGGCGCTCATCGAATAGTCCGCATGGCCGTAGCTCTCCGCCAGCCGGAAACTCCCTAGGGCGAGCTTCTTGCCGAACCCCTCCCCGGCGCCCGTCTTGCGGGTCATCTCCACCATCATCTCGGCGTCGCCGAAACGCAGCGGGGCGCCGCCGGTGTCCTTCGCCTTGATGATCCCGCTCTCGAAAAGATCCATCGCGCAGGCGATGGTCGTCCCCATCGCGATCGCGTCCATGCCGTAATCGTTGCAGAGGTAGTGGGCCTTCGTGATCGCGTCGAGATCGTCGATGCCGCAGTCCGGTCCGAAGGACCAGGCGGTCTCGTACTCCGGGCCCTCGCCGACGCCGGCGTACTTCGGGTTGGTGACCCGCGTCGCCCGGCCGCAGCTCATGATGCAGGAGAAGCAGCCGCGGGGACGGGTCAGAATGTTCTTCGTCAGCGATTCGCCGCCGACCTTGTCCGCGGTCGCGAAGACCCCTTCCCGGAAGTTCCGGGTCGGCAGCCCACCCGTCTCGTTGAGGATATTGATCAGGACGTCAGTTCCATAGGCCTTGAGTCCGCCTCCGCCGACGGGGTGGTTTTTGATCATGGTGTGCGTCTTGATCACCGCCTCCCGGAAGCCTTTCACATCGGCGACCCGGACCGCCCCCGTCCCCCGGACGGCGACCGCCTTGAGATTCTTCGAGCCCATCACGGCACCGACGCCGGTCCGGCCCGCCGCCCGGCCGCATTCGTTCATGATGTTGGCGAAGAGGACTTGCCTTTCACCCGCGGGGCCGATCAAGGCCACCGACGCCTCGTCGTCCGTCGCGGCCCGGATGGCCTCGGTCGCCTCGGGCACTATCTTGCCCCAGAGGGCCGTCGCATCGCGGAGCTCCACCTTGTCGTCGTTGATCCAAAGGTAGACTGGGTTTTTCGCCTTCCCCTCGAAGATGATCAGGTCATAGCCCGCATACTTGAGCATCGGGCCGAAGATCCCGCCGGAGCTGGAGGCGGCGATCGTCCCGGTCAGGGGTCCTTTCGTCACCACGTCGAAATGGCCCGACGCAGGGGCGTTCGTTCCGGAGAGGGGGCCGGTGGCGAAGATAAGTTTATTGTCCGCGCTCAAGGGATCGATCTTCGGATCGATCTCGTCGGACAGGATACGGCTTCCCAGACCGCGGGCGCCGATGTACTTTCTGGCCAGCTCGGGATCCAGCGCTTCTTTGGTGATGGCCCCGGTGGTCAGATTGACGCGTAAAATCATGCCTATCCATCCGTACATGTCACCTCACCTCCTCAAACGTTTTCTTGAACCCCGCGGCGGCGGCCTTATTCCGCGCCCGGGCGGCGTCGGTCTCTTCCACGTATTCGAGGGCGGAGGCGGGACAGAAGGTCACGCACTCCGGCGCGCCGTCGCACAGATCGCACTTGACGATCCGGCGTTTCTGGGTTTCGTACACAACCGCCCCGAAGGGGCAGGCCACGGTGCACATCCGGCAGCCGATGCACTTCGTCTCGTCCCAGGCCACCCGGCTGCCGGCAGGGTCATCGTGCATGGCCGCCGTGGGGCAGACCGCGACGCAGGGGGCATCCTCGCACTGCTGGCAGACGGTCGGCATGGAAAACCCCTCGATCTCCCAGTTGTGGACATGGATCCGCGAGGTGTGGGGCCGGAATTCGCTGTCATGATGGAAGGAGCATGACAGCACGCAATTCTGGCAGCCGGTGCAACGATCAGGATAAATCATCAACATTTTTGCCATAGTTTTCCTCCTTTCAGGTATGATTCTCTCCAAGTTTGCGTCGAGCATGAAATGGTATCAGGGTGTGCCGGGAATGCTTTCAACATCTATCCGCTCCATCTGCCCGGTCGATCCAAATACCGGGGTGGTGCCTGAAGGGGTTTTTTTGAGAGCATTAAAGGTTTGCGTTCTTGTGGAACATTGGTGTATTTTTTTATCACTGTTCAAGGGAAAAATGCAATGCGAGATTTGACGTCAACCAGGGTTTTCGAAAAGAGATCGCCTTGGGAAATACGTTTCGCGGGGAAAGGACTCTCCGGGGGAACCGGAAAAGGGTTGCAATATGAAGATTACGTTCAGGACATTCGCCACCTTTCGGGAAATCATCGGCACGACGGAGACGGTGCTTATTCTCCCCCCGAGGGAAACGGTCGGGGGCCTGTTGGAGAACCTCTGCAAAACCCATCCCGGGCTGCGGGCGCACCTCTTCGACGCCACCGGGCAGATCAAGCCCTATATCCTCATACTGAAGAACGGCCGAAGCGTCGCGTCGCTGCAACAGCTCGATACGGTCATCGACGAAGACGACGTGATCGCCCTCTTCCCCCCCGTCGCCGGTGGATGAACTTCTTGGTTGACGTTCACCTTTGGGGATAGCCGGTGAAGATGAAATCCCTATCCTTTACCAGGGTATGGCATTGATAACATTCCTGCGCAAAGGAATCGTCCTTTCCATACGGTGTATAGGTAGCCGTCTTTGCATCATAGACGAACCGCGCATATCCCCAGCCGCCGGTGGCGGGGAACCTCTTTGAATCCTTTATGATAAACTCAACTCTCTTGAGAACGTCGGGCTCATGGGCGGCGGGAAAAACAGGGCTTTTCCGTTCGGACCAGCCGATCTTGACGATGATAGACCCTTCGGAAAAGGGTTTGCCGTTGCCGGGAATGCCGGCCTTATATGAATTTATCATCGCGGTGTTCCCGAGGATGACCCGCAATTCATTGTTGTCGGTCCGGTAGCTCGGGGCAATGAACTGCCAGGTTTCATATCCCCGTATCTCGGAAAAGGAGATCCCGTTCGGCGCTTTCAATTCAAACTTATCCTGGGCCATGAGTGAGTTATTTAGCCATATAAAGAGAACAACCAGGATTACGATTACCGACAAAATCCTTCTTTTCATTGTACATACCTCCTTTTTTCATTTAGCCGGGCAGCTGCTGTTCCGGTCGTTACCCGCCCACCGCGAGCTCCGTTCTCGACATACCCGGCGATGATACTCCTGATTGCATCCAGTAGTGCGGTCCCATCTCCTCCCTGCGGGAAACCCGCCGCGGCGAACCCGTATCCCGCTTTCGGAAGGGCATCGCTTTCAAAACCCGTAAAGAGCGCCTTTCCTTCGGGGACCAGAGCATAGAGGGCTCCCCGACGGCCGTTCAACACATCCGCCAGAATCACCCCTGCGGCATAGTCTGGGCTGTCAAACCCCGGAAGTCGATAGGCCACAACGGATAATCCATAGGGCCGATCGGTATCGAGAGACAGGGCCACCGGCTTGAGCGGCTGGAGGTCGATTTCGGGCCTGGCGGGAAGGGGCCGCGCCGGGATGGATTCAAAAAGTTCTTTCACTTTTTCCCGCGTCTGCTCAAGATCGACGTCGCCGGCAATAACCAGGATGGCGTTGTTCGGGGCGTACCACGTATCGGAGAACTGCCGGAGCATGGCAGCCGTCGTCCGCTGGAACGAGGGGCGGGTGCCCAAGGCGTCATGGGCATAGGGTGTTCCCCTAAACATCTCGGCAAGGAGCTGCATGTTGAGGAGGTACTCGGGATTGGAGAGGTCCTGCGCCACCTCCTGCTCGATGGCGCCTCGTTCCTTCTCCCAGAGCTCCTGCGTTGCGAGGACCCCCTTCATCCGCTCGGCCTCCACATGGAGCACCGTATCGAGGTCGTCCCCGGGAACCGTGAAGAAATACTGGGTCACCGTCTGTTGCGTGTCGGCGTTGAATTGCCCGCCCATCAGCGCGGCGATGTTTGACAGCTGTTCAGCGGACAGTCCCGGGTTGCCCCGGAACATCATGTGTTCCAGAGCGTGCGCCGTTCCGGGGAATCCTTCCGGCGCCTCATTGGAGCCAACCAGGTAATTCATCTGAGTGGTTACAACAGGAGCCAGGGTATTTTTCACGATCACGGTCCGAAGTCCGTTCGCGAGCGTCGCGCGCATCACCTCCTGGTGTTCCGCGGTCCATGCGGACCAGGGAACGAGCACGAAAGAGAGAATCACGGCAAGGCATATCGGGATCCTGATAAACTTCATGATGCGCTCCTGCAGGCGAAAAACAGTTCCATTGAAGTGATGATTCATCGGCATAACGGCAATACCTAAAAGCGATAACTCGGACCGGCCATGATCACATCCGTGTCGCGGCTGTAATCGGTGGCGATCCTGTTCCATGAGAGACGCACCGCCCAGTCTCGGGTAACCCGGTAGCTGGCCGTTAATGAGATGATGCCGGAAATCGTCTTCCGGCTTTCATCATCGAGGGAGCCGCTTACGCTACGGCTGTCGATACTGATGTATGGGCCGAATCCAATGCCCAGAGCAATCCGGTCGTCAAAGAACTCCCGCACGGCCCAGAGTTGTGTGATGAGACCATTGCGACGGAGAAGGCGGCTGTCACCCTCATTAAGCCAGGCGATGGTCACATCCAGATAGCGGGCAAGACCGTGCCGGTACTCGATGCTCTGGGCGGTTGACTGTTGCGAATCGAAGCTGTTCACGATGGTCTGACCGACCAACGCCGTCATCTCATGCTGAGTTGTTCGTTCGCGATGGGCGGGAGCTACTGTCAGGGGCTCCCGTATGGGTGGCGCGTCCAGTTGGTAGCCGATTCCGAGCATCACGGAACCCGTGTCGATGCTGCTGCTGGTTTCTATCCAGTTGGCACGGAGCTGAACGAGCCACCGGCCTTCCATTTGCCAGACGCCGGCGAGGCTCGCCACGGCTCCCACGCCATGGGTATCCGAGAATTCACTTCCCCCTCTCGCTAATTTCGTGTCATAGAAAAGATAGGGTCCGATGCCCGCCTCGAGAGAGAATCGCTGATGCATCATATTCAAACGCCCCCAGAGTTGCGCGCTGATGCCGTCGCGGTGGTTATTCGGCAGATGTCCCTCGTTCAGCCATGAAACACTGAATGCCGAGTATTTTGTCAACCCCTGCATATATTCCAGGGCCCATGCGGATGAGCGATCGGCTGTTTCCAAATCACCAATCTCTCCGCCCAAGAAATAGATTTCCTGCCCGGAGGCCGGACCTGCCGGGACAATCAGCGTGCACAGCAGCAGGAGAACTATACACCGCCGCATGAAATAACTCCCAAGTAAAGGCCCATACAATCGGTTGCGAAGATACAGGATGCTAGGGACGACAACTCGCGTATTACCCATATCCACCGTCAGGTGATCGATTGCCGGCAACGTGATTTTCTGCTTCGGCTGCAATGCACTCGCCAAGTTGATAAAGCTCTCCCACTTCATCTTTTCGGGGATACGCGGAGGAGATCTCCGACAGCGGAACGATAAATCGCGGCGTATATTCGATTCTCCGCCCATCACTCCGAAGCGATCGTTCGAGAAACCTCTCGATGTTGGCCTGAAGCTGACGCCATCCCTGATGCGATGCACTCTGATCCATATCGATTTCCTCCCTCTCAATGAAGATGATCGAACATTTCAGAACGGTGGGGGTCGCCTCCTGCTCTTCCAGGAATATTAGGTTCATTTTATACGCGGAAAGATGCGAAGCAATGAGGATTAAATAGATGGCTAATGGCAGGTAATAACTACCCGTCATGAGATGAGCACGGTTCCCGCCTCACCCCGACTGCGTCAGGGGATTACCGAACGATTCGATGATTAATTTTCATTCGGGTAATCTTGACATATGAGAATACGCTACCTACTATGTTATTAAAGAGAAAGTGTTTATTATCGAAATCAAAAGGAGAGTCCATCATGGAGAAAAGCAACAAACGGATTGTTTACATTCTGTTTATCTTGCTTGCCTTGCTCTTTGCCGAAAATCCTTCTGCCTGGTCCGCAAATGTCACGGCCCTCGGTAATACGGTGAAATCGCAGCCTGGCAACAACATAGCCATCCCGGCATTCGAGCTTCCGATGCCGGGAAGCGAACAGGAAAAGAGTTATCTGGGCCTTACCGGGACCGGGAATTTCACGATAGGCCAAATCAAAGCCCAGGTTCTGATCATTGAGGTCTATAGCTTTTATTGCCCTCATTGCCAGCGTTCGGCAGCTCAGGTGAACGAACTCTACCAGAAGATACAAGAACGTCCTGACATAAAAGAAAAAATAAAGATGATCGGGATCGCCGTTACTAATGGTATTTATGAGGTCGACTCCTACCGGGAGAGGTACAAAGTACCATTCCCCCTTATTCCCGACAAGAGTACGGATATTTCTCAGAAGCTCGGCGTAAAAGGAACGCCCACCTTCATCGGGCTTACGGTAAACGGCAAGGGATCTCCGGAACGATTCTATTTTGGAGAGGGCGGTTTTGAGGACACAGAGCAGTTTCTGGCGAAAATCATTCAATTATCAGGATTAAAATAGGAGGAAACAAATGAACGGACAGAAAAAAACGTTGAGGGCCTTATTGCTCCTGAGTGTATTTGTCGTAATGGGAGGAGCTGCCGTGGCCTATGGCCAATCAGCCGGATTCAGTGACAATATTTATCCGGTGGGAAAACTCAAACCCACGGACAGTGTGCTCACGGTAAAAGTCGGCGATGCAGCCCCGGATTTTACCCTTCCCGCGGTTGAGGGCGGCAAGATATCCCTCAGCCAGTACATCGGCAAGAAGAATGTCGTCATCTCCTTTGTGCCCGCAGCGTGGACACCCGTGTGCTCTGATCAATGGCCGGGTTACAACATCTCCAAAAACCTCTTTGATAAACATAACGCGATCCTGCTCGGCATTACGGTGGACAATATTCCCACGCTCTACTCCTGGACGAGGCAGATGTGTAATCCCAATGAAAAGATATGGTTCCCCGTCCTCTCCGATTTTTATCCGCATGGAGCGGTAGCTGCCAAATATGGAGTGCTCCGTTCGGACGGGGTAAGCGAGAGAGCCCTTTTTGTGATCAATAAGAAAGGTATCATTACCTATATCGACGTCCACGATATAAATCAGCGCCCGCCACTCGAGGACCTCGCAAAGGCGCTTGAAGCGGTGAACAGGCAATAAGCGCCTATACATGTTCGCCTAACTGTTGTATCATTCCATATTCTGGACCCGATTCACTGGTTCCGGTGGACCCTGACTTAGTTCATGACCGATAGAGAAACGGTCCCGGGGATGACGACCATAACCAGCAGGTTGTCCGGCAGTGTTACTATGCATGCGAGTTCTGTGAGGGTGTTAACAATGATCGAACAAATCCAGCATCTCCTGGAAGAAGCTTTTCGACAAGATACCGTCGGGCTTTATTTCCTGATGTTCGGCGGCGGACTTTTTGCCTCTGTGACGCCATGCACCTATCCGGTGCTTCCGTTGACCGTCGGATATATCGGTAATCAGGCAGGCGCCAACCGATTGAGAGCTTTTCTATTAAGCCTTTCCCTGGTGACCGGCTTGGCGGCGGTTTATGCCATCCTGGGCGCTATCGTGGCAGCGGTGGGAGGGACATTCGGTTCGATCATGGGAAACGGGTTGGTTCTTTATGCGATCGCCATGTATTTCCTGATCATGGGACTTTTCCTTCTGGATGTGTTTCATGTGCCCACTCCCAGATTTTTCTCCCGGCTTCACGCCAAGTCGGCAAACAGTAAAGGAATGCTGGGTGCGTTCGTGATCGGGGGCGTCAGCGGCTTGATTGTCGGTCCGTGTACCGGCCCTATCCTGGCTGTCGCCCTGGGAGCGATTGCCCTCACGCTGAAAACTGTGCACGGTGTGGGTTATGCCCTGCAGATTGTCAAGGGCGGCATTCTGCTTTTTCTCTTCGGTTTTGGCCAGGGGGCCTTGATTCTCCTGGCGGGAATCTTTACCGGTTTCATTTTGAAACTCCCCAAAGCAGGGGCCTGGATGGAGGCTGTTAAAAAAGGTTTCGCTTTATCGATCATTATCGCTGCAAGCCTGTTATTTGTATTTGTGGGTCAAAATACCGATTTCCCGAGTCTCATGCGATTTCTTGCCAGCTCGGAACCCTCCGCGGTGCAGGATCCAGAGCTGAAAGCTTTGTCGGAATTGAAACCCGGGGCGATTACACCACCTTCAGCAAATCTGGCCGCGGACTTCACCCTCCCATCGTTGGGAGGCAACCCGATTACACTAAGCGATTATAAGGGGAAAAAAGGAGTCGTGCTGGTGTTCTTCGCGACCTGGTGCGTCAATTGCGTGAAAGAAGTGCCGGAGGTTAAACAATTCGCCGAAATTGCGCAGAAGGAAAATGTCATCGTGTTCGGCATCGACTACAAGCAACCGGAAGAACTTGTCAAGCGATTTAAAGAGTCCAATCGGATCAATTACGGAATACTCTTGGATACGGAAGGTAAGGTGACAACCGGCATATTCGGCATCAAGGGAATACCGCATATCATCGGCATTAACACGAAAGGTGAAGTTGTTTACCGGGGAACGGCCCTGCCGGATAATAAAGACGAGTTCATAAAAAATTTAACATGAAATTCCCCGGCCTATTCCTCACGTATCCCAAACATTGCCGGGCAGTTTACTATTCATCGTATACAAACACATCACCGGAATCCATCACTTCCACCTGCACGGTGAACCTCTGTTGAAGGGACATCTTTTGTTGTTTTGTTGCTATGCATAAAAAAACCCCCGGTCACATGACCGGGGGTTCCGTACGTCCGGGTGACAATTATTACTTCTCACCCTTCTTCTTCGGCCCAAGCGGTAAACCTCCAAAAATGTCCTTGTAAATATCATCCTCCAAGTCAGCACTCCATACCTTTTTCCCCGCTACGATCGATTTCTGTCTGCCTTGATGGATTTCATTTTCGCATTCACCGTCCCGGTGATTTTAACCTCCTGGTTGATGTGCCGTGCAAGGATTCCTCTGTCCACATTGGGAACAAAATAATAATCCCCCTTCGCGGCGTCAACAAGCAGCACAAACACATTCTCCGCGGCAATCACGGGATCCTCCATCCCAACGGGACAAACCTTCCCCTGCGTCACGCAGTTGAACCCCTGAATCGAACCGGTAAGGGTTGCGCCGATCGCAAAAACCGGTACCATTAAAAACACTACGCCGATGATCATCGCTCCAAAAAATTTCTTCATTTTCTCTCCTCCGTTTATTCTTAAGTTTGGTTAAATTTATCTGTCCTGGTTAAATTGACTATCCCAAATTCTCCTTCCTATTAATTACTCATACCTCCTTTCTTTCGTTCTATGACGAAAAATGACATGTTTATAAAAAGTCACGCAGCGATCTTGACCCCAAGATCTCACATGCGCGAATTAATCCCACACCCTGCAAAACGGGATATCGAGCGTCGAAGACATTTACTCCTGCGCGACTAATTTCGTGCTGAAATTTATCGTTGAATCCCATAACACTTGTTTGTCCATTTTTTTTCATATTCGCATCTCTCAAGAAAATATTTTTTCTCCGGCTTTAAAAATGTTCACCAATAACGTACAGCAGGTAAAACATCATATCGTTTTCGTTGGTCCTAAAATAATGTTCTTATTCAGTAAAATCAATGAGGGTTGATTGACAGGCTAGTGGTAGCAAAATACTACCATAATGATATCTCGCTGAGTATGAAGGATTTGGAACTTCGTCACTGAGGTCAGGGATGTCACGCATCCATGACGACATCGTGGATATCGAATTCCGGTATGCTCTGCCAGCCTCACGACTGCGAGGAATCTACGAAAGGAATATTCTAACGCTTCGGAGGGAGCGAAAACGGAGGAAAAGAGAAGCCGTTACCTGACGCCCTGTTTGCGCCTGTCACGGGACATCTCCCAGATTATACACTGGGTTCTGAATCTACAATAGAGTTTCGGATCGATACATTCGCAACAGTGATCGATGTTCATACACCGGCAGCACTCCCGGCAAAAACCCGTCTCGTGCTTTCGACAGACCGCTAATGCTTCGCGATCTTCATGGTTCTTGCATCGCATTTCTTAATTACTTCTCTCGAACTTCAGCCCGCATATACCGGAGATTACCCCACTCAGCGAACGCAGCCTTGACAGCCGCCACGGCACCCTCGATGCCCATGTAGCCCGTATTGACGATCAGGTCGTAGAAGATGGGGTTTGTCCAATCGGCGCCGAAATGCTTGCAGTGGAAGGCGTTCCGATCCTTTTCTGTCTTATAGACATAGCGCTCTGCCGTCTCAAAGTCGGTATTTGAGTCCCGCATAACGTTGCGAATCCGGATCTCCCGGGGGGCGATAAGGCGAACGCGGAAAGTCTCTTCAGGGGGCAGGATAAATTGGCCACCCCTGCCTATAATGATCGTATTCCCCTGTTTACCGATGGTACCGATTACCTTGGTGAGGTAGCGGATATATTCATCAGGCCAAATGTGACGAGTACGGAAGAGGGAATCAAGCCAGAAGTCCCGCACTCGGACCTCCTTTTCGTCCAGGGATGCGATAACCTTCTCGCTTATATCCGCCCGTTCCGCCACCTGCTGGATGATTTTAGAGCCGATTAGATCCATTGTAAGGTCTTTCGCAAGGCGCCGAGCAACCTCGGTACCGCCGCATCCCGGGTCACGCGAAACGGTTATACAGGGCCGAGGATGGTAGCCTGCGGTCTTCTTTTTTTGCTCGATCCGCTGGCGTTGCCATTTGGCAATTTGCTCTCCAACGATGTGATCCAATGAACGGCTTGTCGCCCTTTGCATAAAGATCCTCCTCGCCAATGAGCGGGGCGTGATTATGAATCGCCGGCAATCGCGACAAAACAAAAACCCCTCAACGGATACATAATCCTTTTGAGGGGTGGACGGGTGCCGCTGATGCCGTCTTGCCAGCATGCTGGAGTCACGTTACTCAATACTTGGTCTTCAAACGGGTGATCGTCACCACTAAGACCCTGCGATTCTTTTCTTAATTCGTCTCCAGTGACATGACTCATTACGCGCATCGCAGCATCCCGAATTTTATTATAGTCAGGGCTCACTCCTTTGTCAAGACGTCGCAAGAGACTTAAGCTGGATGCTTGGGCGGTTGCATATGCATAGTGACCATTCCTGAAATGAAAAAAATAACCACAAAAGAATAAAAGGGAAATGCATAACTCCCAAAGAGATCAAAGCAGAGCCCGGCAAAAATCGGACCCAACGCATTGGCAGTAAAATAAAATGGATTTGACAAACCGTATATGCTGCCAAGAGAACGGCGGCCAAAAAAGTCCGCCCAGACAACGGGGATCATCGGGTTCCTGCCACCGTGAAAGATCCCGTGCAAGGCCGCCAACAAAAAAATGATACCGATTCCCAAAGCACCGTCATACTTGAACTGGATTGCTAAATAAAGCGCAAGAAATATCAAGCCATTTCCTACAACGTTTGCCGTTAGAAGGTGCTGAATACGAAACCTTTCGGTAAGCATACCCCATATGGGCGATCCGACCATACCGAAGAGAGCAATGGTGGTGAGAACAAAAACGGCGGTAGTTTCACTGAATCCTTGGTCAGTAAGAAATGGATAAATATGAAAATTAATGCCTGCCTGCAGAAACGGGATCAGGCTGGTAATCAAGGTTAATGTCCAGAACGCCTTGGTACGGGTTGCCTGCGCACGGGTCCAGAGGGGTTCCGGATCGTCACCAAAAGTATCAACGTGTTCTCCTTCAGTGAACGTATCACCTGCTCCATTTTCGGTTGAAGCAGGCGCTGCACCGTCCGGCAAAAGTCCCATGTCTTCAGGTCTGTGACGGAGAAAGAGCAAAGCGGGGATGCCGGACATTAAAAAAACCACCACGCCCAGGGTGCCCCAGGCCATTCTCCATCCGAGCGCCAGTATTAAAAACTGGACCATCAAGGGCAAGAGGGTGCTCCCGAGCCGATCGCCAATCCTCGTGATACCCATAGCCCTGCCTCGGTAACGAACAAACCAGTTGGCCACCGAAACCGATATGCTTAGACTAAGCACCCCGACGGCAACCATTCTTCCGACCCCAAAAAACAGGTAAAGCTGCCAGAGGTGATTGGCAAACGTCATGGCGCCCAGTCCGAGGCTCAAAAACACGATGCCCCAGAACGAGACCATTCTCGGCCCGTACCGATCCAGAATCGGGCCTATCACCAGACGATAATAGCCCGCCACTGATAGAGCCGAAAGCAATCGCCCCGGTCACCGAAGCCCGAGTCCATCCGAACTCATCCACCATCGGCTTCATGAATATGGACAAAATATTCTGGAAGACGCCGGACTCGGTAAAACCAATCAAAAAGGAGACACCGACAATGATCCAGCCATAAAAGGGTCTGCGCAAATTGTACCTTCCTCATTCCCGGAAGCTATCCGCCCATTTCAAAGAACTGAGTCAAAGGGGAAATGACGCCATTCGTGGTAATCCCGTCCGTCATGGCGCCTGTTTGTTCAGACAATCGGGTTTCCACAGACACTCTTCTTCACAGAGATCTGTTGTACCAAAACAGGGTGAGTAACCCTCCTTAACCTGAATGTCTCGGATGATATCCTGTTTTGTTCGACCAACTCGTATATCGACGCCCCATTGTCTGGCAATCCCGCGAACTTCCTGCATCTTCATGGAGAACCCCCTTTCTTATCGTTGGGTTAATGAAAAAAGGATTTATGATGATCTTTCAGGTCGCTGACTTTTCCAACATCATTACGTTAGCCTGATTATATCACAGATCCCTCAGAATCTCCGCACCGATTTCGAGGGACGGAAAAGAGTGGACAATCGGTTCACTATTACGCATTATATACAAGCGGGCGTGCACGCGGAGATACTCTCGGACTCTTTGATCAGCCAAAGGCCCTTCCTTGAATGACGAAACCCTTTTAAACCAACTCGAAGAACTGGCTGAGAGGATCGGAATCGCGATTCGTTATGAGAAATTGAACCTGGAGGATTCACCCGGTAGCGGCGGCCTCTGTCGTTTTAACGGTGAGTATGTTCTGATCATTCACTCCCGGGCAACTCTTCGCGAGAAGATCAGGGTCGTGACAAGGGCGCTCAAGGCAGTTTGACCTCAATGGGATATATCTCAGACCGGTCCTCCGGGAATTGTTGGAAGAATCTGAGGAATCATAAACAGCCGGGAAGGCTTGAGGAAACCGGGCTATTTATATGCCGAGAAGTCCACCCCTCGGTTTCTCCCCCGCTCCTCGAACCAGGCCTCCTCGGTTATGGGAGGCTGCACGACGTTATCCCGATCTTTATGAAACAGCCGGATGGCTTCTGCCGGACACGTCCTGACGCAAAGCCCGCAACCGATGCATCGCTCGGGGATGATCCGATGAGCGTCATCCCCTTCTTCGATAGCGCCTACCTGACAGCGTTTTCCCAAACAGAGCCCGCAGCCGATGCATGCATCCGGATCAATCTCGGCGTAATAATGGGAATTGACGACATCCGACGCCGGGATGCCCAACTTGTTGATCGCGCCCAGCACACCGCAACAACATTTACAGCAATTGCAGATATAGACTGAACCATTCTGCACATTGCTGGTCAGGTGCACGAGCCCATCTTCTTCCGTTTTTTCCAGCAATTCGTATGCGTCACTTCGCGAGATTACACGCCCTTGCGGGGAATTATCAAAAATCCCGGGTATCGGGGCGACGGCGAGACAAACTTGCACGGGTCTGTCGCACGGTCTCTCCAAAAGGCCCTGCTCTTTTTTGCATATGCAATCATTTACGAGAAAAGACTGGCCCGCCTCGATAATGGAGGAAAGCCTTTCATACGGCAGGGCCTCTTCCTTGGCGGAGATCTCTTCTTCGATGGGAAGTACCTGCATCAGTTGCGGCGCCGCGGAAAAGAATTGCATGCCGTAGACCGGCGCATACTCCTCATGCAATATCGCAAATTCCCGATCAAGGCGTCCCATCTGAAATTCATAGATTCCAAAAACCCAGGGGAGCATCTTGAAGTATCTTGTCTTCCCCAGCTTGATCATGAAGAGTTGCCCCGATTTTGCCATGGACACCAAGATCATCTGCAACTCTTCCAAAGGGCGTCCGGTCCGTTCGGAGATCTCTTCCGCCGTTTCAAAGGTCAACCGCATTTCACAGAAAAGCTCGGCCTGTTCCGGCGTAAAAACCTTCTTCAGCAGTTTTATTTCCACACCGCTTTCCGTCGACGGGAAGCCGTTGGGAAGGGTATCGAGCACTTTGGCTACCTTATGATAGATGGCATCATGCATATTCATCCTCCTGCAAAAAGTCTTGACTATTTGGATACGTGTCGTTCAGCGTTTAGCGGTTCACCGGTAATATACCGTGAGGTGAAGTGTAAGGAAAAGGGGGGAGGGTGTCAAGACAAATGGCTCCCCCTGATAAATGGCCACCCAATAATAGTCCTTGACTTAATTCCCCATCCGGTGCTGACTATAAACCATAATTTGGCGGCAGGACTTGCGGGTGAAAGTATGTTTGACGTCTGAAGTTACCTACGATTGCTTCCCCGTCTCTCACTGAACAGAGATGTGGATTTGTTATTTCATTGATAATTTGGGAGGCAGCATGGAAGTAAGACTGAAGAAGGAATGGTTAGGACACCGCTCGGGAGATATTGTAAAGGTAACGGATGATTGTGCGAGCACGCTGTTTCAAAGAGATGCCGCAGAGCAGATGGAGCCGGAGAGTAACGGGGAAATCAAGCAAAAGATCAGGAGCATGATGGCGGAGAAGATAGTAAAATCACTTAAGACATTAAAGAAACACGCCGGGTCTTCCATTTCTTCCCTGCCGAGAAAAAGCAATTGATATAATGAATGTAAACGGTTAGCGGGTATCCCTTTCAGTGGAATAACCCGTTGCACATGCCCCGAGAAACGGGAAAAAGAGAGCTGAAGTGCTCAAGCCAGAGGTGGGATCGTAAGCAGGTAAGTGGATACTTTGGTTACAAGTGGATATCAGAAGCGGATACTTTTTATCCATATTCTCTCCGGAAAAGATCTTCCCCCTGTCAACCGAAAACAGCTGTAGATATCGTTTTATCCGATAGTTACGCTTCCAAACAAAGGGATGGCACATCCCTTGCGATATCCTTAAAGCAAAGCGGATTGCGTCGTTATAAAAAGAGAAGAGAGACTTACCCTATCGGCAGCAACCATCCCCTTTGCACCGATGGTTTCTGCAGCGTGAAACGACAAAGGAGAACGGAGATGATGATGACTGAATGCAAGAAAATACTGCTAAACCAGGCTGCCGGCACAGAGGGCATCAAAGACTTGTGTTTGGCTTCTGCTGCTTTCAGCGATCGTTTCGGTGAGTGCATGCTATCCTGCGCCATATCGCGCCGCTCCACGATCCATGCCTGGAGATACCGTCGGGGCCCCAACATTCATCCCCCCTCAGGTGTATTTTTACCCGAGAGCGGGACAGACAACCGAGCAGCAATCCCGTGACCACTACGAATGTTATAATTGGGCGGTTAACCAGACCGGCTTCGATCCCGCTCAGTCATCGCTCCCGACCGATCAGCGCGTGAGGGTGGTGCCGATGCCCCCGCCGGGGTACGATACCGCCACTCTGGCAATAGCTGGTGCCGTGCTTGGCGCTCTGATCGGCGGACCGAGACATGCCGCGGGTGGCGCTCTGATCGGCGCAGCCGGAGGGGCTATCGCCGGTGCTGCATCGGATTCGGCGAGGCAGGAATCCGCCCTGCAGCAAGAGGAAGCTTATGCCGCGCGAGATCGGGCCCGCTACGCCAGTAGTGACGCAAGGGTCCTCGGTTTCCGACGTGCAATGTCCGCCTGTCTTGAAGGCCGCGGTTATAGCGTTCGATGACGGCAATGAAAAATCGGTGTGAAGAACTGAAGAACCTTTTTTGATTTTATGGAGGCAAGAGCCATGACCTATCATTACCATGCGAATAGATACCTTACCCTGGGGTTGATGTTGGTTGTGCTATCGGGTATCCTACTGTTCGGGTTGACGCGAGTCGCCGATGCGGATAGCCGCGGGGGCCACAATCGCGAATTCCGCGATTCACGTTATCATCTTGACCGTTCCTACCCGGCACGCGGTCAGGAAATCAGAGCATTGCCCCGCGACCATCGGGTGGTGGTTCACGGTGGTGCACGATACTACTTCTCCGGGGGCGTCTGGTACCGACCGCGGGGGCCGCGTTTCATCATCACCGCACCGCCATTCGGTCTTTTTGTCCCTTTCCTGCCGCCCTATTATGCAACAATCTGGGTAGCCGGAGTGCCATACTACTATGCCAATGAGATCTATTATGCCCACCGGGGAGACGGCTATGTCGTTGTCGAGCCGCCGAAGGAGGAGGCCAGCCAGACGCCGCCGCCTGCGGACCAGATGTTCATCTATCCCCGCCTGGGCCAGAGCGAACAGAAACAGGCGGATGACCGTTATGATTGCCACCGGTGGGCGGTCAGCCAGACAAGCTTCGACCCGACTCAGCCGCCCGGAAGCCCGGCCGAACCGCCAAAGCCCGAGAAGCGCGCGGATTATCAGCGGGCCATGGGCGCCTGCCTCGATGGTCGCGGTTATACCGTGAAATAACGGGGGAAGATGGCCGTTTACGGCCAGAACCCCGGAAGGAAGAGCTCCACGGAAAAGCAAGGGAGCATCGGGAGAACAGCAAGATTACCTCCCGGTGGTCAAATGCCCCTCAAGCCACGTCTCGACGTCGGCAAGCACCTGGTCGTGTTCCGGCTCGTTAAACACCTCGTGGTATAAACCGTCGTAGACGATGAGCTTCTTATCGGCGGAGGAGACCGTGTTATAGAGCAGCCGGGCGCCGGTCGGATCGACCAGTTTGTCCGCACCACCCTGCACGATCAGAAGAGGGAGGGTGATTTGTCCCGCCTCCGCCCGGATGCGCTCCATCGCGCCGAGCATTTCGGCGCCCAGCCGCGCCGTTATTTTCTCCTTGCACACCAGCGGATCGGCCAGATACGCCTCCACCACCGCAGGATCGCGGCTCACATCCCCCGCCTGTAGCGGTACCAGCCCCATCCGGGGGATCAGGAAGGAAAGCATCCGGCCCGCCACAATGACCGCTTTCGGGATATTGCCGGGCGGCTTGACCGCCGGACCGGAAAGGACGGCCCCGGCCAGTCCGGCCTGGTGAACAGTCAGATACAGTGCGCCGATCAGTCCCCCCATACTGTGCCCAACCAGGAAAACCGGTTTGCCGGGCTGCCAATCGCGGATCATGTCAAAGATTGCCTTAAGCGGCTCCGTATAATCGGTGAAATGCTCCACGTAAAGCCGCTGCCCGTCCGACCTGCCGTGCCCGAGGTGGTCAATTCCGTAGACGGCATAGCCCCGGGGAACGAAGCGGTTGACGACGTTCATATACCGCCCGCTGTGTTCCCCCAGCCCGTGCACGATGAAGAGCGTGGCCTTCACCGCCCCCTCCGGCAGCCAGCACTGGTAATAGAGGCTGGCATTCCGAACGCCTTTGAAGAACCCATCCTGATGCTTCATTGAAGAACCTCCCTATTTTCTCTCCTCTCCAAGGATCCCCGTTACCCAGTCGAGGTTGACGCGGGCAACGAGGTAGTCGCGGCGGGCACGACTCAGGCTGCTCTTGGCCTGCCGGAGGTTGAACTCGGCGTCCTCCACCTCCAGGCGGATTTTGACCCCCAGTTCATAACCCTTTTCCGCCATCGCCAGGAGCCGCTCCACCTGGATTACCGTGCCGGAAAGGGAGCGGACGATCTCCTCCGACTCCTGCACGGCGTTTACTGCATCACGGGTCTCGAGGGCGACCGTATCGATCTGCTTCGCCTCGTCGATCTGGATCCGGCGGAGATCGCTTTCGGCCTGGGCGACCCTCCCTTTTGTGCGGAAGCCGTCGAAGAAGGGATAGCTGAACTGGACGCCGACGCTCCAGGAGGGACCGTCCCCGTATATCGATGGCTGCTCTATGGAGTTCCAGCCGTACGAACCTTTCATGTCGACACGCGGCTTGTCCTGTGCGCCTGCCAGCACTACCAGTTCCCGGTAGACACTGATCCGGTGGCGGATGTCGGCAAGGTCCGGCCGCTTCTCACGAGCCAGGGCGAAAACCTCGTCGTAGAACCGGTGGGGAGTAAGGTCGGGCTCCAGCCTCCCATTCACATCGACCTCCCCGTTTTCGATGGCGAGGAGGAAGCGCAGCCGTTCCCGTGCGGTACGGATCTGATTTTCCGTCCGGATCGTTTCGGGACGGGCGTTTTCCACCGATACTTCAGCCGCGAGGACGTCGTAATCGGTGGCCACACCCGCCTGGAGTCTCCGTCTCGCTTCTTCCAGGTGCCGGTTCTTCTGATCGAGGTTATGAAGCGCCAGAGCATAGAGTTCCCGCGCGAGGAGTACGTCATAAAATGCGGCGGAGACGTCTCGCTTGGCCGCCTGCTGATAGACGCGCAGTTGCTCTTCGGCTGACTGGAGGCCGACCTTCGCCGCCCGAATCGCCGCGCTCACCTGGCCCCAGGTGAAGAGGGGCTGGGTCAGACTGATCTGGGCTGAACGCCGGTCCGTCCGCTCGGTCATCATAGGGCCGTAGATTATCTGGCTCTCATCCCGGTCCCGGCTCACAGAAACGGTGGCCGCGAGCTGCGGAAAGGCGGCTGCCCGCTCCTCCACGTACTTTCCCTTCGCCCAGGCGATGTACGCACGGGCCTTTTCGATATCCCGGTTCTTTTCCGCAGTGATTGCCAGCGCCTCCTCCAGTGTCAATACCCACGTTTGGGCATACACCGGCGCCGCAGCCAGGAGCAGGACCGCCGTCAAAAAGATAATGGCTATCCCCAAACGGCAGGGAAAGCCACTTTTTTTATGCCGAATCCTCATGCCTCGTTATTCCTCCGAAATCCGAACTTTCCGGTCACCCACGTTCCCAAATCCTCGATGAGTGTATACATCACCGGCACGACCAAGAGTGTCAACAGCGTGGACGTCAGGAGTCCGCCGACCACCGCGCGTGCCATCGGCGCCCGCATCTCCGCACCTGCCCCGATCGCCAGCGCCAGCGGCAGCATCCCGAAGATCATCGCGAGCGTCGTCATGACGATGGGGCGGAGCCGTGTCCGCCCGGCAGTGATCACCGCCTCCCGCCGCTCCATCCCGCGACCGCGCAGGACTTTTGCATAATCGACCAGCAGGATCGCATTTTTCGTCACGAGCCCCATCAGCATGATGAGCCCGATCAACGACATGATATTGACCGTGTCCCCGGTCATGAGGAGCATCACGGCCATCCCGACGATGGAAAGTGGGAGTGAGAACATGATCGCCAGAGGCTCCAGAAAGGACTCGAACTGGGCGGCCAGAATGAAGTAGACGAAGAGCACCGCCAGGATGAGGGCCTCGGCCATGTACCCAAACGTCTCGGCCATGAGCTCCGCGTCTCCGGAAAATACAACCTGGTAACCCGGCGCCAGCGCAAGCTGTTTTGACGCCTCCTCCACCTTCTTCACGGCCGTGCCGAGGGGAAGACGGTCAAGGTTGGCGCTGACCGTTACCTGTCGGGTCAGCTCCTGCCGGTTGATCTCCGAGGGGGTGGCATAGGCCGAATAAGAGACAAGGTTTGACAGAGGCAGGAGCGTCGTAGACCCTTTGCCGTTCGCCACAGCAAGGCGCAGGTTCCGAACCTGATCAGGGTTCTCCCGTAACCTCTCGGGAAGACGCACGCGGATGTCTACGGCATCGCCGTCCTCGTCCTCATAGGTGGAGACCACCTCTCCACCGACCAGGGCGCCTACTATCCGGACGATATGATCGGTCATCACCCCGGCGCTCGCCGCCTTCTCGCGGTCCACGACAAGCCGGTATTCGGGAATGTCGTGCTCAAGGCTGATCTCGATGTCCCTGATCCCCTGTATTGCATACATCTTGTTGCGGAGCTCGGACGCATAGGCCTTGAGTCGCGCGATGTCCGTCCCGCGAAGGTTGACCTGGAGAGGCTTCTGGCTCTGACCGGACTCGTTGAGTTCCTCGATGGATGTGATGATTCCGGGAAGCTGGATAAAACTCCGGCGGAAATCCTGCTGCACATCCTTCTGGCCAAGCTCCCGCGCCGACCGTTTCTTGAGCTTGACGAAGATGACGCCGCTTCGGACCGTGCCACTGTCTCCCGCACCGATTGTGGCGTAGGTATGAGCCACGGCCGGATGGGTGCGGATCGCGCCGAGAAGCGCCTCCAGGCGTCCCCGGCTCTCCGCAATCGAGGCGTCCGGTGCGGTCTTGAAGGTCACGTTGAATTCCCCGCTGTCGATGTCCGGAAAGAAGGCGGATTGGAGCGAACCGAAGGCCATGATCCCGCCGGCAAAGGCCGCCAGGGCGATCCCGAGAACCGTTTTACGATGGTCAAGGGCCCAGCCGATCACTCGGCGGTAACCGTCGGACGCCCGGTCGAACCAGACATTGAATTTCTCCAGCAGCTTCGCCAAGCCGCTCCTCTTTCCCTTGGCCGTGATCGCCGGATCGTGCCAGCGCGAGGAGAGCATCGGGTCCAAGGTGAAGGAGACAAGCAGAGAGACGAGGACGGCAAACGCGACCGTCATTCCGAATTGGAAGAAAAATCGGCCGACGACCCCCTTCATGAAGGCAACCGGCACGAAGACGGCCACGATCGACATCGTCGTGGCGAACACGGCGAGCCCGATCTCGCTCGTCCCGTAGCGGGCGGCGGTTAAATGGTCCTCCCCGCGTTCCAGGTGGCGAACGATGTTCTCCCGAACGACGATCGCATCGTCGATCAGCAGTCCGATGGCCAGCGACAGGGCCATCATCGTCATCACGTTGATCGACATCCCCAGCGCCTTCATGATGATAAACGACGACATCACCGAGATCGGCAGCGTCACCCCCGTGATCACCGTGGAGCGCCAGGAGTTGATGAAACAAAAGACGATCAGGATCGTCAGGATGCCGCCCAGGATCAGGGTCTGTTGGACGTCGTCGAGGGATTCGCGGATGAATAGGGAGCTGTCGCGGACGACCGATATCGTCGTCCCCGGGGGGAGCTCGGCCCGCATGCCTTCCGCCGTCCGTTTGACCGTGTCGGCGACCTCGACGATGTTGGCCCCGGCCTGCTTGAGGATATCCAGCGAGACGGCCGGGATCCCGTTGACGAGAGAGATCGAGCGCTGTTCCTCGACCCCGTCCCTCACCTCGGCGACCTCCCCGAGGCGGATCGGCCGGCCGTTACGCACGGTAATCGCCATCTCCCGAAACTGCTCGACGCGTTCGGGCTTACCCAAGACCCGGAGGTTGACCTCCGTCGCCCCCCGGTTCAGACGGCCCAGAGGGGTATTCACGTTTTCCGATCTGAGTCCGGCCACGACGGTGTCAATTCCGAGTCCCAGGGCGTTGAGCCGCTCAGGATCGATGATCACATTGACTTCACGCTTCGCCGCACCGACCAGGTCCACCTTGCCCACCCCGGCGATCCCTTCGAACCGGCGTTTGACGGTCTTCTCAACCAGGACGGTCAGGTCCCGGGGCGAAAGCGTTTCCGACCGGACGGCAAGCGACACAACGGGCACGGCGTTGAAATCCAGCTTCTGGATGATCGGCTCCTCGATCCCCTTGGGAAGGATGCCGCGGATGGCGTTCACCTTGGCGCGCGCCTCCTGAGTCACCTCGTTGAGCCTCTCCTCCAGGCGGAATTCGACCACGACGGTGGAAACCCCCTCACGGGAGAAGGAGTAGACGTGCCTAACACCGGAGATGCCATTGACGGCCTCCTCAACCCTTTTGGAAACCTCGCGTTCAACGCTCTCGGGGCCTGCGCCGGGGAATTTCGTCACTATGGAAAGGACAGGGATCTCCACGTTCGGGTACATCTCGACGGAGAGCCACCGGTATGAGAAGATCCCCAGCGTAACAAGTACCAGCATCAGCACGGTCGCGAAGACCGGCCGGCGAATGGAAAGATCGGACAGGATCATGACTCAGCTCCCCTGCTTCCGAGCGATGATGAGCTTGTCGCCCTCTTTGACGTTGAAGGCACCCCTGACGACATAGGTCTCTGCGGGCTTGAGGCCGGCGGTGATTTCCACCCCGCCCTCCGTCGCGAGACCCGTCCGGACCTCCCGGGACTTCGCCCGGTCTCCCTCGACGATGACGAGCTTCGCCTTCCTTCCCGCCACATCCCAACCCGAGAGGGCCTCACGGGGCACGAGGATGACCCCGTCGCGCTTCCCCGTCACAATCCTTCCTTGAACGAACAGTCCCCCTTTGAGTTCGCCCGCTGCGTTGTTTACCTCGGCAATGACACGGACCGAACGATCGATTTCGCTTACCGCCGGGTTGATGAACATCACCTTCCCCGAAAAATTCCTGCCGGAGAAGGCGTCCGTGGTGAACTGGAGCGGCTGCCCCAGGCGGAGCCCGGCCATCGCACCCGAAGGGACGGTGACCGTCAGATTCAGGATGCCGTTGTCGACGATGTGGAAGAGCGGCTGGTTTGCACCGGCCTCGCCGACGAGATCACCCACGTTCGCGCGGCATTCCGAGACGATCCCCGTGATCGGGGAGACGACCAGCCCCTTGGCGAGGCGGGTCCGCACCTGGCTGAGGTCCTCCTCCGCGGCGCGGACCTGGGCGCGCGCCGCCTCGACCCGCGACGCCGCCGCCTCCGCCTCGGTCCCGGCATCATCGAGTCCCTGCTCAGTCGCGAGCCCCGCTTCTTTGAGTTTCCTCATCCGGTCGAGTTCGCGCCGGGCACGGTTATCGGCGACCCGGGCCTGGAGCTGCGCGGATTTCGCCGACTCCAGCGCCGCCTCGGTCCGCTTGACAAAAGCCTCCTGCTCTCGGACGTCGATCCTGGCCAGCGGATCCCCCTTCTTCACCCGGATCCACTCCCGGACGTATACCTCGCTGACGAGACCGGTCAGTTCGGATTTCACGTCCACCTCGAACTTGGGGGCCAGGGTCCCCGTCACGTCTATCCCCTCCGTCAGGGCGCCGGCCGCCGCTACAGCCGCCTCCACGGCGACGGGCGGACGGACGGCCTCCGGGGCCGCCTGTTTTGCCGCCTCTCCGCCTCCCGAACAGGCCGCGATGAGAAAAACCGCCGCCGGAATGAATGCAAAAAACAGGATCCGTTTCATATACTTTTTCCCTTTCCCTTGCCGTTAACGGCCGCCAGACCATCGAAGACCAGGTTCAGAAGCCGCCGGAGGACCTTCCGGTCGATCCGGGAAGCCTGGCAGCAGATCTGGTCCTCGATCGCGATCTCCATGGTGCCGAGGACGATCCATGCCATATCTCCGGCGTTTCCGGGCCGGAATTCGCCCCGTTCGATTCCCTCCTCCAGCAAGCGGGTGATGAGGTCATGATACCGCTGATGGTAGGCGTCAAAGTCGAAGTAGGGGGCCTCACCGGGCGGTCCGTAGTAGACGGCATGCATCAGGCGGATGAAATCGCGGTCCTGCCGCACGTAGTTGAAACCCTCATCCAGCATCGCCGTCAGCCGCTTCCGGACGCTCCCCTCCCCCTTCCGGTAGACGTCGACCACTGCTTCGAGACGGCCGAAGTGCGTCCGCATCAGTTCGAGGAAGAGACCCTCCTTGCTCTTGAAGTAGTAGTAGAGGGCCGGCTTCGTCACTCCCGCCTCCTTGACAAGTTCCCGGACCGTCGTCGCGGTATAGCCCCTCTGCGTGAACAGCTTGAGCGCCGCCCGCATGAGCTCCTCCCGGATATATCCTTCCGGCTTCAACGATGACCCTTCCGGTTTCTCCCCCTGCCCTCTTCCTGCCATGATCAATACTCCTTTCCGTTCTATACCGAGCGGTAGGTATACTGTCCGCGACCGTTTGTCAAGAAAAAAATATAGCCGACCCAATCCCCACGCCTTCCCGCACTTTGCGTTTTCCCCGTTTCTGTGTATAATGAATCTCCCCGATAGGATATCGTACCCCTGCACACCGGCAGATAATGGCAGTCGGGGAAAATTGGATCCTCTTTCACCATGAAACTCAACCGGAAGGAGTTCGACAGAGCGGTGCAGCGGGCGTACAACCGCATTCCGAGAGAAATCCGGGATCGGATGGAAAACGTCGTCCTTACCGTGAAGAAGCGCCCCGCGCGGGAGATGCTGGAGGAGTTGGGGTATCCCGCGGATGAGCCGCTCCTGGGTCTCTACGAGGGTGCATCTCTCCCGGAGTACTCGTTCTTTGCCCCGCCCCCCCTCCAACCGGACACGATCACCATCTTTCAGGAGCCCCTGGAGGAGATGTGCGAAAGCATCGCCGAACTGGAGCGGGAGATCGAGATCACCGTCGTCCACGAGGTCGCCCACTTCCTCGGGATCAGCGAGGAGCGCCTGGAGGAGTTGGGGTACGAGTGAAAGGACACATGCAGGATGGCAATTGAGATGCTGGGCTGGCTGATTCTCGGGCTGGCGGCGGGTGGCATCGCGGCTTTTTTTGCGATCCGGCCACAGATCCGTTCGGTCGGGGAGAGCGCCCGACAGGCGGCCGAGGCCGAGCGCGCGGCGCTCTTCGAGCGGCTCCAGGGGCGCGAGGAGCAGCTCCGGCAGGCAAAGGAGAACCTGACAGACGCCCAGGCCGAGTTCACCGCCCTGCGCAACGAGCTGATCAGGCAGACGGAGCGGCGAGCGGCCGCCGAGGAGAAGAACACCCGTATCCCGGAGCTGGAGCTTCTCGCCGGGACGAAAGACGCTCTCATCCTGAAGCTCCAGGCGGAAAAAGGAGATCTCCGGACGCGCCTGTCGGAGACGGAGGTAAAACAGGATGAGGAGAGGCGCGCGGCTGAAGAGAAACTTGCCCTCCTGGAGGACGCCCGCTGCCGGCTATCCGACGCCTTTCAGGCCCTCTCCGCCGAGGCCCTCCGAAGCAACAACCAATCCTTCCTCGACTTGGCGAAGGCAACGCTGGAGAAGTACCAAGAGGGCGCCCGAAACGACCTGACATCCCGCCAGCGGGCCATCGACGAGCTGATCAAACCGCTGAAGGAGTCCCTGGAAAAGGTCGACGGCCGGATCCGCGAGATCGAGCAGGTCCGTACGACCGCCTATGCGACACTCACCGAGCAGCTCAAATCCCTGGTCCTGACGCAGGGCCGCCTGGAGGGTGAGACGGCAAACCTCGTCCGAGCCCTCCGGATGCCCGCCGTCCGGGGCCGATGGGGAGAGATCCAGCTCCAGCGGGTCGTCGAGATGGCCGGGATGGTCGAGTACTGCGACTTCGTCCAGCAGGAATCGTCAACGACCGAAAACGGCCGCCTCCGGCCCGACATGATCATCCGTCTTCCCAATGAGAAGAACGTTGTCATCGACGCTAAGGCGCCGCTCCAGGCCTACCTGGACGCACTGGAAGCGCCGGATGAGGCGACGCGGACGGCACGGCTCAGGGATCACGCCCGGCAGATCCGCGTCCATCTTCAAGCCCTCGGGGCAAAGGCCTACTGGGAGCAGTTCAAACCCACCCCGGAGTTCGCGGTCCTGTTCCTCCCGGGCGAGACATTCTTCAGCGCCGCCCTGGAGCAGGACCCCACCCTGATCGAGTACGGCGTGGATCAACGGGTGATCCTGGCGACACCGACGACGCTCATCGCGCTCCTCAGGGCGGTCGCCTACGGCTGGCGCCAGGAGAAGATAGCCGAAAACGCCGAGGAGATCAGCCGTCTGGGGCGGCTGCTCTACGAACGCATCGCGACAATGACCGGCCATCTCTCCGGCCTCGGGAAGAATCTGGACAACGCCGTAGAAGCCTACAACAGGGCTGTCGGCTCCTTCGAGACCCGCGTCCTGGTGACGGCCCGCAAGTTCCGGGATCTCGGCGCCTCGACGAACGGGGAGATCGATCCCCTCGAAGGGGTGGAGAAGAGCGCCCGGCCGCTCCTTACCGAGCAGGCAGGAGGTGATTCGGCGGGAACGCAAGGGTGACCCCCCGCTCTGCCTCGTGCATGTCGAGATGGAAAAGAGTGCCGACCCGTTCTACAGTGGTTGGGACAGGAAAAGGATCGAGGAGCTGCTAGGGTTCTGGCATGCAGGCGGCAAAAGCCGCCGTGTTTGCCGCTGATCAATTTCTCGCATAAAAAAACACCCGCCGCACGAGAATCCTCTCGTGCGGCGGGTGTTTGAGCATACGCCCAAAACGACGCAACCGCATTGCAGACAGATCACCAAGAAATCGCGATGCGCTTTTGCTTCACGGTAACGGTCAGGATGGCTGTCCGTGATCGATGGTTACCGGCAGTTAGTACCTGCCGCGCCCGCCTCGGAAGCCGCCGCCGCCCGGACCGCGGTTGCCGCCGCCATCCCGGCGAGGGCCGCTCGACTCCGTCTTCGGCCGGGCCTCGTTGACGGTGATCGTTTTGCCGTCAAGGTCGCCGCCGTTGAACTTCTTGATCGCCTCCTGGGCGCCTTCTTCGGTCTCCATCTCGACGAAACCGAAGCCCCGCGAGACGCCGGAAAATTTGTCCTTGATGATCGACACCGATGCGACCGCTCCCGCCTCGGAGAAATTGTTCTTCAGGTCCTCCTCTGTAACCTTCTGCGATAAGTTCCCTACATATAAATTTTTATTCATTTTCCGCCTCCTTAATTGTTCGCGAATTGCCCTTCCACTCCTCCCTGGCACGGGGAAGAAATGGAGCAAGGTCATGTTCATGCCGCGCAGCGTCCTGCCTTGGCATGAAGGTTTACTAGAATAAAAAACCGCCGAGACCCTGAAGAGTCAGGCGGTTTACCTTACGCTTCATATCGTCGATATTTTACCTTGCCGGCCGACCCGGTATTTATCCGTATATCTACGCTGAACGGTAAGGGAAGTCAAGGCATTTCTCCAAATGAGCTGGCGACCTTACGGTCAGGCAACACCGACTTCAGGAGTGCAGCGGGTGAAGCGGGATCAACCCGTGACTTCTCATCTTCCCCGGGTCTTAACGGCATACATGGATTGGTCCGCATGCCGCACGAGGGTATCGATGTCCTGACCATCTGCGGGATAGATGGCCGTACCGATACTGAAGGCAACAAAAAACGCATCTTCCCGGACAATGATGGGGCTTGTAAAAGCGGTCATGATCCTCTCGGTAACGAGTTCCATGCTCTCCGGGTTCGCAACCTCCGGCAGGAGGGCAACGAATTCGTCCCCTCCGGTGCGCGCCACGG
This sequence comes from uncultured delta proteobacterium, assembly GCA_963817385.1. Lineage (GTDB taxonomy): Bacteria > Desulfobacterota > Syntrophia > Syntrophales > UBA5619 > JAKAFS01. Next base: position 40,251 of record CAWFOM010000014.1, read on the forward strand.
TATCCTCATCCCGCATGAGTTTTTTCAGACGGTCGGCCACCGCAACCAGCACGCTGTCCCCGATATCATGTCCGAAGCTGTCGTTGACATCCTTGAACTTGTCGAGGTCCAGCACCATGATGCCGAAGGGCCGTTCTTTTCTCTTCGCCTGGGCCAGGATCATGGCTGCATGGTCGTAAAAAAGGGCCCGGTTGGGCAGGCCGGTGAGAAGGTCGTGGTAGGCCATCCATTCCACGTTCTCCTCAACCCGCTTGCGCTCCGTAATATCCCGGGTGATCCCCCGGAAACCTGTCGGCCGTCCTTCGGCATCCCTGATGAGCGAAACGGACACCTCGACATGCACCCGCGATCCGTCGAGCCGGAAGACATCCCAATCCAGTTCCTTCAACGATTCGCCAGTGGAATATACCTTGAAAAAGCTCTGATAAATCTTCGGCCAGTACTCCTTCGGCGTATATTCGCGGAAGTTCATCCCCCTCACCGTCTCCCAGTTCGCTCCGGCCATTCGGAAAAAGGGTTCGCTTGCATAGATCAGATTGCCGGTCAGGTCTACCTCGAAATAACCGTCTTCGATGTTTTCGAGGATGGTCCGGTACCGTTCCTCGCTGAGGCGTAATTCATCCTCCTTCTTCTTCCTGTCGGTAATATCCCGCCCGCCCAGAACGGCCCCGATGATCCGTCCTTCATCATTCCGGATTGCGCTTCCGAGCACCTCCAGCCAGAGATCATATCCTTCCCGGTGGCGGACACGGAGTTCGACTTTGCTCTCCTGTTCCTCGGTCTTCAGTTTCAGGATGGGCAGGGCGTACGCCAGATCGTCGGCGTTGACGAAATCGGCCACATTGCACCCGATGAGCTCCTTTATGTCGTAGCCCAACATTTTTTTCACCGAAGGGGAAACGAACTCGACCACCGCCCCAAGATCGACCTGGACGACAAGATCCACCATGTTGTCCGTGATTCTCCGGAGCCTCTCCTCGCTCTTCCGGAGGGCCGTATCCGCCAGGGGCGGCTGCGGACAGTCGGTGCGATTTATCTTGGTTGAGATTGATTTCTTCATTCACGCACCCGACAGACAGGATCGGCAAATCCACGGCAGCAGATCAGACATGATTGAATCCGCCAGCGAGAGCATTTCCCGCGGCTTGCCATGGGGTAAGCGAGCATAAACAGAATGGCTTATTCTCCGAAATGATCGAAGATTCTCCGCAGCTTGCTCCATGAGAGTTTCAATACTGTGGGTTCATAACGTTGACTGAACCAATTGTCAATGGATAAAATTGAAAATTCCTTCAGGATTCACGTTCTCTCCGACGCAGAAGGAATCCACTTTCCGCACATGACAATCCCGGCAGGTCGATCGATACAAACAGAAGAATTAATCCTTGACTTTCCCTCAGAAGACGTGTAAACTATCGCCCACAATAAGTTTGGATTAAGACATTATGATTTACGAAGGCGGCCACCAAGCTTTTTGCGAGTTTCGGTGGTTTTTTGCTTTCTGTCATTGTGCAGATCCGACTTAAGGAACTTTTTAAGAAAGGAGGATGCAAACGATGTCAGAAGGTAAAGTGAAGTGGTTCAATGAGCAAAAAGGCTTCGGGTTCATCGAAAAGGATGAAGGCGGTGACGTGTTCGTCCATCACAGCGCCATTCAAGCAGTCGGCTTCAAAACGTTGGCCGAGGGTCAGCGCGTCAGCTTTGAAGTCAAGCAGGGTCCGAAAGGCCCGGCAGCGGAAAACGTAAAGCCCCTGTAACCCCCAACAATCCAAAAGAGGCATCCCCGTCCATGAAAATGGCGCTGGGGTGCCTTTTTTTATGGATATTCGCACGCTTATCCCGCGGTAAACCTTGGTCCATGCGTTCGCTGCTGGATTCAGGGTTCAACCCAGTTTCGGGAGCGCTCCAGCGCTCGCTTCCATCCCCGGGTGAGTCGTTCAACACGCTCCCGACCCATATTCGGCAGAAAACGCTTTTCCTCCGGCAGCCGGTTGCCTATCTCATCGGCGTTTTTCCAGCAACCCACGGCGAGACCGGCCAGATAGGCGGCGCCCAGCGCCGTCGTCTCCCGAATCGGTGGTCGCACGACGGGCACACCCAGGATGTCCGCCTGAAACTGCATCAGGGTATCGTTCACCGTGGCGCCGCCGTCGACGCGCAGTTCCCCGATACTGATCCGGGAATCGGCCCGCATGCATTCCAGCAGGTCCGCCGACTGATAGGCAATACTCTCCAGGGCGGCGCGGGCGATATGGGCCGCCGTCGTCCCCCGAGTGATCCCCACCAGGACGCCCCGGGCATAGGGATCCCACTGGGGCGCTCCCAGCCCTGCAAAGGCGGGCACCAGGTAGACGCCATCGGTGTCCTCCACCTGACAGGCCAGCGCTTCCACATCGGCGGAAGAGGCGATGATACCCAATCCGTCCCGCAGCCACTGCACCACTGCCCCTCCGACAAATACGCTCCCCTCGAGGGCATAATCCGTTCTTTCCCCGATCTTCCAGGCCACGGTGGCGAGCAGATGATTAACCGAGAGGACGGGCAACTTCCCCGTATTCATCAGCATGAAACACCCCGTACCATAGGTATTCTTCACCATGCCCGGCTCGGTACAGCGCTGACCGAAAAGGGCCGCCTGCTGGTCCCCGGCCGCGCTACCGATCGGGATCGGGACGGAAAAGGCCGCGGTATGCGTTTCACCATAAACTTCGCTGGTGGCGCGGATTTCCGGCAACATTGCCCGGGGAACATTCAGTATCCGGAGGAGTTCGTCATCCCAGTCGCCCGTATGGATATTGTAGAGCATGGTCCGCGAGGCGTTGGAGCAGTCGGTGACATGCCGGGCGCCGCCGGTGAGGTTCCAGATCAGCCAGGTATCGATCGTCCCGAAGGCGAGGCGCCCTTCCTCAGCCATCCGCCGGGCGTCGGGCAGGTGATCGAGAATCCAGGCGATCTTGGTCCCGGAGAAGTAGGCGTCCGGGACAAGGCCGGTCTTTCCCCGGATCAGTTCTCCCAGTCCCTCCGCTTGCAACCGATCGCAGACGGCGGCGGTGCGACGATCCTGCCAGACGATGGCGTTGGTGATCGGCCGGCCCGTGGCGCGCTCCCAGACCACCGTGGTTTCCCGCTGGTTGGTGATTCCGAGGGCGGCGATGTCGGCGCCTCCCAGGTTCGCATTCTTCAGAGCCAGGGTGGCCACCCCGGCCTGGGTTTCCCATATCTCGCGAGGATCGTGCTCCACCCATCCGGGCCGGGGATAATACTGGCTGAACTCCTTCTGGGCCGAGGCGACCACCGACCCGGCGTCATCGAAGACAATCGCGCGGGAACTGGTCGTGCCCTGATCAAGGGCCAGGAGAAAGGCCATGGGAACCTCCTTGGGGAAAGAATAGAGAGAGCCTCGACAAATTGTCAAGGGAAAATCCGCCGATTATGGTTGATCGATGCATGAATTAACGGTATGTATCAACCAGGATAAAATTATCGGATATAAGGAGGAAGCAGATGAACGGAAAACAATGGGACCGGCCGCCGGAAATGCAGATCGATCCGAAGATGGGCTATCTTGTCACCATGGAAACAAACCGGGGAACGATCGAACTGGAACTCTTCCCTCAGCATGCGCCCAAAACCGTCAACAACTTCGTTTTTCTGGTGCGGGAAGGCTTCTATGACGGCGTACCGTTCCACCGGGTGATCGGCGATTTCATGATCCAGGGAGGCGATCCGACCGGAACGGGCCGGGGCGGACCCGGGTACCGCTTTGAGGACGAACTCAAGGGAAATCCGCTCACCCATGACGCAAAGGTGATCTCGATGGCAAATGCCGGACCGGACACGAACGGGAGCCAGTTTTTCATCACGCACTCGCCGCAGCCCCACCTGAACGGAAAGCACACCGTCTTCGGGAAAATCGTCAAGGGGCAGGACGTCGTGGACGCGATCCGCCAGGGCGACCGGATGGAGCGGGTATCGGTGCGCGAGAAGTAGGAACGCTGCTCATGAAAGCAATGATCCTGCAGGGAATTTCCTTATTCGCCGATAATCCCGCACCGCTGATTCCGGTCGAGATGCCGGAGCCGGCACCGGGTGAAGCGGAGATCCTCATTGCCGTCTCCGCCTGTGGCGTCTGCCATACGGAGCTCGACGAGATCGAGGGGCGGACCCCGCCGCCTGTTTTCCCCATCATCTTAGGACATCAGGTCGTCGGGACGGTCGCCGCCCGGGGACCGAACGCCGGACGGTTCCGGATCGGCGAGCGGGTGGGGGTCGGCTGGATCCACCGGGTCTGCGGAGCCTGCAACGCCTGCCGCGCCGGAAGCGAGAACCTCTGTGAGAGGTTCCGCGCCACAGGCCGTGATGCAAACGGCGGCTATGCGGAATTCATGACCGTGCCCGAGGCCTTCGTCTACGCCATCCCGGAGCTCTTCTCCGACGCGGAGGCCGCGCCGCTTTTGTGCGCCGGCGCCATCGGCTATCGGTCGCTCCGCCTGGCTCATCTCCGGGACGGACAGAACCTCGGCCTCACCGGCTTCGGCGCCTCCGCGCACCTCGTCCTCACCATGGTCCGCCATCGATTTCCCCGGGCAAAGATCTTCGTCTTCGCCCGGAACGGGCGGGAACGGGCCTTCGCGCGCGAACTGGGGGCCGCCTGGACCGGGGCGACCGAAGAGGCGCCGCCGGAGAAGCTCCAGGCCGTCATCGACACGACGCCGGCCTGGAAACCGGTCGTGGAGGCCCTGAAGAATCTCGCCCCGGGCGGCCGCCTCGTCGTCAATGCCATCCGGAAAGAGGAGCGTGACAAGGCGGAACTCCTGCGGCTGGACTATCCCGCGCACCTCTGGCTGGAAAAGGAGATCAAGAGCGTCGCCAATGTCGCCCGGAGCGACATCCGGGAATTTCTGGAGCTGGCGGCGGAGATCCCCCTTCGGCCCGAGGTGGAGGAGTATCCCCTCGCGGACGCCAACCGGGCCCTTGCCGAACTCAAGGAGGGGAAGATCCGCGGAGCGAAGGTCCTTCGCATGGCATGAGCGGCTGAAACTCCCTTTCCAATTCCCCTCATCTGTGGTATGTCCCTGAACCGTTTTTCGTGATCATGAGACCCCGCGGGCGCGACAATGCGAAGAGGCTGCACCGGCACTCCCTCCCGGGGCAGAGAACCAAGAAAAGGAGGTTTTTACCGATTGAATCTGCGTGCGACGTTCGGGGGGATGATGCCCCTGTTCATCCTGGGGCACTTCAGCCACCATGTCCTCACCTCGATCACGGTGCCCCTGATCCCCTTCATCCGCAGCGCCTTCGACCTGGATTATACCCAGTCGGGGCTGGTCATCTCCGCCTTTACGCTCGCCTACGGGTTCGGCCAGCTCCCCGCGGGCTGGCTCGCCGACCGCATCGAGCCTCGCAAGCTCTTGACCATCGGCATCTCCGGTGTGGCGCTGGCCGGCATCCTGGTCGGGCTGTCCCAAACCTACCTGCTGATGCTGTTCTTTCTCATCCTGATGGGGGTCCTGGCCGGCGGCTACCACCCGACGGCCCCGCCGCTGATCTCCGCAGCGGTGAGACCGGAGCACCTGGGTCAATCGCTCGGCCTGCACAATATCGGCGGCGGGGCAAGCCATTTTCTGACGCCGCTTATCGCCGTCGCGGTCGCCAACGCCTGGGGATGGCGGAATGCCTACCTCGCGATGGCGATTCCGACCGTTGTCTTCGGCATCCTCTTCTACGTGCGCCTCGGACAACTCAACGCCCGGGGGAAGTCAAACCGAGGCGGCGCTGAGAAAAACGAAGAGCAAACCGCGTCCCAACCGGAAGGCATGCGGCGAATCGTCGTCTTCCTGATCTTCACGACGTTCACGGCGGCGATCATCATCTCCGTCTCCTCGTTCATCCCACTGCTCATGGTTGATCATTTCCACGTGAGTAAGAAGACGGCAGCGGCCCTCCTCTCCGTGATCTATGTTGCGGTCTTCTGGGCAAGTCCATTGGGCGGTTATCTCGCCGACCGCGTGGGAGGCGTCCGGGTGACCCTCGCGGTCTGCTTCATCGCCGGTCCCGTCATCTTTCTGTTCACCGTTCTCCCCTACGGACCGGGGATCTTTGCACTGCTCATCCTCCTGGGAACGGTCATCTTCGCCCGGATGTCCGCTTCGGAAACCTTTATCGTCAGCAATACGCCGCCGGGTATCCGTTCTACGGTCCTGGGCATCTACTTTTTCACCGGCATGGAGGGGGGCGGGATACTGACACCGGTTCTGGGCTATGCAATCGACCATTTAGGCTTCCGGACAGCCTTCACGATCGCCGGCAGCGCCGTCTTCATGGTAACGATGATTTGTTCCTTCCTGCTCCGGGAGCGGAAGGGATAACGGGAAAGCCGCGAAGGCCCCAAGAGGCCTTCCGGAGAAAAGGAGAATGATATGCTCAAACACGTGGTTCTGGCAAAGTTCAAACCGGGGGTGACCGCATCCGACATCGCCGCGCTCAAAAAGTCACTGGCGGCCCTTCCGAAGATCATCCCGGAGATCAAGGGATATGAATTCGGCGAGGATCTCCGGCCGGAGAGGTCCTTCGATTTCGCGCTGGTGTCGACCTTCGATGATGCCGAAGCACTGAAGCGCTACATCACGCAGCCCGACCATGCCGCCGTCGGCAAGCAGATCCGGAGCCTCTGCGAGAGTCTCAATATCGTTGACTTTCCGTATTGAATCCGGCAGGCAGGTCAGACTGGCAAGGTGTCGAAATACACCCTGTTTTGCAGGCTGTTCAAAAATGCTTAGATGCAAGGCGCGCAAAAACCGAAGAGTGAGGCGTATAGGGAAATACGTCGAGCGATGAGGTTTGCAGCACAACGCAGCAGATGAGCGTTTTTCAACAGCCTGCCAGGCGGATCTTCCCTTTCGGCGAGGCAGTGACCTCGCCGACGATCGCCGCCTCGGCGATCCCGGAGGCATGCATTTCATGCAGAAGGTTCTTAGCCTCGCCGGCCGGCAGGGCGATGAGGAGACCTCCGGCGGTCTGCGGGTCGAAGAGGATGTCCACACGCCAGTCGGGGCACCCCGGAGAGATCTCGATCTGCCCTTCACGGAATTTCCTGTTCCGGATCAGTCCTCCGGGGACAATCCCCTCCTCGACAAACGGCCGGATCTCCGGGAAAAAGGGCACGGCCGCTACGTCGATCCGCATCCCGACGTCGCTCCCCTCGGCCATCTCCAGGGCATGCCCGAGGAAGCCGAAGCCGGTGACATCCGTGCAGGCGTGGATGGCATCCGTCTTGGCCATGAGTTCCGCCGCCTTGTTATTGAGGGTCGTCATGCAGGCGACGGAGCGGGCGATGAGCGCCGCGTCGGCGAGCCCGGCCTTCAAGGCCGTGCTGACGATCCCCGTTCCAAGCGGTTTGGTCAGGATCAGCCGATCCCCCGGCCTCGCCCCCTTGTTGAACAGAACCCGGTCGGGGTGGATGACTCCGGTCACGGAGAGCCCGTACTTCAACTCATCGTCCTCCACGCTGTGGCCGCCGATTAAAAGGACGCCCGCCTCCCGCATCTTGTCAAGGCCGCCCCTGAGGATCTCGCGGAGGATCCCGATTGCCATCTTCCGGATGGGGAAGCAGACGATGTTCATCGCGGTGATCGGCCTGCCGCCCATCGCATAGACGTCACCGAGCGCGTTGGTCACGGCAATTTGCCCGAACACGAACGGATCATCCACGATCGGGGTGAAGAAATCGACGGTCTGGATGATGGCCAGATCTTCACGGAGGCGATAGACGCCGGCGTCTTCCGCATGCTCCATTCCCACGATCAGATTCGGATCGGTGATGAGCGGCAGATCCTTCAATGCCTCTTTCAGGTCGCCCGGACCTATCTTACAGGCTCAACCCGCCCCGTGGACCGTCTCCGTGAGACGCACCTTCGGTTCGCTGTCCATGGCCGACCTCCTTTCTGTTCGTCGTCGCCGTTCCGCACGGGAGCATGCGGCGTCGCAAAAGCCTCTTTCCCGCCCCTGTCGGCGGGCATTATACTGATCCTTTCAGAATATCACAAGAGGAATGAGGATATAATGGCGCATTCATTAAGATTGCCATTCCCCGTTGCGCATCCGCCCCGATTATGGTATGCACGCGCTCATGGGACACGACGGGTTTCGGAACATCACCTTGCAGCAGATGGAGGCGCTCATCCGCCTGGTTGAGACGGGGAGTTTTACGCATGCCGCCGAACGGATGTACCTCACCCAGCCCACGCTGACCAAGCATATCCGCAACATGGAAGATGCGGTCGGAGCGCGCGTCGTCGACCGGAAAAACACCGGGGTTTCCCTCACGCCGGAAGGCCGGATCCTGTATGATTATGCCCGCCGGATCGCGCGCCTGCGGGAGGACGCTCAGGAGAAGATCGAGAACCTGAAGACCGATGAGTCGGGGCACATCTTCCTGTGCGCAAGCACGATCCCGGCCACGTACCTCATTCCCCGCTTCCTGGGTCTCCTGAATAAGAGCGATCCGGAGATCCGGGTCCACATCCAGACGGGAGACAGTGAGGAGACGATCCAGGCGATCCTCGGCGACCAGGCGGAAATGGGAATCGCCGGCAAGAACTCCTTAGACCGCAGGTTGAAGGTCGAGCCCCTCTGGAACGACCGCCTGGTTCTGGCCGTACCGGCAGGCCATCCCTGGGTGAAGCGCTCCCACGTCTCCGTGGGGGAGATCGCTGAGGCTCCCTTTGTCCTTAGGGAGCGGGGCTCCGGAACCAGAAGCGCCCTGGAGGAATGCCTGGCGATACCGGGAGGCCGACCGCTCGGTTCTTTCAACATCACCTGCGAAATGGGGAGCTCCGAAGCGGTCAAGGAGGCCATTCTTGCCGGTCTCGGGGTTTCCGTCCTGTCGATCCACGCGATCGAACGGGAGCTCGCACAGGGACTCCTCGCGGCCGTCTCCATAGAGCATTGCGCGATTGCACGTCGTTTTTATCTCATCACCCGGAAACAGTTCCGCCTGATGAAACATCACCGGCGATTTATGACAACCATTAAAAATTATCACATCTGAGGGTTTCCGCATGTCACAGAATTTACGATATTACAGCACCAACCGTCACCTGGATCAGGTCGCCGGCATCACCCCGTTTAGGGAGACGGTTTCCTTCCGGGAAGCCCTCCTGATGGGACAGGCCCCCGACGAGGGGCTCTTCATGCCCGAACAGATCCCGGTCATCACCGTCGATGCCTTCAAGGCCCTGAAAGGGGCGCCGTACACCGAGGCCGCCATGCTCGTGACGGAGAGCTTTCTTGCAGAGGAGATCCCCGCGGAAACGCTCCGGCGGATCATTGATGACGCCTACAGCTACCCGGTGCCGCTGGAGAATGTTTATGCCCGCAAATACATCATGCGCCTCGATCAGGGACCGACGGCATCCTTCAAGGATTTCGCCGCCCGGATGATGGCCCGCCTCATGAGCGCTTTCCGCGATCCGGGAAAGCGCCTGAACATCCTGGTGGCCACCTCGGGTGACACGGGAAGCGCCGTGGGCGACGCATTCCGCGGGGTGGAGGGGATCGACGTGACGATCCTCTACCCGCGGGATGAGGTGAGCGGCCGGCAGAAGAAGCAGCTCGATACGATCGGCCAAAACGTCCGGGCCGTCTCCGTGGACGCGAAATTCGACGACTGCCAGAATCTTGTCAAGCAGGCGTTCTCCGACCCGGCCTTCAAAGGCTTTAACCTGACCTCGGCCAACTCGATCAATTTTGGGCGGATACTCCCGCAGATCATCTACTATGTCTACGCCTGGGCGCAACTTGCACGGGAAACGGAACCGGCCGTCTTCTCGGTCCCTTCGGGCAACTTCGGCGACGCCCTCGGTTGCGAATACGCGCGGCGGATGGGCCTTCCCGTGGAGAAACTCGTCATGCCGACGAATGAGAACGACGAATTCCCCCGCTTCCTGGAAACCGGCCGCTATGAAAAGATCTCCCCGTCGCGGGCCTGTCTGTCGAACGCGATGAATGTCGGGCATCCCAGCAACCTCGCCCGCTTCTTCGACCTCTACGGCGGGACCGTGGACAGGGCCGGAGTCGTCCACCGTATCCCGGACATCGAGGAGATGAAGCGGCACATCTACTCCGTGAGCATCTCCGACCGGGAGACGAAAAAGACGATCAAGAGGATCTACGACCAGTACAAAGTGCTCCTGGAACCCCACGGCGCGGTGGGGTGGCGCGGGCTCGAAGTCTACCTTGAACTCTTCGGCGACGCTCCACTCTGCATCTGCCTGGAGACGGCGCACCCGGCAAAATTCCCCGATGAGATCCGGGAACTCCTGGGGATCAACCCCGATCTCCCGCAGAGCATGAAGGACATCGACGAGCGGTCGGGGCACCCGGTCTTCATCAGCGCCGATTATAATGAATTCAGGACCTATCTGAAGAAACACCTGCGGGTCACGGGTTGAAATTTTCGCTCAATTTCCTTGCCCATGATTGATGCTGACCTCCGTGTTGCATACGGAGGGACTAACGCGTCATGACAAGCTTCTGTTCCGCCTCGGGAACGTACCACTTGATAAAGTTCCAGCCGATCCCGAGAGGCGCGACCTCGACCCCCCGGAAGCGGGCATGGACGATCGGGAGCGCATCGGGAACGTAGAGGAACAGATAGGGCTGCTCATCGGCCAGGATCTCCTGGATCCGGTCGTAGCAGCGCTTCCGGAGCTTCTGGTCGAAGGTCTCCCGCGCTTTCACGATCAGGGCATCCACTTCCTCATTCTTATAGGAAACGAAGTTAAGCTCCTGCGGCCCCGTCTTGCTGGAATGCCAGACGTCGTAGAGGTCCGGCTCCATCGGGATTGTCCAGCCCAGGATCGTCGCATCGAACTTCCTCTTGTTGATGAAATCGTTCACGAAGGCGGCCCACTCGACGACCCGGATCTTCACCCGGACGCCGACCTCGGCCAGGCGCCGCTGAATGATCTCGGCACACTTCGAGCGGATCTCGTTTCCCTGGTTGGTGATGATCTCGAACTCGAACGGCCGTCCTTCCTTCTCGATGATCCCGTCGCCGTTCGCATCAGCCCACCCGGCCTCGGCGAGAAGCGCCTTCGCCTTTGCCGGATCGTGAGGATAGGCGCGGACATTCGGGTTGTAGGCCCAGGTCCCCGGTTTGTATGGCCCGGTGGCGGGCTTTCCCAGGCCGAGGAGGACGCCGTCGATGATCTCCTCCCGGTTGACCGCATGGGCGATCGCCTGCCGGATGCGCTTATCGGTAAAGAGGGGGTTCTTCAGGTTGTAGCCGAGATAGGTGTAGGCAAAGGAGAGATAGCGGAATTTGTTGTAGTTCTTCTTGAAGAGGTTGTTCTCCGTCTGGCGGGTGTACTGGAGCGGTGTCAGCCCCATCTGATCGATCCCGTTCGCCCGGAGCTCCAGGAACATCGTCGCCGTATCGGGGATGATTCGCATGATGTAGCCGTCGATGTACGGCCGCCCTTCGAAATAGTCGGGGTTGGAAACGAGGACGATTTTCTGGCCCGTCACCCACTCTTTGAATTTGTAAGGTCCCGTCCCGATCGGACGCCGGCCGAGGGGCGAGGTGGTGATATCCTTCCCCGCGAGGAGGTGCTTCGGCAGGATGCCGACCGACCAGCTCATCAGCGCGGGGGCGAAGGGTTTTTCATAGGTCGCCCGGAAGGTATGATCGTCAAGGACTTCGGCCTTCTTCACCTTGAGGAAGTCGCCGGCGTAGGCGGTGGGCGTCTTGGGATCGACGGTGACCTGATAGGTGTAGAGGACATCCTCCGCGGTGAAGGGACGGCCGTCGTGCCAGCGAACGCCCTTGCGCAGGTGAAAGGTGATGACGAGACCGTCCTTGGAGATCTCCCAGGATTCGGCGAGATCGCCCACGACGTTCACATCCTTGTCGTACTTGATGAGGCCGTTGAAGATCATCCCCGCGATCTGATGGGAGGTGGAATCGGACGAGAGCAGCGGGATGAGGTTCGACGCGTCGCCGATGGAGCCCTCGACCATGATGTCCCCGTATGCCGGGGCGGCAGCCGCGCTCCCGGCGGGGGCGCGCCGCGGCTCCTCCGGGCCGCAGGCCGTCGCGGCCAGGGCGAGAAGAACGATCGATATCCGAATGAGACGGCCAAGAGGTTTCACGGCGGTCACGGCGTGCTTCTGACAGACCTCCGCGGCTTCGCGATCAGGATGATTTCTGCGGTGCATCTCCCGGCGCTCTCCGTCTAAGGTTTCCGTTTCGCGCCGGACATGAGGGTACGGAGGATGTCCTCCTTGCCGATGATGCCGACCAGCCAGCCTTGCTCCAGAACCGGCACCGTATGGATACTATGCTTCACCATCAGCGTGGCGATATCCTCCAGACCGGCGTCCGGATCGACCGTCAGGGGATCGGGGGTCATGGCTTCGGAAACTGTTGTGGCCGCCATCTTCTTGATTTCGTTTTCAATCTGCTGCGACGAGGTCAACGGGATCGTGCTGTCGAGAAGGATAAAGAAGGAAGGCAGAGGGATCTTTCTCTGCTGGGCCATCAGATCGGACTGGCAGATGATTCCCTTCAGATGCCCTTCCCTGTCAACCACCGGCAAACCGCTCAAGTGTTTCTCAAGCATTAAATTCGCCGCCTGGACGATCTCCGTCTCGGGGTAAACGGTAACTACTTCCCTGGTCATGATATCCTTGGCTTTCAGCATAGATGCTCCTTTTTTGCCGTAATTCTACCCCCGAACGCAGCCGAAATCCACTGTTTGATTTTCCGCCGGTCAGCCCCTCAATTTTTTCCCCGCGCCCCACGCCTTGCCCGCTTCATCCCCCACCAGCCAGTACCGATTATCCGGCATCGAAAGGGTGAACGGCCTGATCTTCCGGATATCCGGCTTCCCTTCCGTCACGCAATCGGCATCCGCATACGCCCCGACGATCTCCCCGATGAAGAGCTCATTGGTAGCCAGTTCCACAACTCGGACCACCTTGCATTCCATGGTGATGGGACACTCCTCGATCATGGGAGCACCGGTGTGTTCACCGAAGGCGACATCGAAGAGCTTCGCCTTGTCCTCATCCCTGCCGGAGACGAGCCCGCAGTAGTCGACCTTCGCCAAGAGATCGACGCCGGGGACATTCACGCTGAAAGCACCGGTGGCGTGGATTCCGCGGTTTGTATAATGGGTCTTTCCCAGGGCGACGGCAATCATGGGAGGCTTGGAGTTCACCCTCGTCACCCAGCCGACCGCCATGAAGTTCGGATGATCATCTACCATCGTTCCCACCACGACCATCGGCATCGGGTAGGGAAAGGCATTCTCATCTATTTTCTTTTTCATCATCTGTTCCTCCTCCTCTGAGTCGGACGCGCGGCATGAACCTCGGCGCGGCTGCTGGCCGTACCATTCCCCGCGGTTGTTCACCGTTCCTATTGGTTCGTCCACGGACAGGTCGTCTTGATCACGCTTCGGTAGTTGGCGTCCAAAGATGACCCAAAGCGGCCAGGGCCGTGATGGGAGCTGCAAACAGCAGTTCGTGCCCACTGTAAAATACTATTTTCAGATGCTATTTTGTGATTCGTGATAAAAGAAAAAATGAGATGATAAAAAAACCGATAACGATGATCAGGAACAATACACCATACTGATACAGTTGCTCCAAGCCGTCGTACCAGGCTATGATCTGGTCAAAATATCGATGATATAGATCCTTGAGTTTTTCCATCACCTTATCTTTTGGATAGAATTGTCATGATGCCTGGAGCATGTATGGCATCGGTCCGTATAGAACCGGACAGATAAATCACATGATTCCCCTTTTTCAAAATCCATCGATCATTGATATCGGCAAGAAAAAGGAGGTGCTGGGAGACCATTTATGATCCCCCAGCAAGTAAGAAATGAAAAAATGGGAAAACTGATTAATCGATGAATCGCTTTACTGTCTGCTATCCGTGCCCGTTCCGTTCAGCTAACAGTTTGTCTTCATGAATAGGTGTTACAGGATGTGTGCCAAAAGTGCATGAGACTACTTAACATACGAAAATATAATGGTAAATTAAGATTATTGAGAAACGACAGGCGTGGTAATAGCGGAAAATTTTCGACATAAATTGCCGGCTACTATAGGAAATGTATCAGTAATCCCTATAATTGCATATAGTTATTATATAACACTTCTTGCGTGGTATGCCGACAAAATTGTCGAAAGTCACCGTGAATTAGCATGAATATTTTTATTGAACGATAACCGATTTTCGGGAAGCTCTTCTTTCACTCTCAGCTCGTCGACGATAATAAATCTTTTTCAGACTTGACATGATCAATCTTGGTTTTCTTTGCCGACGCGAGTGCGGCATCCGCTCTTTCTATAACGGATTCCGTAGTATCACCCTCATGTATTTGCGAAACACCCAAACTGATAGTAAGTTTTTCTATTGATTTCCCCGTGCTCTTCAATTTGAGCTTTCTTTTGGATACAGCCTTAGCCAGATTATCTGCCAAGATTGAGGCGCTGTATAGGGTGGTCATAGGTAGCAGAAGGATAAATTCGTCACCGCCATATCGTCCCACAAAATCTTTACCTTTCGTATTTTCCTCTAACGTGGCGCTCACTATTTGCAAGGCCTCGTCACCGATCATGTGGCCATATTGATCATTGAATTGCTTGAATAAATTAATGTCGGTCATAATAACACTGAATATGGATCGATTCCTTTTAAATTCGTTATACAGTTCTTTCAGTTTCTTGGATAAGGCTCTTCTATTAAAGAGGCCTGTCAGTGGATCTTTCAATAAATCCCGGTCGTTTTGCTCAATCTGTTTTTTGAGATTCTCCGCCTCGACCGTAATTATTTCAATCTTGCTCTGAAGTTCGATATTCGATTCTTCCACTTTCTTGGTGTCGATGATAATATCACTGATGATCTGCCTGACTTCTTCGATTTCATTGACTTTGCTCAAAGATTGGGCATACTGGCCCAGTTTCTTATTGTATTCCGAGGTATCGTGTAGGCTTGATAAGACATTGATAATAAGGTCTTTCATCATTCTTACCGCGTTGTTCTCAATCAGCGAAATTATTCTCCCTCTATCAGCGTCCCGAAAATATTTATCATAAAGATCCCTGGTCAATTCAGTGTTGAGAAGTGTGCCGCTGTTTTTCTTCGCCTTGACATCCTTTTCAAGTTCTTCGTTGTCGCCTATATAATATTCAAACCATACTTTGTAGTTTTCCGGAGTTATGGGGATTTCTCTTTTGACCATGAATGCAAAAACTTTTTGGGCAATCAACGCGGTATTCTGGAAGGTAACAGCGTCAATCTCATCCAGTTTATCTTCAACCTCTTCGGGGGTTAGTTGACAATCCCCTTCTCTCTCCTTCATCATCTGTTCCTCCTTCTCTTAGCCGGACGCACGGCAGAAACCTCGGAGCGGCTGCCCGCCGCAACGTTCCATACAGTTGTTCGGTATGCCTATTAGTTCTCCCACGGATAGATCGTCTTGATCACGTTAAACCGCCCTGCAAAGAACGGTATTTCTTCCACATCTGCTTTGCCGCCGGCGTCAGCATGAGGAAAGCGGCAGCCGCGAGCAGGGATGCCGAAATGGGCCGGTTGACGAACGTCAGGAAGTCGCCCCCGGAAGCGATCAGGGATTGCTGGAGCGTCTTCTCCAGCATGGGACCGAGGATCATGGCCAGGATAAAGGGGGAAGCCGGAAAGGCGAACTTGCGCAACAGGTACCCCACGACGCCGAAAAACACCATCATGCCGACGTCCCAGGTGGAGTTGTTCACGCTGTATGCCCCGATGACGCAAATGACAACGACAACCACCGCCAGGTACCGGTAGGGGACTTTCAGCATCCGCACCCAAAGGCCGATGAGAGGCAGGTTGAGCCCCAGGAGCATGACATTACCGATATACATGGAGGCGATCACGCCCCAGAAGAGATCCGGATGCTCTTGGAGCAGGAGGGGCCCCGGCCGGATACCGTGGATCATCAAGGCAACGAAGATCATGGCGATCGACGCATTCCCCGGAATCCCCAGGGTCAACAGAGGAATGAACGAGGAGGTGGAGGCAGCGTTGTTGGCCGCTTCGGGCGCGGCCACGCCCTCGATCGCCCCGCTGCCGAAACGCTCGGGATGCTTGGAAAGTCGCTTTTCCACGGCGTAGGCCGCAAAAGAACTGATGATGGCCCCTCCGCCGGGCAGTACCCCGATGAAAAATCCGAGGGCGGAGCCCCGCACCACCGAGGCCCAGCACTGCCGCCAGTCCCGACGGGTGGGGAGCAGCCCCTTGAGCGCCGTCTTGAAGATTTCCCGGTTCTCAGGGGCCTCCAGGTTGCAGAGGATCTCCGCCAGACCGAAGAGGCCCATGACCATCACCACGAAGTCGACGCCGTCCGTCAGCCGGCTCACGCCGAAGGTGAACCTCTGGCTTCCGGACACCGGATCGAGGCCGATGCTTCCCAGAAGGAGACCCAGGAGGCCCATCATCAGGCCCTTCAGGACCGATTCCTCGGAGAGATAGATCGCCATCATCAGGCCGAGGAGGACGAGACAAAAGTACTCGGGGGGGCCGAATTTCAGGGCAAAGGCGGCAAGGGTCGGGGCCAGGATCGATACCCCCAGGAGGGCGAGCGAGCCGGCGATGAAGGAGCCCAGGGCCGAGATGCCCAGGGCCGCTCCGGCCCTTCCATTCCGGGCCATCTTGTAACCGTCCAGGCACGTTACAACCGAGGCCGCTTCCCCGGGGATGTTCAGCAGTATCGAAGTCGTGGAGCCGCCGTACATGGCGCCGTAGAATATGCCCGACAGCATGATCACCGCCGAGACCGGATCCATCTTGAAGGTCACCGGCAGCAGCAGCGCGATCGTTGCAGGAGGCCCGAGACCCGGCAGAACGCCGATAGCCGTGCCCAGGATCGCCCCGATCGCGCAGTAGAAGAGGTTCGACGCGGAGAGGGCCACGGCAAATCCGCCGGCAAGATGTTCGAAAAAATCCATGGCTTCCTCTTACCCGAAGGCCGCCAGCAGCCCGAGAGGCAGGGTCACCCCCAACAGGCGATCGAAGATCAGATAGCTCGCGACCGCCAGGATCAGGCTTATAAGGACGAGCACCCGCGGTTTCGTTTCCAGAACCTTCAGGACCACGGCCGAAAGGAGCGCCGTGGTGATGACATATCCCACCGTCTCCATCGCGGCCACGTACAGGATCAGCGCCAGAACGACAACGGCGGGGCCTCCCAGCCTGCCGAAGGCGTGGCTCTCGCCCGCCCGTCCGCTCCAGGCTTTAAAGAGGAATACCGCGGAAAGCGCGATCAGAATCACCCCGTCCCAAAACGGGAAGAAGCCGGGCTGCGGCTCGGTGGGCGCCCCGATCCCCAGCTTGACGGCGCCGACCGCAAAGCCGATTCCGATTGCCAGGAAACTAAGCCCTGCGACGATTTCTCCCGGTTTCCGCATATTCCCCCCACCGACCGGATCGGTCGCTCTATTTCTTCAGGGACTTACCGAGTTCCCTCTGGTTTTCGAACTCTTCCCGCCAAAGCTTGCCGAATTCGTCGGGGCCGAGGTACTGGATTTCATCCCCAAATTGCTTGATCATGCTGATGACCGACTTGTCCTCGGTCATCTGCTTGAAGGCAAGAGCCAGTTTGTCGATCACGGGGCGGGGGGTGCCCTTGGGCGCCAGAACGGCCCGCCACATCAGGTTCACCACGTCCACCCCTTCTTCCTTGGCAGTGGGAACGTCGGGCAGTTTTTCTTCCCGCTTGGTGTCGAGGACTGCCAGGGCGCGGAGCTTTCCCGATCTGATGTGGGGAAGAAGGGCTGTGACCAACCCCCCCGTCACATCCGCATGCCCACCCAGGACTGCCAGAAGAGCGGGGCCGCCGCCATCGTAGGGTACGTTCTTCGTTTTGATGCCGGTTTCTTTACCGATCATCTTCCAGGGAAGATCGGCCTGGCCCCAAGGTCCGGTATTGCCGAAGATCAATTTGTCGGGGTTGGCTTTGGCATATGCCAGCATCTCCTTGAAGGTTTTGAACGGCAGATCGGGACGCGAGGCGATGATGGTCGGACTGTAGTTGATCCGGCAGACGGCCATGAGATCGTCCGGCCCCTTGGAACGGCCTTCAACGGCGGGATAGGTGGTGCTCCATCCCATGCCGCCGAAGAGCAGGGTGTAGCCGTCGGGAGCTGCTTTGGCCACGATCTCGGAGCCGATGGCGCCGCCGCCGCCGGGCTTGAGTTGAATGATGATCGGTTGTCCAAGGTAGTTCATCGCCACACTGGTGACGGCGCGCGCCGTCAGATCGTGAGATCCGCCCGCCCCCACCGGGATAATGAGGGTCACGGGCTTGGTCGGGAACTCCGCCCCTGCGGCGGTCCGCACCGGCGTCCCGACTGAACCGGCGAACAGGATCAGGCCGGCCAACATTACCGCTGAAAGAAAGTGCTTGCTCATTTTCTCCCCTCCTTATGTTGAAATGATCACGGAAACCGCAAAAATCACTTGGCCGTTTTTGCCGCGTTCAGGAATCGCCGTTGATAGGAAATAACCTGATTCGTGCTGGCAAAACGGGCCAGGTATTCCGGCTCCGCGGTGATTACTACCCGGTCCATCATATCCTCGAACTCCTCCTCGGTAAGCATCGAGTCGATCGCCGGATACATGGTATCCCCTTCCATGCTGCAGATGATGAGCCTCGTGTCCGGCAGATTGCAGTTCCTCAGCACCCTGAGGTTATGGCGAACGCTGTCAAGGCCGTCATCGCCTTCAAACCCTTCTTCAACCTGCCGGTATTTGACGATCCGCTCCCCCATTTTCTTTACATCGAACAGGTCCATTCCGGCCGCGCTGGCAGGGAGGTAATCCTTTTCAATAAAGAATTTCCTCAGCTCGGTCAGGAATTGCCGATCGTCGGATACCCGGTACAGATCGAGATACTGCTTGATGGAAGCGCTCTGCATCTGGCGATGCCGGATGAAGCTGTTGATGAAATACGGCTTCGCCTGCAGGGCAAAGGCCGTCTGGTACGGTTCGAACATGAGCGTAAAATTGATCCGGAAACCGTGATCGCGCAGCGTGAGGGCCAGGTTATGCCCGTGCACCATGTCCGCAGTCGAACCTTGATCGCATTTCTTCTTGAACATCTTGTCGCCTTCCAGAAGCTCGCACATGTTCTGAGAATTGACGGGCCCGGTATGCGGGACCTTGATGACCACGCGGTAGGGCGACAGCATCTCCCGGAATTTTTCCGCTTCATCAAGACACTTCTGTACATCGTCGAAGGGATTGTTCAGCTCCACGCTGATATCGGCGCCCGGGCCCAAGATCCTTCCGATCTCCTGCATCACCTCTTCCCGCGTCTTGAATTTTCCGCCCACATTCGCCTTCGCATTATTGATGAACAGGTCGTAGATAATCCCGGGGTTGCAGGTCAAATTCACGATGAGACGGCTGATCGGCCCCACTTCATACGGGTTTGCGGAATCGGCGGAAAACAGGACGTTCGTCGGCCTCTTCTGTCCGTTTTTATCGTACGAGATATCCCGCACCAGATCCGCCCTGAGGACGCTGTCCTTCTCGAGCACATATTCGATCCGGAAGCCCTGCGGCGTCTCCGATTCGGGGACTTTGAAATAGTCGATCACTTCCCGGAAATTCCGCGTAACCCCGATCATCTTCGTGACATATTTCATCTCGTCGAGCATCTCCAGCGTAACCGGCAGATCGAGGACGCGGTTTACATAGCCCTCTTCCCCGTTTATCACCGACGCGCCTTCGCCCTTTTTATCGGACAAAAGTGCGCGCACAGAGGTCCTGATCCCTTCATCCATGACATGTTCTCTTCCATAGTTCGGCATTTGCTTCATTATCTCTCACCTCGTTATGATTTTGGCGTCCCTCGTGCAACGCTTCGTTATCGCATCGGTCCGTCTTTCCTGCACGCTATTTCTTCTTCAGGTGTTTCCATCGATCCAGGGTAAGAACCTCCGGATTGGCCGTGTTGTCGGGAATGAACCCGTTGAACAGATCGACCACGCGCTCTGCCCCTGCCACGGCCATCCGCGTCACGCACTCTTCGGTAAGCGCCGCGGTATGGGGGGTCAGAATCACATTCTTCAACGTCAACAGCTCGTTTCCCGGCTCTATCGGCTCATGCTCGAATACATCGAGACCCGCGCCGGCAATGACCCCTTCCTTCAGGGCCCGGATGAGATCGTTCTCGTCGATGACCCCTCCCCGCGACGTATTGATGAGAAAGGCCGTCCGCTTCATCCGTGAGAAGAACTGCCGGTTGAACATCCTTTCCGTATCCTTGTTCAGCGGCGTGTGGATCGAAATGACATCGGCGGCGCCGCAGAGCTCGGGCAGGTCGGTGAACGTCACCCAATCCCGATAGTTCGCCTTCTGCTCGTCGCTCAGGAGCAGATCGTACGCCAGGACCTTCATCGCAAACACCGTGCGGCACGCATGAGCGATGAGGGAGCCGATCCTCCCGAATCCCACGATCCCGATCGTCTTTTCGCGCAGATCCTGCGGATGGTTCTTGTACCGTATCGCGAAATTCCCTTTCCGCACTTCGCCGTCCAGGAGGAACAGTTGCTTGAAAAGCGCCAGGATCAGCGCCAGCGCGTGTTCGGCAACCGAGGTGGTATTCACGCCGATGCTGGAGGTCACAATGATCCCCCGCTCCGTCGCGGCGGGGATGTCGACGTTGTCGACTCCGGCGCCGGTGCGGGAAATCATCATGAGTTCGTTCGGATACGCGAGAAGCTCGCGGGTGATCCTGATCCCGGTCCTCAGAACGATCGCCTGCGCCCCGCTCATCAGCGGACCGACGATCTCCGGCCGCGGTTCGCCCGCCCGGATCAGCTCCACATTGCTCTTTTCCAGGACACCGACCGCTTCATCCTCAATCGGCTGCGGCAGCAGAACCTGCATCTTTTTCGCCATGGTCAATCCCTATCTATCTCAGGTACCGGCCGCCGCAGACATCCAGGGTAATGCCGGTGATATAGCTCGCCTCGTCGGACGCCAGAAAGACGACGGCCGCGGTGATCTCCTCAACCTTGCTCAGCCGCCGCAAGGGGATCTGCGCATACACCTTCTCCTGCTCCTCCTTGCTCCGGGCGTCCCAGAGGC
The DNA here is from genome assembly GCA_963817385.1 of uncultured delta proteobacterium. Taxonomy (GTDB): domain Bacteria; phylum Desulfobacterota; class Syntrophia; order Syntrophales; family UBA5619; genus JAKAFS01. Next base: position 61,405 of record CAWFOM010000014.1, read on the forward strand.
CCTGCATCCGCTGACTGGTCATGCTGACCGTCGGCGCGACGGCGTTGATCCGGATGCCGCTCGGACCGAAATCGTAGGCCAACTGCCGGGTAAGGCCCTCGACGCCGGCCTTGGCCGCCGAATACTGGACCCCCGCCAGCGAGGCCCGCCAGTGGCCGGCCAGCGCCGAGATATTGACGATCGCGCCCGTTCCCTGCTTGACCATCACGGGAATCACCTGCTGGCAGCAGAGAAACGTACCCTTCAGGTTGACGTTCACCACGAGGTCCCAATGCTTCTCTTCGATCTCATCGAGCTTGTGCGGTGTGTTCAACGCACCGCCCGCATTGTTCACCAGCAGATCGACGCGTCCCCACGCGTTCAGAATTTGCTTCACTGCCGTTTCGACCTCGGAGCGATTCGTAATATCCACCCTGACCCCGATCGCCTCAGCGCCCTCTTTGCGCTTTATCTCTTCAACCGCCGCTCCGATCGTCTGATCGTTGATGTCGGCAACGACGATCTTCGCCCCTTCCCGGGCGCATGCATGGGCGATCGCCAGCCCCATTCCCTGTCCGGCGCCGGTGACGACGGCGACCCTCTCCTTCAGCCTCTCCATTCAATCCTCCCTGGAATATAAAACTAATAATGCAGCCCCTATTTGAATTTGCTCTTGCCGAGGGAGGCCTTCAGTGTTGCAAGCTGCTCCCCGGTGAGCGGCAGCAGCGGCTTGCGGGGAGCACCGCCGCAGAACCCGCCGAGGTCCATCGCCGCCTTGACCCCCGCCACACCAAACGAACCGGACACCTCCTTGTTCAACGCGATGAGGGACGTGTTCAACGCTTCGGCCTCCTGCATCTTTCCCTCTTTGAAGAGCGCATAGAGCTTCGCACAGGCGTCGGGGTAGACGTTGGCAAGCGAAAGCACACCGCCGGTCCCGCCCGCCTTCAGCAGGTCGAGAAAATAGTTGGCGGTCCCCGCAAGGACACACAGCTTCCCCTTGGCCGCCTCGAGATTCTGCTTGTACGTCTCGCTCGAACTGTCCTTGATCCCGATGACGTTCGGATGATCCTTCACAAGATCGATCAGGTCGGCCCGGATGGTGACGGCCGAGGCGACCGAAGGGTTGTTGTACAGAACCACCGGTATCGGAGAGGCGTCCGCCACGTCGGTGATGTACCCCGCAAGGACCTCCGGGGTCATCTTTTTCGCAAAGAAATGGGGCATGAGAAGGCTTGCCATATCGGCGCCTTCATCCGCCGCCCGCAGGGTCATCTCGATGGTCTCCTTCGTGCTTTCGAAACCCGTTCCCGCCATCACCACCTTGCCCTTCGCCCGGTATTTCACGACCGTCCGCAGGACTTCGACACGTTCTCCGACGGACAGGGACTTGTACTCCCCGTTCGTTCCGAGCACAAAATATCCCGCCAGAGCGGTCTCGTTCATCTTCTCGACATTGGCGATGAGCCCATGAAACAACACCCGGTCGCCCTTGAACGGGGTGACCATCGGGGTAAGAACACCGGAGAGTTCCCGCTTTTTTCCTGTCATGTACGCCTCCTAATTGAATCTCTCCGCAGCAAGCTGCAGAGAATCTTCGATCCTTAAGCGGAACAACCTATACGTCTATGCTCGCTTACCCCGCAGCAAGCTGCGGGGAATGGCTCGCTGGCGGATTCATGAATCGCACGAGCTCGTTCACCATGGCATCGATGAAGGCATCGTCGTTGATGTGCAGATCAAGTTCGTCATACGGTATCGAGGGCGACAGTCGCGCCTTGAGTCTCCGGATGAACGCCGCGTTGCATTCGGGGTCCCAGTGCGCCCGCCCTTCATGGTCGGGATAGGAAAAACCCTTAAGAGGGATGAAGACATGCGTCGGTCCATTCGCCCGGTTGAGCCGCTCGGCCACGATGCCCGCGGTCCGTTCGATCTCCTCCCGGGAGAGCCGGACCAGGGTGAGGAATGAGTTGTGAACGATATATTTCCTCCCCAGCAGCATTTCCGGGGAAAGCGTCTCGATCGGCCCCCGGACCGCATAATTGATGCTTCCCGGTGCAACGACCTGAGGAATGCCGAGCGCCCCCGCGGAGACGAGCCGGTAATCCCTGATCGCGGCGTGAAGCCCCTTCCCGACGGAATCCCCCAGTTCGTGAAGATTGAGGTCGAGCACCCCCTTGAAAATCCTTTCGCGGATCATGTCTTCCATGGCTATCCCGCCCGTTCCGTTCTGATGGAACGCGATGGCATCGAAGCCTTTTTCCAGGAGGAGCTTTTTGGCCCGCATCGCCCCCTGGGTAACGGTGCCGAGCATGGAAAGGGCGACGGGAACGCGGCCGGAAGGCTGATCGCTCGCCCGGGCCGCGTCTCTGACCATGCCGCAGACCGCCGCCGCCGCATTGTCGAACACCCGCCGGGTCATAAAATTGATCCCCTGGATATCCGCAACGGAGTGCATGATGATGATGTCCTTCGTTCCCACGAACGGTCCGAAGGTCGCCCGTCCGGAGGCGACGGTGGAGACCATGAATTTCGGGACGCCGAACGGGAGCTCCCGCATCGCGGCGGTTCCGATATCGGTGCCCTGCGCGCCGCCTATCGAAAGGATGCCCTGGAATCTCCCTTCATCGTAGAGCCGCTTCGCCCACACGCAGGCCCCTCTGGCCATCGTGCCGATGCACCGTCCCTTGTCCCCGGAAGCGATCATCTCGGCGATCGACGCTCCTCCCGCCTCCGCAACCTGATGGCGGGTAACATCGGCGGCATTCCCGCTTTCCTCGAGAATCCCCGTATCCATGGAAACCACCCGGCATCCCAGGGACTCTATTTTGTTCCTGAGGTACAGGGCCTCCTCGGCCTTGGTATCGAATGTCGCGATCAACAGGATCGCAGGCGCCTGCGCTGTATCCGCTCCGTTCACCAACCGCTCCGCCGCTCATGATCGTTCATGGTTTAAACCCGCACTGTCTGGAATCACCCGGACCGCTCTCGTCCGCTCTGGCGGGGGAAATTGTGAACACACCCTTGACTTTTCGCACCCGGAACGTCGGAGTGACCAGCATTATCCGCAAGGATGCAACACTCGGTTTTTGGTGGTCGGCTGACTTTATCAGACAGACTTCGCAACCAACTGGATTTCCCTGGCTTTGCCCGATACACGAAGCACTTGTTTATGGCAGGGGAGTATATGAAGATGGCTTTTCCGTGTCAAGACAATTTATAGCCAATTTATAGCCGTCGTTCGTAAACACGTTCGTAAACTCTGCTTGACATACAGAGACGCATTTCTTATGCTCATTTCATATAACAGCAACCCCGACCACAGGGAGGCAGCACCATGAGCGAGCGCGACATTCAATCCGCAACCCGAGCCGATCAGGCCCATATCATTCATCCCTTGCACCATCCCAGCGAACATCAAGCCCCGAAAATCTGGGTCAAGGGGGAGGGTTCCCTCGTTACGGACCTCGAAGGCAAAACGTATATCGACGGATTGTCCGGGTTATGGAACGTCAATATCGGCCACGGCCGCAAGGAGTTGGCCGCCGCGGCCGCCGCGCAAATGGAAAAATTGGCCTTCATGCCCTGCTATACGGGCGGGTCCAACCTGCCGGCGATCGAACTCGCGGAGCGGCTGGCGGAACTAACCTACCCGTCCATCAACAAGTTCTTCTTCACCAGCGGCGGCGGCGAATCCACCGAATCGTCCATCAAGACCGCCCGCTTTTACTGGAAGGCCAAAGGCAAACCAAACAAATGGAAGGTGATCTCCCGCGAGTGGGCCTATCACGGCGTAACCTTGGCGGCGATGAGCGCCACGGGAATGAGCGCCTATTGGTCGATGTTCGAGCCCCGCACGCCGGGTTTTATTCATATCAAGTCGCCCTACCCCTATTTTTTCAATTACGAGCACCAACAGTCCGGAAGATCCGGGTCCCCCGGCATCGCCGCCGCAAACCTGCTGGAAGAGGCGATCCTGAAGGAAGGCGCGGATAATATTGCCGCGTTCATCGCCGAACCCGTGCAGGGCGCGGGGGGCGTGATCGTACCGCAGGACGACTACTTCAAGCGGATCCGGGAAATATGCGATACATATGACGTGTTGTTCATCGCGGACGAGGTCATCACGGGATTCGGGCGCACGGGGAAATGGTTTGCACTGGATCATTGGGGCGTTGAGCCGGACATCATGAACTTCGCCAAGGGTGTGACCTCGGGGTATGTGCCCCTGGGCGGCATCGGCATCAGCGACAAGATCGCCCAAGCCATCGACAGCGTCGATGTTAGCAAACGCTACATGCACGCCTTCACCTATTCCGGCCACCCCACGACCTGCGCCGTGGCCCTTGCCAATCTGACCTACATGGAGCGCAACGACCTGGTAATCAAAGCCGCGGAAACCGGGGCATATCTGCAGAGCACATTGAAGCAGGTCGAAGCTCACCCCCATGTGGGCGAAACCCGGGGCCTGGGCATGATGGCCGCGGTTGAACTTATCGAGAATAAGGCCGCCCGCAAACGGTTCGACGAATCATTGAAGATCGGGGAGAAATTCCAGGCGAAAATGACCGATCTCGGGATTTGGTCGCGCATCAACGGGGACCGGTACTTCATCGCGCCACCGCTGACGACCACACGCAACGAAATCGATCGCATCGTGGAGGCGGTCGACAAAGCTCTGCGTGCAACGTTCCCCTGAACCGGCCGGCCAAGGCCGGCCCCCCGGACTGAGTTTTGGTTCAAATATAAGCATCAGGATGTCTACCAAGTCACCCCACAAATGCTCCGAAATAACTGCTTGAAGACATCCCGATTCCAGATCAAAAAGGTTGCCTTTCAAACCCTCTTCAAACTCTCCAATGGATTGTCAGTCTACCCCAGCCGTTCTTTGGTTCGCCTTAGCCGGCTTGCATGCCTCCCCTGCCTCCCATTTTGAAATACAAAACGGCTTTGCTTTATTCAAGAGGCTCCTCCCAGGATTTTTCCTGCATATTCAAGAATAACGGAGAAGGTTATTTCATACTCTTATATCTGCTTATTCTTGATACGGACAATTGAGGGACAATTCGTTGCCGTATCAATGACGCACTGGGTAAGCCAGAGAATGACCGTGCCCGGATTTGGCATTACTGAAAAAAGGAAAATCCTTCATCCGTAAAAAAGTGTCAATCCCAGTCACTTAACCTGTTTCTCTTTGGTATGTCTCCTTCTTTTTGCAGGAATAATCATACAAAAATGAGTGACGAAAATACCGCCGTTTTCATTATTCTCAATGTAACCCTTATGTTAACTAATCGGCATATAATTTGCTGATGGGGGCGCGGAAGATCCGAGGAAGGAATTTGATTCCAGGATATTCTTTATCGGTTCCCATGTGAATTGTCCATGGAGGATATACCCGGGGAGATAAAACGCTATTGATGAGATCAATATGTTCGACAACTCTTTTTCTTCTTGTAATCCTCTGTTTTTTTCTATCCTATTCGGTTTCCTCCGCGGCTCAGGCAACCCTGACATGGGATCCACCGGTTGTTTCTACAGACGTGACCGGATACATGATCCATTATGGGACAGCTTCAGGGGCATATTCACAAGGTATCGACGTCGGCAATACGACAAGCTACACGGTCAGCAATCTGAATGACGGGCAGATGTATTATTTTGCCGCCACTGCCTATGATCAAGCCGGTAACCAAAGCGTATATTCCAATGAGGTAAGCAATGGTGCGCCAATTCAGCAATACCTTCTTGTGATCAGTAAACCGGGCATAGGAACGGGCATAGTATCAGGGGCAGGGATAAATTGCGGCGATACATGCCTTGCCCTCTACAGCCCGGCCACCGTGGTGTCTCTCTCCGCAAAGGCGGATTCCGGATCAACTTTTGCCGGCTGGTCGGGGGGTGGGTGCAGCGGAACCGGGTTGTGCGTAACTACAATGAACACAGCGACCACCATCACGGCTACGTTCAACAAAAGTATAGGCACCTATGTCATATCCGCAACGGTAAACGGCACGGGTGGCGCCATATCCCCCTCCGGTACCTCATCCGTGAGTTACGGAGGGAGTAAAACGTTCACCATTACCCCGAAAACCCGCTATCGTATTGCCGACGTAACGGTGGACGGTAAATCGGTTGGTGCCGTCACCAGGTACACCTTCAGTAATGTCACGGCCAACCACACAATCGCTGCCGCATTTAAAAGGCGTTGACCGGCAAAATATTATAATCCAACTTTATCTATTGTCCGACTTGAGGTAAGGTCATTTAACCAAGCGCATGTAGTTCCAAAATATAGGGGCCTTGACTTTAACCGATTACGGTCAGGCTCCTTTGAGGGGCCTGCAATTGTAACACCTCCGGTTCTGCCGGAGGATGCGTATTTACCGCGTAAGAAATTGAAGCTCTCCGCGGCAAGCTGCGGAGAATCTTCGATCCTTAAGAGGAACAAAACATTCCGTTTGTGCTCGCTTACCCCGCGGCAAGCCGCGGGAAATGCGCTCGCGGGCGGATTCAAGATCATCGTCATGATGGCGATGCTTCGGCCCTTCAGTGAATCGGCGGGAAGGACTCTTTGATCCGAAGATATCTCCTTCTAGCTCTCGCAGCGGCCCTGCTGCTCCACATCGGCTACCTGTACTACAAGGTAGGTCGGGGAGTTGCCGGGGACGCCTGGGAAGCCCCCTCCATCCTCTACGGCCGCCCCACGGAGATCCGTAAGGGGGACCACCTCGGGAACCTCCGCTTTGCCGAGCGACTGCAGAGACTCTCCTACAGGAAAGTCGTGGGAAAGCCATCCACAGCCGGGACGTTCTCCGAAGAGCCGGCGAAGATCCGGATATTCCCCCGCGACAATGGAATCGAAAAACCCTCCCACGAGAGCGGCCCGGTGGACATCGTGGTTCGCGACGGGCGGGTCGTGTCGCTGGTCTCCTCGGCCGGTGTGCAGTTGGACTCGATCCGCCTGGAACCGGAGGAGATCGGCCGCATCATGGGTCCGAAGATGGAGTCCCGGCGCCCGGTTCCCCTCTCCGCCATTTCTCCGTTCCTGCAGAATGCGGTGATCGCGTCCGAAGACGCGCGCTTTTATTCCCATATCGGGATCGACGTCCTCGCGATCGGCCGGGCATTGTTTACCAACCTCAAGGAGCAGCGGTTCGCTCAGGGCGGCTCCACCATCACGCAACAGCTCGCGAAGAACTTCTTCCTCTCCCCAAAGAAGACCCTCGGGCGCAAACTACGCGAGGCGGAACTCGCGCTCATTCTTGAGTTGCGGTACTCGAAAAAACAGATCCTTGAGATGTACCTGAACAAGATTTACTTCGGGCAGGAGGGCTCCCGGGGGATCTACGGCATCGAAGAGGCGGCGGAATTCTATTTCTCGAAGCAGGCGAAAGATATTTCCCTTGAGGAGTCGGCGCTGCTCGCCGGGATCATCCGCTCCCCGAACCGGTACTCCCTCTTCAAGGACCCCAAGGCGGCGAAGGAGCGGCGCAACGCAGTTCTGGCGCGGATGCGCCGGCTTGAGATGATCCGGGAGGATGAGTTCCACAGGGCCTCAAACGCGCCGGTGCGGATCCGGCCACGGAGCGCCCCCGCCCACCAGGCATCGTACTTCGTGGACTACATACAGCGGATCACCGCGGAAGAACTGGGAAGCGAGAAACTCTACCGCACGGGGTACCGCTACTACACCACCCTCGACCCCACACACCAAGCCGCCGCCCAGGAGGCAGTCACCCGGGGGCTCGAGGAAATCGAGAAAACGGCTCTCCCTGCCGGCGAACCGCTGCAGGCTGCGCTGGTCGCCGTGGATCCGGCAACCGGGGCGATGACCGCCATGGTCGGCGGGCGGGACTACGGGCAAACCCAGTTCAACCGGGCGACGGACGCGAAACGTCAGCCGGGGAGCGCTTTCAAGCCTTTCGTCCTCCTCACGGCGCTTTCGCTGTCGGCGCAGGGCAAGGGAGATAAGACGCTCTCTACGATTGTGTCCGGCGAGCCGGTGTCAATCCCTACCCCGGAGGGGATGTGGACTCCGTCGAATTTCGAAAGAAAGACATACGGAAAGATCACGATTCGGAAGACAATCGAGGATTCTGTAAACACCGCCACCGTCCGGCTGGCAAACGACGTCGGGCTGAAGGAAGTGCTCAAAACCGCGCGTGCGGCGGGTATCACAAGCCCACTCTCACCCGTCCCATCGATGGCGCTGGGGAGCTTCGAAGTCACGCCGGTGGAGCTCGCCTATGCATACACGACGATCGCCTCAGGGGGTATCCGTTTCGACCCGTTTCCCCTCTTCTCGGTGACCACGGCGGACGGAGATATCCTCACGGCGAAGAAGGTTCACCGGGAACGGGCGCTCGACCCGCGAGCGGCATACCTTACCGGGTATGCGATGGAGGGGGTGCTGGAGCGCGGTACGGCAAAATCGGCAAAGACGCTGGGGATTTACTTCCCGGCATCGGGGAAGACCGGAACGACGGACGGCAACCGGGACTCCTGGTTCGTGGGGTACACCCCCGACGTGGTCTGCGCCGTGTGGGTAGGGTACGACTCCGGCGCAGATACGGGACTGACCGGAGCGCGCGGAGCGCTCCACATCTGGGCGCGGTTCCTGCGAGCCCTCTACCCCCAATCCGGTCCGCCGGCCCTGACCCGGCCGGAGGGAGTGGAGACCGCTGTGATCGATCCCGAGTCCGGGTACCTTGCCACCGCCTCATGCCCTCAAACGCTGCGGGAGGCTTACCTCACGGGGACGGCGCCGAAGGAAACGTGCCCTCACCATCCCGTGAACCCCGTCGTGGATACCCTCCGCAAGGGAATGCGCAGCGTCGGGGACTTCTTCCGCAACCTGTTCAAGTAGACGGTTGGGTGTGTGCCGAATGAACTGTGCAAATGCTTGACGGCTTATTTCCCGTTCGTGTAAAATGTAATCGTTCTTCGTGAAATGTTTTCTTGTTTGAGTGATTCCATACATGCTTTTCATTGTAAATCAATTGAATGTGTATGGATGCCGCTTTCCCTCAACATGTCGGCGCTGTTTGTTTATATGAGCTCTATCGAGGAGGTTGCCTTGAAGTTTATGCTGCTTCTTTTCGTTCTTGCACAAAAGCTGAAAGCTGCCGCGAAAAAGAACACCGCCTACAGAAAGCATCTGGGCATCATGCAGATCAGGGTCCTCATTAAAACGGCCGACGGCAAAAGGGGACGTCTCTTTATCTTCGACAAGGGCACGTTCTCTTCAGTGATCGGCACACATCATCAATGCGATGTCGCGCTCATCTGGGCCGACGCGGGGACGGCGTTCAGGGTGATGACCTCAAAAACCGGGGATGCCGACACATTCAAGGCAGCCGCCGAAGGAAAAGTGCGCGTTGAAGGCATGGTCCCCTATCTTCAGTGGTTTACCGACGGCGTGAAGCTGGTGGTGGGAAAGGAGGTTTCTCATGGCGATTAAAGGCGGTCATCTTGTCGCACGGTATCTGAAGGAGGTCGAAGGCATTGAAACGGTGTTCGCCCTCTCCGGCGGGCACATTGAGGCGATACTTGACGGGTTCACGCGGTACCGCATCCGCGCCATCGATGTGCGTCACGAGCAGGCGGCGGCGATGGCGGCCCATGCGTGGTCGGTCTATGCGGGGCAGACGGGCGTGTGTCTGGTAACCGCCGGTCCCGGCTTCACCAACGCGCTCACCGGAATTGCCAACGCGCATCTCGACAACGCCCCGCTGGTGGTGCTGTGCGGGAAACACCCCCTTAAGGAGGACCTCAGGGGCGCCCTCCAGGAGATGAACCAGATCGACATGGTAAAGCCCATTACGAAATGGGCCGCCACCTGTTACGAGACGAAGCGCATACCCGAATATCTTTCCATGGCGTTCCGGTACGCAACCATGGGCAGACCGGGGCCCGTGTTCCTCGAACTCCCACCCGATATTCTGAACATCAGCATCCCCGAGGAGGAGGCGCCGCTGCCGAATCATCCCACGCGGAAATACACGGTACACCCCGACGATGCCGACCTGAAACAGGCGGCCGATCTCATCAACAGCGCCAAACAGCCGCTGTTCCTCGGGGGAAGCGGCGTGGGATACAGCTGCTGCGGCGACGCGCTCGGACGGTTCGTTGAGAAGACGGGAATCCCCTTCATCCTGATGAATTATGGAAGGGGGGAGCTTCCCGACAACCACCCGCAGTCCATCTGGGATGTCGGCAGCATAGGGATGATGGCGACGCTGGCGCAGGCCGACCTGATCGTCATCGCGGGCCTGCGCCTCAACTGGGTGCTGCAGTCGGGGGCCGCAATCCCGCCCTCGGCAAAGGTCGTAAGGATCGACATCGACCCGCACGAGGTAGACCGCAACCGGCAGGCCGACGCAGGGCTCGTGGGGGACATGAGCTCGGTGCTGAACCAGCTCCTTCCCCATGTGCAGAAAAACGATCACAGCACCTGGCTTAAAATGCTGCGCGCCGCGTCGGCCGCGTTCATCGATTCCGAGCTGAAGGCGCGGGAGACGCCGTCCGATCCTATCCATCCCATACGCCTGGCCGCCCAGATACAGAAGGTCGTCGGCGATGACGCGTACTATGTGACTGACGGCGGCGATACGGTTTATTTCGGACTCGTGCATTTCACCTCGCGATTGAAGGCCGGCGTGGTGGGAACCGCCGCAGGCCTCCTCGGGTGCCTGGGCACCGGCATTCCCTTTGCCATGGCCGCGAAGCTCGCCCACCCCGACAAGACGGTGATCCTGCTCAACGGCGACGGCTCCTTCGGGTTCAACGCCATGGAGTTCGACACCATGCTCCGCCACAACATCCCCGTAGTCTGCATCATCAACAACGACTGCGCATGGGGCATGGTGAAGCACGGGCAGGAGCTGTCGATCGGCAAGGACAGGCTCCGGTGCACGGAGCTGGACCTTCGGCGTTACGATAAAATGGTGGAGGGGCTCGGGGGCCATGGCGAGTTCGTCACGAAGGACGAGGAGATTATCCCCGCCGTGAAACGGGCGCTGGAATCCGGAAAGCCGGCCTGCGTCAACGTGATGACCGATCCCACCGCGATGAGCCCGGCGTCGGTGATCTTCTATCAGGCGCTCAAGATGGAGTAAACTCGGGAGGTTCCATGAACGCACTGCAATTTTCCGCATCGGCGGCGAAATTCCTTGTTCTCAAACCCCTGGGCGCGCTCTTCCCGTCCCTGTTCTACAAGGGGCCGCTGGCGACGGTTAAATTTGTCGATATCCCGGAACCAGTCCTGCCGGGGCCTGACTGGGTGAAGCTCCGGACGCTGATGTGCGGGTTCTGCGGCTCCGATCAGAGTCTGATTTTTCTCAAGGACTCCCCCACCGCCTCGCCTTTTACCTCCTTTCCCTGCGTGCTCGGCCATGAGTTGTGCGGGGAGATCGTCGAGGTTGGCAAGGGGGTGACGGATCGCAGTGTCGGGGATCGTGTCACGATTTCGCCCGGCCTGAAGTGCACGGCCCGGGGGATCGATCCGGCCTGTCCGAGCTGTCGGGCCGGCCGGCCCGGCAGTTGTGAAAACACGGCCAAGGGTCGCCTGGCCCCGGGGATGTTCACGGGGATCTGCAAGGACGTGGGCGGCGGGTTTGCCCCGTACCTTGTGGCTCACGAAAGTCAGATCTACAAGCTGCCGGCCGGAATGTCTACGGAAACGGCGTCCATGATGGAACCGCTGGGCGTGACGCTTCAGGCCGTCATGGATAACCGGCCGGCGGCCGATGACCAGGTGCTCGTCATCGGCGGCGGGGTCATCGGCAATCTGATCGTTCAGTCGATCCGGGCGCTCGATATTCCCTGTTCCATTACCGTCGCCGAGCCCTCGCGGTTTCATGCGGAGCTGGCGGCCAAGGCCGGCGCCGACCATGTCGTGACGGACGGCGATATCCCCGGCGCCGCCCGGAAGGTTACCGGCGCCGAATCCTACAAGCCGCTCCTGGGGAAAAGCATTCTGATGGGCGGTTTTACGAAGATCTTCGATTGCGTCGGACATACGGACACGCTGCGAGCGGCGATGCGGGCCATGGCCGGAGGTGGAACACTGAGCGTCGTGGGCATCGGGGACGAGGTCAAACTGGATCTGACGCCGCTGTGGCTGAAGCTCCAGACGATTAAGGGGGTCTATGTGCACGGCGTCAATCTCGTAGACGGACGGCGCGAACATGTCTTCGAGACGGCCATTCGCTTTGCCGCTGCGGGCCGGGTGCGCCTCCACGAGATGGTAACGCACACATTTCCGCTCACGCGGTATCAGGAGATGATCGAAGTCAACATGCGCAAATCAGCGAACCGGGCCGTCAAGACGGCCGTGTCGTTCACCTGACAATCTCTTCCGACACCACTCTCGAACGGGAAAGGAAATCACCGATGAAAGGAGTTACTTGTTATCAGCTCTGTGACTGCCGCCGTGCTTTTTTCGACTTCGGTCTTTGCCGACTGCATCGACGGTATCCGCAAAGAAACACCCCGGGAGGCCGCCTTTTTCCAGAATGTGCAGGAGAAGCTCAAGGGCTCGCTCCCGACAGCTCCTCCCGGCTGGACGGTAACACCACAGCGCGACCAGACCCTCGGGGGGCTGTGCACGGGAACATCGGAAGGCGGCTTTTCGGTGAGGGTTGGGGCGAAGTATACATACCGTTTTCCCAAGGAAGAGGCCGACCGAATGTATGCCGAGGGCCGCAAGGTGCAGGGAGAAATCGATGCCCTCGAAAAACTTCCGCCTGAGGCGGCCAAGGAGCGCCAGGGGTGGATGGACAAATACAGCGAGGCCACGCGTGCCGCGCACCAGGCCGATAAGGACGGCAACAAGGAGTTGGCGAAACAGAAATACGCCGAGCGTGACGGCTATGGCAAGAAGGCCGATGAGGTTCGGGCGAACTATTTGGCCACTGTCAAACCTCAAATTAATTCGTTGCGGGCAAAGATGGAAGCGCTGAACTATGCACCGCAGGATGTGTGGGTGCAGATCTCCGTCAATGAGATATATCCCGAAAAGCTCGATCGCTCGCAAGCGTCCGAGATCGTTGTCGGCGAGGTGCCGGTAAAAGGCTCGCCCGGCCTCAAAGTGCGCGGCCTGCGCATGGTTTTGAAGGGCCCTGCGGCGAAGCGCGAGGAACTCAGGTCGGCAGTGGAAAAGGCGAAGCTGGAGCGCCTGCTCCAGTAGAGACGATCTGCATCGTCACCGGATAAAGGCATCGACTCTCGATCCGAGGTTCTTTCAAAGACCCGCCAGATCGTTATAAAAGGCGATAATGGCTGAATTGTCCCATTCTCCCCGGCCTTTGGCCACTTCCGCGGTAAGGGCCTGGGCGTGCAGGCTGCTGAGAATAAGGGGGACGTGGAGCCGCTGGCCAAAATCGAGCATCAGCCGCACGTCCTTCAGATGAAATGCCAATTTCCCTTCCGGGGGGAGAAAATCCTTTTCGATCATCTTCAGACCCTTCATGTCCATCGCCTTGGAATAGGCCGCGGACTTTTTGAGCAGATCCAACGTCCGATGAGGGTCCATCCCCGCCTTCTCGGCCAGGCAGAGCCCCTCGGCCAGCACCATGCGATTGAGCCCGAGCACCAGATTGACGATCAATTTGGCCGAAGCCCCGCTTCCGTTCTTCCCCAGGTAAAAGATCTCTTTGCCCAGGACGGAAAGGAGAGGTTCAGACGCCTTGAATGCATCTTCATTACCGCCGACCATGAAAGTCACATCCTTCTCGGCGCACATTTTACTCGTTCCGCTGATGGTCGCATCCAGCATGTCGATCCCCTTGGCCCTCAGCCGGGCGGCCAGCTCCGCGGACATCACCGGGTCGGCGGTAGTCGTATCGATCAGGATCAACCCTTCCCTTCCGGTCTCGAACAGTTTGAGGGAATCCCCGACGACATCGTTCACCACCGAGGAATTCGGCAGCGACAGGATGATCGCATCCGCCTCCGGCGGGATATCCTCGGGGGAAGCGGCTTTCCGACCGCCCTTGCCGACAAAGGCATCAACGCGGCCCTTATCGACATCGTATCCGATCACCGGATATCCGGCCGCGAGCAAATTCCCGGCCATTCCGCTTCCCATGAGGCCCAGACCGACGAACCCGATTCTTTTCTTCATCATCATCCCCTAATCCATATCCCGTTGTCAAAATGCATGCCCGGAAACCCCTTTTCCGGTCCGGCGAATGTAAGGAAAAGAACGATGAGTGTCAAGAAAAATGACCGAGAAATAGATAGGGCTCTTCACGATGGGTGTGATACGATGATTCGCGTGTCTTGAAAATTGACAAACCGGAGGCTGCTGGTATAAAAGGAACGTTCCAAGAGCGGCGGCAAACGGAAGTTTGGAAGTTCGATGGCACGGAATGAAAGGGAGGAGATGATCATGAAGCGTATACTGAGCATGGCAGTTATCATCAGCGCGATCGTTTTGGGTATGGCCCCCGTCCTTTTTGCAGCGGCCGAATATCCGACGAAACCCATTACTCTGGTGAACCCGATGGCGCCCGGGGGAACTCTGGATGTTCAAGCACGGGCGTTTGCATCGGTGGCCGAAAAATACCTGGGACAGCCTGTTACGGTCGTCAACAAAGCAGGCGCCACCGGAATGGTCGGGGGAGCGGCGGTGGCTCAGGCGACACCGGATGGATATACCTTACTCGTGGGTTCCGTGAATATCACGAATGCGGTCGAATGGGAGATTGCCAACGGCCGTAAACCTCCCTTCACCCGAAACGATTTTGCATCCATCGGCTCGTTCACGATGAGCCCGACGCTGCTCATCGTACCCGCTGATTCGCCGTATAAAACCTTGGCTGACTTTGTCGCTGACGCAAAGACCAAACCGGGCCAGATGGCCTTCTGCTCCGGCGGTCTTTACGGAATGAGCCACCTGCCGATCGAAATTTTTGCAAAGGCAGCCGGGCTGAAGTTTCGCCATGTTCCGTTTACGGGAGGAGGGCCGTGTCTCGCTTCCGTCGTAGGAAAACATGTCGATTTCGCAGCCCAATATCCGCCCACAACACTCCCTCTCGTACAAGGGAATAAATTAAAAGTCCTGGCGGTGGTGGGCGGCAAGAAACTCAAATCCGTGCCCGATATCCCGACAGTCAAAGAGTTCGGTATCGATGCGGAATATTATGGATGGGTAGGGATCATGGCGCCAAAAAACACCCCTGCCCCGATTGTGGAAAAACTCCGGGACGTGACGAAGAAAGTAGCGCACGATAAAGCGTTCATCGACATGATCGAAAAACCGGGGGATGAAGTCTCCTACCTGGATGGCGAGGCATTGACCAAGTGGATGGACAAGGAGTCGAAGATCATCTACGCCGTAGACGTGGAACTGGCAAAGGAAGCCCAGAAAAAATAGAAGCATTTTCGGTTCTCCCGAGCCTATCCTGCCCTGTATGGGGGAGGGTAGGCTCGGTACCACTCCCCTTTCTGAAGGAGTTACCCACAATCATCTCTCAATAACGCAGGAGGAAATACACAATGGAGATCGCGGGGAAATTTGCAAAATTTGTCGCTCACACCGAGTTTCAGGACATCGACCAAAGTGTAATCGACCATGTAAAGAAGTTGACGCTGAAACAGGTGATGGGGATGCTGGTGGGCTCGACCGCGCCGACCAGTAAAAAGGTCATCCGGTACGTCATGGAGAATCCGGGAAGGCGGGAGTGCGGGGTCTACGGGTGCGGCTTCCGGGCTGATGTGGCCCAGAGCGCCCTCATCAACGGATTTTTCGGCCATGCATCCGAGATGGAGGACGACCAATTCCCCGGAGGGGGGATCAGCGACGTTACCACCTGGCCGGCCTTGCTGACGGCCGCGGAAAAATGCAAGCTCTCCGGCCGGGAGATAATCGTCGCCCTCTATGTCGGGCAGGAGATGCAGAACCGGATCGCCATGTGGGCCTCGGTAGGCACGGATCCCATCGGGATCTGCAACCTCCCCTTCATCGGAATCTACGGGGCCACGGCGAGCTGCGCCAGGGCGTACGAGCTGACCGAGGAGCAGATCAAGGCATCCTTCGGATTGGCCATGGTCCAGGGGCAGGGTTACATCCACACCTGGGGCACGGACGCCCATTTCTGGGAATCGGCCACGGTCTGCCGGAATGCGGTCGTGAACGCCATCCTGGCGAAAAACGGCGCGACCAGCAATCCCGTCATCGAGAAATGCCTGGACATGCTGACCGGCGGGGATAAAAAGATCGAGTTCGCCAAGATGACCGAGGGATTGGGCGCCCCGCCCTTTTATACCAACAACACCTGGATCAAGAAATGGGGCTTCTGCTTCTTTACCCACAACTTCATCGACGTCCTGGCCGATTTGATGAAAGCGAACAAGGTGAAATACGAAGACATCGCTGAGGTGACCATCCATTTCGACGAGTTGCGGAAGGTGGTCGATCGGGCGGAACCGAAAGATGCCGAAGACAGCCGTTTCAGCACCCAGCATGTCTTGGCCTACCAGATGATCTATGGCGAGTGCAACCTGAAGACCTGCACCGAGGCGGCGGTGAAGGACCCCCGCGTCGCCGAAGCCCGGAAGAAAGTCAAGGTTGTCTATCACCCCGAGTATCCCAAGCGGTACTTCGCGGGCGAGGGCCGCCTGGACTTGATATTAAAGAACGGGAAAACGCTTACCGGAGCGATGGATCAACCTTACGGAGGGCCCAAGTATCCTCTGACGATGGAACAGGCCGTGGACATCTATCGCAAGTATTGCCGGGGGATCCTGTCGGACGCGCAGATCGAGCGCACAAAGGATATTATCCTCAATATGGAGAACGAACCCGACCTCAAAGAGTTATTCGACATATGCACCTTCCGGCATTTGGCAAAATAGATCGGAAACCCATCTCAGCCATCCCCTCCCCCTCGGTATCGGGGGAGGGGATGCCGCAATGAACCCGACGCGAACACCACCACAAATCGGGCTCATCCGGTTTAACGTTCTTGTTCCCGTCGCAGATTTGTTTTATCCCAATGACAGAAGAGCAGGTATAGAATAACTGCTGCCATTCCAGCCTCCTTTAATGTTTTATCCGTTTCCCTATTATTTTCAGTTTTTTATGTAGGGAAATACCTTCATTTTCTTAATGATCTGTATCAAAAATCCTTCGGTAAGAAAACCCAATAACTCATTACAATCTGATTTACTGCGTAAACACAGATAGGTATCTACTGATACATGCTTGGCATGCCCTATGCTATATTAAGGCAGATGTGAGCGACGGGATGCGGCTAAGGACGGTGGAAAGAACACGAGTACCCGCCCTCGGTCTCGACGGCGGTACCCGCGAAAAGTGGTTCGCATTCGCAGTCGGTTGGGACACCGTCGGGCACGCACTGATCCCCTGACGTTCCATTCGCATAAGGGCATTCATCAGGCATAGTTTCTCATGTTAGCTCAGCAAGCAGGAATTCATTTCGGCGGAGGTCGATCGGAAGTTCCGGAAGGTTAAATAAATCACGGGGAGTGCCCTGCACTCACACGGTAAACCCTATCGGGTGTTTCAGAATTAAGCCCAGATACGCCAATGGCAGGCACCCGATGGACTGACTGCTGTGGTATCTGAAAGGGAGGGGCTCATGGCTGGCCGTACTTCGCGTGGCAAGTCAGCGGGATCTGGGCGCACGGTCGCGCCGGACGGGGATCAGGGATCGCAGCCGCAGGAGGCCGGGCAAGCCCGCTCACTGCGCCTCTCGCGCACGCGCAGGCTCGCCACCTCGGCACTCCTCCAGGAGCTGGCACTGCGGCCGGAGTTCCTCGAAGGCATGCAGCTCGGCGAGCTGCTCACGCCAGAGCCGCTGCACAGCCACGGCCAGTGGGTGGTGCGCTCGGAAGACCTGCTCTCCTTCCACCTCCAACTCACGAACCTGCACGCGCAACTCTCGCAGGAGGACGCCGACCGCCCTGCAGTGCTGGCCATCACCGGCCCAGGCGCGGCCTATATCACCCTGCACTTTGCGCCCCAGCACATCGCCGAGCAGGTGTTCTTTGCGGCCTCGAAGATCCCCAAGGAACAGGACGGCCACGTGAACCAGCCGCCGCCGTCACCGTCACCAACACCCTTGGAACCGCTGGCCCCGCCACCGATCGCCTCCCGCATCGCCTATCCGAGTCGGCTGGTGTTCCGCTTTGAAGAAACACAGCTACGCGCCGCCGGCTGCTGGCCGGTGCGATACACGCTGGCAGGCATCCTTGAAGCCTGCCGTGCGCTCAACCTTAACGTCACCGCCAACGCCCGATATCAGCCGCCGTTGCGCAAGGCCAAGGCGCCCCGCTACCGCCAGCCGCGCGCGAAGGACCTGCGCCACGCCTACGAACGTTTTAGCGGTGCCGAAAAAGCCGCCGTGCTCGCCAGTGCGCGCCGCAACGAACAACTGGCGCGCCGCCTGGGCCCTGAGGCCGGCGTGGTGCTGCTGCGCCGCGCGGAGCTCACGTCCGCCACAGCCGCCGCGCAGCAGGACCGCGAGTACCTGCCGACCACCGCCGCAGCCCTGGCCGCAAGCACGTCGCTGGAGGCGATCGACGCCCGCATCGAGCCCGTCTTCCACTATTTGACCGTGCCCCGGCCCAAGAAGCCGGCCGGCAACGAAACGGCGCTGGAGCTGCCCTTCCGCCTGCTGATCTCGCCCAACGGGGCGGCGCATTTTGCCCACGATGAGCAGCCCGCGCACTCCGAGGCGACCGGCCATACCAGCCTCTGGCATACACGGCTGGCCGAGAAGAGTGAGGCCAGCAGCGGCATTCATCAGCCGCTCGATGAGCCCATCCGTGCCGTCTGGGCGCGCGGCGGGCCGGAGTCGGATCCGAACGTGTTCACCGATCACTGGAGCTCGGTGCCGAAGCCGCTCGACCCCGATTCCAAGCCTTTCAAGCTGTTCCGCCAGACGCTCGACGACCGCGATCGCTACAACATCGCCCACCTCTCCGGCAATTTCGCCCTGCACGGCGGCCGCCACGAGGCGGTGAACTGCCAGCGCCTGATGCTCTCCAGCCTGGGCGGTTGGCTGGACGCGCGAGGCGATTGGAAGGTACCTGACGGGCTTTCGGTGGAGCAGTGGGTGCATCACGCGGCACAGGCGCGCGACCACTATGTGCGGGTGATCTACAAGGGCTACTGCCTGCCGTTCGGGCATCGGGTGTCGCTGGTCAAGATCAGCGAGCGCTTCTTCCTGAAGGCTCAACCGGGCAATGCCGCGTACGTGCTGCAACGCATGTTCTTCATCGTCCGCGAGCCGGTGCGGGAGTTCCCCGAGACGACGCTGTTCAAGATCGTCAACGGCCAGCCGCAGTACTACCACCGCTCCTTCCCGTTCCCCAGCGTCCGACTGCTCACCGAGGTCACGCCGGACATCGCCGACCCCAGCGACACCGACATCGGCGGCCATGGCCAGGCGCTGTTCTGGCCGGCGGTGCCCAAGCCCGGTGGCGGATCGGATCGGTTCCGCTTCCAGTACGTGGCAACCGACCTCGACGGCAACCAGGTGCGCTTTGACCTGCCGGCCATCTTTATCGATAACGCGCTCGCCAACCCGGCGCAGGGGAGTGGGCTATCCAACTTCGTGCTCGCGCAGAACGACTGGCTCACGGCTTCCAACACGCCCCACCGCACCGCCCCGCTGCAGCGGCAGAAGGTGGCGCTCGCCCCTTCGGCTAAGCCGGGCGACACCGCGAGCGAAGTGGAAGAGATCATCTTTGGCGCCGAGACGGATGGGCTGGAGGGCAGGATCACGAGTCCGCTGATGCGCCCCAGCCTGATCCAGGCCAAGGTGCGCCTGCCCAGCATCGGCGCACTCACCGGCGGTGCCGGCAACAACGTGCTGAGCTACGACGAGGGCTTTCTCGCCCTCACCGGCGGGTACGGTGCGGGCGAGGTCTACGCCAAACTCGATGCGGGCGGCCAGGCGCTGGACTTCACGAGCTGCGGCAACCGCTCGGGCGGCTTTGTGCAGCCGAGCCTTGCGCCCACGGGGCTCTCGCGCAAGAAGGGCCCGGTTTCCGGCAACCTCGCCGACGTCGCCGCCGGGCAGTTCAAGCCCATCGATTTCTTCAGCGATCTCGCGCCGCTCTTGTTTGGCTGCATCCCGCTCGGCGAGCTGGTGAAGGCGATCGCCGGGCCCGATGGCTTTGGCGAGATGCCGAGCTTCGTCACCGAAGCGATGCAACAGGGTGAGGCGCTGTTCTCCAACCTCGGCCAGCTTGACAAGGTGGATGAGGTACTGCTTGGCGTGGTCAGGAACTCCGCCAGGGCCGCCATTGAGCAGGCCGTCAGCGCTGCCTTTGCCGAAGTGGACCAGCAACTCGCGGTGCTGGATGCCACGACCGCCACGATCCATACCCAGGCGCAGGCGGTGGTGACCGCGGCGACCTCGGTTGCCACCGCGCTCGGGTCGGCGTCCG
>CAWFOM010000015.1:0-77684 GCA_963817385.1 uncultured delta proteobacterium
CTCGTCGAGTTGCGGGAAGACGGCTTCAGCGGCTACGGTGAGGGCGCATCCGGCGATGCTTACAAGGCCTTCACCACCGAATCTATGCGCGCCGATCTTGAAAAGGTCCGCGCCCGCATCGAAGCCGAGCGCC
The DNA here is from genome assembly GCA_963817385.1 of uncultured delta proteobacterium. GTDB lineage: Bacteria > Desulfobacterota > Syntrophia > Syntrophales > UBA5619 > JAKAFS01. The sequence goes on from CAWFOM010000015.1 coordinate 134, forward strand.
TCGATGATCCAGCGGCGCTATGGGATCGCATGTTGCCCGTCCTCGGACACAATCGCTTCGCTTTCTGCGCGCTTGACCAAGCGGCACACGATCTTTGGGGTAAAAAACTCGGACACCCGGTTTGGAAGCTTTGGGGGTTCGAACTGCGTGATCTGCCGCCCAGCAACTACACCATCGGCATGGACACCATCGAGCGGATGCTGATGAAGATGCGCGAGTTCGACGGCTGGCCGATTTACAAGATCAAGCTCGGCACCAAAGATGATCTTGCCATCGTGCGTGAACTGCGCCGCCACACCACCGCCACGTTTCGTGTTGACGCCAACTGTGCCTGGACGGCCGGACAAACGCTGGCCATCGCACCGGAATTAAAAGTGCTCGGTGTTGAATTTATGGAACAGCCGCTAGCAGCCCAGTGATTGGGAAGGGATGCGCCGGGTCTTTGCGAAGTGCGCGTTGCCGGTGATTGCCGATGAAAGTTGTTTGGTGGAGGGAGATGTGCCGCGTTGCGCCGGTCACTTCCACGGTATCAACATCAAGCTCACCAAAGCGGGCGGCCTCACACCCGCGCGCCGCATGATCCGCCGGGCGCGTGAACTCGGCTTGAAGGTGATGGTCGGCTGCATGGCCGAGTCCACCGTGGGCATCAGCGCTATCGCCCAGCTACTGCCGCTGCTTGACTACGTGGACATGGACGGCGCCACTTTGATCGCAAAGGACGTCGCCAGCGGCGTGCGGGTGGAAAAAGGCAGGGCGGTGTTTCCATCGGAGAATGGGAATGGAGTGCGACTCCTGGAAGAAGCTGGCTGAGTGAAGAGACCGGTGGCGCGCGAGGAGAATCCTCCAACCACTTTGTGAAAGGATTGCGGCAACCCGATGCACTTGAATTGCGACATGCGAATCCTGTCACTGCTTCTGGAGCTTCAGCGTTGGCACTGGTCATCGCGCTGCCGTGGCGCTGCTTCCACTCCCTCGGGCTGCCGAGCTTGGCAGGTTGACTGAGAACACTTAATCCACCGAACCGCCGTATACGTGATCCGTATGTACGGTGGTGTGGGAGGAGGGGAGCCGCGAGGCTCCTCCCTATCCCGATTATATCTCCAAGGAGATCGGGACACCATGAATATTCGTGAAGCCATTCGGGAAGACTTTGAGCAGATTTGGCCGATTTTCCATGAGATCGCCGCAGCCGGAGAAACTTATTCATACCCGCGAGACATCACCAAGGAGCAGGCGCTAAGTATTTGGATAGATACCCCCAAAAGAACTTATGTGGTGGAAGAGGACGGGCAAGTCTTGGGCACTTACTACATTAAAACGAACCAGTCAGGCCCAGGCGACCACGTCTGCAATTGCGGCTATATGGTTTCCTCGGCTGCTAGAGGACGCGGCCTAGCCACCCGAATGTGCGAGCACTCGCAAGTCATAGCGAGGGAGCTCGGCTATAAGGCCATGCAGTTCAATTTCGTAGCATCCAGTAATGAAGGCGCCGTAAGGCTCTGGAATAAACTTGGCTTTGCTACAGTCGGGCGCTTGCCAAAGGCTTTTCACCACCCATCCAAGGGCTACGTCGATGCCTTGGTCATGTACAAATGGTTAGAAACAATCGAATAAGACTTAGCAGCGGACCGGCAGGTCCGTCTGCAAGTCATGGTTGAACTGAGCCGTTTCCTGCCGAGGGTATTTGGGATTTGCTTTTGTGTTTTTTCTGCTGGGGAAGCGCCATTCAGTCTTGGCTGACGGCTGATTGGAGGAAGCGGGAGGTAACGGAGGTAAATGCAAGCGATCCGAGGAGTGCTGCCAATGCGTTCCAGCCGACGCCTCTGTCGCCGCTTCGCACCGCCAGCGTTGCGGCTGAACGCTGGTGTTCCTCTCTTTCGATCCGTAATGCTCAGTTTAAATAACTCGGAACTATTCACCCTTTGTAGGTGGAGGCAGCGACCGGATAATGTTATTTTTTCTTTGATCTTTCCTACATATTACGGAAGGAAAGGTCTTGACACCCCTGACGGCATTCTGAGCCATCATCTCCCTGACATTCGCCCCAATCCCTCCACAACACGTTGTGGAAATCTCACAGCGGTCGCGCCCTGTTGACATCGCCTGACGCTTCCCCTATACTGCCCCCGAAAATACGGGCCGTTGTGCAGAGGCCCCGGCCGATATCCCCCCGGGAAACGGGGAACGACAACGAGGAGATCCGGATGATTACCGAAGAGATCAAAAAAGAGATTCGTGCGATTGTGGGGCCGGAAAACGTCCTCGATTCCGACCTCGACCGTTTCGGCTATTCCTACGACTCCTCCTTCGTACCCCTCCTGCCGATGAACATGCCCGACCTGGTCGTCCGGCCGCTGACGACCGACGAGGTGTCGATGCTGATGGCCGTCGCGAACGAACACGAGATTCCCGTCACGCCGCGGGGGGCGGCGAGCGGCCGCACCGGCGGCAGCATCCCCGTCAACGGCGGGATCTCGCTGTGCCTCGACCGCATGACGCGGATCGTCGAGCTCGACGAGAGAAACATGATGGTAACGGTGGAGGCGGGGGTTCGGACGATCGACCTCTATAACCACTGCGCCGCCCGGGGACTCTTCTATCCGCCCGACCCGGCGAGCTGGAAGTTCTCGACCATCGGCGGCAACGTCGCGGAGAACGCCGGCGGCATGCGGGCCGTCAAGTACGGCGTCACGACCAACTATGTCATGGGACTCGATGTGGTCCTGGCCGACGGGACGATCCTGAAGACCGGCGGAAAGGCGATCAAGAACGTTACCGGCTATGACTTCAAGAGCCTCTTCACCGGCTCCGAGGGGACCCTCGGCATTATCACAAGAGTGCTGCTCAGGCTCATCCCCATGCCGAAGAGGCGCGGTACGCTGCAGGTGATGTTCCGCTCCCTCGACGACGGCTGCGCGACGATCCACACGATGCTCCAGGCGAACATCGTACCGGCGGCCGCCGAGATCATGGATAGGGTCTGCCTCGACGCGGTGGTGCGCTACCAAAAGACCCAGATCGACCCGGCGGTCGAGGCCTGTATCGTCATCGAAATCGACGGCGACAGCGACGAGGCCCTCACCATGCAGGCGAAGCGGATCGAGGAGGTGGCTAATCAGTGCGGCGCGATCGGGTTTCGCGTCGCCCAGTCGCAGCAGGAGTCCGACGAGCTCTGGGCCGTCCGGAGGGGACTCAGCTCCGCCGTGGCAGCCCTCGCGCCCAACCGGCTCGGTGAGGATATCTCGGTCCCCCGCGATGCCTTCCCCGAGATGGTGCGCCGCATCCGGTCCATCTCCGAAGCATACCGGCTTCCTATCGCCGTCTACGGCCATGCCGGCGATGGCAACCTTCATCCGTCGGTCCTCTGCGACCTGAGCGATCCCGAAGAGGCCGCGCGGGTGCACCGGGCGATCGATGAGATTTTTGAGGCCGCGCTCGCCGTCGGCGGGACGCTTTCCGGCGAGCACGGAATCGGCATCACCAAACGGCCGTACATTGTCCAGGCGCTGGGGGAAGCCGGTGTGAGCGCGATGAAAGCCGTAAAACAGGCGCTCGACCCGAAGGGGATTTTGAACCCCGGGAAGATCTGGTGACACGGCTTCGGAAAACATCCATATGCTGCGTTGCGCTGAATCCCTCGTCGCTGCGGCGTACACCAAAGTACGCCTCACTCCTCGAAATTCGCACGCCTTGCCTCTGGATGTTTTCCGAAGCCGTGCTCCCTCCCCCTCAGCGGGGTGGTGAGGTGGGGATTAGAGAGGAATGAGGGATTTCGAGGAAATGAGCTCCGTGAATAGGGGTATCGACAGCGGATTGCTGAAAAATGCGAAGGAGATCGTCAGCCGGTGCGACCGCTGCGGCGCCTGCCTGCCGGTCTGTCCGCTCTTCGGGGCGAGGGACATCGAAGCATCGAGCGCGCGGGGGAAAAACGTAATCGTCCGCGCCCTCGCCGAGGGCGGCATCGAGCCCAGGCCGGATGTCCTTGCGGCGGTCGACTTCTGCCTGCTCTGCCGGGCCTGCGTGGAGAACTGCCCGAGCAAGGTGAAGACCGACGAGGCGATGATCGACGTCCGCCAGTACCTCATGGACCGGACCGGCGGGCTGAACCTGAAATACCGCGCTGTGGGCGGCCTTCTGAAGAGCCGCGGCCTGGTGAAGCTGGCGGCGGGCACGCTCGCGCTTATCAGGACACTGGGGCTCAGCAAAGTATTTCCCCACGGCATGGCGCCGGAAGAGTACACCCGGGCCCATTTCCTTGCGACCTTCGCCGGGCCGGCCGCGCTCGGACAGCCTGTGCCGCCCTCCGGCGTCGCGGTCACGGCGGAAACGAAGGTGGCCTATTTCCACGGCTGCGGCATGCGGATGATGTTTCCCGCGGCGGCGGCCGGGACGATCGATATCCTCGGGAGAACGACCCGGGTCATCCGGAAGGACAACGTCTGCTGCGGTCTTCCCCATCTCGCCCACGGCCTGCGCAAGGAGTTTCTGTCGCTCGCCCGCAGGAACATCCGGCTCTACGAGGACGCCGATCTCATCGTGACCGACTGCGCGAGCTGCGGCGGAATGCTCAAGCACACCGCCACCTGGTTTGCCGGCGACCCTCAGTGGAAGGAGCGCGCGGAGGCCTTCAGCGGCAAGGTGATGGACCTGACGGAGTACCTCGTGAAGGTCGGCTATGCGCCGCGCCGGAGGGTGGATGCGGCGCTCACCTACCACGACCCCTGCCATCTCGTGCGGGGCCAGGGTATCCGGCGTGAACCGCGCGATCTCCTGAAGGCGACCGGCCGATTCGTCGAGATGGATGAGGCCGACGTGTGCTGCGGCGGGGCCGGGTCATTCCATATCGATTATCCCGGCATCGCGGCGAAGATCCTCGCGAAGAAGCGGGCGAACATCGAGCGGACCGGCGCGGCGGTCGTGGTGACCGGCTGCCCCGGATGCCTGATCCAGTTGACAAAGGCGGCCGCGGCCGGCGGGGGTAAATTCAAGGCCATGCACATCAGCGAAGTGATCTAACGAGGAAACTTTTATCGCGGGCGAGCCATTTCTGTCTTATTTTTATATGTTTTGTCGCCGGAGTAATAAGCTGGGAGAGGATAGTACGTGGAGCTTTCTGCCTAGGCTGAAGATTTGATAAAAAAGCGGCCGATCGGGAGGCGAGTTCCTCCCGAATCGGCCGCGGATGATGTTACCGGGGAGTCACGGCGGCAAAGAGGCTGTTCTGACCCCTCTGGATGAGAAACAGAAGACTCTCCTGCCCCTTCGCCTTTTCCACCTTCTGGATGAAATCGTTGACGCCGGTAACGGGTTTCCGGTTGACCTCCCGGATCACGTCACCCGTCCGGAGCCTGGCTTCCTCCGCTGCGCTTCCGGGCTCCACGCCGGTTACGACCACCCCTTTGGTTACTTTCACCCCAAGCTCCCGGGCGATCTGCGGCGTGAGATCCTGCACCGTAATCCCCAGGGTTTTATGGGCGGGAGTCTTCGTTGCGTCCGTCGCAGCGTCCCCCTCCATTTCCCCCACCTTTGCCTGGAGGGCGACCTCTTTCCCGTCCCGCAAGACCTTTACCGTGACGCTCTTTTCCACCGGCGTCGAGGCGACGATCCGGGGCAGCTCCTTGGAGTCGGCAACCGATTTGCCGTCGAACTCCACGATCACGTCCCCCTGTTCGATACCCGCCTTTTCGGCGGGACCTCCCGGAACCACCTGGGCGACCAGGGCCCCTTTCTTCTCCTTGAGGCCGAATGACTTCGCCAGCTCCGGGGTCACATCCTGGATGTTGACGCCCAGAAGCCCGCGGGTCACATGCCCCTTCTTCTGGAGCTGGGGGGCGATCTCCTTGGCCATGTTGATCGGGATCGCAAATCCGATCCCCTGGCCCGAAGCGATGATGGCCGTGTTGATACCCACAACCTCCCCCTTCAGGTTGATCAGGGGGCCGCCGCTGTTTCCCGGATTGATGGAGGCGTCGGTCTGGATGAAGTTGTCATAGGGGCCGGAGCCGATCACCCGTCCCTTGGCGCTGACGATCCCCGCGGTCACCGTCTGTTCCAGTCCGAAGGGGCTGCCCACGGCCACCACCCAGTTGCCCACCTTCAGATCGTCCGAATTGCCGAGGGCAAGCGGCTGGAGATCCGATCCCCCGTCGACCTTGATGAGGGCCAGGTCGGTCTTGGGGTCCCGGCCCACGATCTTGCCCTCGAGCTCTTTTCCTCCGGCGAGCTTCACCTTGATCTGGTCCGCGTCTTCGACCACGTGGTTGTTGGTCAGGATGTAACCCTCCTTGCTCATGACAAACCCGGAGCCGACTCCCTGCTGTTTCCTCATGTTCGGGTGTCCCTCGAAAGGGCCGAAGAAGTCCCCGAAGGGATTCCCGTCTCCAAAGGGGTTCCCCGGGAAGTTGCGAAATGCGGCATTGTTGATTTTCTTGGTGACCTGGATGTTGACCACCCCGGCGCGTACCTTCTCGGCGAGTTCGCTGAAGTTGGCCGGTATCATCTGCGTGCCGGAGATCGGCGAATCCGGCGCAACGGCCGGCGCCGCCGCTTTCTGCGCCGCGGACATTCCATAACCGGCGCCGATGACGAGCCCCGTCAGGGCGAGGCCGATGAGAATGGTTCTGATAAGATGTTTCGACTTCATGATCGATCCTCCTTGTGTGATTTCGGGCTGAATCCAGCCTCTCTTTTGGACCCATTATATGGCAGGAACCTTACGGGAGGATGATCGGAAGATTACCGTTTGGTCATGTTGCCCGGCAAACGGCCTCAGGGTGTGGAAATAAGCGGCCGCAGGTCACGGATATTTTTTACTTTTTCCAGATTCGCGATCCGGTCGATGAGGCTTTTCGTCCGCTCTTCCCCCAGGACCGGCGTCATCAGGTCCGCGCATTTTTTCTCCATCTCTTCATCCGACATGGGGTTCCCCGGCCGGCCGCGCACGAGCTCCACATGCTCCCGCAATTGCGCGCCGTCCGTGGTCGTGATCTCCACGATCCCGCCGCGCTTGATCTTGGCGGTCCTCAAGGCGGGGTCTCCGAGAAGGGTGATGCGGTCCCTGACGGCCAGCACCGCCGGGTCCTTCATCCGTTCATAGGAATGCGAGGCCTCGAAGGTCATGCCGCCGTCCAGGAGGGCGACGGCCAGGACGTGTCTCAGATCCACGTCCGGCATGTTCCGGTCGCGGACGATGAGAACGCGGTCATCGGGGACGCGGGCGGTGATGCTCCGCACGTTGGCCGCCGTCAGGCCGTGCTTTTCCCGCAGAATCAGGAGGGCGTCGAGGGGGGCCTGGATGGGGGCGCCGACCGAAAACTTCTTGATGTCTGTCAGCAGAATCTCATATCTGCATCCCAGATCTTCCACGAGGAGCGCCGGGTCGGCGGCGGGGGCAAAGGATTCGAAGTAGTTGTGCTCGCCGCTGAACGCATCCGCTACCCCGGTAAACCCCGACTGGACGAGGATTGCCGAAGTCACGCCGTTCCGGGCGCCCATCCCGGCGAAGACGAACGCCTTCTCCACGTGGTCCGTATCGCGCACCCAGTAGTACTTGCCGGAATCCTGCTGCGCCGTGTAATCCCACACGTATCGAACCCGGTCTTTCGCGAGCCCCAACACGGAGGCCGCGGCCGCGGCCGCTCCGAAGTTGCTGCCGATGCCGTGCAGGGAGAGGGCGCGCTTGCGGACATTCTCGACCCCGAGGGCCTGGGTGACGCGGCAGCCGACGTCATACCCGGCGACCACGCCTTTGAGAAACCGCAATCCGTCCGCACCCTCCCGGTCCGCCACGGCCAGGGCGGCCGGCACGATGGCGCAGCCGGGATGCATGCCCGCCCGCTCGTGCGAATCGTCGGTCTCATCGGAATGGGCCATGATCGCCATGGCAAAGGCCGCATTGATCGCCGTGGTGACGACCGAAGATCCGGCGACCTGGGCCTCCGGAGCGCCTCCCTGCTGCCCGGCAAACGCTTTCGCGAGCCGGCCCGGTTTGAGGTTGGAGCCGCAAATGATCGCTCCCAGGGTGTCCAGGATATGGTGCTTGGCTTTTTTGATCACCGCGTCGGGCAATTCCGCTTCGCCGCTGGCGGCGATATACGAGCTCAGCGCCTCGATGATCTCCCCGCCGGTTTTCTTCTCCTCGTTCATGCTGGCCTCCACACCGTTTTCCCATTTACGGGGTAATTTGAGTGATTCCCGCCATCATCTGAATGATTCCGCCGGGCGGCCGTTTCCGTTATCTATCGGCACGTTCTTCAGGTCGCTTACCTATATCGGGAAGACGGTATTTGTCAAAAGAATTTAGGTTCATCGCGTTCATGCGGATGCATGAGCCGATAATCTGTTGAATCCGCCCGCGAGCGCATTCCCCGCGGCTTGCCGCGGGGTAAGCGAGCAAAAACGGGATATTTCTTCTTCTTAAGGATCGAAGATTCTCCGCAGCTTGCTGCGGGAGCTTCAATTAATCCTTGACTGATTTTGTCCGCATGACATCGATATTTTAGAAACTGCGGATTCCGATAATATGCAGGGAAAAAATAGGTTGACTGCGGTTACTTCTCTCTATATTAGCTTCTTACGAACCAATGGAACTACAAATCGATGATTTCCGGATTGGGGGGTTGGGATGGATATTGACAAGGATAAATGCGTCGGGTGCGGCAATTGCCATGCCATCTGCACGATGGGCGTGATCAGCCTGGGGGAGGATGGTAAGTCCTTCGTCAATCAGGATGAATGCGTGGAGTGCTCCACCTGCCACCGAGTGTTGATGAATGAGGGGTATTGGCCCGGGCTGGTTCGGGCTATTCGGAAGGTCCTTTCCTTTTTCGGCCTTGGGTATATGGCTGCGGTTGACGTCTGCCCAACGGGCGCCCTTACCCCTCCCGAGTTGAAGTGGCCCAGGTCCCTCAGGGCGGAATTCAGCGATCCCACAGTCAGCCATCCGGGAACGGGAAGAGGCGGCCGGGGGACAGCCGAGATGAAAGGCAACGATGTTTCCGGAAGAATTCGGAGAGGGGAAGCGGGCCTGGTTGTCGAAATGGGGCGGCCCGGAACGGGCGCCTATTTGCGGGATATTGAAAAAGTGGCTATGGCGTTAGCCCGGCTGCCGGTGACCTTCGAGAAGCAGAATCCCGTTACCCTTTTGATGGAAGATCTGCGCACCGGCAAGATGAAGAATGATGTCCTCAATGAAAAAGTTCTTTCCGCGATCATCGAAATGAAGGCGCGGTTGGAAGTCATCCCGGAGTTCCTCGGTGCTTTGGAGAAAGTGCAAAAAGAAGTCGATACGATCATTAGCGTGGGCGTCGCATCCAGATGCCTTGCCGATGGCACGCTTCCTCACGAAGAGTGGGTGCGTAATGCCGGTTATACGTTGTCTCCCAATGGGAAAACCAACATCGGTCTGGGCCGGCCGTTATTTATGGAGGAAGGGGCATGACCAACACATTACACCGGCAGGGGAAACCGGCACAATTAAAGCGGGACTATGTTATCTTTGCCCATATCACGTCCGGTATCAACAAAGATGGTTCGGGGCCGAAAGTGCAGGAGTTCATTCGCATCTGTCTGAAATATCATCCCGTCAACCTGGGAAGAGTCAAGCAGGGCAATATCCTGCAGCATGATATTACAGCGGAAGCATTGCTTGCCAACAATAAAGACGGATTCTCAGCCAGCGCTGTGTTCACCGATCTTGATACCCTGCAGAATGTGATAGCCGAATTGATCGATGCCGACCTGGGGCTCTCCATCAATATCAGCGGGCTTTTAGACGGGGTGCAGGAATGCTGCCACAAATTGGGTATTGAAAGGCACAGCGCCGAGCAGTCCCTGGGATTCTGGGGGGCGAAGGATCGTCTTCCCGAACGGGAGATTCTGGAATTCAATACCATGTGCGGCCACGGCATGGTCTCCTTCAACCTGATCCGCAAAATGATCGAATACGTGAGGCTGCGCCGGCTGACGCCCAAAGAAGCTGCCCGGGTGCTGGCCAGGTGCTGTGAATGCGGGGTTTTCAATCCGGCCCGGGCTGAGCATCTTCTGGAGAAGGTGCAAAAGAGCGGCTTTTTATCCTCTGCAGACTGAGGGAAGGCCGCTGTCATACAAACGACGGCCTTCCCTGCGCTGCATCACCCATTTTCTTTCTTTTCCAGCCTTTTCACTTTTTTCGAAAAGATGGACCTGCCCGGTGCAATCAGGAGCAGGCCGGCCACGATAAGGCATCCGCTGGAAATCGGCCGCTGGAGAAAGATGCCGAAGCTTCCGTTGGAAAGAATGAGGGATTGCCTTAACGCGGTTTCGAACATGGGGGTGAGGACAAAAGCCAGGATGAAGGGCGCTGCCTCGTATTGAAATTTTTTCATCAAGTATCCCACCACCCCGAAGAACAGCATCAGGGACATGTCAACCGTACTCTTGTCCAGGGCATAGGCGCCGATCAGGCACACCAAGAGGATCAGAGGGAAAAGGATGGCATAGGGTACACGGAGCAAACGGACCCACAGGCCGATCAACGGCAGATTGATGACGAGGAGCAGGACATTACCGACGTACATGCTGGCAATCACCCCCCAGAACAGGTCCGGGTGCTGCTTCACGAGCAGAGGACCGGGGGTGATGCCGTGGATCATCAGCGCTCCCAGCAGCATGGCTGCAGCCAGGCTTCCGGGAATGCCCATCGTGAGCAAAGGAACCATGGCTCCCGCCGTACAGGAATTGTTGGCCGCCTCCGGAGCGGCCACGCCTGCGATAGCCCCCCGGCCGAACGTCTCCGGGTGCTTGGAAATTCGTTTCTCCACGGCGTAACTGAGGAAACCGGAGACAGTGGCTCCCGGACCCGGCAGGGCGCCGATGAGAAACCCGATGACCGTCCCCCGAAGGATGGGCCATGTACTTTCCATCCAGTCTTTGAATGTGGGTAAAAGGCTTTTCAGGTCTGTCTTGAAGACTTCCCTCTGGATGATCTGCTCAACGTTGAGGAGGATTTCGGAGACTCCGAAGAGACCCATGGCCAGGGGCGCGAGCCCAACCCCGTCGAAGAGCTCGAGGATGTCGAAGGTGAAGCGCGGCTGGGCCGTCACGGGGTCCAGACCGATGGTCCCCACCAGGATTCCCGCAACGGTCATCATCAGGGCCTTCAACATGGATTTCTGCGACAGGTACGTGAGCAGGACAAAGGCCAGGATCATGAGGGAAAAGTATTCGGGGGGCCCAAAACGCAGGGCCACCGAGACCAACGGCACCGAAATGACCTGAAGGCCGATGACTCCCAGTGTTCCGGCAATGAAGGACCCGAAGGCGGCAATCCCCAAAGCAGGCCCGGCCCTTCCTTGCAAGGCCATCTGGTATCCATCCAGGGTCGTTACGACCGAGGCGGCTTCACCGGGGAGGTTGAGCAGAATGGAAGTCGTCGATCCGCCGTACATGGCCCCGTAGTATATTCCCGCCAGCATGATGATGCTCGAGGTGGGCGAGATTCCGAAGGTCACGGGCAAGAGTATGGCCATGGTTCCCACCGGCCCGATCCCCGGCAGCACGCCGACCAGGGTGCCGATGAAAACGCCGATGAAACAGTAACCCAGGTGGGCCGGTTGAAGGGCGACACCAAGGCCGGATATCAGATTGGCGAAAAAATCCATTGCTCACTCCTCATCCGCAACTGAATGACCCTCGGCTATAAGCCGAAGGTTTCACTAAAACAATATCCCTTTGGGCAACGTGACCTTCAGCAGCACCGAGAAAATCAGATAGGAAGCGGCCGTAGTGATGACGGAGATCAAGACCGCTTTCCCCCAGGAATAATTTCCCAAAACCTTGAGCATGAAGAAAATGAGGAGAAATGAGCATATGATGAATCCGATGCTTTCCAGACCCAGGATATAGCCCAAAACGACCACGGCAATCGTGACGGAGCGATGCCAGTTCATGCCTTCCCACAGGGCCGCGATCCTGGTCTGCATCTCTTTCTCGCGAGAGAAAGACTTGAAGAAGAGGATCAGGGCAAACAGGGTAAGGAAACCCCCGGCCAATAGTGAAAGAAGACCAGAACCCGGCTCCTGCAGCGTTCCCGGCCCCAGGCGAATGGCACCATAAACGAATCCGAGTCCGATTGCCAGCCAAACAAGACTACCAACGCGCTCCGCTTTCATGTCATCCCCCGCAGTTGACTGAAGTGATGTCGGAAACCTGATGAATCGCGACGCCTGCCAAAGATTATTTCGTCAAGTCTATCTCTTTCAGGAAGTCGGCATATGCTTTATAGGTCGCTGCAAGCTTCGTTTCAAATTGATGGCGGTCTTCAAAGATGAAGGGTTGGCTAAGACTGTCCATCACCTTTTGAAATTCCGGAGAATGGGCCGATTTGCTGAACGCGGCTTCGAGCTTCTTGAAGATGGGGTCGGGCAGGCCCTTGGGTCCGAGCAGAACGAAGTTGCCGGTCGGGATACTCTTGTAGCCGAACTCCTCGATCACCGGGACATTGGGAAACTGGGGTTCCTTTTGCTCGAATACGGCAAGCATCCGCATGACGCCCTGCTTCACGAAGGGCAGGTGGGTACCGGCCCCGCCCATGAAATCCACATGCCCGCCGATCAGGGCCGTGGACGCGGGGGCGCCGCCCTTGAAGGGCACGTGCTTGAACTTCACCTTGGCCTGCCGGGCCAGATATTCAATTGCTATATGCACCCCCCCGCCCGTTCCCGGGGTACTGTAGGAAAGACTTCCCGGATTCTTGCGGGCTGCCTCGATGAGATCGGGGAGCGTCTTGAACGGGGAATCCGGCTTCACGCAGATACCGAAGGATTGTCCGGCGTAGGAAAAAAGATAGGTAAAATCCTTGAAAGGATCATACGCCAGTTTCAGCATGATGTGTTTGGAATGCAGGACCGACGCGTTGACAACCGCCAGCGTATACCCATCGGGCTTCTTCTTGGCCACAATGGATGCCAGCACCGTGCCGCCCCCCCCGTCCTTGCTTTCGCAAACCACCGGGACACCCAGTTCTTTTTGAGCCCCTTCGCCGAGGGCCCTGGCCGAGAGATATTGGGTTCCCCCTGCCGTCGCCCCGACGAAGAGGTCGATGGGCTGGTTGGGGAAATTCTGGCTGAAAGCAGGGAACGGGGAAAAGAATAGGAACATCACGCTCAGTGCCATGAACGTTATTCTGGAAAAATCTTTTTTATGTATCATCGAAATTTCTCCTCCTTTTCATAGTTATAAAAATTTTGTTAGATTGTCCGTAACAGGTTGCCCCATCATGGAGTCACAATTGATGGGCAAATCAATGCCGTTGGTTGTATACCTCCATCTCTATCCGGTCTCCGTTCATGAATGGGTTCAGTCCGCGGTGATCGGTACCGGTGGCTATGATATCGCCCGTCTCCAGGGTATGGACAGAAGTGATCCACTTATTTGATTTGATAAGGCATTACTTTCGATGGACGGAAGTATAGGGGGGCTGTTTTTGCTTGTCAAGGGATATTATGCCGTTCCCTCCTGATCCGGGTACTGCGCCCGTGAATGGCCATGACTTTCCTTCCGTGAGATAGTTATGATTTGAATATTTCCGTTATCTTCCTATGCAAAGAGACCACAAACGCATTCCCGTAATTACCCGTCGATGCTCCGTCGCTAGAGAGGTTTATTATCGATCCGATTTGCACTCCAGTCGCTCGTTCTTCCGGCGACTTTGACGATGCCCTGCATGGTGTTGCCGTTCACTCGACCCGAGTAAAGTTTATTGTCAATGGTGAAACTGATCTGATCACCATTGAGTATGCCGTTCGCAACTGGTTGAGCCCTTGCCCCTAATTGAAGCTCACCGAAAATCCGCTGGAATCGTTGCACCAACGTAAGCTTCCCTTGAGGCAAATTCCAGATACCTTCCACCTTTGCCGGTACGATCCAGAGGTAGGCCTTGCAGTATATCTTGTTACACCCTTCTTCCGGTGTCACAACAACGGTCCGATCAGGGTTCCACTCCGCCATATCAAAAGAATTCGAAACGACGCGAGTACCCGGCTTAAGGTCAAGAATTTTAGGGCGAAGCTTCAGGTTGATTTCAGGCAGAAGGAACATCGTAATAACAGTTGCCTGAGAGAAATCGCTTTCAAACAGATCCGCCTGAATAAATTGCGTCTTGTCAATGACGCCTGCGTTGATCGCATTTTGCTTTGACAGGGTAACCAGATCGGGATTGTACTCGATTCCTAGTGCACGAGCGCCGTTCCTCGCCGCAGTGATGACGATACGGCCGTCGCCTGATCCGAGATCGATAACATAATCCTGAGGCGTTACCCTTGCCAGATCCAGCATTTTATTGGTCAACGCCTGTTCTGTTGGCACCCATACCACATCCTTGCCTTCCTGGTAAAGCTGCGGTTCGTATTCATTCTTCCCTGGTTGCGCCTGTGCGAAAACACTGACAGCGATCAGCAACAAACAGGATATCAACATTAAAAAACGCACGATACGTGATCTGTTCATATTGAAGCGGCTCCTCTTGAGTTGGCCTGCCTTTTCAGACACTCACCCTTGTTGCAATATTTCAACGATTTTGTCGCGCATATCGCGGCTTTGGGTATCCGCCGGAATGACATCAATCTGAGTCGGAGAGCCGACGCCCAGGCCCAGCTCGACAGCGCGGGCAATCTGCTCCTGGTCGAAGATTTTCATCTTCATGATCCGATCGTTGCTGCCGAGGTATTTCAAAATGGCGACGCCGACGGCATCGATGGCCACACGATCCGTCGCCGCCCAGAAAACGTCGGCTCTGACCCGTTTTCCCGTGGCCGGTCCTTCGTCCACAAAGGCTTCAATCCCGTCCATGACCACCAGATGGGGATGAAAAGGCTGGTTGATCTCGGCGATCATCTTGCGTTGATGAGGTGAACTATGGAGCTCATGCATATAGTGATATCCATGGCGGTCGGTAGGAACAACGCCGACGTGGAGTTTTAGAGACAGGGTAAAGACGCCCCCATACTGATGCGTTTTCAGGCAGCCCGTGGACACCAGGCATTCGGTCTCCAGAATCGGACGGGCAACGCGAAAACCGTTCGACCAGTGACTCCCCTTTGGCTTGAATTCAACCCAATCCCGATCCTTCAAATCATCGAAGTCGATCACCTGGACGTTGAGTTTCTCCAGGATCGGAAGAATCCCTTTCCGTTCCATGACTGTTCGCGTGAGGGGCCAGCTTCGTTCTCCCACGCTGATGGATTTTGCTCCCATCCTCCAAAGCTCCTCAACCAGCGCCACCAGAGTATCGGTGTGTGTGGAACCCGGCGCGGGGTCGGCCGTGTTGAAATTGGGCTTGATCAGAACATGCTTCCCTTTTGCCGGGTTAATACTCAGAGCTTTCAGGGAAGCTTTGACCCCGCCCTTGCGATCCGTCGTTTTCGCCAGGAT
This sequence comes from uncultured delta proteobacterium, assembly GCA_963817385.1. Lineage (GTDB taxonomy): Bacteria > Desulfobacterota > Syntrophia > Syntrophales > UBA5619 > JAKAFS01. Next base: position 15,542 of record CAWFOM010000015.1, read on the forward strand.
CACCTTGCTAACGGAACCGGCCATGGAAATACCTCCATTGCAATCCATACGCTGCCGAACAGGTCGGGAGCAATTTAGTGGTATTGTAACACAGATTATGCACGGGGGGAGGCAATTTCTGCTGGCATAGGTGGCCAAGTATCTCCGGAGATCAAGGAGCGAAATATGGACATTCTCTTTCTCTCACAGCCGCCTTCTTATGAGAGCCCTTGCCGTTGAATAGCATATCGGGAATGGGCGGTCATCCGATTGAAGGGCTTTATCTCTGATGTATCCTACCAGTCTGCTGAACTCCAATGGGGTTCTCCATTCCTCCATGATGATCAGGAAGTGGTTTCACGCCATTTTTGCCACTCCTCAAGAGCCATCGTGATTTCCTTGAAATTTTCATCCTCGATGAAGACGGTCTCTGAGGCCTCCTTACTAGAAGCCCCTATATAAAAGGCAATCTCTTCAGCTTCCTCGTTAGGGTCTATGTTCGCGTAAGCGTGAATCTCCCCACGTGGGATATATGCGAAAGTGTGGACTTCGATCGGGATCTCATCGGCCCATTCCCCCAGGATCATTTTGAACCTTCCTTTGATGAAACATATGACCGCATCGCAGCCCTTGTGGTAGTGGCGTTGCATCCGCTTCCCTGGAGGAACTACTGTGTACTGGCCACAAATCTTGCCACGAGCCTCAGGGCAGTTCGCCTCCGTTATTGCCCAAACAATGGTCATGGGAGGTTCAAAGTGAGGATCCGGTGGCAGGTCATGGGGATTTATAAGAATGATTCTATGTTTCATGTGCATCCTCATTTTTGCGTTAGCCCGGTATGGGCAGCAGCGCGGGGGTATAAGTCCCCTGCAGGTCCTGATGGGCTAAAGGAACTTGATCCAGGCGTTGAAACGAGTCCGCGCAAACAGAAGCAGCCCAAACATAGACGGCGGCATGGCCGTTGACGACCTTACGGACTATCTGCGGGAACACTGGAAGCCGATTTAGGAAAGGTTGTTGACAGGAGATTACTGCCCTAAGCCGGTCAAGGAGATTTTGATTCTCAAGTCCCGCAGCGGGACCAGACGGCTTGGCACACCCACGGCACCGGATCGATTTTTCCAGGCGATGCTTGCAGGTTCTCAATCCCATATTTGGCCCAGCCTTTTCGATCCATAGTTACTTCATTATCCCATCAGCAATCGGGGCAAATAGGTTACCAAGGACGGGATATAGGTAATGGTGAAGAGGGCGGCGAGCAGGGCCAAAAGGAACACCGGCAGTTCCCGCGTGAACTCGATCACTTTGATGCCGGCGAGTCTGCACACGAGAAACATACCCATGCCGAACGGGGGGCTTACCAACCCGATACAAAGGTTCAGCACGACGATTACCCCGAAGTGGACCAAGTCGATGCCCATACTCTTTATGAGGGGCATGAGCACGGGAACCAGGATAATCATGATGGCATAGGTTTCCATCAAGCACCCCAGGACGAGCAAGATGATGTTGATAATCGTCAGGATCACCCAAGGGGTTTTGCTGACGGTCATAAACATGTCGACCAGTTTGAGGCCCGCCTGTTCGCGGGAGAGAAGCCATCCGAGCACCGATGCTGCTGCCACGATGAAGAGCAGAGACGCCGTCGTCATCGCTGTTTCGAGAAATATCCGGGGAATATCTCGTGGCTTGATCTCCCTGTAGACGAATACCCCAAGGATGAAGGCATAAACCGTCGCGATGACCGCTGCCTCAGTGGGGGTAAATATACCGCCGAGGATACCGCCCATGATAATGACCGGAAGAAGTAACGCGAGGAGGGCCTCCTTGAAGGTTCGGAGCACCTCTTTGAAAGAGAAGTTGGAGTAAGCAGCGTAACCTCTTCTCTTCGACACAACATAGGCTACCCCCATCAGGTAGATGCCCATAATCGTTCCTGGAATCGCTCCCCCCAGAAAAAGCCGACCGATTGAAATCCCGGTCATGGCTCCTAATACCACGAAAGGGATGCTCGGTGGAATGATGGGTCCGATCGTACTGGCACAGCAGGTGATGACCGCTGAAAACGGAGCAGGGTATCCCCCCTGCCGCATCGCAGGGATGAGAATGCTCCCAGTCCCCGCCGCATCTGCCAAGGCAGAGCCCGACATCCCGGCCATGATCATGTTGGTAACCACTGTAACATGGGCCAAGCCGCCCGGCATCTTTCCAACGAGGGCCGCAGCGAAGTTGACCAGCCTCCGGGTGACTCCGCCGGTGTTCATCAGGGACCCGGCCAGGAGAAAGAACGGGATCGCCATCATCGGGAAGGAATCGGCCCCGGCGATCATGCGATGGGGAACGACCGAAAGGGGAACATTCCCAATCATAAGGAGTCCAATGATCGAAACAGCCATGATGGCAAAGGCCACCGGCATCCCGGCCCCGAACAGGATTAGCATGAGGACAACCACAAGCGAGATCATTTCGCCTCCGAGTACTCTTTGAGAAAGTCCACCACCCAACACAGCTCATAAAACAGCATCAGGATCGCACTGACGGGGATAGAAAGATAAACGACGGCAAGGGGAATATCCATCGTCGACGCCCGGGTGAGCAAGCCGCTCCGGCTGAGCTCAAGCCCCCAGTAGAAGAGACCTATCAGCAACGCGGAGATGATCATCTGAACCAGGACGTTCAGGATCCGGGTCACACTAGTCGGAAGAAACATGACCAGTGTGTCGATGACCAGATGATTCTTTCTCCTAAAGACAGCAACTGCTCCCAGAAATGTGAGCCAGATGAAGTTGAACCGTGAGAATTCCTCTGTCCATGGCGGAGAGTCTTTGACAACGTAGCGGAAGAAGACCTGGGCAAAGACTATCACCACCATGGACAGGATGAGCAGGATGGTCGCCCCATCCACTACTCGGTCAATAGTGCGTCTCAAGAGATTCATGATTGGACTCACTTTGTGTCCACAATCTTTTCGAAAAGCCCGGCCTTCCAAACGTCTTTAAACTTCTCGGGCACGGCTTTTACCTTTTCGGTGAATTTTTCGAGCTCCGGCTTGATAAAGATCATGCCCTTTTCCTGAAGTTTCTTCTCGAGATCCTGATCCCCGGCCAGAAGGAGTTTGTCATTGTAGGCCGCAGCCTCGACTGCTGTGTCGGCAAAGATCTTCTGCTGTTCAGGACTGAAGGTCTTCCAGAATTTTTCGCTTACACCGAACCAGATCAAGGCCCTAACATGGCGGGTCAGAATCATATACTTCTGCACCTCGTAAAGCGAGTTGGCATAGATCATCTCGTAAGGATTCTCCTGCCCATCGATCGTCCCCTGCTGTAGGGCCGTAAAGACCTCGCCGAAGGCCATCGGGACGGGGTTGGCGCCTAAGATCTTCCAGGCCACGATGTGGACCGGGTTCTGGATCGTCCGGATCTTCAACCCTTTCAAATCGTCCGGGACTCTTACGATCTTGTTCTTGGTCGTCAGGTTCCGGGGACCCCGATCCATGGCGGCAAGGATGCGGATGCCCTTTCGCTGTAGAATCGCCTGTTTCATCTCCTGTCCGATGGGGCCGGCCCACACTTTCCGCAAATGGTCCTGGTCTCTCCAGAGATAGGGAAGGTCCAGGATCCCATACTCCGGACAAACGGCACCGATGAGCTGGGCGCCCATCAGGGCCGATTCGAGGGTCCCGAGATTCATCGCATCATACTGCTCCACCTCCTGGCCAAGCTCCCCGGCAGAGAAGATCTTCACCTTCACCGAGCCCTTGGTACGCTGTTCCATCTGCGCCGCAAACCACTTCACCGCCTGATCCGGGTAGGTATTCACTCCCATCGTGTGATTGAGGTTGATAACCTTCTGTTGTGCCATACCCGGCGCGACCAGATACAGCATTACTGAAATCAACATTACCAATGCAACACATAACTTCCTGGCCATGTTTTCCTCCTTTTATTTTATTAACCCAATACAAATATCGATAAACAATTAACCCTGCAACCGCAGGACCATATCGCTACGAACTCCTCACAGGAACATGACGGTCCCAGCATCGACTCTTATTGTCGATTTCCGTCTATGGGATTTAGACAAACTTCCAGGCGGACACGAGGGGTGCCTTAATCCGTGTCTGCATATCTCGGGTCGTTTCATCCAGCCCATCGAGGATCTCTCCCTCGTCGATGGTTAAGACTTTTCGTTTCTCCATTACGATCTTACCATCTATGATCACCGTGTCCACGCTCTCGCCGCTCGCTGAGTAGACGAGGTTATAGATCTCGTTGTGCAGGGGACGCCACTCTGGTCGTCTGGTATCCAGAAGGAGAATGTCAGCCTTTTTACCGATCTCCAGGGACCCGATCTCATCCTCCAACCCCATGGTCTTGGCTCCATTGATCGTTGCCATTTCGATAGCCTTCTCAGCCCCCATAATCTCTGGATCGTACCGGAGATCTTTGTGTAATACTGCGGCAAGATACATGATTCGCACCATATCATGATAATTGGAACAGTCGGACGCATCACTGCCGATCGCTACGGGGATTCCAGCGTCCAGCATTTCCGGAAAGCGATCGAACGACAAGCCGTAATTGAGTTTGAGAGCAGTCGAGGGGCAATGAACGACCTTGGCCCCACGCTTTGCCAGGATCTCGACCTCCTTCTGGCTGACGTGGATCATGTGGACCAGCACGACGTTTTTGTCCAGCACGCCCAGCTTCTCAAGATGCTCTACAGGCCGATAACCTGTTCTTTCCTTAGTCTCTTGCACCGTTTCAAGGTAGTTGGCGAGATGCATCTTCAAGGGGACGCCATAGTGATCAGCCATCTTCTTGGACTCGATAACCAGCCGATCCGTGAATCGGCCCATTCCGACAATGGTGACAATCGGGCGAATGCGAAGTTTCTGGCCTCCAAACTCATCAAGAAGCCTTTTGTGGATCTTTAGGATTTCATCCGTATCCTCTTGAAGTGCTGCATGGCCCAGGCTCACCAAGTCAAAGGATCTGCGGCCCATCATCCCCTTCACGCCGATCTCCTGAATGTTGCTTTTGATGGTATCAAACGGATGATAAGAACCCGCTTCCAGGAAAGAGGTGCTTCCTCCTTTGAGTATTTCCAGAAGGACACCCCTTGCCGCCCAGATTTCATTGTGTGCCTGGATGTAAGGGGAAACTTTCGAGTGGATGTAGTTGGACCATGGCGAGCCTCCGAGATTGTCAGGAATCAGGCCTTTGCTGAGGTGATGGGAGTAGTGAATATGGGCGTTCACCATGCCGGGCATGATCACCTTGTCCGTGCAATCCACCGTTTTCTTTGCCTGATACTGCTCGGCCACCTCGGTCGCTTTCCCCACGAAGGCGATGTTTTCGCCTTTCACTGCAATCCCCGCATCCCGGATGACCCTTCGCTCCAAATCGACGGTAATCGCCGTTCCCCCTTTGAGTACCATGTCAACTTCCTGCTTCATCCTATTTGCCCCTTTCCACAGTTTGATTTTGAGTCAAGCAGCCCGGTTTATCCGATTGTACAGGTTGAGATTTGTTTTCTCCGTTTGCCACTTGGTTTCCCGTCGGTGGCACACACATTATTTCAACCATGTATTCACTATCCTCATCACCATCTCGCAAAACCATGAAAAAGTAATGAACTTCATAAGCTCCGCCTCCTTTATAACCGTTAATTTCGATTGGCAAGAATGTATCACCTTTTATCTTCTTAACATTATTATTGTAATGATCGAGAAAGCTATATAAAGCAATAACAGTAGAGTAAGCGACTTATAGTAGCCTAAATCTATGGTGCAACCGCCATAATTCGAACAGATCTATCCTGTGCGCTACGGTTTTGTTATGAATGAATATATGTATTCAAAGAGTTGTCGGCGTGCCAATAGCGTTGAGCGTTATTGATTTCTAATTGAAATGTTCATAAAAAAGGCGGAGCCGTCTGACCCCGCCTTCCCCTCCCATGGTAAGAACCATGGTTTTAGAAACCCGATGAAACCGGGTTTATTTCTGGAATTTCCTCCTAACTCCTGCCAACCCTATCAGGCCAAGGCCAAGAAGCAGCATAGTAGTGGGTTCGGGGACAGATTCGGGAACGGATTCACCAGTTAATGAAAAAGCTGCGTTGAAGGTCGGAGATGGAGTACCGCCGACTATGTCGGTGCCCACGCGCAGCCAGTCGGGCTCCAGGAATTCGTCGCGGGTCCAACTTTGCAAATCTGTCAAGCCCGGGGAGAAGGGAGTGCCGGGCGGCACGATTGGCTTGGGCGCAGAGAGCCAGAGAAAATCGCCACCCTCTACACCCACCTGGGGGACAAAGAAATAGTGATCAGCAGGAAGGAGGAAGGGATTAGTTAGGGTCACGGTGAACAGTACTTCGGTTCCGGTGACGGGACCGTTCCCTCCAGTTGTTTGATTCGGTTTTGGGTGAATGCCTCCCGGTAACACGCTGTTGTTCGCAGTGAATACGGCGGAGATGGTCTCGGTCGAGAACGTCAGATCACCGGTCACTGAACTGTCCCGAAAAGCGAATTCAACGTCTGAAGGTGAATTGACCCGTGTTGGGACCTCACTTGTTGAGAACGTAGGCGGCCCTGAGGTGCGGCCTACATCGGAATCTTCCGGAAAGACACGATAGATTTCGACTATGACTTGGTTGAGAGACGGTGTTGTCCCGGTTAACAAACCCGTAAAGGTGATCTGACTAATCGATGTTTGCTGCGTCAGAGCAAAGTCATCTGCCGATTCGATCGCATATATCCCTGTGCCGGGTCGAGACGCCGTCGCAATTTTGCCATCTGGATCGCCGGTGCTGAAGAAGAAGGGCGAAGCAAACGCATTATTAATGCCAATCAAGCCACTAATCATAAATATCGCTACCAATACCAACAAACCAAAGGTTCTTTGTCTAATGTTTTTCATGGTCAGTTCCTCCTTCGAACGCCATTAGAAAATAGATTCTCTGTCACAAAGCAGGAAGGTTGGAATTTAATCAAATAATTAACCTTGATATTGCGATGTTCACGCCAAGTGTAGTCAACTTATAGGTCGTGCCGCACAGGGAAAAGAACCAAGCCAAGGCCATGCTCTTGATTTGGTTCTATACCCGGCTTACTTACTCACCTTCCTCCTCATTCCAGCTAAACCAACGAGGCCAAGACCGAGGAGTAGCATTGTGGTGGGTTCGGGGACAGCTGAGGACTGGATCACGCCGAAGAGACCATTCGTCTCGTCATCGGGGCCAGCGGAGAAGTAGAGCTTGCTGCTGCTTCCCGCATTGCCGTTGTTGCCGATCGTCAATCCCCAGAGGCCGTCAATGGTCAGCTCGCTGCCGCTGAGCCCCAGCAGTTGCCCGCTAAAAGTATTGGTAGTGAGATCGAATGCATTGATGCGTCCGTCGCCGAAATTGCCGACCAGAAGATCACCCGCGAACTGGCCAAAAGACGCCGGTGCGATTGCCAATCCCCACGGTGAATTGAGAGCTCCCCCCGTACCTACCCGATCGAGGAAGTTGCCTTGGGCGCCGAAGGCGCTCACAAACCCGTTACCAGCCCCAGCAACGTCGTCAAGTTTGCTGGCGTCCTGCAAGGCATAGGTGACGTAAAGTGTGCCACCGAGATTTTGGATGTTGAAAGGGGCGTACCCGGCTGGAATATTGGGCTCGATGAAGTTGCCAGTGAGGTCGGGGGCGCCCGCGTTCCCCTTGAGCACGTCGATCGTGCCGGCCCGGAAATTAGCTGCGTAAAGGTAGCTGTTTCCGTTGATCGTCGCTTCCGTGACCCCCTTGTAAACATTTGCCGCGTCTCCGACCTGCAATGTTTCCGCAGTCGTCCCCAGGGCACCTCTCCAGCCTGAAATCGTGCCGTCTTCGCTCACGAAGAGGAAGGGGTCGCCATTGAAAGCAGTGGTGCTGTTGAAGACCTGACCGGTCGGGTTACCGGCGCCGGGGATGGTCACGACTAGGCCAGCGATGCTGGTCGCGTTCGTAGTGGGGTTCACGTTGTAAAGAGTGGTAACGCCGGTCCCGTTGTCGGAAACCCAGAAGGGACTGCCGGTAGTGAAGGAGATCCCCCACGCATTCACAAGATGCGTGTCGGTTATTTGAGCAGGATTGGCAGTTTGATCATTAGTAACCAGGTTGGTCTGGTCGAAAAGCGTCGCGGCCTCAATAGGTAATGACAGAAATAGCAGCAAAACAATCGCTATCAGCCCCGAGGAGACTAATGCGCTCCAACGAGCGATTCTGTTTGATATGCCCATTTCTTTTGCCTCCTTTCCAATCCAAAAACCTCGATGTTTTATCCGCCGGCTATCCGTTTTTCCAAGAACGCCTGCCGCCGCTTTCCGCTGAGAGCGGGTGCCAAATTATTCGATCCTTTCTTCAATTGCTGCATCTAATTCACTTGCTGTAAAATCAGCACCTTCTATTCCTGCAAGTATTAGCAGTCTCTCGTTCCACTGTTACAAATTGAGCATAAACGATGCCATTTGGCATAACTATGCAATTATCAATGGCTCATTCAAAATCAACCCCTGCCATACTGTTTCCTATTTGTAAAAGTATCCGACACCGGCAATGGTTCCCATTTAACTTATTACTTCATAACCGATTTAGTTTACTGATGATTGCTCTACAGGAAGAGGGGTGTAAAGATATCCGTCAGAATACGATTTTTTTACAAAATCAGGTCAAGATTCTTTTCTAAATGCATAATTTAATTATGATAGATAATTGATAGATAATTGGTCACAATAAACTCCCATTTTGTTCATTTTTTTTGGTATCATAGGGCGGATCTTGGTTAGAATTGCCGCATACTTTGTTACAGTCAATAGCAGAGTGTCTGCTCAAGGGCGGTAGGGTCCCTGACCGGAAGATGGTACTTTACTATACCTTGCGGAGAGCATTCAGATCGTAGGGATTTGACTAATCTATTACGATCCCCCACATGAGCGCCGTTCGCTGCATGCCGCTTATAGGCCGCATTCTGTTCCCTTGTGTTCTTCAGAACGGAGAGCGGGTATTCACTGCATGTATGCGTCGATGTGTATCTTGCCAGTAGCGAAATTCACGGTACCAGAGCCCCAGATCTGTCGCGTATTGACCCACGCGTAATCCTTAGCTACCGTGCTAAGAATAATGTTCTCGGAAAGGTCGGCGACCGGCTCCGCGGCACGCGGCACACCCACCCCGTCGGCAGACAACGCGATTCGGTAACCGTTGTCCGTCTCAAGGATCGCTCGAATATCAAGGTCGATGCGGCCGTCGGCGCGCATTCGCAGATAGTCGATGCCCCGCACTCGGCCTGCCAGCCGGCCTACAGCGCGGCCCTCAAACGCGACGTCGATGCGAACCCCCTGCGGAGGTAGTTTCTCTTTGCCCGATAGGATCGCATCCAGGCTCACTCCGTAGTCCGTTATTCCCGAGACATCAAGATCATACTCGTAGATCTTCTCACCCTTCTCTTTCATGATGTAGTTCTCCTTTCAGGCTGACGGAGCCACCTCTCTCGGCCCTATGGTTGAAGGTAGACTGAAAAAGAAATCGACTCATTTTTTTGTCGCCCACTCGTATGCGATAATAATTGACGCGACGATAAGTGTCACATGGAAGCCGTACTCGATCTTGAGGAGGCCGACGGGTTCGAGTGCGTTGTGTATGTGCAGGTTGTCGTGTGGCCACCACGAGACGAGCAGCCAGGAGATCGCCCAAAAACTCGCGCTGGCGGGCTGCCACTCGAAGACGATGAACCCGATGCCAAGCCCGAAGATCAGCGCCTCGATGACCGATAGCGCAATGAAGAATGGCAACTGCGCTGCTGTCGGCACGATTTCATTGGAAGGCGGCCACAGGATCGGTCCGAGAATGAACGCGGGAACCGCCAATGCTATCGTTACGAGGAGATATTTCACCCAAGGTTTCATATAGGTGCCTCCTTTGATAAGACATTGTCTTCTGATGGGCAAACAATAGGAACATAATCAGGCCAGCGGCTTGCCGCGTGTAAGTATCGATAATACGCAGAAAGCTGGTTGGCAAACACATCCTAAATACTCTCACCTTCGAGGCTGCCCTTGTGGATGTGTGAACAGTCGCCTGCTTGCCGCGAGGTCGCCCCCCGTTCTTATTTCTCACCGTTCGGAAAATCATTGAACTAAGGTCTGGACCTCAGCGCCTTTCGGTAATAGCATACTAATGGCAACGCGCGCAGAAGCGCCCTTATTAACAACCTCGTGCTCTGCACCCGGGTTTTCCGTCCAACTCTCACCGGCTTTCTTTACCGTCTCGGCATTCTTCTCTATCAGGGTTATCTCGCCGCTCAACACTGTTACCAGTACGTGGCCGCTGTGAAAATGCTTCGGCACGCCCGCGCCGGAAGGAAACTCCAGTATTATGGTAAGAAGTTCATATTGACCACCTTGCACGGTGATAGGAAATTTGGCCTGATATACCACGGTCGGGATGGGCAGCGTGGCATCGCTCGATTTCGTTTGAGCCTCCACGGCGGAAACAAAGAGAAGGGCCATAAGGATTAAAAACGGAAATAATTTTTTGGTTTTCATTGCACACCTCCGATTCATTTACGAAAATTGTGATCTTCATATCCAAGGAAGGCAATGAGAATTATATATGGGGATTTTGATAGCTATAATCTGTCAAAAGCTATGGAACATGAAAAACAACCTTGGTATATCTTCTTACTATCTTCATTCAATAACGATTATAGTTTGAAAGGATGCATCCCTGTCAGCATTTGGGTGCGCTTGACTTCAGGAAGTACATAAGAACCCAATAAGGGCAGACGTCGATCAAATTTATGCTCTTCTTCCCCCGCGGTTCTTACTTCAGCTCCTTCAGCAGATCCGCCAGGCTGGTTCCATCCGGTTCGATCACAATCCGGTCCGCGTCGGCCGGCGAGCGGGGTGGCGGTGCTTTTGTGGTTACCCGCGAAGCGAGTCGTCTTGGAGGCAGGGCGGCTGCCTCTGCATCCTCATTCTCCGCATCAGCCGAATCCGTCGTGGCATGCGGGCGGAACCACTGCCGCTGTTTCTCCATCCAACTGCGATACCGCTCCCATGTCCACATCCCCTGATCCGCCCCCATTTCCATGACCGAGAGGATTTTGTAAAACTCGCGGTTGCGGATGTGGGCTTTCACCGGGATCGTCGTGGTCAGGATTTCGCACTCCGGTACGCGCATGTTGAGGTCGGCGCGGTAGTGCAATCGTTGCGCCACGGCGGCCAGCAGGCAATCGGCCAATTGCGCTGCCATCGAGCTTTGGATTTCTGCCGGGAACGCGCTCACGATCCGTTGCAGGGCCTCCACACAAGTGGCCGAGTGCACGGTCGCCAGCACCAGATGTCCCGTCTCCGCCGCGTTCAACGTCAGCCGCATCGTCTCCGGATCGCGCATCTCCCCGATCATCAGCACATCCGGGTCTTCGCGGAGGGCGTCTAACAGCGCCTGCTCGAAGCTTGGCGTGTCGCGGCCCACCTCACGCTGACGGATAAACGCCCGGCGCGGCCGGAAGAAGTACTCGATCGGGCTTTCCACCGTGATGATGTGGCGCGGTTCGGACAGGTTGATCTCCTGGATCAGGGCGGCGAGGGTGGATGATTTTCCGCAGCCGGTCGGCCCGCTCACCAGGATCAAGCCATTGGGATGGGCCACCAGTTTCTTCAGGTCGGGATGCAGATTCAGTTTCTCGACCGTGGCCTGGAATGATGCCAGCAGTCGGATAGCAAAGCCGACACCGCGGGCGGTCCTCAGCACGTTGATCCGGCAACGCGTCCCGCGAATCGTTCGGGACAGGTCCGCCGACCCCTGCTCCACGAATCGTCTCCATAGTTCCTCACCTAGGAGAGTCCGCGCCCCCTCGTTCAACTCGCGGGCGAGAACAGGTTCGCCGGTGGACTGAACGACTCCACGCACACGCAGCGCCACCGGCAACCCAGGTTCCAGATGAAGGTCACTCGCTCCATGTTCCTTCGCCAATGCAATAAAGGATTCAAGGTTCATAGTACCAAATTCCTTCGGCAATGCCGCATTTCAACCATTACCAACTTAAATGTAGCATGAAATGCGAAAATAGAAAAACAAGACCTACAGGAAGCAGCCCATACTCAAAGGCACCCGCCTATTCAATACAATTTTATGGTGCTGTCGCTCACTTCCAGGTAATCTTGGGTGCTTTGCGCTCTGGCAGGCGAAAATACTTTGGTTTCGGATACCCCAACATCATCGGATAATGATGGGGATGGTTTTCCGGGATCGCTATTTCTTTTTTCATCTGTGGCCATGACAGCATCGCTCCCTGAACAAACCCCGCCCAGCAGGTCCCCAGACCCTTTGAGGCAGCCGCCAGTTCCAAGTAGGATAGAGCCAAGGTCACGTCCACCAAGCCATTGGGATCCTCTTTGGGCGCGGACGCAACCACCATGGCCGGGGCATTCCGTAACACGATGTCATAACCGGCATCCCAGACCGCCACGATCATAGGCAAGTAGGGGGCATATGCGGGTTGCGGATCTTTCTTGAGCACGGACCGCATGCAGTCCACCGTCAGTCGTGACAGTTCCTTCATTTTGGCCTTATCCGTAATAACGGTCCATTCAACCATTTGAGAGTTGCCTCCGGTGGGTGCATACCGGGCGATCTCGATCAATTTCTTGATGGTTTCTTTTTCCACAGGCCGGTCTTTGATAAAAGCACGAATGGAGCGGCGAGAACGGAGAAACTGGACAGCCTGCTCCTCGCTGATTAACAACTCCTCACGGATCGGTTGACAACTTTCCAGTGGAACCAGGGTATGACTGAGCGCCCCGTGAGGACAGACGGCCACGCAATGCCCGCACTGGGTACAGACCTGTTCCCCTCCCGTCATCGGTTCGGGGTAGCTCTCCTTATCCTTAAGACGGATGATGGCCATAGGGCATTCTTTGGCGCAGATCCCGTCTTTTTTACATTTGCCTTCGTCCACAATTAACAGTCCCATCTTTTTTTACCTTCCTTTCGACACAGGCTCTTTTCAAGCGGTTATGCCTGTCGATGTGCGGTGCGGAGGTTTTCTTTTTTTGTATGCGCCGATATGGCCTCGACAATTCGTGGCCATGCTCCGCCATGAGGCAGGTCATGCCCCATGCCTTCAATGATCATCAGTTCGGCGCCCGGTATCGCTTCGGCCGTATCCTTGCCGCACTCCAGCGGGATGAGCGGGTCGTCCGCCCCATGGATTACCAGAGTAGGCGCCGTCACCGAAGCAAGCGCAGTTTTTCGATTGCCGGATGTCATGATGGCTGCGATCTTGCGGGTCATCCCCGGTGGGTAGAAAGCTCGATCATATGCTCGCGTCATCAGTGTCCGAGTCCAATCTTCGTCGAAGGGAAAACCTGGGCCGGCTATAGTTCGGATAAATTTCATCGAGTGTTCTATGGCCGCCTCGCGCTCCTGAGGCGAAGGGCTCATGAGCGCCGTGAGCGCCTCTGGCTTCCCCCGCGGTAACGCGGGATTTCCCGTGCTCCCATAAATGGAAATCAGGCTGGCAACCCGCGAGGGGTGCCTGACTGCAATAATTTGAGCAATCATTGCCCCCATAGACACGCCGCAAACATGAGCCCGTCCAATATCCAAGGCATCAAGAAGTCCTACGGAATCATCCGCCATATCATTCAACGTATAGGGGACCTTGATCTCTTCACCGCGCATCACGGCTTCCATTACTGCCATGAGGTCCGGAATACCTGCTTGTTCGAATTTCGTGGATAGACCCGTGTCACGGTTGTCAAACCGGATCACGTAATGACCTCTTTCAGCAAGCTTTGTGCAGAACTCCTCCGGCCAGGTGATCATCTGGGATGCGACGCCGTTGATCAGGAGCAGGGGAAGGTCGACAGGTTTCCCAAAAGTATCATATTCGATCTGAATACCATTAGCATTTGCCCGTGACATGATCTTCACCCCGATAAACGCCCGGAATTAGCGAAAGGGAACCCTGCCGGTCCTGTGTGCGGCCGGCAAGCAAGGCTCCCGTTCAAATAATAAATGCCTTTATTTTTTCCAGGCGGCTATTTCATTAGACGTCCAGTCCTGCAACAGGATGGATTTTCCCCCCGGACCACATTTGTGAATCTGTATCGAATCGGTGCCTTGGTGGCGGTTTTTATTCCAGGTTATCTTGCCGCCCATGCCTTTCCAGTCTTTAAAGGTGTTCAGCTTTTCAATGCAGGCCTCTGTGCTTAACTTAGGTCCCACGAGTTTGAGGGCCTCAACCAGCGGTTCTGCGAACTGTAAGCCGGCCATATAAAAAACCCCCCATCTCTCCTCCGGGGCCAATCTTTGCGCGGCTTTTTGGTATTTGCTAACCAGCGGATCATTGGAGTCCGGAGGGGGAACAAATGCACCGGTGATCACCCCTTCCCAGAGACCGCCGGTTATTTTGTTCATAAGAGGATAATCGGAAAGCCCGCTGGAGGAAATCCATTGCGGTTTGAACCCGACGTTCGCACTTGTCTTTACGGCAATGACCCCAAGCGTTGGGCTGACCCACATAAGGACAGTCTCTACGCCGGAGCTCTTAAGCCTGAGTATCTCGGAGGCGAGATCTTTCGCGGTCGGTTCCAATGGAATCGCCTCGGTCAGTTTCATATTGTAGGTGGCAAGTCTCTGCTGACATCCCGCCAGGCCGCTTTTGCCGAAAGAATCATTCTGATACAGGAAAGCGATCTTCTTATGTCCCAGTTTTTCAACCGCATATTTAGTAATGACGCTCGCCTCGTCCTGAAAAAGCGGATACGAGTAATAGCGATAGGGATTGGCAACGGTTTCTATATCCCCGTTGGGATCGGAGTTGACCGCAGCGGACCCGGGGGTAACCCAGAGGATCTTGTTTTCCGCAAGGAATCCTTTGACTGCGTTTCCTCCCGCGCTCGAAACGCCCCCGGTGAAAGAGAATATTCCCTGGCGTTCCACCAATTCTTTCACAATGGCTGCGGTCTGGGCGGGGTTGTACTGGTCGTCCCTCGAAAAATATTTGATTTTTCTTCCGTGAATGCCGCCCTCTTCGTTGACGATCTGAAAAAGGAGACCGGCGCCCCTGGCAACCGCTCCCCACGGCGCCGCCGGACCTGTTTGAGGGCCGAATTGCGCTATCCGGATCTCCTTGTCGTCAAAACCGGGATTTTCGGATAAGACCTCCGTTGTAAACAAAAAAATAGATAAAGCAGCAAACAACATGGTGAATAACGTTTGTTTACTTTTCATAAAACCCTCCTCTGTTGAAAAAATTTTAACCGCCATGTTCCTGCATGAAATGTATGTATGGGATGTTGATTTCCCACCCCTCCGCGCCTCGATTGAACAGTGCGCTTGTATCAGGGTTGTGTTGCTGAATCAGAGATCCTCCGAGAGTAAACCGGAGAAAGAAGAAGACGCCACAGGCAACGCCGCCGGCGGCAAAGGTGATCGTCACCTTGGTGTCAGCCGTTGCTTCTGATGCTGAAAGCGGCAATAAAGCAGATTGGCTTAAAAGAATCAGGACTGTCACGGTGCAGATGCGTTTTTTCATATCTATTGTTCCACATCATTGGGGCTTCATCGTGATGCTCGATGCCGCGAGAGAATCGCTTGACAAACAAGGCCCGTAAAAAAAGCATGAAGCCGTTTATCCAATGATCAGCTCAGTCAGCGAACGTTTGGGCACGTGATGGACACCCTTGGCATCTCGCCAGTATTTGATGTCTCCCTCGGGGCCGACCGGTTCGAGGACAACGGTCTCTTTGGGCTTGCCGAGCGCGATTACGAGAAGAATCTCAAAGTATTCCGGTATCGATAAGACCTGACTCAAAGCCGGCTTCCGGATATTCGCCAGGATGCACCCGCCCAGACCTTTCTCCGTAGCGCCCAGCAGGATGCTTTGTGCCGCGATGCCCTGGTCGCACCCGAACGATTGTTTCAGTCTCAGATCTCCTAAAATGACAATGTA
The DNA here is from genome assembly GCA_963817385.1 of uncultured delta proteobacterium. Classification (GTDB taxonomy): domain Bacteria; phylum Desulfobacterota; class Syntrophia; order Syntrophales; family UBA5619; genus JAKAFS01. Next base: position 31,497 of record CAWFOM010000015.1, read on the forward strand.
CGCAGCCGGTCGCTCACCTTCCTCAGGGCCGGGCCAGTCTTTAAGATAGTGAGCCCAGGCGAGATGCTGGAAAATGAGCTCATTCCTGTCAGGTTCGCAGGATAAGATGAACTTGAAGGGCTGTACATTGGCACCGGTTGCAGAGAGTCTGGCAAGATCAACCAAATCTCTCAAGGTTTCCCTGTTGACGTTGATGCTTTGGTGGAAACGTCGATAACTTCTATTCCTTAAAACGAGCTCTCGTACCTCCATGGGGTTCTCCTCCTGCTATTCTTCTTGAGTCAGTCCTTTAAAACCACAATTGCATTCCATTTGGTGTGGGAGGCCGGGGGAAATAAACCCGGCTATCCGATTAGGTGGCATGGTGTCGGCCGTCAACTCTACCGTAAGGGCCTTATAGCGACCCGTCAAGAACCTCTGCGACCTCCTCTTTGCATGCCCGGCAGCGCTTTGCCCCTCTGAAGAGCGGTTTTCCGCAGGCAGGACAGTGATAGCGCTCCAATTCCGCTCGGGCCCATTCTACACTGCCTTTCTCATCACCGAGCTCGGCTACCTTGGCACGCCACACGGGGATCGTCCTTTTCATTACCCGTATACCCGTGGCCAGGCCGAAGTTTTCTGTGATACTGCAAGGCCATTGGCCGCATTGATGGCAGGAGTAATAGCCTTTCTCTCGGACACAATGCCTGATCTTGCACATCGTGCAATAGCCATAGAGCTTCTTCGGTGGTTCGGATTGCATACAGCCATAGCATTCCGTGTCTTCCGCCTTTGTCCCGTACAGGTTGCCCATGACCTCTTTAAATTTTTCGTTCTTGTCCCTCGTTGCAATGTAGACCCCGCAGGCACCGCAATACAGGCCGCATGGCGCCATCAGATTCTTATCCTTCATTTCCTCTTCCGTCCAACCTTCCATCAGCGTCGTACCCCCTTCCTGAGATTGAAAAAAGGTAATAGTTGCATGTTAGCATCCGAGAGACTGGTAATCATTCAGTCTACCGAATGAACCGGAATTTATCTCCGTCACGCCCGCGGCGCGGTGGGTGCGGCATCCGTATATCCCCGTTTCGGGAAGGCCGCGGTAAAGACGCTTCCCGCGCCCGGAGAGCTTGTCACGGCGATCTCTCCGCCGTGGGCCCGGACGATGGCCCTGGCGAGGCTGAGCCCCAGACCGATGCCGGCATGGGAGCGGCTCTGATCGCAGCGGTAGAACCGCTCGAAAATGTGGGGGAGATCATCGGCGGAGATGCCGATCCCCGTGTCCTGAACCGATATTATCGCCTGGGTCCGCGTTTCCGAAACCGTGACGCTCACCGTTCCGCCGGATGCCGTGTACTTGAGGGCGTTGTCCAGGAGGTTCGCGATCAGCCGCCGGATCATCGGGGCGTCTCCCAAGATGTCGCATCGTTCGGGGAGCGTGCAGCTCAGGGTCAATCCCCGGTCTTCAGCCGTCGTTCCGAAGAGCTCGCAGGCCTCCCGGGCCAGGAGCGCCAGGTCGATCCGGTCGCGGGCGGGCATCTCCACGCCGGCCTCCGTTTTGGAGATCATCAGCATGGTGTTGATCATGTCCAGGAGGCGGTCGCACTCCTCGATGGCGCTGGCCGCCATCTCCTCATATTCGGTCAGGGATTTTCCCGTGGTCAGGGTGACCTCCGCGATACCCCGGATCCGGGTAATCGGGCTCTTCAGGTCATGGGCGACGTTGTCGCTCATCTCCCTGATCTCGGTTACCAGGGCCTGGATGCGGTCCAGCATCTGGTTGAAGGTCATCGCGAGCTGATCGATCTCGTCGCCGCGGGTCTTGACGGGGACCCGTTTCTCCAGGCTTCCCCCCGAGATCCCCTGTGCCGTCCGGGTGATCGTCTCGACGCCGGAAACGGCGCGGCGGGCCATGAACCAGCCGACTCCTGTCGCCAAGCTGAGCAAGAGTGCCATCGTTAGCAGGAAGATCCCCCGGAAGGCGCCGATGATCTGTGCCGAGTCTTCCATCGACCGGCCTACCTGCAGGATGAAGCCGGGACCGATGATGGCGTAGAGGAGACGCACCTGGTCCTCGCGATTGCGCAGGATAACCGTCTCGAATACCCTGCTGCTGCCTCCCAAGAGCTGTTTGATGGCCTCTTTCCGGATGGGGATCTCTTCCCAGGCCGACATGCTGGAGGAGGAAAAGGCTTCCCCGCTCGGGTAGAGGAGACGGAAGAACACCTTCCTCACTCCCGCGGCCTGGGCTTCGAGAACGGCGAACGACTCGACGGCCCGTATCCCCCGTTCGCGAAGGACCACGGAAAATTGTTTCGCCTGGTCCAGCAGTTCCTGGTCCGTTCGTTCCCGGATTACAGTGGTGATGAACAGGTAAAAAAAGAGGAAGGCAACGAAGGCGGAGACCGCGAAGATCCCCGTATACCAGAGGGTAAGGCGGAAGGTCAGGCTATTCCAGAAGCGACGGGGTTTCCCTGAGGACATATCCCACTCCGCGGATGGTGTGGATCAACTTGGTATCGAATCCCCGGTCGATTTTATCCCTGAGCCTGCTGATCCTGGCCTCGACCACGTTGGTTTGAGGATCGAAATTGTAGTCCCACACATGTTCCATGATCATCGTCTTGGAGACGATCCTTCCTGTGTTCCTGAGGAGATATTCGAGGAGCGAGAACTCCAGGGGCTGCAGCGCGATCCTCCTTCCCCCGCGGGTCACCTCCCGGGTGAGGAGGTTGACCGAGAGGTCTCCCGAGGCCAGCCGCGTCGGGGAGGAAGCGCCGCTTGCCCGCCGGATCAGGGCCTGCACCCGCGCGAGAAGCTCGGAGAAGGCGAAGGGTTTCGTAAGATAATCGTCTCCCCCGGTCTGCAAGCCCCGGACCCGCTCATCTACCGAGCCTTTGGCGCTCAGGATCAGGACGGGGGTATTGACCTTTTCCGCGCGCATTCGTTCGATGAGCGACAATCCGTCCCGCCGGGGCAGCATGATGTCGATCACGGCCGTATCATACGGCCGGCTCAGAGCCAGCTGAAGGCCCTCCTCCCCGTCCGGGGCATGGTCCACGGCATAACCTGCCGACCTCAGTCCCTTGACGATGAACGAGGCGATCTTGATGTCATCCTCGACCAGTAAAATCAGCATCGGACACCCTCAACATTTCATACAGCTCACGTAGTGGTCGGGGCTGATCTCCCGCAATTCGGGTATTTCCCGGCTGCATTCCGCGACAGCAACGTTGCACCGGGGGTGAAAAACGCATCCGGGCGGCGGATTGAGCGGACTCGGGACCTCGCCCTTCAGGATAATCGGGGCCCGTTTGGCCTCGACGAGGGGGTCGGGTATGGGGACCGCGGACAACAGCGCCTTGGTATAGGGGTGGAGCGGATATTCATACAATTCCTGCCGCCCGGTAATCTCTACAATTTTCCCCAGGTACATGACAGCGACCCGATGACTGATGTGCCGGACAACCGACAGGTCGTGGGCAATGAACAGGTAGCTCAGGCCGAACTTCTCCTGCAGCTCTTCCAAAAGGTTGATAATCTGGGCCTGAATGGAGACGTCCAGGGCGGAGACCGGTTCATCGCAGATGATCAGTTTCGCCTCCATGGAGAGAGCGCGGGCGATCCCCACTCGTTGCCGCTGCCCCCCGCTCAATTCATGAGGATACCGGGGAGCCATCGACGGGTTGAGTCCGACGGTGGAAAGCAGGCTTGCCACGCGCTCCTTTTTCTCCCGATTGTTTTTCACCAGCTTGAATACCCGGGGGGCTTCTCCAACGAGCTGTTCAATGGTCAACCGCGGGTTCAGGGAGCTGAACGGGTCCTGAAAAATGACCTGGATATTCTGGCGGATGGCCCGCATCTCGGATTCGCTTATCCGGCAGAGGTTCCTGCCCTGAAAAATGACTTCTCCCGAGGTAGGGATTTCCAGATGCAGGATGCATCGGCCGGCAGTCGTCTTCCCGCAGCCGGATTCCCCGACCAGCCCCAGGGTTTCTCGTTCCCGGATAAAGAAGCTGATATCGTCGACCGCCTTGATCACCCCTGTCTGGCGCTGCAGCAGTCCCGAGGTGACAGGGAAGTGTTTCCTCAGGTTGCGAACGTGCAGGATGACAGCCTCCGGATGTTTCTCCTTGGCGGGAAGCATCTCTCCTTCGAACTGCGGTTTGGTGATGGAAGCGGCCCCCATGCGCTATCTCCTTCGTCTGTCGGCAAGGTCGGGACTCTCCGCTTGCCAGCACGCACACCAATGCCCTTCCCCGCAATCAATGAGGGGAGGGCTCTTAGCACCGCATCGTTCATCCGCAAATCTACACCGGGGCTGGAAGCTGCAACCGGAAGGGAGATGGATGAGGTCGGGCGGTTGCCCGGAGATCGGTTCCAGTTTCATGGCGCGCGGCTCGTCCAATCGCGGCACCGAACGGAGAAGCCCGAGGGTGTACGGATGCCGGGGGCAATGGTAGATTTCTTGGGATTTGCCGCTTTCGATGATCTTACCGGCATACATGACGTTGACCCGGTCGGCGTACCGGGCAACCACTCCCAAATTGTGCGTGATGATGACCATGGCGACTCCCAGCCGCCGGGAGAGTTCTTTCATCAGCTCCAGCACCTGGGCCTGGATGGTCACATCCAGGGCGGTGGTCGGCTCATCGGCCAGGATCAGCTTGGGATCGCAGATCAGGGCCATGGCGATCATGACTCGCTGGCGCATCCCTCCGCTGAACTGATGCGGATATTGCGATAATCTTCGCTCGGGATCGGGAATGCCGACGAGTTTCAACATCTCCGCCGCTCGCGTTGTACTTGCCTCCCGGCTTACATGCAAATGGGCCTCCAGGGTTTCGGTCAACTGCCGGCCGATCGTCAAAACGGGGTTGAGACTGGTCATGGGTTCCTGAAACACCATGGCGATCTCCTTCCCGCGCACCTTTCTCATTTCATCATCATTCAGGCCGGAAAGATCCATCCCGTTGAAGGTAATCGTGCCGCCCACAATCCGGCCGGGGGGAGAGGGAATGAGGCGCATAATGGACAAGGCGCTGACGGACTTGCCGCACCCGCTCTCCCCGACCAGGGCCATGGTCTCGCCCTCCCGGACGTCGTAGGAAATCCCGTCCACGGCCTTGACGACCCCCTCAGGCGTAAAGAAGTGCGTCCTGAGGTCTTTCACATCCAGTATCATATCCGCCTGTCCTTGCTCTCGTTCAATACACGGCCGTATACCGGGATTCCCGGATGTGGATTACTACTTGCGCAACTTGGGATCAAGTTCATCCCGGAGAGAGTCTCCGAATATGTTGAAACCGAAGACACCGGCGCTAATGGCCAGACCGGGGAAAATCGCCATCCAGGGGGCGCGCTCGGCATACTCCACCGCTGCACCCTTGAGCATGAGTCCCCACGCGGGAGTGGGCTCGGCCACGCCCATACCCAGGAAGCTCAACGACGCCTCCACGAGGATGGCCTGTCCCAGGAATGCGGTGAGGAGGATCAGATACGGAGCGGCAACATTGGGAAGCATGTGCCTGAAGATGATGCGGGCGTGACTGAAACCGGCCGCCCGTGCAGCATCGATATACGGCATCTCCCGGATGGACAGGGCGCTGGATCGGATGACTTGTGCGCAGCGGGGTACCATGGGAATGGCGATTGCCAGGATTACATTGCCCGTACCGGACCCTAATACCGAAACCACCGCCAGGGCGAGGACGATTAAGGGAAGGGCGAGAAAAATTTCCACAAACCGCTGCACGATGAGATCCACCTTACCCCCGAAATAGGCGCAGCCGACGCCGATGATGGCCCCCAGGGTGGCCCCGAAAAAGGAGGTGGAGAAACCGACGAGTAACGCCGTCCGGGAACCGTAAATGATCCGGGAGAGGATATCTCTGCCGTAGGAGTCCGTTCCCAACCAATGATCATGGCTTGGGGGAAGCAGCATGGCGCGATAATCCGCGATCACCGGGTCATACGGGGAGAGGAGGTTCGCGAGGACGGCCGTCAGGATCATGACCAACACGATCGAGCCCCCGACGGCTCCCAGGGGACGCTGCCGGGAAAAACGGATCACGCCCTGCACCAGCCGAGACAAAACCGTCGGGGGGGCCGGCGAATCATCTGCAGAACCAAGCACGCGGGTATTCTCGTCCATCGCCTTCCTCCCTTACTTGAAGCGCACCCTGGGGTCGAGCCAGGCGAACAGGATATCCAGGATGAAGTTCATCGCAATGAAGAAGAACGCTACCAAAAGGACCAGGCTCTGCGTCATCATGTAATCCCGCCGGTCGATACTTTGTACAAGCAGGAGTCCGAGTCCGTTGAGGTTAAACACTTGTTCCGTTACCACGAGCCCGCCCATGAGGAAGGCTAACTCCAGGCCGATGACGCTCATGACCGGGAGCAGGGCGTTTTTCAGCGCGTGTCTGATGAGAATGACTTTTTCAAAAAGACCCTTGGCCCGGGCCGTCCGGATGTAATCTTCCCGGAGAACATCGAGCATCGTGGAGCGCGTCATGCGCATGATCATGGCGGAATAGCGGTACCCCACCGCCAATGCCGGCCAGATGAGTTGGGCTAAATTCGCCCCGGGATCCTTCCAGAACGAGGTGAATTCCATGGGGGGGAGCCAGTTGAAGAAGATGAGGAGCACCAGGATAATCACGATCCCCAGCCAAAAAGACGGCATGGCGAGGCCGGCGATGGAGAAGATCCGCAGGGCATAATCCACCCAGGTATCCTGCCGGAGGGCCGAAAGCATCCCCAGAGGAATGCCGAGCATGACCGCCAGGACCATCGCCATAACCGAAAGTTCGAGACTCAGCTCGAATCGGATGGCGATCTCATGGGCAATGGGCCGGCCCGTCCACATCGAGACGCCGAAATCTCCCCGGATCAACCCCCCTATCCAGCTCCCGAACTGTACCCACAGGGGCTTATCCAATCCCAGAAGCTGGCGCTCCTTCTGGAGGGTTTCCTGGGAAATCATCGCCCCTTGCCCGACATACTTCAACTCCACAATGTCGCCCGGGACGATCCGCATCAGGAAGAAGATGACCATCGCCACCCCCAGCAAGGTAGGGATCATCAACAGTATCCGCCGTACGATGTACTGGCTCAGCACCGCTCGGCCTTCATTCCTTGCTTAACCATACATCGGTCAAATCCTGGTTCAGGAAGTGGCTGGGCAACGCCTTCCAGCCCTTCATTTTGGATGAATGGGGGACGATTCGCTGCGCCCACGGGAGTGGAAATCCATAGGCCATTTCATCCATGGCCCGCTTCTGGAATTGCGTGCACAATTTTTTCCGTTCCTGGGGATCGAGGGCCTGGCTCTGCTTCAGATAGAGGTCGTCCAGGACCCGATCGGTGTAGCGCATATAGTTGTTCTGGGTCTTGTCGGTTGAAATGAACCTGCCGAAATGGAGGTCCGGGTCGTCCATGAAATCGGAAATGGAATCGATCGCCATCTGATAGTTTCCCGACCGGACATCGGCATTATGCGGTCCCAGTTCTTGAAGCTTCTGCTTGACATTAAGCCCGATCTGCCGCCACTGGTCGATTAGCCAGATAGCCGCCGTTTCGTAGTCCTTGGCAGGGGGACGGTTGTCAAGGACGAAGCTGAATCCTTCAGGAACGCCTGCCTCGCGGAGTAAGCGGCGCGCTTCTTTCCGGGACCCCTCGATGTCTTTTGAAAAACCGGCCACCTGGGTGAGTTCCGCCTCGCTCATCGCCAATTCGGACCCGGGCCTGAGGAGCCCTCCGACCTCTTGCATATTGGAAATCTTCGAGAGGACGCGGGATCCCTCCCACCGGTCCAGGGCCAGGGTCAACGCCCGGCGAAACCGCGGGTCATCGAACGGTTTCTTATTGACGTTGCATATCGCGGTCAAGGTAACGACCATCGGACTTTCCTGGACCCGAACCTTGTCCCCCATCGCGCGAACCAAATCGTCGCGGTGGTTCGGGCCGAAATACCGGAACTCGGCATGGATCCGGCCGCTGCGCACCGCCGCCACCCGCGCCCCGGTATCCTGAATGAACACAGCCCGGTAGCCGTCAAGGTACGGGCGCCCCTTGATGAAATAATCCTCATTGCGTTTTCCCACCCAGTGCGATCCGGGAACGTACTCCACGAACTTGAACGGACCCGTGCCCATGATGTTCTTTTCATACCAGCGGATGTCTTTCGCCAGGATATCCGCCTTATAGATGTAGTTGAAAGGCGATGCCAGGCTGGCGAGGAAAGAGGCGGTGGGCCACTTGAGGCGGAAGATCACGGTGGCGTCATCGGGCGCTTCCACTTTTTCCACAACCGCATACAGAGACTTGCGCAAACTGATCACTCCGGTGGGCGGAAAGATGATCTTGTCGTAGCTTGCCTTGACGTCCCGTGCGGCGAGGATGGTTCCGTCATGGAATTTGACTCCCCGGCGAATTTTGAAGGTGAAGGTTTTCTTGTCTCCCGAGACGGTCCAGCTCTCGGCGAGGTCCCCGACAATCTTGGGATAGGTATCCTGATCGAATTTTACCAGCAGGCTGTAGTGGGGAGAAACGGGATGAATCACCGCAAAAGTGGATTCCCGGTGAGGATCGTACGAGGGGGGTTCGGCCCCGACGGCAAAGTTTAAAATCCCGCCATATTGGGGTTTTTCCTGTGCGGCGGCAGGACCGGCTCCGAAACACAAGATGCCCCCGAACAGAATGATTGCCCCTATGACCCAACATTTATCAATGTCCATCTTCCGGTGCTTTTTCATGAGGGATTAATCTCCTTTCCTGGTGGTCGGTTACGAAGCGGTAGGTCAACTTCCCCACTCCCTCGGCAAGAACCCGCCGGTCGTGGATCGACCATGCGGAGAAAAACCAAGCCCGATTCAGACGTATTCAGTCGGGGATCTCAAGGTCAACAAGGGGGCCGAACAGCTGGCCGCCGAAACAATCGCCGTCCTCAAGGTCCCCCTGGGTAATGGGCCGAGGGATGGTGGCCTTGATGCCTTGGGCGGAGTCCACGCTGAAGATCTCCACGTCGTCCAACGCCGTTCCATACAATCGGGAAAAAAGCTCGCGATTGATGACCCCCGAGTCCCGCACCCGGCGGTAATCCTCGAAGCGGTCGAACATGACGTCGAAGGTCAGGGTGAACGGTCCCGCGTTCTTGCTTCTGATGAGTTGAGCGATATCTTTCAGCTTTGCCATGGCTTCACTACCTCCAATTCGGTCTCAAAGTTTTACCATCTCCATGGGAAACATTTCGTAGGGATCGGCCGGCTCCACCAGATGGTTTACGTTGAAGCGGTACACCGGGCCCCGGTCGATCTGATGAGGACTGTGCGGGAAAGCAAAATTCGAGATGAGGCCCTTCCACTGGGGGATAGCCAGGTGCAGTCCCATATGGCAGGCGCTGCTCATGATGGACGTGGCCATCTCCTGGGTCGGGGCGGTGACTTCCATGACGAGGCCCAACTCATGGGAACGGATCTCCTTCACCGTTTCCATCTGTCCCATGACCCCGTTTTGCCCGTATACCCGTATGGTGAACACGTACCCCCCCCGCGAAAACTCCTCGCCGAACATCTCGGCGACCCGTTGGCGTACTCGTTCCCGAAAGCGGTCCAGGTAGTCATCGATCTGCCCGATGAGCACCGGGTCGCGGATCCCTGCGAAAGTGACGGATTGATAGCCCGCTTTTTCCACGCCCTCAAGCTTGATGGTGTACGTTTTGGCCGGGACGAAGCGGGTTCCGGAGACCTTCACCGAGCGCTCGGTCACCGCCTCGTACCTTGCCTGGCTCGTGTCCACCATCCCTGAAGGTTCATAGAGGTGGATGGGACTGGCCGTCTCGTAAAAGGTATGGGAGGCGACACTCAGGGGGGTACAGATGTATTCGGGATTCGGGGGTTCCACGATGAACGAATCGCGACCGATCCAGGCAAACATGCCGTCGGCCCGGCTTCTCTGGGCGACACACGCCGCCCCGCATTCAAGGATCTTGGCGGAATGCCATATCTGGGCAGGGGGGAACCCACGCTGGATCGGAATGGCCGAAAAAATGGAGGTATCGCTGGACCGTCCGGCAATCACGACCTCGGCCCCCTGATCGAGGGCCCGGATAAAGGGCTCGGCCCCCATCATGCCGACGATGTGCACGCTTCGATCGATGACCTCTTCGCTGTACGACGGCGCCGGTTTGAGAGGTCGGATCTTCCCATCACGCAGCTTTTTCTTCAGAAATTCCTTATCCTGCTCCGCGTGGATTATCGCCATGGTGAAGTGCAGTTTCTCCTCGCGGGCAATCTCCTTAACGATGTCGACAACCCATGCCAAGTTCGGGTCGGCCCCGGCCATACCCGCCGAGCCGGTCAGGAAGGGAATACCCCTGCTGCGGGCGGCCAATAAGGCCAAACGTAAATCCCGCTTTACCGCCGCCCGGGAAAATGCTCCTACTCCGCTTCCGAGGCTTGCGGCGCCGGCATCCGTCGAACCCGCATCGCACCCGATGAAATCCGGGTTCCACGACATCGCTTTCTTGAGACTGCTCTCCAGGTATCCGGACCCCAGCATGCCGGAAACAGATAAAACGCGTATCTCATCCGCCATCGTTGCCTCCTCTTCTCCTGTCATCCTGATTTTGAAGCTGCCTTACCATCAAATGCCGATTTTACGAACCGTTGCCTGACCATCGCGTACACGCTGACGAAAGTAGGTTGAAATGATTTTTGATATGATATTGCTTTTTACCGGTCGGACTATACGAAGAACGATATTGCGTGTCAATAGAATTTCACCGTTGCTGGATGTCGGAAGCCGCAGGAGCTATTTTTCTTTTTGATGTTTTTTGGCCGTGAAGCCGTGTAGGGTTGAAACGGGCATGAATACTGCGTGGTTTTTGTCTGCCGCACCCGGTGCGGACGGGCTGAAAAATGTTCATTCCGGGGTGCACAACCGAAAATTTCATGGTATGATGGAAAAAAGAGGTTGTGATTTTACCTTCTGCGGCTTTCTGCCGATAGTGTTCGGAGGATCGGGTGATCAAGAGGGTATAGATGGAAACGAAACTGCCTGCATCTCAATTGTATAATGCCTGTCATGTCCTCTTCGGATCGGAAATTAATGTTTCCGTTGATTTCCTCCGGTATCTCGAGATGCCGGGGCTCAAGGCCGTATACCGGAAAAAGGCCCTGGAAACCCATCCGGATCGGGCCATGGCGCTTGCCTGCCAGTCCCCCGTTCTGGAAGAACGGTTCAAGGAGGTCAACGCCGCCTATCAGGAGCTTCGCGAATATCTGGAGAACCCTTGGCAGTTCACGTTGATCGATGATCGTTTCCGGAAAAGGCAGCATCACTCTTCCCAGAAGACGCGTTCCCGGCCAAGGGCGCAGGCGAACCGGAAGGATTCGCCTTTGGATGGGCTTTACTCCCGGTTTTTCGAGGGAACGATGCCGAAAAGGGAGCTGCTGTTCGGCCAATATGTCTATCATTACGGATACATCTCATACCGGCAGTTGATTGACGCCATTATCTGGCAGAAGTTCCAGCGGCCGCTGATAGGCAAGATTGCCGTGCGCTGGGGATGGCTTTATGAAGATGATGTCAGGCAGATCCTCAGGCAGCGGCAATGGGGAGAAAAGTTCGGAGAAGCAGCCTTGCGCGGCGGGTATCTGACGTCGGACAGGCTCCGGATTATTCTGATAAGGCAGCGCATGCTGCAACCCAGGATCGGCAAATATTTCGTGGAGAAGAGGATACTCCCGGTTTCTCTCGTGGAAACCATGGCAGAGCAATCGCGCCGCCACAACCGGCAATACCGGTCCCGATAACCTCCGGGGCCGCGATTGTTCCCGCCCCGATGAAATTCTATTGACTCACCATCGCCGTTTTCATATACTCACGCCGCTTATAAATAACCTGTCTGGAAAGACGATATCAGGAGGAGGACCCCATGGAATACGTTCGCATGGTTGATTTCGCGGCCATCGATACAAGCGGCGCCGACGAGCGCGTGACCCAGAATCTGTTCGATCACACGTCGGGCGCCAAACACTGCACGATCAATTGCATCAAGACGCCTGTCGGCGGCGGTTCCCCGGCCGGTATGCACGTTCACGCCGTCGATCAGGTCTTCTACATCCTGAAGGGCACGATGAGCATCGAGGTCGAGGGTAAGCAGTACGACTGCCGCCCGGGCTCGCTCATCGTCTTCCCCGCCGGCGTGCCGCACCGCAACTGGAACGGCGGCAGCGCGCCGACCGTGCACCTGGCCTTTAATACGCCTCTGCCCGATCCCAACGTCCCCTTCGCGAAGTCGATCTGACGATCTCCGGGGACAGGGAGATAACCGCATGCGCAACACCGATCGCGATCATCTCAGCCTGCTCTACGATATCGGCGAACTCTCGGGGTTGATCCGCGAGAGCACGGATATCCCGAATCTGCTCGACCGTACCGTGACCATGATCTCCGAGCACCTCCAGGCGGAAGTGTGTTCGATCTACCTCTACGATGAACAGACCCGCGAGTTGGTCCTCAAGGCGACCAAGGGGCTTAATCCCGAAGCCGTGGAGAAGGTGCGCATGGCATACGGAACGGGGCTCGTGGGCGCCACGCTGGCGGGGTTGGAGCCGATCATCGAAGGCGATGCGCCCAAGAGTCCGCGCTTCAAGTATTTTGCGGAGGCCCATGAGGATGCCTTCCGCTCCTTTCTCTCCGTCCCCATCCAGCACGGGGAGGTCCAGATCGGGGTCCTGGTCGTGCAGCATTCCACCCCGGATTATTTCGACACGGCCGACATACGGACCTTGCGGGCGGTTGCCTCTCAGCTGGCGGGCGTTCTCGAGAATGTGCGTCTGGTGATGGATCTCCGGGGACGCGAAGGGATATCGGATCACTCCGTGAAGGCGGATCTGGGCTTCGTGAAAGGCCAGGCTGCCTCGCCCGGCTTCGCCTATGGGCCCGCGGCCGTTTTCGACCGGAGCCATGTCCGGCTGCTCGAGACGGCGGATCTCCCCGATGCCACGGAGGATGATTTCCACCGGGCCGTCGCCGCGACCGCCCGGCAGCTCGAGCATCTCCAGGAGCGGATCACCGAACGACTTCCCGAGAGCGCTTCCCTGATCTTCTCCGCCCATTTCCTGATGCTCAAGGATGCCCAGTTCACCGATCGCATCGTGACGAAAATCCGGGCCGGAACGGCCGTATCGCAGGCGGTGAGGGAGGTGGCCCGGCATTATATCGACCTCTTCGGAACGAGCCCCCACCTCTATCTCCGGGAAAAAGCCAAGGACATTGAGGATCTGACCGGGCGTATCCTGAAGAATCTTGCCGGTCAGTCCTGGGAGGACCGGGGGCTCTACGAGCGCCGGATCGTGATCTCCCCGGCTCTCTATCCCTCCGAGGTTCTCAAATTCGCGGCCGAAGGGGCGGCGGGCATCGTGCTGACCGAAGGCGGCGTGACCTCGCATGTCGCCATTCTGGCCCGCACGCTCGGCATACCCCTCATCATTGCCTCCCGACCCGAACTGCTGGCCCTCCCGCAGGATACTCCCATCCTCATGGACGCGGAGCTGGGCAATGTCTATGCCGATCCGGGTCCGGATATCGTCGAGCGCTTCCGGAGCGGCGATCAGGCGCGCCGGGCGGCGGCTTCGCATGCCGCGACCATGCTCTCCGAGACCAGAACCAGGGACGGGGCGAGAATTCACTTGCGGGCCAACATCAACCTCCTGAGCGAGGTCCCGATCGCCCGGGAACTCAAAGCCGAGGGCATCGGCCTGTACCGGACCGAATTTCCGTTCCTCGTCCGGTCGAGCTTCCCGGCGGAAGAAGAAGAGTACCGGGTCTACCGGCGTCTGTGCGAGGGCATGCCCGGCCAACCGGTGACCTTCCGGACCCTGGATATCGGGGGCGAAAAGGTGCCGGCCTACTGGGAGATCGCCAGTGAACCCAACCCCCAGTTGGGCTTGCGCTCCATCCGTTTCTCGCTTCGCCATCCCGAGCAGTTCATCCAACAGGTGAGGGCGATCCTGAGGGCCGGGGCAGATACCGAACGGTTGGGCATCATGTTTCCGATGCTCACTTCGCTGGACGAATTCATCCGCGCGCGGGAGCTCGTAGCCGACAGCCTCCATGCCCTCGAGCGGGAGCGGCTGCCGCACCATGTTGCTCCGTCCCTGGGGGCGATGATCGAGGTGCCCGCCGTCGTGGAGATCATCGATGAACTCGCGGGGGCGGCGGATTTTCTCTCGATCGGTACCAACGACTTTGTCCAGTATCTCCTCGGCGTGGACCGCATGAACGACCAGGTGGCCTATGCCTACCGGCCCGAACACCCTTCCGTGCTCAGAACGCTCAGACGCATTGCCGACGCCGCCCGCCGTGCCGGCAAGGATCTGAGCGTCTGCGGGGAGATGGCCTTCGACCGGGATTTGATGCCGTTCCTGATCGGCATCGGCATTCAAGCGCTCAGCGTCGATCCGCATCATCTCCCGGCGCTCCAGCGGCGGATCGGCGCCCTCAGCCTTGGCGAGGCCGAGGCCTATGCCGCGCGGCTCCTTGCCGAGCCCACCCTTACGGGCGTGCAGGCTATTATCGGAGGTTCACTATGGCGAATGTGAAGAGGAAAAAGGGGACCATCGGGATCCTGACGGGCGGCGGAGACGTCCCCGGCCTCAACCCGGCGATCCGGGCCGTCACCATCCGGGCCCTCCGCGAAGGTTTCAAGGTGATCGGGATTCGCAGGGGCTGGAAAGGACTGATATCCTGCGTTCGGGACAAGCAGGTCGTCCAGGAAGAGTGCTTCCAGATTCTCACGGAGGAGATTGTCAACAAAGTGGGCCGTACGGGGGGGACCTTTCTCCATACCTCCCGGACCCGGCCCAGCCACATCCCCCTGGGTGACATTCCCGACCATCTGCAGGGCCGATATACCGATGCGGTTAATGACCTCACGCCGGAGGTCTTGAAGAATCTCGATTTTCTGGGCATCGATTATCTGGTCGCCGTCGGCGGGGACGATACCCTCAGCTACGGCGTGCACCTGTCGGGAATGGGCGTCAAGATGATCGCCATTCCCAAGACCATGGACAATGATGTTCAGGGGACGGATTACTGCATCGGATTCAGCACCTGCATTACCCGGACCATTGAGATGACCCATTCGCTACGCACCACGGCGGGCTCTCACGAGCGGATCCTGGTGATCGAAGTGTTCGGGCGGTATGCCGGATTTACGGCCCTCTTGCCCACGATGGCGGGGGCGGCAAGCCGCTGCGTCATCCCGGAGTACCGGTTCAAGATCGATCGCCTGACCGAATTGCTGGTGATGGATCGTTTCACCAATCCGAGCCATTATTCGGTTGCCCTGGTCTCCGAGGGGGCCATGTTCGATGAGGAGGAGATGGTCTTCGAGAAGGAGGAGCGGGACCAGTACGGACACCGGAAACTCGGAGGCATCGGAGACCGGATATCCGCCCGGATCCAGGAGACGTCCGCTACGTTTAACGCCGGCAGGAAGATCAACGTCATCAACCAGCGGCTGGGCTACCTGGTCAGGTGCGGAAATCCCGATGCCATCGACTCCATTGCCCCCATGGCGTTCGGAAACCTGGCCTTGAACCTGATTTTGAACCGTTCCCACGGAAGGCTGGTCAGCCTGCGGAACGGCAGATACGGTGATGTCCCCATTGATGTGGTCACCAGCGCCAAGAAAGTGGTGAATATTAAAAAATATTACAACGGTGATCGCCTCTGTCCCTATTACGAGAGCTTTGACTCAAAACCCCTGTTCATCATGACCAGCGATTATTGAGGAGGGTCCATGAAGGAATTGTTTCAACCTGCGTCCATCCGTCAGATGAAGTTGGCGAACCGGTTTGTGCGATCGGCAACCTACGAGGGGCTGGCCGCCGCTGATGGCGCCTGCACCTTCCCTCTGATCGGTAAAATTGCCGACCTGGCCGAAGGCGGCGTCGGCCTCATCATCACCAGCCACGCCTTTGTGAGCCCCGAGGGCCGCGCACGACCGCGGCAGCTCGGAATCCACACGGACGCCATGATTCCCGGGTTGCGGAAAATGACGGAGGCCGTCCACGGGAAAGGCGGCAGGATCGTCATTCAACTGGCCCACGGGGGAGTCGAAGCCGACCCCGGGGTCGCCGGCCTCGAAGCCCTGGGACCCTCGGCCATTGCAAAGCCGGATGCTGCCGTCTCCCGGGAAATGGGCGCCGCCGACCTGTCCCGTATCGTGGAAGCCTTTGGTGATGCGGCGCTCAGGGCGAAGAAAGCCGGATTCGACGGCGTCCAGATTCATGCGGCGCACGGATACCTGCTGAGCCAGTTTCTCTCCCCCCATTTCAATAAAAGAACGGACGCTTACGGCGGCAGCCTCGAAAACCGGGCCCGTCTGCTCCGGGAGGTGCTGAGCAGCATCCGCGCACGGATGGGAGGGGATTTAGCGGTCCTTGTCAAGATCAATTCGGATGATTTCCTTGACGATGGTTTCCGGCAGGATGAAATGATCCGTGTTTCGCAGATGCTCGAAACCGGGGGCGTCGATGCCATTGAAATCAGCGGGGGGACCCGCTATTCCGGAGACAAGATACCCAGCCGGATCGGCATTTCGAAAATCCGGGAAGATGAAGTCTATTACCGCGAAGCGGCCGCAGATTTCAAGACGGCGGTGAACGTCCCCTTGATACTGGTGGGGGGAATCCGATCGCTTCGCGTTGCGGAGGGCCTCGTCGATGAAGAAGTGGCGGACTACATCGCCCTGAGCCGGCCGCTGATCCGCGAGCCGCACCTGGTGCGGCGCTGGCAGTCCGCCGACCCCTCCGGGGCGACCTGCGTCTCCTGCAACCGGTGTTACCGGCCGATCCGGCGGGGCGACGGAATCGCGTGCGAGGCGGACAACCGGTGAACAATCAGTCGCTCAATACGGCGCTGATAGTCGAAGGGGGCGCTCTCAGAGGAGTGTTCTCGACGGGGCTTCTTGACGGCTTTCTTGAAGCGCAATTCAATCCGTTCGACCTGTTCATCGGTGTTTCTTCGGGGGCCTCCAATCTTGCGGCGTACCTCGCCGGGATGATCGGCCGTAACGGGAGAATCTACAGGGAATACTCGCTCAGTCCCGAGTTCATCAGTTTCTCCAAGTTTTTGCAGGGAGGGCACCTGCTTGATCTGGACTGGCTCTGGGAGGTAACGATCAGGGAAATCCGCCTTGACCTGGGGACCGTTTATTCCCGAGGAAAACCCTTCATCGTCGTCATGACGGATGTGCAGACGGGCGATGCCGTCTACCAACTTACCAGCGCCGGGGATCTCGAACAGATTCTCAAGGCTTCCAGCGCGATGCCGCTTTTGTACCGTGGTTATCCGAAGGTAGGGGGACGTCCGATGACGGACGGCGGGGTGGCGGATGCGCTTCCGGTGGGGGAGGCGATCCGGCGCGGCGCCCGCCGCATTATGGTCGTTCGCTCGCGGCATCGGGATTACCGGAAACGCACCGGCCCGGCCGAATATGTGATGCGCTGGCACGTGCGACAGCACCCCCAGCTGCGACAGGCGATGGCGAAGCGCGTTCGGCGTTACAATGAAGCGGTGGCGTTTATTCGCAAGCCGCCGGACGGCGTTTCGATCATCGAAATATGTCCGCCGGAAAACTTTCGCGTGTCGCGACTCAGCAAAGACCGCCTCATCCTTCAGGAAGGGTACGAGCAGGGTCGCGCCCTGGCGGGGGAGGCAATGGACCTCTGGAAAAGAGCGTAAAGATGGTATATGATGCTTGGTGAAAAAATAGATAAGCAGGTTCGACGCCTGCAGCGGTCATTGGGAAATCGGGTGTCATGGGTGTTTGAATGAAAGAGGAGGATGTATGAAAAGAGTATTGGTATTGATTGTGGCGTTTGTGTTTTGCTTGACGGCTTCCGTATTTGCTCAGGCCACCGCGGATAAGGCCGAGAAGAAGGGCGTGAAGGAAACGGTGAAGGAGGATGTAAAGGCAGCAAAGAAAGATGCAAAGGAAATGAAGGATGCGGTTAAAACGGAAGTGAAGGAACAGGCAGCCGAGACAAAGGAGTCTGTGAAGGAAGTCAAGAAGGCGGCAAAGGATAAGAAGGCCCCTGCGGCAAAGGCCGAGAAGAAGACCGTGAAGGAAACGGCGAAGGAAGATGTAAAGGCAGCAAAGAAAGATGCAAAGAAAATGAAGGAGGGAGTCAAAAAAGAAGTGAAGGAGCAGACAGCGCAGACAAAGGAGTCTGTAAAGGAAGTAAAGAAGGCGGCAAAGGAAGATGTAAAGGAAGTAAAGAAAGCCGTCTCGAAGGATGCTCCTGCCGCGGAAAAGAAGTAGTGTTTGCAACACGTTCGGCCGGGAATCCGGAGAGTGAAGCCATCCTCCGTATTCCCGGCCAAGCCCCCCTGTTTCGGACGGATTTCCTTTTTCCCCCTGATCAAACAAGGAGGATAATATGCCAGACACGGCCATCCGGGACCGCGCCGCCGGCGCCATCATGGGGGCCTTCATCGGCGACGCTCTGGGCCTCGGACCTCACTGGTATTACGATCTCGCTGCGCTTCGCCGCGCCTACGGTGAATGGATCACCGGCTACACCGATCCACAACCCGGCCGATATCACGAAGGGTCAAAAGCAGGCCAACTCTCCCAGGCGGGCTTCATCCTCGCCCTCACGGTCCGCTCGCTTGTCGAGCGCGGCGGCTATGATGAGGCGGACTTTTGTCGCCGGATGGATGAAGAACTCTTTCCGCTCCTTGACGGCACACCGGTAAACGGGCCGGGCGGCTACACCAGCCAGTCGATCCGGGATGCCTGGCGTCGTCGCGTCCAGCAGAACCTGCCGTGGGGTCAAACGGGCGGCCACGCGGACGACACCGAGGCCATCGAACGCACCCTCGCTCTCGCCGTCCGCTATGCGTTGCACCCCGGTCAGCTCGCCTCCGCCGTCGCGGGCAATACCATCCTTACCCAGATCGATGACACCGTGGTCTCGATGACCGTCGCCTACTGCGCGGTTCTGGGCCTTCTGGTGCAGGGGCATGCGCTCGACGCGGAGCTGTCGGCCAAACTGATGGCACTGGTAACCAGCGGAGAACTGCCCTTTCACACGGTCACCCGCGCCAATTTCCAGCCGCCGCGCCCCGGTGATCCCGACCCGCCCCGTTCCGGCCGATTTGCCTCGCCGGATGCCCTGCTCACGCCATCTTACATCGCCAAAGCGGCGGCTGATCCGGGCATCCGCATAGAGCCTGCATGGAAGGTGTCCATTGTGTACGGCATGCCCTGCGCCATCTACCACATACTGCCCGCCGCCTACTACCTCGCCGCCCGCTTCCCCGACGACTTCGAATCCGCCGTGCTCCATGCCGTCAATGGCGGAGGTCAAAACCAGGCGCGCGCCATCCTCACCGGCGCCCTCGTCGGCGCCCAGACCGGTCTCTCCCGCATTCCGCAACGATTCCTTGACGGACTCGAAGACGCCACTGCGCTCTGCAACCTGGCCGTCGCCCTCGCCGCGCAGGTAGCCGGCCCCGCCGACCATCCCGATAGGCCGGATCCGGTGCCGGGCGCCGGATAACATCCTTTTAGGAAGGCTGTTTAAAAAACGGTTAGACGCAAGGCGCGCAAAAACTTGAAAAGTGACGCGTAGTGTGAAATACATCGAACGATGAGGTTTGCAGCGCAACGCAGCAGATGAGCCTTTTTCAACGGCCTGAAGATTACCATACGAACGGGATCAACCGTTTGGTGGTCCTCATATAGGCGTCGTATCCCGCAAAGTGTTTTCTCAAGAGGTGTTCTTCGTACAGCATCTTTACCAGCAAATCGACGGTGAGAATCACACCCGCCGACAATCGAATGGGAGAAAACTGATCGATGATCAGCGGCCAGACGGCAAGCAGCAACGCCGCGTACATCGGGTGTCGTATCAATGCGTAAGGGCCGTTGGTTACCAGCCGTGCTTCTCGTTTTACCAGGGGAGCGATATTGATGTTTCCCCTGCCCATAACGACCATGGCCCAGATTCCGAGCGCAATCCCGGCAATTTCCGGGATTGCCAGGGGAAGATAGTACGCCAGGGGGCTGCCCGATGCAAAAATCAGCACGAGGCAGATTACTTGAATGGACACCAAGATGTATGCTTTCACGGTATCTGGATTCATTGATCTGTCCCATCCCGGACAGGAGACGGCTTAGGGTATTCTCAATTGATTGTCACCACCACGCGCAGGGCGTCGCCGGGTCGTTGGTCGACGAAATCCAGGGCGTCCTTGACGTGATCAAGATCAAAGCGGTGGGTGATAAGGGCGTGCAGATCCATTTTCCCGCTTTCCAGCACCTTGATGCCCCGGTGGAAATCTTTCGGTGTCATGCCTTTGCTGCCGATGATTTTGATTTCCTTGTAGTACATTGCGTATGCGTTGAAGCCGTCCATGGCGGCCGGAGCAATTCCAAAGAAGAGCACGGTTCCGCCGGGACGCACCATATCCATCGCCTGGCGTAAGGTAGCGCTGGAGCCGACGCTTTCGATGGCCAGATCGACGCCCAGTCCGCCGGTGGCTTCCTTAACCGCTTGAACGGGGTCCGTCTTGTCGGCGTTAATAGTCGTTGCACCAAATGTTTTGGCGATGTCGAGTTTCCACTGGCTGCGGGTAATGGCAAAAACCGGTTCGGCGCCGCTGATGACCGCGAGCCTGGTTTGCAGCAGGCCGGCTGCCCCCTGACCGATTACGGCTACTGTTTCACCGGGGGTAATGCGGATCTTTTCGTGGGAATGGAAGACCGTGGACAACGCAATTAAAATTGTCCCGTCTTCATAGGAAATACCGTCCGGAATCTTGATACAGCTGTAATCGGGAACGGCAACATACTCGGCAAACGTCCCGTCCAATTCACGGCCCATCAAGCCACCGTTGAGACAGAGATTGACTTGACCGGTATAGCAGTAGGCACAATGACGGCAGAAAATAACGGAATTCAAGACAACCCGGTCTCCGACGGCCAAATCGGTGACGCCTTCACCGCATTCCGCAATCTCACCGGTCGATTCGTGTCCCTGTATTACCGGGAGGTTCGGTACGAGCACTTTTCCCGTATAAATGGCTACGTCCGTACCGCATATGGCAGTGGCCGTTACCTTGACGAGGACGGAGCCAGGCCCAATCTTCGGGCGGGGAACTTCTTCCACCGTTAAATCATAGGGTCTGCGCAGTACTGCTGCTTTCATGATAATCTCTTTTTACTGCAATTTTTTAAAGTTCGGATGAGCACGATCGTCTGTGCCCCCAACATATCAGCGACAGACTGATTGCAAAGGGTAACGGGGGCGAACGTCACGTAATATACTTAAGAAAACATTGTCAAGAAGAAAAGTAATTGTTCAGCGCAGCCTGCTGCTGCCGGTGTTCACCGAGATACCGGGATTCGGCTGCGCAACCAAACGCCCAAGAGACGTTCGGCGCCGATCCGATTGCCATCACCCGGACTGTCCTCATGAAGAATGATATCCATCAGATACGGGTGTCTATCTCGCGTCCGTTTTTTGCCGGAAACGTAAAATAAAAAGCCGCCCCTTCGTTAACTTTTCCCTCGGCCCAGACAGTGCCGCCGTGACGGTGAACAATCCGCTTGACGATGGCAAGCCCTACACCCGTCCCCTCAAATTCCTCATCGCTATGGAGCCGCTGGAATACGCCGAAGAGCTTGTCATAATAGCGCATGTCGAACCCGACCCCGTTATCCTTCACATAGTAAAGCGTCTCCTCGCCGTTATCTTCCCCGCCGATCTCAATGACTGCGCTTCCTTTTGACCGCGAGTACTTGACGGCATTGGACAGGAGATTCGACAAGACCTGCCTCACCAGGGTACGGTCGCCAAAGGCCAGCGGCAGAGCGCTCATCCGTAGCGATTTCTGGTTTCCGTCGTCTTGTGTGCACAGTTCATTCCATGTTTCTTTCACAAGGAGTTCCATATCCACGTAAGAGAGAGTCATGGCCGTGCGGCCCAGGCGGGAGAAGGCGAGGAGATCATCGATCAACTGGCCCATTCTCAAGACATTGCTTCGGATTACATTGAGTTTCCGCTGTGTATCCTCGGTGAAGTTAGTTCCTTGATCCCTGAGGAGCATTCGCGAGAAGCCGTCGATGGCGCGCAGCGGTGCCCGCAAATCATGGGAGACCGTATACGTGAAATCTTCGAGCTCTTTATTGGCCGCCTCCAGATCCGATGTGTGCGCTCGCAGCGCTTCCTCGGCCCGCTTGCGGTCGGTGATGTCCTCCCCTGAGCTGAGGGTGCCGGTGATGCGCCCTTCCCCTTCCCACAAAACACTGTTCTGCCATGATATGATCCGCTCTTCGCCGCTGCGGGTTAAAACGGAGTTTTCGAAGGTTCTGTTTTCCTGAACGTTGCCCGCCATCAGTCCCGAAAAAACATCTTTCACTTCGTCCCGCATCCGCTCCGGCACGAAGGTATCGAACCATTTCTTTCCCATGATCTCCGGCGCCTCATACCCCAGGATCTCGCAGCCCCGCCGGTTGATCATCGTCACGGTCTGATCCGCGTTCAGGGCGAGCATGAAGCCCCCCACGAGATCGAGGTAGCTTTGCGCACGATCCCTTGCCTTCTCCAGGGCCTCCTCGTTCTGTTTGAGATTTCTGAACATGAGGTTATAGGGTTTGGTGAGTCCCGTCTCGATGACCGCTTTGTAGATGAGATAAAATGAGATAATTTTCAAATAGTGCCCGATCAGGTTGGAAAAGTCATAGACGCCGACATAGAAGGTGAAGGCCAGCTCGGAGCCGATCGTGGCGATGATCGACAGGGCGATCATGACCAGGACTTCCCGGTCGAATCCCTCCCGTTTCCGGAGCAACAGAATCAACGAGCCCAAGAGGATGCCGGAAATCACATACTCGCTCGCGACCTTGAACGGCGTCAATCCGGTGCCGTCAATGTAGCAATCCGGGAAAACACCGGAGAAAATCGCCGCCAGGAGAAGTGAAAAAAACACCGTAAAACCGGTGAGAACAACATTTATCCGCAGTCTTCGCTTGATATAAAATGGGGCGGCGAGGAGGGCGAGGCTCTCCGCGTAACGGGCGGCGATCCATAGCTGGGTCGGCAGATTCGCCCCGTAGCCCGCGAAAACGTCCATCCCCTTGTATGCGAGGGTGTGGATGAGGTCGAGGCCGGCGATGAAGAGATAGGCAATGCTGATGAAGACAAGATAATTATTATCGATGAACCGCCGCGAATTCCAGATGAGCATGAACAGCCCGAACCCGATGATGATGCTGAACAATTCGGCGAGCGTATGGAAGATCGGGTAGCTGAAGCGGCTGACGATATACAGGCCGATCAGGGATATGACTCCGAGAGTCACTTCACCGGTTCCGAACGAAACAGTGGATCGTTTCTCCATTATTCCCTTTCCATAACTCCGACGGTTTCATAAAAAGTTTCGGAAAAACATCGGCGTGCTAAGCTCAGGCGAACCGTATCGTGTTCTCATAAGCTTGATCCGGAGATTGGAGAGGCATTCTTGTAAATAAAATCCTTTTTGTCAAGGTCGCATTTACGATAACTATATTACTCATTCGTAGACCTTGCATACCGACTTTTCTCGTCTCTACGAGCGCTTCGACGAGATCATCGGCGCGACCGGCAACCACGAAACGCCGCGGTAACCGACGACCATAGTCTCCTCCTTGCGGGCATGTTCGTTATCCTACCCAACGCGAAAATCGTCGATTCAAAATCCGTCGTCTCCGACGGCCTGATCACTCACGTCGCTGGCTATGCGGCGGTGACGCGCCGCCGGCCCGCCATCTGCCACCATACGGCCAGGATCAGCGGCGCCGTCGACACGGCAGCCGCCGCCAGCGCCATTACCCCGTAGCCGCCGACGGCGTACACCAATCCGCTGACGGCCTGGCTGGAGGCAGAGGCCAGGTTCAAGAGCAGGTCGTTGAACCCCTGGGTTTTGGACCTCTCCGCGGGAGCGAGTTGGTCGGCCAGCAGGGTGGATCCGGCTACATACGCGAAGTTCCAACCGAGACCCAGAAAAAAAAGGGCGATCATCAGCGGTATGAGGCCGGTGGAAGGGACGGCCATCAGGCAGGAGAAGATCATGACAATCAAGCCCAGGATGATTACCTGACCCCGCCCCCACCGGTCGGTCATCCGCCCGGAGATGATGGAGAAGGCGTACATCCCCAGGGTGTGGGCGGAGATCACCAGCGAGACGGCGCTCAAGGTGTGCTGGTTGGCCTTCATGTGAACCGAGGTGATCGACATCGGCACTACCATCACCATCTGGGCAAAAACCACGCTGACCATGGCCACGATGACCCCCGGCTGCCGCACGATTGCTGAAAGGGAGCGGGTCCCCTGCCGGGGGACCGATTCCGGGTATATGCGGGCGAGTTCCCGCCCGACATCACGGGGATCCGGCCGCAGTCCCGCGAAGATCAGCATCGCCGCCAGGATCAGTCCGGCAAAGCCGACGCCGTAGGGCCCGGCCAGCTCCGGGTAGCCGGCCCACAGCGACAACTGTCCGGTGGGGCCCACCAGCAGGGGCCCGAACACCGCCCCCACCGTGCTCCCCAGTACGACATGGGAAATGGCCCGCCCCCGTTCCGATGGCAAGTGGACCTCCGCGGCGGCAAAACGACCCAGATCCACGGCCGACCTGGCAACCCCCACCAGGACGAGGCCCAGCAGGAAGAGGGGCAGGGAACGGCCCACCACCGCACTTATCGCGATCACCGATCCCACCACCCCGATGACCTGGCCCAGGGCGAGGCCTCCTCGCCGGCCGATCCGATCCATGCTGAAACCCCAAAGGAGAGCGCCGCACGCCTGCCCCAGGACGTAGACGGCGCCGGGTACGCCCGCCATGGCCGTCCGACCGCTCAAGTCGACGCCCACGAGGGAATTGACGGCGAAGGCGGCGATGAATCCGGCCGAACTGAGGCTCTGAGACAGGAATAGTACGATCGTTATCTTCCGGGCGATACGGGTATAGTCTTTCATCCATTGCTCCTTTTTTTTATGGCCAAGAGGTACGGCAAATGTTAAGGGATGTCAACAGGAATCGTTTCCGACGCCATACCGCCCCCCGGCCCGCGCCGGGCGATCTCGCTTCCCGATTCAAAACCCCGTCGTCTCACTATTTTGCGTATCGATTGCGCCGGTTGGATAATAAGGTTATATTGATGCCGGTTCAAGAGGCGTCAGATTGAATTGGAGAGGAGAAATATGTTGTGACCTATGTTGGATCGGAAGTTTCACGGAAAAGGAAAAAGGGCTTCAGCACGTTCTCTTCACTGCGGAATATCGACTATCGCTACCTGTGGATAGGCAACCTGTTCAACACGGGCGGACTGTGGATTCAGCAGGTAACCATCAGTTGGCTGGTGTGGGAATTATCCGGGTCAGCCGCACTGGTGGGTATCACCGCAGGGTTGCGTTTCGTGCCGTTCATATTCCTGGGGCCTCTCGGCGGCGTTGCCGCCGACCGCCTGGACCGCCGCCGTCTTTTGATGATTACGCAAACGGTTATGGCGGCAGCGGCGGTGGTGTTCGCCATGGTGGTGGCGCTGGACTGGGTGCGTGTATGGCACGCAATGGTGTTCAGCTTCGTGATGGGATGCGGATTTACCCTGAATATGCCCGTCCGTCAGTCCCTGATAGCGAACACCGTGCCGCTCGAAGAACTGGGCAATGCCATCGCCCTCAACGCCACTGCCGTCAACGCCAGCCGTATTATCGGACCAGCGGCGGGCGGTGTTCTTATCGTGGCCTTTGGTGCGGCAGGGAACTTCCTTCTGCAGGCGGGTCTGTACCTATGCATGGTGGCGGTGATCTTTCCGATGAAAGCGCCTTACCGGGACGGCGCGCCTGCGAGCAAGGCGTCGGCCTTCGGCAGCCTGAAAGAGGGCGTCCATTATGTCTGGGGGAACAAGACCCTGTTCGGCCTGGTTATCCTCAGTTTCATCCCATCCCTGTTCGTGATGCCGATATTGCAGATCATGCCGGTCTTCACCGAGAAGGTTCTCCATGCCAAGGCCGATATCTATGGCTACCTGATGGCTTCATTCGGCGTCGGCGGCCTCCTGGCGACCCTGACCATGGCCTCGTTCGGGAGCAGTATTCGCAGCGGATGGATGGGAATTGCGGCGCTGTCGAGCGCCGCCATCATGGTTATCCTTTTATCCCAGTCCGGCATGCCCTGGATTGCGTTTCTCCTGCTTGCAGCTGTCGGTTTTTTCATAATGACCTTCAAAGTCAACAACAATACCCTCGTGCAGATACTGGCGCCCGATGCCCTCCGTGGGCGCATCATGTCCATCTACCAGCTTGACCACGCCCTTACGCCGCTTTCCTACTTTGTCCTGGGAGTAGGTGCGGACATCTTTTCCGCGCCTACTGCCATGGCGGCATCGGGTGTGCTGGGGCTGGTGGTGACGGCCGCGCTGATGGCAAGCGTGAAACAGATACGGGAGCTGCGAAAATTGTAGAAGCATCTTTATAGGAAAGCAGCGGGATATGAGCCGAGAAAGATGTTGATAGCCGGCTTTGGTGCGGTGATACGTGACGGAACCGATGGAGCGACGATATGGACAAGGAACTCACGAGAAAATACCGATCATTTTTAAAAGACAGCATCCGCAAGGGTATTGATTTTTCTCAAACCGATCAGTACCGGGGAATTGCGCCTCCTCCGATTGAAAAGCCTTACCCGAAAGAATCCAAACGAATGACCCTTCCCCCCCATGACCGGTTAAAAGATATCGGCACCGGTGATCTTCAATCGGTCATCAGGAACCGTGAAAGCCGCCGCTCCTACAGCGATGAGCCGCTCGCTCTTGAAGAGCTGTCTTTCCTTTTGTGGGCTACCCAGGGGATACGGCGGAAACTCGATCCCGGTCATGCGTTGAGAACGGTTCCTTCCGCCGGCTGCCGCCACGCGCTGGAAACATATCTCTGTGTCTTGAATGTCTCGGGATTGGATCAGGGAATCTACCGTTACCTGCCGCTTGAGCATCAACTCCTGTTTGAATTTGCCGAGGAGAACCTGCAGAAAAAGATTGTCCGGGCCGTTCTCGGTCAGCCATACCCCGGAGAAGCGGCCGTTACCTTTATCTGGACGGCGATCCCGTACCGAATGGAATGGCGCTATGGGATTGCAGCCCACAAGGTCATTGCGATTGACGCCGGTCATGTCTGCCAGAATCTTTATCTTGCCTGTGAAGCGATCGGTGCGGGGACTTGTGCGATTGCCGCCTACGATCAGGAGGGGGTAGACGAACTCCTCAGGATTGACGGAGAGGATGAAACCACGATTTATCTTGCATCGGTGGGGAAAAGAAAATGACGAGCAACTCGGCATCCCCGAAAAAGATCGCGCGTATTGCAAGGATGATCTGCTCCATGGTTGATTGAGGATCCCGGCGGAGAAGGATTTGGAGCTTCACGGCGATTCTTTTTTCAGAAGGCGTTTCGATTGCTCCAACTCATTTCTCAATATCTCAATCATATTCGTTTGATCGTCAATGATCTTTTTGATGTCCAGATTCCTGATCTGTTCCTGGCTCATGCGAAGTCTGGCCAGTGTTTGATCAATGGTATCGGCGATACTTGCCTTTTCATGGGAAACCGCATCCGGTTGGTTGTCTTCATACGTCTTGAGCCTGGCTACGATCATCTTGACGGCATTTTCCATCTCCTTGAATTCGCCGTTGGATCTAAAATCCAGATGGATGTCGTAATTGCGGTTGGAAATTCTTTTCAGGCTCTCGGAAAGCTGCCTGATCGGATCGGTGATCATGCTGGGAAAATTGAATATGAAGACGATCGATAACAGAAAACAGATTGAGGCAATGATCGTCAATATGACATAGGAACGCCGTTCATACCGGGTCACGCGCTCATTTTTTTTCATGATCGCCTGCATGTTGATGTCGGAAATTTGATAAATCTTGGACTTTAACGAATGATACTTTGCTAACAGATTCCGAAAATAAAAATCGGATCTGTTTTTTATCGCATGGATCTCCGCGACCGATACCATATAACTCTTGTATTCGCCGGACAGTGACTGAAGCACTTCCCGTTCCCCGGGTTCCGTGACGTTCTTGGCCTCTTTCCGTAAATTATCTTCAAATGCATCGTATAAAGCGGCCAATTCGTTTTCACGCTTCATTTTTTGCGGATTGAAGAGGAGAGCCAATTGCAAGGCGTTGATCCGGTCTATCGTCTGGAGCATGTTTTCGGCGTATTGGATCGAAAGATTGTTGTCTTTCATGATCTTTTCTGATTGCTGGGAGATATTGTAGATGCTGTATGCGCCGAACAGGGCGATGACGAGAAATTCAATAAACAGAAAAATAATCCCCAACGTGAGTTTTTCCTTGATTTTCATGATCTCCCTCCTCACTGCTACATTTCCACCCGGGTCACGATCCCCTGCAGCCGGCTGGGGGGCAGCTTGCTGAACTGCACGAAATTGGGGGTGAGCCGTTTGATCAGGCTGAATATCTGCCAGATCGGATTGCGCGTCACGATATCCTCCACCCCGTAGAAGATGACCTTTTCCTTGATGCCGTGTTCCTTGAACAGACCTTCGATATCGAGGATTTCGCGGTAGCCGGCCCGAACCTCGAAGGCCTCGAGACCCGGCCCCAGATCCTGCTTCAGATGCGCCGTGACGCCGAAGGGGTCCGCCGTCCGGGTGATGGAAATCAGGATGTTCCGGTCGTATATGATGTTACTCCGGAAGATATTGTGGACGATATACGGTGAAATCATCCGATAGTCGCGGCAGAAGAACAGGGCCGTCCCGGCGATGTTCCTTCCCAGCCGGTAGATCTGCTCGTAACTGATGAGAAACGTTTTCAGCTCCAACGGACGCAGGGCGTCATACAGCCGATGCTGTCCCTTCAGCCAGATGAGTATTGCGGTGAAGGGGAGGGCGGCCAGGATCAGCGACCAATAGGCGCCGTGGGGAATCTTGCTCAGGGTGGCGATAAAATACGTAAAGGCGATGCAGCTGACCATGACGGCGATGGGAATCTTCCACTTCATCTTGCGGATATGGGAAAACACCAGGATCATCATCAGGCTTGTGATCGTCATCGATCCGGTGACTGCCATGCCGTAAGCTGCGGCCAGGTTCTCCGATCTCTGGAAGGTCAGCATCATGAAGATGACGGCGCACATCAGCATCCAGTTCACGAAGGGGATGTAGATCTGGGTTTTCAGCTGGCTCGAAGTGTAGAAAACCTTCAGCAGAGGCATGATCCGCGTTGTGATGCCCTGGTAAACCACGGAAAAGGCCCCGCTGATGATCGACTGCGAGGCGATGATCGTCGCCAGGACCGTCAGGACGAGGAAGGGGATGTAGAGATAGGGCGCTTGATACTGGACCATGCCGAACAGGAGGGACTTTACCTCCGGATGCTGAAGTGCAAAGATCCCCTGCCCCATGTAATTGAGAAGGAGGGCGGCGAATACGAAGTACCAGGCATGGAGGATCGGTTTCTTGCCGAGGTGACCCATGTCGGCGTAGAGGGCCTCGCCGCCCGTGGCACAGAGGATGGCCTCGGACAGGACGAAGAATCCGGCGATGCCGTTTTCCTTGAGGAACTGGAAGGCGTAATAGGGGCTGACGGATCTGAGAATCCCGGGCATGGTTGTGACGGATATCATGCCCGTGACCGCCAGGGAGAGGAACCAGACCAGCATGACCGGGCCGAAGGCCCCGGCGACCTTGTCCGTCCCCCGGGCCTGAAACGAAAAAAGCCCCAGGGCAATCACCGCCGCGATCAGGATCAGGATCTCCGGCTGAAGGTTTTCCAGTCCCGGAATCAGCAGCATTCCCTCGACGGCGGACAGGAGCGTGATGGCGGGCGTGATGACGCCGTCACCCAACAGCAGCGAGACGCCCAGGAAGGTAAGAAAGCCTGCGAAGGCGAGCTGCCGGCCGGGTTTGATCGTCTTACGCAGGATCTCCCGCAGCATGATCTCTCCCCCCTGTCCCTTATAGGGGAGGCTCATGGCGAGCCAGGCATACTCGACGGTCACGAGGGTCAAGAGAGTCCAGACGACGAGGGACAGGATGCCCAGGACGTTCGCTTCCGTCCTCGGTGTCAGGGTGAAAACGACGGTCAGGGTATAGAGGGGGCTTGTACCGATGTCGCCGAACACGATTCCCATCGAGCGGACGACGCCAATCCAGAAAGGTTCCCGTTTGTTATGTTTCAAGATTTATGATCCCGCATTCCGGTGAAAACTCGACACGACCCGGCCTGTAATGAATGGTTCCCTCCAATATCACCGAACAATCCGGCGGTCAAGTCCTGCCAGGGCAACCGGAGCTATTCCCACCAGTCCGAGCGGTGGGAGCAGGCGGGCAAGCAGGTGGTGAATCCGCCAGCGAGCGCATTCCCCGCGGCTTGCTGCGGGGTAAGCGAGCAAAAAAGGATGGGGTTTTCCTCTTAAGGATCTTCAATCTCCCGAGCCCTCCCGGGGCGGTCAAATCCTTAACACACCCTGCCATACTTATGGTATATTTTTGGACATGGACCAGATCTTCAAACTTTCCGCCTTTGTCAGGCCGTACTGGAAACGGGCCGCCCTGGCCCTGGTCCTCCTGACGGCGCTCGTCTTCATGGATCTGGCGATCCCCCGGCTGGTCCAGCGGATCATCGATCAGGGGATCGGCGGGCATGACCAGGGGGTCGTCGTCCGGACGGCGCTTGCTGATGCTCGGCATCTCGCTTCTGAGCACGCTGTTCGCCGTCGGGAACAACATCCTCTCCGTGCAGGTCGGGGAGAGCGTGGCCCGCGATCTGCGCGATGCCCTTTTCACGAAGATCCAGACCTTTTCCTTCGCCAATCTGGATGAGCAGAAGACCGGCCGGCTGATGGTGCGCCTGACCAGCGACGCGAACGCCGTCCAGCGCGTGGCGCTGATCTCGCTTCGGATCGGCACGCGCGCCCCCCTGCTGATGATCGGGAGCCTCATCCTGATGATCAACACCAGCCCCCGGCTGGCCCTGGCCATGCTGCCGATTCTCCTCGTCACGTCGGCGATCATCGTGATCTTCGTGGGCAGGATGGAGCCGCTCTTCCGGTCCGTGCAGCAGAAGCTCGACGGTCTCAACACCGTCCTGCAGGAGAACATCGCGGGGGCGCGGCTGGTCAAGTCCTTCGTGCGGGCCGATTTCGAGGGCGAGCGCTTCGAGACGGCGAGCGAGGCCTTCACCGAGCGCTCGGTGCGGGTGATGCAGATCATGTCGACCATGTCGCCCGTCCTGACGATGTGCGTGAATATCGGCATCGTCATCGTCATCTGGGCCGGCGGCATCCAGTCGATCGAGGGGAATCTCTCCGTCGGGCAGATCGTCGCCTTCACCAACTACCTGCTCACCACCATGATGCCGCTCATCATGATGACCATGCTCTCCAACATGTGGGCGAGCGGGATCGTTTCGGCCCGGCGCGTCAACGAAGTCCTGGATACCGTTCCCGACGTCCGGGACGCGCCGGACGCGATCGCCCTGCCCGAGACGGCGGAGGGGAGGCTCGTCTTCGAAAACGTCTCCTTCCACTACAACGGCGCAAACGCCGAATCCGTCCTGGAAGGGATCAACCTGACGATCGAGCCGGGGCAGACCGTGGCTTTCCTCGGATCGACCGGCGCGGGAAAAACGACGCTGGTCAACCTCGTGCCGCGCCTCTACGACGTCTCCGCCGGGCGGATCCTCCTCGACGGGATCGACATCCGCCGGCTCAGGCAGGACTCCCTCCTGGCCCAGATCGGGATCGTGCCGCAGGAGACGGTTCTCTTCTCCGGGACGGTGCGGGACAACATCCGCTACGGCGCCCCCGGCGCGAGCGACGAGGAGGTCGTCGCGGCGGCCAAGGCGGCCCAGGCCCACGATTTCATCATGGCGCTTTCGCAAGGGATACGACACCCATGTCGAAGAGCGGGGGACGAACCTCTCCGGCGGCCAGAAGCAGCGGATCGCCATCGCGCGGGCGCTCCTGACCCGGCCCACAGATCCTGATCCTCGACGACTGCACCAGCTCCGTGGACGTGGAGACCGAAACCCGGATCCAGGAGGCGCTGGAGGCGCAGATGCGCCGGCACACCACGCTCGTCGTGGCGCAGCGGATCAGCACGGTCCTGAAGGCCGACCGGATCGTCGTTCTCGAAAAAGGACGGATTGCAGCGGAGGGGACGCACGGGGAGCTGATGGCGGCAAGCCCGATCTACCGGGAGATTTTCGAATCCCAACTGGGAAACGACCTGCCCCGGAGGGAGCCGGCCGCGGGAGAAGGAAGCGCCGCTGCAAGCCCGGGGGAGAAACCGGCATGAAAACCCCGTCTCTCCGTCGCTACAGCGCCAATCTCCGCTCCGGGCCGCCGCCGCCCGCGCAGGGGATGCGGGAGAAGATCGAAGCGGCCCGCGATCCGCGCCACGCCCTCGGGCGCCTGCTGCCCTATCTGATCCCCTTCAAGGCGCTCCTGATCGCGGTCTGCGGGCTGGTCGTGGTCTACCACCCTTCTGGGGCTGATCGGTCCCTACCTGATGGGGGTGGCCATCGACCGGTTCATCGCCGTGAAGGAGCCGGCCGGCCTGGCGCGGATCTCCCTCTGGATGCTCGTCATCTACCTGATGAACAACCTCTTCCAGGCGGTCTCGGCGTGGCTCATGGCCGACGTTTCCCAGCGCGCCCTCAAAAGTCTGCGCGGGGATCTCTTCTCCCACCTGCAGACCCTCCCCGTGAGCTTTTTCGACGGAAACCCGGCGGGCGAGCTGATGAGCCGCCTGACGAACGACATCGAGGCGATCAACCAGGCCGTCTCGCAGAACGTCACCTCGCTTCTGGCGAGCGTCCTTTCCCTGATCGGGATCCTGGTGGCCATGTTCGTTCTGGACGTGTGGCTGGCGCTGGCCTCGCTTCTGGTCGTTCCCATCATGTTCGCCTTCACCGAGTTCGTCGCCCGGTACACGCGCCGGGGTTTCCGGGAGCTGCAGATGCATCTGGGCGAACTCAACGGCGTGATGGAGGAGGCGATCAGCGGCCAGAAGGTGGTCAAGGTGTTCCGCCGGAACGAGTCGGCGCTCGCCGCCTTCCGCCGGAGCAATCAGGAGGTGTTTCGCGCTGCCGTCTGGGCCAACAGCTATGCCTTCCTGCTCATGCCGCTGACGAACGTCCTGGGGAACTTCTTCGTGATCGTCCTGGCGGGGCTCGGCGGCTGGCTCGCCCTCAAGGGGCTGGTCACCGTCGGGATCATCGCGACCTTCATCAACTACGGGCAGAACTTCATCAGCCCCCTGCGGCAGCTCGCGAACATGTACAACTCGATCCAGGCCGCGCTCGCCGGGGCCGAGCGGGTGTTTGAGATCATCGACACGCCGTCCGAGGCGGCGGACGCCCCGGACGCCGCACCGCTCGACGGCTATCCGGGGAGAGGTCCGGTTCGAGCGGGTCAGCTTCGGCTACCGCCCGGGGATACCCATCATCAAGGAGATGACCATCGATGCCAAGGCCGGGGAGACGCTGGCGCTCGTGGGACCGACCGGGGCGGGGAAGACCACCCTCATCAACCTCCTGACCCGCTTCTACGAAATCGACGAAGGCCGGATCACCATCGACGGCAGGGACATTCGCTCCATCCGGAAGGCCGACCTGCGCCGCCGGCTGGGGCTCGTCCTGCAGGAGACGTTTCTCTTCTCCGGGAGCGTGCTGGAGAACATCCGCTACGGGCGGCTGGAGGCCACCGACGAGGAGTGCATCGCGGCGGCAAAAACGGCCGGCGCCGATCCCTTCATCCGGCAACTGCCGCAGGGCTACCGGACCAATCTCTCGGAGCGGGCCGGGAACCTGAGCCAGGGGCAGCGGCAGCTCCTGTCCATCGCCCGCGCGATCCTCGCCGATCCGGCGATCCTGATCCTCGACGAGGCGACCAGCAGCGTCGATACCCGCACCGAGGCCCGCATCCAGAAGGCGCTCCTGCAGCCTCATGGCGGGGCGGACCAGCTTCGTGATCGCCCACCGCCTGAGCACGATCCGTGATGC
The DNA here is from genome assembly GCA_963817385.1 of uncultured delta proteobacterium. Taxonomy (GTDB): domain Bacteria; phylum Desulfobacterota; class Syntrophia; order Syntrophales; family UBA5619; genus JAKAFS01. The sequence goes on from CAWFOM010000015.1 coordinate 65,575, forward strand.
CGGCCAGGTTCTGGTGATCGATAACGGCGAAATCGTCGAGAAGGGGACGCACCGGGAGCTCCTCGAGAGGCGCGGGTTCTACCACCATCTCTACGTCAGCCAGTTCAAGGGGCAGGCAATCTAACTATTTTCGCCAAACTTTCGGAGAAGCCGGTTGATGGATTCGTGATGCAGCACGTTATCGGTTTAGTTCATCCCGAATGGCCGCACCGATCCGTTCCATCGCATAGGGCTTCTTGACATAGGCGCCTGCTCCCAGTTTCTGAGCCTTCGTGACTCTTTCAGTCTCGGAAAAACCGCTGACAAGGATAGCCTTCTGTTTCGGGTTGATTGCCAGAACCCTTTGGTAGGTCTCCAGACCATCGATCCCCGGCGTCATAATCATGTCCAGGACCAGAATGTCCGCCGTATGTCCCTTGAGGTATTCCACCGCCTCTTCCCCGCCGGAAACCACGTGAACCTCATACCCCAGCCGGGTAAGCAATCGGGCGGCAACATCCCGCTGCTCGGCAATGTCATCCACAACCAATACCGATTCTCCGTTCCCCATGTATCGTTCTATCGGCTCCTTCTGCTGCGGTGCGATCAGTTCCTCCCGGGTGACCGGGAAGTACAGCGTGAAGGTGGTTCCCGTTCCGACTTCCGTCTGTACATCGATATACCCGTGGTGATCTTTTACCGTTCCCCAGACAATCGACAATCCCAGCCCGGTCCCGCTCCTGCCCATCGTCTTTTTCGTATAGAACGGTTCAAATATCTTCTCTCTATTCTCGGCGGGAATGCCCATCCCCGTATCGGATACGGTCAGTACGGCGTAATCCCCCTCCTTGACCTCGTCATAGCCCCTGACGGCTTTGTCGAGATAGCGGCTCTCCGTCCGGATCGTTACCTCCCCCTTTCCGGAAATAGATTCCGCCGCATTCGACACCAGGTTGATCAACGTCTTTTCCAGATGGATAGGCGAACCTTTGATGTTCAGAACATTCTTGTCGCACTCGGTCCTGAAGGTCACCCGGGGATGATAGTCCTTCATCTTCTCAAACACCGGGGTCTTGAGAAAACCGGAAACGACGCTGTTGAGATTGATCACGTCCGATGCCGTGACCCCCCGCCTGGCCAGCGTGAGAAGGTCCTGAATGATCGCGGCTCCCTTCTCCGTGGACTGCAATATCTTTTCAACGTGGCCCCGGGAGCGATGCCCATCGGGAATTTCCTCCAGCAATAGCTCCGAATACCCGCTGAGTATCCCCAGGACGTTATTCAGATCATGGGCCACCCCGCCGGCCAGTTGCCCGAGGGCCTCCATCTTCTCCGAACGTTGCAGTCGCTCCTCCAGGCCGCGCTTTTCCTCCTCCATCCGTTTGCGTTCGGTGATGTCAAGAATGACGCCTACCAGTCCGGCCACATACCCATCTGTGCCAACATAAGTAGCCTTATTGAAAATGATATCATGCCTGTTCCCGTCTGCGTGCAGGAACGATGTCTCATAAACCTGCGCACCTGGCTGGGTGAACAATGCCTCGTCTGCTTGATAATAGATGTTGGCTAAATCTTGGGGAGCCACTCCAAAGACGGTTTTGCCGACAACCTGCTCTTTCGTCATACCTAAAAATTTCTCGTAAGCCACGTTACAACCACGGAACATACCCTTCCGGTCTTTGTAAAAGATCGGGAGGGGGATGGCATCGAGTAATTGTTGCAAGAAATATAATTGCTCCCGTAGCAACTCCTCTGCCCGTTGGCGCTCTGCTATGCGCTGTTCCAGTGATTCCGCCATCCGGTCGAACGCATGTGCCAGTTTACTCAATTCGCCGGTACCGTACGCCTTGCCGGTACGAGCACTCAAATTGCCATCCTCCAGTCGTTTGGCCGTATGCAATAGGGCATTAATATGTCGCAAAAGGAACAGGTTGCTGCCGACCCAGGCAACGATGAATGCAAGCAAGGAAGCCAGTCCCAGAGCGATGAGATTGCGCGTTAAGATCCAATTGGTCTGCGCGTACGCAACGGATGTGGGGATGCCGATGAATACGTACACACTGCCGCTTGTCTGGGTTCCCAATGGTGCAAAAGCATACAGGCGTTTTATGCCGTCAATTCCTGTTGTCTCAAGAGTACCCTGGCCTTGTTGGGTTCGAATGGTGTTGACGATAGGGGCTTGTTTAACCGTTTGGCCAACCCATTTGTCGGGCTCAAGGGTGCGCGCCAAAACTGTGAAGTTGCGATCAATTACGGTCAGCACCGAACCGGGCGGCAACTTCGTCTTGGCAACAAATTGATTGAGCCAATCCAGACCAAACCCGGTCACAATGATTTTTTGAACCTTTCCGGCAGCATCCATGATCGGATAGGCGATTGATGACTGCGACTTCTTGGTAACCCGCCCTATCACGTATTCACCGATGACAAAATCCCGCGTGCGCATCACCTCGGGAAACCAACCGCGATCCGCATAATTGGGTGAACCACCGGTAGGGACGCCACTGCACCAGAGATCCCCATTTGATTTGACTGCGATTATATTGTTATATCGTTTATACTGTCTGAGAAGATCCGCGAAGAGCGTGGAACACGGTTTGGAATCCTCCTGGTGTAATTCGGGGCGGCGAGCCAATCCGGCTAACATTTGGCGTGTGCCCTCGATCAGCAAATCTTGATTGCCGGAGGCAACGACCGCCAGTTGCATCGCATCATGTTTGGCATTCTGTCCAGAAATTCTTCGCGCTTCCAGGCCCGTAAGCAAGATTATTATAAGAGATGGAATGATGGCAATGAGAACCAAAAGAATCAAGCGAACCCGAAGACTGCCGAAAGAGAAACGATTCATTTTGATGGATCATCCTTTCTTACGGATAGAGTGTAATAAATGCAGTCTTGTATAATAGGATTGATCTGCCGGCAAGAATAGGGATAATCAAATCGTTAGTCAATGAAAATTCTGTGTGTTGTTGCGAGCCGAAGAGCGATTTTGTCAAGGAAGAATGAGGAATCGTGAAAGCGGGTTCCGATGGGGCGGACGGTTAAGGAGCGCCCCTCCGCAGGCCGTACCGGACTATCCGTGAAGATCCGCGGCCGCCGGCCGGAGAAATCGGGTTGGAAAAATCATGTTGAACATGGCGGGGAGCTCCTGTATAGCTTTCATTGGGCCGGGCGGTCATCCGGGAACGGTTCCCGCCGGCCTCGATCGCCGATCCTGTTTCACCGGAAGAGATGAATCTGCCAGCGAGCGCGTTATTCGCGGCTTGCCCGGCGGAGTAAACGGGCAAGAACGAAATGGTTTGTGAAACACCCGCAAAGGCGTAACGGCATGAAACGAACACCCTACTTTCTGGTCGATGCCGGCATCGAGAACGTCCATGTCCGCTGTCTGGGAGCCGACGGCCGGGTACGGCGCGAGCGCAGTTGCGCCCATCACGGAAAGCTGAAGCCTCTTCTGGATGCGGAAATCGCTCTTCTGACCGACCCGGCGCCGGGCGGCGAAGCGGATCCGGAGATCTTTCTGACGGGGAAACTCTCCGCTGAAGCCTGCCGCGGCCCTGGGCGGCGGAACGCGGATCCTCTCCGAAGCCGCGCTCCGGAGGGCGGCCCGGCTGCTCTTGGACGGTCGGGACCCGGGAGGGGACAAACGCCGAATCCGTGGCGATCATCGATTTTTCCGCATCGGGGTACTGCGTCGTCACCGCCGGGCGAAACGGACAAAAACCGGCGGAGGGGATCGCCAGGAACCCCTCCTGCGGCGCGGGATCGGGGGTCAATCTCCGCCGGGTCCTGGAAAAACTGGCAATCGCGCTTGAAGACGCGGATCGTCTCCTCGATGCCTACCTTGGCGAGCGGGGCGCTCCGCTGCGCGCGGCGTTGCCGGTGCGGACGGAGCGCTGCGGCGTGTTTTCCGTCTCCGCCACGGTATCCGACAAGAACCAGGGGATTCCCATCGACCACGCCCTGGCGGTCACCATGAAATCGGAGGTGATGAAACCCTGCAGCCGGGTTCCCGCCGGGATCGGCCGCGTCTATCTGACGGGGGGCGTCTTCCGCTGGCGATTCATGCGGGAGTGCGCCGAAGACGATCTGCGCGCCCGGGGCATCCGGGATATCCGCTACGACGAGGATCAGTCGCTGGTGATGACGGGCATGGAGGCCCTGGCCGCGGATCTGTCGGGCGGGACGGCCTCTGCGCCGAGGCCGGTCGGGCTTCTCCGCAGAAAAACGGCGGAGGCGCCGCTGCCCTCCTTTCGGGAGATCCGGGAGCGTCTCGCCGCCGGGGATCGGTTCGTCAGGCAAAGCGAAGAGGAACGGACACTGCCCGGCATCGCTTCTCTCATCGGGCGGCCGGTCGACATCGCGCTGGATATCGGCTCCAGCATGGCCAAGATGGTCATCGCCGAAGCCGCGAGCGGGGAGATCCTCTACCGGGATTGCATACCCAACAAGGGCGACGCCCTGCAGACGGTCCGCTGTCTCATCGGCGCCCTCGACGAGGCGGGCGTGAAGGGGCTCGCCGGTGCAGCACTGGGGTCTCACCGGGAGCGGCCGCTACCAGATCCGGAAGATCCTCCAGGCCGTGTATCCCCACCTCGGCGACCGCATCTTTACGCTGGTCGAAAACGAGGCCCATGTTCTGGGCTCTCTCGGACTGCTCAAGGAGCACCTGGCCTGGCTCGAAGCGCGGGGGCGCTCGCCCGTCAACGGCAATTTCGGCCTCCTGGTGGATATCGGCGGCGAAGACACGAAGATCTCCGTGATTTCCTTGCGGCAGCAGGCCCTGTTCGAAAACGCCATGAACTGCAAATGCTCGGCCGGCACGGGGAGCCTCATGGATATCCTGCGGGACCTGCTGGACATTCCGGACGTCGCGGAGGCCTATCGGATGGCGGGCGAGGCCGGGCGGGCCTGGAGGATCAATGCCACCTGTGCGGTATTCCTCATGGAAGAGGCCCGGAAGATGCAGGCCCGGGGGGTTCCCGCCGCCGAGATCCTCGCCTCCTGCTGCACCGCCATCGTGGAGAACATGGCCCGGACGCTCTGGCAGCAGGTGACGATCCCGCCCAATCCGGTCGTCCTCCTGCACGGCCAGACGATGATGAGCGATCCCCTGGCGCTGGCCACCATCAGCCGCCTGGAGGCGTACGGCCGCGGGCCCGTTTACGGCCTTGTCCCTCCCCATCCGGGCCACCGCGCCTGTTACGGCCTGCTCGGCCGCGCCGCCGGCGGAGGGGATGCGATCCTCCGCGAGGAGTGCCGATGGGAGCGCTTCACCGGCTGGCCCTACGATCGGAAGCTGATCTCCTGCCCCGGCCGCGTCTGCGGCAACGAGCGGATGCGCTGTACCCGGACGGCCATCCGCGTCCCGGCGAGATCGATCCGCCGCTTACGCTGACGATCGGCGGCTGCACGTCCGTCAACGAGCGGCCGGCGGTGAAATCGCCCGGATACGCGGACGTTCCCGACGCCTACCGGGAGATCTGGCAGTGGATCGACGCCCAGCATCCCCGCTCGGAGAGCCCCGACCGGCTGGTCATCCCCCGCTGCTTCACGCTGTCGCAGCAGGCCTATCCGTTCGCGGCATGCCTCGAAGCGCTGGGGCTTCCCGTCCATGTCGACACGGTGCGGGAGGAGGATATCCGGGCGGCCCAGAGCTGCTTCGAGATGGACACCTGCGCCCCGATGATCGGGGCGACCGGCCAGTGCATCCGTCTGGCCGCTGCAGCCGCACGGCCTGATCTTCCTGCCGCAGATCGACTACCTGCCCGCCCAGGGGGCAAGCCTGGGGAGGACCTGTACGACCAATCAGGGGGGGATCTGGGCGGCTGTCCAGTTCGCCCGGCTTGCCCATCCCGGAGGCGCGTTTTCTGGTGACCCCGGCGAACCTGGGAGAGGCGGATGATTCCGCCCTGACGCGCCAGCTTTACCGGTCGCTCCAAGGGATCTTTGCCGCCTACGGCCTCAGTATCGGCCTTGACCGGTTTCGCGAGGCCTGGCGGCATGCCGCCCAGGCCGTCAGAACGCTGGAGGAGGGGAAGGCGGAGCTGGCCGCCGGTTATCTGGAGCGCGCGGCGGCAGGCGGGAACCCCGTCACCGTCGTCTGCGGCCGGGAATATGTCCTCACCCCGGGCATCTACGACCAGCACATCAGCAAAATGCTCAAGGACAAGGGGATCCTGCCCCTGCCGTCCTACGCCTTCGACACGGCGCTGGACGCCCGGTTTGCCCATATCTACTGGAGAACCGCCCATGACATCCTGACCAAGGTCGAGGCGATTGTCCGGGGGAGGCTCCACGAGCTGATCGGCCATCCCCGGCTGAAAGAGGCTGTCCGGCGTCTGGAGAAGGGCCATGGGCCATCGCGGCTCAGCCACGCGGTCCTCACGACCTTCCGGTGCGGTCCCGACAGTGTTACCACCCCGCTTCTGCAGGAGATCTCCCGGCCGGTCCCTTCGGTGTGGATACAATCGGACGGGACGATCGCGGAGCTCGCCCACCTGGAGAACCGGATCAGCACCCACCTGCGCCGTCTCGAGCAGCGGGGGCGTGTCACCGGAGGCGCCCGCGACTCAACGCCTGCAGATGGAGGTCCTGACCGGGTTCAATCTCGACGGCCTCAATCCCGCGACCGACGTCGTCTACTTTCCCACGCTGGGAGACAACCGCGTCATGACGGCTCTGATCCGTTCCCTGGGGATCGCCGCCGCCGACAATTACTCGGACGACGCCTACGATCTCGAACGGAAGGGCAGGACGGGACGGCAGTACGTGGGGGATGCGGTCTGCGTCCCTCTGGCGGCCGTCTTTGCGGACATGCTCGCCGCCGTGGAGGATTTTCTCGCAAAAAAGCGTTCCGGCGATCCGCGGTACCGCGGGAAGGAGCCGGATCGTCCTGTTCATGAACGGCGGGGACGGGCCCTGCCGGCTGGGGCAGTACATCCACGTCTTCAAGCTGGCATTCTTCCGCGTCTTCGGCCGGCCGGAGATCTCCAGCCCGGCGGAGGGGGGAAGGGACGGCGCCGTGCAGATCCGGCTTCTGGAAAACGTCTCCAGCAGCCTTACCGACAACGGCGATTTCCTCGCGGTCTTCGAACCCTGGGCAGGCATCCTCGGTTACCAGGGGCTCGTGGCCCACGGCCTCTACCACAGCCTCCTCCTGAAGGCCGCCGCCCGCTGCCGCGATGCGGCGTCATTTAGGGCGCTGATGAAGGATTATCGCGAGCTGAAGGAGGCCATCGGCCGGCAGATCGAGTTTGGGGCGCCTCCCGGAAGGGCCGCGCGGCGTCTGGTGGCCGGCGTCTCCCGCCGCTTGCCGCCCCTCGCGGGCCCGGCGAAATATCTCGGCTACGGCCTCTGGCACAATTTCGGCCTGAGAAGACTCTTTCGCTCCTTTGCCGAGCGCTGGATCTTTCCTGCCGAGCACGATGGCGGAGACGGTGCGCGGCCGATCCGCATCCATCTGGACGGGGAGGTCTATATGCGGACGAGCCAGGCCGAAGCGATCCTGCAACACCTCACCGAATACCTCGGGTTCGGCGCCTTCGAGCTGACCCTGGCCCCGACATGGTGCTACTTCGAGGCGCTTCTCTTCGCCCGGCTGCTCGACGCCCGGGCGCGGATCGCCGATCTCGACGGGGAGAGGGGCGACTCTTCGGCGGACCGGCGCCGCTTGGAGGGAGAACGGGCGAACCGGCAGCGGATCGTCCGGGATACGGAGCGGACCATCAGCAGGTTGCGGAATCTGCTCGCCCGCCCGCTCTATGCCGCCGCCGGGGTGCGCATGCCCCACCCCATGCGCGAGGTGTATGCCGCCGCAGAGCCGATCATCCCCACGGGGAAGCCGTACGGCGAGCTGGTGCCGTTCGCCGGGGAGGCGGTGTTGCGGTGCCGCGAGGGGGTCGATCTGATTCTGAACGTCGCGCCGCAGGGGTGCATGGTTTCCGGGATGGGGGAGATGCTGATCCCCTCGATCCTGGAGCAGGGCGGGGCGGCGGGCCGCACGACGATCGCCTCACTCTCCTCCCGGGACGGGGAGGTCGACGAGGAGCAGCTCCGTCTGGCGCTTCTGCGGGCGCTGGGGACAAAATGGAACGGTGTCCTGCCGGCTGCGACGCCATGATCCGTGGTCCGCGAAGCGGTCGGAAATTCCCCTACCCACCACCCCTGCCAGTTCGCCATTGACCCGAACACATTACCCTGCTATCGTTCAATCTCTTCATACTCAACGGGATCACCGGGAGGCATCGATGCTTATCGTCATGATTCACAAAGCCACAAAGGGGCAGCTTGATGCCGTCGTCAAGGCTGTGGAAGATATGGGGTTGCGGGCGGCGCCGATACCCGGCAGCGAACGGATCGCGGTAGGGGTGCTCGGGAACGAGGGATATGTGGACGATCTGACAATCCGCGACCTTCCGGGCATTCAGGAGATCATCCATGTTTCCAAGCCGTACAAGCTGGTTTCCCGCGATTTTCATCCGCAGAGGAGCGTGGTGGACGTTTGCGGCGTTAAAATAGGCGAAGGTTGCCGCCCTATTGTCGCCGCGGGACCGTGCGCCGTGGAAGGGGAGGAGCAGATCGTCAAAACTGCCCTGGCGGTCAGGGCCGCCGGCGCCGATCTGCTGCGGGGAGGGGCCTTCAAGCCGCGGACCGGTCCGCACACGTTTCAGGGGTTGCGGGAAGAAGGATTGCGCCTTTTGGCGATAGCGGCGAAGGAGAGCGGCCTCCCGGTCGTGACCGAAGTGATGAGCCCCGACCACGTGGAGGTCGTCGCCGAATACGCGGATCTGCTCCAGGTCGGCGCCCGGAACATGCAGAATTTCGATCTCCTGAAGGAGCTCGGCAGGGCGCGGAAGCCCGTGCTCCTCAAGCGGGGAATGAGCGCCACCATCGAGGAGTTTCTCGCCTCCGCCGAATACATCCTGGCGGGCGGAAATCCCGACGTGATCCTCTGCGAACGGGGGATCCGCACCTTTGAAACCGCCACCCGCAATACCCTGGATCTGTCGGTTGTTCCGCTCATCAAGGAACTTTCGCATCTTCCGATCATGGTCGATCCGTCCCACGCCACGGGCAAGCGGAGCCTGGTTCCCCCCATGACCAGGGCGGCGCTGGTCGCCGGGGCGCACGGCATCCTGATCGAAGTCCATCCCGAGCCGGAAAAGGCGCTGTCAGACGGTCCCCAATCCCTGACGCTGCAAGGATTTGCCGCATTGATGGACGATGTCCGAAAATTGAATTCGTTTCTCGGCTGTTGAATAGGAGAACACTCAAAAATAATGGAGGATTTATCATGAAGAAGGTGCTTATTGCGTATGACAGCAGGACCGGAAAAACCCAGCAAATGGCGGAATATATCGCGGAAGGGATACGAATTTCCGGAAACGAGGCCGTGGTCAGAAGGATAACCGAAATCAAGAATGAAAAGGAACTTCAAGGGTATGACGGGTACATTTTCGGTTCCCCCACCTATCACCTGGATATGATCGGCACCATGAAGACCTTCCTGTTTACGGCCCAGAAAGCCGATCTGGCGGGCAAGATCGGCGCTGCCTTCGGTTCCTATGTCCATGACGGCAGTGCCCCCAAGCTGATCTTCGATACCATGGAGTTTGTCTTCAAGATGGACGTGACCGATCTCGGGCCGTTGAATCTCGTGGAATCGAAGCTGGATGTCGCGGAGGGGATGCGGACCTGTCAGGCCTACGGAAAGGCCGTCGGTGAAAAACTAAGCGGATGATCGCACTCGTACTCCCCATGCGCCGGGGCAATCTAGTAGTTTCTACGGTTTGAATGTCTCCGACGTCAGGGGATTCTCCCTTAATCCCCGTAGCTTATGCTTTCAACCTTTTGCGAGGCGCAAACCTTGAGGACATTGCTTAAATCCGTATATCCCTGCATGACTTTGTTCACGCCGTCCATGAGGAGGGTCCTCATACCTTCCTGAATCGCCAGCGCCTTTATCTCATCGACCGGGGTTCCTTTTTTTATCGCCCGTTTAATGTTTTCCGATCCGATGATCAATTCATGGAGGGCAATGCGCCCTCGATACCCCGTCCCGTTACATTGTTCACATCCCACTTTTTTCATCAGTGTCGTCTCGGGCGAATAGGGCGCCATCCGGTGCTCCGTAAACAAGCGGGCGTCATAGTAATGCGCCAGTTCGGCGAACTCCTCTTCACTGGGATGATAGGGGGTCTTGCATTCGTTGCATAATCTCCGGGCCAGACGCTGCGCCAGGATTCCCAGCAGGGCATCGGCAAAGTTATAGGGATCCATTTCCATTTCAATGAGCCGAACCAGGGTTTCCGGGGCGCTGTTCGTGTGGAGCGTGCTCAGAACCAGATGCCCGGTCAATGCGGCTTCAATCGCCGTTTTTGCCGTTTCCTGATCCCGCATCTCCCCGATCATGATCACATCGGGATCCGCGCGCAGGAAGGACCGGAGCACCTCGGCGAAGGTGACCCCGATCTTGCTTTGGACATGCACTTGCCGGAGACCGGCTTGGGTAATCTCCACGGGGTCTTCAGCGGTCCATATCTTTCGGTCCGGGGTATTGAGATGCCCCAGTGCGGAGTGAAGGGTGGTCGTTTTTCCCGACCCGGTCGGCCCCACGCATAAGATGAATCCGTACGGCTGAGACAGTATTGCCCGAAAGGCCTTCTCGTTGGGTGGAGAAAAGTCCATTTTGCCCAGGGGCAGCGGCTTGGAGGCGGCTAAAATTCGTAAGACGGCATCTTCATTATTCCCGGTGGTCGGGGTAACTTCCACCCGATATTCGATCCGTTTATTTTGATACATGAGAAGAATCTTTCCGCTCTGCGGCTTCCGGCGCTCGGTAATATCGAGAGTCGCCATGATCTTCAGCCGTGAAAGGATCGCCCTTTTATACAGGGTCGGAATTTGGTGGATCACCTGGCAGACGCCGTCAATCCGGTATCTCACCTGAAAAGGCTGCTCGCGAAGACCGGGTTCGAAATGAATATCGGAAGCGCCCTTGCTGTAGCCGTCAAGCAGGATTTTATTGACGAGATTCACGATCTGTGAATCGGTTTCGGTGAGCCGTTCGTCCTGGCTCTCATCTTCTTTTTCCTGATCCAGGGACAACTCGCCGATTAAATCCTCAACGAAAGATCCCTCTTTCGGATAATATTTTTCTATCGCTTCCGAGATTCGTCTGGATGTCGCAACAACCATTTCAATCCTGCGGCCGGTATAGAAACGCAGGTCCTCATAGATACCGTAATCGGTTGGTTGCGATGTTGCGATGACGAGACGATCCCCTTTATCCGCGACCGGAAGAACCTGTAACCGGTGAACGATATCCGAGGATAAGGATTCGAGGGCTTTCATGTTCGGAACGATGGTTGCTACATCAACCATCTGGAGCCGAAATTTCTCCGCCAGCGCGGTGACGAGCTGGTCTTCGGTGATGAAGCCGTGTTCAACGAGCAGATCGCCGATTTTCTTCTTTCTATCGGCGTCTTGATCCCGCAGGGCCGTGTTGACCTGTTCCTGAGTGACGAGGCCCGCTGCAATCAGAATCTCTCCGACCCTGACCCGGGGGGGGATCTTTTCCGATTTTTTTGCCTCAGCGAGGGCCTTTTCAATGTCCGCATGGGGCAGGTTTTCATTGTCGGCGATGATTTTACCAACCAGGCGTTTCTTGAGATTCTTCTGTTCCTCCAGCGTCGTCTGGATGGAATCGGGGGATACGGCGCCTTCCTCCTGCAGAATCTCCCCGACCTTCTGTGTCTGACAACGGGTTTTTACGCCGTAGGCGGTAAAGAAGACGAGCCGGTGCGGCGTATCTTCTTTGACCATGAGGCCGAAAAAACCTGTTGAATACGGCTGTTTCTTGGAAACATGGACGTGATACATTTTTCCCGTGAATGTCGTTACTTCCTCCTGCACCGTATCGTTCTGGAAAATAAACAACCAATTTTGATGCGACTTCATCAAAACGCAGCAGATCTCCGGGAAAAGGAATTTCTGCATTTCCCGGGTAGGTTCGATAAGCACGTCAACCTCGTTGTCCTCCGGTCGGAAAGGCTTGGCCAGTGTTGCTTCGAATCTCCGCCCATTCATCAGCTCTAAAATACTATCCATTTCCGGAACCCCTTCTCCTT
>CAWFOM010000016.1:0-174121 GCA_963817385.1 uncultured delta proteobacterium
CGTGAAGCGCCAGGCGCAGAACCATTCCGCGGGATGGTCGTCCGGCGGGCAGGCGATGCAGGAGGTCCGGATTCGCGGGTCGATGGTCTCGGCAAACCCGCGGTATTCGACAAGCCCCCCCGACTTGCAGGGGTAATCGGCGAGCCCCTTGTGCTTCCGCGCCGCCTGGACCCGGCAGTTGTTCATCTCGAAGACGAGGCTCTCCGGGCCCTCTTCGCGGATCGTCTGGACGTTGATCCCGGCATAGAGGCGAAAACCCAGCGCCCGCTTCAGGCCGGCAAGGCCCGGCGCCTCCGGGAGGCCGAGGAATCGCCGGATCGACCAGGCCTCGAACGGGGAGAAGCGCGTCCAGCAGGAGTCGTTACAGCGCTTGGCGTCCCAGATCCCGTCGCGGGCCTCGACCGCCTGGAACCAGATCCCGTCGCCCGCGAGCCAGTTCCTGCCCAGGTCGCCAAGCAGGGCGAGGAGTTTCTCCTTCGGCATCGCGAGGAGCGCTTTGGGGATGCCGTTTTCCAACTCGAATCCGAGGGCCTCGGAGAGCCGCTTCATCTGGAGAGCGTAGCTTTTCTCCCAGACGGCCCCCATCATCTCGAGGGCCTTTGCCCGCCCCATCTGGTGCTCCACCTCGGCAAACCAGAGGGTATGATGGACGATCGTCCGGTGAAGGAAATCCACCGCCAGGCGGGCCAGCTCCTCGCGCCCCAACTCCTCCGGCCTTTCGACTGCGCTATCCATCTCCTTCACCTCTCTCCTCCTCCCGCGAAGACGTTCCCCGGAGGGTCCCGCCGGTCCGCGGCGTCAGGCCTCTTTGCCGGTCCACTGCCGGTGCTCCGCCACGAGATGTTCGATCAGTTCGCGAAGCGGCCAGTGCTGGTTCTGAGCGGTAAGCGTGCAGAAGATGGGCCTCTTCAAGCCGCCGTCCCCCGGGAAGCCCTCGAGAACCATGTGGGTCTGCACTTCCGAAAAGCCGAGGAACATGAGGATCTTGGTCTCCTCCTCCGCGAAACACTCCTCCGGTCCCTTCCTGAGGATGTCGATGATCTTCATGTCCGCCTTCTGCGAAGCGCTCACCATGATCACATAGGTATCGAGGGTCTTGTCGAGAAACGCCTTGATAGTCCGGGCATCCTCCTGACGATAACCGCAGATCAGCACTCCCACCGATTGCATGCCTTCCCTCCCGGGGAAATAGAAATTCAGGGAGTTACTGTAGACCGGACAACCGGAGATTTCAAGCGGATTCGTCCGTCATCACCGGACATTGTCCGGCTTCAGCGGATTCGGTCCGGTTCGACCGGACAGCAATCCCTCCCCTTTCCTTTTTTCTTCAGCTCCCCGGCTGCGGCGTTGTGAACGTATTTATCGCTTGATATTAAATTCTTGGGTGATTCCTGCAATGGATATAATCGTTCTGGCATGTCTTTTGAGATACGTTTGACAGACCAGCCCGTTTCCCTGGTCGGATGCAACCAAAGGAGGATTTCATGCATACCATGAATGTCCTGTTTTATTCGGCGCCACTTAAAGGGATCGGCAGGCGGTTTCTCCGGATCATCCTTTCTCACATCCCGCAGGACCGGGTCGAAATCTGCCGATCCATCGCCGCACTCGATTCGCGGCTCCACAAACCTCTGGACGGCATGACCATTGCGGTCTTCCATATCCGCAGCGAGGACGAGCTGGAGGTATTGATCGCCCGGCGCGACCTTCTTGCGGATTTCCGCACTATCCTGGTTCTGCCGGACAGCGAAGAAAGCACCATAGCCCGCGGGCACCTCCTGAGACCGCGCTTCGTCGTCTACGGCGACGGCGATCTGCCGGATGTATCGGTCGTCTTGGGGAAGATGCTCCAGGGAAACAAAAAAGACGCCACGGCGGGCCTCCGATACGGGTGAGCTTCGCCAAAGCGATCAATAGGATAACAAACAGAGAGAACAAATGAATCACGTGAGAATACAAAAAATATTAAAGTAATACCGGGAAAAGCCGATAATTAAGACATCGTAATTGTATTTTTCATTCATACCTTGCAATGTAGGAGGAAAACCATGGAAACAGCAGTGCTTGATCAGGCCGCCAAGGCCATCGCGGACCGCGAAGGAAAGTATCTGACTTTCGCTTTGGCCGGTGAGGAGTACGGCATCGGCATCTTGAAGGTCAAGGAGATCATCGGCCTGATGCCGATCACCACCATCCCCCAGACGCCGGGTTACGTCAAAGGCGTCATCAACCTCCGGGGGAAGGTGATCCCCGTAGCGGACCTCCGGCTGAAGTTCGGCATGGAGGCCATGGAGTACAATGACCGGACCTGCATCATCGTGGTGGAGATCGCCGGCACGGGCCGGACGATCCTGATGGGGATCGTCGTGGATTCCGTCTCGGAGGTCCTCAACATCAAGGGCGGCGACATCGAGGACACCCCGAATTTCGGCAGCCACCTCAACACCGCCTTCATCCTCGGCATGGCCAAGACGAACGGCTCCGTCAAGATCCTCCTCGACATCGACCGGGTCTTCCGGGAAGAGGAAGTGGCCGCCCTGACCCAGGCAGCATAACCCTTATCCCCCGGCTGTCGTTGCAATCGGCGGTCGATATGGAGGAAACAAACTATGAAGTTTTCGAATATTTCATTAACGGGGAAAATCATCAGCCTGATCATTCTGACCGTTCTGATTGTCGGCGGCGTCACCTTTGTCTCCGCCTACTACTTCCTTTCGAAAGGATACGATGAGCAGGCCGAAAAGGAGATCGCCATGACCTCCCGGATGATCCAGGTCAACTTCGACGACTTGAAGGAAAAAGTAAAAGGATCCGCCGCCTCTTTCGCCGGCAGGCCGGACGTCGCGGCGGCGGTGGAGAAAAAGGACACGGCCTATCTGCAGAAACTCGGCAAAACGATCATGGCCAATGAAAAGATGGGATTTGTGACGATCGCCGACAAGGAGGGAAACGTCATCGCCCGGGGACATTCGGATAAAACAGGCGACAGCATCACCAACCAGATCAACGTGAAAAAAGCTCTGGCCGGCGAGGTTTCCGTGGGTATCGAGTCGGGAAGCGTGGTGAAGCTCTCTCTTCGGGCAGGGGCGCCCGTCAAGATCGACGGCCGCATCGTGGGGACCGTCACCCCGGGCATTGACCTCCCCAAAGATCATGCCTTCGTCGACGATATCAAAAAAG
Organism: uncultured delta proteobacterium; assembly: GCA_963817385.1. GTDB lineage: Bacteria > Desulfobacterota > Syntrophia > Syntrophales > UBA5619 > JAKAFS01. The sequence continues at coordinate 3,181 of CAWFOM010000016.1, forward strand.
GCTTCGGCGTGGAGTGCACCATTTTCGATCAGGACGAACGGATCACGACGACCCTGCAGAGGGAAGGCAAACGGATCGTCGGAACGAAAATGGATAATCCCAAGGTGATCGAGACGGTCATCAGGAACGGGCAAACATTCCTCAACAGGAACAGGATCCAGGGCGAAGATTACAATACCGCCTACTGGCCGATGACCGGCGCCGACGGCAAGATTACCGGCATGTTCTTTATCGGTAAAGACCGGACCGCCATCGCCAAGTCGCTGCAGAACGTTGTCTGGGCGATCCTGATCTCGGTCCTGACCGTCGGCCTTCTCATGGCTACGGCGGCCTGGTTCCTCGCCCGCTCGACCGTCCGACCCGTCTTCCAGGCCACGGACTTTCTGAACCAAGCCTCAGCAGAGGTGACAAACGCCGCGAGTCAGATCTCCTCGGCCAGCCAGTCCCTGGCGGAGGGGGCCACCGAACAGGCGTCCTCCCTGGAGGAAACGTCGTCTTCTCTGGAGGAGATGGCCTCCATGACCAAGCAGAATGCCGACAACGCCAACCAGGCCAAAGCCATGATGGCGGAAACGAAGAAGATCGTCGAGAAGGTGGACAGCCATATGAGCAAGATGGCCGCGGCGATCGCAGAGATCACGAAGACCAGCGAGGAGACGGGAAAGATCATCAAGACGATCGACGAGATCGCCTTCCAGACGAACCTGCTGGCTCTGAACGCCGCCGTGGAGGCGGCACGGGCGGGCGAGGCGGGGGCTGGATTCGCCGTCGTTGCCGACGAGGTCCGGAATCTCGCCATGCGGGCGGCGGAGGCGGCCCGAGACACCAACGGCCTGATCGAAAACACGATCAAGGCCGTCAAGCAGGGAAATGAGCTGACATCCGCGACCCGAGAGGCCTTCCGGGAGAACGTGGCTGTCGCCGGCAAGGTGGGCCAGTTGATCGATGAAATCGCCGCAGCCTCCCAGGATCAGGCCCAAGGGATCTCCCAGATAAACAAGGCCGTATCGGAGATGGACAAGGTGACGCAGCAGACGGCTGCCGGCGCCGAGGAGTCCGCCTCCGCCTCCGAGGAGCTGACCGCCCAGGCGGAACAGATGAAAGGATATGTGAGCAATCTGGTTGCCGTCATCGGCGGCAAGGCGTCAATCGATACGGAATCTCGACAGTTGGTACGGCATGCGTAAAATACAAGAACCGTTAAGGAGCAGTCCATGAAGAACATGAAATTAAGCATAAAGTTAGTCACCAGCTTCCTCGTTGCGGCGTTGGTAACCCTGATCGTGGGTTTCATCGGCCTGGACGGAATCTCTAAATCGGGTCAACTTGCGACCGATCTGAGTCTCTCAAAACTCCTCGCACAGAGGGAGATCGACCATCTGAATTGGGTCCTCAAAGTCGGTGATTTTCAACATGATGAGAATCTGACCAAGCTGGATGTAGAAAAGGACGAACACAAATGCGGTTTCGGGAAATGGTATTACGGTGAAGACCGCCAAAAGGTGGAAAGTAAATTCCCGGCTATCGTTGACAAGTTGAAGCAGATCGAGGAGCCGCATCGAAATCTCCATCAATCCGCCGTGGTTTTGGAAGGATTCCTCCAGAAAGGGAAGGAATCCCGTCCCGAGGCCGTTCAATATTATCGGACGCAAACGTTGGCAATCCTCAAAGATGTCCGGATGCAACTCGGTGATGTGAGGACGACGGTGGAACGATCCCTCCTGGAATCCGGCAAATCCGCGGAAGCCCATGTGTCCCAGGCCAAGCTCTTCTCCATATCGGGAATGGTCATCGGCGTTTTGATCGCCATCTCGCTCGGCGTTTTTCTGTCGCTGTCGATTATCCGTCCGATCAACCGTGTGGTTGAGGGGCTCAACGAGGGAGCAGAAAAGGTGGTGGCGGCATCCTCTCAGATTGCCTCGGCAAGCCAGAGCCTCGCCGAAGGGGCATCCGAACAGGCATCCGCCCTGGAGGAGACGTCGTCTTCTCTGGAGGAGATGTCCTCCATGACCAAGCAGAACGCCGACAACGCCAACCAGGCCAAAGCCATGATGGCGGAAACGAAGAAGATCGTCGAGAAGGTGGACAGCCATATGAGCAAGATGGCCGAGTCGATCGCGGAGATCACGAAGACCAGCGAGGAAACGGGAAAGATCATCAAGACGATCGACGAGATCGCCTTCCAGACGAACCTGCTGGCCTTGAACGCCGCCGTGGAGGCGGCACGGGCGGGCGAGGCGGGGGCTGGATTCGCCGTTGTTGCCGACGAGGTCCGGAACCTTGCCTTGCGGGCGGCGGAGGCGGCGCGGAATACGAACGGCCTGATCGAAAACACGATCAAATCGGTAAAGCGAGGGAACGAACTGACCCAGGCGACCCGGGAGGCCTTTCGGGAAAACGTCTCCAACGCTGCCAAAATTGCCCAGCTGGTCGATGAGATCGCCGCAGCCTCGAACGAACAGGCGCAGGGGATTAATCAGGTCAACAAGGCCGTATCGGAGATGGACAAAGTGACGCAACATACGGCTGCCAGCGCCGAGGAGTCCGCCTCCGCTTCGGAAGAGATGGCCGGCCAGGCGGAGCAGATGAGGGGTTACGTGGGCGATCTGTCGGCCGTAATCGGCGGCAGCGGAAAAGGGAACAGGGCATCGGTTTCATCAGTGTCTGCCGGTGGTAGCGGCAAGAAATCGCAAAAAACCTCCGGTTGGGGTCGTCCGGCATTGCCATTGCCAGGGGTGAAGACGATAGCCGGGAAAGCGGTTGCCCGTCGCGGCAAGAATCCCGTGAAGGCAGTCCGTCCCGAACAGGTGATACCCTTGAAAGAAGGAGAATTCAAAGATTTCTAACCTGCCGATAGGGACAGGCGACAGAAGGGGAATCCCTGCGATAGGGATTCCCCTTCTGTTTCAGAAAGCCACGCAACCGACTTGTGGTCATACCGGAAACGGCGCGGTATTCCCTCGGACCGTCCACGATCATCCGATTTCGTGGCTTGCGAACCATCCTCATATTCCTTGACAAGCTGCGCGTCTCTGCGATAGGAATAGATATTCCGACATGCATCGGATCAAGCATCTCAGACAACTTGCCGGACGGTCACTGTTGGGGGAACATCCCGCGGGAGGGTGGTGCAGGGTGAACAGGTATTTCTCAAAAGAGACCATCAATCAGTCGGCAGAACTCACCCATACATGGGAGGACGAGGTCAGGCGGTCCACGGGGAATGCAGACGATCGGGGCCCCCGCCGGTCCACCGTCTCCGACCTGGAGATCAAGCGGCTCTACACCCCCCAAGACATTCAGCAGATGGATTTCGCCCGGGACGTCGGCGCCCCCGGCGTGTTCCCCTTCCTCCGCGGAAACCAGGCCACCGGCTACCGCGGCCGTTACTGGACCTTCCGGATGTTCGCCGGCATGGGAAGCGCGAAGGACACGAATGCCCGCTGGCGCATGCTCCTCGAGTCGGGACAGACGGGGCTCAGCACCGCCTTCGATTTTCCGACGCTGATGGGCTACGACAGCGACTCACCCAAAGCGCTGGGCGAAGTGGGACGTTGCGGCGTCGCCATCGACTCCCTCGATGATTTCCTGACCCTCATGGAGGGGATGCCGATGGATCGGGTGACGACCTCCATGACGATCAACCCCCCCGCGACCGCCCTCTGGGCGATGTACTGTGCGGCGGCGGAGCTCAAGGGGGTACCGCTGACGAAGATCGGCGGGACGATCCAGAACGACATGCTCAAGGAGTTCATCGCCCAGAAGACCTTCATGTGCCCGCCGGAGCCCTCGGTGCGGCTCATCAGCGACACCGTCGAGTTCGGCGCGAAGCATGTCCCCAAGTGGAACCCCATCAGCATCAGCGGCTACCACATCCGGGAGGCCGGCGCCACGGCCGTCCAGGAGTTGGCCTTCACGCTCCGCGACGGGATCGAATACGTGGAGGATGTCATCCGCCGCAAGGGGCTCGACGTGGACGAATTCGCCCCGCGCCTCTCCTTCTTCTTCAACTCCCACATCGACTTCTTCGAGGAGATCTGCAAGATGCGCGCGGCCCGGCGGATCTGGGCGAAGGTGATGCGCGACCGCTTCCACGCAAAGGACCCCCGCTCCTGGTGGATGCGCTTCCACACCCAGACGGCGGGCTGCTCGCTCACGGCTCAACAACCCTACAACAATGTCGTCCGGACGGCCGTCGAGGCGCTCGCCGCGGTCCTCGGCGGCACCCAGTCCCTTCATACCAACTCCCTCGACGAGGTCCTCTGCCTTCCCTCCGACCATGCCGTGGAGATCGCGCTTCGGACGCAACAGATCATCGCCGAGGAGACCGGCGTCGCAAACACCATCGACCCCCTGGCCGGATCCTATTTCGTGGAATCCCTGACCAACGAGATGGAGGAGAAGGCCTGGGAGTACATCGACAAGATCGATGCGATGGGGGGAATGACCGTCGCAATTGAAAAGGGGTTCCCCCAGATGGAGATCGCCGACGCGGCCTACCGCTTCCAGCAGCAGATCGACGCGCAGGAGAAGGTAATGGTCGGTGTGAACAAGTACGCCACCGACACCAAGCAGGCAATCCCCGTCGTCGACATCGACGAGCGGGTCGAGGAGGAGCAGATCGCCCGCCTCCAGGCCGTGAAGCGGAGGCGCGATTCCCGCGCCGTTCTGCGTGACCTCGATGACCTGAAGGATGCATGTAAAACCGGCAAAAACGTCATGCCCTTCTGCATCCAGGCGGTGAAGGATTTCGCCACGGTGCAGGAGATCTGCGACGTCTACCGGGAGGTGTTCGGGGAGTACCGCGACCCGGGGCTGTACTAGGAAAACAGCGCTGCTATGGCAGTTGCATGGTTACAAGGATAAAGGATCTTTTAAAGGAATCAATACGGGAATTGTCCGGATTGCGGAGGTTGCCGGGGTTGGGATTTCGTGAGGTCGCGGATCTTTTTTCGACCCTGCACATCCTCGCTCCGCTGCGGTGGCAGGGTGCCCGAAAAAATCTCCAATGCTCCCCTCACGAAACCCCGCCCCCGGCACGATCACACTATCGGGAGCGTGTTGATAAACACCATCGAGGAGAGTACCGTCCCCCGATAACGGGGAGGAAGAGCAGTACGAGGACAGGCTGATGACGGCAAGAACAATTCGAATCATGGTGGCCAAACCGGGCCTCGACGGCCACGATCGCGGCGCCCGGGTGCTTGCCCGCTGTTTCCGCGATGCGGGCTTCGAGGTGATCTACACGGGCTGCCACCAGACCCCGGAGCAGATCGCCGCGGCGGCAATCCAGGAGGATGTCGACCTGGTGGGCTTAAGCTGCCTCTCCGGCGCGCACCGCACCCTCTTCCCCCGCGTCGTGGAGCTCCTCCGGGAGCGCGGGGCGGACGACATCACCGTCATCGGCGGCGGGATCATCCCCGACCAGGACTTTCCGCTTCTCACCGACGCCGGCATCAAGGCGATCTTCACCCCCGGCGCCAAGCTCGACACGATCGTCGACTGGGTCCGGGCGAATGTCAAACCGCGGAAATAGGCGAATGGCAGAAACATCGGACGAACGGGAACAACTGCGCAAGATCCAGGCCGGGGATGTCCGGACCGCCTCCCGGCTGATCCGGAACCTGGAGGACCGCTCCCGGAGGCGAAGTCCTCGATAAAACGCATGTTCCCCCATACCGGCCGCGCCCACGTCATCGGAATCACCGGCCCCCCCGGGGCGGGGAAGAGCACCCTCGTCGACGCCCTGATCTCCTCCTTCCGAAAAAAGGAGAAAACGGTCGGCGTCCTGGCCGTCGATCCGACCTCCCCGTTCACCGGCGGCGCGATCTTGGGCGACCGGATCCGGATGCAGCGCCACGCCGAGGACCCCGGCGTTTTCGTCCGCAGCCTCGCCACCCGCGGCGCCCTGGGCGGCCTCGCCAAGGCCGTCGGGGATGCCGTCCATGTTATGGACGTCATGGGAAAAGAGATCATCATGGTGGAGACCGTGGGGACCGGGCAGCAGGAGGTCGAGATCATCAACCACTCCCATACGATCATCGTCGTCCTCGTCCCGGGGATGGGCGACGAGATCCAGGCGATCAAGGCGGGGATCATGGAGATCGCCGATATCTTCGTGATCAACAAGGCGGACCGTGACGGCGCCTCCCAACTCACGAGCGAACTGGGCGCCATGCTCAACATGGTCTCCGCATTCCCCGGCGGATGGCGTCCCCCGGTCATCCGGACCGGGAACGTCTTCGACCCCGGCCCCTTCCAGGAGAGCCTGGAGGAATTGAGCGAAGCCATAAGCGACCACTACCGACGGCTCGTCGAGACCGATCTCCTGGGCGATCGGATTCGGCGCAAGACGATGGTTGAGATCCACGAGGCCCTCCGCGACGCGATCCTGGAACCGATCCTGAAGGATCTGACCGAAAGTGGGGAGATGGAGAAGATCGCCGGGCGCGTCCTCAGGAAGGAGTCGGACCCCTATACGATCGCCGAGGAGGTCGCCCGCCGCTGCCTGAAATAAATGAGGGTGAGATGGACACCACTGCCGATCCGAGAAAGACCGTTCTGGAGAAGTACCGCAAGGGACTCGTCCAGGTCTACACGGGCGAGGGGAAGGGGAAGACGACCGCCGCCTTCGGCCAGGCGCTGCGCGCGATCGGCCAGGGCTACCGGGTCTGCGTCATTCAGTTCATGAAGGGGCGCAAATACGGCGAATGCCTCGCGGCGGAAAGGCACCTTCCGAACCTCACCGTCCACCTTGCCGGTCTCGACAGCTTCGTCATGCGGGAGAACCCGGCGCCGCTCGATATCGAACTGGCCCGCCAGGGGCTCGATATCGCCCGGAAGGCGGTCGCCTCCGGCGACTACGACATGGTGATCCTCGACGAGATCAACGTCGCGGCCGACTTCCGTCTGATCCCTCTCGATGACGTCATCGACCTCGTGAAAAACAAACCCGCCTCCGTCGATCTGATCCTCACCGGCCGCTACGCCCCGACGGAGATCATCGCGCTGGCCGACACGGTAAGCGAGATCCGGGAGGTCCGCCACCACTACGGAGCCGGCGTGAAGGAGCGCGCCGGGATTGAATACTAAACGCAACCGCGGGACCCCGTGAAAATATCGAGACACCGCTCCGGTCCATCGCCCTCCAGGAAAAAGCCCCGGCAACCACACGTTCACCGGGGCTTTCTCATTGAAGCTCATCGCAGCATGCTGCGGAGGATCTTCAACCCTCCATCTTATCTAGGGCGTCAGCGCCTCCTTGAGAATTCCCAACTCCGCGAGGATCGGCTCCAGTCGTCGCTTGCTGAGCGCCCGGTCCTCATTCGACCTCGGCAGCTCGATGTTCAGCGTCCCCGTGAAACCGGCCTTCATGAGGTTCTTGAAGACCCGCTTGAAGTCGATTTTCCCGTTCCCGACCGGGACATGGCGGTCCAGGACGAGGTCGTTGTCGCTCACGTGGGTGCTGACGATCCGGCCGGGGAAGGCGTCGATGAACCTCTCGGGACCGCCCGGCAGGAGGCTTGCGTGGGCGATGTCCAGGGTGAGGCCGAAGTACTTCGACTGGATCACGTCGAAGACCCGCTTCAGCTCCTCGACGGTGACGCCCAGGTAGGCGATCTCCGCCTCCTCGTGGATCTTGTTCATGTTCTCGATGCCGATCGGCAGCTTGTACTTCTCCGCGAGCTCCACGACGGGCGTGTAGGTCTTGATCAGGCAGTCGAAGACGTGGTCCATGAAGAGGCTGAAGTGGTAGCCGAAATGCAGGACGACGTACTCGGCCTCAAGCTGGTGGGCCAGCTCCACATAGTCCATCAGGTGCTGCTGAACCGCCTTGCGGACGGTCGGCTCGATCTCGGCGGCGTTGACGAACGACGCCGAATGGAGGCCGTACTTGACGCCGGCCTGATCCCTCAGCTTCCTGATGCCGCTGATGCGCGCGGGGGTCCATTTATCCAGAAAATTGTTCGGGTTGTTGCAGCTCAGCTCCATCCAGGGAAAGCCGTTCTCCTTCGCAAAGGCGAAGTACTCCTCCATGGGTTGCGGTCCGGCGTTAAAACACAGCTTCATCTTACTGTTCCTCCGATTCTTTGATTTAAGTTGTTTTTCATCCTGCAGATCTACCCTTCCAGAGTCGATCTGGTACTCTCCGTCCTTTACAATGCATTTGCCGTCCAGGTAAATCGACACGTTCAGGAAGACAAAGTCGATATGGAACGTGGCATCGCTCTTCCCCCCGAGGGAGAGGTTGTCGCCGATGGCGATGTGGGCGGTCCCCAGTTTCTTCGAAACCTCCCGGGTATTGGGGATCACCAGGCAGGCGGGATTCGTTCCGAGGGCGAACTGCGAGGCGGCGTTGTACCCGGCGTCGTCCCTGCTCTCCAGGATGCGCTTGAGTTCCTTGGCATGCTTGCCTCCCGTGATGCTCGTGATCCTCCCCTTGGTGATCTCCATCCTGAACGGCTCGGTAATCTGCCCGATCTGATCGGCGATGTAGGGCGAGACGATCACCCCTTCGGTAATCCCCTCCAGCGGGGCCAGGGTGGCCTCCCCATCGGGCAGCCCGGAGAGTTCCCCGGGTTTGGTCACAAAACCCGACTGGGCGATCGCCTTGCGGCCGGCGGAGCGCATGGTGAAGTCCGTCCCCTCGGGGGTCGTCATCCTGATCACGTCCGCCTCCGTCAGGAGCCGGGCCAGCTTTTCCGTGATCCGCCTGACCTGCTGATAGTCGGCGGTGATCCCACCGGAGACCATCATCTCTTCGGTGACATTGCGCAGGTTGGCGACCCGGGCGCCCTTCTTCATCGCCTCCCGGACCGCCGCCGTGTGGGTCAGGCTGTAGGTCGACTGATTGATGACCACGTTCGCGGCGGCCATGGCCGCCGAGACCGGCGCCGGCGGCTCCGCTCCCCCGATCTCCTGGGGTTCCATTTTCACCACCACCACCACCCCGCCCGCGGACAGGGCGCTGTAGGCAATGGCCTGGGTGATGATCGGGGGGCCGGTCGGTATCCGTAACGATCACCACACTCTCCCCTTTTTTTACCTGAACCACCTGGTTTATGAGCATATTCGCCGCAAAGGCCATTCTGGTTATTTCCATCGGAGACCTCCTGTTTTGGATAAGCGTATAGGCCTTTTGGTTTTCCCTGTCAAGGAATAATTTCAGAATATGAGCAGATTTTACAATATCGCCCGGAGGGAATCGGGATCCGAGCGGTCCGGTCAGCCGCTGAGCGTCAGCTCTGCTCCTTCTCCGTGTCGCCCGCGGTCTTCTTTACCCGGGAGCGATCGAGGTGGTCGCGCAGGAGCGCAGAGGCCGCCGATTGCCGCCCCTGCTCCAACAACGCGATGATCTCCAGGTGTTCCCGGTAGCGGTCCAGACGGGCTTGATCGACCGGCACCCGGTACTCGATCAGGCGGCGGAGCCGGTTGATGTGCCGGACGGCATCGAGGAAGAAGGGATTCCCCGAACAGGAGACGATCTGTTCATGGAAGCGGACGCCGGTTTCGAACATCGTAAATGGTAGCCGCTCGTCGATGGGGCTGGCAAGAAGGGATTCCTGTTCCCCGCGAAGCCTGGCAAACACGGCCGGATCGACCCGGTAGGTCGGCTCAAGAAGGGCGGCCGGTTCGACGAGAATGCGGAAGCGGTAACTCTTGTCCAGGGCCTCGACGGTATCGAGGACCGGGAGGAAATTCCAGCCGTGGCCGGGCCGCCGTTCGACCCACCCCTCCTGGGACATGCGTATCAGGATCTTCATGAGCCTGACGCGGCTGATCCCGTAGCGGGACATCAGTTCCGCCTCCGAGATATGACCGTGCAGTTTCCCCCGGATACGGTCTTCGGCAAAGCGATAATACATCTCCTCTTCGATGGATACCGGAGCCGAGAGATCCGGCGCCGGGATCTCTTGAGCGGGGCGGGTAAGAAAAAACCCCCGGTTGGGATGGAACCGGACGATCCCTTCCCGCTCCAGGATCGTGAGCGCCTCGCGGACGGGCCCCCGGGAGACGTGAAATGCGTCCGCCAGCGCCTGCTCCGCCAGGTGAGCGCCCGCAGGCATGGCCTCACTACGAACACGATCGACGATCCTGACGGCCAACTGTGACATGAGCGGTTTCACCGCTTTTCCCCGGGGTTTCTTCATACGGTGAACGTATACCAAAAATAGAAGAATAATGCATGAATTTTCCCCTCCCCGGGAGAAGGCTAGTCAGAGAAGTGTCGGAGCGGAAATCGGGAGCGTAAAAAAAGTGCATCTGCCGGGCGGCTTTTGCCATCAGGCAGATGCACGGTAATGTTTGATAAAAGCGCGGTCGTAAACCGCGACGCCGGCGTTAACCGGCCATCCCCTTTCCCGACAGGTTCAGCGGCAGCTGATGCAGACCGCCAGATCCTCGACGGGCACGCCCGACGTCCGGCTGATGAACGCCAGCTGGTCCTCGGGTGCGAAGTATCGGCCGCAGACCTTGCAGGCCTTCATCTTGAAGGTCCGGCCCCATATCGTCCGCGCATCGCCGGATTCCGTCGTTGCCATCTCGATGTGCCCCGAAGGACAGACATAGGCGCAGGCGCCGCAACCGATGCAGGAGACCGAGTCCTCCTTGAAGGGCGTACAGACGTTCTTTTCCGCCCCCCGGTAGGAGAAACCGATCGCGCAGACCCCCACGATCTTCTCACAGGTCCGCACGCACATCCGGCAGAGGATGCACTTCGAGCTGTCCTTGTCCGGCGTGAACCGGGGCTCGGGTTCGATACCCAGATCCTCCGCCATCTCCTTGAGCTGCTGCGATTCGGGACAGCGAGCCAAGAGGAGCTGGAGGACGAGGCGGCGGGCGGCCAGGACCCGCTCGCTCTTCGTTTCGACGACCAGCCCCTCGGCAACGGGGTAGAGGCAGGACGTGACGATGCGCGTCCTCTTCCCGTGCTTGACCTCAACGACGCACATCCGGCACGCTCCCGAGGGTTCGAGCGCCTCGTTGGAGCACAGGGTCGGAATGACGATGCCGTTCTCCCGGGCAACCTCAAGGATGGTCTGCCCGGCCTCCGCTTCGATCTTCTTATTGTCTATCGTCAGATTTACCATATTCTCTACCTTACCTCACGATGATAGCATCAAATTTACAACTTTCCCTGCAGGCGCCGCACTTCGAACACAGAGCCGCATCGATTGTATGGGCTTCCTTCCGCACACCGCTGGCCGCCTTTGTCGGGCAGACCTTCGCGCAGACCGTACAGCCCGTACACTTCTCGGGGTCAATGCTGTACAGGATCAGGGCCTTGCACACCCCGGCCGGACAGCGCTTCTCCTTGATATGCGCCTCGTACTCGTCACGGAAATAACGGATCGTGCTGAGGACGGGGTTCGGGGCGCTGCTGCCCAGGGCGCAGAGCGAGCCGTCGATGATGGCCGTGGCCATCTTCTCGAGGAGATCCACATCCCCCTCCCGGCCCCTGCCCTCGGCGATGTCAAGCAGGATGTCCCGCATGCGCCGGACCCCCTCTCGGCAGGGAACGCACTTGCCGCACGATTCGCTGACGAGGAAGTTCGTGAAGTACTTGGCCACATCGACCATGCAGTTGTCCTCGTCCATGACGATCATGCCGCCGGAGCCCATCATCGAACCGATCTTGGTCAATTCGTCGAAATCGACGCCCATGTCGAGATACTTCTCGGGGATGCAGCCACCCGACGGTCCGCCCGTCTGGATCGCCTTGAACTTTTTCCCGCCGGGGATTCCGCCGCCGATGTCGAAGACGATCTCCCGGAGCTTCGTTCCCATGGGGACCTCAACGAGGCCGGTGTTGTTGATCTTGCCGACCAGGGAGAAGATCTTCGTCCCCTTGCTCCCCTCCGTCCCGATCGAGGCGTACCAATCGGCGCCCCGCTCGATGATGAACGGAACGTTCGCCCAGGTCTCGACGTTATTGAGGTTCGTGGGCTTGTCATAGAGGCCCTTGTCGGTCGCGTGCGTGTACTTCGCGCGCGGCTCGCCGGCCCGCCCCTCCAGGGAGGCGAAGAGGGCCGAGGACTCGCCGCAGACGAAGGCGCCGCCTCCCCGGTTGATTTTGACGTCGAACGAAAAACCCGACCCCAGGATATTCTCCCCGAGGAGCCCCGCCGCACGGGCCTGCTTGATCGCCAGGGTGATGTTCTTTATTGCGAGCGGGTATTCGTTCCGGGCATAGATGTAGCCCTGGCTGGAGCCGATCGCGAAGGCGCCGATGATCATCCCCTCGAGGACCAGATGGGGATTCCCCTCCAGGAGGCTGCGATCCATGTAGGCGCCGGGATCGCCTTCGTCGGCGTTGCAGATGATGTACTTGGGATCGCCTGCGGCCTTCCTCGTTGCATCCCACTTCCAGCCGGCGGGGAATCCGCCTCCGCCGCGGCCCCGGAGGTTCGCCTTGATGACTTCCTGAATGATCGCTTCCGGCTTCATGCCCGTGAGGGCCTTCCCCAGGGCGCTGTAGCCGCCGATGGCGAGGTAGTCCTCCAGGCTCTCCGGATCGACTTTGCTGTTGAGGCCGAAGACGAGGCGCGTCTGCTTCTTGTAGAACGGCACGTCGTCCTCGTGGACCACCTTCACGCCGGTGGCGGGATCGACGTAGAGGAGCCGATCGATGATCTCGCCCTTCAGGACGGTCTTGTCGATGATCTCCCCGGCGTCCGCAAGCCCGACCCGCTGGTAGAAAACCTTCTCCGGGGAGATGACGATCATCGGACCCCGCTCGCAGAACCCGTGGCAGCCGGTGGTGCGGAAATCGATCGTGTCGGCGAGATTCCGCTTGGCGAGTTCCTCGCGAAAGTTGTCCACCAGTTTCTGCGTTCCATAGGCAAGGCAACCGGTCCCGACGCATATCGTGATGCAGGGCTTCTTCGGGTCACGGCCTGCCTTGAGCCTCTCCTGTACGCTTTTCAATTCATCGAAGGATTTAATCTTGCTCATCATCAGTCGCACCCTTCTTCCCTAATTTCTTGAGAATCTTTGTCGATTTGGCGATATTCATATGCCCGTTATACTCGCCGTTCACTACGAGAACGGGCCCCAGAGCGCAGGCCCCGAGGCAACCGACCGTCTCGAAGGAGAACTCGAGGTCGGCCGTCGTTTCGCCCTCCTTGATGCTCAGGATATCCTCCACGTTACGGGCGATCAGCTCGGCGCCGCGGACGTGACAGGCCGTCCCCAAACACAGGCTCAACTGGTAGCGCCCCTTGGGTTTCAGGCTGAAGGCCTTGTAAAACGTCACCACCTCGTAGACGCGGCTGATCGGCACACTGAGGTGGGTACTGACCGCACACAGGGCATCCTTGGGCAGATAGTTAAACTCCTTCTGGACGTCCTGAAGAATGGGAACCAGATAACTCTTGTCCCCGCTGTATTGCTGAATGATCTCTCTCACCTTTTGTTCCATTCTCTTCACCCTCGTCGTAAGATGGTATTCGCGTCGGTCACTTCCCTCGCGGGGCCCGCAGTTCTTCCTTGGATTTGGAGCAACGCATCTTGATCATGAGTGTCTCCCACTCGATGTCGACCCGCTCCTGGATGACCTGGATCTGGTCCGGCGTGAGATGGCGGAAGCGCCCCTGCCCCTTGAGGTAGTCCTGCACGGGACGCCGCTTCTCGGGAACCTCCACCGTGAGACGGTATTTGCCGTCCTCCACCTCGTAGAGCGGGAAGATCCCCGTCTCGAGGGCGAGGCGTCCCAGCTTGATGCAGGTCTCCGACGGGGTACGCCACCCGGTCGGACAGGTTACGAAGCAGTGGATGTACGAGGGGCCCTTCACCCGGCGCGCCTTCTTCACCTTGTTCATGAAGTCGATCGGGTAGCTCTGGCAGGCCGTCGCCACGTAGGGCACGTTGTGGGCCACCATGATCTCGGCAAGATTCTTCTTCCAGACCTGGTTTCCGGGGATCTTCTTGCCGGCGGGAGCCGTCGTCGTCGATGCCAAAAACGGGGTGCCGCTCGACCGCTGGATGCCCGTGTTCATATACGCCTCGTTGTCGAAGCAGACGTAGAGCATGTCGTGGCCGCGCTCCATCGCCCCGGAGAGGGCCTGGAACCCGATATCCATCGTCCCGCCGTCGCCGCCGATCGCGACCGACTTGATGCGACGATCGGCGATCTTCCCCTTGCGCCGAAGCGCCGTGAGGCCCGCCTCGACACCCGATCCCACCGCCGCGGCGTTGGGAAACGCCACGTGGATCCAGGGGAGGTTCCAGGCCGTCGTGGGATAGAGGCTGGAGATAACCTCCATGCAGCCGGTCGCGTTGGTGATGACCGTGTCTTTTCCGAGGGCCTTGCACATCAAGCGAATCGCCAGCGCCTCGCCGCACCCTTGGCAGGCGCGGTGCCCGCCGACAAAGAACTCTTCCTTGCTGACCAGCTTCGGGGCGTACAGTTCAAAGCTTCCGATACTTTTAGGGTTCATCGTTGCCGTATTCATTATCCCCTCACTCCGTAAAATTCGTATGGTTCTTTAAGTTTTCCCTTGGCCGCCCGCCGGACCATATCCATGAAATTCTCCACCTGGACGTCCCTGCCGCCGAGGCCGATGAGGTAGTTGACGATCTTCGGACGCTTCGGCACATCGTAGAGGGCAGAGCGGATCTCCGAGAAGACGGGTCCTCCCGGGCCGCCGAAGGAGCAGGCGCGGTCCGTCACGGCGAGGACTTTGATCCCCTTTACCGCTTTTCTCAGTTCATCGAAGGGGAAGGGCCGCCAGAGCTTGATCTTCAGAAGGCCGGCCTTCACACCCTCTCGGCGCAGTTCATCGACGGCGATCTCCGCCGTCTCGCCCATCGATCCCATGGTGACGAGAGCGATCTCCGCATCCTCGGTCCGGTAGGCCTGAATCGGCTCATACTTCCGGCCGAACTGCTTCTCCCAATCCTTCCAGACCTCCCGCACCACCTTGATCGAGTTGACGATGGCCACATCCTTGGCCTTCTGTGCCTCGGCATAGATCTCCGGCATCCCCAGGGTTCCCATCGAAACGACATTGTCGGGATGGAGCGCTGCATAGGGAACGTAGGGGGGGAGAAACCGGTCCACCTCCTCCTGATCGGGCATGATGATCGGCTCGACCATGTGGGTCAGCTGGAAACCGTCCATGTTCACATTCACGGGGAGCATCACCCGGCGGTCCTCACCCACCCGGAAGGCCTGGATGGTCATGTCGACCACCTCCTGGCCGTTGTCAGCGAAGAAGGAGATCCAGCCCGTATCGCGCATCGGCATGATATCGCTATGGTCGTTCCAGATGTTGATCGGACCGGAGACGGCGCGGTTGGCGATGATCATCACGATCGGAAGCCGCATCGCGGAGGCGATCGGCAGGACCTCGCTCATGAAGAGCAGTCCCTGGGAGCTCGTCGCCGTCACGACGCGGGCGCCGGTCCCCGCGGCGCCGATCGCCGCGCTCAGGGCGGAATGCTCGGACTCCACGGTGATGAAGGAGGCGTCCACGCGCCCGTCGGCGACGATGTCCGAAAGATGCTCGGCCACGTGGGACTGAGGGGTGATGGGATACACGGCTGCCACATCAAACTTGCAGAGTGCGGCCGCTTCCGCGGACGCAATCGCTACTTCCATTCCTACTCGCTTGCCCATCCTCTATTCCTCCTCATTGACCATTTTGATGGCGCCCGGCCAGCACTCGTGGGCGCAGATGCCGCACCCCTTGCAGTAGTCCAGGTTCGCATCAAAAAATCCGTCCGCGGTCTCGGTAATGCACCCCTCGGGACAGTATATATAGCAGACGCCGCACTTGATGCATTTCTGATTTTCCCAGAGGGGGCGTTTCGCCCGCCAGCTACCGGTATGATACTCCGAAGCGCTCCCCTTCCGGAAAACCATGCACCCGGGATTGACCTCCTGCCAGGTTTCTGGCCATTTTTTCTCAGTCATCACGATACCTCAAAAGTTATTTTGATCCTTAATTGATGATCCTGACCTCGTCGAACGCCCGCTTCGCGGCCGCCAGGTTCTTCGGAGCGATCCTGCCGAATCTCTCCTTGACGGGACTGTCCAGGGATTCCAGCTTCACGGTCCCCGTCAGTTTGACCAGGGCCCCCAGCATGGTGGTGTTGGTAATGGGCACGCCGAGTTCCTTCCAGGCGATCCCCGTGGCATCGCAGGTGGCGATCTTGCCTTCGAATTTGATGTTCTTTTTCAACTCGGCCAGGCTCTTGGTGGTGTTGACCAGCAGAATGCCCTCCGGCTTCAACCCCTCGGCCACATCGACCAGGGCCACGAGGCTCTCGTCGAGGACGACGACCAGATCGGGATGGTAGATGCCCGACCGGATCTTGATCTGTTTGTCGTCGACCCGGTTGAATGCCGTGACCGGCGCCCCGCGTCTCTCCGGTCCGAAGCTCGGGAACCCTTGCGCATACTTCCCCTCTTCAATGGCGGACAACGCAAGCAGCTCCACCGATGTGACCGCCCCCTGACCGCCCCTTCCATGCCATCTGATTTCTAACATTCGTCAAATCTCCCGTAGTGATTGGCTTTTTTGAAAAAAAACAGGCCCTCTTGCTATCTTATTTGACCTATGCTGTCAATAGCTTTTTGCGGAAATAACACCGGTGATATGATAGGGCGTAGTAATTTGGCCTGTTTATGGCGTGTGACCGCCCCCATCAGCATCGAAAGCAATCGGCAATGAAGAGCAAGATGAGTGCCAGTTTAAAGTAAATGCTGAATTTACATACAGAAATTACTGTCTCTGCAAATAATACAATATAAAACAAAAAGTTATAAAACGTCTTGCCGGGCGGAGAAAAGCGGGTGATACGCGTCACTGCAGAGGCGATTTGATACAAAAGAGTTCGTTTCGCGCACGGAAAAGGCGCGACACCGGGCGGAAGTCGCGAGGGGGAAACTCTCACCCGCTTTGTGCGCCATGAGCACGGCTGTTCACATTAAGCACGCGTTACTTCTTCCTCTCCCCTCGCGGGAGAGGGGCGGGGCGAGGGGGAATTACACCCCCCGGCGGAATTCGAGACACTTCGCCAGGGTCATCCGGTCCGTGTACTTGAGATCCCCCCCGACGGGGACGCCGAAGGCAATGCGCGTAACCTTGACTCCGCGTTCTTTCAGGAGTTTTGTCAGCAGAAGGGCAGTCGTCTCCCCCGCGACGCTGGGGTTGGTGGCCACGATCACCTCCTCCACGGGGCTGGCCGCGATCCGCCCCAGCAGTTCGCTGATCCGCAGATGCTCCGGACCGATCCCGTCCAGCGGGGCAAGCGCCCCGTGGAGGACGTGGTAGACCCCGTGATACTCCCCGCTCTCCTCGAGAGCAATCAGGGAATCGGGCTCCTCAACGACGCAGAGCACCTTCCGGTTCCGGGCATGATCGGCGCAGATGTCGCAGACCGGTCCCTCGGCGAGGTTGAAGCAGACGGAGCAGAGGCGGATCTTTTGCTTCACGTCGAGGATGCTCTCCGCGAGCCGCCGGGCGTCCTCCTCGGAGGCGCGGAGAATGTAGGCGGCGAGCCGCGCCGCGGTTTTTTCCCCGATGCCGGGGAATCGGGATAACTCCTTGATAAGACGCTTTATGGGCAGGGCATAGCCGCTCATGGCTTCCCCGCTACATCAGACCGGGGATCTGCATTCCCCCGGTGATCTTCGCCATCTCGGCGGCAGCCATCTCCTGGGCCTTGCGGACCCCTTCGTTCACTGCCGCGATGATCAGGTCCTGGAGCATCTCCACGTCTTCGGGGTTGACAACCTCTTTCTCTATCTTCAGGGAGAGGACCTCAAATTTCCCGTTGACCCTGACCGCAACCATCCCGCCGCCGGCGGTCGCATCCACGGTTTTCGTCGCCAGCTCCTCCTGGAGCTCCATCATCCTCTCCTGCATCTTCTTTGCCTGCTTCATGATGTTTCCAAAATTCTGCACTTTTGCCTATCCTCCTTAATTGATGAACCCGTAAAAAGTCGTCACCCCGGCGAAAGCGGGGGTCCAGTGCTTTACTGATTCCCGGCTTTCGCCGGTATGACGTACGCAGTGGATCTTCGACTTTTTACGAAGTCGTCTTAATTGGGTTGCCAACATTACCTCAATCTTCATCCTGTTCATCGTCCGGGGGTGCGGGCGGCTCATCGGACGGCGGCGGCTCATATTCATCCGGCACGAAGGACGGGGGCGCGGCGACCTCCCGCAATTTCACCTCCCGCACTTCCGCCCGGGGAAAGACATCCAGGACCTTGAGGACAAGCGGGTGGGAGAGCGCCTCCCGACGGATCTCCTGGACCCGATGGTTCTTCGCCGCACGGCCGTTGCGGCCATTCCCGTTCTGGTCCTGACCGACCTCCTCCGGGGTGAGGGTTTCGATCTCCAGGAGAGTCTCCCGCCCGAAGAATCGCCCGGCGAGCGACTCGATCGCCGCCTTCCCCGCGTCCACATCGTCGCGGAAAAGATATCCCTTCGTAAGACCAATCCGGAGGCGCCCCTCCTCACAGGCGATCAATTTTGCCGGTTCGATCTTGGCACAGAGGGCCGCATCCTGCCGCTTCACATATGCAGTAAACTCCGCCCAGCCCCCTCCCGGAGCCGCCGCGCCGCCGACCCCGTATTCCGCGCGCCCCTCCGAGAGTTGTCCCGCCGGCTGGCGCACCGCCGGAAGAGGGGGAATTCCGTTGTATGTCGGCGCAGCATCAAAAACCTTCGGACTTACATGCATTCCGCGGTTCGACTCGGGGGCTGCCCCGCCCGTCCCGCCGTTTCGGCTTCCCGACCGTGCGGTCTCGCCGCCCCTTCCCCCGACCGGCGGCGTAGCGCCCCCTCCCAGACGCCGCTCCAGCACTTCCATCCGGGAGAGGACTTCATCGATGGGGATCAGGGGCTCCAGCCAGGCCATCCGGCAGAGAATCGCCTCGAGGTTCAGGCGCGCATTCACACTCCGGCGGACATTCTCCTCCTCGGTCATCAGGATCTCCAGGTACCGCTGAAGGGTTTCCCGCGACGCCCCCGACGTCTGCGCCGTGAGCTTCTCGACCTCGTCCGCGGGGAGATCGACGAGGGAGCCTCCGCCCCCGGCGATCCCGACGAGGAGCAGGTTCCGAAAATGGCCGAGGAGCGTCTGGTAGAAAAACTTCATGTCGAGGCCGGCATAATAGGCTTCGTCGATGATCTTCAGGCAGCGGCCCGCGTCCCGCGCGAGGACCGCCTCGGAGAGGAGAAAGAGGAAGCGCCG
This sequence comes from uncultured delta proteobacterium, assembly GCA_963817385.1. GTDB lineage: Bacteria > Desulfobacterota > Syntrophia > Syntrophales > UBA5619 > JAKAFS01. Next base: position 22,390 of record CAWFOM010000016.1, read on the forward strand.
GTCCGACCGGCCGAGAAGCTCCTCGATCGCCTTGTCTTCGATCGCGTAGCCCCCGTAGGAGATCACCTGGTCGAAAATGCTCTGGGAGTCGCGGAGGCTCCCGTCGCCCGCTTCCGCGATCCAGGCAAGCCCCGTGTCGCTGATCTTGATCCCTTCGGCCGCGGCGATCTTCCTGAGATTGTCGGCGATGAGCTTCGGCGGGATCCGCCGGAAGTCGAAGCACTGGCAGCGGGAGAGGATCGTCGCCGGGATCTTGTGGGTCTCGGTCGTCGCAAAGATGAAGATCACGTGCGCGGGCGGCTCCTCGAGGGTCTTCAGGAGTGCGTTGAAAGCCTCCCGGGTCAGCATGTGGACCTCGTCGATGATGTAGATCTTGTAACGGCAGGAGGCGGGGGCGAATTTCACGTTCTCGCGGAGCTCCCGGATCTCATCGATCCCCCGATTGGATGCACCGTCTATTTCCCGGATGTCGATTGCGATCCCGTCGGTGATCTCGCGGCAGTGAACGCAGACATTGCAAGGGTTCGGCGTCGGACCCTGCTCGCAGTTCAGGGCCTTGGCGAGGATCCGGGCGATCGAAGTCTTTCCCACCCCCCGCGGTCCGCTGAAGAGGAAGGCGTGGGCGATTCGCTCCTGCGTAATCGCGTTTGAGAGCGTCCGAACCACGTGTTCCTGACCCAGGACGTCTTCAAAGACCTGCGGCCTCCATTTTCTGGCCAGAACGAGGTATTCCACTGATACTCCTGCGGACAACCGACACCGATGCTTCGCATCCCCCCTTCCCCTTACTCCTCTCCCGCCGGGGGAGGGGGAAGCATCTCAGGAGGCGTGAGGGGAAAAGGGATAGCCAGGTTACCCGCAGCACACGTCGGTGGCTGCTGCCGCTGCTTCCTTCCGGACCTGACGGGGTTCACAGGCCGTCGTCGCGCAGGGCCTGGCTATCTTCTCAATATACTATGGCGGAGAGAGCGGGATTTGAACCCGCGGTACACCTTTGGGGGCGTACACACGATTTCCAGTCGTGCTCCTTCAGCCGCTCGGACATCTCTCCGTACTCCCCTAACGAGAACTGCGGCATTATAGAGAGGCGCCGGGGGGCTGTCAAGGAATTAAAAACCAACGAATTGCCTCAAATAAAATGTTACCAAGGAGTGATGAAAAAAGAACCTTGACCCACAATTCGATGTTACTGAATATCGCCCTCGCAAGGCGGGATAACTATGAGTCCACGATTCCTCCGCCTGCCCCGAAGCCTTTCCCCGGAATTCGTCCGGCGATGACCTGCCCGTGATCTCACTTCCGGGTGATCGTTCCTTCCCAGGTACCGACGCAGGTCTCCTTCTTGTCCTCTTCGCTGAACCAGCGGCTGGTAACGCACTTCGCTTCGGTGTAAAAGGCGACGCCGTCGCGGCCCATCACATGGAGATCCCCGAAGAAGGAGTTCTTGTGGCCCGCGAAGGGGAAATAGGAGACGGGCACGGGGATCCCCACGTTCACCCCCACCATGCCGCCGTGGGTCCGGCGAACGAACTCCCGGGCATAATAACCGTTTTGCGTGAAGATGCAGGAGCCGTTGGCGAACCGGCTGTCGTTCATGATGGCCATGCCTTCCTCGAAGTCCTTCACCCGTTTGATGGAAGTCACCGGGCCGAAGATCTCGCAATCCCCGATGCACATCCCCGGTTTCACATGATCGAAGATCGTTGGGCCGACGAAGTGGCCGTTTTCGAAGCCGGGGACGACGACGTTCCGGCCGTCCAGGATCAGCTCGGCCCCCTCCTCGACGCCTTTGTTAATCCAGTTGATGACGGACTCTTTATGCTCCGCCGAAACAACGGGTCCCAGTTCCGTCCCCGGCTGGTAGGCGCAGCCAACCTTCCGCGCTTTGGCAAACTTGACCAGGTAGGAGACGAACTCGTCGGCGCAGGCCTCCTCGACGCAGAGCGCCGGCAGGGCCATGCAGCGCATCCCCGCGCAACCGAACGTCGAGTTGATGATCCCCAGGGCCGACCGCTCCAGGGCGGCGTCGCGCAGGACCAGGCCGTGATTCTTCGCCTCGCAGAGCGCCTGTACGCGTTTCCCATGGGCGGCGGCGGTGGAGTAGATGTGGAGGCCCACCGAGGTGGAACCCACATAGGAGATCCCCCGGATGTCCGGATGCTTCAAGAGCAACTCCGCCTCGTTGCGGCTGCAGGTGACGAGGTTCACGACCCCCTTGGGCAGGCCCGCCTCGATGAGAAGCTCCAGGACGCGCATGGCCGTCTGGGGCGTGAGGCTCGCCGCTTTCAGGACAAAGGTGTTGCCCAGCGTTATGCACAGAGGAATCATCCATCCGAAGGGGATCATCGCCGGAAAGTTGAAGGGCACGATCCCGGCGAACACACCCAGGGGTTCCCGGTACATAACCGTATCGTGACCGGTGGAGATATTCATCAAGGCATCCCCCTGCATCAGGATCGGCGCGCCGCAGGCCATCTCCACCACCTCCATGGCCTTGATGACGTCTCCCCGGGCTTCCTCCAGATTCTTCCCCAGTTCCATCGCCACCGAGAGGGTCAGCTCCTCCATGTGGGACTCCAGGAGCCCCCTGAACCGGAACATCACCCCCATCCGGTCCTGGATAGGGGTGGAGGACCAGCGGGGATAGGCCTCGCTTGCCGCCGCCACGGCAGAGTTGACCTCCTCCACCGTACAGCAGGGGGCCTCCGCCATCACCTCCCCCGTACTGGAGTTCGTCACCGGCATGTACTTCGTTGTCTTCGACTCCCGCCACTCATTGTTCACACAATATCGCAATCGCTTCGCACCGCCCATTTCCTCTCTCCTTTCAACCGGCCCGGCAATTTTCCACTGATAACCGGGATCTATTTATTTCATTGAGATTACCAGAGATGTTCCCCTTTCTCGACGAAGCGCCGCAGCCCCTCCCGGTCCCCGGCGGCAACTGCCATCCGTGCCAGCCCTTTCTTGAGCTCCTCCGTGCCGGTGGCGATCGAGAGCCTCAGGTAATGGAACTCCTCGGCGCCGATCCGGCCGAAGGATTTGCGGTCCAACGTCGCCACCCCATGGACAAACAGGAGAAACATCTGGAGGAGCGTCGAAGGGCTGGTCTTCTGCCGGATATCCGCCGGAAGGCCCTCGAAGGCATCGAAGATCCCCAGGTTGCGGCAGACCCCCTCCACATTGGGGAAGACGTAGAACGTCGCCTTCGGCTTCAGGCAGCGGATCCCCGGGATGGCATTGAGCCCCTCCACGACAAGGTCGCGCCGCATCCGGAAGGTGTCCACCATTTCTTTGATCGCCGCCGGACCTTCCGGAGATTCCAGCCCCAGGCGCACCCCTTCCTGGTTGTAGGCCGCGGTGCAGGAGAAGTAGTTGATGTTGAGGTTCTTGAAGACCTCCGCCTCCTCCCGCGTGGGAAACAGCGCCCAGCCGATCCGGCCGCCCGTCCAGGCAAAGCTCTTGGAGGCGCCGCTCACCAGGATCGTGTTTTTCTCCATGCCCGGGCAGGAGAGGATGCTGTGATGGCGGTACTGATCAAAGAGGATGTGCTCATAGATCTCGTCGGAAAAGATGCGGACATCCTCCCGGCACCGGGCGCGGATCACTCCGGCGATCTCCCGGAGCTGTTCCGGGGAGGCAACCCCTCCCGTCGGATTGGAGGGAAAGTTGAGGAAGATGAGCTTCGTTCTCTTCGAAAGTTTGGGGGCCAGCTCCGCGCCGGAGAGGGAAAATTCGTTCTCCTCCTTCAGATGGAGGGGGACCGGCGTGGCTTCCACATAGGGGATGAAGGATTCATAGATCGGAAAGCCGGGGCTGGGATAGACCACCTCGTCCCCCGGACCGCAGTAGGTCTGCTGGCAGAAGCCGATGGGGGGCTTGCCCCCCGGAAAGACGACGACCCGCTCCGCCTCGGCCCGGATCCCCCGCGTCTCCGCAATCTGCCTCGCGATGGCCGCCCGGAGGGAGGGGAGCCCCTGGGGATCGCAGTAATGGGTATTGTCCAGGTCGATCTGGCGCTTGACCTCCTCCTTGATGAAGGCGGGCACCGGAAAATCCGGCTCCCCGATGTTGCACTTGATCACCTCCCGCCCCTCCGCCTCCAGGTCACGGATATACGGTCCCACCCTGAATGCATTCTCACTGTCGATACGCCCTGCCCTGTCCGCATACAGCCCCATGACAACCCTCCCGATATCTCCCGTATTGATCACGCCCGTGAAAAAACTCTCCGCACCATTCCGACACCCGGGCCGCGTCCAGTGCGGTTCCCATCCCCGGGCGGAAAAGTCTCCCTCCGGTTTCTCACGGGTGGGTTATAGACGATCTTGCGGAATAAGTAAACATATCCTGCACCGTTTACCGCATCCGCCTCCTACCGCCGATCATTACGGTGTTACGTGAGCCCCCCGGCTACCCCTCGGGCCGGCGCCGCAGAGCTCCTCGGCATGGTAGGAGCTGCGCACGAAGGGAGCGCTCGCCACCCGCTCAAAACCCATCCCGAGCGCGGTCTCCCGCCAGGCGTCGAACTCTTCGGGCGCGAGGTATCGGGCCACGGGCAGTCGCCCCTTGGCGGGCTGCAGGTACTGCCCGAGCGTGAGGATCCGGCAGCCGGCAGCCAGAAGGTCCTTGAGCGCGGCCTCCACCTCGGCCGGCTGCTCGCCCAGGCCGAGCATCAGCCCCGACTTGACGCCGATCGCGGGATCGTGGAGGGAGGCCCGGCGGAGAAGATCGAGGGAGCGCGCGTAGACGGCCTGGGGCCGGACTTCCGGATAGAGGCGCGCCACGGTTTCCAGATTGTGGTTCAGGACCTCCGGACTCTCCGCAAGGACCCTCTGCAGGGCGGCGGCATCCCCCTGGAAATCGGGGATGAGGATCTCGATGCGGGCCCCGGGAAGCCGGGTGCGAAGGGCGCGGATCGTCTCCACGAAGGCGGCGGCGCCGCCGTCGCCCAGATCGTCGCGGGCAACCGACGTGACCAAGACGTACGTTAGCGCCATCAGGGCCGCTGCCTCGGCCACCCGGCGGGGTTCGTCGGGATCCGGCGGCGTCAGGTTCTCCCGGGGTGACTCCGCAGAAGCGGCAGCCGCGGGTGCAGCGATCCCCCAGGATGAGGAAGGTCGCCCTCCCCCCTGCGAAACATTCCCCGCAGTTCGGGCAGCGGGCCTCCTGGCAGACCGTGCTGATGCGCCCAGTGTCAAGGAGCGACCGCACCCGCGCAGAGACGGGATCGGAGGGGACCCCGCGCCTGAGCCACGCGGGTTTCCGGACAACTGTTTCGATTTTCGGTTCCTGCATTATCTCTTACCGTAAATTAAACCGGAAAACCGCGATCCCTCCGCGCGCTGGACATTTTTCGCCCCTGTGCCCAGGGGCACCCGAAAAATCTCCAATGCGCGCCTCCGGGATCCGATTTTCCAGTCGCACTGGCATGTACCCATAAAACAACACCGCACGGCGGTGAAGAGAGAATCACTCCATATGGATCCTTTCAAAGAGGTCCTCCCCTTTGAAACAGGAGGTTCTTTCTCGAAGGGAGGGGTTTCGGAAATGGTACATTGGAGATTTTTTCGGGGTCCCTGCCGCCGCAACGAAGCGCCTGCCGGGAAAACTGTTTGAGCGCCGAAGGCGCGAGTTTTTTCCCGGCAGCGAAGTGAGGACGAGCAGGGTCGAAAAAAGATCCGTGCCCCTTCCGTAGCCCCTCCCGCAATCCACTCATCCCGTCAGGCAGGGGTTCCGGGCCGCTTCGGTTTCATCGAGCCGCTTCACTTTGCAGACGTGAGGGGCATCCCGGAGAAGCTGCGGATTATCCCGCGCCTCCCGGACGATCGCCTCGAAGGCCTCGATGAACCGGTCCAGCTCCTCCTTCGTCTCCGTCTCCGTGGGCTCGATCATGATCGCGCCGTGGACGATGAGCGGAAAGTAGATCGTGGGGGGATGGTACCCGTAATCCATGAGGCGCTTGGCCATATCCAGGGTGGCGATCCCCGCCGCCTGCTGGTTGCGATCGGAAAAGACGCACTCGTGCATGCAGGGGCGGTCGTATGCCAGATGCAGCGTCCCTTTGAGCCTCTCCCGGACGTAGTTGGCATTGAGGACCGCAAGCCGGCTTGCCCTTGAGAGGCCGTCGGGACCCATGGAGCGGATGTAGCTATACGCCCGGACGAGGACGCCGAAATGGCCGTGGAAGCTAAGGACCCTCCCCACGGAGTCGGGATAATCGTCGCGAAGCTCGTAGGTCCCGCCCGTTTCGACCACCCGGGGAATGGGGAGAAACCGCGCCAGTTCCTTCCGGACGGCCACCGGTCCGGCGCCGGGTCCGCCGCCGCCGTGGGGGGTGGAAAAGGTCTTGTGGAGGTTCAGGTGGAGGATGTCCACGCCGATTGCCCCCGGCTTCACGACCCCCATGACGGCGTTCATATTGGCCCCGTCGCCGTAGACGAGGCCGCCCCGTTCGTGGACGATGCGGGCGATCTGCGCGGATGTTCTCCTCGAAAAGCCCCAGGGTGTTGGGGTTGGTGATCATGATCCCCGCCGTCTTTTCGTCCATCAGACCCTCCACGACGCCGGAGGCGATAATCCCCCGTTCATCCGACGGGACCGGCACGGGGGTGTAGCCGCACAGGGCGGCGCTGGCCGGATTGGTTCCGTGCGCCGTGTCGGGGATGAGGATCTTCGTCCGCTGCTTTCCCCGGCTCCGATGCCAGGCATGGATGATCAGCATCCCCGTCAGCTCCCCCTGGGCGCCGGCCGCCGGCTGGAGCGTCACCGCATCGAGGCCCGTGATCTCGGCGAGGTCCCGCTCCAGAGCGAACATCAGGCGAAGCGCCCCCTGGGAGAGGGCGGCGGGCAGGAGCGGATGGGCCGCGGCGAACCCCTTGAGCGCCGCCTGCCGTTCATTGGTCTTCGGGTTGTACTTCATCGTGCAGGAGCCGAGCGGGTAGAGGCCCGTGTCCACCCCGTAATTCCAGGTGGAGAGGCGGGTGTAGTGGCGCACCACCTCGATTTCGCTGAGATCGGGGAAATCGGGCCCGTCGCCCGTGAGCGCCGCGGGCAGGGGGCTCTCCGGCACATCCCGCGCCGGCAGGGAAAAGCCGCACCGCCCCTTTTTCCCCCGCTCCCAGAGGAGCGGTTCATCGAGCGTGAGCGTGGATTGCACCATCGTCTCGGTCATGATTTCACCTCCCTCACCAGGACGTCCATCTCCTCCCGGCTCGCCGTTTCCGTGACGCACATAAGCGAGTGACCGGCGAGCTCCGGATAGTAAGGACCCAGCGGCAGGCCGGCGACGATCTTTTTCTCGATCAGCCGCCGGTAGCGAGCGTCGAAGCCGCCCGGGGCGGTGACGACGAATTCGTTGAATGTGGGGGCCGAAAAGGGGACGATGCACCCGGCGTCCGTCAAGGCTCCTTTGAGGTATTCCGCCTTGTCGTGGTTGAGGGCGGCAAGCTCCCGGATCCCCGTTCCCCCCAGGGCGGCCAGGTACATCGCCGCCGCCAGGGCGCAGAGGCTGTTGTTGGAGCAGATGTTCGACGTCGCCTTCTCCCGGCGGATGTGCTGTTCGCGCGTGGCGAGCGTGAGGACGAAACCCCGCTTTCCCGCCCGGTCCTTCGTCTGACCGACGAGCCGCCCCGGCAGGCTCCGCATGTACTGCTTCCGGCTCGCCAGCATCCCCAGGGCCGGCCCTCCGAAGGAACGGGGGATGCCGAGGCTCTGTCCCTCTCCCGCCGCGATGTCGGCGCCCTGGCTACCGGGACTCTTCAGGAGGCCGTAGGCCAATGCCTCGGTAAAGGTCGCAACCAGGAGGGCGCCCCCGGCGTGCGCCCTGGCTGCCGCCTCCCGGAAGTCTTCGATGCAGCCGAAGAAGTTCGGCGACTGCAGAGCCACGGCGGCCAGCTCCTCCGTGCCCTCCAGACGGGCAAGATCGGTGAGGCCGGTCGCGAGAAGGGGAATCTCGACGAGCTCATACCCGGTCGGGGCGAAGTAGGTCCGGACCACCTGCCGGTAGTGGGGATGGATCGCCCGGGAGAGGGCGACTCGTTTCTTTTTGGTGATGCGCACCGCCATGAGGAGCGCCTCGGCCAGGGCCGCGGCTCCGTCGTAGTGGGAGGCCGTCGCCACCTCCATCCCCAGAAGACGGGCCGCCAGGGTCTGGTACTCGTAGAGACCCTGGAGCGTCCCCTGGAGGAGCTCGGGCTGGTAGGGGGTATAGGAGGTCACGAACTCGGAGCGGGCCAGCAGCGAGGAAACCACCGCCGGGATGCGGTGGTCATAGCTCCCCGCTCCGAGAAAAATCTTGTACTCCGGCGATACGGCCATCGCACCGGCCAGGCGGTCCATATGATCGTCGAGCTCCCATTCGGTCAGCGCCGCGGGGAGCCCGAGCTCCCCGTTCGTCCGGCAGTCGGCCGGGATGGCGGCAAAAAGGCCGTCGAGATCCGCACAGCCGACAACACCGAGCATGGCGGCGATATCCTCATCGGTATGCGGCAGGTAACGCATCTACCCGTCTCCTTTCAATTGCGCCCGATACCGCTCCGCCGTCAGGAGCCGTTCTCCGCGCGGCGGGATCGTCCGGCCTGACCAGGACCATCCAGCCATCGCCATAGGGGCTCCGGTTCAGGATGGCGGGATCATTCGCCAGTGAGGCGTTGACGGCCGTGATCTCCCCCGCGAGGGGCATGATGCATTCGGAAACGGATTTCACCGATTCCACCGTGGCAAAGACACCCCCCTGCTCCACGCGGACGCCGACGGACGGGAGCTCGACATAGACGATATCCCCGAGCTGATCCTGGGCGTAGTCCGTGATCCCGACCCTCGCCGAGCCGTTTACCATCTGCACCCATTCATGGTCGGGGCTGTACCGGAGATCGTCCGGTAGTTGGACATCTTCGATCTTCTTCATCTCTCCTCCTTCGATCGTTTACTCCTCTGTGACATCGAAGAAATTGGGAAACCAGTTCCCGAAAGCGCTGATTGAGATTTTTCCGGGGTCCCCTGCCCCCGCAGCGGAGCGTCCGCAAAGGCAACTGTTTGAGCGCTTCAGCGCGAGTTTTGCCTTTGCAGCGCAGCGAGGAGGTGCAGGGTCAGAAAAATGTCTTGAGCGCGAAGGGAACTCGCTTTCCCAACTCTCTATACCATCCGGTGCAGCTTCTCCATCAGATCCCCGAATGCCTCATCGGGGAAACAGTACCGCATCTTCAGGAAGCGCCGCCGGAAGGCCGTCACCTCCTCCTTGACCGGCCGGCCGCCGATGATGACGTCGCGGATCATCTGGGCCAGCGTGCCGGAAATCCTCCGGCCCCATCCCGAACCGCGTCATCTCCTGAACGCCGAGACGGAGCGCCCCGGCCGCGGTGAACCCCTCTTCATCCGGCGCCGCCTGGTAGTTGCAGATGATGTTGTTCGCCTCCAGCAGCCGGGCCGCCTCAACGGCCTTCGCATACGCCACCTTCACGATCACCTGGTGGGTCTCCGTGAAGGAGATTGCCGGATCTCCCGCCACCGCGAGACCCGTATCGCTGAGCGCCCGGGCAAAGGCCTTGGCGTTTTGGATCACCGCCTGCTGGTAGGGATCCCGAAAGGCATTCATCTCGTAGACGGCCATCAGGAGCCCCAGGAGGGTGCCCAGGTGGTGGTTGCTCACGCTTCCCGGAAATGTCCGGCTCCGGACGGACTCCCAGAGGGCGTAGCGCTTCTCCTCCTCCCGCCAGTTCGCGGCCACGATGCCCCGCTGGGTGCCGAAGAAGGTCTTGTGGGTGGAGCCGGTGACCAGGTCCGCCCCTTCCGCGAACGGCTCCTGGAAATGGGGTCCCACGAGCCCCAGGACATGGGCCATATCGTACATGATGACGGCGTCAATCCCCTCTTCCCGAAGGAATGTGCTGATCTCCCGGAGAGGCTCGCGGTGGAGGACCATGCTCTTGCCGAAGATGATCAGCTCCGGCCGGTTCTCTGCGATGATGTTCTTGGCGGCCTCGACATCGATCTTGTAAGGATTCCCGGGCAGGACCGGAAAGTTCACCACGGCGGGCTTTTCCAGCCGCGGATCGATGCGGACGAAATTGGCAAGGGCGCCCATCGGCTGGGCGCTCAGGTGGCCGCCCCGGATGATGTGGTTGTTCAGGACCGAGCGGATCCGCCGGGGCTCCGCCTTCCGGTCGTTCCGGTTCAGATAGTCGACGAGGGCGCTAAAGACCGCGGTATTGGCCATCTGGCCGCTGATCACCCGGGCCTCGATCTCGCAGCAGCCGAGGTAGCGGGCCATCTCGGCATTGACCATCTCCTCCACGCCTTCGATGAAATCCGTACCCTGATAGTAGAAGATCTCCGCATCCATAAACGCGGGAAGCGAACGGTGCTCCGCATAGCGAAAGGCGGGATCCATGATCGACAGGCGCCGCACCGCGGGCGAGGTCGTCTGCTCGGAGGGGATGAGGTTGATGCATTCCGTCTGGCGCCAGCGGGTGTTCTGCAGGGCCCGTTCCAGGAGAGCACGACCCTTTTCCTGCCAGGCATCGGGGCCAGGTTTCCGGATATCTTCCGCAACACCCCAGAGGATCGGCATGGCATGGGGTGGGGCGTCGGAACGCAGGTGGTAGGGCACAATGACAGCCCGGACGCGGTTGCCGCGAATCTCAACCTCCACTTGATCGTCTTTCTTTAATCGGCTGTCCGCCAGCATCAGCCCGATGGCCCGCATCTCCCGCTCGTCGGTGAATCGGGTGGAGAGCCCAACGCCGTCGGTCTTCCAGTAGGGCACCATCGTTCCGCTCGTCACGAAGCCGGCCTCCTGGCCATCCTTGAAGACCCGGAAGCCCGCCCGGGCGATCCCCTTCCCCCGGAGGGCAAACGGCATGACGATCCGCGGCAGGTCCGCACGGGATGAGTAGTCCTCGTCCCGGATCTTCTTAAGGGCGGCAAACTGGATAGCCAGGGATTCCCTGCCGACGAAGGCGCCCTTCAGCGGGGAGAAGCTGACGGCGAAACGGGCCAGGGGGGCGGCGAAGATGGGGATTTCCGTTCCGGCCGGGTCTTTCCCCAATTCGTGGCCGTAGAGGGGGAGGCCTGCTTCCAGCCGCAGGGTATCCCGCGCCCCCAGCCCCACCGGCGTCGCACCCTTCTGCCGGAGGAGGTCCCAGAGCCAGCGGCGCATCGGCTACCGCAAGGAACAGTTCGAAACCGAGGGGCTCGCCCGTGTATCCGGTCCGGGAGACGAGGATCTCCATCCCCGCGATGGAGACCGTGGCGAGGCTGTTCTTGAGGGGCTCCGGGAGCGCACCCGCGCCGATCAGCCCCTGGAGGATGGGCCGGGAGGAGGGCCCCTGGAGGGAGATCATCGCCATCCGCTCCGATACGTCTTCCAGTTCAGTCCCGGGAAAGCCGGAACACATACCCTGCAAATATCGCCAGTCCGCATCCTTATTGGCGGCGTTGACCACGAGAAGATACTCCCCCGGGACAAACCGGTAGAGATAGGCGTCGTCGAGGGCGCCGCCCACGGCCGCTTTGGATCATCGTGTACTGCGCAAACCCGGGATCGAGGGCCGCGGCATTGTTGGTCAGGAGATGCTGGAGGAAGGCCAGGGCACCGGCGCCACGGACGATGAATCGCCCCATATGGGAGACATCGAAGAGCCCCGCCCCCCTGCGCGTGGCCAGATGCTCCTCCACGATCCCCTCCCGATACTGGAGGGGCATGTGCCAGCCGCCGAAGTCGACCATCGTCGCCCCGAGGGCGACGTGTGTTTCGTGCAGAACCGTCTTGAGCAGCTCACCCATGACCTTCTCCTCGTTCGGGTCGTGACCCTGTTTTCCCTGTTTATATTATTTCAGTAATACTATATTCTCCCCCCTGCTAACAATGTTTTTCGGAGGTCTCCCATGGAAGAGCGGTTCGACATCCTGGTAATCGGGGCGGGGCCCGGCGGTCACGCGGCGGCCGTGCAGGCGGCGCGCCAGGGCGCCCGGGCGGCCATCATCGAGCAAGGGGAGTGGGGGGGCACCTGCACCCACCGGGGGTGCGTCCCGACCAAGGCCCTGCTCGCCTGCAGCCGGCGATTCTCGGAGCTTAATAAGATCCGGCGGATGGGGGTGAACGTCGCAGACGCCTCGTTCGACTATACCGCCATGAAACGGCACCAGGAACAGATCGTAAACATCTCCGCCCTGGGCGTCAAAAAATCCCTCCGGGATGCCGGGGTCGCGATGATCGCCGGAGAGGGACGGATCGTCTCCCCGCACGAGGTGGAATGGACGGCCCCGGACGGAGCCCGGGAGAGCCTGACGACGAACAATCTTATCATCGCCTGGGGATCTGAACCGGCCCTGCCGCCCGGGGTGCAGCTCTCGGCGCGCATCCTCACCTCCGACGGCGTCCTTGCTCTCGCTGCCATTCCCAAGAGCATTCTGATCGTGGGGGGAAGCGTCATCGGCGTCGAGTTTGCGACCTTCTTCGCCGAACTCGGCGTCCGGGTGACCTTGATCGAGATGCTGGAGAGGCTCCTCCCCGGTGAAGAACCGGAAGCCTCGCTGCTCCTCGCGCAGGAGTTGGAGAAGATGGGCGTTGCCGTCCATACGGGGATGAGGATGGAGGCGATACGGGATACGGGTTCGGAGGTAGAATTGCTCGCAACGCAGGCGGCGGATCCGCGCGGTACGCCGCGGGCCGGCATCAGCCCCGCTCCACCTCTCGAATTCTCCGCGGAATTGGCCCTCATTTCCACGGGGCGCAGGCCCTCCCTGCGGCTGGAGGAGCTCCAAGCCTTGGGGATCCATCATGACCGCCGGGGGATCATCGTCGATAGTCACCAGCAAACGAGTATCCCCGGCATCCATGCCATCGGCGACGTCACCGGCGGGGCGATGCTCGCCCATCGCGCCATGCAGCAGGGGAAGGCCCTGGCAGGCCGCCTCCTGGGCGATCCGCAGTTCGACTATTGCGAGGAGGCGGTTCCGGCCGTCGCCTACGCCCATCCGCAGATTGCCCGGGTAGGCCTGACGGAAGAGGAGGCCAGGAGGAGAGGGCTTGCGATCGAGGTCCGCCGGACCGATTTCGCCGCAAACATCATCGCCCGCGCCCAGCTTCTGGGTCAGGGATTCGTCAAACTCGTCTTTCAGGGGGAGAGGCTCCTGGGGGCGACCATCGCCGGCGACCAGGCCGGAGAGCTGATCGCGCCGCTCAGTCTCGCAATCGCCGCGGGGCTCGGGGGGAAAGAGCTCAGGAACTGGATCATCCCACACCCGACCCTGAGCGAGCTCCTCAGCCTATGAACCGCCCGATGCCTACATTGAGGCCAATCCGCTCACTTGCCCGAAATGTCGAATAGATTCCCCACCCTTCATTAGCCAGATAGTGCGTCCATCCCTCGGAAAAGGATGCCCGGATGATGTACCGAGTCAGGCGAGCTTCTCGTGAGCAGCGAGCGGATGCTCCGCTATAAGCTTAAGAAATACTGCCTGAAGACGTCCTTATGGTCGCATACTGAAAATGTTGAAAAAAAGAACTTGACATTTGCTAAGAGCAATATATGCTAATAGCAAATAATGCTACAGGCAAATTAAATATACACGATCTTTAATGGAGGATGTCATGGAAACTACCCAAAAAACTTATTCAATGTCGACGCAACGGACCACAAGGTTAAAGGCAGATGTTTTATCAGCGCCAAGAGAAATTTCGACGGCCCGCGCCAGGATCTTAACGGAAGCCTATCAACGCCATGCCGACAAACCGCTGATCCTCAAGCGGGCGCTGGCATACCAGGCGATCCTGGAAAATATGCCGATCCGTATTCATCAGGACGAACTGATCGTGGGCGGATTCACAGAGAAACGCAGGGGCGCCTTTCTCATGCCTGAAAACAATGTTGCCGGGTTAGATTTGAGCAAAACATACAATCAAGCCGTGAAGGGAGTGCTGAATACACTCATCCAACCGGTAACCAAGGTGGTTTCGATCTTCAATAAGCCGCTGAGCGTGCGTCTTTCAGCAGCAAACCTGCTGTTCGAGCAAGCACTCGATACATTTGAAAATCGCTCTTCACAGCGTTTCACGATCACCGCAGATGAAAAGCGGGAGCTGGCGGAGACGATCTTCCCCTATTGGAGAAACAGAGATGGTTATTCCCTGTATCGCTCATTTCTCACCCCTGAAGAAAAGCGACTCATGAATCAATTCACCTATGCAGCGGAACATGCATTTGTCGGAGGGGTCTTTCTCTTTCATCCTCATCTCGAAAAAAGCGTTCAAACGGGACTCACAGGCATCATCGAACTCGCCGAAAAAAAATTATCGGAATATCAATCGAATTTGGAAGAGACCGCTCCATTGCGGGATTTCTACGAGGCGATGATCATTTCATGCCGGGCAGTAATCGCATTTGCCAATCGCTATGCCGCCTGCGCGGAAACATTAGCGGCAACAACGGCCGACGGACAACGACGCATGGAATTATTACATATCGCCGACATGTGCCGCCATGTTCCCGCCAATCCCCCGCGTTCCTTTCATGAAGGCTTGCAATCCCTGTTTTTCACGTATATTGCGGTCGCCATTGACGACGGTGGTCATGAAGTCCCGTTTGGCCGCTGGGATCAAGCCTTGTATCCGTTGTACAAACAGGATCTCGAAACGGGAAAAATCACGAAAGCGCAGGCGCTGGAACTGATCGAGGCCTTTCTGATCAAAACCAACGAATTCGAATTTCTGCTGCATAACAAGGCGCGTCTGTTCGAGGACGGCAACAGCGGAAGGCTTACACTGACGATTGGCGGCGTCGATCAGGATGGTCATGATGCCACGAATGATCTTTCCTACCTGTTCCTCGAAGCGTTTTCAAACACCAGGATGATCCGGCCGAATCCGGCGGTTCGGTTGCATCAAAGGACGCCTGAGCCATTTCTGAACAGGGTGACCGAAATCATGGCGAGCGGGGCCAATACCATTCAGGTATTTAATGATGAGGCGATTATCCGAGGCTTTCTCGACGCAGGTTTTCCGGCGGCGGATGCTCGCGATTATATTATTAGCGGGTGTGTGCAACCGATCCCCAAATCAACATACGGCTCCGTCTGCGCGGCCCATATCGCGCTTCCCAAGACACTGGAATTGTTCTTAAAAGAACACCGTCAGGCTGGGGATTTCGGCGAGTTTTACAGGGAATATAAGGCTTACTTGTCAGGGATTATCCAAAATACCACCAAGACCTTGCAGGCGGTCGATCGGGCGCATAAAGAGCGCCTGCCGACCACGTTCGTATCCGCGTTGACCGACGGGACGATGGAAACAGGACGTGACGTCAAGGAAGGCGGCGCAAAACATAATCTTACCGGGATTTCTTTGCTGGGATTGGGGACGCTGGCGGATTCGCTGATGGCGATTAAACACGCGGTATTTGATGAACGCCGGTTTACGCTGGCTGAGTTGAACAAGATGCTGGACCGGGACTTCAGCGGCTTTGAAGCCGAGCGATTATATTTGCTCAACAAAATTCCGAAATATGGGAACGATCACGACGAGGTGGATCGGTTCGTCAGAGAAGTCACTGATTTTTGCAGTACGGAATTGAAACGCTACACCACGTTTCGCGGCGGACAATACAGCCTCGGCGTCCATTCGGAAAACGGGCAGGTGGTTTTTGGACTGCTTACCGGCGCCACCCCTGATGGCAGAAAACAAATGGAACCGCTGTCAATCGGGGCAGGCAGCGCAAGAGGAAGAGAAAAGCAGGGGTGTACAGCGGCGTTAAAATCGGTGAGCAAAATTGACGCCTCAAGTGTCATCAGCGGCATTTCCGTCAATTTGAAATTACATCCGGCGTTGTTGGATAGCCAGCAGAAGCTCCGGCGTTTTCGGGATCTGATCTCCACGTATTTCTTTGACTTTGGAGGACAAAATCTGCAAACGACCGTCGTGAGCACCGAAATCTTCCGCGCGGCGCAGAAGAATCCGGCAGCCTATCGCGATTTGCTCGTCAGGATATCCGGGTACAGCGCCACATTTGTTGATTTGACAAAATATACGCAAGAGGAGATCATTGCCCGCACGGAATATCTCCGATAACCGGAGGGGTCGGAACATGACAGGAGTCATTTTCAATATTCAACGGTATAGTATTCATGACGGCCCCGGAATTCGGACGGTGGTTTTCTTCAAAGGCTGCCCTCTGCGCTGCCAGTGGTGCGAAAACCCGGAATCGCTTTCGCCTCATCCCGAACTGTCGTTCCAAAGCCGGAAATGCATCGGATGCGGCCAATGTCAGCAGGCCTGTCCGCAAGGCGCCATCCAGGTCAACCGCGTGGCGCGCATTGACCGGGAGCGATGCCACTCCTGTATGATCTGCGCCCAAAATTGTCCGGCAGAGGCGCTGGAAGTGATCGGTAAGACCATGAGTGTTGAGGAGGTCTGGGAAGTCGTCAAACAGGATGAGGCCTTTTATCGCCGATCTAAGGGAGGTGTAACCATTTCAGGAGGAGAGGCGACGCTGCAATTTGATTTTTTAATGGAGCTGCTCACCCGGCTGCGCGTCGAGAAGGTTCATGTCGTGCTTGAAACCAACGGGCTTCTTGAATGGGGGAAATTTGAAAAACTGATCGGCCTGGTGGACCTGTTCTATTTCGATCTCAAAGGCATGCGTTCGGACCTTCATAAGCAACATACCGGCGCGCCGAATGACCTGATTCTGTCCAACGCCCGACAACTGCGGCAACGCCAGGCCCAGGTTGTTTTTCGCATCCCGCTCATTCCCGACATCAATGACACGCCGGAGCAGATCGCGTTATTGGATCATTTCCTGTCGGAAGTACAGGCAGAACACATCCACCTGTTGCCCTATCATAAATTCGGTGAAGACAAACATGATTCAATTTCTTCAACCCAACCAAGGCTTTCGATCCCTGCGATGGGTCGTGCCCGCGTTGAAAAAATTGGAAAACGGTTAGAGCGGAAAAATCGAACGATTACCGTTGGCGGAAATTGAATGTACGGTTGGCCAATGACCGATCACCATGAAATGAAAAAACGGGGAGGAGCCAATGAATAAACAGGAATTTCTTGAACGTTCACACAGTTCTTTTCTTGAGTTCGCAAAGTTTTTTGCTCAACTCCTGCGCCAGAAATTAGCAGACAGCCCGATTACCGTCCATCAATATTATACGCTTGAGGCTCTAACCAATGGCCCCAAATCAATGAATGCCGTGGCTGATGAAGTAGGCATGCATCAAAGCACCTTAACGAGAGTTTTAGAAAAACTCGAGAACCAACAATTTGTTCGGAGGACGCGCAAGCCCGGCAATCAGAGAATGGTTGAAGTCGAGATTACCGCGGCCGGGCGGCAACTGTTACAGACAGTGCACGCTGAAGCCTTGCGGCTTATTGACGCGCTGCTTACCCCACTTCCCAAATCGCAATACCCGGAGTTCGTGAAGACTATGGAAATGCTAGGAAATCTGCTGAACCCTAAGAACGAGAATTTCCAACGGGTATTAAAAACATGTTGTCCGAAAGGATAAGGCGCACGATGAATATTTGAGGGTCGATCCCCATGATGAAAATTGCCCTGATCTACCCGCCGACCTGCGATCCCACGGCGCCGTATCTCTCGGTTCCGACCCTGACGGGCTACCTGCGGGCGCACGGCGTGGAGGTCTGGCCGATCGATGCGAATGTCGAGGCCTACAGCCGGCTCCTCAGCCGCGAGACCCTGACCGTCCTGGCCGGCCGTGTCGAAGAACGATGGTCGAAGCTGAAACGCAAATCCGCCCTGAACCACGCCGAACAGCTCGCCGGCGCGGCGCTGTGGGAGGCAAGGGGAGATGCCCGGAATGCCCCCGGCGGCATCGATGACGCCGTCGCCGTCCTCCGGGACCGGTCGGGGGAGCGCTTTTTCGATCCGCCGCAGTATGAAGCGGCGATCGCCACGGTGGAAAGCGCGCTGCGCCTGGTGAGCGCGGCCTATACGCCGCTGTCCCTCGATTTTGCGGCGTACCGCACCCCCTTTTCGCTCTTGACGATCCGCGAGATCGAGGAGGACGCCCGCCCCGAAAGGGATCCCTTCCACGAATACTTTCAGGAGCTCTGCGCGCGTCTCGCGGCGGAGCGGGTAGGCATCGTCGGCCTTTCCGTCGCCTTTCCCGGCCAGGTCCAGCCCGCCTATGCCCTGGCCTTCATGATCCGCCGCCTCCTGCCCGGCGTGCATGTCACCGTCGGCGGTCCCGCCATGACGCAGATCCTGCTTCGCCTCAAGGGAGCGTTCCTGACCCGGGCGCTGAAGCCATTCCATTCCGCGGTCCTCTACGAAGGGGAATCGGCCCTCCTGGAGCTGGTCCGGGCGGTGGAGCGGGGGGAGAGTCCGGCGGGGATCCTCCAGGGAACAAAGACGACGGATCTCGGCGCCCTGCCGGCCCCCGATTTTGATGGGCTACCGCTGGAAAAATACTTCTCACCCGCGCCGGTCCTGCCGTATGACCCGACCCGCGGGTGCTATTGGGGCAAATGCGCCTTTTGCCATTACGGCCTGGCCGAGTGCGGCACCGCCCGCTACCGGGAGCGCCCCGTCGAGCAGGCCGCGGAGCATATCCGCGACCTGGCGGACCGGTACGGATGCCGGCTGTTCCATTTTTCCCAGGATTCGCTCTCGCCCAAAACGGCGCGCCGTCTGGCGGAGGCGCTGAAATCGACCCTCAACCCCTCCCCGGGGGGAGAGCCCCCCGTCCGGTGGGCGACGGACATGCGCCCGGAGCCGGCCCTGGATGCGGAATGCTGCCGCGCTCTGGCGGAAGGCGGGGCGCTCGGCATCGCCCTTGGCGTGGAATCGGCCGCCCCGCGGGTGCTGAAACTGATCCACAAGGGGCTCTCGGTCCGGGATGCGGCCCGGGCCGTGAAGAACCTTGCCGCTGCCGGAATCGCCGTCGGAAGTGATGTGCTTCACCGATTTTCCGACGGAAACGGGCCGGGAGGCGCTGATGACGACCCGCTTCATCGAAGAGCTGCGCGAGAGCGTCGCCCTCTTCATCTGCGGCGAGTTTGCCCTCGTCGCCGGCGCGCGCGTGGCGCAGCATCCCGGGGAGTACGGCATCCGGGAAACGTGGCATGTGGCCGGCGATGAATTTTCAACGACGCTCTTTTACGAGGAAGCGGCCCCCTCCAAGACCCCGGCCGACCGGGAAAGGATCGACGCCGCCGTAGACAGGCTCGCGCGGTCCTGGTGGCTGCACCGGTATCCCTGGGCCGGTTCGCTCTCCACGGCGCACACGCTGCTCTGGTATGACCGGTATGGAGCGGATGTCTTCAGGCGCCTTGCGGGGACGCGGCGAAAACCCGCTCAACCCCGTCCCGGGAAACAGCGTCTCTCCCCGCGGCGCGACCTCGAGCGGGTCTGGCAGCGCGCCCGGGAGCATGAAGCGGAGATCTGGCGGATCATGGTGACGGAAAAACGCACCGTCACCCGGGAGGCCTATCGCCGGCTGGCCGAAGCATTGCCTTCCGCCGAAATTCATTGACAATGGAGGGAAAGAGAACTATGTTACGCACCAAGGAATGAAGTGACGATCAAAATCCGCATTGGTTAGAGAAACATTTGACGCATCGCCCAAACGCCCCCCTAACTCGATCATCGGTAAGAAACCTGCTTCAGCTCATCGTTCCCGTATAGGTTGCCTTCAGGGTTTCGGCCCGGCAGCCTCCCGATCAGGCGTCCATGCCCACAGCGACAGGGGCAGGCACCGCTTTTACCCGATGTCGCAAAGAAAGAAGATATCATGAGTTTCAGTTCGTTCAAGTTTCACCCGCAGATTGCCGCCGGCGTCAAGGCGCTCGGCTACACCGATCCGACCCCGATCCAGGTCCAGGCGATCCCGCCGGTCCTGGCGGGCAAAGACGTCATGGGTTTGGCCCAGACAGGAACGGGCAAGACGGCGGCCTTCGTGCTGCCGATCCTGGAGCGTCTCCTCCCGGGGTCCCGCGGCAAGCTTCGCTGCCTGATCATCGCCCCCACCCGGGAGCTGGCGGAGCAGATCCACGTCGCCATCGGCGATATGGGTCAGAAGACGCACCTCAAGAGCTGCACTGTTTACGGCGGCGTGAACATCAATCCGCAGATCACTACGCTCAAGGCCGGTGTCGATATCGTCGTCGCCTGCCCCGGCCGGCTCCTCGACCACATGACCCAGAAGACGATCAACCTGGCGGCCCTCGAAGTCCTCGTCATCGACGAGGCGGACCGCATGTTCGACATGGGCTTTCTCCCGGATATCCGGCGGATCGTCAAGCAATTGCCCGCGAAGCGCCAGACCCTCATGTTTTCCGCCACGATGGCCGAAGACATCCGGAAGCTTACCCAGGAGGTGCTGTGCAATCCCGTTACGGTCCGGGTCGGCCACGCGGCGCCCGTCAACTCCGTCTCCCATGCCCTCTATCCCGTCGAGCAGCACCTGAAGACGAACCTCCTCATGGAGATTCTGAAACAGACCGATACGGAATCGATTCTCATCTTCACGCGGACGAAGCACCGGGCCAAGCGCATCGGCCAGCAGCTCGAAAAGGCCGGTTACCGGGCGGCTTCCCTTCAGGGAAATCTCTCCCAGAACAAGCGCCAGGATGCCCTCGACGGCTTCCGCGACGGTTCGTACCAGATTCTCGTGGCGACGGACATCGCGGCCCGGGGCATCGACGTCTCCAGCATCTCCCATGTGATCAACTACGACATCCCCGATACGACGGATGCCTATACCCACCGCATCGGCAGAACGGGGCGCGCAGCCAAGACCGGCGACGCCTTCACCTTCGTCTGTCACGAGGATGAGCCCCTGATCCGGAACATCGAGCACGTTCTGGGCGCGAGGATCGAGCGGCGCCTGCTCAAGGATTTCGATTACAAGAAGGCCGCGCCGGCCAGGGATGTTGAGTTCGCCCGGCCGCCCCGGGAGCCACGGGGCCGCCGGCCCCAGGCGCCGTCGAAAAAGGCCGCCCCGCGGACGCCCGCGCGTAAGGCGACGCACACCCGGCGGGACCTGTCCCGTTTCCCCTCCCGGACCGCCACCACACGCCGAACTAGCGCATAAAGCGTATCCCTCAACCCGGCTCCGGAAAACGGCGCCTGTCCCCGGGCAAGACCTCGAACGGGTCCGGCAGCGCACCAACTCCGTACCTTCCACAGCGGATTTACTCCGCCATCCTGGATATGATGGGGATAGACAGCGGCGAACCGAAGAGAATCCACTCTCTTGTGTTGAGAGGGATTCTCTTCGTGCTTTGGCTATGACGCTTGGTTGATGGCCGAAAGCTGCCAGGGATAATTCCCCACGGGCCGCGTAAAGGTCCAGTATTCGTCGAATTTAACCGGATCGGTCTTGCTGCCCGCCAGCACCTGGCCCGATGCCTCGTCAACCGTGTAGTCCAGCAGATTAGCGCGGAAGCGGACGGTGATAAAATCCTTCCCGGCCTCCTGCCAGACCTCTGTGATGTCCACCGTCCGGATGGCGATATTTTCAAGGCGGTTGATCTGTTTTTTCTTTTTCAGATCGTCGGCGTCCTGCTGAATGATTCCGAACATCTCGTCGGTGAAAGAGGTGCGGATCATCGACAGATCGCGGTTCGCCCAGGCGCCCTGGACCTTGAAGAAATTGTCCATGCACTGATCCTTGAAGCGCTGCTCGTCGAAAGCGGGATCCATCTGCCGGATGTGGGCTAACCCGGAGTCCATATCACTCTGGATGAGCTGCTGGTCGCCATAGGCAGGCGCAGCGGGCAGAGATCCGTAGGATGTCGGCTGCTGAGGTTCCGACGCTTCACGGTAGTATGCCGGGCCTGCCGTCGCCGCCGCTTCCCGCCGCTTCTTTTTGATGAACCACCAAATCCCATAGAGGATCAAGCCGATTAGCGCGATTTCGAACAGGCCGATCCCGCCGCCGCCGACACCACCAACACCTCCGCCGGCATTGCCCATGCCCCGGAAGAGCATTCCGCCGAGCATGCCGCCCAGGATACCGCCAGCCAGTCCGCCGGCCATGTTTCTCAGGAAGCCGCCGCTCTGTGGCTGACTCATGGGCGGCGACGGTGAGGGGCCGACCTGCCGTGACGGGCTGGTTGCACTTCCCGAAGGTGAACTCGGCGACGAATAGGATCGCGAGCCCCTGCTGCCGGAAGACCTGCCGCCGCCCGCCCGGGCGAAAGCATCAATCTCCAGGACATATAACAACAAAAAGAACAGACTGAAGATCACCAATCCATTTCTTGCCCACTTTCTCGATAACATACGTTCCTCCTTCTAATCGTTATGAGATGTATTTTGTGACGAATTTTTGTGCGTTACGCCTGATGCTCCGCACAAAACCTGAAGCTGGTTACGCCAGCGACAATCGTAATAATATCTGTTCGATTGTTGAACTAAGACCTGACCGGGGGGGCCTTATTGGGATAGATATAGCCTATTGGAGAAGCGATGAAGATGGTTGTGTTCTCATGGATGGCGGAATTTAATAAAAGAAAAACCGCCGCCACGTCAAGAGAGGCGACCGTTACCGCCGGGGCGGAATCGATCTTGTTTTTACTCATGGTTCCGGAGTTGGTGGTTTTTACCTTGCAGATGGAACGGGAGGTCCGCAAAAACTTGTTGTCCTGGTAATGGAAGGCAACAGCACAGATGGCTAAGAAAAAACCGGCCACAGATAGTAGAACGATTCTTTTGATCATACGGTAATGTATAGCACTATTTTTGCCATGCTGCCTCGGTAATTTTAACTTTAGTTGTGTTATACAATCTATTTCAAAGGACTGTCAAGGGCTATCATTTTATCTTTTCTTGATCTTAACCCGTAACCCTCCGGGAAACGATACATTCGGAAAACATGGTGGGAAGGGGTGCGCGGATGATCATCTCCTGTTTTGTTCGAGGGTGCCGAAAGACCATCTTGGCATTGTGCAAAGCTGCCCGCGGCAGAATCAGGAGCTTTTCGATTTCAGGGGTGAACCCATGCTTAACAAAGGTGAGAAATGCGGTTTCGTCTTTTCCATATAGCTTATCGCCGACGATGGGAAAACCCGCGGAGAGAAGATGGGCGCGAATCTGATGCAACCTCCCGGTTTCGGGAAAACACCGGACCAGCGAAATATCGCCGGCGGCGAGCACTTTCCTGAATCTTGTCCTGGCCCGTTCCGTTCCGCCGCTCCATGCCTTGCGTTTCTTTTTCACCGCAGAGGCGGCATCCGGTCCCAGGGGCAGGTCTACGATCATCTCGCGGTCGGGGAAATTCCCGTGCACAAGGGCGAGATACTCCTTGGATCCGCGCGAAATCGAATCGGACAGAGCCTTCACGCTTTGAGCATCAAAGGCGAGGAGAATGACCCCCGAAGTTTCGCGATCGAGACGATGCACCGGATAGAGTTTGCGTCCGTAACGGTTTTCAAGCAAAGAAACGAGCGTATTGTTGAAATACCGCCCCGCGGGGTGCACCGGTAAATTTCCGGTTTTATCTACCGCAACAAACCATTCATCCTCAAAGAGCAGTTTAATGCCCCCATCGACCGATGGTTCCACGATCCCGCTTCCGTCGTAAGCGAGAATATCGCCGCCTTTCAGATCTGCCGCGGGATTGCGGGCAACCTCACCATTGAGGGACACCTTTCCGCTCAGAATCTCATTTTTCCATTGATCCTGGGTGAAGTACGTGAATCGCCGGGCACAATAGCCGTCAAGATTCACCGTCCCTTGCAGAGGGGGAACCGTTGTTTTTATGATTCTCGTTCTCATCATGAATGCCGGCCGACTTTACCTTGTGCCGACGCATTTGTCAGGCTTTTTCTTTAGCGCGTGACAAAGCCGGGGGCATGATCCAGGAGGGCGGTTGACCGGGAGGACCTGGATACTGAGGGCCTAAGCGCTCCGGCAACATGATCAGAAAAAGACTCTACTCCACAAACTTCCGCTTCGCCGCGAAATAGGCCAGGCTCATGTTCGGCAGCACCTCGGTGTGTGGGATGAGCAGATATCTCCACGGTTTGTTTGTCATCTATTATGCCTAGTGATCATTTTTCGTTCTTCCAAATAACCCTAAAGTTGTTGCCTCTAGCTCGTCAGCCTGCTTTTCCCATTCTTCTTGTGTTAAGTCTGGCAGGTTATCAAAATATTCAATTGCCGCTTGTACACTTTCGTCTTTATGGCTGATTTCCTCAAGAGTTACTTTTTCTCCTTTGTTCAGCAATGACGTGATCAGAGATACTTGATGAGCTTGTAAAAAACCTCCCACAGGCCCATTAAGACCATACTTAGAATCCAAATCGATTTTTTGCATACCAATAGGATATTTCAGGAGAAGGAGGGTAATGCTCTCAGTAACAACCGTTGTCATTAGTTCAGAATAAAGTGTAAGTGAGCTGTCTGAAAATTTATTAAAGTTTGCGAGATTCAGAGCCTGCGAGCTGTGACGATAACCTCTGGTATGGACATATTTATCGAGTACATCAAAAGTGCCAAATATTTTATTTATAAAACTATATTTTACATTAAACTGACGAAAAGTAGGTAATTCGTTTAGTCTGCCTACAATCTGTCTTCTATTGGGAGTTTTTTCTTTAGAATGTATCCAAGATTGGACATCGATATGTTCTTGATCGCGAACAGCAAAGTAAACTGTAAGCAGGCTAAGTTCAAGAACTGACCTGAGGGCAATTAATGCATAGTTATAGAAACCCTGTTTTACAAGTTCATAACTGTTCTCTAATTCGAAATAGGACTGAGTATAAGGAAAGTAATGACCTGATGCAATGTTGTCTAAAGTCTGCGGGATTAGATCGCCAATTTCGTGATACGCGCGCATGTGATTTGCTAGCATTTCATGCAATTCCGGGTGCGCTGCCAAATACGCGAGGGATTCGGCATAGGTTGCTTCGCATTTTGCGTGGTCATTAATAATTAATTCCTTCCAACGCATATATCCTCTCGGTTTTTAATTAAAAAAGATAATCCCGATTCAGGTTCCACGTAGCTCGCTGGAGCCTTCATGTCCGGTCTGATGATTGCCAGGATTTTCTCCGAAGTTTCTTCCGAAGTTTTCTCCGAAGCTTACTCGTCAATCTTTACTAACCTCCCAGCGGCCCCCCTTATCCGGTCCGATGCGCTTCAATTGTCCTTTCTTTTGCAGCTTCGTAAGATGATACTTGATCCCATCTGCTGTGATCCCGATCTGTGCAGCCAATTCTTTGCGGCTTATGAACGGATTCGCGGCGATCTCGTCCAGGATTTTCTGGGTAGTTTTCTGGGTAGTCTTCTGGGTCCTCCCTTCTTCGGAAGAGCCCGGTTCGGCCGGTTTCCTCCAGAACCTCGCCACAAACAGCACGGTGCCCACTTCCTCGAACTCTGTTCGTGGCTCCCGCTCCAGGATCATCTTGATGCCGCGGCCCCATTTCTCGATCCGGTGGCTGCGCTGGAAAAGGTCCGCGAGCAGTTCGTTCCGCCGGACGGAGACCATCTTGTTGCGGATGTCCGAGACGGTCAGGCCGCCGTAGAGCAGCCCGGGGCTCCGGATTTCCAGCCGATCCTTGAAGATGGCGATGTTGACCGAATCGTACTCGCGATAATCCCGGTGACAGAAGGCGTTGATGATCGCTTCCCGGAAGGCTTCCGGATCGATCTCGGGAACATCCACGCGCAGCAGGCCGTTCAGCCGCATGCCGATGTTGATATGCTCCAGGATGTACTCTTCCGCCTTTTGGATCAGGGTGAACACGTCACCGGTAAAGTCTTTCATGTCCAGCGTGACCGTCGTGTCGACGGCGCCGAAGGTGGCACACCGCAACCGGGCGTTGGGAAGGAACTTTTCCGGCTTGCGGGCGAAGCAGAGGACGGCCGCATTCAATAGTTTGCCGTCTCTGATCAGGCCCAGCTTTTCGAGGGCGTTGGGGAGGGTGTCGTATTTGAGGCCGCAGGTCTTCAGGAAGTTTTTCAGTTTGCCGCTGCTGATATCGTCAAGGATCGCCCGATCGCAGGTCTCCGTATCCCAGCGGAGATGATCGCGGTTCTTTTGCAGGATCAGGCATTCCAGGCCCTTGGCGCTCAACTGCCGGTCTTCGTCGCCTACCCGGACATAGGCCCGGCCGTACGCAAAATAGGGGGCGTCTTTCCCCTCCACCAGCACCCGGATGCAGGGCTTCTCGTCAACGATGACCTGCTCGACCGTCGGATAGATCTTGGGGTCGATATGCTCTGCGATCGCCCGGGAGACTTCCCGCAGGCTGGCTTCCGAGATGCTCTGGCCGACAGCCGTGCCCTCGTTCCTGATCCCGAACCAGAGTTCTCCCCGCTGATGTTTGTTCAGCATCGCCGCCAGGGAGATGATCCCCGCTTTCAACTCGCCGGTGGATCTCTTCAGTTCGATTTCTTCCGATTCGATCAGCCGCATGTCATGCCTTCGCAATGATATTGAACGGTGGCTGCAGGCAAACGCTAAAGAATTCAGGGTGGTTTGTTTGGGAAACGGTACCGAAAAACCGGGGAGATATCAAGGGAAAAACTATTTTTTCTTTCCAATCCCTCCGCAAAAAGTTTCAGAACCTTGGAGCGAAGGAGGGGCGCTTATTCCCCTTTGGTTCAAGAATTTAAAGGGTCATATAGGACGGGGGAACGGGTTCATCAACCCATCTTGACGAGAGGGGGGAGCTTTCCGGCAAGTCCCACATGGCCGTCCTTGACGATCAGAACGCCGCTGATGCCCTCTATGGAGACCATGTGATTGAGGGCCGGCTCCACGTCGGCGACGGTCTTGACGAGATTGGCGGCCAGGGTCGCCGCGGCATCCGCAAGGGCTCCGTCTTTGGCGACTATGGTGGCCAGATCGCATTGCCCGAGGCTCAGCGAGTGGCCCATTTTCCCCGAGGACGAACAGATGGAAAGCGGGGTGTCGCACGCCTCCAGCGAAAACGCCAGCCGGCCGATCTGCCCCGATTCACCCGGATACAGGCCGATGATCACGGGTTCGACGGTCTGCAGATAGATGTCGCCTCCGTTATCCACGATAACCTCCTCGGCGCCCGCCCTCAAAGCTGCCTCGGCCGCAAGCTGGGCCATGGCGCCGGCTACGGCAGCCATCGGTCCGACGCCCACTATGTCCGCAGCGCGGGCCATCCGTTTCGCCACTTCAGGCGCATCGGCGAGGATAGCCACGGGTTCGAGCGAATGCTGAAAATGGGGATGCCGCAGGATATAATTCTCCAGGATCGCCCGTTGCCGGACGATCTCCTGCGTAACGGCACCAAACTGTTCGCAGCAGATACGGAGGAGCGCTTCTTTATGGACGAAGGTTCTATATACCCGTTTGCGGTTCATGGGCTGACGAAGCGGACCCGGTGAGGCGTTTCCTTAAAATGCCGATGTGCATGCGCCGAAGGGGCAGATGCGGATGCATGCCAGACATTCGATGCACTCGGATTCGTTGTAAGCGACCTTTCGTGTGGCGCTGTTTTCGATTTTCAGCGCCCGCGGGGGGCAGTAAGGGACGCAGTAGCCGCAATGGGTGCAGCTCTCCTCGTCACGGATGACCCCCTTTCCGGAGTAATTGACAATGACGTTGAAGGTCTTTACAAAATCGATCCCGTCCTGGATCTCTTTCTCCGTGCCGGTGACGTCCAGGACAAGGTACCCTTCCTCCTCCGGCGTGACCTTCGCACGAAAGACATTGACGATCAGGTGATGGTCTTTGACAAGATGGTAGATGATCGGCTTGTCACATTCGCATTTGGGAAAGTAGAACATCAATTTTTTTGTCACGATTTCGTCGTTCATCGGGGCGGCTCCCTTTTCACAAGCGGTTTCATTTTGGCGTCTTTCTTGAGAGGGGCAATCGGCGCTGCCAGCAGGAAATCGCCCCGCCGGATTTCATCCGCCAGCAGATTGGCAATTTCCAGGGCCTTGTAGTACGAAGACAGAGAGCCGACCTCCACCGTCCGGCCGTCGACCTGGATCTGCCCGGAGCGCAGTTGCTCGTAGTTGACGTGGCCGATGACCTTGCCCGTATTTTGCGGATAATCGGTGCCGTAATCGACCACCGGGGCCAGAATATCCCGGTCGCGCACGCAGGCTCGTTTCAGAATTTCTTCATTGAGGATGGGGATGGGGATTCCTATCCCCAGCGTCAGCGAAACCCCATATCCGATAAAGCTGACGCCCCGGACGAATTCCTTGCGCATCTGCTTCATGTCGCCGGTGAGCGCCAGCGTTCCCGCCCCGCCCATGGGCACGCCGTCCGGCGTTCTGCCGACTCCGCCGGCGTGCTGCGTTCCTTCCGCGTACACATGTCCCTGCGCGCCGGCCAGCCAGACGCGCGTGCCTACGCCGATAGTATCGTAGTAGGGGTCGTTGAGCAGAGGCGACAGCTGGCCCGCAGAGCAGTAATTCGCGTTTTTCTGATGGGGTTCGAGCTTGCCCATGTACGTGTAAATCGTATGGTCCGAGCGGTTGATCGCCACATTGTAGTTCTGGTAGCAGTTGCGCGGGTTGACCATGATCGCCTGATTCAGGTCCTGGATGGTAAAGTAGGTGCGGATCTCCCGGAGCGGATAACAGTCCGTGCCGTAGGAGAGGGCAAAAAGCTGGAGGGTTTTCCCCGCCACGAGATCTTCCATCACATGGCCGCCGCCATACCGGAACTCGCCGGGCGGATACATGTTGGCAGGATCTCCGTGCCGAAGCTGCGTGCAGCCCAGATAGACGTCTACGGCGGCGAGGCCCGTATAGACGAGAACATCGGCGACCCACGCCTCGGACATGCGGATCTTCGGTTTGGAATGTCCGAAGTTCAAGAAGCAGCCGGACGAACACATCGGGCCGAACGTGGCGGTCGTGACGACATCCACCTCTTCGGCTGCGGCCTGGAGTCCTTTTTTGTCCACGTAATCCATGATCTCATCGGCCGTCAGCACCACGGCTTTCCCGGATTCGATACGATCGTTGATCTGTTCATAGGTCTTCATAGATTCATTTCCCGCCGGAAGATAGGATGGTTAACCCGTTTTGCGTGCATTCCTGCACATCTTTATGCTTTTGTCAAGTCATGGGGTGTGAGGCCGGCCCCCTTAGCCTCTCTCAGTCAAAGCCAGTCTGACACCCAGCGACACGAAGACCCCGGCAGTCAACCAGTCAAACCCACTTCGCACTCTTCGGTCTGGCGAGGATGAAGATGCCGATACTGCCGGAGTAATAACCGACGTTCGTGATGAATCCTCGCTTGAACACGGCCGCATCCGGCCTATCGTCGGCAGCAGCCGTCCGTGACGAGAATACGGCAGTGAGGATTGAAGCCGGGAATATCGCCAACGGTCTGGTTGGCGATAACAGCGTTGGAAAAGGGATCGGCGACTTCACGGCGGGGCTATGCTCGCCCATCGGGCCATGCAGCAGGGAAAGGCCATGGCCGGTCGTCTCTTAGGGAAGTGGAAAGGTTGTTACCGACAAATCTGTTGGAATCAGACTGATGGCCACTTACTCTTTTTCAATAAGTTGTAAAATTTCTATTGCCTTTTCATTCTGCGGATATAGCGCCAAGATAAACTGCAGCCTGTTTATTATCTGATCTTTGCTCATCTTGCTCGGATCCGATTTCCACAAAGCATATTCGGTCCGAGCCAGATTGACATTCATCTCTTCGTGAACAGGATCAATTTTTACCCCCCCCTGCCAAGCGTCCCGTGCCATATCGATATTACCAATTTCCTCATAGAGCGAGCCAATATTGCTCCAGGCTTTTGTATTAGCCGGCTCCAATTTCAGCAAACGCTGTAACAACTTTATCGCACCATGATAATCCCCTATTTGAATATAGAGATTGCCCAGATTAAAAATGGCATCTCTATGAACGGGATCGTATGCGAGGACTTTCAGATAGTGACTGACGGCTTCGTCGAACATATCATATCGATCGTAAAAAACAGCAAGGCAAAAGTGGGCATCTACATTATCCGGTTCGAAATCTATTGCCATCTGATATTTCTGGAGAGCTCCATAGTAATCACCCTCACGATCTCGTATATTTGCAATATTGATTATTGCTTCCACATTTTCCGGCTCTAATTCGAGGGCTTTCTGATACATATAACGTGCACTGGCTAGGCAGGCCATTCTTTCATAGGTATATCCCATATTGTTATAATTGTCGGTATTACCGGGTTCCAGCTCTCTTACCCTGCTAAAGCATTTAAGCGCCTCCTCGTAACTTTCCTGCTCCAGGTAAAGAAATCCTAAATTAACAAACGGATCGGCGTGGACGTCATCATGAGCGGTACGTGTGAGATAAGACTCTATCGCCTTTTGACGTTCCTCCTCAAGTATGTCAGCATGCTGGGTACCTTTATAAAACAACCGGCGGGCCGATTGTCTCTTTTCATTTTCCATACACCAACCCCCGCAAATTACGTTCATCTTATCTCTGTCTGGTTAAACCGGTTCAAAACATAATCCCTTATCTCCTGCCAGATAGGTACCGGATCCACAGTATACGATGTTATTAAATGTGAATTATTTTTCAGCGCTTCAGCGGCAAGCATTCCGGCCATCTTATAGCGATATTCCACTGTGGATGACTTTGACTGCTTCAGCAGGTCATCGGGTAAATCGATCTTAATTCTGCACCCATGAATTTCCAGTTCATCCGGAGATTTTGTCTTGGCATGTACTGATTCCTCGGGTATCCTTTTTCGGGGAGGAGGAGAAATTTTTTCTTGTGCCGCTTTGCCGATTTCGCTTAGCTTTGTATCTGCCTTACCTGCCGAAAGCCCTTCCTGCACCCTCAAAGATTTTCCTTCCCCCATCCCTTTATCGGATGGGACCTGCTCTGCACTCTGTTCCCTTATCGGCACACTCTCCTGTTGTATGAAAGGCGATACGCCTTCCATTTTAATGTCAAACCCTCCAATTCTTTCTCTCCCTGGTTCTGCTGATAAGTTCTCTTCTTGGCAAGAAGACGCTGTTTCTTGCGCCACGCTACCGGGCTCGCCTAACTTCGCATCTTCCCGATCTGTCGGGAGGCCTCCTTGCGCGCCCAAACCCATTCCTCCCTCTACTCCGTTATTAAGCTGGGCCTGCTCCGTGCTTGCCTCTTCTGCCGACACGCTTTCCTGTTGCATGAAAGATGATACTTCATCTACCTTATTACCAGGCTCTCCAATTCTTTCTCCCCCTTGTCCTACTGACAAATTCTCTCCCTGGAGAGAAGATATTTCTTCTTGTACCTCTTTGTCGGGCTCGTCTAACTTCATATCTTCCCTATTTTCCGGAAGGCCCTCCTCCAAACTCAAGGTTATTTCTACCTCCATCCCATCAGCAATTTGGCCCTGTTCTAAACTTGCCTCTTCTATGGGTGCGATTCCCTGCTGTATTAAAGATTCTGCTCCTTCCGTCTTACCGACAAGCTCGCCGATCCCTTCTATCACCCGACCTTCTGATAAGACCTCCTGGGAAAGGGAAGACGCTTCTTCATGCGGCTTATTAACAGATCCTCCATTTGCCTTGTCAATTTCCTCAATTTTATGATCATCTGGCTTCTCCGCTACGCTCGATGAGACTTTTCCTGGAACTTGCGTTGGAAGTCTCCGCTGAACATTGGGCCTCGTCATTTTGTTGAAGCGTGAGCCAATTTGGTCCACAACTTCTCCTTTTACTGAGGAAAGGCCATTCGTCTCCCCTGCCTTAAGGCAGAGTTTACACAATTTATTGATCAGCCGAGGAACGCCCCCATCGGAATTCTCCCATATCTTGTCAAAAGCATCATCAGTAAAAATTTGCCTCGTTGCGCCTGACAACTTCATCCTGGATTCAACATATTTTCTGACAACACTGACAGACTCGAATCTGGTTATTTTACAATAAGTTCCAACCCGTTGAAAGAGGTTGGCTCGGCTGGGATGTTCAAGTCTCTTAGCAAATTCAATCTGTCCTGCAAGCACCATGGTAAAGAGGTTCCTCCCGTCACCCTGCATGTTTGTCAGGAGACGAAGATTCTCCAGATTTTCTGGGCTGATGGCATTACATTCATCGATAAAAATCAGTATTTTCTTACCCTCCTCAAGGGTTGAAAAGAGAAGTTTATTAAATGTTTCTAGTAGATTAACTTTTCTTTTTTCTTCACACTGTTTTCCTTTAAGCTGACCAATAATCTCCTGGAGGACCTGGATGAAAGTAATGCCGGGATTGGTAATAAGAGCAATTTTGTATTTCTCTTGTTCCAGTAAATCAATGATCAAACGAATTGTGAGCGTTTTTCCTAAACCCACATCACCAACGATTACCGATATGCACTCATCACCCTCCTCAATGGCAAATAGCGTTTCAGCTACAGCGCTTTCCATTGAAGCGTGACAATCGACATACATGGAGGGATCAGGAACATTATCGAATGGCGGCCTATAGAGACCCCAATATTCATAATATTTCGTTTCTGCCAAAGTTTCTGCCGTAGTTTCTATCATAGCTTCTGCCCCTTTCATGAATCTAAGTCATAGTTTAATTCAGATTGTTTCAGCTCGTAAAATATCCTGCT
The DNA here is from genome assembly GCA_963817385.1 of uncultured delta proteobacterium. Taxonomy (GTDB): domain Bacteria; phylum Desulfobacterota; class Syntrophia; order Syntrophales; family UBA5619; genus JAKAFS01. Next base: position 54,913 of record CAWFOM010000016.1, read on the forward strand.
GCGAACCATGGGGATTCAGGCTTTCTGCAAGATATGAGAGAACATCCTCAAGCATATAGCGCCTACCCTTGCCGATCTTGTAGCTCTTCAATTTCCCATCCCTTACAATCGTTTTAAGCGACCCATTGCTGATTCTTAGCATCTGTAGCACTTCTCCGGACATGAGCAAGCGGATAGGTGCCAGCGGCTCAAATTCGAATTTGATGGTAACCGGTTTGTCTTGATAATTTAGCTCTGCAAATCCACCAGCAAGCTCCCCGTTGAAAACCGACAGCAAACCCGAACTTGATCTGATAGTTTTGATTTGTTCCTGAGTAAGCGTCAAGAAAACGGTTTCCCGGGGAACTGTTTTTTGATTATCATCGAGCGTGATATCCTGAGCGGTTTTATGAGGCATAATATCGTTATCAGAACAAGGAGCAATAAATTGCCGTGCTTCTCCCAGTTCTATCTCTTGGCTGTCGGAAACCGCATCGTTTATGACGTCATTCTTGGTATAAGAAGAAATAAATTGCTGGGCTATCCCCTGTTCTCTTCCCTGGCTATCGGAAACCTTATTGCTTATGATGTCATTTTTTGCATAAGAAGAAATAAATTGCTGGGGTATCCCCTGTTCTCTTCCCTGACTAATAATCCCTTGTCCTCCATGGGAGTGAATGGGATTGATGATTTTCTTTCTCAGTTTGACAAGGCAAATCTTCTCCATACTTCCTCCTTACTTTGTCACTTTGTTATATCGTTGTCACACTTGTCTAGTTATATAGAAATAAGGGCTTACCCAATACCGGGCGAGCCAGTACCGTAATCCGGTTTTACGGAACCATTAGACTATCTCAGCTCCATGCAATTGGTTCCCCGCGCCAATCCAGCCACGCAATCACCGAAGCGCAACATAAGCACTTAACGATGCCCAAGCACCTTGGTTCAGAAATTCGGTTACGAATTTACGCGGCCAGTCAATCAGCATTCACTTGTTTCAGTTTGATTTTGTTGAATAACATGTTTAGATCGTTCCGGGTGAATTTCCATTTGAACGGTTCGGCGATCGGCTCCAATATCATTGTAAATTCACTTATGAACAGCTGATTACCGCCACTGGCGCATCCATTTAAAGCCTATATCGGCTAAAACCGGCTAAAAGTTTAATAAATTTTAAATTATTGATAGAATTTGTTTTTGCGCGGATTGAGGCCACGGAAAGGAGTCTTGTCCATCAAGGAGATTATATAATAATTTGGTGTTATGTCATTATGTAAGCGTCCCAGGAGTAGTCGGGACCGATTGTAACAAACAAAATGCAACGGAAAAAATAACGTGATATATGAGTCACGCCATTGTAATGCCATCGAGAGACCAAGAGGCAAACAGAGAAAGCAACAATAAAACCGTACTATAGGGAAGGAACATGTACAGAGAACCAACGAAAGCACCCTGCAGGGAAGCGTGTCCGGCGGGAGTGGACGTGCCGCGCTATCTTCGCCTCATTGTCGCCGGTAAATATGCCGAAGCACTGGCTGTCATCCGTGAGAGCATCCCCTTTCCGGCTGTCTGCGGCTACGTTTGTCCCGGCCCCTGCGAGATCAAGTGTCAGTTGGCTCAAGTAGCCGATGCTCCCGAGGCCATACGGGCACTCAAACGCTTTGTTGCCGACCACGTTTCCGGAGAGCGGCAACATAATCGTGAGATACCGTCTACCGGGAAACGTGTAGCCATTGTGGGTTCAGGGCCGGCCGGTCTGACGGCTGCCTACTATCTGGCCAGACAAGGGCACAGGCCCACCGTCTTTGAGGCGCTGTCTGAGCCGGGAGGAATGATGCGAGTGGGGATACCGGCCTACCGGCTCCCCCGGGATATTCTCGATGCCGAAATTGAAGATATAAAGAAAGCCGGTATCGAGGTGAAAACGGACGCCAGAATCGAATCGCCGGATAGCCTTCTTGCACAGGGCTATGACGCCGTCTTCCTCGCCGTCGGCGCCCATCGCGGAGTCAGGATGGGAATAGACGGGGAAGACAGCCCTGGGGTAATCGATGCCCTCTCTTTTTTGCGCCGGGTCAATTTGGGCAAATGCCCGACGGTGGGCAAGAGCGTGGCCGTAGTCGGCGGCGGCAATTCAGCCGTGGATGCTGCACGGACCGCCCTCCGGCTGGGCGCCAAAGAAGTAACGATTGTGTATCGCCGGACCAGGGCGGAAATGCGGGCTTACCCGGAGGAAATACATGAAGCCATACGCGAAGGGGTGAATATCGTCTTTTTGGCCACTCCCAGCCGGATAAGTACCGAAGACGGCCGCCTCAGGATGGAGTGTCTGCGCACAAGGCCGGGCAGCAAAGATGCCGCTGTTCCTCCCCAGCCGATCAAGGGCAGCGAATTTACCGTGGACGCGGAGACAGTGATTGTGGCCGTCGGCCAGGAGCCGGAGATTCCACCGGAGTTCTCACTATCGCTCAAGGGCAAGACCATCCCGATTGCCCCCGACAGCATGGCGACGGCAAAGGCCGGGGTCTTTGCAGGCGCCGACTGTGTCACCGGACCCAGGTCCGTTATCGAAGCGATTGCCGCCGGCAGGCAAGCCGCGATCGCCATAGACCGATACCTTGGGGGCCGTGGCGTTATCGAAGAGAGACTGGCGCCGCCTGAGGAAGCGATGACGCCGGTAGAGACGAATTATCCTCCCCCAACGGCTATCGGGAATGAGATACCGCTCTTGTCCGTCACCGAGCGATTCAACGGCTTCCCTCTCGTGGAACTGCCGCTATCTCCGGAGATAGCCGCTCACGAGGCAAACCGCTGCCTGAAATGTGACCTTCCCATTGTGGTCGAGGCAACGAAATGCCGGTCATGTTATGTCTGCCAACTGGTATGCTCTCTCCGATTTGAAGGCGCCTTTAACACCTCGAAAGCCGCCATCAGTATCCTGCCGGTTATGAAGTCCGACGGCGACGTGGATATCCGGATCTCCTTTGAGGATAAATGTGATTCCTGCGGCCTGTGCGTCCGATATTGTCCCTTCGGCGCCCTGACCCGGGGAAATGGCAAAATTTCAAGCCTGACAATATGAAAAGAGGCAGGGCCAGAAAGGAGGCATTCGCCGTGTCAGCAAACACCATTTGCGGCTATGCCGGTAAGATACTCAGGGTTGACCTCACCAACGAGCGGATCACCGAGGAAGTGTTGGATGAGGCCACCCTTAGAAAGTGGGTAGGCGGGGTCGGCTTCGGGGCCAAGTACCTCTATGATGAGGTGCCTCCGGGAGTTCAGTGGAATGACCCGGCCAACCGCATCATCATAGCCAGCGGACCCCTGGGGGGAACGATGGTAGGGGGCTCGGGCAACATCTCCATCAGCACGAAAGGCTGCCTGACCAACGGCGCCACCTCGACTCAGGCGAATGGCTTTATGGGCGCCTTCATGAAGTCCTCCGGGTTTGATGCGATCATCTTCGAGGGAATAGCCAGGCGGTGGGTTTACCTCTACATGCACGACGGCACCGCCGAACTGAGGGATGCCCGACATCTTCTCGGTAAGAATACGTGGGAAACCGAGGATGAGATCAAGGCCGAGTTAGGCTATATCGACCGGCAGATGAGTGTCTTCTGCATCGGCCCTGCCGGAGAGAACCTGGTGAAATACGCCGGTATTTTTGGAGATAAGGACCACTGCGCCGGCCACAATGGAGTCGGCGCGGTGATGGGCGTAAAAAAACTCAAGGCCTTCTGTGCCCCGCTGGGCCGCACTTCCATCAAAGTGGCCTCGCCGAAGAAGCTGCTGCCCATAATCGAAGGAATGTGGCGTGCGGTACAGAAAGATCCGGGAGGAAAGAAAATTTTCAACTTGGGAACCGCCGGCGGTTACGGAACCGGCGAGCAGCGCGTTGCGGCGGGAACGCTGCCGGTCAGAAACTACCTGACCAACCTTTATCCCGAGTCCCGGCTCATGACCTGCCAATATGTCCGGGAACGTTGGAGCGCCACGCCGATGCCCTGCTGGGCGTGCGGATCGCATCATTGCCATATGATCACCATCACCGACGGCCCGTACCGCGGGTTGAAGGTGGAAGAACCGGAATACGAGATGTTTGCCGCCTGGGGGCCTCTGGTAGGCAATACGGACCCGGCGGAAACCCTGGTGATGTCCAACCTGATGACCTTGCTGGGACTGGAAGGGAATGAGGCCAGCTTTGTCACCGCGATGGTGATTGAACTTTATGAGAAGGGTATTCTCACGAAAGAGGATACGGAAGGGCTGGAGCTCACATGGGGCAACAACGGAGCCATACGGACATTGCTTGAACGGATCGCCCGCCGTGAGGGCGCCTTCGCCGACATGCTCGCCGAGGGGATCAAGTATGCCGCGGAGACCTTGGGAGAAGAGGCACTGAACTGCGGCGTTTATACCATGAAAGGGCATGCCCCGCGAGGGCATGACCACCGGGCTTTCTGGCGTGAGATGTTCGACACGGCTACTTCCGATGTCGGCACTTACTCATCAGGCTACATGGGACCTACGGACCCTGACTCGCATTCCTTGAAGGAGCGGTTCTCACCGGAGGATGTGTCTACTCACATTGCCAAAACCAAAGGCAGACGCCAGCTTGAGGATACGTTGGGTACGTGTTCCTTCTGCACTCGGGCGCCACTGCATTTCCTGGTGGAAGCGCTCAACGCAGTTACCGGATGGGATTTCACGGTCACGGAAGCTCAAGATGTCGGCTTCAGGGTGGCCAACCTGATGCGTGCCTTCAATCTTCAACACGGTGTCGGCGTGGATCTCGAACAGCCTTCCCCACGCTGGAGTTCCACCCCCGTCGACGGCCCTGCCAAGGGCATCAGCATCGCGGCACATTGGGACGGCATGCTGGACAATTACTATCGCCTGATGGGCTGGGATAGGCAGACCGGGAAGCCTTTTCCGGCAACCTTAAAAGCCTTGGGACTGGATTCTGTTATCGCTGACCTCTGGATTGAATAAAAATTAGCATTCTGATTTTCAATACCACAAACCGGCAGAACCGATGTCTCTACAAGTCCTCGGATCTTGATTTGGAGTCGACGCGATGATTACCGCTCGAAAGCAGTGACGCCTTGGGAGTCCATGGAATTTCCTCCCCGACCGCCTGCGTCATTTCTGTTCCGTCTTCCTATCCCCACCCGCTTGGATTTTATCCGCCGGGAACCTGACAGTGTGTCTCGGTTCCCGGCGGATGTTTTTCTGCGGTGGGTCAAGATATCATTTCTTCGCTTTGGCCGGTTTTTTGGCGACCGCTTTTGCTTTGGCTGGTGCTTTCGCCTTGGCTTTTGCCTTTGCTTTGGCTGGCGCCTTTGCAACCGCTTTTGCCTTGGCTTTGACCGGTTTCGCCGCCGCTTTTACCGGAGCCTTCACGGGGGTCTTTGTTTTGGCAGGGGCCTTCGCCGGTTTTGCCGGAACCTTCTTCGCTGTTGCCATACGCACTTCCTCCCTTTTAAATATGCGATTCCGCCTCACCGGGCCTCGGCCTGACCGTGCCCTCCTGCGTGCGAAATCGTGAGACTCACCAGGATGGTTAATACTCTTTGTCTTTGCTTTTATATCAGGAGCATTTCCTGAAATCTTGCTGTCAACCGCAGAGAGGTTTCCCTTTTGTTGAGCTGAGGTAGATTCAAGTTTTTGCTTTTCTTTTCTGAGACCTTCTTTTTGCTGTTTGATTTTCTTCTGACGCTCAGTTTTTTCTACCTCGCGAACTTGCTGGGGAGATAAAATTTCCACCCGTAAGCGTGTAAACGGACATATAGTACCGGGTTTCAAATTGTATTTTTGGGCGATGGAATCTTCAATTTGGTAACCATCGACAAGTTCCCCATTGCCTAAAACGTCAAGAAATAATTTGCTCATAATTAGTCACCAAGCCTTTTCTGGTTCATCCGGTTGATGCGTACTTCTCTCCACAACTGTTAAGATTGCAATGAACCAAGTCAACCAGTATATTCTTTTTGACAATGTTACCATTTCTTTCGAAAGCGCTGATGATGACTCGTCGAATTTTTGAATTGCCTCTACGATTGGTTTAGCGATTTGTGTGGCTTCATCCCATGCCATCGGATATTCCTTATTGAATCTGTTTCAAATCAGGATCGGTGGTGACTAATACGATACCTGTCGGATTACCCGGATGACCTTGCCGCTTTCCAGGACGATCGTTGTCAATATCTGCTCGTCGCCCGCTGCAGGTAAATAGATCCACCGCTTGGTAATAACCGTTGCACCTCCACCGGTGTCAACGCTTTCGCTATCAGGCTTTCCTATTTTTACCAGTACATCGCCTTCGCTCATTCCCTGGCGAATGAACTTCCTTTCAGATGCATCAGCCGCAATGGTCGACGATATCGAGAACACCAACAAGAAGGCTATGCATGCAATAGCGTAAACGGGGTATTTGAGGGCCAGCATTTTATTTCCCTCCAGCATGTTCATACAGGATGGAACGTATCCGGCTGCTTCGAATATTTTGAATTTTACTACCACACTTATCCTTTGAAATCCATTATAAAAGATAAATTTTCGGCCTACGTCTTTCATGAAGAACATCTTAGACACATTTAAGCCGGATGACCCATTTACTAGATCCGCCGGTGCTCCTATCCAGACATAGGGTGTTTTTGCGGAATACGCCATTGCGCGCCAGTAGTATACCGGAGGGAATGCGGGGGCGCTCGCCGCAGTCTTGGTGAAGTCGGCGATGGCGGGTTTAGAGTTTATAGTGCCAGCCCAAAAAATAATTGCATTTCCACAGTTATGCTTTATAAGATGTAGTCGCTTTCTATGCATGCCGGGGCCTGCCGGCGCCTTTGTCGTATTCGCGGGTGCAGTGACGAATTCGAAGGAGGTCAGTGGTATGGGTGATCTGCAGAAACTCTTCAATCCGGCGACGATAGCCGTCATCGGCGCTACGGAGAAGGAGGGGACTTTCGGACGGGCCCTCCTGGAAAACGCCCTGAACTCAGGCGGTCGAACGGTCTATCCCGTCAATCCGAACCGGGATACGGTCCTGGGGCACCCCTGCTGGTCCGATATCGCTACGGTACCCGGACCGATCGATCTGGCCCTCATCGCTACCCCCGCCGCAACCGTGCCGGGGATCGTCGACGCCTGCGGCAAAGCCGGTGTGGAAGGTCTCATCATCATCTCCGCCGGTTTTCGGGAGACGGGTCAGGAGGGGAAGCACCTGGAGGAGGAGATCATCCGGATCAACAAGGCCTACGGCATGCGGATCATCGGCCCCAACTGCCTGGGGATCATGCGACCTTCCGTGGAGCTCAACGCCACCTTCCTCCGGGATAATCCGGAAGAAGGTAACATCGCCTTCATCTCCGATATGGGGAACTTCGGCCGGACCCTGCTCGACTGGGGGTTCAGCGCCCACATCGGCTTCAGCACGGTCGTCTCCCTGGGTTCGGCCATCGACGTCGATTTCGGAGACGTCATCGATTTCCTCGCCGAGGACCCCCATACGAAGAGCATCATTCTCTATATGGAGGAGGTCGTCGGCAATGTGAAGCTCTTCGTCAGCGCCGTCCGCGGCTTCGCCCGCAACAAGCCCGTCATCCTCCTCAAACCCCCGGAAATGGAGGATGGCGACCGCACCGGCCTCACCCACTCGGGCATGATGGCCGGGCCGGAAAAAGTCTACGATGCGGTATTTCGCCGCCTGGGCGTCGTCCGGGTCGGCGAGGCGCAGGATCTCTTCAACGCCGCCAGCGCCCTGTACGCCAAGAACCGCCCCCGGGGACCGCGGCTGGCCATCATGACAAACGCCAACGGCATCGGAATCATGGCCGCAAAACAACTGCTGCGCTGCAAGGGCACGCTGGCGAACCTCTCCGACCAGACCATCCAGGCGATGGATGCCTTCCTCCCTCCCCATTGGAACCGCGGAAACCCCGTCCACCTCCTCCGCAATGCCGATACCGACCGGTACGCGCAGACGGCGGAGATCTGCCTGAAGGATCCCGGGGTGGACGGGCTTCTGGTCATATACACCCCCCAGGACTTCGCCCGCTCCGAAGAGCTGGCGGCGGCCCTCATCGCGGCGGCGGCAAAGACGGACAAACCCCTGTTGACGGCCTGGATGGGGGGACGGGAGGTCCAGAAGGGGCGCGAGATGATGGTGGAGAAGGGAATTCCCGCCTATGAAACGGCGGAGGCCGCCGTCCGCACCTACATCTATATGATCCAATACGAACGGAACCTCCAACTCCTCCATGAGACGCCGGCGGAACTCCCCCTGGATGAAGCGCCGCCGAAGAACCACCTCAAGACCCTCGTCCGGCGCTCCTGTCGGGACGCCTGCTTCATCCTCACGGAGGAGGACTCCTGGAAGTTCCTCCGGAACTACGGCATCCCCGTCATCCCTTCCCGGACCGCCTTCACGCTGGAGGAGGCCCTCAACTACGCCGGCAATACCGGCTATCCCGTGGTCCTCAAGGCATCCTCCCCCGATATCATCTTCCGCCAGGACGTGGGAGGCGTCATCACGGGGATCGATTCCGACGAGACCCTGAAGGTCGCCTACCAGCGAATTCTCGACGGAGTCCGCCAGTTCGCGCCGCAGGCAACGGTCCGGGGCGTGACCGTTCAGAAAATGATCGGACACATCGACTACGAGCTTATCCTGGGGCTGAAAAAGGACCGCCACTTTGGCGCCGCCATCCTGTTCGGCATGGGGGGACTCGGGGTGGAGCTGTTCAGGGATTTTTCCGTCGGCCTGCCGCCCCTGAATCAGGCCTTGGCGCGGCAGCTCATGGAGGAGACGGGCGTCTACCGGATGCTCCAGGGCTATCGGGGGAAACCCCCCGCCGACATGCGCCAGCTCGAGAAGATCCTGGTGGGTTTTTCCAACATGATCATCGATTTCCCCGAGATCCGGGAGATGGACATCAACCCCATCGCCGTCAGCCAGGGAAAGGCCATCGCCCTGGACGCCCGGATCATCCTCGCGCAGGAGTGCTCCATCGGAAAGATCTCCGCCTACCCGCACCTGGTCATCACCCCCTATCCCACCCGCTATGTGACGCCCTGGCGCCTGTCCGACGGAACCGAGGTCATCCTCCGGCCCATCCGCCCCGAAGACGAGCCTCTGGAGCATGAGATGCTCACCACCGTCTCGGAGGCGACCCTCCGCTCCCGGTTCTACCAGAACCTCAAGAACATCAGCCACGCCATGCACGTGCGCTCCTGTCACATCGATTATGACCGGGATATGGCTATAGTAGCCGAGATACGGCAGGACCAGAAAAAACGCCTCATCGGCATCGGAAGCCTCTCCATCGACGCCAACGGCGGCGGCGCCTCGGGGGAATTTGCCGTCATCGTTCACGACGACTTTGGGGGGCGGGGCCTGGCTTCCAAGATCCTCGACATCCTCGTGGGAATCGCCATGGAACGGGGTCTGAAGGAATTCTACGGATTTCTGGAACCGACGAACGGCCGGATGACCGCGCTCTGCGAAAAGATGGGCATGACCCGGCAGCGTATCTCCGATGATCTCGTGCGGGTCAGTCTCGCCCTGGTCGAGTAGACCTGGCCAACCGGTGCGTCCGCGCCCGGATTTGCCACGCAAAAAGGGCGTCCGGCTGCAGCCGGACGCCCTTTTTGCTCTGGCGGAGAGAGGGGGATTCGAACCCCCGTGAGGGCTTTTGGCCCCCAAATCGATTTCGAGTCGATCCCGTTACGACCACTTCGGTATCTCTCCGGGTATCTCTTTTCTTCCATTGTCTCTCCCCCTCTTGCGGGGTAGGATCGAGGGGAGAGTCACGGGCGCGATAGTAGCCTCTTTTCGCGAAAAAAGCCACTCAATATTTCCGCACAGGCCTCATGGAGCACCCCCTCGGTGACCTCTACGGCGTGGTTCAGCCGAGAGTCTTCGAAGAGGCGATAGAGGCTGACCGCGGCGCCGTTCTTGGGATCCCGAGCGCCGAACACGATCCGTCCGATCCGGGCCTGGAGGATCGCCCCCACACACATGAGGCAGGGTTCAAGCGTCGCGTAGAGCGTCGTCCCGGTGAGGCGGTAATTTCCCGCGGCAGACGCCGCCTTGCGAATGGCGAGGAGCTCCGCGTGCGCCGATGGATCGTTAAGGGCGATGGGGTTATTGTGCGCCTTCGCGAGGAACTCCTCCCCCCGGACGATTACCGCCCCGACCGGCACCTCCCCCGCCGACATGGCCAGGGCAGCCTCCTCCAGGGCCAGGCGCATCCATTTCTCATCAGACTCCATCGGTTCTTCCCTTCCCGTTATCCGTCCATCATTTTCCATCTTTGACTTTTCCCGCGAATTCCGTCATTATCCACCGGAACGAGGGAGGCAATCCAATCCCATGACGGCCAAGAAGTTTCTCATCCCCTTTGTGCTGGCGTCGCTCGCCGGCCATGCGCTCGTCCTTGCTCTGACGACACGCATCGATTGGGACGTGAGCCCGCAGGAAGAGCCGACGCAAAAAGTAATAACGGTCGAACTCAAAGCGCCCCCGGAAAAGACGGCCCGGCGGTCTCCTCCCCGCCGCAGGGTGCCGTCCCAGGCGGCGCGCGCAAAGGATGGTGCCCGCGAAGGTTCGGTGGCCCTGCAGGGCGAGGCGAGCCCCTACAGCGCCTATCTTCTGATGATCCGCCGGAAGATCGAACGGCTCTGGAGCTACCCGCCGCAAGCCCTTGCTCAGCAAGAGGAGGGAAACGCCGTGATCCGCTTCACGATCGATGCGGACGGCATCCTGTCGGGATACCACGTCATAACCACCTCCGGCTCTCAAATCCTGGACGAAGGGGCCCTCGCCGTTGTGCGGGCCGCAGCCCCCTATGCTCCCCTTCCCGAGGCGTTCAACCTCTCCCGACTCCATATCACCGCAACGTTCAGCTACCGGATGGGGGAATAGAGGGTCAGATCTCCGAGACGATCCCGGCGATGTTCCGGTTCACCTCGAGGAGACGGTCTCTCAGCTCCGTCTGCTCTACCCAGGCCTTCGCCTCCATCCGGTCCCGGCGCTCCTTGAGTTGGGCGAGCCGTGTCTCCATGTCGGTGATGAGGAAGCCCCAGTCGATCCGCGGTGCCGCCTTATCGGGATATTCGACGCGCGCGAGCTCGCGACCCGCTTCCATCGTCACCTCTTCCAGATAGTCCGGGATAGAGACCGAAAGGCCGAAACGGCTCCGGATGAGGCCGGCGAGCTCCTGCTGGGCGCCGTACTCACCGTGGATGAGGAAGACCTGGAGCCCCTTTGTCTTGAAATGGCCGAGCCAGTCAAGGATCTGGCTCTGCCCCGCATGAGCGGAGAAACCGTTGATCGTGAAGATCTTCGCGTTCACGGCGATCTCCTCGTTGAAGATACGGACCTTCTTTGCCCCGTCGACAATCTTCCTGCCCGTTGTCCCTTGCGCCTGAAAACCGACGAAGACAACGCTCGCCCCTTCGCGCCAAAGGTTGTGGCGGAGGTGGTGCTTGATCCGCCCGGCGTCGGCCATGCCGCTTGCAGAGATGACGACTGCGGGGCCGCGGAGATTGTTTATCTCCATAGATTCCTGCGTAGTGAGGGTGTAGCGGAGCTGGGGGAGCGCGAGGGGGTCCTCGCCGCCGGCGAGGAGACGCTTGGTCTCCGGGTCGAAATAATCCCGGTATTTCCGGAAGATCTCCGTTGCCTGGATGGCAAGCGGGCTGTCCACGAATACGGGCATGTCCGCGGGCAGACGACCGTCTTTGGCAAGCAGGTGAAGGGTGTAGATCATCTCCTGGGTCCGCTCCACGGCGAAGGCGGGAATGATCACCTTCTCGCCCCGGGTGTAACTGTAAGCCACCGCCTCGGCAAGTTCGTTGAGGCTTTCATGTTCGTCCTTGTGGTTCCGGTTCCCATAGGTCGACTCCAAGAAGAGGACGTCGGCCTCGCCGATCACCGTCGGATCCTGCATCATGAGCTGCTCCGGCCGGCCGAGGTCGCCCGAGAAGACAATCCGGCTCGTCTTGCCGTCTTCCGTCACCGCAAGCTCCACCATCGCCGCACCGAGGATATGGCCCGCGTCCCGGAAGGTCACGCCGAGCCCCGGAAACGGCGAGAAGGTCTCATTGTAGGTTACGGTCGAAAAGAGAGGAAAGGCGGCCTCCGCATCCTTTTGCGTATAGAGGGGGGTAATGTCATTGACTCCGTACCGGTTCCTTTTACGGCTTTTCCACTTCGCCTCCATCTCCTGAATGTGGGCGCTGTCCAAAAGCATGATGCGGAGAAGATCCTGTGTCGGCGGGGTCATATAAACCTTGCCGTGGAACCCTTGCTGAACGAGACGGGGGAGGAGCCCGGAGTGGTCCATGTGGGCATGGGTCATCACCATGAATTCAATCCCGGCGGGATCGTAGATCTCCATGTCCCAGTTGCGCTTGTCGATCTCCGCGTTTCCCTGATGCATCCCGCAGTCGATCGAAAACCGATGCCCTCCGGCCTCCAGGATGTAACAGGAGCCGGTCACCGTTCTGGCCGCACCCATAAATCTGATTTTCATAGTCACCTCATGAGGGAATATCCGCACCCGTTCATATCGCAACGATCCGGGAATTGCAACGGCCATTCACCGCCTGCGCCCGGCGAAGCCACTTCGGTCTTGACAGGCTCTCCCCTTCCGGGTAGATTCTTTGGCACTTGATCCCGGGAAGAGGAAACAGTCATGCATCCCGAAATACGCCGCACCCTTCAGGAAATAGACACGACGGGCTGGAAAGAGATCACCGTCGAATACGGACGGGAGATCCTCCCCGTCCGCGTCCCTGCGGACTGCGACATCCTGTCGATGAAGGAGATCCCGATCCTCGACGATCCGCGGGCAGCCTTCGAGGACGCCCTCTCGCATCCCATCGGGTGCCCGCCGCTCGAAGAGATCATCCGGTCCAAGGGGAAACCGGCGGCGGCGCTCAAAGCCGCGGTAACCGTCTCCGACATCACGCGACCCGTACCGTACCGGGAGGAAAACGGGATGCTCCGACCGCTCCTGAACCGCCTGGAGACGGCGGGAATCCCCAAGAGCAACATCGCGATTATCGTCGGCAACGGCATGCACCGGCCGAGCACGCCTGCGGAGTGGGTCGAGATGTTCGGCGATCAGATCGTCCGGGACTACCCGGTGATCAATCACGACTGCGAGGACCTCGCATCGCTCACGTTTGTCGGTAAAAGCACGACCGGCGGCGATGTCTTCGTCAACAGCGCCTTCTCCCGGGCCGATCTGAAGATCGCCACGGGGCTGGTCGAGAGCCACTTCATGGCAGGGCTCTCCGGCGGGCGGAAGGCGGTCTGCCCGGGTCTCGTCGATAAGCGGACCATCGAGAAGTTCCACAGTCCCGCCTTTCTCGAATCCCCGCTGGCTCAGAACCTGATTCTCGAGGGGAACCCCTGCCACGAAGAGTCCCTGGCGATCGCGCGGACTGTGGGGGTGGATTTCATCGTGAACGCGACCCTCGACAAGGACCTCCGCCCGACCGGCGTCTTCGCCGGGGAGCTCGCGGCGGCTCACGAGGCGGCGGCCGCGCTCGTTAGGGACTACGTCTCCGTCCCGGTCGAGCGGGAGTATGACATCGTCCTCACCCACGGCGGCTACGTCGGTCGGAACCACTACCAGGCGGTGAAGGCCGCCCACAACGCGCTTCCGGCGATCCGAAAAGGGGGGACCCTGATCATCGCCACGGACAACCGCGACGAGGACCCGATCGGCGGACCGGAATACCGGAGCCTCCTGCACATGCTCAAGATCCAGGGACCGGAACATTACCTCCGGCTGATCGAGACTCCCGAGTGGTGCTTCACCAAGGACCAGTGGGAGCCGGAGATGTGGGCAAAGGTCTTCCGGAAGATCGACCCGAAGGATTTCGTCTACTGCACGCACACCATTCCCCGGCAGGACTACTGCCTGATCCCGGGCCGCTGCGGTCTCGATTTTCTGCACGCGGAAACGGAGCGCCCCCCTGCCCGAACGGTCGGGGAGATGGTCGGAAACGCCCTTCGTTTCGCGGTCGCCGAATTCCGCAGCAAAGGGATCGAACCCACGGTCGCCTTCATTCGGGAAGGGCCTTATGCGATCCCCTATCTCCGGGGAACGGAGGCGACGGCCCGGTGAAGACGGTCATCGAAGCAGAGCATCTCCGGAAAACATTCGGAGAGATTGTCGCCGTCGATGATCTCTCTTTTTCGGTCGCCGCCGGCGAGTGCTTCGGAATCCTCGGCCCCAACGGGGCGGGAAAGACCTCCACAATCCGGATGGTCTACGGATTCTCGCCCCCCACGGCGGGGACGCTCAGGATTTTCGGTCTCGACATCACCCGCGAAACCCGGGCCGTGAAGGCCCGGATCGGCATCTGCCAGCAGGAGAACAATCTCGATCCGGACCTGACGGTGTTCGACAACCTCGTCGTCTTCGCCCGCTACTTCGATATCCCGGCGGCCGAGGCGGTGCTCCGCGCCCGCGATCTTCTGAAATTCATGGCCCTGGAGCACCGCGGGGACGCCCGGACGGTCGAGCTCTCCGGGGGGATGGTCCGGCGGCTCGTCATGGCCCGCGCCCTCCTCAACAGGCCGGAACTCCTCATCCTCGACGAACCGACGACCGGTCTCGATCCCCAGTCACGGCATCAGGTGTGGGATCGCCTCGATGAACTCCGTGCGGACGGGCTTTCCATCCTCATCACGACGCACTACATGGAGGAGGCGTCCCGCCTCTGCGATCGGCTCATCATCCTGGACGGAGGGCGGCTTCTCGTCGAAGGGAAACCCGCCGAGCTGATCCGCCGCCATGTCGGCCGCCATGTGATCGAGGTGGCGGAACCCGCCGACGGCCTCACCGACTTTCTCCGGGAAAGAGGGGTGCAATACGAGAACTTCAGCCATCGCCTGATCGCCTCCGTGGAGGACGGAAGCGACATCTACCGTGAGATCAGCAATCGCTACTGCGCCGGAGGGTGCACCATGCGGATGGCGACCTTGGAGGATGTGTTCGCCTCGCGGCTCCGCCTGCACTCGGCGTCCACAGAGGAGCGCCTTGCCTCGGGCTTTTTCGAGAATGGGTTCAGATTTAGCGGACTCTATCCGCCGATATCCCGCCGGTTCATCCGCGTCTGGCAGCGGAACCTCACCGCCTACCGGCAGAGCTGGAAGATCAGCTTCATCCCGCCGCTCCTGGAGCCCCTCTTCTACATCCTGGCCTTCGGCCTCGGCCTGAGTGGAATGGTGGGGGACATCCGGTATCAGGGGCAGGAGATCTCCTACGTCGCGTTCATCGCCCCGGCGCTCATCGCGATCACCATCATGAACAACGCCTTCTTTGAAAATACCTACAATTCCTTCGTCCGGATGTACTACTACAAGACCTTTGATGCGATGATGGCGACGCCGCTCACCGTCGAGGAGATTATCACGGGCGAGATCCTCTGGGGGGCGACGAAGGCCCTGATCGCAACGGCAATCATGATGGCGGTGATCAGCTGCTTCGGCCTCATCCGCTACCCGGAGGGCCTGCTCCTGCTCCCGCTGGCCTTCCTCGGGGGCCTCGCCTTCGGCGCCGCGGGGATGGTCTGCACGGCACTCGTGCCCACCATCGAACTGTTCAACCTGCCGGTCTTCCTCTTTATCACCCCGATGTTCCTCTTCGGCGGTACCTTCTTTCCCCTCGGGAACCTTCCCCTCTGGGCACAACGAACGGCAGCGGTCATGCCGCTTACCCATCTCGTCGATCTCTCCCGAGCGTTCAGCTGCGGCCGCATCGACACTTCGCTCATTCCGCAAGCGGCCTACCTGGCAGCCTTCGCCGCGGCTGCCTTTCCGCTGGCGATCCGGAGGATGCGCCGGCGCCTGATCAAATGATTACTGCTTCGTGGAAAGAGCGGTCAAAAGCTGGCCGAACCGCATGTTGAAAAAGTCGCTAAAAAAACCGGCCGAACGGTAAAAGCGCGTTCGGCCGGTTCTCTTCGTGGCTATGGTGACGGGTAAATTACTTGGCCGGTGCTGCCGGGGCAGGAGCCGCCGGGGCTGGAGCTGGCGCGGGGGCCGGCGCAGGAGCCGGTGCGGCCGCCTTGGGCGCCTCCGCCGGTTTCTGCTCTTCGGCCTTCTTGCACCCTACAACTGCAAAGGATAATGCCGCGAAGAAACACAGGGAAAAAATAACAGCTAATACTTTCTTCATGTGTGTACCTCCTCCTTTCAGAAATTAGGAACTGAGGGACAACCCCTCGTTTAGGCGTCTATAGTAGTTAATTTTTTCTCATTGTCAAGATCTATTCATCATCTTGTCGGAAGCAAGTAGACTGTCCGGGTTCGTAGCAGACAATCTGTCCGGTTTGTTATGGTCACCGATGGAGGTGACGGATGAGACGGACGGAGATGCTACAGGAGATCCGGAAGATGCGATTTGAAGAGGTGTATTTTGGATGGAATGAGAGTCGGTTGACCCAGGAAGAGGCGGCGCGAATCTTGGGGGTTTGTGATCGGACGTTTCGTCGGTACAGAGATCGGTACGAAGAGCGAGGGTTAGCAGGATTATCGGACAAGCGATTGACGCAGGCATCACACCGTCGTGCACCTGTGGATGAGATGATTGCTGTTGCAGAGCAATATGAAGGAAGGTATCGGGGTTGGAACGTGAAGCATTTTTATGGGAAGTATCGAGAGTTGGAAGGAAAACGGAGTTACACGTGGGTCAAGAACACTCTTCAGTCGAAGGGATTGGTTCCCAAAGCGGCCAAGCGAGGAGTTCATCGGAAACAGAGGGAGCGAGCCCCATTACCCGGCATGATGGTGCATCAGGATGGGAGCAACCATGAATGGGTGCCGGGAAAGAAGTGGGATTTGATTGTAACGATGGATGATGCGACAAGCGAACATTACTCAGTGTTTTTTGTTGACGAAGAAGGAACGGCAAGCAGTTTTCAGGGGGTACGGGATGTCATCCTTCAACGAGGCCTGTTCAGTGCTCTCTATACCGACCGGGGGAGCCATTACTGGTTCACGCCCAAGGAGGGCGGAAAGGTGAGTAAAACTCAGATCACCCAGTTCGGACGAGCCATGAGTCAATTGGGGATTGAGATGATCCCCGCCTATTCACCGGAGGCGCGAGGACGCAGTGAACGTAACTTTGGCACCCATCAGGGCCGGCTTCCCCAGGAACTGGCTTTTCATCACATTACCACCATGGCTGCCGCCAACCGTTACCTGACCCAGGTGTATACGCCGGCGTTCAATGCCGAATTTATGCACCCGCCCACCGAGGAAGGATCCGCATTTGTGCCCTGGGTTGGGACAAACCTCGATGACATCCTTTGTGAACACTACGAGCGGACGGTGACTCCCGATAACTGCGTCAGTTTCGAGGGAAGAACGCTGCAAATCCCTGCAGACAAGTACCGATGCCATTATGTCAAGGTGAAAATCTCTGTCCATCGATATGGGGATGGATCGCTTGCGGTCTTTCACGGCCCGCGTAAACTGGCCGATTATGACACCCAGGGGAAACTAAAGAAGTTCACCAAAGAAAAGGCAGCGTAGGTCCGCCGCTCGCCTCCTGATCAGGAACAAGCTTCGGGCTCCACCCTCTGCTCTCCTCTTCCTGATCAGCACAATGCGGACAATTCATTTGCTACAAAACCGGACAAATCTATTTGTTGCTAACAGATCTATTCATCATCTATTGATTATCATCATCTTCGGATGGCTTTTTGCGCTGTCGACGAATCGGCCGAAGGAAGCGACGATCGGCCGCGTCGGAGGCGCTCAGAAAACCGATCACCTTTGCCCGCGTCGAGAGGAACATGGAACCGGGATGCCTCGGCCTTCCCGGGTACGACACCCGTTGCGGGTTACCCATGGCAGACGTCTTCCGGCGAATCAGTGCTCCGCCGTTCGCGCAAAATATGTTGAATTTCTTGAAGAAGCGCAGTATAGCGGCCCTGATACTCATGAACTTCGGACTGAGGATTATTGCATGAAACGCCGCTGGACACTCGTTGAAACGCCGTCGGACTTGGCAGAGGCCGAAAGGTCGATCCGCACCGCCGGGATTATCGCCCTCGACACGGAGTACGATTCCTTTCGCTATTTTCGTGACATGCTCTGTCTCATCCAGGTCCAGACCGGTGAAAAGACCTGGCTGATTGATCCGCTGGTAGGCCTCGATATCTCCTTCCTGGGCGATGTCCTGAACGATCCCGATGTCCTCAAGATCCTCCATGCCGGCGATAACGATATCCGTATCCTCAAGCGGGATTACGCCTTCGCCTTCCGGAATATCTTTGACACGCACCGCGCCGCTTCGCTGATCGGCTGTCGCCAACTCGCCCTCGGCAAGCTACTTGAGTCCTACCTCGGCGTCACGTTGGTGAAGAAGATGCAGCGTTCCCGGTGGGATCTTCGGCCCCTTACCCAGGAACAACTCGACTACGCCGCCCTCGATACCGCCCATCTGCTCGACCTCTCCCTGAGGCTCGACCGGGAGCTCCATGAAAAAGGGAGGGAAAAAGAGGCCGAGCAGCTCTTCGTCGGGATGACGGCCGTCATCTGGCAGCCCAAAATCCTTGACCGCCTGGCGCACCGGAGGCTCCCGGGATACCCGACGCTGACCTCCGGGCAGAAGGAGCGCCTCCGGGAACTTTTTCGCTGGCGCTTCGAAAAGGCACAGGAGACCAACCGCGCCCCCTTCATGATCCTCCCCGATCAGCATCTCGTCGGTCTCTCAAGGCTGGAAAATGCCTCCCTCGACGCCATGGCGGGCGTGGGTCTCCTGACTCCCGAGAAGGTGCACCGTTTCGGCGGGGAGCTCCTCGATATCCTCCGGACGGACTGAAAACAGGATAGAGCGCTCCGGTTTTCCGGCCAGCTTGAGCGAAGCCTGGGCGTGTTGAAATACTCGACGATCATGATCTTCTGCCTCTTGCGCTCGTCGAGGATGACCGCTATGCAGGTCACCTCGCTCCCCGTCCCCGCGGTCGTCGGAATGACGATGTGCGGAGTCTGCTGCCGCGTGAGAAACTGGATCCCCTCGAAGTTCTCGAGACCACCGACTTCCGTCAGGAGGATGCAGACCATCTTCCCCGTGTTGATGACGCTTCCGCCCCCCACGCTGACGACACAGTCGGCCTCCTTCTCGCGAGCGAAGGCGGCGGCGCGGTTCACCACGCCCACACCGTTATCCTGAGGAACGTCGCTGAACACGCCGAAGCACTTGTCTCCGAGCGCCTTCAGAACTTCCTCGACCAGCCCTACCTTCAGCACTCCCGGATCACAAGTTCTCTGGTATCTGCAAGGATTTTTGCGGCAGCGGAAAGCTCCCCGCCGAGGACCGGCTTGCGGGATTGCACTTCCGGTCACCGCGGGGGCAAGCCTCAGCGGAGGAAGAAGGGAAACGGCGGAATCGTGAGGGGCGTCAGGCGATCCCCTTCATAGAGGACCTGGGCGAGGAAGAGCCCCGATGCGGGCGCCGTGCACTGCGCGGGGAGCGCCGAGGCCGTACTCAGCATCTGCTCGATCTCGGCTGCAGAGAGGCGTCCGCGTCCCGCCACGACCATGATCCCGACGAGGCGTCGGACCATCTTCCAGAGGAAGTGGGAGCCGGCGATCCGAAAGGCGATCAGGTCGCCCCAGGTCGCCAGATCGGTCCGATCGATCTGAACTTCCGTCGAAAGGTGCTTGTCGATCCGCTTGTCGGCGAAGGAGGCGAAATCGTGGAACCCCCGGAAGATCTCCGCCGCTTCCCGCATCCGGTCGAGATCAAGGTCATCTTTCACCCACCAGACATAGCGTTTGCCGAAGGCCGTCCGCACACGCGAGATCAGGTAGAGATAGCTCCTCTGGTGGGCCTGATGGCGGGCGTGGAAGCCGGTCGGCGCCTCCTCGACCTTCAAGATGTTGATCGGGGCGGGCAGGAGGTCGTTCAGACCATAGAGGATCTTCTGGGGCGGAAGGCGGTGGGGAGCTTCCAGGTGGGCCACCTGGGCAAGGGCATGGACACCGGCATCGGTCCTTCCCGCCCCCTGAAGATCAACATTTCCGCCGAAGAGTTCCCGAGCCGCATCGATCAGCGTTCCCTGGATGCTCCGGGCATTCGTCTGCGTCTGCCAGCCGCTGAAGCCGGTCCCGTCGTATTCGAGCATCAGCTTGTACCTGCACCGGGAAGAACCCGTCGCCTTCCTTGCACGGCCCGCTGGGATGCCGCCCCGGCTCATGGCTCCGTCTCCGGTGGCTCCCCGAGAAGGGTCATCCCCTCGACATCGGCACGGGGAAGATCCCCGCCGGAGAGCTCACGGCCCGGCTGGAGCGTCGTAACCGCCGCACGTCCCACTATGATCCGCCCCTTGTTCCCCGCCGCGTCCCGCGTCTTGATGCTCCAGAAGCTGTGGAAGATCAGGGGCTGCCCCTGATGGACGCCGATATAGAGCATGATGTGCCCCGGCGTCCAGAGGAGGGTCCGCCACGGCACCCCCTGACGGAGGATTCGGGCCTCCTTCTCCGCCGACGGAAGGTTTTTGAGGCTGATGAACCTACCCGCTTCGGCCTGCTCCTTGGAATTGCGGGGGAGCCAAAGTCCGAACGGCGTGAAGAGATCCCGGATCAGGGCGGAGCAATCCCTTTTTCCATTCACTCCGCCCCAACCGTAGGGTTGGCCGGCGAGCGCGGCGGCCAGTTGCGCCATATGACGCGGGGTGAGCGGGAGAGGTTTGTCCGCCGTCGCGGCCTTTGGCAGCCGCGCCTTCCGGAGGTGCGCCTTCCCCCGGGCGTCGCGCGTCGCCGTCAGGATCCCGGTGTGGCCGACACCCTCCCCGGCCTTCGGGAAGACCGCTCCCAGCGGCGCCCGAAAGAGGAGTTTGCCCATATCATTCCGGACAGGTGCCTTTTCCCGGATGATCACCATATACCGGCCGCACTCCCAGCTCCGCATAAACTCCGCATCCACAGCCGCTATGTCCGTCGCCGGCACCCAACCGAGGGCGTAGCTTGTCTCCGTGAGGAGCCACTTCCGGTCACGGCTGAGATGGGTCACGAGAACGGGCGTCCCGGGAGGGGCAGATGATTCCTGGAGATTGTCAAACGGATTGTCCCCATTCAGACGCTTCGGAAAGCGGGAATGGCGATCCCGGGTGGGCAGGACGCGAAAATCAATCCGGTTCACGGTTACGGCCGGAAATCCGCCCTGCGGATAATCGTCGAGATGGGCATTCACGGCCATCTTCCTGATCCAGTCCGCAGGATGCCGCCTCCCATCCTTCCCGTAACCGGGGTTGCTGTCGTATTCCTTAAACCCCCAGATAACCTGTTCCCGCGTGTGACGGGGGATGGTCTGATGCCAGGGAGCGAAGGCGAGGAGGTCATAGGCGGCATTCAGGCTGCCCTGTATCTCCGCCGGCAGAAGAGGAAGATCCGCTTCCCTCCGATCGACATAGGCACGTGGATCCTGCCTGAGATCGCTGAGATCCCGGATCGCCGCCCCCCGGGCATCTCCGCCCGACAGGAGCAGCAGCACGATCAGCAGTATCGGACCGTATCCCTTCTTTCTCACGAATCCCTCCCGTTCTTTTTTCCCAGTGTAGAGATTTTCGTGGATTCCTGCAACCGTTTTCGGGATGATCCCGCCGGAATGAAAAAATATTTTTATGGCATTCACCTGGAAAGCTTGGTATATTCCCCGGGAATCGATTATCCATCTGCCCTCCGCTCCGGGGATGGACGTCGGCGAACCGTGAATGGGAGAGGAAGGCAACAGCCCATGACCTCGGAAAAAAGAGTCGGAGAGTTTGTGTTTATCGCGATGCTTCACGAGATGATTCCTGGTCGCACTCTATCAATAAGGCGATACGACGGATGAAGGGTCTTGTTCCGAGTAGGATATTTTTCACGAAGGGCGTCGGCACCCATCGGGATGAGCTCCATTCTTTTGAGCGTGCGCTGAGAGACGCTGGAATAGAGCGGTGCAACCTGGTGCAGGTCTCCAGCATCATTCCGCCTTACTGCCGGATGATCTCCAAACCCCAGGGGTTCAAGGAGCTGGTGTCGGGGGGAATCACCTTCTGCGTCATGGGACGCTGCTGCAGCAACGAACCGAAGCGTCTTCTGGCCGCGTCGGTCGGCTGCGCCATTCCGGCCGACCAGTCCTCCTATGGCTACATCAGCGAACACCATGCCTTCGGTCAGACGGAAAAACAGGCAGGTGACTACGCGGAGGACATGGCGGCAGCCATGCTGGCCTCCACACTCGGAATCGATTTCAATGTCGACGAAAGCTGGGATGAGAAGAAGGAGATCTTCAAGATCAGCGGCAAGATCGTCAGAACCCGGAACGTCACCCAGTCGACCATCGTGAAAAACGGGGGATTTACGACGGTCATCGCCGCGGCCGTTTTCATCTTCTGAGCGCCGCCCGGAGAAGGGAGAACAATGGACGTTTTTCAGGCTATCACAACGAGAAGAAGCATTCGGAGATTCAGGCCGGACCCAGTCCCGGAAGAGCTCATCCGGGAGATCCTGGATGCGGCTCGTTGGTCGCCCTCCTGGGGGAATACCCAGCCGTGGGAGATCGTCGTGGTCACGGGGAAGCCTCTGGAACGCTTCAAAAAAGCCAACCGACAGCGGATACTGGACGGCGTCATCTCTGTCCCGGACACCCCGATGCCCGGCGCTTGGCCGGACACCCTGAAGCGGCGATATACGGATGTGGGGAAGAAGGTCCTGACCTCCCTGGAGATTGCCCGCGGGGATCAGGAGGCGCGTCTCCGTTACACGGGTGACATGTCCGCCCTCTTCGATGCTCCCTGTCTGCTTCTCTTCTGCGTGGAGAAAAGCCTCGCCCGGGAATACGCGATGCTGGACGTCGGCGCGATCCTCCAGACCGTTTGTCTGCTGGCTCATACCCGGGGACTGGGAACCTGTATCCTGGCCGCATCGGTCATGTATCCGGCGTTAATCCGGGAGATCGTTCCGATCCCGGAGACGAAGGCCGTCATCATCGGCTCCGCCATGGGCTTTCCCGACGGGGGCGCGCCTATCAATAATTTTGAAAGGGAACGGGCGACCCCGGACGAATTTACCACCTGGGTAAGGTGAACGGTGATCGAGTCGACCACACATACTCCGCAGGCCTGCGTACAGAACATTGGGGACGCGGAACTCTCCTATCTCCGGTATGAAGGGGAGGGTCCGCCGCTGATCTTCCTCCACGCCACCGGCTTCCAGCCCTGGCTATGGCATCCCCTCGCGCGGGAGCTCGCCGACACCTATCGCATCATCGCCCCCTCCTTCTGCGATCATCGCGAGACGGATCCCGACGAAGGAGGACTGAATTGGATGACCCTCGCAGAGGATACCGTCCGCCTCTGTACCGTTTTGCAGCTTGACAGACCCTTTCTGGTCGGCCACTCCATGGGGGCAACGGTGCTTCTGATCGCCAACGCCCTCTACGAACTCTCCGCCGCGGGCATGGTCCTCATCGAACCCATCCTCCTCCCTCCGGAGTTCTACCGGGGCTCCATGAAGGTTGACGAACACCCTCTCGCCGCCAAGGCGATCAAGCGAACGAACTTCTGGCGAGACCGGGACGATGCCATGGCCTATCTGCGCTCACGCGTCCTGTTTCAGGGATGGACTGAAGAGATGCTGGAGCTCTACATCCGCCATGGCATGACCGGAGGGGATAACGGCGGCCTCCGGCTCGCCTGCAGTCCCCAGCGGGAGGCGGCCCTCTTCATGGGAGGGAGGCAGTTCGATCCCTGGCCCCTCCTTCCCAGGATATCCTGCCCCGTTCTCATCGTCGAAGGGGAAAAAAGCGACAACAGGGGGTTCATCGATCTCGACCGTATCCAAGCCCTTATCCCGAATTCCCAAAGCCGTACGGTGAAAGACGCCGGCCACCTGGTCCCCATGGAACGTCCGCGGGAGGTGACCCGCATCATCCGGGAGTTCTTCCACTCCCTGCGGCAGGAGGAAAATGAAATGGATTACGCGGTCTCGCTCAGGCGGGATCGACTTTGAAGCAACTAAAGGAGGATGTATCTATGGCAAAGGCAAAGGCGGTAAAGAAGGCGGCAAAGGCACCGGCAAAGGCGGCAGCAAAGGCCAAACCGGCGAAGAAGGCGGCGGCAAAGGCCAAGCCCGCGAAGAAGGCGGCAGCAAAGGCCAAGCCCGCGAAGAAAGCCCCGGCGAAGAAAGTGGCAGCAAAGGCCAAGCCGGCAAAGAAGGCGGCAGCAAAAGCCAAGCCGGCGGCGAAAAAGCCCGCGAAGGCGAAGAAATGATCCTCTCTACCGTCGGTTAAAACCATTCACCGAGGGCCCGCCTGCATGGAGCGGGCCCCCGGTTGATGGTATCCTTAAAGCCGTCCGGGGACGAATGCGAAAGCGCACCGTGATGCATACGGAGAAGGGAACCGGGACGGCCGAATACATGGGTCCCGGAGAGCGGCGGACAACGGAAAACCGGTGGTGCGAGAGGCACGGCTATTTCATCGACGTGGACGCCTGCAGGGCCAGGGCGCTGCACTGCGGCCGTTGTCTCGTGCGCTGCGCGGCAGTTGCCCCTCCCTTTTCCGGAACCCGTCTAATGTCCCCGCACAAGGTCTCCGTTCCCCACACTTGGGGTTTTGCCCTCCTGCAGGCCGATCCTCCCCGCGCCGCCGACAGGGTACGGAAACATCCGCAGGGAAACGGATACGGTTACCTCCTCTCCCATCGGGCCTGGAGATTCTGACCGTTTTTCCGGATCATGTTTCCGACACGGACCCGCTTAGCGTTCGCGGGAAAGCTGCTATCCCTCATTTTCTTGCGTCGGCGGTGATAGAGACTGCCAACGTCCCAGGATTACCGATTCCACCGCCGTAGCCAGACCGAAGGACAATACGCTCATCACCAGCGGCATGCCATGCGCGCGAATGAGATCGTACAGGAAAACATTGATGGCGCCGATCACGGTCACGAGAATTGCAACGTTGCGCACTTCCCTGGTGCGATGCACCTGGGCAAAGAACATCAGCGCAATAGCAGACAGGTTGATGATGACCGACTGGCTGCAGGAGAGAGCGTTGTTCAATTCAGCCGGGGCAAGAAGCGCTGCGAGAACCCGGTTGACTATCAACCGCAGCATGAAAAATGCGTTCAGGAGAGCAGCCAGCAAAATGGCGACAGCGCTGAAGTCGCCTTTATCAATCCTCTGGAATAAGGCCGATTCTTCGGGCGGATTTCGGCGGCGGCACCACCGGTAATGCACGAAAGCTATGCAGGCAAGAATGCCGGCTGACGCCACACTCGCCTGAAAAGAGGTAGCGGTTGCTCCCCGGGTGAGCAGTGTCGCCGCCAGCGCCACGGCCGGATAAATCTGCAGGAGGTATGATGTTACCCGAACGCTCCCGCTGTGCCATTTTGCCGAGACGACCGCTGTCCCGAACGCAACCGCCGACAGGAGCGGGAGAGACATGAAAATGCTGTCCGTGGCCATTGGCAGGGCAAGCGCCAGCAGTACAACACCGGCGAAGAGAAAGGCGTTGGTCCCGCGCGCGCCTGTCCGGTCTCGGCCGGACAGCCATACCGCCGCTGCCAGATGTCCCACTCCGGCGGCGATCCCGACGACGCCGAGCAGTATTTTGCTGACCCCCATGGCGGACACCACGTACTGGGCCAGGGAAAAAGCCCAGGCTACATTGATCGTCGGAAGGGCAAGTTCAAATCTGCTGATCTTTCCCGGGAGACTGCGGATTATGCCCAGAAATGCCGTCAGCATGTATGTCGCGGTGAAAAGGGTCAAAAACGGAAGGAACCAGGAGGGCGCCAGTGCCGGGGGGAGCGTTTCGCCGCCCAGCAGGGCCATCCCCAATTTGAATCCCCACAGGTGGATCATAAACAGGGTCACGAGGAGCAATATCCAGCGGAGCCAGGAATAACGGTATGCCCGGGCGGCAAGACTACCGAGCACGTTGGCTGTGAGCAGCACAATTGCCAGGTAGGGGAAAAAAGGCGTAGGGTAATCGATCGCTGCTCCCGCAAGGCACATGCCGAGATTGCCTGCGGCAACCGGGGCCGGCACCCGATAGATATAACTGATTACGGCTGTAGCGAGACCGGTCAGCATCAGGAGGACATAGGCCACAACGGAGGGAATGGCATCGAAGTGGGTGTGTGCTTCCACAACGATGGTAAACATCAGGACGGTGCCGCATACCGTAAATATGGGCGCCAGCGGGTTGGCTTTCCGGTACCTCCGCCAGCCCATGAAGATCAAGGCGGCGGCATAACTCATCCCAATGAGCGAACCGAGATGGAGGTTGATTATTCCGTTATCGGTGACTGTGCGAAGGATCAGGGCTACGACCAGGAGGAAACAGATCGTTGAAAGACGTTGAAGGAGCGAGGAACGGCCCACCCATGACAGCAGCTCCTCCGATGCGTCGGGGAGGTCATCCGCCTGAGGTGTCGCCCCGTTCTGGATCGATCTGGTGTCGGAACGATCCATCCGGACGGAAAGCTCATCCACTTTTCTGGTCAACGCATCTACCTGGACGGCGATTTGTTCCACGCGGGCTTCAAGAGATGATAGCTTGTCTGTCATCTTCTCCTCCCTGCATCATCTGTGCTGCTGCGTTACAAGATCTGCGCGCTCTGGTGTAAAAAAGCGGGGGAGTCCCCGCTTTTTTGTTGTGCCCGATCATCATCGGTCCCCGGCCGGCATTGTCACCGGCTTCACGCACCTGCTCCCCCTCTCATGCGGAACCATCCATTCCCGGGAAGCTCACTTGCCCTTGCTGCTTCCGCCGCCAGGCACATCTTCACCGCCGGCGGAATGGCATTCGCTGCAATTCAGGGCAATCATGCTGTCTCCGATATCCGTCGGATGGATAAAACCCTTCACCTTTGTCCCCGGCCGTATGTTTTCCTGTTTCTGGTTGAGAACGGTATGGCAGAGGTCGCAATCCTTGGAAATGACCTTGCCGTCTTGGGATTTGTGTTTCCCCCCATGGCAACGGAAACAGCCCGGAGTATAAAAATGACCGATATGGTCGGGGTAGGTATTCCAGGCAACTTTCATATTCGGGAAGAAGTTCCGGTCATAAATATCCTGTACACTCTCGATGGCCTGTCTGATCGCCGCGGCTTTATCACTGGCCACCTTTGGGTGATTCTTGGCATAGAATCCCTCGATGCCGCTGGCAATCCCCGCCCGCCCGTCTTCCTTGGTCTTGTACGGCTTGGTAAGGAGCTCCACCGCCACCTTCTTGATGAAGGGCAGCGTGGGGTCAATGTGGCCTGAAACAAAATTTTCATCCATTTCCCGCCCGGGTGAACGGTAAATATGGGTTGGACGATTATGGCAGTCGGTACAGTCCATGAGACGCTTCTCCCCTTTGGCAATCTCCGCTGGGGAAAGAGGCTCATGCTCATCGTTGTACTCGGTTATCTTGCCGTTTTTATCCGTGACGGTGACATAGGGGATGTCGAGCCGCTTCTTGTCCCGGGCAATGTAGGATACCTCACTGCCGATATGCCAGTGAATGCCCATGGCGGTGGGGGTTTTCGGGGTGCCGCCGATATTAATCAGCATGTTGATCTCCCGAGGCGTGTTCTTCTCGTCGGGCGCATAGTGATAAAATACCTTCTGACGTCCGGAGTAAAACTTTTGCGGCCAGTGGCAGCGCTCGCAGATATCGCGTGCCGGGCGGAGATTGGTGATGGGCGTTTCGATGGGAACGGCATAGGTGTGAGCCAGCACGGCATATATCTGTTTCAGGCCGGAAATCTTGGCCTTGACGTACCATTTTGCCCCCGGTCCGATGTGGCAATCGACACAACGAACCCTGGCATGGGGAGATTTGCTCCAGGCGGTATATTCCGGTGTCATGACCGTGTGGCAGAGCTTTCCGCAAAAGTCGGCAGACTCGGTAAAATGGTACCCCTTGAGTGCGGCAATGGAAATAATGAGGACAAATAGTACCGTGCCCAAGATAAAAAAGACAAACAGCCGGCGCTTATGACGGTCATTCAGGTCGAGATCGGGATAAGGAGGAATTATCTCAGGCGCTGCCATGCGGCGTTGCCGTCTGACACGGTAAGCCCCGAGGGGTACCAGAAGCAGGCCCAGGATGAGCATGGCGGGAAAGATAAAATATACCAGGACGCCAAGATAGGGACTCTCCACGCCGGTAATCAGCTCCACGGAGAGCAGCACGATGATCAGACCGGTCGCTATCGTAGCCAGTATCATGCCAATAAGGCTTATGATATTGAAGAAATACCCCAGTATGTCGTTCCTATTTACCGGCATGCTCCCTCCTTCTCCTTGCTTCTCTTATACGGGAATCTTTTTCATAACTTGTCATACTTGAACGATCTTACGACTGCCGATTCAGGTATAATAAGACCTTGCGCTTTGTCAAATAAAAAGAGCCCCTCGTTCCCACCCGACGGCGCGTCGAACAGCCCGCCTAGCTGGGTGTGAAAACCCTGCTAATGCGGCGCCGCTAAAAAAGCATAAAGCATCATGAACAGGAGGGCAATCCCCAAGAAAAGAGCAAGAAAGCCGAATCCTTTGAAAAAGAAATCGAAGAAAACACCTCTTCTCTTCGTAACCTTAAATTGTTCGGTGCTCCCCTCCCGTTCGTAACGCTGCCATTGATCACGACGTTCCTCGATAAACTCATGTTTCGACAGCTGGCCGTTAAAAATGACGAAGTCCATGGGAAATTTCTCGGGGCGGAAGTGGGTATTGAAGAAATGCACGGTAAAGATGAAGCCCGTGGCAAGCAGGGCCTCATCGGAATGGACGATGGTCGCCAGGTTAAACATCCAGCCGGGAAGAATGCTGCCGAAAAACTCCGGGAACCAGAGCATCAGGCCGGAGCCGCCGATGGCGAACATGCCCCAGAAGACTGCCAGGAAATCGAACTTCTCCCAGTACGTCCAGCGCTCAAAGGTCGGTTTCGGCCCCTTGAAAAAGAACCAGCGGATCATGCCCGTGATATCCCTGACATCCCGCTCATTGGGACACAGTGAATCCGGACCGAGGAGCCGCTCCATCCAGTTTCCCGGGATATCCTTTCGGATAAAGAGAAAATGGATGCATAAGAAATTTGCCGATAGGAAATAAACAAAGGTAACCACGGCGCATATCCTGTGGATCAAGGCGGCGTTTGCAGTGCCGCCGAACAGCGCCATCAGAAGTTTTGACAATTCCTGATCGCTGAACTTAAGCGGTAATCCGGTCAAGGCGAGGCCGAGGAAACTGACCATTACAAGGATATGCAGGATAATCTGGCGACCGTTGAAACGGCGGTACCGATTAAAGCCGCCGGGCAGATGCCCGATAGCCCCTTCCTCAAGTAGTGCCGCTTTTTCCCGGTTCTCCACAAATCCGCGGTATAGCCAGAGGAGCGTATGGATCCAGAAAACGGCGAAGGTGCTGATCAAAAGGGTCATCATCCCTAAAAATGTCCAGTACAGCAGCGGATATTTCCCCCTGTCCGTGTGCTCCCCGTGAGCATAGAATTTAGTAAAGTTTGTCGTGGCGTGCTTATGGCACTGTCGGCACGTAGTCACCAGATTGGCCGGATTGACGGCGGAACGCGGGTCTGCTGCTTTCTGCACGGAATGGGCCGTATGACAATCGGAACAACCGGCGACCTTTTCCGGATAACCGAGTCGATAGTTTTTCCCGTGATAACTATCCATGTAAGTACTGATCGCCACATTGAAGACATTGTTACGCTTCATCATCTTTTCATCACTATGGCACCTCAGGCAGACCTTGGTATGGAATACCCGGTCGGTATGGAACTTCGGGTCATTCATCGGCTTAATATCATGGAGATTATGACAATCGTTGCAGGCGGCAGAATCCTGATTGCCGGCTGTCACCGCTTGCCCGTGGATGGATTGTCGGTAAATTGCCTCATGGTCGTGGCACTGGATGCACTTGGCAACGACAATACGTTTGTCATTTTTCCAGTACCGGTGCGAGTGTATGTCAGTGTGGCAATCAGCGCATTGTACATCCTTTTGTATATGTACACTGGCATAATGCTCGGCATTTTCCCTTTTATGACAGCGCTCGCACCTGACCTTATCCATTTTGATTTCACCCTTCACGTGCCGGGAAAGGTCGGTAAGCTGGACATGGCAGCTATTACAGCCATTTTTTCCATGAACGGAAGCGACAAAAGAAGCGGCGGAGATTTTATCACCGTGGCAACCGAGGCAGGTGGCCGGATCAACAGCCATACCCTGATCAGCCCACAGGGGGTGGGCAAACAGCAAAACGAGCAAGATCACGGACGACATGCGGGAAATTATCTTCAACATGCTAAGCCTCCTGCAAAATAGCGAATGAAAGAAACGCTGCGTACGACACCTATGACGTTGCACGCAGGCTTTGGTTATGAACTGATATCGCTGCAGTACGGTAAAAAGTCACGTATCCCTAATACAGAGGTTGGCAAAAAGCAATGAAAAAATTGGCCCTGCTGCCTTCGCGACCTGCCGATACCGAACATCTATCTGCGAACATCTGCCTTGACTATCATTTTTCTATAAATTACTATCACCGGATATTTATGCGCGGTTATGCGTTACCAACGTATAGTATGAAACTCACATCGTTACTTGAGGAACAAAACGCTTGCGTATCAGCCTTATTTCTAAATTGACCATCGGCATCAGTCTCATCCTGCTTGTCTTCATGGTGTTTTTTGCGTACATCAATATCGCTACCCTCAAGACCATGCTCCTGGAAGCGGCGATCTCCGATGCCGACAAGTTAAGCGAAACAATCATAAAATCAACTCACTATGAAATGCTGGAGGATAACCGGCAAAGGGCCTATGAAATGATCCAGGAGGTAGGCACGCTGCAGGGGATCGAATACATAAGGATGATTAATAAAAGCGGCAATATAACCTTTTCCACCGAAAAAATTGAGATCGGCAGGTATCTCGACAAAACAGAGGTTGGTTGCAACATGTGTCACACCAGTGATGAACCGAAAGTGCAAGCCTCCACGATGAACAGGAGCCGGATTTTTTTTGATAAAAACGGCAAGCAGGTAGTAGGGATGGCCAAGGCCATTTACAACGAAAAAAGCTGTTATGTGTCATCATGCCACTTCCACTCTCCCAAACAGAGGATCTTAGGTGTTCTGGACATCATCGTTTCCCTGGAAAACATGCATACGCTGATAGATAATTACCGGAATAAAATCGTTCTTCTGACGGTTTTTCTGCTGTTGTTCATCTCTCTGGCCATCACCTTTTTTACCCATCGCCTCGTAAATCGTCCCGTAAAGAAACTGCTGACGCAAACCAAGAGAATCGCCCAGGGAGATCTCGATGCCCTCGTGCAAAATGTGCCTCACGATGAAATGGGCGATCTTTCCGACGCCTTTAACAAGATGACTGCCAGCCTGAAAAACGCCCGGATGGAACTGGAAGAGTGGGGGAAAAATCTTGAGACGAAAGTAGCAGAAAGGACCAGCGAAATTAAACAGATGCAGACCCAGTTGATCCGTTCGGAAAAACTCGTTTCCCTCGGAAGACTGGTGGCCGGAATTACCCATGAGATTAACAATCCACTCACGGGCATTTTGATGTTCGCCAACTTAACCAGCCAAAGTCCTCAGCTGGACCCGGCTTTAAGAAAAGACATGGACGTCATCATCAACGAAGCCCAGAGATGTGCAAAGATAGTCAAAGGGTTGCTTGATTTCTCCCGCGAATCGATACCCCAGAAGAAACCGACGTCCTTGAACAAAGTGATGGAGGACACCCTCGCCCTTATCGGCCGCCAATCAAGCTTTCACAATATTGAGATCATCAGGGACTATCAGCCGGATTTGCCGCTTATTCCTGTCGATGAGAACCAGATGGAGCAGATTTTTATCAACATATTGCTCAACGCCAGCCAGTCCATGCCCAGCGGTGGAAGCATCCACATACAGACCTATACAGAAAAAGAGGAATATGCCTGTCTCACCATTACCGACACCGGGGCAGGAATCAGTGAAGAAAACCTGGGGAAGATATTTGATCCATTTTTCACTACGAAGAGTGATAAGGGTATGGGGTTAGGTCTTTCCGTTTCTTATGGGATCATCGAGAGGCATGGCGGCAAGATCGAAGTGCAGAGCAAGGTTAACGAAGGCACAACTTTCACCATCACATTGCCCCTGCACCCGCAGGGCAAAGAGACACGTGCCGCCAGCAGCCCTGCCAATTAGCAGGGTGAGGTATATATTTTTATACAAGTGACTGTTTATTAATATCTTCCATGGTTATCAATGCGTAGCCATCTGAGCCCCAAGTTCCGATCCTTTTTCGACACCTCACCTGTATAAGGTTATTATACATCGCCACCACAAAAAGGTTGTCGGGCAATTTCTTACCAGATAAAAAGTATCTAAAAACAATAAGTTAAACTGACAGCCCAGGGCGTTCCTCTCATGGCATGTCCATTGCAGCATATAAAGTCAAAAGCAGTAGTTTCAGTAACAGAAATGATTAACGAAAAAAAGGAGGAAGCCATGAAACTCATAACGGCGATTCTAACGGCGATAATGGTCAACGCAACATCGGCTCTGGCTTCCAGTGGACAAGAGACGATGGGCACCAGCCTGCTCGTGCTCCTTTTCCTGGGTTTTGGTGCTTTCATTGTCTCATGTCAGCTAATACCCAGTATAGTGCTCTTCTACTCGATGCTCAAAGGGCTCTTTGACTGCGCCGCGAAAGGCACGATGCCGAAAACAGGCGTCAAAACGCTATGATGTCAGATACCGTGAGAGGATAAAATCATGCTGGGATTGCTCATTGCAGATAAGGATATGACGACCCGAAAGCAGATGGCAAAACTGCTTATAGAGGCCGGCTACGATGTGACGGTAACTGACTCTGCGGCAAAAGCCATCAACGGCGTGCTGAAAAAAACCGCCCGGGTTGTGCTTCTGGGAACCGAACTTGATGAACTTACCTCCGCAGAGATGGTACCGCTCTTAAAACAGTGCAATCGCAAGCTGATGATCATCCTGATTGCTGATGACGCGCCCTTGCCTTTGATAAGGAAGGTACGGAAAGAGGGAATTTTCTACCATGCCCTGCGCCCCGCAGAACCGGAGGATGAAGAAGAGATCAGGCAGGTGGTAAAGTGCGCCATGGAAAGCCTGACCAGGGCTGATTATGCAAGAAAAGTTCACGCGAACTGAATGAACCACCTAAGGAGGAGCTCATGAAACATATAACCCGCGTTAAAACGATCGGTCCGATGATTGCGACGTTTTTCAATGCCGCCCCCCTGTGGGCCGCAACCGCTGCCCGGGAGGATAACAGCGATCTGTTTGTGTGGATATTTTTGGCCTTCTGCGCCCTGGTCGTGGTCGCTCAGCTTATTCCCGCCATACTGATGCTGTTGGGATTTGCGAAAGGGGTGAAGAAGGAATCCGTTCAACCCGCCCCCGGTCCTACTGATCAGACCTGACTTCGCCGGATGGATCATCACCGTTTTTCGGCATAGAGGTCAGGGAGTCCTACCGACCGGCAGGGGCTCCAAAAATTCTCTTCACGATATCGAGATTATTGGTTATTTTGCTCGTCCTTCACGGATATGCCCAGTTTTTTCAGGAGGGCATGAAAGTTCGGGCGAAGCATTCCCGTCTCTTCCGCGGCCTGCGAAACATTCCAGTTATTCCGCTTGAGGGCGTTGATGACAAACGCCTTTTCAATCGGTTCTACCGCCCGCTCGCGTATCTGCTTCTTCGTCTCCTTCAATTCCTCCAGGCTGAGCGGAACGATATCCGGATCCAGGTATCTCTCCTCCTCCGCGGATCTCAATTCCAGGTTGGCCTTCTGGATGACGTCACCCTCACACAAGACAACCGCCCGTTCCAGGATATTCTCCAATTCGCGAACGTTGCCCGGAAAGGTGTATCCCTCCAACACCGCCATGGCATCGGGCGCCAGACCCCGCACCTCCTTGCCGATCTCTTCGGAAAACTTACCCAAAAAGTGCAGGATCAACAGCGGCAGGTCGCCCTTCCTCTCCCGCAGGGGTGGAAGATTAACCGGAATAACGTTGATGCGGAAAAACAGATCCTCCCGAAAGGAGCCTTTGGCCACCATATCTCGTAAGGTTATATTGGTGGCCACCACGAGGCGGATATCGATCGGGACCGGCCGGGTATCACCAATGGGAGTCAGAATGCGTTCCTGTAAAACTCTGAGGAGTTTCGCTTGGGTCGCAAGGCTTATATTGGAAACCTCGTCCAGAAACAGGGTGCCCCCGTCGGCCACCTTAAACAGCCCCGTCTTGCTATGGATGGCGCCGGTGAACGAACCTTTTACATGGCCGAACAGCTCGCTCTCCAGCAAGGTTTCCGGAAGCGAGGTGCAGTCCACTGCAACGAAGGGGTGGTCATGCCGGGCGCTGTTCTTATGTATGGCGCGTGCCACCAGTTCCTTGCCCGTCCCGCTTTCGCCGGTAATCAATACCGTACTGTCGGTCGGGGCCACCTGCATGATCCGGCGATAGACCTTCTGCATCTCAACGCTTTCGCCGATAAATTCACCAAAGCCATGGCCGTCGCCCGGTAGTTTCTTTACCGAAAAACTCTCCGTCGTTGCTATTTTATGGTCTATGGCCTTCCGTACCTTATCAACGATCAGATCCGAGGTAAACGGTTTCGCGATATAATCAAAGGCACCGTTTTTCATCGCCTCCACAGCCGTGTCAACGGTTGAGTAACCGGTAATCATGATTACCGGTACTTCCGGTTGCAGTATTTTTATGTTTTTCAACACTTCGATCCCGTCCATGCCGGGCATTTTCAGATCCGTAATCACTACATCGAAATCGTGTTCCTGGATTTTTTCGATCGCCGATCTTCCGCTGGCCGATGTTTCCACATAATACCCTTCGGCGGTAAGAATGCGGCGCATCCCTTCCCTGATTACCTCCTCATCATCAACCACGAGGAGAGTGTGTCGGTCCTGATATTTTTCTTGCTTGCCTTTTTCCATAATTTGATCGTAAGAAATACCGGTGCGTATCTTTCCCGCAGGAAGTTATAAACGACGAACCGCTTATCGCAATTCTTTGTTACTGTATAGTAATTCAACTACTTCGTCAAATCGATGCATCATAAAATATAGCATTTCTTTTCTATTTACCATAGTGAGCATAAAATTACGACGTGTTCCTGCGTATATTTTTTTATACAGACCGCCGCTAATGAAATTTGCACCGTATCTCGGGAATGTTGCCACATTGATGCTGTTTTCTATCCGGACACACTATTTCTTATGTATAATAATTGCGTACATTTCCCAAGCCGGTTCAAACATCTTTTCCATGTCAATGAATATTATTCTAATGAAATCAATTAATTGTAATTATTTCTCTCTATTTACGCCGGCTGGCACAACCACTGCAAGGACGTGGCGCAAGAAGAAAGATCGACCCTGCGCGAAAGAGGAATGCCATAAAAACTATTGGCAGAATGAGCGGCAATACTGATCCCAGAGGCAGCGACTCATCAGCCGGCGGGTCGGAGGAAATCGGACTTGATCTGATGGCACTGTTTTTTCACATTCGGCGCTTTGATCGTAGTCATGCAAACGATTCCCCTTGTTTTTGTGGTGCATTCACGGTAGAGGGGAGTCATAGATCAACATGCCGAACAGAGGCAGCCTGCTGGGACGCAAAACTACTCTTAGCAATGATCGATCCCCGGAAATTCGTATCAACGGATGAATAAACGCATTATGATGGTATGTGCCAGCGCTAAGCTCACAAATAGCAAGGAGGAAGATTAATGAGTCAGACAAAGTGGATTCTGATTTTACTGGCATCAGCGCTCATGTTCATGATGGCGGCGCCGGCCATGGATGCTGCTGAAAACAATTGTATGACCTGTCACAGCGAAAAGACGATCATGAGTAACGGGGTACACCTCTATATCGATCCGGTGAAATATGAGTCCACGACACATGCACGCATCGGATGTGTTTCCTGCCATGACAGGGTAACAAAGCGTCATCCTGCGGACGGCATCAGACCATCCCGCGCAAAGTGCCAGGATTGTCACGCCGCTGTCGCTGCCGAGTATGATCAAAGTATGCATGGAAAGAATGCCGGCTGCACTGATTGCCACAAGCCTCATGCCGTTAAATCGCTGCTGGCTGTTTCCGGCCGCGACATCAACATCCAGTGCGCCAAGTGTCACGAATATGCGGAAATGGTCAAGAACCACTCCAAGTGGCTGCCCCAGGCGGCGCTCCATATTGACGCATTGCCATGCATAACCTGCCATACGGGCTCAAAAAATTATGTAATTACCATGTACATGGCGAAAAATGTAACAGACTCGCCCTTGGGCGGCGTCAAGCTGGCCGTTTTTAACGATCTACGGCCGTTTTTATCAGCAGGGAAAAAAGTCGAGTCATTGATCGACGTCAACGGCGATAATTTTCTTTCATTAAGCGAGTTAAAGAAATTCAATACCAGCAGTCAATATCGAAGTTTAAGTCTCCTGGGGACAATGATGCCCGAGGTCATAACGCACAATTATCAGATTTTGAATAACCGCTGGGATTGCACCTTCTGTCATGCCTCGGGACCTAATGCCCAACAGACAAGCTATCTTGCCTTTCCCGAGCAGGATGGCACATATAGCCGAATACCGGTAGAGAGAGGCGCCATCATGGACATCCTGTACGGCACCCCGGATTTCTATATGCTGGGATCAACAAGAAGCACCCTGTTGAGCATCATCGGGGCTCTGATCGCAGCCGGGGGACTTATGGTGCCCATTTTGCACGGCACATTACGTTTCGTCACCAGAAAGAGAAGAAAGGAGCATTGATCATGTCACTCGGAACACCCAAAGAGCTGATATATTTCACCCCCACGCCGGTAAGAATATGGCACTGGCTAAACGCCCTCGGCATTGTCACCCTTTGTGTCACGGGCATACAGATCAGATTCCCGGAATATGCCAATATCTTCGGTACGTATAAGGCAGCCATCAAACTGCACGATATCGCCGGCGTGACCGTAGCGATCTCCTTCTTCCTCTGGATATTTTACTATCTGTTCGTAGCGAGGAATCTGGTAAAACTCTATGTCCCCAATTTGGACGATATCAAACAGGGGATCTTCAGGCAGGCTTTTTTTTATTTCTTTGAATATTTTCTGGGGCGGAAGAATCCCCACGACGCCACGCTGGACAACAAGTTCAATGCCATCCAGAAAATGAGCTACCTGTTCATCATGTTCCTGTTCTTGCCGCTCGTTATCGCCAGCGGTCTCCTTCTGATGAATGTTGCGCCTCTGCGGGGGTGGATCATCATGATCGGAGGGATCAAGTTTCTCGTGGACGCCCATTACCTGATCGCCTGCTCCTTTTTTGCCTTTCTCTGCGTCCACATCTACATGGCCACGCTGGGGCATACGCCTTTTGCCCATTTCCGCCAGATGTGGACAGGATGGGAAGAAGTGGAAATCCACCACCGGTAGGCAATATGAATTGACTAATCGGGCATTTTTTTATATTGACAGATTCGCATGGAACGGATGGCTGATTTCCTTCTGATGCCTATTTCGATGTTCTGGGGGGAAAAGGGTAACAGGGCAAATAGAGGACGGCGTCGCAGGGCTGAGACTCTGTTCTTTTTGTTTTTCCGGAGGCAATCATGAAGCAGCGGTACCTGTTTTTCATCTTAACCGTAACGGTGTTGACGTGCTCCTTCGCGTATGCGATTGACATCAAAGATGTCCCCTTTAAAATAGCCAATTTCGGCAAGGTCATATTCAACCATAACGAGCATTTCAGGCAAGAGGGGATAAAAAATAACTGCAAAACCTGCCATAATGCAATTTACAACCTCAGGAAACAAGTTCATTACACCATGGTTGATATGGAGAAAGGCAAATCCTGCGGCGCCTGTCACAACGGCAAGCGGGCCTTCGATCTCAAGGATTGCATCAAATGTCACAAAGTTGCCGATATAACCATGAAAGTGAAGGAGACGGGACCCGTAACCTTCAGTCACAAGAAGCATGTCAAAGCGAACAATTGCGCCGTCTGCCATCCCAAGATATACGATATGGCTGCAAAAAAGCCGGTCACTATGGCTCAGATGGAGAAGGGCAAATCCTGCGGCGCCTGTCATAACGGCAAAGAGGCCTTTAAGACCGAGGAATGCATTAAGTGCCATCCCTTCAAGGATGTGGATTTCAAGGTGCCGGATACGGGTGACGTCAAATTCAGCCACGAACTGCACACGGGCATGTACCAGTGCGGCGATTGCCACGTCAAACTCTATCTCCCCTCTGCAAAGAATAAGAGGATCACGATGGCTGAGATGGAGGCGGCAAAATCATGCGGCGCATGTCATAACGAAGGCAAAGGGGCCTTTACCGTAAAAGAAAATTGCGACCGCTGCCACAAGATGTAGCACAGAGCGGGAGACGAACTTCTCCTGAGCGTGTGTGAACGTTGAGATGGAGGGGAAGCAAGCCGCAGAGAATGTTCTCGCTGGCGGATTCAAACGCGTTTCTCAAACACAGAAAGGTAATGTAACTGTCATTTGACAAAAGTGAATTGATCGTTAAGTTAATAAAAATTCAAATGGACCGGAAGAGTGTCCAAGAAAAGGAGAATAGATATCTATGTTTTCTGTATCTGAAAAAGCAAGTGAGATGATTAAGGAATTTTTTAAGAGTCGCACGGAGGCCCCCTCCATCAGGGTGGTGATGCAGGAGGGCGGCTGATCCGGGCCCTCACTGGGCATGGCTCTGGATGAGTCAACAAAGGACGACGAGATATTCGAGGACCGGGGGGTTACCTACTTGGTCGAGAAGGCCCTCTTTGAAAAGGTCAAACCGATAGAGGTCGATTTCGTAACCAGCCCGCGGGGGTCGGGATTCAAACTGACCTCCAGCCTGAGTCAGGAAAGCGCCTGCGGATCATCTTGCAGTTGCTGAAAGCGCACCCCGGAGTCCCAAGCCTCCGGGTTTTTTTTGCTTAAAACGCGTGCCTCACTCCATGAAAGACGAGCAAACCCTCCCCGAACGTAATCTCGCCGATGCCCTGACCAGGATGGGACGTCACACCGAGGCCGTCGCGCTCTACCGGAAACTCACCGAAACATTCCCGAAAGACGAATCCCACCTCCTCTCGCTGGCCTGGGCGCTCCACGACAGCGGAAGGCCGCAAGAGGCTGCCGACTGTTTCGAGCGCCTCTTCCGGAAGGAGCTCTCGCGAAAACTTTTCACCGGCTTTGCCTATGACGAACTCGTCCGTATATATCGGGAGGGACAGAACTGGGACGCGCTGATCTTGGTCTGCGAGCGAGCTTCGGCTGCACAGCCGGAAGATGTCGGCTTGCTTAAAACCCTCGGTGATGCATATCTCATGGCGGATCGAACCGTCGACGCCTTGCATCTCTACGAAACGCTCATTTCCCTCGAACCGGAAGCCCCGGAGCATTGGTGTGCTCTGGGCGCTGCCCGGCTCGCTATTGGCAACATCGAGGAGGCCGAAGCGGCTTACACAAGGGCCGCTGAGATTGACCCTTCTGACGCACCCATCTTTTTCAACCGTCTGGCCGATGGCTTTCTCCGCGCGGGCTATCCGGAAAATGCACAGGCGGCCATTGAGCGGTGCCTGGGGCTGAAACCCGGTGAGCCGCTTTATCTCATGGATCTCGGCGACATTCTGATCCTCCGAGGGAAGCCGAATGCGGCGGTAGATGCTTACGCCCGCGCTGCGTTCCTCAATCCCGCTTCCGCAGGGGCCTGCTGGTGCCGTTTGGGCGACTTCCTCGCAAAGAACGGTCTCCACACGTCGGCTACGGACGCAATCACAAAAGCTGTAGCCACCGAACCGGAAAATCCCCGCTATTTACTGCGCCTGGCAGCGTCCTATGAAGCCCAAGGGTTGATCGACCTCGCCAGTGCAACGCTCCGCCGGGTGGAGAAACTGACCAAGACGGAAATTGCATAAGACATCATTGGGGGATGGCGCCGCAAATCAGGGGATTGATGCGTCATCTTCCGACCGGTATACGCATCAATTAAAATCGATTTTGTAATAGAGATCCACGCCGCTCTCGCTCCCCGTCTGCGTCTCGATCTGCCACTGCTTGAAGATGTCGTAACGGAGGCGAAACAGGTTGCCGCCGGTGAATAGCGACCGCCCGTAACTGAAATAGAGCTGGGGCGTCAGATATTTCCCTACGGTCAGCATCGTCTGGGAGATACCGGCTGCCTGTCTTGCCGGGGCGACGCCGGCGGGCGCGACCGGGATCTGCTTATATCCACTGCGGCCGGGGGCTTCTCCGCCTGTCTGAAGCTCCAGGGTACTGAGCCCCAGCCGGTTCTTGATCTGTTCCTGCAGGGCGACCGATTGCCCCCGGGAAAGGAGCGCTCCGGCCACCTGCGCCATCATGGCCGCCTGTTCGCTGCTGTTGCCGTTGCCGAGCGGATGGCCGAAGACGATGTAGGCCAGGGTATCCACGTCCGGCATCGAGGGCTCGGAGTAGAGCTTGATCACCGGCGCCCGGAGGATCCCCCCGGCCGTGACGCCGGCGCGCACGTCGCCGACGGTGCGAAGCGCCAGGATATCCAGCGTCGGCTGATTAAAGGGTCCTCCGGCGTAAAACAGGCGCCCGCGGACGATTTCCAGGTCTACTCCGTAGGCCTTGTAACGTCCCTTTGACCACCCTGATCTCGCCCCTGCTCGTAATTGTATCAAGACTTCGAAACACCAGATCGATGCTCCCGTCCAATTTGGCGTCGATCCCTTCCATATTTACCAGGACTCTCTCGCCAAGCACCATCCGGACCTGGACATCCAGGGCAAAGGGGAAAGTATTTTTGACGGGCTTCGGCACCCCCTCCAGGATCACATCCTTGCTGGGCAGGACAACGGCCCGGGCCGCCTGGCTGACGATGAGCAGCTCCGGCAATCGCACCTCGCCCCGGATGTTCAGCCTCTCCGGAGTGCCCTCGAATGTGAGGTTCGGGGAACTCAGGATCTGCAGCTCGGGAAGGTAGACGGTCTGGAACCGCTCGCCGGTGATGCTTCCCTGGTAGCCGGCCACCTGCCACCCCTTGAGCCGTACGAGGGCCGTCCCCTCGATATGGCCGGGACCGGATAGAGCCCGAAAGGAATCGATGCGGATGAGCTCGTTTTCCAGGTGCATCGCGAGCTGGACCTCCTTGACATTGATGCCCGCCGTTGGCAGATACGCCCCGGCCTTGGCCAGCTTCAGAATCCCTTCGATCTTCGGTCTCCTCCCACGTCCCGCTGACCCGCAGGTTGGCGTTGAGCTCCCCGTGACTCTCCTGGATCAATCCCGGGAAGAGGGAGGCGAGAATTCCCTGCTCCCCGACCTGTCCGGTCAGCGACGCCTGAAGCGATCCCGAGCGGTCGAGGACGGCAGGGAAGCGCGCCGGGAAGGGCAGTTGGAAACTCCCCCGGACCTGTCCCTGCTCCGCCAGCGCCAAGGCAACGGCGCCGCGAAGCGCCTCTCCCCGCCAGTCCCAGGAGAGGGAAGCGGAGCGAAGGTTCCCCTTGATCTCCCCTCCCGGCCTCATCCAGCGCACCTCCCCCCCGGAAAGGGCGGCGTCGCCCTTTAGCGCAAACCTCTGTCCCGGAAGAATAGTTCCCATCGCGCGGCCTGCGAACCTCCCTTCAAGGTTGACGGAACGAGGCAGCCAGGGGCGGATAATCAACAAGTCGATGCCGGCCCACTCCAGATCCACTTCTCCTTCGCCGGGGATAGCCGGACTTGCGGGCCGGCGTGATGAGAATCGCCCGTTTATTATTCCCCCGCCGGCAAGGGAGAGGTCCATTTTCGCATGTATCCCCCGTTCATTTCCGTCAAGGCTCAGCGCAATCTGCTCCAGGCTGATCGCGCGCCCGTCCATGGTCAGCACACCCGAAGCGCCGGTCCGGCCCGCCAAGACGAGTCGTCCGGTGTCGCTTTCCGAGGCGGGGCTGCGCAGGGAACCCTGCCAACCCAATGAGAGCTCCGCCGTGTGAAGAGTGGCATCGAGCGCATCGTTTCCCCGTTGCCAACGGATCTTCCCCGGGGCGAGAGATGCCTTCCCCGTGAGGTCGAGCCGTCCCCCGGTGAGGACGTTTCCGGTGACCTGCCCGGCAAGGCGTCCGGCGAGGATGACGTCGCGGGGCAACCAGCGGCGAAGCGGTGCCAGGTCGATATCCGCCCATTCCGCCGTTATTTTCCCGGTTTCCGGGATAGACAGACGAGCGGGCGCGGGGGACGAAAAGGCCCCATTGAACGCTCCCCCGCCGGCCAAGCGGAGCTCCAGCCCAACGCGCATTCCTTCTTCACCCCCGTCGAGACTGAGCGAGCCCTCCTGTACGGCAATCCCGTACC
Organism: uncultured delta proteobacterium; assembly: GCA_963817385.1. Lineage (GTDB taxonomy): Bacteria > Desulfobacterota > Syntrophia > Syntrophales > UBA5619 > JAKAFS01. The sequence continues at coordinate 97,308 of CAWFOM010000016.1, forward strand.
CTTCCGCCGTTACCGTTCCCACCGCACGCGCGTTTCCCGAGAAGACAGGCGACTCTCCCTCCGGAAAGCGCAGCCGGATGTTTCCGGCGCTGGCTCCCGCTGCTCGCACCTCCGTGAGCCATGGGTTCACTCTGGCCAAATTCAGACCATTCCACGACGCCCGGACGGAACCGCCCGGCGGTTTCCCGGTCAGTTCACCGGCGATTTCAAGCCGCTCCGGTTGCTCACCCGTGATGACAAGGGGCGCGAGCGTGATTCGCCCGGCGGCAACGGACAGCGCAGCGGGAGCCTCAAGGCTCCACAGCCCGACGCCATCACGGCCGGAGAAGCGGACGATCTTCCCCTGCCAGCTCCCCCGACTATATGCCCCTAAGAAGGCTGCTCGCGCTTCTGCGCCGCCCGAGTGGAGCGCCGCGTTCACTGTATGCCGTGGGGCGGTCCCGTCCGCCTCCAGGGTCACCGAATCGGCCTGAAAGCGTTCGTACGCTACCTTGCGGAGGGTCGCGGCGATGTGCAGGAGGGATCCTTCCTCTTCCCCGAGCCGCGCGGACAGATTCACGGCTGCGACCCGCAACCCGCCGGCGGCAAGGTTCCCACCCCGACCGGTGAAGGAGCCGTCCAGACGCCCGTTACGCCAGCGTACCCACCCATCCGCCCGAAGCTCCCCGGTTGTCCGGGGGATCAGCCGACCCAGTTCGCCGACCTGGGCGGTGAAGGCCAGCCGTTTGCCGAGTTCACCCTCTGCATTGATCGTGAATCCCTTCCCTTGCAGCACCAGACGATCGACATGAAGGTCGCCATGGGCGAAATCGGCCTGAAACGCCCCGGTCAGGGCCTGCCCGTGCAGACGGCTCTCCAGGAGCCTGCCGTCCACCTTCCCCTTTGGCGGGGCCTGACCCGACCATGCACCGTTCCCCGCGAGATCGAAGTTGACCACCCCCATCCAGTCGGGGTCAATCCCGGCCGGGTTGAGATTCCTCCCGCTGATTGCCCCCTCCAGGGAAATCCCTTCGCGCCAGCGGATGCCCAGATGCCCCTGCACAGACCCGGCAAGCAGCGAGCCATGCAACGGGGACAGCGTTACCCCTGTGCTGTCTCCCTGATAGGAGCCGGAGAGACGCACCTCCCGCCACTCTTTCCCCCTGTTGGCAAGCGTAACCTCCCCCCGGTAGAGCCCCGGAGTTCCCGTGAGCGTCAGGGTTCCGGAGAGGTCGGTCGGCATGTTGAGTTCGGGGGCCAGATCGAGGCCGGCCGCCTCAAGCTGGAGCGCCAGGAGCGGCTCCCGGGCGGCAAGCGTGACGGTCCCCCCACCCGTGAGATGACCCGCCCGGCCAGGTCTGCTCACGCGGAGCTGCCGCAGATTGAAGGCCTTCCCGGTCATCCCCGCTTCCCCCGCAAGCTCCAGGCGCTTCACGTTGCCGGATGAACCGGCGGCGGCGAATCCCCCCGCCAGCTGCTCGGAACTCCGCCCGGGAAGAAACCGGCCCTGCAGGGAAAAGGCATCCATCCCCGCGACGGGCACAGCCGGGGTGACGACCAGGTCAACGTGGAAGAACGGCGGGGAAAAGCCGGCAGCGATGCTCCCCGTGACGCGCCCGGACGGCGCAACGGCCGTCAGATCGGAGATGGACAGCAGCGCGCTATGCCAGACCACAACGGAGGAGATGGTGGTCACATTCGCCGGCAGCCCGTCGAGACGGCGGTAGGTTAGGCCGTTCACCCGCAGGCGCTCGATCCGCCCGTCGAAAAACCCCGCCAATCCGGAGACCCGGGGCCAGGCGAGATCCGGCGTTGTTTCCTTGGGGGTGTTGTCGCGAATAAGCACGCCTGTCAGGGTCAGCTCTTTCGCGGCAACCCTGCCCGAAAGGAGGCTAAGCGGCGCCCAGCGGAAGTCGAGGCGCTCCATCCCCACCTCCACCGGCGCCAGAGCCACGCGGACGCCCCCCAGTTGCAGGCGGTCGAGCAGCCTCCCTTCGACCTCCCGGGCGGAGATCGTAAGCGGCGTATGACGGGAAACCGCATCCATGAGCCAGCGGACGCCATCCGTCGTACCGGCGAGCCAGGCCGCGCCCCATCCACCCGCACCGATGAGCGTTGCCGCCAGAGCGGCGATCAATCCGTATGCCGCCGGGCGTTTCACAGCTCGAACCCTACCGTGAAATGAATGCGAAATCCTGGGTCGTCCACTCCGATCTGCCGGGCCACGGAGAGGTTCAAAGCGCCCACCGGGGTGTAGTAATGCAGGCCGAGCCCCGCCCCCTGGAAGAGGTGGACCCCGGTGAAGGAGTCAAATGCGTTACCTGCGTCGTAAAATGCAGAGACGCCCCAGTCGCTGAAAAGGGCCCGTTCGAGCTCAACGCTCCCGGCAAGGAGATGCTTCCCTCCCGCCACTTGGCCGGTTGCATCAAGCGGGCCGAGGGACTGGTAGGCATAGCCGCGCACGCTCTGATCCCCCCCGGCAAAGAAACGAAGCGACGGGGGCAGATCGCTGAGCGGATCGCTCACGAGTGTGATCCCCACCCTGGCCCGCGTCTGGAGGGAAAGCCGCCACGGCAGCGGCAACAGAAAACTCCCCGCGGAGATGAGCTGGAGCAATTTCGTGTCCGAGCCGAGCCACTGGTTCGTTCCGCGCAGATCGAGGTTATAGCGGAAGCCCCGGACGGGACGCGTCGGGTTGTCGTAATGATCCCCGGAAAGGCGCAGGCCGGGCAAGACCAGTCGCGCGCTTGAATCCTGGGCCCCGACGGTATACTCCTCCCGCTGCAGCCTGACGTAGGCGGTCCCCAGCTCCTCCTTGCCGAAGCTGTGGTTTTTGTCCAGCTCCAGGGCAATCAACCGGCTCGTATACGAGGAAACGTCCTCCTGCTGGAGGTTGAACTGCAGCACGGTTGAACTCCTGATATCTACCGCATCCGGAAGTATGTAGCCGGTCGCCAGCCCCTGGAGATGTTCGGAGACATAGAGATTCGAATAGAATTCATGGCCGCGGTGCAGCATATTGAGGTCACGGTACCGGACATTGAATCTTCCTCCCGTGTCCGTGCCGTATCCGATTCCCTGGCGGAGATTCTTGCGGGACGAAGGTTTCAGCTGCACAAGCACCGGCACCCGGAAATCCCGGGACTCCGCTTTTTCCGGCGTGACGTTGACCTCCCGGAAACGCTCGGAGTTTGTGAAGTTGAGCTGTGTCTCCCCGAGCCTGGCATGAGAAAAGGCATCTCCCGGCTTGAACGCCAGATAACGCTGTACGAACTGATCGGGATAATCCGCCCCTCCCTCGATTCTCACCCCATTGAAGAAATACCGGCTGCCAGTTTCCAGTTCCAGCCGGATATCTGCGGTGGACGTTGTCTTCGCAATACGGACTTCGTGTACGACAAAATCGGCATCCAGGTACCCCAGTTCCTGAGCCCGAGAGAGGAGCTCCCCCTTGGCTTCCTCATATCGCTGCTGCAGGAGCACGCCGCCCTTTTTCAGGGGGAAGGCGGCCGCCTGTTTCTTCAGCGGCTCCTCATCCGCGCCCGGACCGTGCAGGGCGAGCGTCACCTCCGTGACGCGGACCGGCTCTCCCGGAATCACGCTGACCCGCAGGCGATAGGCGCATGAACCTACCTCCTCGATCGAGGTGGTGACCCGGGCGCTGTAATAGCCGTAGGGCTCAATCGCCGTCAGGACCCGTTCATCCGCCTGCCTCCCGAAACGTTCGAGCCACAACCGATCCGCCTTTCCTTCCTGAACCAATCCATAGGGGAGCACGAGCATGTCCCGTACATTTTTCAGGACATCGCCCTCAAGACCTTCCACGACGATCTCCACCGGTTCGGCGGCGGTCAACGGAGTGACGAAACATACCAGGAATAATAGCGGAATTATGGCGGCAGAGAGCAGCCCGAATCTTGCCATGGGAAAACCTTTTGCTTGGGCGGAGACACCCATGGGGATGGCAGCCCCGAATACCCTGCTTTCAGGCGGGCTGCTCAAACCAGGCTGCGCTTCTGGTTAGAGAACATTTCAGGCCTTCCCCATCTTCTGCAGGGTTTCCTGGAAGACATGGTAGAAGGCCTTATGGTCGGCCACCCCCTGCTTGATGATCTTCCCCGCCGCATCGATATTCTTGAGATTGATGATGACGTTGACGCTCTGGTTGAAGGCGGCCATATTGTCCATCGTTCGGAATTTCTCACTGACCAGGACTACGAAGAATTGCCGCCGCGTGGTCATGGCCATATCCTCCATATACTGGTGAACGCTGTTCGTCTGCGGATCAGCCTCATCGAAGAGCTCGTTCAAAACGACAACGTCGAACACATGAAACCGCATGGCCTTGAGGGCGTCCTTGGCCGTCAACGGCGCTGTGACCTGGTATCCCAGATCCTTGAGACTACCGCTGATCCCCTCCCGGACGGCCGGATCAAGTTCGCAGACCAGAGCGGTCTCACCCCCCTCCTCCAGAAAGTCGAACGGCCGGTCCGCGGCATCATAATCTTCAGACGCCACTTCATTCACCAGGGTCTTTTCCTCTTCCATGACCTGTTCTCCCTCCTTAGAATCGTCTATCCGGTTTCCCGTAATTCTTATCCACTTCGAGCTTGCCGATATCGGTTGTGGCCTGTCCCATGGAGCTTTTGATGCTGTCGATGCCGCGGCCGACGATCCCCTTGTTGGAAGCATAGGCCTTCGCGGTCCCCTCGCTGATCAGCCTCTCCCGGAAGAGCTCAATGATGTAGTCATCGAAGGTGATCATCCCGAAGGCCTTCCCCGCCTGGATAATCTCGTAGAAGGTCTTTCCCTCCAGTTCGCCGTGGAGGATCGTATCCTTCACCCGGAGGTTCGATCCCAAGACCTCGAAGGCGGCGACCCGGCCGCCCCCCTCCTTGGGAAGGAGCCTCTGGCAAACGATCCAGCGCATCGTGTCGGCAAGCCGGATCCGGACCTGTGTCCCCTCCTCCGTGGAGAACATGCCGAGGATGCGGTTGATCGTCTGGCCGGCATCCACCGTATGGAGGGTGCTGAGGACCAAGTGGCCCGTCTCAGCGGCGGACAGGCCGATCTCCACCGTTTCGCGGTCCCGCATTTCGCCGACAAGGATCACCTTCGGCGCCTGGCGGAGCGCCGCGCGCAGCCCGCTGGCAAAGGTGTCGAAATCGGTCCCCATCTCCCGCTGGTTGAAGGTGGCCTTCTTATGGGGATGGGCGTATTCTACCGGATCCTCGAGCGTGACGATGTGGACCGACTTATGCTCATTGATCTCATTGAGGAGCGCGGCAAGCGACGTCGACTTGCCGGTCCCCGTGGCGCCGGTGAAGAGGATGATCCCGTTTTTCTCCTCGGCCATCTTGTGGAAGGACTTGGGAAAGTTCATATCCGTCAAGTTCGGGATTCTGGTCTCCAGCTTTCTGAGAACAACGGAGGCGTTCCCGCGCTGGGAGAAGATGTTCACCCGGAAGCGGGCCTTGCCCGGCAGATCGTACGAGCAATCGCACGACCCTTGGGAAAGGAAGATTTCCATCAGCCGCCGGTCCCGGCTCATCAGGTTCAGGGCGAAGATCTCCGTCTGAAAAGGGGTAAGTTTCAGGATGGGCGGGTCCAGATCGACGCCGAAGAGCTGTCCCGAGCTCTCCACCTGGAATGGTTTCCCCACCGTGATGTTCAGATCAGAAACATTCCTGTGGGAATCGAGCATCTTTCCCAGGATATAATCGATCTCCGGTTTTCTCATCGCATGCCTCCTGCAATCGATCGTTGCTGAAGCGGCCGCTCATAAAGTCGCCATCGCCCGGCTGACTTTGCCGGCACTGTCGCCGACTCCCCCTGCCGCTCCACTCCTCTTTTGATCCGCTCCCGGGCATCAGGCCTCGGTGAAGTCCGTCGGCGGGTTCCTCAGGAACGGCCGGAACCGCTGCTTGTCGTTCGCCTTCATGTACGCCTCGTCCCCGCCGATCCACCCCTTGGTGAGGAGCTCCATGATCGCATCGTCCAGAAGCTGCATGCCGTATTTCTTCCCCGTCTGGATCATGGAGGGGATCTGGAAGGTCTTCGATTCACGAATCAGGTTCCGCACCGCCAAGTTGCCGATCAGGATCTCCAGGGCGACGCAGCGTTCCTTATTGTCGATTCGCTTGAAGAGGACTTGGGCGATGACCGCCCGGATGCTGTCCGCGAGTGTGGAGCGGATTTGCATCTGCTCGCTCGCGGGAAACACCTCAATGACCCTGTCGATGGTCTTGGCGGCGCTCGTCGTGTGGAGGGTGGCGAAGACGAGGTGACCGGTGGAGGCCGCCTCCACGGCAAGCGAGATCGTCTCCAGGTCGCGCATCTCGCCGACAAGGATGATGTCCGGATCCTCGCGGAGCGCCCCGCGCAGGGCAGCCGCAAAGGTTTTGGTGTGCCGCCCGACCTCCCGATGATTCACGATGCAGCTCTTGCTCTTATGGACAAACTCGACCGGGTCCTCGATCGTGATAATGTGATCCTTCCGGGTGGCATTGGCCTCGTCGATGATCGCCGCAAGCGTCGTCGACTTGCCGCTTCCCGTCGGTCCGGTGACGAGGACCAGCCCCCGCGGGAGGGAAGCCAGCTTGGAGACGACCGAAGGCAGGCCCAGATCCTGGGCGGAGACGATCTCGGTCGGGATCTCCCGGAAAACCGCCGCACAACCATACTGCTGCTGGAAGAAATTGGCGCGGTAACGGGCGAGCCCCGGGATCTCATAGGCGAAGTCGACGTCCCCCGTCTCCTCGAACTGCTTGACCTTGTGCTCGGGGGTGATCTCGTAGAGCATCGCCTTGAGGCCATCATTGGTGAGGATATCGAACTTGATCCGCTCCACATCCCCCCGAATCCGGAGCGCCGGCTGTTGACCGGAGACGAGATGCAGGTCCGATGCTCCCTGGTCATGCATCAACTGGAAAAAGGCGTCAATCTTTGCCATGGGTGGCCTCCTTGGATGATAGACACACGTTGTTTCATATAAGGCACGGTAACTATCCGACTCCGGGGTTATCCAGCGGTACGGACGCATCGCTATCCGCGGGATGCGCAGGCGCTGTGGCGGTACGGCGTCAGAAGTATAGGAAAAGGTCCCCGCTTTGTCAAGAAAAAGGGGCAACTCCACCTTGACCGAAGGCCCACCGGATGTTAGTAAATGAAAAAGCAGGACCAAAGACAAGGAGGATCTCCGATGAAGATAACCGACAAATACGTTCTGGTCGATGATGAACACGGGCTCAACGACATGCTGAAGGCGAAGGAGCGGGTGATCGCTCTTTTTTATGCCTCCTGGTGTCCCTTCTGTGCATCATTCCTGCCCGTATTCGAGAGGCATGCCGAAGGAGAGGGCCTATGCTTTCTGGCAGTGAAGGATGATCAGGAATGCATCGGGGATAAATATTCGGTAGAAGTGGTGCCGACCGCGCTTTTCTTTGAGAAGGGAAAAGTTTCAAGACGGCTGGACGGCCTCCCGGGCGTGGGCCTGAACAAGAAACAACTGACCGATTTCATTCAGGCGTGTACGCTGCCAATAAGATAAAATCCCCTTGACATGCAGGTCGGTTTTTCATTATCTTCGTAGACGACCGATTATTTACCGTTCAGTCAACATCGATTTACTTCAGGAGAGTATAATCGTGGTGAGTTATCATAAGCTGCAGCACCCCCGGGTTTTCATAGCGATCACTGGTATGTTACTGAGTGCGTGGATCCTGTTCATCCTTTCGGGATGCAGCAGCAAACCTACCTACTCCATTTCCGGCACGGTTACTTCAGGCGGGTCGGCCCTGGCAGGGGTAACGATGACCCTTGTCGGTGGATCTTCGGGGCCTGCGACGACGGATGCGAACGGAAATTATGCGTTCGACGATATTCCGGTCGGCACCTACACGCTCATTCCCTCATTGACGGGATACACATTTGCACCTTCAAGCCGGGCCGTTTTTATCGACGGGCTCGATGCCGTCGGGTTTAATTTCAGCAGTATCAGTGAAGGCCGCACGGCTACGGCAACCCACACCGTGCACCTGAAGAGCAATGGTACGGTCTGGGTATGGGGAAACAATACGAACGGGCAGTTGGGCAACGGAACGACGACAAACAGTGCCGTGCCCATTCAGCTCAGCGGTTTATCCGATGTCAAGACCCTGGCCGCGGGCAATGATTTTACTGTTTCCCTGAGAAATGACGGTACGGTCTGGGCATGGGGGAACAATACGAACGGGCAGCTCGGCAACGGAACGACGACGCAAAGCTCAACACCGCTGCAGGTAAACGGACTGACCGGTGTGACGGCAATTGCCGCAGGCTATCGACCATGCGGTTGCTTTGAAGAGCGACGGCTCCGTCTGGGCATGGGGAAATAACAATAACGGACAGCTCGGCAATGGAAGCACAACACAGATGAACAGCCCGGTCCAGGTAAGCGGCGTGTCCGCTGCAACGGCGATTGCCGCAGGTAATGGCTACACAATGGTCCTGATGAGCGACAGCTCCGTCTGGACATGGGGAAATAACAGTAACGGGCAGCTCGGTAACGGGACGACGACGAGCAGCGTGACCGCGGTCCAGGTCAGCGGCTTGTCCGGTGTGAGGGCGATTGCCGCAGGTAATGGCCACGCCATAGCCCTGATCACAGACGGCACGGTCCGGGCATGGGGCACCAATACCATGGGTCAGCTCGGCAATGGAACGTTAACCGACAGCTCTGTCCCGGTGATCGTAAGCGGACTGGCAGGCGTGATAGTGGTTTCCGCCGGCTACAGCCACTCTGTCGCCCTCAATAGCGATGGTACTATCCGCACATGGGGAGATAACGCATCTGGTCAGCTCGGAGACGGAAGCCGGACGCAGAGCACTTCCCCTGTCCAGGTAAGCGGGTTGTCGGGTGCGATAGGCATCGCCGCAGGTAAAGGAAACACGCTTGCCCTTCAGGTGGACGGCACCCTCTGGGCATGGGGAAATAATCTCTATGGTCAGCTGGGTGACGGAACTTCGACTGATAGATCGATCCCCGTCAAGGTCCAGCTTCCGTAATGTGCCAAGACTTCAAAAGCAACTACTCATTGTAGCCTTATCGGAAAATCTAAGAAAAGAAATTGAGCGGCGGAAAGTGCCGCACATTTTCTCTCGACAAAAGACGTCAAGCTTCCACTCAAACTGTTATCCGCAGATCAGGGAGGAGTACGGTGAAAGACATCTATGATCAGAAGCCTTGGCTGAAGTTTTATGACAAAGGGGTGCCGCCGACACTGGAATATCCCACCATTTCCTACCCGGAATTTATCAGGGAAGCCTTTGATAAGGTACCGGACAGGGTCGCGCTCTACTACATGGGGAATCGCATAAATTACCGCGAACTTGACACGCTTTCCAGCCAGTTTGCCCACTTTCTGGCAGAGAACGGCTGTCGGCCCGGAGATGCCGTGGGCGTCCATCTGCCCAACATCCCTGCCTGTTACATCGCCTGTCTCGGCATCCTGAAGGCAGGCTGTGTCTATACCGGCGTAAACGTTCTGATGAGCCCCGATGAGCTCGGGCAACAGATCAATGACGCCGGGGTCAAGATCCTCCTGACCCTCGATGCCCTCTTCGAGAGGGTGGGCAAAGTGGTCGAGAAGACGGGGATTAAGACCATAGTGGTCGCATCCATTGCCGACTTTTTCCCCCCTTTCAAGAAGGCCCTGGGGACGTTGCTCAAGAAGATCCCCACCGGAAAAGTCGGTTCTCTGCCGGGGATCAAGGTGGTCCGTTTTTCGCAGGCCCTCGAGGGCATGCCGCGCAATTTACCGGCAGTACACGTGAATCCCGAGGCCCCCTGCTTCATGATGTACACCGGAGGGACGACCGGGCGTCCCAAAGGGGCCGTTCTGACCCATCGAAATGTGGTTCGCCACATGGTGCAGAACAACACCTGGCTGGGATTGACGATTGGGGCGCACACGACGCTTTGTCCTTATCCGATGTTCCACGTGGCCGGTTGCTTTATCGCGATGGCCTGTATCGCACTGGGAAATTCCCTGGTCTTGGTGCTCAACCCGCGAGACCTCAAGTCTCTGATATCGGCCATCCGAAAATACAAGCCCACTTCCATACTGGCCGTCCCTACCATCTATCTGGAATTGATGAAAATGCCCCAATTCCGCGCCCTCGATTTTTCCGGAATCGAATACTTCATCAGCGGATCAGCCCCGTTTCCTACTGAAAACATCAATGAATTTGAAGCACTGGTCGGGAACAAGCTCATCGAAGGCTATGGATTGACCGAGGCGACTACGCTGATCACCTCGCTTCCCCATCGCGGCCTGAAGAAGGCGGGGTCCGTTGGGATTCCGCTGAGCGATACCGAGGTAAAGCTTGTGGATCCGGAGTCGGGGCAGGTGGTTCCTTTGGGAGAAGCGGGAGAGATTGTGGCCAGGGGACCTCAAGTATTCCAAGGATACCACAACCAACATGAGGAGACGGCCCGCACCGTCCGGGAGGGGTGGCTTTATACGGGCGATATCGCCGAAATGGACCAGGACGGATACTTCACCATCGTCGACAGGGTCAAGGATATGGTGAACGTTTCCGGTTTCAAGGTCTTCACCCGGGTGGTTGACGAGGTTCTGGTCCGGCATCCAGATGTGGACAGCGCCGCGACCGTCGGCCTGCCGGATCCGAACCGCCCCGGCTCCGAGATTGTGGCCAGCGCCATTGTTCTGAAGGCGGGACGTGAAAAAAACGAAGCGATGAAGCAGGAGATCATCGCCTACATGAAGGGAAAAGTGGCCCCCTACAAAGTTCCCCGGGTGATCGAGTTCATGGATCAACTGCCGCTCAGCCCCATCGGAAAGGTGTTGAAGCGGGAGCTCCGTAAGATGATTTCAGCCGGGTAGGGGACAGTCCTACGTTGTCGCTGCTTGACCGTCAAAACAGGAAAGGGAGAATCCGGTGAGCGAGAATATTCAACCCCGGCAACTCAAGCGGCAAACGCTTGGTTCATTCCTGCCGCTCTTTAAGACGCTCATTCCGCCTGAGCCTGCCGCACTTGCGGGCATTTACCAGGCGGAATTCGTCGGACCGGCATGGCTGCGCAAGACCGCGCCGCTCAGCCTCGCGCTCGGCGGTCTATCCGGCTGGTGGGGCAAGGCGTTCGATGGACGGGGTCATGGCGATAATATCATCCGGCGCCGCGGATCTTTCATGCGCGTCCTGCCGATGGTCGTCCGTTCCGCTCCGTCACACCTGGACGGGAAAGAGGGGATCACCATATCCTACCCCACCGGCTCCTCTTTCCCGTGGCCGTGGATTGTTGATGAAGTGCGCCTGTTAGGCCCGACAACGTTGCTTGGCATGACGCTTGTCACTCTCAACTGGGCGCCCAAAGTCGCGTTTCCGTTTCTCTTACACCGCCGGGAGAGTATCAATGGACTATGACGATCTGGTCTATATCAGCACATCTCATCAATTGATTTGCCGGGGAAGGATCATTTGATGCGAATCTTCGCTCTGTGACCCGCCGTAATCAAGCGGTTTTATGTGTCAAGGAGATTATGTTATGAGAAATTCTTCTTGACAGGCAAAACCGCTTTCCGTATCCTCTCCCCACCCCGCCTGGGGTCAATACCTCAGGCAGAATGCCGAAGTGGGTGCAATCATGTCCCAGGAAAATCGTATCCTCAAAGCCACGTCGTTCTCAGCACTGAGATGAGCCGGTCATACCGTACCACGGCTCCCGGACTTACGGCGCTGTCGCCTGTATATCTGCGGAAGAGGGGAATGTTTGACGTGTTAGAACAAATTCAGAAATAGGAGTGAATGATGCACTTTGCGGATGGAATAACGATTACCACCCTGGTTGAGAATTATGTCGACATGCTCATTCCGAATACGGAGCGGATCAAGAGACCGGGACTCGCGTTCCACTTTGACCCGCGGAACAAGCCGATCCAGGCGGAGAACGGGATTTCCTTGCTGGTCGATATTTCCTTCGCCGGTCAAAATTACCGGATCCTTTTCGATGCCGGATTGAGTGATTCGGTGATCCTTCACAACATGTCAGCGTTGAAGATCTCCCCGGATATCATTGACCACGCAGTCATCAGTCATGGCCACCCTGACCATTACGGGGGATTGCTGGCCGTGTTAAAGGCCCGGAGTGTTCCGCTTCCCGTCATCATCCATCCCAATGCCTTTCTGACTCGGTATGTGGTTGCCGGAAACGGCTGGGTGATACCTTATTACAATCAATCACTGCGCAAAGAGGAACTGGAAGCCGCAGGAGGGAGGTTAGTGCTGGCAGCCAATCCCGTACAGATGGGGCCGGCCGCTTTCACCACGGGCGAAATTCCCCTTAAGACGCCTTTTGAACCCCCCGGACCGCCCTCGGGAACCCCGTCCAGCCTCAGATGCCTAAAAAACGGAAAGTTCGAAGAAGATGAAACCGCCGATGATCTCGCCCTGATTGTCTGTCTGAAAGACAAAGGGCTGGTCGTCGTCGCCGGGTGCGCCCATGCCGGAATCATCAATACGATACGCCAGGCCCAGGCGGTCACCGGTGTAGAGAAGATACATGCGATCTTTGGCGGTTTTCACCTGGGATTTCCGGGAATTCCCGAAGAGAAATCGGACAAGACCATCGAGGAGCTGAAACGTCTGAAGCCCGCTATTGTATCGCCCATGCACTGCAGCGGCTTCAAGACTCTGGCTGCGGTGGCCAGGGAGATGCCAGAAGCTTTCTTGCTCAACACGGCCGGTGCGCAAATTACGCTTTAATGCAGATAAAGCGGGGAGCTTTTTTATCCCTTGTCCAGTTTTGAGCGGACAGGGGTGAGCCGCATCATAGGCCCAAAGTGTCCTTTGAAAGAGATGGCCGGATCGGCGTGATATGGTTTTTGGGGATCCCCGCTCCTGGGAAAAGGAGCCTGCTTATGAGAAAGGAGAGATGATGATGGCCGAGGAGAGATTCTGGACGAAATCCTACGATCCGGGGTTAACCGACATCGACCCCGTCCACTGGGAAAAGTCTTACGTCGATGCGGTCGCCCCCATCTTCAAGAAATTCCCCGCCAAGCCGGCCTTCGCCTTCATGGGGGTGGAGGTGACCTTCGCCGAACTGGATCGCTACGCCAACCGATTCGCCCACATGCTGCTGGCGCAGGGACTCAAGAAGGGCGACGTGGTGGGCATCAACCTCCCCAACATCCCGGAATACGTCATCGCCTGGCTGGGGATCCTCCGGGCGGGGTGCGTCGTTTCCGGCGTTTCTCCTCTTCTCTCCGCCGAGGAGATGAAATACCAGCTCAAGGATTCCAATGCCGTGGGGCTGGTGACCCTCGATGCCATCTTCGCCGCACGGCTCACGAAAATCGTTGCCGATCTTCCGGATCTGAAGGTCGTGGCAACAACCAGCGTGGGGGGCTTCCTTCCGGCGATCAAAAGGGTCCTGGGCCGGCTTCTGAAAAAGATACCCCAGGGGAAGGTTACCCCGCTGCCGGGGAGATACGTCGCCGACATGATCAAGGTCATCCGGGGAGGTGCGTTCTCCGCCGAACGTCCCGCGGTGACGGTGACCCCCGACGATATCGCCTACATCCAGTACACCGGCGGGACCACCGGCAGCCCCAAAGGCGCCATGCTCACCCATCGCAACGCCGTCGCCGATCTCCTGATCGTCCAGACCTGGCTGAGCTGGGAGGAGGGCAAGGGATTGGCCCTCTCGGGATTTCCTTTCTTCCACATCGCCGGGCTCTTCTTCAACGCGAACTGCATCTACCTGGGCTGGACGCAGATCCTGATCCCCAATCCCCGGGATACCGACCACATCTGCAAGGAGCTGGCCAAGTACCGGCCGACGGCCCTGGTCAACGTGCCCTCGCTCTTCCAGATGCTCATCGCCAATCCCCGATTCAAGGAACTGGACCACTCCCGCCTGCTGGCCTGCATCTCCGCCGCCGCCCCCTTCCCCGAGGAGTCCCAGCGGGAGTTGGAGAAGATCGTCGGCCGGGGGAAGCTCCTGGAGGTGTACGGGATGACCGAGACATCGCCGCTGACCACCATGAACCCCGACAAGAGAGAGCGGAAGCTGGGTTCCATCGGGCTTCCGCTGCTCAATACCGACATCAGGCTGGTCGATCCCGGGACGGGCCGGAGGGTGGCGGTGGGCGAGCCGGGAGAGATATGCGTCAAGGGGCCGCAGGTCATGGCCGGCTATTACAATAAACCCGATGAGACCCGGCAGGTCTTCGATGCGGACGGCTATCTCCATACCGGCGACGTGGCCGTCCAGGACGAGGCGGGCTACCTGCGGATTGTCGACCGGACCAAGGACATGCTCATCGTGGGCGGCTTCAAGGTCTTCTCCAAGAAGGTGGAGGAGGTCATGGTGGAGCATCCGGCGATCGACATGATCGCGATCATCGGTACTCCCCAATCCCGAGCGTCCCGGCTCGGAACACGTCAAGGCGGTCGTCACCCTCAAGCCGGACTTCGCCTCCGGCGGCGACCAGGAGGCGCTGAAGGCCGACATCCTGAAGATGGCCCGGGAGAGGCTTTCTCCCTACGAGGTGCCGAAGATATATTGACATCCGAAAGGAATTGCCCCTCACCGTCGTGGGCAAGATCGACAAGAAGGTCCTGCGGAAAGAGGCGATATAGTCGGGGGACGACGTTTCATTTCTCGAAAAAAGTCGATTTTGCCCTATGTTGTCATTCCGTGCTTGACACGGAATCCCGTGTAAAAAAAACTAATCATGGACTCCTGCTTTCGCAGGAGTGACAAGGCGGGTGTACGTTTCAAAGCAGGCCTCTCGAAGGAGACATATGGACCCCAAATTAGGAGATCTGGTTCACCGTCACAAGGAGATCGCGCGGGAGGAGAAAGAGAAAAACGGGCGTCTGGTATTTGGAACGCTCTGCTCTTATGTTCCCGTCGAGATTCTGCATGCCTTCGATATCCTGCCGGTCAGGCTTTGGGGCGATGGCAAGAACCATGAACGGGCAGACGCGCTGCTGCCGACCTACATCTGCCCCCCGGCAAGGAATATCATGGCGATGGGTCTGGCCGGTCACTATGATTTTCTGGATGGGGTGATCCACTCTTACACCTGCGACGCGACGTGCGGGTTGTTCAACATCTGGTGCCGCAATTTGAAACCGGCCTTTTCCTTCCTGCTGAGCCCTCCCTACATGAACACGGATGAGGCCGTCGCAGTACTGCATAGCGGAATTCAAGGCCCTGATTGCGGCCCTTGAGGATTATACGAAAAAACGGTTCTCGGCCGAGAGGCTTCAGGAGTCGATCAACCTCTATGATGCGGCCCGGGAGCGCATCGGTGCGATCTACCAGGCAAACCGAAACGGCGCGGCCGTCCGCTATCTTGATTTGTATCAGATGAATCTGGCGCTGCAGGTGTTGCCGATCGAAAGGGTTGTTCCCTTTTTCGACGGATACCTGTCGAATGTCCGGATGAGCCCCGGAAAAGGAGCGAAGCACCGGATCATGATATCCGGCAGCGTCATCTCCGATCCGGATATCCTGGCGCGGATCGAAGAGCTCGGGGGAGACATCGTTGCGGATGACACCTGCCTGGGATATCGGCTGGTGCAGGAGAGGGTTCCGCCGCGGGAAGACCCCCTGTCGGCGCTGGCCCACTATTATCTCGATCGCCCGCCCTGCAGTTCGAGGGCCGATTTCCCCGCGAGGAAGGACTATATCCTCAAGACGATCTCCGCCTTTGACGTGAACGCCGTCATCTTCATGCACCAGAAGTTCTGCGAACCTCATCTGGCGGATCATCCCTTCCTGAAAAACGTGTTGACAGAAAAAGGGATTCCCCAGTTGCAGTTGGAATTGGACGGGGAAGGGCTGAGCGGACAGATTCAGACGCGGCTGGAAGGTTTTTTTGAAATGCTGGAGGCTCGGTAATGGAAGAGAAGAAAACCCGGAAGCGGCTCCAGGCGAATACGGCTCTCAGGCAGATCATCATGGATTTCTATGCGGAGGGGCACAGGGCCAAGGCCGAAGGACGCCCCGTGATCTGGATCCCGCCGATGAACGGCCTGATCGAGCTTTTCTACGCCATGGGGATCACCCCGGTCTTCCCGGAAAACTGGGCGCCCCTCTGCGCCGCCATCGGCACCAGCCAAAAGAACTTCGAATATGCGGCCAACAGGGGTTTTTCGGGGGATCTCTGCGGGTATTTCCGGAACAACGTGGGCTATGCGCTGGACGGAATCAACGAGGAGAACCAGCCGCTGAACGGCCTTCCGGCGCCCGACTTCCTGATCTCCTTCGGGGCCGGCTGCATCCCCACCATGAAGGCCTTCCAGGTGATGTGCGATCACTTCAACGTCCCGGTTTTCCGAGCCGACCTTCCGCAGGTGGCCATGGAGAAGATCGAAAAACGTCATATCGCGTATGGGGTGGCCCAGATCAAGCGGCTGATCCGTTTCCTGGAGGATGAGACCGGCTTGAAATTCGATATCGATAAACTGCGGCAGGCCGTCATCCATACGAATGAGGCGTGCCGGCTCTGGGACGAGATCATGGCAACGCGCTCGACGGTCCCCTCCCCGTTTTCCGCCGCGGAGATCGGCATCATGTTTGTGATGGTGACCCGGCACGGGACCGAAATCGCCGTGAATTTTCTGAAAGATGTCCTGCGGGAGGTCAAGGAGAAAGTGGCCCGGGGGGAAGGCGTGATCCCCCATGAGAAGATACGGCTCTTCTGGGACAACATCCCGCTCTGGTACAACATGCAGCTCTTCAACTACTTCGAGAAATGGGATGCCGTGGTGGTGGCGGAAACGTATACCTCCGCCTGGTCGCTGAGACTCAACCCCGATGAGCCGCTGGAGAGCATTGCCTACAAGTCCCTCGTCTCCTATCCGCTGGTCTCCTGCGTGTCGCTGAACAAGCGGATCGAGCTGATCACCAGGGCCGTCCGGGATTACAAGATCGACGGGGCCATTCTCCATTCGAACCGGAGCTGCAGGCCCATCTCGATGGGGCAGATGGACATCGGGCGGGTCCTTGCCGAGGAACTCTCCGTGCCCAGCGTCATGTTCGACGGCGACCATATGGATGGCGAGAAGTTCTCGATGGCCCAGTTTCAAACCCGGATCGACGCCTTCATGGAGATGATTCTGGAGAAAAAGAGTGCTTCGTGATCAGCGAAGAGTGGCGGCGCAGTACAGCCGGGTCGATCAGGGATTTCATTTCAATATCAACAATGCCTTTCAGGCGGCACTAAACCGGTCCAGACTGTCCCTGGCGATGAAGGCGCGCTGCATCTCCGAGGTGCCGTAGGCGAGCTCCGCGAACCGGGCGTCGCGGTAGAGACGCTCCACGACGGCGCCTTTGAGATAACCGTGCCCGCCGTGGACCTGCATCGCCAGATCGGCGATCCTTCCTGCCGCCTCGCTCGTAAAGAGCTTCGCGCAGGAGGTGAGAACGGGGCCTTCCGGATCGTTCTGCTCCATCGCCCAGGCGGCCCGGCAGGTCATCATCCGGCCGATGTCGTTGAGCGTAAACATGGTGGCGAGCTTCGCCCCGACCCCTTCGAACAGGCCGATCGGTTTTCCGAACGCCTTTTTCGCCTTCGCGTGGCGCGTCGACTCCTCCATGCAGGCCATGCCGACGCCCACGCACAGGACGGAGACGGCGAGTTTGATCTCTTCCAGGAGGGCCTGAATCCGGCCCCAGCCGTCGCCGACGGTTCCGCCGAGGAGGGCCTCGTCCGTCACCCGGCAGTTCTCCAGGCGGATCCCGGCGATCGGCGCGCCGCGGAGGCCCATCGTTTCCAGCGGCCTGCCGATCGTCACCCCACTTGCTTTGCGGTCGATCAGAAAGAGGGTCATCCCCCGTTCCGGACCCGCTTCCCGGTCGGTCCAGGCGAGAACCAGAAAGAAATCGGCGAGCGGTGCGTTCGTTACGAGGTCCTTCTCTCCGTTCAGGATCCAGCCGCCGTCCTTACTCTCCGCGGCGGTTTGCATCCCGGCGAGGTCCGATCCCGCCTCCGCCTCCGTGCAGGCAAACGCGCCGATCCTCTCGCCCGCAGCGAGGAGCGGGAGATACCGTTCCCGCTGGGTATCCGTGCCGAAACGCTTCACGGCCCTCCCGAAAGCGATCGCCGAGGAGATGGCCGCGAGATAGGTCGAGGGGCAGGCTCGGGCCAGTTCTTCGCCGGCGACGCATGAACCGAGCAGGTCTCCTCCCAGCAGGAGATTCAGAAAGCCCGTACCGGCAAGCTTTTTCAGGTTGGTCCTCATCCGGGCGGCGGCCTCTTCCGGGGGGGCCTCGTCGAAGAGGGCGGCGCCCGGAGCGATCTCCTCCCGGCAGAACCGCCCCATCTCCGCCTGCAAGCCCCTGTGCGCATCCGACAGTTCGTAATTCATCGCGCTTTCTCCTTCTTACATCGAAACCTTTCAGCCACGTGGAGATCGGATCCCGGAAGCGCGCATTGGAGATTTTTCGGGGCACCCTGCCTCCCGCAGCGTAGCGAGGAGGCGCAGGGTCGAAAAATGTCCAGCGCGACGGAGGCGATCGCGATCTCCAAGCGGATCTTACATCATCATGAACCGGGCGACGATCATCCGCATGATGTCGGATGTGCCCCCGCCCAGTTGGCCCAGCTTCGCGTCCCGCATGATCCTCTCCACGGGATACTCGTGGATGTAGCCGTAGCCGCCGAAGAGATCCACCCCCTCCGACGCCGTTTCGAACCCCCGGTCGCCGACATACATCTTGTTCACGGCGGCGGTGAGCGGGTTGAGCGCCACGCCGCTGTCCTTGGAGGCGGCGATCCGATATATGGCGAGCCGGGCGGCCTCGATGTAGACCTTCATGTCGGCGATCCGGTTCTGGATGGACTGGAACTCCCGGATGGGCCGGTTGAAGGCCCGCCGCTGGTTGGCATAGCGGGCGCAGCTCTCCAGCATGAAGGTGTGGCCGCCGAGGAACGGGGCGATCAGGGTGCTCCGGTCCCACTCCACGCCTCCCAGGGCGATCAGCCAGCCGTTCCCCTCGCCCCCCAGGCAGTTCTCGACGGGGACCTCGCACTCCTCGAGAAAGATCTCCGAGGTTGCGGATGCCCGGCAGCCCATCTTGTGCATCGGCTTTCCGGTGGAGATCCCCGGGAAGCCCCGCTCCACGATGAAGGTCGTGATCCCCTTGTGCTTCTTCTCCTTGTCGAGGGTCGCGAAGATGATGAAGACCTCGGAGAGAGGGGCGTTGGTGATGAAGGTCTTCGAGCCGTTGAGGATGTATTTGTCTCCCTTGCGGACCGCGGTGGTGGTCAGCGCCGCGGCGTCGGAGCCGCAGCCCGGTTCGGTGAGCCCCATGCAGCCGATCCATTCGCCGGTGGCGAGCTTCGGGAGGTACTTCTCCTTCTGCGCCTCGGTACCGTGCTGCAGGATGTTGGCCGCGCAGAGGTAGGTGTGGGCGCCCCAGGCGAGGATGTGGCCGCCGTCGACGCCGGCATGGCCGACCGCTTCGCCGGCGAGGCAGCAGGTGACGAAATCCGCCCCGCCGCCGCCGTACTTTTCCGGCACGGGAAGGCCGAGAAGTCCCATCTCGCCGAATTTCCGCCAGACATCGAAGTTGAATTCTCCCTTCAGGTCGGCCTCCTCGCACAGGGGGGCGATCTGGCTCTTCGCAAACCGATAGACGGTCTCCCGGAACATCTTCTGTTCGTCGCTGATCGAGAAATCCATAAAGGCTCCTTTGCTGACTTTCAGATGTGGACCAGCCCGAGACGCGCCCGACACTCCTCAATGGCAGCCACCTGCCGCCCCTGATCGCGGACCATCCGGGCGGCCTTCTCCACCAGATCGCCGTTGCTCTTGGCCATCGCCCCGGACGAGACGTAGAAATTGTCCTCCAGCCCCACCCGGACGTTTCCGCCCAGGGCGATCGCCGCGGCCACCATCCGCCACTGGTCGTCGCTGATCCCGATCACCTCCCAGTCGCTCTGCGGGGGAAGCAGGCGGGCCTGCTGGACGAGGGTTTCCACCGTCGGCGGGATGCCGCCGAGGACCCCCATGATGAGGCTGTACTGATACGGCGGCGCGAGGAGTCCCATATCGATGAGGGGGAAGCTGTTGCCGATATGGCCCGAATCGAAGCACTCCATCTCCGGCTTGACCTTGCACTCCTTCATGGCCGAGACCAGGGCGATGATTTCGGCGAAGGGGTTGGGAAAGACAAAGTCGAAGACGAACTTCTTCTTCACCGGATTGTACTTGGCGTAGTTCATGGAACCCATGTTCAGGGCGGCGATGGCCGGTCTGATCGCCGTCACGGGGGCCATTTTCGTCTCCACGGGGATGCCGATGGCGCCGGTGGAAAAGTTGATGATGATCGGGCAGGCCGCCGTCACCGCGTCATAGATATTCCGGTAATCGGCCACCTCATACGAGGGGGTCCCGTCGGGCTTTCGCGCGTGGATGTGGACGACGGCGGCGCCGGCCTCGTAAGCCCTTTTCGCCTCGGCGGCGTATTCCTCCGGGGCGTAGGGGATCGCCGGGCACTGGGCGCGGTTGGCCACCACCCCGGAGAGGGCGCAGGTGATCATGCAGGGACGTTCGAAATTGAAGTTATCCTTGATCCATAGTGAACTCATCGCTGTCTCCTTTCTGGTTCATCTCCCCTTGAAGAGCGGTTTTCTCTTTTCAAGAAAAGCGGCGATCCCCTCGGCGGCGTCCTCGGTGGCGGCGACCTTGCCCAACTCTTCGCAGAGGTGGTCCAGCGCCTCTTCGAAGGGGAGATCGGCCATCGTGTAAAAGGCCTTTTTCCCCATCGCGATCCCGAGCGGGCTCTTCTCCGCAAGGCCGCGGAGCGACTCCTCGACCGCCTCATCCAGTTTTTCCGGCGGAACCGCCCGGGTGATGAGACCGATCCGCTCCGCCTCCGGGGCGGGGATGCGCCTTCCCGTGAGAACCATCTCCATCGCCTTCTTCCGCCCCACGTGGCGGTAGATCAACGCCCCGATCATCATCGGGAAGATCCCGACGTTGACCTCGGGGGTGCTGAACCAGGCGTCTTCCCGGGCGATGACGATATCGCAGGAGAGCATGAACCCCATCCCGCCGGCCAGGCAGGGGCCGTTCACCCGGGCGACCAGGGGCTTGCCCATCCGGGCCATCCTTTTCAGGAGGAGGGCGTAATTGCGCGCCCCCGCCTCGACATCCCCGCCGCCGGAAAGGGCGGAGGCCAGGTCGGCCCCGCTGCAGAAGGCCTTTTCGCCCGCGCCGGTGAAGCAGAGGGCGCGAATCGCCGGGTCCGCCTCGGCCTCCTCCAGGCGGTTCATGATCTCCCCCATGATCTCCTGGCTGATGGCGTTGCGCCGCGCCTCCCGGTTGATCGTCAGCCAGGCCGCCTCTCCCTTGATCTGGTAGAGAAGTTCAGACTCCATGGTGCTCCTCCTCAGCCGGTTCGATTTCCAGGAGGATCTCTCCCGGCATCACCTGGCCGCCGACGGCGGCATTGATCTTTTTCACCGCCCCTCGATACGGCGCGGTCAGGGTCATCTCCATCTTCATCGCCGAGAGGACAATCAGGGGCTGCCCCTTGTTGACCAGATCGCCCTCGGCCGCAAGGATGCGGATCACCGCCGCCGGCATGGGCGGCGTCATCTGCCGGGCTTGATCGTCCGGCCCGCCCCGCCGCCGGGGCCGCCGGTCGTCGGCGCCGGGCTCTTCGACCAGATAGGTCTCCCCGTCGATGGCAATCCAGGTTTCACCCCCCCGTACAGCCAGACAGGCCCGGATCGGATGCCCGTCGACATCGAGGAGCCATTCGTTGTCGTTGATCGGGACCCACCGGAGGCGGTATTCCCGTGCCGTCGATGCAGGCCGTGTGACCCTCGCCGGAAGGGAGGGGGGCGATGGTCAGGGATTTTTGTTCCTTGTTGACGAGTAACGGGAATTCCATCTTTTCCTCCTCACTTTCGGCTCGAGGTCTTACAATGACCAGCCGCCCAGGGTCTCCCAGGGGGACGGGAATGGGTCCCGTTCCCTCCCCGTTCCGGTCGGGACGGCTTTGCTGGGGGGAGAGCCGGGAGGCCGCGTAGGCCAGGCAGGCAAGATCCGCCCGGCTCAGGGAGGGTTTCCAGCCGGCGAAATGCTCATCGATCAGACGGGTATGGGTTTCCCCCCTGCGGAACGGGTCCGATCGGATCACCTCCCGGAGAAAATCGACCGGGGTCCTGATCCCCAAGACAACATATTCGCTCAGGGCGCGGACCATCCTCTCGATCGCCCCCGGCCGGTCCCCGGCGTGGACGATCAGTTTGCTCAGGATCGGGTCATAGGCCGTGGGGACCGTAAAGCCGCTGTAAATCCCCGAGTCGACGCGGATCCCCGGTCCGGCCGGCTCCCTGAGGCAGAGGATCTCCCCCGGCGAGGGGATGAAGCCTTGTTCGGGATCTTCGGCGTAGATGCGGCACTCGATGGCGTGGCCCCGCGGCCGGATCTCCTCCTGCCGGCAGGAGAGTGGCTCTCCGGCGGCGATCCGGATCTGTTCCCGGACCAGGTCGATGCCGGTGACCATCTCGGTGACGGGATGTTCCACCTGCAGGCGGGTGTTCACCTCCAGAAAATAGAACCGGCCTTGGGCGTCCAGGAGAAATTCCACGGTGCCCGCGTTGACGTAGCCGGCCGCCCGGGCGGCGTTGAGAGCCGCCTCTCCCATCGCCTTGCGGAGCGCCCGGCTCAGGGCGGGCGAGGGGGACTCTTCGATGATCTTCTGGTGGCGGCGCTGGAGCGAGCATTCCCGCTCGCCGAGATGCACGATGTGGCCGTGGGCGTCGGCCAGGATCTGTATCTCCACGTGACGCGGCCTTTCCAGGTATTTTTCCAGGTAGACGGCACCGTTGCCGAAGGCGTTTTTCGCCTCGCTGGTCGCCTCGTCGAAGGCCTCCTTCAGCTTCTCCGGGTCTGAGACGACCCGCATCCCCTTGCCTCCCCCCCCGGCGGCGGCCTTCAGGAGGACCGGGTACCCGATCTCCCGGGCCTGTCCGGCGAGGTCGGTCAGATTCTCTTCCGGTTCCGTCATCCCGGGGATCACCGGTACAGCCCCCTGGAGCATCAGGCGCCGGGCGGTGGTTTTATCGCCCAGGGAGCGGATCACCGCGGCGGGGGGGCCGATGAACCGGAGCCCTTCTGCTTCGCACCTCTCGGCAAAAGCGCCGTTTTCCGCCAGGAAGCCGTAACCGGGATGGATCGCCTCGGCGCCGCTCTGCCGGGCGGCGGCGATGATCTTTTCGATGTTCAGGTAGCTCTCCCGCGGTTCCGAAGCGCCGATGAATATCGCCTCGTCGGCGGTTTGCACATGGAGGGCGCTCCGGTCCGCCTCCGAATGGACGGCTACGGTGGCGATCCCCATCTCCTTGCAGGTCCTCATGATCCTGACGGCGATCTCGCCTCTGTTGGCGATCAGTATCTTCCTGAACATGATCTCTCCCCTACATGCGGAACAGCCCGTGACCCTGGGGGCCGCTGTGAATGGGGCCGTTGAGCGAGGCCGAGATGGCCAGCCCCAGGACGTCCCTCGTCTTGGCCGGATCGAGTATCCCGTCGTCCCAGAGGTTGGCCGTGGAGTAGTAGGCGTTGCCCTCCTTCTCCGCCATGGCGACGATCGGCTCCTTGATCGCCTTGACCATCTCTTCGGCGAGGGGGGGCTGCCCCTCCCGGGCGAGCTGGTCGTTTTTCACGGAGATGAGCACGTTGGCCGCCTGTTCGCCCCCCATGACGCCGATCTGGGCGTTGGGCCACATCCAGAGGAAGCGCGGCGAGTAGCCCCGGCCGCACATCCCGTAGTTGCCGGCGCCGAAGGAGGCCCCGACGATCACGGTAAACTTGGGGACCGTGGCGGTGGCCACGGCGTTGACCATTTTGTGGCCGTCCTTGGTGATCCCTCCCCGTTCATACTCCCGGCCGATGATGTAGCCGGTGATGTTCTGGAGGAAGATGAGCGGGATGCCGCGTTTGTCGCAGATCTCGATGAATTGCGTCGCCTTCAGGGCGCTGTTGGAAAAGAGGACCCCGTAATTGCCGAGGATCCCCACCGGGTAGCCGTGGATATAGGCCCAGCCGCAGACGAGGGTGGGCCCATAGAGCGCCTTGAATTCCAGAAATTCGCTGCCGTCGACGATCCGGGCGATCACTTCGCGGATGTCGTAGAGGGTGCTCAGGCTGCGGGGGACGATCCCGTAGAGTTCCCTCGGATCGTAGAGCGGGGGGCGGGGGGAGCGGGTGGTGAGCGTGGGATTTGCCCGGATCGGGGAGCCCCTGGACGATGTCCCTGATGATCTGGATGGCGTGGGCGTCGTCTTCGGCCCAGTAGTCGGAAACGCCGCTGTCGCGGCAGTGGAGATCGGCGCCCCCCAATTCGTCCGCCGTCACCACCTCGCCCGTGGCGGCCCGCACCAGGGGAGGACCGCCGAGAAAGATCGCCCCGGTCCCCTTTACATGGACCACCTCGTCGCTCATCGCCGGGATGTAGGCGGCCCCGGCCGTGCAGAGGCCCATCACCGCGGTGATCTGCGGGATCCCCATCTTGCTGATGATTGCCTGGTTGTAAAAGATACGACCCCCGTCGTCCGAATCCGGAAACACCTCGGACTGCAAGGGCAGATACGCCCCGCCGGAATCGACCAGGCTGATCAGGGGCAGGCGGTTTTCCATGGCGATCGTCTGGCATCTGAGGGCTTTTTTCACCCCCATCGGATAGATGGTGCCCCCCTTGATGGTGGGGTCATTGGCCGTGACCAGCACTTCCCGGCCATGGATGACGCCGATGACGACCACGCTCCCCGCCCCGTGAACCCCTTTGTCGTACATGTCGTATGCGGCGAGCGGTGCGATCTCCAGGACAGGGGTGTTTTTGTCCAGGAGCAGCTCCAGCCTCTTGCGCACGGAAAGTTTGTTCTGTTCGGCCAGGCGGCCCAGGGCCTTCTCCGATCTCACCTCCCGGGCGATCCGGAGCTCCTCGTTGAGACGGGCGACCATCGCCTCCATACGGCCGATAGTTTTCCAGATACTGGGGATCTTTCTTGTCCACTTTCGTTTCGATGACGTCCATAGGTCGCCTTTCCCTGAAAAGAATCTCTATCCCGTCGCCGCCCCGTGGAGAAACACCCGGATGATCCCATCGCTGATCCGTTTTTCCCTCGCAGGGGTCAGCGTCTCTTCTCCGAGGATCATGACGGACAGAAAGGTGTCGATGGCGCCGAGAAAGACGTACGTGAGGTAACGGGCCTGGATGTCGCTGCAGAGAAAGCCGTTCGTCTGTCCTTCCTTGATGATCTCCTGGCAGAGGGCAAAAAGTCCGTTGAATTTGTCCCGGCCCTTGCTGTGGGCATGATAGACAAATCCCCGGGAAACTTCGGTTACGAAGAGGGTGATCTGATTCGGCTCGTTTGCATAGACGCTGAGGAGGTAGCGGATGATCCCGATGAGCTTTTCATCGGTGGGCATGAGGCTCTTCTTCAACACCTCCAGCTTGCTGTAGAAACCCGTCCACCACTTCTCTACGATGGCGTCAAAGAGCTTTTCCTTGTTTTCAAAATAATGGTAGACCAGCCCGTAGGACATCTCCGCCTCCCGGGCGATGTCCGCCATGCGGGTGTCGGCGTACCCTTTCCTGCTGAAGACCTTCAGCGCGGCGTTGACGATGATCCGTTCACGGTCCGGTTTATCCATAATTACCCCGTAACAGATATTGATTGACATGTCAATCAATATCTGCCCGTATAAAATCACCTTGACATGCAGGACCACTTTTCTTATCCTTAAACACACACAAAAGCAATTCTCAGAAAATCTCCAATGTGCCCCTACCGAAAACACCTTGTCGCGCCACTCGGTAACTCGGGAAAATGGGTTGAAATGAGGAGAAGGAAATGGCTGGACCGTTGAAGGGGTTGAAGATCCTCGATTTCACGACTCTCCTGCCGGGACCGTACGCGACGATGATGCTCGCGGATATGGGAGCGGACGTGCTTCGGGTTGTCTCCGGCTCCCGTCCCGACCTCGCAGACTTCATGCCCCCCTGCATCGCCGGCACGAACCTTTCCTGCGCGACGGCCACCCTCGGGCGGGGGAAGCGCTGCCTGACGCTGAACCTGAAAGACCCGCGGGCCATCAAAATTGTCCTGAGCCTGATCGCGAGCCATGGCATCCTGATCGAGCAGTTCCGTCCCGGCGTCATGGCAAAGTTCGGTCTCGACTACACAACGCTAAAGGCGGCAAACCCCTCCCTCATCTACTGCTCCCTTACCGGTTACGGCCAAACGGGTCCCCTGAAGAACAGGGCGGGCCACGACATCAACTATCTCGCCCGTTCGGGGATTATGGCCTACTCCGGACGAAAGACTGCCGGCCCCTCTCTCACAGGTATGCAGATTGCCGACATCGCTTCGGGATCCAATAATACCGTTATCGGCATCCTGGCCGCCGTGGTACACCGGCAGATAACCGGTGAGGGACAGCACATCGACGTCTCCATGACCGACGGCGTCGTCGCCTTCAACGCCGTCGCCGGCGCCGCGTATCTCGTGGACAAAACGGAAGCACGCCGCGAGGAAGGGGTTCTGAACGGCGGCTCGCTCTATGACTTTTATGAGACGAAAGACGAAGATTACCTGAGCTTCGGCGGTCTCGAACCCCAGTTCTTCGCCGCCTTTTGCGAGACCATCGGCCGCCCCGACCTGATCCCCGGCGGGATCGTCCCCCCGGATCTTCCCCGCGTCAAGGAGGAAGTCCGCGCGATCATGAGGACGAAGACACGGGACGAATGGATGCTCCTGTTTGGGAAGGTCGACGCCTGCGTGGAGCCGGTCCTTGCGCTCGGAGAGGCCCTCAGCGACCCTCACGTCGCGGCGCGGGAACTCATCGTGGAGGTGAACCTGCCCGGGGGCGGCACGGTGAAGCAGCTTGGCCACCCGATCCGGTATTCGTCGACGCCGCCCGAATACCGGTCGGTCGGGGTTCCGGCAGGGACGCATACGCGGGAGGTCCTCCGCGAACTCGGTTACGCCAAGAGCGAGATCGATGAATTTGAAAAGACGGGCCTGTTCACCTGACGGCCCCTCCACCGTCAGATGAACAGGAAAGAGCACAAGTGACGCTGACAGGATTACACGACAACTGCGGGGGATGATTATGGACAGCAGCTTCAAAATCGAAAAGGAAGGGAACGTGGCCTGGCTGATCCTGAACCGGCCGGAGAAGCGAAATTCCATGACCTGGGAGTTCTTCGCGGAACTTGCTGAGTCCATGCAGGCCTTCGACGACGACCCGGAGATCCGGGCGGTCGTCATCAGTGCGGCGGGGAAGATGTTCACCGCCGGCCTCGATCTTGTCGCCGCGGGATCCCTCATGGGTGACGGCTCGGCCACTTATCGGGAGGGGCTGCGGCGGAAGGTCCTCGATTTGCAGGAGACGATCAGCGCCATCGAACGCTGCCGCAAGCCCGTCATCGCGGCGGCGCACGGTTGGTGCATCGGAGCGGGAGTGGATCTGCTCTGCGCCTGCGACATCCGGCTGGCCGCCAGGGACGCGCTCTTCTCCATCCGGGAGACACGGATCGGGATCATCGCCGATCTCGGCACGCTGCAGCGACTCCCCCACATCATCGGCCACGGCTGGACGAACGAACTGGCGCTAACGGGCCGGGACTTCACTGCGGAGGAGGCGCTGAAGATGGGGTTCATCACCCGCCTCTGCGATGACCGGGAGGCGCTCACCCGGGAGGCAAAGACCCTTGCGGACGAGATCGCCGGACTCCCGCCGCTTGCCGTCCAGGGGACAAAAGAGGTGCTCCTCCACGGACGCGACCATGGCGTCCGGGCGGGGCTTGACTCCATCGCCCAGAAGAACGCCGCTCTCATCCCCAACGAGGATATGATGGAGGCCGTCGCGGCCTTCCTCGAGAAGCGGCAGCCGACGTTCAAAGGGCGGTAGATGGACAGCGGTACAGAAGCCACGGTTTTTTCCTATAATCGATAAATAATTGACCAATGGCTTGTTATCGTTCAGAATGAAACTGAGACAGGGACAACCCTCAGCCCTTCACAGGACTGAGGTAAGATGAAAAAAGGAGGCGTCATGGCGTCATCGAAAGTCTGGTACATGGATGCCCGGGCGAGGCGTTTTCTTGAATCGACGGCCATCAAGGGCCGCCAGATCATCGAGCGTTCCGGCTGGCTGGACAATCTCCAGCGGGGCGACATCGTGGCTCTGAAGACCCACATGGGCGAGGCCTACAACGTGGGCTATCTGCGGCCCGTGATCATCAGCACCCTGGTCGATCTCCTGAAGGAACGGGGGCTCCGTCCCTTCGTCACCGACACGACGACCATGCCCTACCACCCCTGGATCAGCCGGACCCTGGCCATGGATCACCTGGAGACCGCCAACAAAAACGGCTTCAACCAGGGCACCGTCGGCTGCCCGATCGTCATGGCGGACGGCTGGCTCGGGACCGATGACGTGATCGTCGACCTCAAGGGGCGGGGAAACTACCTGAAGAAGCAGTTCGTGGCCCGCGCGATCGCCGATGCCGATGCGCTCCTGTCGGTGGCGCATTTCAAGGGGCACCCGGCCGGCGGATACGGGGGATCGCTCAAGAACATCGGCGTCGGCGGGGCAAGCAAGCGGGGCAAGATGAATCTGCACGGCGCCCTGGCCGGCGACAAGCCCGTGATCGACGCCAAACTCTGCCCGGGACGCAGCTGCGAATGGTGGCAGGTCTGCGAGGACTGCTGCCCCGAGGGATCAATTAAGGTGACGGACAAGGGGCTGGAAGTGGACCTGGAGAGTTGCGTCTACTGCTTCGCGTGCGCCAATCTCTGCGTTAACATGGCGGGAGTCAAGAGCATCCAGCGTTTCGACCATCTGCCCACCCTCGGGCGCCGCATCGCCGATTCAGCGCTCGCCGCCATGATGACGAAGGAGGAGGGGAAAGCCTTCTTCCTCAATTTCGCCATGGACATCAGCCCCAGTTGCGACTGCTACGGCTGGACCGACACCCCCATCGTCAACGGCCTCGGAATCCTCGCCTCCTACGATCCGGTGGCCGTCGACAAGGCCTGCATCGACATGATGAATGCCGCTCCGGGCCTCCTCAATTCCGAGGCGGAGGAGTTCGGGGCCCTGGCCTGTGGCGCGAAGAAACTCAACGTCATCAAGGGAAAAGACGTCGAGGCGCAGATCCATGGCGGTGTGGCCAACGGCTTGGGCTCGGCCGACTACGCAATCGAGAAGGTTCCTCTGGACCGAAGCCAGGCGGCGATCAGCACCTTCTACCCCGAGGTGCGGGCCCGGAAACTCAAGGCGATGTATGCAAAAAACCACCCCCTCAAGGGCCTGGATACGGCCTCGTTCGGACGGCCGACCGAGGGAGTGGCGGACCCGCGGCATCCGAAAAAGTAGCAGGGATCTGATGTCCGTTTTCACGCGAGACTGATGAAAAAAGGAGAATATCTATGGGCAATATGCTGGTGAACAC
Source organism: uncultured delta proteobacterium (assembly GCA_963817385.1). Lineage (GTDB taxonomy): Bacteria > Desulfobacterota > Syntrophia > Syntrophales > UBA5619 > JAKAFS01. The sequence goes on from CAWFOM010000016.1 coordinate 126,787, forward strand.
GCGTGATCAGAAGTTCGTTCTCTACGAGCAGATCGGGATTGAAAAGCTGTTTGAATCGGATAAATTCAAAGACTTCTCCCGCGAGATCGTGGACATGATGCTCTCGGAGGCCGAAAAGCTGGCGGTGGAGGAGATTCTTCCGACCTACGAGGTGGGGGACAAACAGGACCCGGTGGTCTTTAGGGAGGGAAAGACCTATGCGCCGAAGTGCTATCACGAGCCCTACCGGAAATACTGCGAGGCCGGCTGGGTTTGTTCCGTCGCCCCTCCCGAGCTGGGCGGGCAGGGGGTGCCGATCTCGGTCTACAGCGCCTGCACCGAACTTTTCGGCGCCGCGAACTACGCCTTTCAGATGTACCCCGGCCTCACCCTGGGGGCGGCCGCGATGATCGCCGCGCGCGGCACGGAGGTGCAGATCGAGAAGTATGCGCTCAAGATGTTCTCCGGCGAGTGGTGCGGCACCATGTGCCTTACCGAGCCCGGCGCCGGCTCCGATGTGGGCAATCTCCGGACGACCGCCAAACGGTTGCCCGACGGCACGTACCGCATCACCGGAACGAAGTGTTTCATCTCCTCGGGAGACCACGATCTCACCGAACAAATCGTCCATCCCGTCCTCGCCAGGATCGAAGGCGACCCCCCGGGAACGAAGGGGATCTCCCTCTTTATTGTTCCCAAGTACCGGGTGAACGACGACGGGGGCCTCGGGGAGTTCAACGACGTGGTCACCGGCGGCATCGAACACAAGATGGGGATCAAGGGCTCCGCCACCGCCACCCTCAATTTCGGCGACAACGGCAGTTGCATCGGCGAGCTCCTGGGGGAGGAGCGCGAAGGAATGAAGATCATGTTCCTGATGATGAACGAAGCCCGCCTCAGTACCGGGATGCAGGGCCTGGATCTGGCCAGCGTCAGCTTCGAGCATGCGGTGCAGTATGCCAAGGAACGCATCCAGTCGCGGCGCATCGAGGACTGGAGCAATCAGGCCGCCCCGCCGGTCGCCATCATCAATCACCCCGATATCCGGCGTTCCCTGCTCTGGATGAAGTCGCACGTGGAGGGGATGCGGGCCATGAACTATTTCATCGCCTTCTGCATCGACCGGGAAGGGACCGCCGCCACTGAGCGAGGAGCGGGAGAAGATGAAGGGGTTCGTCGAACTCCTCACCCCGATCAGCAAGGCCTACTGCTCCGACAAGGCCGTCGAGATCTGCACGCTCGGCATCGATATCTTCGGCGGATACGGCTACTGCACCGAATATCCGATGGAGCAGTATCTCCGGGACTCCAAGATCGCCACCATCTACGAGGGGACCAACTACATCCAGTCTCTCGACCTCGTGGGGAGAAAACTGGGACAGAACAAGGGGAAAAATCTGATGAACCTCTTCGGGGAAATCGCCGCCGCGATCGGAAAGGCGAAAGAATGCGACAAACTGAAGGCATCCGCCTCGCACCTCGAAGCGGCCCTCGCGGCCCTGGGCGACCTGACGATGAATTTCGCCGTCCTGGGGAAAGAGCCTGGATTACGTCATCCCCGTCATGAATGCGCGGCCGTTCTTAATGATCATGGGCGATATCGTCATCGGCTGGAAGCTGCTGGAGGCCGCAGGCATTGCGCAGAAAAAGCTGGATGTCCTGTATAAGGAAGCGGGAGCCGATGAGGCAAAAGCCGCCGCCCTGGCCCGGGATAACGCCGAAGTCGCGTTCTACCAGGGGAAGGTCGCCTCCGCAAAGTACTTCGCCGCCAATGTCCTTCCCACCGTCGAAGGAAGATGCAAATCGATAACATTGAAGGACAAGACGCCGGTCGAGATGGCGGAGCAGTCGTTTTCCGCCTGATCCCGACGCGACGAAAAGCGGCGCTACGAGACCTCGATATCTGACGACGTTGTAAAAAGTCGTCACCCCGGCGAAAGCCGGGGTCCAGTGCTTTTGTAACCATTTGATGTCTCTGGATACCGGCTTTCGCCGGTATGACATTTACCGTCGTTTTCGACTTTTTACGAAAGCATCATCTCTGCTTTTTGTGTCATTCACACGCAAGCGGGCATCCGGAAAACCTTTGACGAAATCCGCTTTCTGCGTCGGGAGGGATAAGGAGACATTCCATGGAAACGAAACCCTGGCACCGGCACTATGACTACAACGTTCCCACTACCATCCGCTATCCGAGGATAGCGGCCCAGACCATCTTCCAGCTGGCCGCCGGGACCTTCCCGGACAAGCCCGCCACGAACTTCTACGGGACCGAGATCACCCTCTGGCAGCTCCGGGAGCAGATGCTCCGCATGACGAACGCCCTGGGAAAGCTCGGCGTGAAGAAAGGCGACCGGGTGGGCATCCACCTGCCCACCTGCCCCCAGTTCGTCATCTCCTACCTGGCCACCCTTTCCCTGGGCGCGATCGCGGTGAACTTAAACCCGCTCTCTTCCGCAAGCGAGCTCAAGTTCATCGTGGAAAACACGGCACTGGAGACGATCATCACCTTCGACATGGTCCTTCCCACCGTCCGTCCGCTCGTCAAGGATTTGGGGATCAAGCGGGTGGTCGTGACCAGGATTACGGACTACATCACCGGGTTCGGCGTGAGCACCGCCAAGGATCTGGATCTCGAGGAGGGATGGCGCCACTTCTCCGAGCTCATCGCGGGGACCACCGAAACACGCCTCCCCCGCATCCCGTTTGCCCCGGATGATCCGGCCCTGATCCAGTTCACCGGCGGCACCACGGGGGTTCCCAAGGGCGCGCTCCTGACCCACGCCAATATCGTGGCCGCCACCCTCCAGGCCTCCCTGTGGGGCAATCCGACGATCAGCATGGTACCGCCGGAAAAGCGGAACGTCCTCGCCGTCCTTCCCTACTTCCATGTCTACGGCAGTATCGTCTGCATGAACTGGGCGTTCTTCAACTGCGCCACCCAGATCCTGGTGCCGCGCTTCGACATCGAGGAGCTCCTGGGGATCATCGGCAACTTCGAGAAGATCACCTTCTTCCCGGCCGTGCCGACGCTCATCACCGCGATCATCAACCACCCCCGAGCGGCCGGCCTCAACCTCGACAAGCGGCTGGGGCTCCTCAATTCCGGCGCCGCGCCGATGGCGGTGGAACTGATCGAACGGGTGCAGGATATGGGGATCACCTTCAGCGAGGGGTACGGCCTGAGCGAATCGACTTCCCTGGGGATGGCCAATCCCGTGCTGGGGATGAAAAAAGTGGGGAGCATCGGCATCCCGTTCCCGGACAACGAGGTGCGCCTGGTGGACGTGGAGACCGGCACCCGGGACGTAAAACCCGGGGATCCGGGCGAGATCGTCATGAAGGGCCCGCTCATCATGCAGGGGTACTGGAACAACCCTGCCGAAACCGCGGGACAGCTCCGGGACGGCTGGCTCCACACCGGCGACATCGCCCAGGCGGATGAGGACGGTTATCTCTTCATCGTGGACCGGAAGAAGGACATGATCATCGCCGGCGGGTTCAACATCTATCCCCGCGAGATCGACGAGGTGCTCTACCAGTGCCCGAAGGTGTGCGAGGCGGTCTCCGTCGGCATCCCGGATGAGTACCGCGGCGAAACGGTGAAGGCCTTCGTGGTCCTGAAACCCGGCGAGACCGCCACGGACAAGGAGATCATCGACTTCTGCAAAGGGAAGCTCACCAAGTACAAGGTGCCGACGGCGGTGGAGTTCCGGGCGTCCCTGCCGAAATCCGCGGTCGGCAAGATCCTCCGCAAGATCCTGCGGCAGGAGGAGATGGAAAAGAAAGCAAAGAAACCGTAAGGAGAATCGCCATGACGACAGAATGTGTATTTATCGATGCGGTCCGTACGGCAAACGCGCGGGCCCACAAGGACAAGGGATGGTTCCGGAACGTGCGGCCCGATGAGCTGCTCACCGCCGTGTACACGGCGCTTTTCGCCAGGAATCCCCGGGTAAAGCCGGAGATGGTGGACGTCGTCTTTGTCGGGTCTTCCAATCCTTCCGGGATGCAGAACGAGATCGGAAGGCTTGCCTGGCTGGCATCATCGCTTCCGGAAACCGTTCCCTCTCAGACCATCTGCAATCAATGCCCGTCGGGGATGTCGGCCACGATGGATGCGGCGCGCGCGATCATGGCGGGCGAAACGGAAATCATGATCGCCGCCGGGGTCGATGACATGGAGAAGGTGGCGATGGGGGCGAATATGGATTTCCCGCCGCGGCTATTTACCCGGTATAACATCATGGACATAACCATGGGCGCGACCGCCGAGAAGGTCGCGGATCAATACGGCATATCCGTGGACGACATGAACAACTTCGCCATCCATTCGCATGAGTGCGCAAGACGGGCCAGGGATGCCGGCAAGTTCAAAAACGAGATCGTCCCCGTGAAGGGGGTGAGTGAAGACGGGAGCGAATTCATGGTCGACCGTGACCAGTGGATCCGCGAGAAGCTGGATCCCGCCGAAATGAGGGCGATGAAGACCCCGTTTAAGGAAAACGGCAAGATCACCGCCGCCATGTCGTCGCCGCTCACCGCCGGCGCCGCAGCCCTGCTGCTGATGAGCCGGGAAAAGGCCGATCGGCTCGGACTTGCCTATGCCTATCGGTACCGATACGGCATACAGACGGGAAACGACCCGACCGTCATGGGGATCGGACCCATCGCCGCGGTAAGGAAGCTCTTTGAGAAAACCGGTTTGACGCCGGACGATATCGGCGCGGTCGAGATCAATGAGGCCTTCGCGAGCCAGGCGCTGGCGTGCATCCGGGCGTTGAAGCTCGATCATGACAACGTCCCCTTCGCGAAGGTGAATACCTGGGGCGGCGCCATCGCCCTGGGACACCCGCTGGGCGAATCAGGGGCCCGGATCATCGTCACCTTGCTCAACCGGATGAAGACCGATTATCCGCAGGAAAAATATGGCCTGGCGACACTTTGCGGCGGTTTCGGAAATGCCAACGCGGTCCTCATTGAAAATGTCAATCTTTCATGAAGAAACTGCTTCTCGAAATGCTTGCCTGTCCTGTCTGCCTGCCGGACGAAATCGGGCTGAAGGCCGGCATCATGACGCAGCAACGAGAAGATATTATCGAAGGCAGATTGACCTGCCCCCGATGTGGCGGTGTCTACCCGATTCAGGAGGGGATTGCTTATCTCGATTCTTCAGCGCTGACGAAGGCAAAAACCGCTTCGAGATATGAAAGCGCCCCGATGGTGTCGTCCTACGTATGGAGCCACTACGGAGACATCCTGGGGGACCCGGAGGCTTCTTCGGCCTACAGTGAATGGGCCGACCTGATAAGCGGCGGTTCCGGCGCGGCCCTGGACATCGGCTCGGCCGTCGGGCGCTTCACCTTCGAGATGGGCCGCACCCATGATTTCGCGGTGGGCATCGATAGTTCCGTCTCCTTTGTCCGGACGGCCAGAGAGCTCATGATCCACGGCCGGAAACCGGTGGCGCTCCGCCAGGAAGGCCTTCTCACGCGGGAGGAAACGGTGGTTCTCCCCGAGATCTGGCGGGCCGACAGGGTCGAGTTCATGGTCGCGGACGCCCTGGCTCTGCCCTTTCGATCCAAGAGATTCTCCACCGTGGCTGCGCTTAATATCGTGGACAAGGTTCCCCTTCCGCTGAAACACCTTCAGGAGGCGAACCGCGTGGCGCGGGAACATGAGGCCCGGTTTGTTCTTTCCGATCCCTTTTCCTGGTCGGCCGAGATTGCACGGGAGGAGGATTGGCTGGGCGGCAAGGACCATGGCCCCTATGCCGGACGGGGGATCGACAATATCATCGCCCTCCTCGAGGGCAAAGACCGGCTGCTGCTGCCTTCCTGGCGCATCACGCGGCAGGGGTATGTCTGGTGGAGGATTCGGACTCACGCCAACCATTTTGAACTGATCCGGAGCTGCTTCATCAAGGCCGAAAGGTGAAATCCCGTCATGTCCGGCAAAATGGATCAGCCCAGGCCTGCGGGACGGTTCATTTGCCTGCGGTTAATCTTCGGGCACAGCACCATGGCCATGTCGTGATAGATCAGGATAACCGGACTTACGGCATCGAGGGGTTGGCGACAAAATCGTTTCTGCCGGACGCCATCATCAAGATGATCGATCTCCTTTCGAGCGAGATTGTTGGAGAAAAGTACCCCCCATCGTTTTCAACCCGGCCGATGGCATGAGCGGGGGGACGATCATCCTGTCCTGTGGGAAAAAAGTGATACGAATCAAGCGGTATCCCATCGCCGGCGCTGTTTTGCTCAAGGGTGGGTAAGAAGATTTGCCAAGAAGCGCTTTTCATCACATGATGCTGCCGAGATAAAAGGGGAAATGCGATCTTCCCTGTGATGGATCCGACCTGCGGCACTCCTATATCCCCTTCCATAAGACACCGAAAATAATTCCTAACGTAACCAATACCGGCATCAGGATCATTAAACTCAAGAAAAGCCCCTTTACCTTTTTCAAAGCCTCTTCTGTTTTTTTTGCCTTGAGGGCCCTCTCGACTTTCAGACGAATATCTTCCATATGAAAGGGCTTGGTAATATAATCATATGCCCCTTCCTTCATCGCATTGATTGCACTGTCAATCCCCGGGAAACCCGTTATGATGAGGAAAAAAACGTCCTCATCCTCGATGTTGATCCTCTTCAATAGATCAAGGCCGTCAATCGTGGGCATGAAGAGATCCGAGATGACGCAGTCAAAAGCTCCCGGAGCAAATTTCTTCAATGCATCCTCCCCGTCATTAGCCGTGACGACAGCGTAACCCAGTTCAGTAAAATAATTATTCAATGCGGAACGTATAGATTCCTCATCGTCAACCACCAGAATACGGCCCGCTTCCATAGCCCACCTCCATAAAGCAAATTAGGTACAGCGCGGGGACAACCTGCCGCAATGGCCCGGGATATTCTGAGTACGCGCAAATTATAGGATTGTCACCCATCCGAGTCAACGAATTATATCACGAATTATATCGGGTGCTGTCCCTCCGGGAAAAGATGCTGTAGGGAATAGCAGTCTCTGTTTGTATCAAACTGTAGGGAAAACCATTCAAAATATGGATACACAAAAAGCCAGTATCGTAAATACCATATTAAAATCAATATGTTGCATGTTTAGATGTATCTGGCATGGCCTGTGCTAATTAAGAGACAAAGCCACTCTTGATTAAGGAGCGTACTATGAAGAAAGTATTGGTAGTTGATGACAATTGGTTATTAGCCGAGACAATTCAGGAGGTATTGGAAGACGATGGCATCGAGGTAAGGTCCGCAAAAGATGGGGTCGATGGATATTCAGCTTATCTCCTCTTTAAACCGGATATTGTCATTACCGATATCCAGATGCCGCGAGAAAATGGCTTGGAAATGATGGGGCATATAAGAGCCCATGACCCGATGATAAAGACAATCTATATGAGCGGGGATATCGATCCTTACCGGCCGTTCCTCAAGGAGGAGAAGAGGAAATATCCGGTCAGTTTTTTTGAAAAGCCCTTTTCCATGGAATCATTGAGGAGGGTCGTGTTGGAACCGACAACCGGTTTGCTGCAAGGAAGCGGCGCCCAGCAGTCAATGAAAGGATTGTCATATGACTACCGAAGCGACGACATTTTCGAGGCATATACAGAGGACAGGACGCGGGGCGTAAAACCTTTACCAAACCGAATTCCCTGCGGCGATTCCGCTATTTCATCGAACATTCCGACTGGAATGAGGTGATTCTTGCCCAAGAGGAGTGGATTGACAAACTGTGTATCGGCGTAATCATCGTCGCATCTCTTTATTTTATCCCCCCTGTCTTGGTAATGCTGTTTCTGAGATAGGCCCAAAGAGGCGCACCATGGCAGCAAGGAATTTTCTGAAAAAAGCAGTGTACTGGCCGGCGGTTTTTCTGTGCATCCTCTCCGTCGGGAGTGCATCGGTGTCGCTTGGCTATCAGCCTGCAGTTGTTATTCACAGCTGAATATAGGGAGATTATCGGCCTGGACACGATATCAAAGATACTGTCTGTTCTGGAAATCAGGAGCTCCGACCGAAAGATTCTCGATAAAGCGGCGGAAAAACTCTCTGCAATGAACAGACGAGATATTCAATTGATCTCTTCCCTGTGCGACCGGATCTCCGCGGATGGCGGCACCGCAGGCGCCGACATTGCATTCTCGCTGATCACGGCGATGATCGTTCTGTCCTGACATGAAAGCACGCTGCCGGAACGATAGAGAAATATTCCCTCCTGCCTCGGATTAATCGTTTCAGCCTTTTTCCCAATTTCACTACAAATTAATATGAACCATGAGGAGATCATGACTAAAAGACTCGTACATATTTCTTACCACGTCATCGTTGTGCTCATGAGCGCCGCCCTGGCGCTTTCCACTCCTTATGCGCTCAGCGCCATTGCTGCGGGCCTGCTCAGAGCCTGGGCCTTCATCGAGAACGAAAAAATCTTTCTCATCGCGCTGGAAATTGTTACGGCGGTAATCCTGATCCTTTTTTTCAACCATATCAAGCGCGGATGGGACGACCGGAGGATTACCAAGATGGCGAAGAGCGCCGGTCTGGTCCAGGCGACCACGGTAAAGGGAATGTTCGCACAGAGAAGAATGAAAAAAATGAAAAGAAAGCTGGGGTTTGCACGGGAACTCATGATAATCGGATCGACCGGTTACCGGACCTTTGTAGACCCGGATGGTGATCTGCACGAGGCTCTTCAGAATTGCCGCGAAGCGAAAATCATGCTGCTCGATCCGTTTAAGGAGGGGGCGATCACCCGGGCGCGGGGCATCCCGGACCCGGAGGTGACGCCCGAGATGATCCGGGAGCAGATCATCAAGAGCATAGACTTTTTGAAGGGGCTCCGGGCGGCTCAGAAGGAGGTGAGGCTGAAGCTGTATCCTGATCTTCCGCTCCTGAAGTTGGCCATCATTGGAGATTACGCCTTTCTCCAGCACTATCACACGGGGATGAACGTGCGTCAGATGCCGGAGTATGCCTTCAAAAACGAATCGAAGCACGGCGGTCTCTATATCCCCTTGTACCGGTATTTTCTCACGCGGTGGCAGGACACAACCATTCCCGAGTACGACCTCGATACTGACGAGCTTGTATACCGCGACCTTACGGGCAATGAAGTGGCTCGAGAACGGTTCCCCGACATCATGAACCCTGCCGCCATGGACGAAGAACTTGATGACGGCCCGGGAGTGCTGAGAGATAAAAATCAGGGCACTCTCGCATAATATATGATAGTATTCCTTCTCCCCTTATGATCCCTTTCCGCAAGGGGAGGTGATATTTTTTGCTGAAATATTTTGTAATCAAGGGTTGACATGAAATTCGGTATATTCCCCCGATCGACAGCCGGATATTTAATGGTCTTGTTTCTCCTGGGCGGATCAAACGTATACGCGATTTTGAAATTGGCACAGTTCAATACGGTCATCCTCAAAAGCCACATCGAAGATACCCGCCTGGTCGACACCGAGAAAAAGCTCGTCGATTCTATTTTTTCCCAGCAGCGATATGAGCAAAAGTATCTGCTCACAAACGATGCGGTTTTATTTAACCAGTTCCTTGCCGCGAAAGACGACTTTGAGCGGCTGCTTGCCGAGATAAGCATCATCTCGGATTTGCCCGCGTATAAAGATTCCTTCGGAAAAATTAAGACATTCCATCAGTGGTATCAATCCCTGGTTGACACCGAGGTGAAATACGTGAATGACAAAAAAAACTATGATAGAAACTGGTACAAAAAAGAGAAAGAGAAGGCGTCGGATGGCATTCTGGCCGTGTTAAAAGAACTGGAAGACTATTCCCGTGCAGACTTCTATCACAAAACAAAAATGGTAAGCGAAGCCGGAGCCGCGGCTCGCAGAATGGCGGTCATTTCATTTCTGAGTACCGTTCTGCTGGCTGTTCTGCTATCCTTCTTCATTACCCGGAGCATAACAAATCCGCTCATGACGCTGGTGAAAAAGACCAGGGAAATCCCGACCGGTTTCTTTAATTGCGATCTGGAAGTTTCCGCCCCTCCTGAAATCGTAGAGCTCTCGGATGCATTCACGCTGATGTGCGACAGATTAAAGGAAGTAGATAAGATGAAGGCTGATTTTTTAGCCATGATATCTCATGAACTGAAAACACCTCTTACCACAATCAAGGAGGGAACGAGTCTTCTTCTTGAAGGTGTAGGCGGAACGATCACGGAAAAACAGGATAGGCTGTTGACCATTATCGCGACAGAGAGTAAACGGTTAACCAGTTTGGTAAATTCGATATTGGATTTGTCAAAAATGGAAGCGGGGATGATGACGTATACCTTCGAGCAGGGGGCTATTGGACCTCTCATTGCACAAGTTGTCAGGGAGATCGTCCCTTACGCGGAAGCCAAACGGATTCATATAGTCAAGCAAATTAATACGGATTCTTCAGATTGTCGGATGGACGGGGAACGTATTCTCGATGTGTTGCGTAATCTGGTCGGAAATGCTATCAAATTCACCCCGGAAGGCGGTCAGGTTACAATTGCGGCAATCCCGCTGAACGGCGGACTGAAGGTCTCCGTAAGCGATTCCGGTCCCGGTATTCCCCCGGAAAAGCTGAAGACCATATTCGAAAAGTATGCGAGTTCGGATCAGAAAAGAGGGACTGGACTGGGATTGGCTATTGTCAAACACATCGTGGCGGCGCATGGAGGAAAGGTATGGGTGGAAAGCAATCCGGGAGAAGGAAGCAGATTTGTCTTTGTATTGCCATCCTGATTTTTCTGAGCCCCTCGGCTTGTGCGCTCAACCAGATGATGAGCACGACTATGGTGGACGCCACCGGAGAGGAGGCACTGGAGCATTTGGATCTGGGCCGGAAGTTTCTTGCTCAGGGAGATTATGGGAATGCATTGAAGGAAAACGAAAAGGTGCTGTCTCTGGCAGGCAGAAATACGCCGGTGGATGAAGCCCTTTTTTATGTGGGTTTGATCTATGCCCTCCCGGCAAATCCGGCAAGGAATTATGGAAGGTCCGTTGTTTCTTTCAAACGATTGATGAAGGAATATCCGGGGAGTTCTCTGATTGAACCGGCGAAAGCCATGGTGGAACTGCTCCAGGAAAATGATAACCTCAACCGCCGGGTGGATAGATTAAACAATACCGTGGATAGATTAAACAATATCATCGATGAGTTAAAAAAAGTGGACATCGGCGTCGATCAGAAAAAGGCTGAACATGACAAAACCATCGGAGTCCTCATGCAGGAAAATGATAAGCTTAGCCACACGGTGGAGAAGTTGAACAATATCATCGATGAGTTGAAAAAAGTGGACATCGGCGTCGATCAGAAAAAGAGAGAACAGATAAAATAGGGGGAGGTGCATGGCTTCGGGAAAGATATTGGTAGTCGATGACGATCGTAGCCTCGTCGAGGTGCTGAAGGTTCGGGTTGAATCGGCAGGCTATGAAGTGACCACGGCGCTGAAAGAAGAGACGGCAATAGCGGCGACCAAGGAACAGGTGTTTGACCTTGCGATCATCGACCTGCAACTTGAAGGGACCAGCGGGATTACGCTGATGCAAAAAATCCATCTCGTCATTCCCGAGCTGCCTGTCATCATCCTGACCGCGCATGGTTCGATCGAAAGCGCCGTTGAAGCCATGAAACAGGGGGCATACAGCTATGTCACGAAACCCTTTAACGCGCGGGATCTGCTTCTGCAGGTCGAAAAAGCCCTTGAAAATCGTGTTCTTAAGAATGAGATTCAGCGGTTGAAGAGCTTTCTTGAAGAGGAGTATGATTTCGGAAACATTATTGCCCGAAGTGAGAAGATGCAAGGGGTGCTGGAGATCGTCACCAGAATTGCCGGTAACGATTCAACGGTTTACATTCAGGGGGAGAGCGGCACCGGCAAGGAGCTCATCGCGAAGGCGATTCATATGGCGAGCAACAGGAAGGACAAACCGTTTATCGCACTGAATTGCGCCGCCATTCCCGAGACCCTGCTCGAGAGCAAGCTCTTTGGTCATGAGCGAGGCGCTTTTACCGGGGCGACGCAAAGCGCGAGGGGTTCTTTTACCCAGGCCCACACCGGCACTATCTTCCTGGATGAGATTGGCGACATGTCTCTCACCATCCAGGCTAAGGTCCTCAGGGTTCTTCAGGAACGCCAATTTTACCCGGTAGGAAGCGAAAAACTGGCCGAGGTTGACGTCCGGGTGATCGTGGCCACCAACAAGGATTTGGAGGAAGAGGTGAAAAAGGGACTCTTCCGCAATGATCTTTATTACCGGATCCATGTTATTCCGATCAATCTGCCCCCGTTGCGCGAGAGGAAAGAGGATATCCAACCCCTCGTCGAGCATTTCCTGAAGAAATTCAACCAAAATATGAAGAAGGAGGTCAAGGGTGTAACGACCGAGGCAATGAAGAAACTCCTTCTCCATGATTGGCCGGGGAATGTCCGGGAGCTGGAAAATACGATTGAGTTTGCAATGGCGATGACCCAGCTGGATTACATTACCGAAGATTATGTCCTCCAGTCCAAGGCCCTTCCCGTGGATGATACGTTAAAACCGTTAAAAGACGCCAAAAACGCGTTTGAAAGAAGTTATCTGATCGGTCTGCTGCAAATCTGCAAGGGTAATGTGAGTGAAGCAGCGGAACTGGCAGGTAAATATCGGGCCGATTTCTACGGCCTTCTCAGCAAACACAATCTTAATGCCGCGGATTTCAGGAGTTCCGAATAGCGCATAGTATTTTTTCATAAATCGTCTCACCAATCGATGATCTCATCATAAAACGTCCCGGATTCCCAGCTTCACCTTCATCCTTCCCCGTCGAGGAGGGAGGAGATGATAATTCCCCTCGGAGGTGAAGGCAAATCTCTTCATTTTTTTCAACTAACTACTATTACAGCTTATTAGACCCTTATACGCCGATCGAAACACCATCTTTTGAAGGAAAATCCATGCGATAAAAAATTACCATGGCAAAGTGCTTTTTTAAAATTACTCATAAAATACAGTATCTTGAGTGGTTACCGTAATGTGGCAAGCAAATTGCTCTTATCGGAAATGTCACTCCCACTCTATTGCACTCATCGTAAAAGGGGTGGCGTGGCGCAACGTTACCATACAGAAGATAACCATAAAATAAGGAGAGCATATGCAAAAATCATTTGAGGGTCCAATTATGCACGGTCATGGAAGGGTAGTTATAAAAAGATTGGTGGAACGAACGGGTGTGTCTATCACTATATTGTTCTGCCTGCTGACTATGAGTGTTATGATTGCCGGATGCGGCGGTGGCGGAGGTGAAGGTGTTTCTTCCCAGGTTGTAAGCGGCGTAGCTGCCACCGGCGCGCCGCTGGCCGGAGAGGCAAAAATCAAGGATTCCTCGACCCCGGTCCGGGAAAAGACGACTGTCATCGGCAACGACGGCTCGTTTGCCTTCGACGTCACTGACATGAATGGGCCTTTTATCCTGCGGGCCACAGGGCATGCGGATGGTAAAGCTTATACGTTGCATTCCTTTGCCGACGGTCCCGGCACAGCCAATATCAACCCTTTAACGAATGCGGCAGTTGCCAGTGCCGCGGGGGTGGATGATCCGGCAAAGATCTTTGAACATCCCGATCGTGACAAGCTCAATAAAATCAAGGCTGATCTGCCCGCATCCGTGGCGGAAATTCTCGGCAAGCTCAAACCTCTGCTGAGAAAATTCAGTGCGGACAATAGCGATCCGGTCAGGGGGAGCTACAGGGCCGACCACAACCATCTTGACGGCTGGTTCGACAAGGTGAATATTACCCTTATCGACGGGGTCCTGACGATTACGAACAAAATAACCGGCGCCGTCATCTTCACCGGCAAGATATCCGACATCAGGAGCGGTGAGTTGACGGAAAATGAGGACGATTTGCCCAATCCGGGCGACATTCCCGAAGATCCTGATGACGTGAAGGCAATCGGAGGCGACGGCCAGGTCACCATCTCTTGGGAGGCAGTCGGCAATGCCACGTCATACAATATTTACTGGTCGACTACCGCCAAAGTCACCACGACCAGCGGGACCAAGATTGCCGGAGCCACGAGCCCCTATGACCATACAGGGCTCGCCACCGGAACCAAGTACTACTATATCGTCACGGCGGTAAACAGCGCCGGAGAAGGCGAAGCTTCCGATGAGGCATCGGCGACAACAACTTCCTCATTGGCGCCAACTCCAACCGTCCCAGCCGCACCGACGGGGGTGCTTGCCACCGGCGGTACGAAACAGGTAACTGTCTCCTGGCCGGCAGTTTCCGGGGCAACTTCATATAATCTTTACTGGTCGGCTACGACCGGGGTCACGAAAACCACCGGAACGAAGATCGCCGGGGTTATGAGTCCTACGGTTCAAAACGACCTGGCTGACGCCATTACCTACTATTACATTCTCACCGCGGTGAACAGCGCCGGCGAGAGCGACCCCTCGGTTCAGGTTGCCGCTACCACGCTTGCTTCCACACCGCCTCCGGCAACCGTGCCTTCAGCACCGACGGATGTGACTGCTACCGGCGGCGCCAAGCAGGTGACCGTCTCCTGGCCGACAGTTACCGATGCAACATCGTATAATCTGTACTGGTCGACCACTACCGGTGTCACGAAAACCACTGGGACGAAGATTACCGGTGTGACGAGCCCCTATGTCCATACGGGGCTTGCCGACAGCACTGCGTATTATTACGTTGTCACGGGGCAAAACGGTGCGGGCGAAGGTGCCGCCTCATCCCAGGTGACGGCGACCACGGATGCCGCCGCTCAGCCGCCATCCCAGACGTGGTCGCTTCACACTCTGTACTGCGCTGGATGCCACGGCACGGGTAAAAGGACGTCAACGGTCGCTGCGGTAAGGGCGGCAATTACGAACAACTTGGGGGGAGGTTTTTCAACTGGCATGGGTATGCTCGCCTCTGCAAGCTGCACATCATGTCATCCCGGCACGGGTCGAGTTACCGTGACGGATACCCTCATAGCGGACATTCTTGCTGGCAAATAGCAGGGAATCGATTAACCTTTAACAGACAAAGAAGGGCTCCAAAAGGAGCCCTTCTTTAAAGAAGCTAAGCGTGATTTCTCGAAACCTTTGCATGACACCGGTTTGAGAGTTCTGCAAACCTCTCCTCGGCCGCATCCCGATTTTTTGAAAAGTCGGGCAGACTATGAAACCCTAACCAAATTTTGAAAAAATTCCGACGTCTCTATGCAAAGATCTCATCTCCTTATGAAGGTAGCAGCGATCCTATGATTGGCGGCAACTTTACTGAAAGTGTAACTAGTAACTGCACCAATGTTATTCCCATCCACCACAACGCTGCTGACACGATAGCCGGTTGCCGGGGTAATATAATACCATCGACTATAACCGAATTTGACCCATGATGTACCTGCGGGAGAAATTTTACCCCCAGTGCCGGCAGATGCGGTTATGGAATAGGTTAAAATACTGAATTTGGCAACGATCGTATGTTTGGCGGCAACATTACTGAAAGTGTAACTAGTAACTGCACCAATGTTTCTCCCATCCACCACAACGCTGCTGACACGATAGCCGGTTGCCGGGGTAATAGAAAACGTCAAACTACTGCCGGAACCGACGGATGATGTACCTGCGGGAGAAATTTTACCCCCGGTGCCGGCAGATGCGGTTATGGAATAGTTGACCGTCCTACTGAAGGCAGCAACGATCGTATGATTGGCAATAACATTACTGAAAGTGTAACTAGTAACCGCACCAATTTTTATCCCATCCACCGTAACGCTGGCGACACGATAGCCGGTTGCCGGGGTAATAGAAAACGTCAGACTACTGCCGAAACCGACGGATGATGTACCTGCGGGAGAAATTTTACCCCCAGTGCCGGCAGATGCGGTTATGGAATAGTTGACAATACTCGGTTTGAAATTAGCCGTGATAGTAGTATTTGCATTCATTGTGACCGTGCAGAGCCCTGTTCCGCTGCATCCCTCTCCCGACCAACCGTCAAAGGTTGATCCGGGGTCAGCCGTTGCGGAAAGAGACACCACGGTGCCTGGGTTGTAGACGGCAAGGCACGTGTCACCGCAACTTATCCCGGGTCCCGATACCGTTCCCTGTCCCGGGCCAGGGTTTAAGACCATCAGAAGATATTGCTGAGGCGATGTCATTACGCTGACTTCATTTGAATATACGCTTTCAAAACCGGCAGCATTATGAGCGGTAACGGTAAAATAATATGTCTGTCCGTCGAGCAAGTTGCTAACCGTATAGCTTGTTGTATTACCGACGTCGACGGCCTGTGAATAGGTACCGGAAGCCGTTCCGTAATGTATCATATAGCCGGTTACATCCGTGGAAACATCCGGTGGGTCCCATGCCAGGGTTGCTTGACCTGCGAGGGAGTTCGTTGGGGATAGGAAAAAGCATAGAGTCAATGAAATAATGATGCTGGTAAATAGCCTTTTCATTACGAGTACCTCCTTTTTACGTTAGCCGTGGCTAATCGCAGTCCTCAAGGAGGTACTGTTTTTGCCCGGCAGCCCTACTTCCGTATCCTGTGATGCCAGGAGTTAGGATAGTGGCTTTGCGTCCCACACTTTCGTAGTGGTTTGCCCTTTTCGGGTGCTATTGTCTTAAAGAGCGGAAGTTGAGGAGATCAAGCTCTTTGTTCCTCTTGTTCGCCTCCAGAATAAAGATGGATCACTGTATTGTCAACATTCATTGAGGCTAACTATGTGAGCTTCATCACATTCCCCATGTGATATTGATCTCATAAGAAGAGACTCCTTGCTTGCGCTCCTGAGTAACTTAACGCCAAGCATTACTGGTTCTATGTGGTTTTGTTACCTTCTTGTATTGCGACCAACTCAAATCCAAGTTTCTGGGTTTTTCGTTTCCTATTTGTACGGCCCGCGATCGATAACTTTTTTCGGAGTATTCCTGACCAGCATTGATATCGGCAGTCGATTGCTTGATCATGGAATTTCACACGGCCTGCCACGGGTGATCATCGCCACTAAGGCCCTTGGGTTAGACCGTCCTTTTGATCTTAATTATCGGCATTCCCGCTGGGCGACTTTAATCGATCCGTCGCGTGCCTCTCTGAATGATTGAGAACCGAATCCCGAAAAGATTCCCCCCTACCCATTTGAATGCCGATCGTGGGAAATGATCGAATCGTCATGGTGCTTGACGGCGCCGGTTGGCATAAAAGCAAATCGCTCATGATCCCTGATAATCTCCGCCTGCCCAGCCTTCCACCATATTCTCCGGAGCTCAACCCCGTGGAACACATCTGGGACGATTTGCGGGAAAAGGAATTTCACAACAGAGTTTCGACAGTGTTGACTCCCTCGAAGACCACCTGAAAAAAACATTGTACGATATGGAGCACGATCATGATCGTATCCGTTCCATTGTCGCTTGGCCTTGGATCATTAATGCGCTAATGAATTAGAAATGAAATTACTTCCTTGATAAACTGCCCCGCGGGGCGTGGGTCGCTAAAAAGATGAAACGCCATCGATACCCTGTTTCGGCGGATGGCCTTTAATCTCCTCCGAGCACAAAAGTATTGAAGACCGCATAGGAAAGGGGTGGTACGTCATATGATCTAAAATAATATAACCGATGTCAAGACCTCACTCCGTAGAAGGGTAAATAATAACCGTCTCATAATTGTATAGACATGATTTAAGATTGATGTTATACTTGCATTTATGAAGACAAAGATTATGGATGCAAGACAGTTGAGTCATTCGCTGTTGACCGAATTGCGGAAACGCGGGGTGGGCAGCGTGCAGGATGGGCAGAGTCCTGAGATTGTTGCTTCGGCATTGGGTATCAACAGGGCTACAATGTACGGATGGTTGGCTCGGTATCGCAGCGGTGGATGGTCGTCCCTGAACGCTCGGAAACGGGGAGGTCGGAAGCCGAAGATCGATGGCAAGGCGATGCAATGGATTTACCGGACGGTGACGCAGAAGAGCCCTTTGCAGCTGAAGTTCCCCTTTGCTCTTTGGACTGCCAAGATGGTCGGGCAGCTTATTGATCAGCGATTCGGGGTAACGCTCAGCAAAGCCTCTATGTGCCGTTTGTTGAATCAACGGGGATTGACCCCGCAACGTCCTGTATGGCGGGCGTACCAGCAACGCCCGGATGAGGTTCAGAAATGGTTGGATGAGGAGTATCCGCGGATTCGCCGTTTGGCTCAGAAGAGGAAGGCGATGATCTTTTTTGGAGACGAGGCGAGTGTGCGCTCGGACCATCATGCGGGTACGGCCTGGGCGATCCGGGGGGAAACGCCGGTGGTGAGCAGTACCGGGGCAAGGTTTGGATTGAACCTGATCTCGGTGGTCAGCGCGCAGGGTGAGTTGCGTTTTATGACGGTCAACAGCCGGGTAGGAGCGAAGGTGTTTATCGAATTCCTCAAGAGGCTTCTTCATAATGCCGAGCGTGAGATATTTCTGATCGTTGATGGTCATCCGGCGCATAAAGCGAAAAGCGTGGCCATATTTGTCGAATCCATGAAAGATCGTCTGCAACTGTTCTTTCTGCCGCCCTACTCGCCGGAATTGAATCCAGATGGGAGGGTTTGGAATGACTTGAAGAACAAGTCGGTTGGACGGCAACGCATCTACTCGCCCAAGCAACTTTACAAGTCTGTGATCAGCCACTTGCGATCGGTTCAGAAATCATCTCATCGCGTGCGTTCATATTTCCAAAACGAACCCACAAAGTATGCAGCCTAATATCGATTCTATTATGAGACGGTTAATATGTTCAAAAATATCGATTTCACGTGAACCGGACACTGTTGACTACCGAAGTCAAAAAGCAATGGCGACTCAAACGACCAAGCTGCGACCATTGAAGGAAGGACCGAAAAGCGATGCCGCCTGGCTTACCGAACTATGCCTGAGCCGTGTCGGCTTTGTTTTCATCTTTACCACCTACTCGGCGGCTCTGCCACTGCTGAAAACCGATTGGAGCATGTCGGCAAGCGAGGCCGGCCTTGTACAATCGGCATGGCACACCGGCTACCTGATATCGCTGTTCGTGGCCGGCTTTATTGCCGACCGCTATGGCGCTAAAAAAACGTTTCTTGCCGGCAGCATCCTCGCCGGCATCAGTGCACTCCTGTTCGCGTTTTGCGCTGACGGCTTTCTTTCCGGGCTCATGCTCTACGGATTTACCGGACTGTGTTCGGGAGCATCGTATACACCGGGATTGACGCTGATTGCAGAGCGTTTCATGACGTACCAACGCGGCCGCGCGATGGGCTGGTATCTTGCCGCCTCTTCGCTCGGCTATGGCGTGTCGCTTATCCTGAGCGGACTCCTGATGCCGCTTGTTGGCTGGCGAGGCTCGTTCATCGTCACCGCGTGCGGACCGATCGCCGCAACGGTGATCGCATACCAGACGCTGCGCACTACCTCCAACGTGGTGCATCCACGCGGCACAGAACACGCCGGCTGGTTTTCTCTGCTTCAGGTATGGCGCAACAAGCCGGCGATGCTCTTGATCTGGGCTTATGTATTCCACGCATGGGAGCTTCTGGGCCTCTGGGCGTGGCTGCCTGCCTACCTCGCCGTGTCGATCACCCACGGTGGTGGCATGACGATGCAGGCCGCCGGCGTCGGCGCGCTTTTTACCGCGCTCACCTACATCACCAGCATGAGCGGCAGCATCTACGGGGGAGAGCTGTCGGATCGCTGGGGGCGTACCAGGGTCATTCTCTGGTCAGCATGTCTGAGCCTGGTGTGCTCGTTCACTTTCGGTTGGATGATGGCGCTGCCGCTTTGGCTTCTGGTAGCGGTAGCCGCCGTCTACAACATCACCGCCATCGCCGATTCGTCGGTCTATTCGACCGGCATCACGGAATTGGTGCCGCCGCAATATCTGGGAGCCGCTTACGCACTGCGTTCGCTGCTCGGTTTCGGCGCCGGCGTCGTCAGCCCCTGGGTGTTCGGGCTGGTGATCGACTGGTCGCGCGGCGAACCGCTCCGTTCGGAGACCATGGCGTGGGGGCTTGCGTGGACTTCACTCGGCGTCGGCGCCGTGCTCGGACCGCTGATGACGTTCATACTGCGCGCCATGCCGGAAGCGCGCGGCATGGCGGATGGAAAACGGTAACATCCCTCCTCTATGATACCTCCGTCGTGCAGGTCATCCTGCCCACCCGTCCGGCCGGGTCCTGACGGTAATATTCGTTCAGGACACGATAGAGGTCGGGGGCGTGTTCTTTCATCCGGAGGGGCTGGTCGAAGAACTGCTCCGTGGCAACGGCGAAGAATTCGGCTTCGCTGGTGGCCGCGTAGGCGCTCAGAAAGGATTTCCTGCCTTTTTCGGCATCGTGCTTGAGGCGGAGGTATTCGCGCGAACAGACGCTGACCCAGTCGCGGTATTCGCCGCGGTCCCTGAGTGGAGGGGTGCCGTCGGCCGCGCCGTCGAGCATATCGAGTTTGTGGGCAAATTCATGATAGACGACATTATGGCCCTGTTCCGGGTGGCGGCTGCCGCGAAGGATGGCATCCCAGATGAGGATGACAGGCCCCTGCCGGAATGCTTGTCCGATGATGGGTCGGGCGATTTCGAGCGGGGCGAGGGCGGTTTCGAAATGGCCGAGTTTTCGCTGGGGAGGGATGACGGTGGAGGGGTAAACGAGTATGGACTGGACGTTTCGGTAGAAGTCGTGCGGGAGGCCCAGCAGCAGGAGGCATGCCTGGGCAGCGATGGTGACGCGGATTTCGTCGGTGAGATCGAGCCCACCGCACCCTTCCCAGCGTTTCTCGGCAATGAAGATCTGGATGAGGGCGTGAAGTCTGGTGCGCTCGGCGGCATCTAGCATGCAGTAGTGGATGACGTTACGGCGGACTATCCCTTCCCACGTGGGGGGGAAGGGCACTTCGGCGAGCTTTTTGCGGCGACGGTCGGAAAGCCAGGGAAACACGGGGCTCCTTGTCGTATCGATAGCGATAACCAGTGACGACCGCGCAAAAAGAGCTTTTCCCCTCGCCGGTTAAAGAGAGGGGGGAAGGAATTGCGGACTTTTTGCAGGGCATCAACGCTGCGGCAAGTAGAGTATAGAAAGAAGGTGTTTGTTCGTCAAGGGAATTAGCGCCCTTGTGCAAACGGAATGTCGGCACCGCTTGCAGGGATCAGCCGCCAACCTGCTTCTTTCCCCGTCTTTCATCGATATCGCCGGGATACATCACTGCATCTTGGCCCCGTTCACGGGTCCGGACACGGATGACCTCCTCCACGGGATAGACGAACAGGAGTCCGTCTCCGGGTTCTCCCGTGTAGGCAGCGCTGAGGATGGTTTGAATCGTCTCTTCCAGATTGCGGTCGCTCAGGACGATGTTGATCTGGATCTTGGTCAACATGTTGACCTGGTAGGTTCCGGCCCGGCCTAACAGCTGAATGCCTCCCTGACGACCGTGGCCCCGGATCTCGAACATATTCAACCCCACGATGCCGATTTTTCCCAACGCATCCTTGACATCGTTGACCTTATCTTCCCGTATGATGGCTTCGATCTTTTTGAGCATTGCAACATCTCCTCACTCTGACAAAGGTTTGCACCGGTTCATGAATCCGCCCGCGAGCGCATTCCCCACGGTTTACCGCGGGGTAAGGGAGCAAAAACGGAATGGTTTGTTCCCCTAAAGGATTGAACAAACTCCGCAGCTTACTCAAGGAGAACCTCAATAAGATCTCTCGCCGTGGGAACTGATATCCAGTCCGACCTCCTCCTCCATGACCGTTACCCGTAATCCAACGCTCCAACTAAGCAACTTGGCCAATACGAAGGTAATCCCGAAGCTATAGACGATCGTGACCATCACGGCAAAAAGCTGAACGCCGATCTGTCCGGGATTACCGAAGAACAGGCCATTGGCACCGTCGCCATTGACGGCCGTCGTGGCAAAAAGACCGGTGGCCGCCATGCCCCACGTGCTGGAGATACCGTGACATGCCCAGACATCGAGAGACTCGTCGAGTTTTCGATTGTCCCGAAAACGCATTGTATAATAGGAGAGTGGCGCCGCTACGGCCCCGATCACCAGGGAGGCCAGAGGCGTTACATAACCCGACGCCGGAGTCACCGCTGCCAGGCCTACGACCATCCCCGTGGCGATCCCCAAAGTGCTGGGCCGGCCATCCAGCCAGGAGAGCAGCATCCAGACCAGACCCGCCGTTGCAGCGGAGGTGTTAGTGGTCAAGAGGGCATTCACCGCCACACCATTGGCGGCCAGGGCACTGCCGGCGTTAAAGCCGAACCATCCTACCCAGAGTAATCCGGCTCCCAGGACCGTCAGCGGTATGTTGTTCGGCTCCATGGGAAACTTGCCGAACCCTTTGCGCGGACCGATCACCAGCGCAAAGGCAAGGGCGGAAAAACCGGCGGCGATATGGACCACCGTCCCGCCGGCGAAATCCAGAACCCCCATTTCCTTCAACCAACCGCCCTGCCCCCAAACCCAGTGGCACAGAGGATCATATACCAGGGTCGCCCAAAGCAGGCTGAACAACAGAAAGCTCTTGAATTTCACCCGCTCCACAAAGGCGCCGGTGATCAAGGCCGGCGTTATGACCGCAAACATCATCTGAAAAGCGGCGAACAACCCATGCGGGATCGTCTTGCTGTAGTTTCCGTTGGGCAGCGCATCTACGCCGGTAAATCCGACAAAGTTCAGACCGCCGATCAGCCCTTTAATGTCCGAACCGAAGGCGAGGGAATAACCGTAGACCACCCACTGGACGCCGATCAGGGCCATGAAGATATAACTCAGGGTTAACGTGGAAAGAACATTTTTCCGGCGCACCATCCCCCCGTAGAAAAGCGCCAGGGCCGGCGTCATCAGGAGCACCAGAGAACAACAAACCAGAATCCAGGCGGTATCGCCTGCGTTGATCGGATCGACCATGATATCCCCCCTCTCCCCGGATAATGGATCAATCGCAAGCAAGTATTCTGCCAGGATAAATTATCGTACATCTTTCATAAGTTATGCGATAACGATCCCGGGAAGAGCATACATAATTGTCAGCTCCGCGGAGAATAGAACATAATTGTTCCGTTTATGAAAAAGAACGGTGAGGCCTCCGCCGCAGGCGACCACGTCATCCTCGTTGTAAGAGCCGGGCCTAACTTCAGCGATAGATTCCCCCTACCGATAACCACACAATCAATCCTCATTGCCTTTAGTCCTTACATTACGTAGGCTTCTAATCAAGGTCTCCATAAACCAGCCTGACTTCGAGACCAGATGGAATGCCGCTCTCTGGCGGATGGCTTCGGGTTCGTCATCCGGCGAGGACTATGAGCAATCAGAAAGGAGGACCACATGTTGTGGACGATAGCTGTCGTACTGATAATTGTGTGGATGCTGGGGCTTGGTACCGGCTTTACCATGGGTTCGTTCATCCACATTCTCTATGCAGCGGCCGTTGCCCTGCTGGTGGTCAGTCTCAGTCAGGAGGTTGTGATCAACCGGAGGCTGAGACATGTATCGCGCAGCCGCAGCCAAAACCAGAGATAGCAAGCGAGCCCCGATAGGTTTACTGCAGTTTCCGCTTCGCGATCCATTGCGATAGATCATGCACGTTCAGACTGTAGAGTGGTCGCGGTGTCGCCGCCAGTTGTCGAGATACGGTTTGGCAAGCTCTTTTGAGCGGATGATAAGTAGGTTCTCCGCGTTTTTATCCTCAGCGGCCCTCGTAAAATTGAACGAGCCCGTGATCACAACCGACTGATCGATGATGATGATCTTGTTATGGGCGATGGCGTGCCGGGCATCGATGTAGGTGGGGATGCGGGCGTTCATCAGGAACGTGGACGACGAGTACTTCTGGGTCTTCTGGCTCTTGTCGAGGATCACTTCGACCTTGATTCCCCGCTTGTGCGCCTTAAGCAGGGCCTCGGCGATCGGGGCGGAGGTGAAGGAGTACGCCTGGACTCGGATCTCGGTGCGGGCCTGGTCGATTTCCCTGACGATCGCTTCAGTGGCACCGTTGTTGGGGCTGAAATAGACCCCGACCGGCGGGACGCGGCCGATATCGACCTCGATGGCCCGGACGGTCTGACCCCAGAAGAGTATGACCGACAATAGGACAAGGGCGCTTACGGCGCAGACCGGGACAAGACGTGAGAAAACGGAACTCCGGATGCACCGGGACGTGAACATCATCAACTGATCATCAATCTGGCGGCCGCTCTCCGGCCCCCGCCTTCCTCAAGTGAAATTGCTTTCCATCGGGTGAGTGTTCCTTAGTTTATTCCGCCTCTCCTGTCAAGGGGCATAACGCGCGCCGCGGAATGGGGCGGCCGCCGCTTCAGCGGGAAGAAACCCGCCGGAAAGGTGACGCCGGTCATGCCGGCCGGAGGATTTTGTGTGTAAGGCGAACGAAACTACGGTACCGATGAACGGGATTGGAAACAGACCTGCGGCAGATTCACCCTTTGCATGCGTTACTCGTCATCAGGGGGTCCGCTTCTTGAGGGATGCGAGATCACGAATATGGATACAATTCCGCGATGTGGACACGATTCCTTTATCGCGAAGGTGTTTTAATTCTTTATTGATGCTTTCCCGGGAGACACCAAGAATGTTTCCCAATTCTTGTTGAGAAACTTGTAACGTGCACTCATTCGGATTTTTCTCATCGGGTGGCTGTAGTTGAGCCAATTCGACGAGTTTTTGTACCAGCCGGAGTGACAAATTCAGAAAACACATCTCTGCCAAGAGGGTATCCGTCTTGCGCAATCGGACGGAGAGGGAGGAAAGGACCGCATGCACGGCTTTTTCATTATTGACAAGGAAAGAGAGAAAATCCTTGCGATTGAGTGAGTAGAGGTAAGAATCTTCCAGCGCGATTGCATCAGCGGAACGCGGCTGACCGTCGAGCAGGGCCATCTCGCCTAAAAATTCACCTTGGCCGAGAATCGCCAGAGTCATTACATCCATTTGCCTGGATAAAGAAATTTTTATTCGCCCCTGCAAAATGAGATACAGTGATACTCCTTCATCGCCCTGCCGGAAAAGGATCTCCCCCTTCCTCAGATTCACCCGCCTCAGCAGGCTCACGAGATTCTGCTGGTCCGCCTCCGGAAGCGAGGCGAATAAGGGAATCTTTTTGAGTACATTAATCGGTGAAATCACGGAGCCCCTCCTTATGTTAGAGAAAATCACCTATGAAATGTGAAGAAGCTCAGATAGGTTGCCTCAATTGCCATCGATCATACAATAATCCGTCTTTATCATAGAGGCAAGAAAAATTACTGTAAAGATTGATCCCGATTATGTTCCGGGGTGTTGACAGCATCCTCGTGCTTGAGGTCCCGAACGAAAATTATTATCATAGCCTGCCTAGATTACGATACTTCGCATTGGCAGGTCCCTCCGTGCAGCCAGAAATTCCTGATAGCGGTGTCATTTCCATTGACAATTTCTCTGTTTTTTGACCAGATCAAAAACTGGAGAACAGGCATAATGATAACGATCATTCAAGAATGGACGGGCTTGCCGTTTATGAATCCTGGTTATATTTGATGGCAATATACCTGATTGTGCTGATGTGCACCTTGAACCATGCCGGGTTTGGGGGAAGTCGGGTCGCGGTTTCGCTTTACGCCCTTGAACTCGGGGCGAACCAGTTTGCGATTGGGGTGCTGATGGCGCTCTACGGACTGTGTCCGATGCTCCTGGCAGTCTCTATCGGCAAGCTGGCTGATCGCATCGGCTCGCGGCTGCCCATGCTGCTGGGTACCGCGGGCATATCCATGGCGCTGTTGCTTCCACCGCTCTTTCCCGGGCTTGTCACGCTTTACATCTTGGCTCTGCTGATCGGCACGTCATTTCAATTCTTTTTTGTCGCCGTGACGGGTATCGCAGGCGGCATCGGCGGCGTGGGAAACCGTGTCCGCAATTACGCACTGCTCAGTCTCGGATTTTCCGGCGCGGGTTTCCTGGGACCCATGGCAGCGGGATTTTCGATCGACCATCTCGGCCACTTACCCACCTTCGGGCTTCTCGCCTCATTTCCGTTGATACCTCTGCTGTTGCTTTGGTTCAAGCCGGGATTTCTCCCCCCTGCCGGTAAACGTGAGGCGGCGGACGGACAGCGAAACGCGCTCGACCTGTGGCGCATCCCGATCCTGCGCAACACCTTCATCGCAAGCGGCATCATATCGTCGGCGTGGGATCTCTTTCAGTTCTACCTGCCGATCTATGGTTACTCGATAGGCCTGTCTGCAACCGCCATCGGTACGGTACTCGGCGTTTTTGCGCTCGCTACGTTCGTAATCCGCATGGCCCTGCCCCGTCTGATAAAAATGTCACCTGAGGCGGCAATCCTGACATATGCGATCTTCGTAGCGGCGGTGGCCTTCGTGCTGTTCCCGTTTTTCCGGAATGCCACTGCTCTGGCGGCCATTGCGTTCCTCCTGGGACTCGGCTGCGGATGCGGCCAGCCGCTGTCGATGTCTTTGATCTATGCGCTTTCGCCGCCGGGGCGCGTGGCGGAATCCAGCGGCCTGCGGGTGACGGTAAACAATTTCGCGCATCTGGTGATCCCGCTTGTCTTCGGGAGTTTGGGTACGGTATTCGGCTTCTTTCCGGTATTTGTTTCAAACTCGGTGATGCTGGTCGCCGGCGGTTTTCTCATGCGCAGGAACAACGCGCCGCGATCCGGGGTATAGCAGGCGTCATTTGGTATCGTTCGTAAAAAAATGTTTCACCGATGAACATATCGTGGCATACTATGAGAGTTCAGGGGGATTCCCCTGCACGGACACACCAACCGGGAAAGGAACCGTATGCTGGAATTGCTGAGAAAAAGAAGAAGCATCCGAAAATTCAAGAAGGACCGAATTGCCCAGGCCACCATAGATGATCTGAAAGAAGCGGTATTGCGGTCTCCCTCTTCACGGAACAACCGGCCATGGAAATTCTTCTTCGTGCAGGATGCAGAGGTTCTCACGAGACTGTCCCGCTGCAAGGAAAGCGGATCCGCTTTCCTGAAAGACGCATCTCTTGCGGTGGTGGTCTGCGGCGATGAAACCCTATCCGACGTATGGATCGAGGATTGTTCCATCGGCGCGATCATCCTGCACCTGACCGCCGAAAGCCTGGGCTTGGGGGGCTGCTGGATCCAGATAAGAAATCGGATACACAGCGCCGAGACGACAGCCGAGGATTATGTGCGCAACATCCTCGGTATCGTCCACCCGCTCAGGGTTTTAGCCATCATCGCCATCGGACTTCCGGATGAGGTCAAGGCCGGCCATCCCTATGAAAAGCTCGATCACGGGAAAATCGTCGCGTAACACCGTGCCGGCATCCCTGATCAAGCCGTTGTGGGCGCTCCTGCTGGCATGCAGCGTGAGTTCCTGCGGAGCAATTACGCGTACTTCTCCTCGCGGTAATGGGCCATCCGGACCTGAGGGTCCAGATCCCGCTTCCTCAGGCGGATGCTCTCGGGAGTCACCTCGACGAGCTCGTCCTCGGCGATGAACTCGATGCATTGATCGAGCGACATCGGCCGCGCCGCTCTCAGGATGACGGTCTGGTCCGACGTGGAGCTCCGCATGTTCGTGAGCTTCTTCTCCTTGACGATGTTGACGTTCATGTCGATGGAGCGGTTCCGCTCCCCGACGACCATCCCGCCGTAGACTTCGGTTCCCGGCGTCACTATCAGCTCGCCCCGATCCGCCATGGCATGGGCGGCATAGGCGGTTACCCGTCCCGGCCGGTCGGCCACGAGCGCCCCCGTCACCCGCTGCGGGATCGCGCCGAACCAGGGTTCATACCCCTCGAAGAGGGTGTTCATCACGCCGGCGCCTTTCGTGTCGGTAAGGAAGTGGCTCCGAAAGCCGATGAGGCCGCGCGCCGGAATGATGAACTCCATGTTCACCCGGCCGCTCCCCTTGTTGACCAAGTTCACCATCCTCCCCTTTCTGACGGCGAGCTTCTCCGTGAGGACCCCCACGAACACCTCGGGGATGTCGAGGAAGAGGCGCTCGACCGGTTCGAGGACCTTGTCGCCCTCGGTCTTTGTGATCACCTGAGGCTTGGAGACCATGAACTCGTACCCCTCCCGGCGCATCGTCTCGATGAGGATCGCCATCTGTAGCTCCCCCCGCCCGCATACCTCGTAAGAGTCCGCCCTCTCCGTCGCCTTCACCCTAAGCGCCACGTTCCGGAGGATCTCCCGTTCGAGGCGATCGCGGATGTGGCGGGAGGTGAGGTAGCGTCCTTCCCGGCCGGCCATCGGGCCGTTGTTGACAAAAAAGAGCATCGAGACGGTCGGTTCGTCCACGCGGATCCTGGGCAGGGGCCGCGGGTTCTCCAGGGAGGAGACCGTGTCGCCGATGTTGAGGTTCGAGACGCCGGCGAAGGCGACGATGTCACCCGCTTCGACCCGCTCCACCGGCACCTTCTTGAGGCCCGCAAAGGTGTAGATGGCGGAAAATTTGATCCCCGGGGTCACCGTCTTCTCGCCGCAGAGGCTATAGGCCTGACGCATCTCCAGGACGCCGTTCATCAGGCGTCCGATGGCGATCTGGCCGACATAAGAATCGTAGTCGAGGTTCGTCACGAGAAACTGCGGTGTCGCCTCGTCATCCCCCTCCGGTCCGGGGATCGCCGTGAGGATCGTCTCGAAGAGCGGCTGGAAATCCGTCGATGCGTCCCCCGGTTTCCGGTGGGCGACGCCGATTTTGGCGTTCGTGTAGAGGATGGGAAACTCGATCTGTTCCTCCGTGGCGTCGAGGTCGATGAAGAGGTCATACACCTCGTTGATCACCTCCTCGATCCGGGCGTCGGGACGGTCGATCTTGTTGATGACAAGAACGATGGGTATCCGCCGAGCGAGCGCCTTCTTCAGGACGAAGCGGGTCTGGGGGAGCGGACCTTCGCTCGCGTCGACCAGGAGCATCGCCCCGTCCACCATGTTGAGGCTCCGCTCGACCTCCCCGCCGAAATCGGCATGGCCCGGGGTGTCGCAGATATTGATCTTCGTCCCCGCATAGAAGATGGCCGTGTTCTTGGCCATGATCGTGATGCCCCGCTCGCGTTCGAGGTCGAGCGAATCCATCACGCGATCCTCCAGGACCTGGTGATCGTTGAAGGTTCCCGTCTGCCTGAGCATCCCATCCACAAGCGTTGTCTTGCCGTGATCTACGTGGGAAATAATAGCGATGTTTCTGATGTTTTTCTTGCGCATGGTTTTCCCCTAAGCGGGGGTTCCTCCTCTTTCGTAACCTTTCCCTCCGCCCCGGCCGCTCCGCCGCCGTGGCCGTTTCTTCTTGCCACCGGTTATCTCCATCCGCTCGCCCGCCGGCGGCTCCGGCGCCTCTTCCACCGTATCTCCCGTCGGCGACTGGGGCGGGGCCTGGAGGGTCCGCTGATAGTAATCGTCCAGAAGCATGGCGATCAGTGGTGAGTCCTCCTCCGCCTCGGCCAGGGACCTGCCGAGCGGGATGAATCGCCGCATCCGCTCGTTCTCGAGGCCGTCGCGCGACCGGAGATTCGCCTCCAGGGAGGCGATGATCCGCTGGGCGACGATCGCCTCGACATCCTCATCGGTGGGCATCGCTTTCTCGTGAAGATTGATATTGAAGTTCCGGGCGATCGACCGGAGATTGAACTGCTCCATACCGGCCACCAGCGTTATGGCCGTGCCGCTTGCGCCGACGCGTCCCGTCCGCCCTGCGCGGTGGATGTAGAGCTCCGGGTCATCCGGGGGTTCGTACTGGATCACATGCGACAGATCGGGGATATCGATCCCGCGGGCCGCCACATCAGTCGCCACGAGGAAGCGCAGCGCTCCCTTGCGCACCCGCCCCATCACCCGCTCCCGCGCCCCCTGGGCGAGGTCGGAGCTGAGTTCATCGGCGTCGTAGCCGAAGCGCTTCAGGACGACCGTTACATAGTGCACGGTCGATTTCATGTTGCAGAAGATGATCGCCGAAACAGGATTTTCCATCTCGATGATCCGGACGAGGGAACGCTCCCGCTGCATCCCCGGCACGAGATAAAAGACGTGATCGGTCCCGGCCACATGGACATGCTCCCGGCTCAGACTCAGGAACTCCGGATTGCGGAGGAATTCTCCGGCGAGCCGGATCACGTAGGACGGAAAGGTCGCGGAGAACATGTAACCGTTGATCGACCGGCGCGGCAGGAACTGTTGGACCCGCTTCATGTCGGGATAGAATCCCATCGAGAGCATCCGGTCCGCCTCGTCGAAAACGAGGATCTTGAGAGCGTCGAGATTGAGCGTCCCCTTGAGGAGGTGGTCGAGTATCCGCCCCGGCGTTCCCACGACGATCTGCGCCCCGTCGCGGAAGGCGTCGAGCTGGGGTCCGTACTTAACGCCGCCATAGACCACGGCCGTCCGCACCCCGCGGTCTCCCCGAAGAAGCTCCGTCTCGCGGGCGACCTGCTGGGCCAATTCGCGGGTGGGCACAAGGACCAGGGCCTGGCAGGCGGTCTTCGCCGCATCGATCCGCTCGAGGATCGGCAGGATGAAGGCGCCCGTCTTGCCGCTCCCCGTCTGCGACTGGACCATCACATTGCGCCCCGCCAGCACGTAGGGGATCGCCCTCGCCTGCACCGGCAGGAGTTTCGTCCATCCCGCCCGCGCGCAGGCCGCTTGCAGTGACTCCGGCAATTCCTGCAGGATCACCTCCGGCAGGGCATTCTCTGGTTCGATCATCCGCTCCGGGCCCGGTTTCTGCGTACTCGGCTCCTCGATTACCGGCAGCTCTTCCGACCCGGCCGATCCGCCGTTTTTATTACGGTCTTCTTCCATGCTTTTCACTCCCGATTCGTTATGGTGACAGGGGGGCTGATCGTCCGTATGCGGTCAAGGGTGACACACCCGACCCGGAGGGATGCGCGTTCTTCCTGTACTTTGTGGGAAGTACTATACGCCGGAAAAAGCAGTATGTCAAGGCATTTGCGCGCTAAGTTACCGAATATCGTTAAACTTTTATAAACGGGCGGGCGGCGGCGCAGGAGTGCGTCCCAAAGGCAAATTTCCCTTGAAGTTGCACTCCCAATTTGTTAAGCGGAGCGGGCAGGCCTGCGGCGGGGAGCCGCTCCCGATCATGGAATCGATTATGGATCAAAAAAATTATCCGCCCGCATCGCTCGCCTGGCTTGTCTGGTGTCTGGGGGCGGCCTTTTACTTCAGCGGCTTCTACCATCGCGTCGCCCCCGCCGTCATGACCGACCAGCTGATGGCCGATTTCAATATCGGCGCCGCGGCGCTGGGGAATTTCACCGCCTTCTATTTCTACAGCTACTTCCTCATGCAGGTCCCGACCGGCATCCTCGCCGATCACTGGGGTCCCCGAAAACTCCTGACGGCCGGAGCACTCATCGCCGCCTGCGGGACTCTCCTGTTCGCCTCGGCCTCGTCTCTTATCCTGGCCGACCTGGGCCGGCTCCTCATCGGCGGCGCGGCCGGGGTCGGCTATGTCTCTCTGCTCTCGCTTGCGACACGCTGGTTTCCGGCCCGGTTCTTCGCCACCGTCAGCGGGCTCGCGCTCTTCAGCGGTGTCGCCGGGGCCGTATCAGCCGGCCCCC
Source organism: uncultured delta proteobacterium (assembly GCA_963817385.1). Lineage (GTDB taxonomy): Bacteria > Desulfobacterota > Syntrophia > Syntrophales > UBA5619 > JAKAFS01. The sequence goes on from CAWFOM010000016.1 coordinate 158,384, forward strand.
CGCTTCGCTTCCTCGTCGAGAGCTTCGGCTGGCGGGCGGTGATGTTCGCGGCGGCAGCGGCGCTCCTTGTAATCGGCGCGGCGATCTGGCGGATCGTCCGTGACGACCCCGCCCAAAAAGGCTACCGGAGCTATGCACCTCCCTATCCCGAGACCGCCGTTTCCCCCAAGACTCTCCTCGAAGGCCTGATGACGGTCCTCGGCTATAAAAACATCTGGTACCTCTCCCTCGTCGGCTGCGGTTTGACGGGACCGGTCCTCGCCTTTGCCGGGCTCTGGGGGGTGCCCTATATGACCGCCCTTCACGGGATCCCGACCGCCGCCAGCTCGGCCATCACCTCGACGCTTCTCATTAGCTACGCGGTAGGGGCCATCGTCCTGGGCATCGTGTCGGACCGGATCGGCCTGCGCAAACCGGTGATCGTCGGCGGCGCGATCGCGGCCACAATCGCCTGGATTCCGATCCTCTTCTTCCCCGGGATTCCGCTCTGGCTCCTTGTCTTGCTGGTCATCCTCGCGGGTCTCGCGAACGGGTCGGTGACCCTCGGCTTCGCCTTCGCAAAGGAGTCAGTACCGCCCCGGTTTGCCGGCACGACGAGCGGGATTTACAACATGGGTTCGATCCTCGGGGCGATGATCCTTCAACCCGCCATCGGCTGGCTCCTCGACCGCAATTGGCAGGGGGACCTTGTCGGCGGCGTGAGGATCTACGACCTGGCTGCCTATCGTTCGGGTTTTTCGCTCATCATCGCCGTATCGGCCCTGGCGATCCTGGGGGGCGTGTTTACCGCCGAAACCCACTGCCGGCAGGAGATGTCAGGGAAAAGCAATACCTGACGCGGATGAACAGAAATCACTCCTCGATGCCGGCCAGCCGCTTGGCGGCCTTTATCTTGGCAAGCGTGTTCGATTCCCGGAAGATGGTGAGCCGATGCGCGGCCGGAGAACCGCCGCCATGGATATCGGAGATGGTATCCGCGCTTTCCATGGCCATCTTCTCGATCAGCCGGAACATTTTGACCCGGTTTTCGACCGGTACCTGGTCAACCCCTTTGAGGTACTTCTTCAGAAGCGGGCCGACGGCGGGATGGTCGAAATCCCGGTCGGACGGCAGATCCGCTACAAATCCGCCGGCCACATCGATCATCAGGCGCGTCGCCTCGGCCATCTCCTTCCCCTCGTGAATCTTGGAGGCATTTGCCAGAACCGGGTCGATGAAGTAGGTGCCCGACGGCATCCGCCTGCCCTCATAGGAGGCTGCCAGAGAGCAGCCGTAGAGCGTTTCGGCGCGATGGATCATATCGATCACCTTTTCCTTGTGATGACCGACCTTATCCGTCCCATTATACGCCATCATGGTCAGGGCCGCTCCCACCATGCAGTCGATCTTACCGGCCTTGCACCCGCCGTGGCTCTGACGATGAAAGGCGGAGAAGTAGGCAACCAGGTCGGCGGCGAACTCCCATTCACCGCACAGAAACACCCGCTCCCACGGAACGAAGACATTATCGAAGATGACCGTCGGGGCGTATTTGGAGTACTGGACGTTGCCGCAGTCGCACCCGTCCTGTTCCCGGGTGTCCAGGCTCGACCGGCCGACCACGTGGATGACGCCCGCCGTATCACTGGGAACGGCGAAGGCCACCGCGAACTCCTCCTCGCCCTTGCGCAGGGCGCGGGTGGGAAGAACGATGATCTCGTGGGCCGAGAGCGACCCGGTCTGATGGCACTTGGCGCCGCGCACAACGATGCCGTCATCCCGTTTTTCGACCACGTGGAGGTACACATCCGGATCCGCCTGCTCCTTGGGGCTGAGGTTTCGATCCCCCTTGACGTCCGTCACCCCGGCATTGGCCGCCAGATCGTTCTTCTGCATATACTTCAGAAAATCAATGAACCGCTTATTGTACTGTGTCCCGTACTTCTTATCGACGTCGTACGTCGTCACGGACAGGGCAACCATGCAGTCCTGACCGGTGCATCTCTGGAAACAGGTGCCGACGCGCTGGCCCAGGAGCCGGTTTATCTTGACCCGGGCCACCAGATCCTCGATCGACGCGGGCGGGTTGTTGAAGCGGTTGATCGGTTCGTCGATCAGTGCGCTGTGGGTCACGATCAGGTCGCGATATTCGGGCGTTTCGGCCAGTTCATAGGTCGCCCCCGTGGCCTCGATGCCGGCCCGGAGGCGCGGATTGTCGACAACGTTCTCGATCTTCTCTCCAAACATATACACTGTCGGTTTGAGCCGCCGGCAGCGACTCGATATATTCGGCTTTTGTCATCAGTCCCATACTATTCCCTCGGTTATATCGGTATTTTGCCCATCGTTCCCCGGATGAGTTCAGCACCTTTTTCCAACATGGCGAGATTCACCTCCAGGGCTTTTCCCGCAAATCGCTTCCGGATCACGCCTGCCAGGCTCTCCATCCTCACCATCGGGATCCGGGCGATCATCGCCCCCAGGGCGAGGATATTGACGGCGGCAACGTTTCCCAGATCACTGGCCATTTGCGTAAAGGGATACCCGGCCATGGCTATCCCCGATCTGGCTTTCACCAGCGTCGTATCATAAAAAACAGGCACCCCTTTTTCCGCCGCCGGTGCGAATTTTTCCATGCTCTCCTCGGTCAAGGCCAGGACGATATCCGGATCCTGAACCTGCTGGTAGATGATCTCTTCCCGGTCGATGATCACCTCGGCCATGGAGAAACCGCCGCGGCTGGCCGCTTCATAGGTTTGCGTCTGGACCACAACCTTCCCGTCCAGCATTGCCGCTTCTCCGAGCATGATGCCGGCAAGGACCAGCCCCTGGCCGCCCGATCCGGCCATGATGATCTCATATCGCTCCTTGTGCTCACTCATCGCGCATCGTTGCCTTCCTCACACCCGTGACCATTATCCGTCTATCCCCCATACCCCAATCCCTCCCCCGTCGAGAAGGGGGGGTATTTTCATATAAACCGGATCGTCTTCAGGATTGCCTGCGGCGTGATGATCTGCCCGTTGTAGCTGTTGACCCGCCGGATATCCGCCCCGCCGCCCAAGACCCGCTGGACCTCCCCGGCCACCTGGCCGCTGTAGTTCATCTCCGTCACCACGACCGTCTTGGCCCTCCCCCCCAATAGCGCCACCTCCCGATCGGCAAACGGCCACAGCGTGATGAGCTGCAGGACGCCGGCCCGGATCCCCTCCTTGCGGAGCTCCAGCGCCGCCGCCCGGCTCGCGCGGGTGGTCACCCCGAAGGCGATCAAAAGGACATCCGCATCCTCCGCGGCGAAGCTCTTGGTGAGGACGATCTCGTCCCGGTGCATCTCGATCTTCCGGTGCAGCTGGGCAACCCGCCACGCGGCGTTGGCGGGATCGTTGTTGCTGTACCCGTCCGGGCCGTGCATCGAGCTCGACACATGGGTGATATAATCGCTCCCGTACGCCGCCAGCGGCGCCACGCCGTCCGCGTCCGCCGTGAAGGGCTTGTAGAGCTCCGGGGGCACGGAGGGCTTTTTGCGGTCGATCACCTCCACCTCGCCCGGCTCAGGGACACGGAACGTTTCGCGCATGTGGCCCACGATCTCATCGGGCGACACGATCACCGGAACACGAAATTTTTCCGCCAGATTGAAGGCTTTCACCGTCATGAAAAAGCATTCGCTCACCGTCGCGGGACACAGCGCAATCACCATCTGGTCGCCGTGCCTGCCCCAGCGGAGCTGCATGACATCACCCTGCGCCGGTTTGGTCGAGAGCCCTGTACTCGGTCCGCGCCGCTGGACATCGATCACCACGCAGGGAACCTCGCCCATGACGGCAAGCCCCAGATTCTCCTGCATGAGCGAAAAACCCGGACCGCTCGTCGCCGTGAACGCCTTGGCGCCAGCCAGGGAAGCGCCGATCACGGCCGCGATGCTGGCGATCTCATCCTCCATCTGCATCGAGACGCCGCCCACCTGCAACATCACCTTCGAGCACTCTTCCGCGATTTCAGACGAGGGCGTTATGGGATAACCGGCATAAAACCGCGCCCCGGCATAAATGGCGGCCTCCGACATTGCCTGATTCCCCTGCATCAGTCTCACTTCCCGTCCCACGGTCACCCGTCCTTCCCTGGCCTGCCTCGACTCCGGTTCATGGCCTTCGTTGTCACCATGCGCGGATTGCGCTTTATAATACGAATATTGTTGCTCATTTCGGTAACAATTGTTCCTACCAACACCGCCCGTAGCTGTCAAGCAAAAAAAGACCACGTAACCGACGTCAATGGTGAAAGCTCCTCGCCAAAATGGACGGGATTGCGGTTTACCGCTGCCGGGGGAGCGTCTTGCGGGAAATGCCCATCAATGATAATGATCTAACCACGATCTCAGCCGGGGCGACACGAGCGGGGAGGCGCGGCCGGTAAACGGACCGAAAAAAGGAGAAGCGATGATGCAATGGAACGGCCTGATGGTTTTTTTCCTGGCGGCATTTGTCGCCTCCTCCCTGGCGCACGGGGTGCTCAACTGGCTCAACATCCGCCATCTCCGCCGCCACGGCCGGGAGATCCCGGAGGTCTTCCGGGGGGAGATCGACGGCGAGACGCTCGCGCGGATCTCCCGCTACACGCTCGATTCCTCCCGTTTCGGAACCGTTGAGAGCCTCTTCGACGAGGCGGTGACCCTCGCCGTCCTCCTCGGCGGCCTTCTCCCCTGGCTCCTCGGCCGCCTGCCGGCCTGGGAAGAGCACTTCATCCTGACGGGCCTCCTCTTCTTCGGCATTCTCGCCTTCTCAAGCGGCCTGATCGGCCTCCCCTTCGACCTCTACCGGACGTTCGTCATCGAGCGGCGTCACGGCTTCAGCACGATCACCCTTCGCCTCTGGGCAATCGATCTTCTCAAGGGGTTTGCCGTCTCCGCCGTCCTGATGGGCCTTCTCCTGACCGCCTTCCTCGCCCTCCTGCGCTTTGCCCCGCATTCATGGTGGTTCTGGACCTGGATCGTCTTCGCCTCCTTCCAGGCGCTGATGATCTGGCTCTACCCGATCGTCATTGCCCCCCTGTTCAACCGGTTCGAACCGATCGTAAACGAGGACCTCACGGAGGCGATCATCACGCTCATGGCGAAGGTGGGCCTGAAGACGGAAGGGGTCTACCAGGTGGACGCGGGGAAACGGAGCCGCCACACAAACGCCTATTTCACGGGACTCGGCAAAACGAAACGAATCGTCCTGTTCGACACGCTGATCGCCTCCCACACCGCGGATGAGATCATCGCCGTCCTCGCCCACGAGATCGGCCACTGGAAGAAGCGGCACATCCTCAAGCAGCTCCTCTTCATGGAGGCGGCCTCGTTTGTCGTTCTCTGGATCGCCTCGCACCTGATCGCCTGGCCGCTTCTCTACTGAGACATTCGGTTTCGCCCGCCCCGTCCCCTTCGCCGGCCTGCTCCTTTCCGCCGCCCTCTTCGGTCCCCTGACGATCCTCCTCACCCCCGCCGTCTCGGCAACCCAGAGGCGGTTCGAACGGGAGGCGGATGCATTCGTTTCAGGCCTCACCGGGACCACCGCCCCCCTCGTGAACGCCCTCAAACGACTCGCCCGGGACAATCTCGCCAACCTCCACCCGCACCCTCTCTACGCCCGGTTTTATTATTCCCACCCGCCGCTCGCGGAACGGGTCGCCCGACTGCAGGAACGTGAAATGAGCGACAAGCACCAAGGCAATAATGCGCCTTGATTTTCGCGCAGGGATGATTATGATTGGAACTATTCATATCGCGGGCGTCACCCCGTCCGCGGTCAGATCACCAACGGAGAGAATGCCATGCCCATCTATGAGTTTACCTGCGAGAAATGCAACACGGTCTTCAGCTTTTTTTCCCGGAGGATTAACACGACGAAGATCCCCGCCTGCCCGAAATGCCGAAGGCCGCTGAAGCGGCAAATGTCTCTCTTCGCGAAGGTCTCCCGCGGAACCGAGGAGCCGGCAGGCGACGGCATGCCTCCGTTCGACGAGGCGAAGATGGAGAAGGCAATGGCCATGCTGGCCGGGGAGGCGGAGAAGCTTAACGAGGACGATCCGCGTCAGGCCGCTCAGCTCATGCGGAAGCTGACCGACGCGACGGGGATGAATCTCGGCGCCGGCATGGAGGAGGCCCTCAGCCGCCTGGAAAAAGGGGAGGATCCCGACCAGATCGAGGCGGAGATGGGCGATCTTCTGGAAGGGGAAGAACCGTTCACCATCGAGGGAACGGGGAAAAAGAGCGGCCGAAAGCCGAAGCCCCGCGTAGACGAAACCCTCTACGACCTGTAGGAACGCCGCCACGTAGCGGCAATAATCGGATAACTGCGGTTTCGGGGGCGACAGACAACGGCAGGGAGAAAAAGTGATACCGCCATTTCCACAGAGTTGAACCCTAAAATGGGTTATGGTATAAGAAGACCAATCAATTACTTTATGCATTGCAAATTGATTCCCCAAATATAAAAAATTAAGGAGGTCCATGCGCGATGTCAGAAGAAACCCCTAAAAAAGCACACGACGAAAAACATCTGGAAAAGTTGACCGTCAAGGAATTGCGGGAGATCGCCGCGGAGATTCCCCACGAAAGGGCGATCCATGACATGAAGAAGGCGGAACTCGTCGCCCTCATCAAAGAAGTTCGGGGCATCAAGAAAGAAACACCCGTCAAGAAAAAGAAACATGTAGTCAAGCTCAAAATGACCAAACCGGAACTCAAAGCCAGAATCCGCGAACTGAAAGTCTTGAGGGGGAAGGCGCTCGAATCTCATGAAAACAAGAAAGCCGTCATGCTGCGGCATCAGATCGGTCAGTTGAAGAAAAAATCAAGACGCGTTGCCGCGGTCTGAACTGGGGAATCGGCTGAACGCATAGGTTCTAAATATCGCCTTCCGATTTCAACGCGGTGATCTCTCCAGGGGTATAGCCCAATTGGGAGAGGATGCTTATCGTATCCTGACCCAAAAGCGGCGGCGCACTCTGAGCGGCAAGAGGTGTCAGCGACGCCTTGATGGAGGGTCCCGCCATCCTGATCCTTCCCGCTTTCTCGTGATCAAGTTCTATGATCATCTCCCGGGCTTGTACCTGCGGAGACTCGACGAGTTCCTTGACATTGTTGATCGGACCGCAGGGAATGTTATGCCGCTCGAATAACTCGATCCAGTATTCTTTGGGCTTTTCCGCGAATATGTTCCCGAACAATTCATTGATGGCCGCTACATTCCTGACCCGGTCGCGTTTCGTCAGAAACCGCTCATCGGTTTTTACGTTCGGCAATCCTACGGCGTCGCAGAGATTGCCGAATTGTTGATCGGTGCTGGCCGTGAGCGTGAAATATCCGGTTGCGGACTTGAATGCCTGGAAGGGCGCTATGGAGGGATGTCGATTCCCGAGCGGCCCGGGTATTTCTCCCGTGGCAAAGTAGCGGGCAATGGCGTTTTCCATCAGCGCCACCTGACAGTCAAACATCGAAACATCGAGATACTGTCCCTTACCCATTTTGTCGCGCACGCGCAGGGCCCCGGCGATGGCAAGGGCGCCATAAAGTCCCGCCGATAAATCCGCAATGGAATACCCGACACGGACCGGTTCCCCGCCGGGATTCCCCGTGATGCTCATGATCCCTCCATATCCCTGAACGACCATGTCATACGCACCCTTCTCTTTGAAGGGACCGGAATTTCCGAATCCGGAAATGGACGCGTATATCAGCTTGGGGTACCGTTTGGACAGCGTCTCGTAATCGAACCCCAGACGTTTCATGACGCCCGGTCTGAAGTTTTCAACCAGCACATCGGAAGTATCGGCAAGCTGAAAAAAAATTTTCTTTCCCCGCTCACTCTTCAAATTCAGGGTAATGCTGTTCTTCCCCCGATTGAGGCTCATGAAATAGGCGCTTTGCCCATTGATGAACGGCGGATTCTGACGGGTGGGACATCCTTTGGAAGGCGGTTCTATTTTTACGACGCGCGCCCCCATATCGGACAGCATCATCGTACAAAACGGACCGGACAGAAACGTGGTGAGGTCAAGAACCTTTATATCACTGAGCATCCCTGTCATGTTTTTCCTTACCTTGGTTGAACAGGCGCTTGCACGGCCAGCAGCCCCTCCGGCGTATCGACGAGGAAGTCGGGGTGAACCGCGGCGAGCCGCTCCCGGTTGTGCCAGCCCCAGGTAACCGCCACCGACCTTACTCCGGCGGCCCGGGCCTCCACGATGTCCCCGGCGGTGTCTCCGATGTAGAAGGCCCGCTCCCCGGGGATCCCGTATTTCTCCAGGGCATATACGATCTTTTCCTTCTTGCTGAAACGAAAATCGGCGCCGAAGATCTCCCGGAAATAGGGGGCAAAGCCGAAACTCTCGAGCATCCCCTGGATGGTCCGGTATCTGTTGGAGGAGATGACCGCCAGGATGTGATCCTTCACCAGGACCGCAAGCACGGGGATCAGGCCGTCGTATGGCTTCATAGCGCCATAATCGATCCGCGGGAGGATCTCTCGGGCGGCATCGGCGTACGCGGCGAGATCGACCCCTCGCGCCGCCATCGACTCGTAGAAATTTCCATCAAAAAGGGCGAGGTAATCCTCTTTGCTCTTCACGATCGGCGTGCCGATTTGCTCCAGGCATCGCGCCACCACCTCCGCATAGAGGTCGAGTGAATCCACCAGCACACCATCGAAATCAAACAGAAGCAGGGTTTTCATCCCCATTCTCTCTCCGCCCGCCCCATCACGGACACCGATGAGTTATACCGGAGCAATCACTGCAATGCAAGGCTTTATCCCCCGCTTCGCATCGCCGCCGAACGGATGGGCATACTGCGCGAACCGCCCCGAGGCAGGCCGCGGGGTACGTGCTCGCGGGCTGATTCGATGCTGAAGACGGCAGGATCCATGGCGGCGATAGGGTCCGGAGAAACTTGTTGACATACAAGACTGCGCTTTGTATCTTTCCAATGCGCATACCATGTTCCTGCAAGGCTCAACGATTATTCCCCTATGAGGACCCTTATGGATCAGCTTCGCCCGTACCGTTCTTACGTAAGCTACATCGATCGCAGCAGGGAGTACTACGCCGCCCAGGGTTACACCAAGCCATACGCATGGCCCCACTATGACGACGTCCCCTTCACCCCGCTGAAAAAGCCGCTTGCCGAGTGCCGGGTGGGATTGGTGACGACCGCGGGGAAACCGCAGGCGGGCGGGCCCGCGTTTCTCCTGTCGGTGCGGGAGTTGTATGCGGAATCCGCGAAGCCGGCGCCGACGCGTATGTTTACGGGTGATCTGTTTTGGGATAAGGAAGCGACCAACACCGACGACGTCGATAGTTTTCTGCCGGTGAACCGCTTGGCCGAGTATGCCGCCGGCCGCCGCATCGGGTCGGCGTCGCCCCGCTTCTACGGTGTACCCACCGACTACAGCCAGGGCAGGACAATTGAGCACGCCGCCCCCCGGATCCTCGAATGGTGCCGCGAGGACGGCCTCGACGCCGTGCTCCTCGCGGGGCTTTGACCGGTTTGCCACCAGACCGTGAGTCTGGTATCGCGTCACCTGGAGGCCAACGGCCTGCCGACGGCGGTCATGGGCAGCGCGCGGGACATTGTCGAAGAGTGCGGGGTCGCCCGCTTCGTCTTCACCGACTTTCCCCTGGGAAATCCCTGCGGTCGCCCCTGGGACGCCGGGATGCAGCGCGCGATCGTGGGAAGCGCCCTGACTCTCTTGGAGCGGGCTTGGATGCCGCGTACCACGGTCCAGACACCGTTTCGCTGGGAAAACGATGCGTGGCGCGACGCATTCATGCGCGTCGACGCAGGCAATCGCGAGACGCTTGCCCGGCAGGGGGAGGAGCGTCGACGCCGCCAAGCTGAGGCGAAGACGGGCCGATAACCCATGAAGACACTCAATCCCGAATACGTCAAGCGCGTCAATCAATTGATAAACGACAGCCCGTATTTCAAACTGCTGTCGATGACCATCGGCAGCGCAGGGATCGGCTTCAGCCTGCTGGAAATCGATCTGGCCCGGAAGCACCTGCAGCCGTTCGGCTTCGTTCACGGCGGGGTTTTCGCATCGATTATCGATGCCGCCGCGTTCTGGGCGCTGTTTTACGAGATTGAAGACCAGAACGCCGGCGCCACCTCCGTCGATCTGAAACTGAACTATCTTGCGCCGGCGGCATCGGGCAAACTCATCGCCAAAGGGCGTCGGATCAAGCTGGGCAAGACGCTGGGATATGCCGATGTTACCGTAACCGATGAGCACGGCAAACTCCTTGCCCATGGAACCTCGACTCTCATGATCCTGCCCGGCAGCAACCAGCTTATGATCGACCAGCCCCTGCCGCCCAAGTTCAGCACCTCGTGACCGGTTGAGGGCAGAGGAGACAGGACGATGTCCGATACGCTCATGCCCTTTCAAGGCAACCTGCTCACCACCGGGATGGGCATCCTGCCGCACAAGGAAATGGAACGGGCGCTCGCCGTGGCCATGAGCGTCGACATTCCCTTCTGGCCGCAACTGCCGAAGATGACTTATTTCGAGGATATGTACGTTCAGGCCTCGGAGAATTTCCCCGGAATCGTCGTGGAGCCGGAACATCGCAGGATCTTCTTCAGTACGGAAAATTTTTATGGCGCCCTCGAAAATACCCTGCTGAACCTGGAAAACGAGGACTTCTTTCGCATCTCGCCGCAGTTTTCCGCCACCTATCATCGATTTTTATCGCAGGACCTATCCGCGTATGTATCGATCCGCGGCCAGTTGGAAGGCCCGGTGAGTTTCGGCCTGAATGTCCTGGACGAAAACAAAAAATCGATGATCTTCAATGACGAGGCGCGTGCACTCCTCTTTGATTTCATGGCCCGCAAGGCCAACTGCCAGCTCCGCGAGCTAAAAACGAAAAATCCCCGTGCCTTCCTCTTTATCGACGAACCGGGGCTCCAGTATCTCTTCAGCGCCCTTTCCGGCTATACCCCGGACATGGCGCGCACGGATTTCGAAGGCTTCTTTGCCCAGATCGAACATCCCCGGGGCATCCACCTCTGCGGCAATCCCGACTGGGATTTTCTGCTTAATCTCGATATCGACATCCTGTCGTTTAACGCCTACAACTGCGGGGAGATATTCGTCAAATACCGGGAGGGGATAAAGAGATTTCTCAACAGGGGTGGGATGCTCGGCTGGGGCCTGGTGCCGGCGAATACGGATGAATTCAATCAGGCATCTCCGGATGGCCTCATCCTTCATATTGAATCACTGTGGCGGGAGTTGGAAAAGGCGGGCTTCGATCTTGAGCAGCTCCTCTCTCAAAGCATCCTTATGCCGGCGACCTGCGCACTCATGAACCTCGACGGATTTGAAACCGTGGAGGCGGCCTACGACCGCCTCAGGACAGTAGCCCATCGCCTGCAGGCAACCTATCTTCACCGGTAAACGCGTTCACGAGAGACGGCCTTCACGTCCCATCTTTGGGAGCAAGGTCAGGGAAGGGTACGGGAAGATCGTCACCCTTGGGTCATTCTGGTCGACCGCACCGGTACTCTACGGCCTCGTCCGGTTGCCCGCAAGACTGTGGCGGCGAAACTGCGACGCAAAACCGGCTCTTCCTTCATCATCAAGGAGATCGAAGGCGATCATGGAAAGGAACACGTCACCTGGATCAAATAGTTAATCCAAAGATTTTTCTCCCCGTTCTTATTCCCTACCATTTAGCTCCCATTCAACCATTATTGCTTCGTCTTCGCGGTTATCGTATTATAAAGATATACAGAAGGATGACGCAATTTACCGGTATTGCTGTCCATGAGAACGCTGTCTTTTATTAAACGGAAGCGTTTGACGCAAAAGCAAGGAGGACTATCATGAAAAAGAGAGTTATTGTTTTTGTCGCCCTGGCAATACTCGCTATCCCCGCGATCAGTTCGGCGCTGCCCCCGCGCCCCGGCCCCTACGTTTCCGGTTTCCTGGGCGTCTCTTTCCCGGTTGACATGGATGTGAATTCGACTCAATACGGCCCTGGCGCACAAACCTTCAATGACCGCGTTGAGTTCGATACCGGCATCAACATTGGCGGCGCGGGTGGTTTCGATTTCGGATTTCTCCGTATTGAAGGAGAGCTTTCGTACAAGAACGGGGAGATGTCATCGATCACCGAGAAAATCAGCCAGACCAGGTTCGCCAATGTGGACGGCAGAGTGGGGGTGTTTGCAATCATGGGCAATGCCTTCCTGGACCTGCGCAACCCTTCCCCCGTCACCCCATACATCGGCGGCGGCGTCGGTCTTGCCACTCTGCGCCTGAGCGATACCTATGGAACAAATGCAAATACGGGATTTAGGACGAGACTGTACGCTTCCGACGACGACACCGTTTTCGCGTACCAGGCCGGAGCCGGTCTGGAGATCGCCTTCACGCAGATGCTCTCACTGGACATCGGCTACCGCTACTTCGGCACTGCAAAGGCCAAATTCAACAGGCATGAGTTCACGGCAGCGGAGCTGAAATTCGAGAGCCATAACGCGTCGGTGGGGTTCAGGTTTAAATTCTGACCGTGCCCCTCCAGTGATGTTGATGGTATGGATAAATGAGGATTGCTTAGTTGATCGGTGAAGACTACTTCACGGGCTGGGATACGACGAAGTGGTCCCTTCGGTTCCTGGCCAGGGCCATTTCGTCATGCCCGGGATCCAGAGGCCTCTCCTTGCCGTAGCTGATCGCCCTGATCCGCTCCTTCGAGATGCCCAAGTCCATAAGGTATTTGGCCGCTTCATCGGCACGCTTCTGGCCGAGCGCCAGGTTATATTCCACGGTACCCCGCTCATCGCAGTGCCCTTCGATCAGGAGCTTGTACTGGGTATACTCCAGATAGGCCCGTGCGCCCGTCTTCAGAATCGCCTGGTTCTCCGGTTTAAGGTTGTATTCATCGAAATGCGAAATGGATATCCGGGATCTGGAGATCCTTCAGAAGCGCCACCCCTTTCTCTTCCTCTACGGATTCCCTCCGGGCACTTTCGGGCGCCTCTCCCCCTGGCTGCCTGATCTCTGAGCGTTTGCTCGCGAAGCTCCTGCTCGCGCAGCGTACTCTCCCTGGTCCCTTTGTCGTCCGTTTTGGCCTTCGCCGGGGCCTGCACCATGGGCTTCTGGTCCCCATGGACCATTGTGTGATTCTTCACAGCGGCCTTTTTGGTACAGCCGGCAATAAATGCAACCGACAGAAATAAGACCATGACAGCTAATACCATCCTCATCCGGTTTCTTCTCGTGAAAAATCACCTCCTTTTAAAACACTCCTTAACTTGCCAAGGGCCTGTTATCCCTCTCACGCTCGAAAATAATAGTGGACAGCGACTTCGCCTGATGCAGCAGAGCGTCGACTACTGACGCCATGAGGATGTCGCCATGAAACCCGCCGACCTGCCTCTTCGCTTCTTCCAATTCCATCTCCAGTCGTATGATCTCCTCCTTCAGCGCCTTGTTCTCCGCTTCCTTCTTTGCGAAGTCGGCATAGGGTACATAACTCCCATCGCTTTCCGCATCGGGCATCTCCAAAACTATGAGATCGAATCTCCGTGTCATCTCTTCAATCGGTCGGTCCTTCTCCATACGGCCTCCTTTTCTCAATTGCGCTCGAATAAAAAAAGCGCGCTATTGGCCTCCCGATAAATCTTTTATGCCGGAACGGTATCGCTCGGCTCATTTACGTAGCACAGGGTATGCCAAGCAGGTGTCATTAGACAACTATACGTGTTTACATGATAAATCAGATCACAATGAGTTACCGGGTTGTCTTTTGGAAGGGTTATCCATACACATTATCAAGAAAAAGAAGGTATTTTCCTGCATAAAAAACTGAACAAATCACGGGATTGACAAGATGTGCCTTTGTGTTATTTTCATTTCAAGAGTTACGTTACCCCTGTTCCGGCTCACTGTTTTCTAACATAGATCCTTTGGAATCCATAATCGAAGGGGGTCGCCAGAAACGAATGATCGTCCGGGAGATCTTCTCAAAAGCTGTCCTTTCCAAATCACAAATCTACGACTACGCCATCAATCCTTATGTGGGGTGCAGCCACTCCTGCAGATATTGCTATGCGGCGTTCATGAGGAGGTTTACCGGCCACAAGGAAAAATGGGGCGAATTCGTCGACGTCAAGATCAACGCACCGGAACTGCTGGCCCGGGAGATCAAGAGAAAACGGATGGGCAGGGTCTGGGTAAGCGGCGTGTGCGACCCGTATCAAACGGCAGAAAAAAAGTATAAGCTTACCCGGAAGTGTCTTGAGATCCTAGCGGAAAATCAATGGCCCGTCACCATTCAGACCAAATCACCTCTGGTCTTGCGGGATATCGACATCCTGGAGAGATTCAACGGGATTGAAGTCGGATTTTCCATAGCCACTGCGGATGAAAAAATCCGGAAGCTCTTCGAAGCAGGAACTCCTCCGATCAAAGAAAGGATTCATGTCCTGAATGTCCTTCATTCAAGGGGGATTCGGACGTTCGCCATGATTGCTCCCCTTCTTCCCGGAGCTGATGGTTTGCTTGAGGAGCTTTCGGGAAAGGTTGATCACGTCCTGATCGACAGGCTCAATTATTTTTATGCAAATCGGATCTATAGAGAAAACAACCTCGAATGGGCCAAGGAAAGCTCTTTTTTCATTCAGCAAGCCGTTGAATTGAAAGAAGAATTCGAACGGAAGGATATTCCTGTGCGCGTGCTGTTTTGATAGACTTTACCTCTCGATAAACCTACAGTCAATCATCATTGCCTGTTCAACATTGCGATGGGTATGGTAGTATATCAAACAAATACCGCCTTTGGATCAATCAACGCGGGGGGAAAAAGGAGAGCCCGCATCGCTGCGATACCGGTAACAGGAGATTAAATTGGGCATGGATAAGTGAGGCTGCAAAATGAAAAAATTGCTTTTTGGAACAATACTTTTGGCGTCGCTGCTTGTACTTCCCTTTACAACGATGGCACGGGTAGATGTAAGCATTAACATTGCACTGCCTCCACCCATCGTATTTCCCGCACCTCCCATGGTAATCGTGATACCCGATACACATGTCTATGTTGATCCTGACATTGATATAGACCTCTTTTTCTGGAATGGCTGGTGGTGGCGTCTATGGGAAGGCCGCTGGTATCGCTCATCTTATTATGACCGAGGCTGGCGTTATTACAGGAATGTCCCCAGTTTTTATTTTGATGTAGACCCGGGTTGGAGAAGATATTACAGGGAACATGATTGGCACGGGCACCGGTGGGACTTTGAACGGATCCCTCAGCGGCGGCTTCAACAGAACTGGAAGAGCTGGCAGAATAATCGACGTTGGGAAAGGCAGGGAACCTGGGGTGTCCAGAACTATCAACCCCGGCCGCGACAACAGAGACAGGAGCTGAGACAACAAAGGCAGCAGGAATATCAACGGAAACCTGAGATTCAGAGACAAAGACAACAGCAGCAGGAACTTCGGGAGAGGAGCCAGCAGCAAAGACAACGATCCCAGGAGAGGATTCCGCAGCCACGACAGCAATCCCAGGACAGAGTGCAGACGCCAAGACAGCAACCCCAGGAAAGGGTTCAGCAGCGACAACACTCTCAACCCCTGGAAAAGCCCGAACGAGGGGAGCGAGAACGACCGGATAGAAGGTAGGACGACAGATTGTCCTGCAAGGAGCTGCGCCTTTCAATCCGCATTCGATGATCCGGCCCAATCATCACGCGTGCCGCTTTGTATT
>CAWFOM010000017.1:0-32006 GCA_963817385.1 uncultured delta proteobacterium
CCTGCTGCGTACCGATCTGCTCTTTACCGGCCGGCTGACCGTTCCACCTGCCCCCGAGGGCTCGCGCCGGCGCCTGATGGTACGCGAGTACGAGCGCCATTTCGGCGACTTCACCATCACGGACAGCTCCCCGATCGGCGAGGTGCATCGCCCGGGCGTGACCGAGCGCCTGGTGTTTGCGCGCGAGTTCTATGTGCTGGGCTACGAGCCGCCCATCGATGACAGCGACAACAACCCCGAGGAGCCGCTGCAATAGACCTTTGAACACCAGCCGCAGGCCGTGGGAGGTGGAGATGATCCGGCGACATCGTCTGAATGCGTGTCTCGGATGACCTGGTTACGCCCCAATAGCTCCACTTAGTCATTACGGAACTTGCTCAGTGCGGGAGTGTAGAATTGCGGCTGCCCATCACTTCGCACGTACAATTGGGCTTTATGTTTACGTGGTGACCATCCCAGACACTTTGACGGCAACCCTTTCTTTTCAAAAAAACATCACACCGCCGCTCCTGCATCAGTTTGCAAATGACGTCATGGTACTCCATGCGCTTGTCCGACTAAAGATGCGATCGAAATGCGTTACGGAAGACTGTACGATGAGCCACTCACTCAAATAGCAAGAACATGATGAACAAATCGTATACACTTTAGCGGGATATTATCATTGTATGCGTCGCCCGTTTAATCGGTTCACCAAGCTACCATAATATACATCGTGAATATTAACATAATTTATATAAGTACTTATAAGTAGCCGTATTCTTTTTAAGGACTGCTATCAATGATAAAATAACGCTTGACATATACTGAAGATTGTATATTCTCAATCAGTATTTATTCAGAAATTGCATATTTGTACACTCATGAAGATCCCCACACGCCACATGGATCAATAGCGGTTGCGGGAAGTCGACGGTAACAAATCAAAACGACGGATATTCTTTTTTTCGGTGGCCGTCGACATTGGGGAGGAGAAAAAATGATCCTGGAAGATCTGTGCGCCTCAATTCGAATGGAGATCGTGAGCCGGAATTTTCCGCCCGGGATGAAACTCTCCGAAAACATATTGTGCAGCCGCTGGAATGTAAGCAGGACTCCTATCCGGGAAGCATTACGGCACCTGGAATCTGAGGGGTTCATCTCTTCCATCAGGCATAAAGGTTTTGTCGTCACTTCCATATCCATACATGACGTGGAGCAGATCTACACCATCATGATAAATCTGGATAGCCTGGCGGGCAGGCTGGCCACACCCTTCATTGCCGATGATTCCAAAAAGCTGGAGCGACTCAGAACACTTTGCCGGGATATGCAGCGGTTGTGCGAAAAGAAGGATATCGAAGGGTATATGAGAAAGAATCTGGAATTTCACTCCATCATCTTTCGCTCTTCCGAAAATACCTGGATCATAAAAATATTGGAAAACCTCCATTCCCATACGAACCGCTTTATCCTGAAGGCCCTCTATATCCCCCGCAGAATTGAAAAGTCGGTTCAGGAGCACGTCGAAATTCTCAGATGCATTGAAAAAAAGGATGAGCGCGGAGTCGAGAAGGCGATATCGGTTCATTTCAGCAGGTCATTGAGCGATTTGAAAAATGAAATAAGCCGGTAGTCTCCGGTTGGATGCACCGATGGCTCGGGAGGTACTCTCATAGCCCATAGGTTCGTTGTTCCCGCGAGGGATAGGAGGATAGAGTGACCAAGCAGCGTGTGGGATATTTTGAAGATCGAAAGGATCCGGAGGCGCAGTGCAGCCGTTGCCGGTTGTGCGAGTTAATCTGCGCATTTCATCACCACCGGGTCGGCAACCCGAGGCGCGCCAAGATCAAGGTCGTGGCCCTGGGAAAGGGGGTGGATATCCCGGTTGCGTGCCTCAATTGCGGGGATGCCCCGTGCATGAACATTTGCCCGACGGGCGCCCTGTACCGCAAGGAAAAAGACGGGATGGTCCTCGTGCGTTCCGATGTCTGCATCGGCTGCGCCATGTGCGTCAGCGTTTGCCCCGCGGGCGCCGTAACCCTGGATCTGGTGGAAGGCACGGCGGCCAAATGCGATCTGTGCGGGGGGGAACCTCAGTGCGTCGCCTATTGTCCCGCCAAGGTGCTGCGACTGACGGATGCGGAAGAGGTTTCCCAAAAACGGATGCGGACATTTGCACGTTCGCTCGTCAGTGCGGAGGAAGATCGGAATTGAATGCGGAAGAGGTTGTATCATGAGCATGTTCCAGGGTGGGTATGCGGGTAAATTGCTGTATGTCGATTTGAACGACCAATCGATACGGGTGAAGCCGCTGGAGAGGGATTTCGCCCTGAAGTACATCGGGGGCAGGGGTTTCAGCGCCAGGATCTTATACGAGGAGCTCCGGGCGGGCGTCGATCCCCTCTCCCCGGACAACATCATCGTTTTCGCCGCGGGACCCTTGAGCGGAACGCCGCTTCCCTCCGCCAGCCGTCTGATCGTCGCCGCGAAGTCTCCCATGACCGGGGGCGGCGGGGACGCCAGTTCCGGCGGGTACTGGGCGCCGGAGATGAAGTACGCCGGGTTCGATGCCATTGTCGTCAAGGGGAGATCCCCCAATCCGGTCTATCTCTGGGTGAACTGACGGAAAGGCGGAATTGCGGCCCGCCGGGCATCTCTGGGGCAAGCGGATTCACGCGACCAGCGAAGCGCTCAAGGCGGAGATCGGCGACGAGGATATCCACATCTGCGCCATCGGCCCCGGAGGGGAGAACCTGGTCCGCTATGCCTGCATCGTCACCGACGAAGAGGGTGTCGGCGCAAGGACGGGGATGGGCGCGGTGATGGGATCGAAGAACCTCAAGGCCATTGTGGTCCGCGGGTCCCTGGATGTCAAGATCGCCGACCCGGAGCGGTTTCAGGAGGTGATCGACGCCTACCGGAAGACCCTCGAAGGCGAGGTCTGGACCGAAACCTTGCGCCGATTGGGCACCCCCAACCTGGTCGCCCACCGCCAAAAACTGGGGATCTGGGGCGCGCGGAACTTCCAGCAGGCGACGATCGACGACTGGGAAAAGATCAGCGGCGAGGTGTTCCGGGAAAAATATCTGGTAAAGGCAATGGGGTGCATGGGGTGCATGGTCCGCTGCCGCCGTTATTCGGCGATCTCCAACGGATCTTCCAACCTCTTGTACATGAAGGGGCCCGAGTACGAAACGATCAACGCGCTGGGAGCGAAGCCCTACATCATCGACCCCGCCTTCATCCTCCAGGCGCATTATCTCTGTGATGAATACGGGATCGACGAACACGGGGCGGCCTCGGCGATCAGCATGGCCATGGAGCTCTACGAGCGCGGGATACTGAAAAAGGAGGAAGTCGACGGCGAGGAGCTCGTCTTCGGCAACGGCGAGGCCTTCCTGCGCCTCCTCGACAAGATCGTCTACCGCAAGGGGTTCGGCGACCTGTTGGCCGAAGGGACGCGGATCATGGGGCAGCGCCTCCATGCGGAGGAGTACGCCATTCACATCAAGGGGCAGGAAGTGGATGCCAGCGATCCGCGGAGCCTGGTAACCCGCGCCCTCACCTTCAGCGTGGCCACGCGGGGTTCCTGCCACCTGCGCGGGTTTCCCTATATCGACGAATTCATCAAGCCGGAGGAGGGGCTGAAATACTTCGGGACCGCCGCGGTCAGCGACGTCAAGGCCCTGGAGGGAAAGGGGAAGCTGGTCGCCTGGAGCGAGGACTGGATCACCATAGCGAACCTCATGGGGCTCTGTATCTTCGCCTGGTATCGGTCGCGGACCTTCTCCATGCTGATCAAGCGGGGGCTGGATCTGGTGACAGACGCCTATGTGGCGGCGACCGGCCTGCCGATGTCCCAGGAAAATCTGATTAGGTGCGGCGAGCGGGTCTACAATCTGGAAAAGCTCTTCAACTACCGGGAAGGCATGGGGCGGGAATCGGATTACCCGCCGCCGAGATTCTTCGATGAACCGATGCCCGACGGACCCGGCAAGGGCTGCCCATCTGGACCGTGCGGATTATGAGATCCTCCTGAATGATTATTACACGGCGAGGGGGTGGGATCCGGCCACCGGATGCCCAACGCCGGAAAAACTCAAAGAGCTGGAATTGGTCGAGATCGGATAATGAACAGACTCCTCGTTTTTCGCCCTGAGCGGTGCCTGATGTGTCTCTCCTGTGTCCTGGCCTGTCAACTGAAGGCCTTGGGCGTTGAGGATCCGCGTGAGCTGGATCTGAACTCCGGACGGAAACCGCCCCGCAGACTCTCGATGGTCCTGGCCGAGGGAACGCCCTGGCCGGAGCGATGCCGGCACTGCACCCAGGCGCCCTGCGCCGAGGCCTGCATCAGCGGGAGCATCGTCCGGGACGAAGCGGCCTCGGCGGTTCGCCATCGCCCGGAAACCTGTGTGGGTTGCGGGACCTGCCAGCTTGTCTGTCCCTTCAACGCCATTGCGCGCGATGAAACCGGGGATTGCATGACGAAGTGCAACCTCTGTCCGGAGGATCACATTCCTTCGTGTGTTATCGCCTGTCAGACCGGCGCCCTTACGTTGGAGAGCGGCGATCGTCACGCGCAGGAGAAGAAGAGGAATTACGCCAAAGAGATGACTGGAGACCGAGAAAAATGACTGATCAGGAAGGGGTCCGTCCCGTCGGGTGCGGGTATGGCCTGCTCGGACTGTGCTGTGTTTCCTGTTTGCGGGGACCGTGCCGCAGAAGCCCTTTCGACGGCGCGGGCAGCGGCAACTTCTGCGGGGGAGATAGCGATTGGATCGTGATGAACAACATCATGCAGCGGGTAGCACTGGAGAGCCTGCAGGCCATGGCCGCCTTCCGGAATACACTGGAGCGAGGCGCCGGCCCGGGAGGCCGGATCGAGGCATCGCGCCTGGAGGAGATGAAGCTCTTCCTCTCCTCTTTCTTCCGGGGACCGAATGCCTTGCTGGAGGCGATTTACCCCGAACGGGCTTTTCCCTCCCTCCACGCCCTGGGATTTCCCCGGGGGTCGTGGTTAACCGCGCTCCTGGATGCGGCTGCCGGGCGCCCACCCGCGAGACGAGACCCCGAAGCGATCCTGACGGATGCCCTTCGCCTCTCGGCGATGGCACTTGCGGCGGAGGCCCAGTCGTGGGAGACGGCCGGATCGACGCCGGAGGAGATCGATATCGCCCTGCCCGATTCTCCGTCTCCCCTTCTGCTGCTCCTTTCGGATGGGGGCGATCTTCAGGATGACGGCCGGGAGGCGTTGATGAAAGAGATCGAGACGGCCTGCCGCAAAGAGGCGCGGATTTACCGGCTGCCGCATGTCGCCCTTTTGCCTTCCTTCGCCCGCCGGGTGTCCACGAAATGGGGCATCCCCGTATCGATGACCAGGAGCATCGCCGTTGTTTTCTCTTCATCCATGATCCGGGGACTGGCCGCGCTGGCCCTGGGATTTTCTCTGGTACCCTTTCCGGGATATCCCATCCAGGGAAGCCCGCTTGTGGAAAAATACCTGACGCAGGACCTGAAGAAAAAATTCGGTCACGCCTATCTGACCGTCCCTCCCCGGGAAGAACCCTGTGAAGCGATCCTCAGGAGTCTCTCGTCATGAGATATCTTGTCGCGGGCAGCGGACCTGCCGGGATTTCCGCCGCCGAGGAGATCAGAAAGATCGATCCGGTCGGTTTGATCACCATGATCACCGCGGATCCGCATCCGGCCTACTCTCCGGTCATGCTCACCTACTGGATGTCGGGTCATTATCCCGAGGAGCGCCTCTTCTTCCGGGAGATGGGGTCGTGGGCAAAAGAAAATCAGGTCGATCTTCGCTGCGGCGTGCAGGTAAAGGCCGTCGACGTTCACCGGCAGGTGGTGACTCTGCCTCCGGGCGAGGAGATCGCTTATGACCGGCTCCTCATTGCTACGGGCGCCGTTCCCGTGATCCCTCCCATTCCCGGCATCCGCGCAAAGGGGGTCTGCACATTCAGGACGTTCGCCGATGCGGAAGAGATTCTGACCTCCCGCCGGGATCTGGAGCAGATCTGCATCATGGGGGGAGGCTTCATCGGGATCAAACTGGCTTGCCACCTGCGGGAACGGGGTCTTTCGGTCCTGGTCGTTGAAAAGGAGCCGAGACTCGCCTCCCGGATATTCGATCAGCGGGCATCCGATATCGTCAAAGAGCAGCTTTGCAGCCACGGCATTTCGGCGGAAACCGGCGACCGGGATCACGGAAATTTCGAATCGGGACGGATGGGTATCCGGGGTCCGTCTGGAGGACGGCCGGATTTTCCCCGCCCAGATCCTGGTGGTCGCGGTGGGCGTGCGGCCGAACACCTCCTTCATCGAGGCCCCGATTGCCGCAACGGGAGGGGGGATTCCGGTCGATGAACAAATGGAAACCCCTGTCCCCCATGTATACGCGGCGGGAGACGTGGCGATGACGCGGGATTCCCTCACCTCCACGCCCTTCAGCAATGCCGTCTGGCCTGCCGCTACAAGGCAGGGCAAGGTGGCCGGCGCCAACATGGCCGGCGGGCGCCGACAATACGTCCACAATTTCAACCTGAACGCCCTGAATCTTTACGGTCTGCAGGTAGCTTCCGCAGGTCATTCCCTCGAACCGAAGGAGGACGACATTACCGTTTTCCAGGAGGAGAGCGGGAACGACTATCGGAAGGTTGTTCTCAAATCCGGAGCCCTGATCGGATTCATCCTGATCGGAGACACCTCTCGTGCCGGTCTTCTCCTCAGCAGGATGAAAAGGGAGGATATCATCCGAAATCCGGCGGAACTCTTTACCCGAACCAGCCATGCGCCATCGGGATTGCCGCCATACATGGGCTTCCGTCACGGCTCCCTGTGGCCGCAATGCAAGGACGGCGTCTGTCCGTAAACCTTAGTACTTCATTTGAATCAACTCTTTTAAACAGGGGAGGATGAAACATGAAGGCAATGGTACTGTATGAACAGGGAAAGCCCATGATCTTGGAAGAGGTGCCCATTCCTACCCCAGGACCCGGAGAAGTCTTGGTGCGGGTGCGGGCCTGCGGCCTTGGCCTTACGCTGGTCTGGAACCGGCACGGCCGTGGACTCAGGCAAGACGGGGAAGCGGATAAGTTCCCACGCATCATCGGGCACGAGGTGGCCGGCGATGTGACCGATGTGGGTCCCGGCGTGGTCAATTTCAAGACGGGCGACCGGGTGATCGTCTACTACTACCTGACCTGCGGCGACTGCCGCTGGTGCAATGTCGGCAGAGAAGATCTCTGCGATCATCATGCCGGTTATGTGGGACGCCAGATTGACGGGGGGCTGGCTGAATACATCAAACTGCCGGCCCGTAATCTCTGCCATATCCCCCCGGAGCTCGGTTACGTCGATGGTGCGGTGACCGCCGACGCCATCGCAACCCCAATGCATGTATTGCAAAAACGGGCCCGCCTGAGGGCATCCGAAACGGTCCTGATCGTAGGCGCAGGGGGCGGCGTAGGTATCCACATGGTTCAGATGGCCAGGGCCTTGGCCGGTCGGGTGATTGCCGTTGACATCAGCACCGCAAAGCTTGCCTTGGCGAAAGATGTGGGAGCCGACGAGACGATCAATGCCTTGGAAGGTCCCTTCGATGAGGAGGCCCGCCGTCTGACCGGAGGAAGAGGCGTGGATGTGGTCGTGGAAATAGCCGGGACCCCCGAGACCATGAAGGCAAGTGTTCGGAGCCTCGGAAAAGGGGGGCGTCTCGTATTCGTAGGAACTTACAACCCGGATGCGGAGCTGACTTTCAACCCAAGGCTGCTCGTAGGCAATGAGATCATCATCACCGGGTCACGCTATTGCAGCCGCGAGGATCTGGCTAAAACTGTGGATATGGTGGCCCGCGGGCGTATCCGCCCCATTGTGACCCGCACCTGCAAACTGGAGGAAGCCGATGACATCCTCCGGATGATCGAACGCAAAGAACTGGCAGGACGAGCCGCCGTCATCATGCCTTAAGCAGCTAAAGACTCTTGACACTACCAGAACCAGAAAGGAGATTAAGCGACAATGCGTTATCCCACCGTTTTTCAACCCTGTCAAATCGGGAGCCTCACCCTCAAGAATCGTCTGGCCATGTCCCAGATGACGATGAACTATGCCACGGAAGAAGGCATGGTCACGGATAAAGTGATCGCCTATTACACGGGAAAGGGCGAAGGGGGGAGTCGGCCTGATTTTCGTGGAGGGGACCTACTTCACGCCGGAAGGCAAGGGGTATGTCCGGCAGATCGGTCTTGCCTCGCAGGAGCATGTCGAGGGGTTGAAGCGGCTGACGGACGCCGTCCACGGGCTGAAAAACGATACCCGGATCTTTCTCCAGATCCATCACGCCGGAGGAAGGGCCTCCTCGAAGGTCACCGGGATTCAACCGGTGGCCCCATCAGCCGTTCCGCCCTATCCGGGGGCGGAAACGCCGCGGGCCTTGACGCGCGAAGAGATCGCCGGCCTGATTCAGGCGCACGTCGAGGCGGCCGCCCGGGCCAGGGAGGCGGGATTCGACGGCGTGGATATCCACTGCGCCCACGGTTATCTCGTCCCGTCCTTCTTCTCCCCGATGACGAATCACAGGACCGACGAGTATGGAGGGGACCTGACCGGCCGGACCCGTTTTCTTCTGGAGATCATCCGGGGGATTCGACAACGACTGGGAAGAGAGTATCCTCTGACGATCAAGATCAGCGGGGATGAATACATCGAGGGCGGATTGGGTATCAACGACATGATCGGCATCGCCCGGCTGGCCCAGGATGCCGGCATCGACGGCCTGATCGTCTCTGCAGGGACCGTGGGCGGAAAGAAGATCGAGGATCTGAACGAGGCCCATAAGGTGATGCGGACGCTTCCCATGATGACGCGAACTGGCTTGTCTCGTTCCGATTGCCGCGGAATTCAAGAAGGCGCTGCAGATCCCCGTCGTCACCGTGGGCCGGATCAACACCATCGCACTGGCCGAGGAAATCCTGTCGCAGGGCAAGGCGGATATCGTGGCAATCGGCCGCCCCCTTCTCGCCGATCCCGAGCTGCCGAAGAAGGCGGCGGAGGGCCGGGAGGAGGAGATCCGGCCCTGCATCGCCTGCAACGAAGGATGCTACAAGCGGATCCTCGGACAGCTCGCTATCTGTTGTTCCGTGAACCCGATGCTGGGAAAAGAGGCCGACCCCGCCGTCCCGAAGGCCGACCCCGCCAAACGGGTGGTCGTCGTCGGCGCCGGACCCGCGGGGATGGAGGCGGCCTGCCGTGCCCGGGAAAGGGGTCATGACGTCACCCTGATCGAGAAGGGCGCCCGTTTGGGCGGGCAGCTTCTGCTGGCCGCCGTTCCGCCGGGGAGGAAGGAGATCGAACGCTTCACGAACTATATGGGGGGATGCCTGAACCGAAACGGCGTGAAGGTGATCCTGAACGAGGAGGTCTCCCCTTCCGCCATTCGGCGACTTCAGCCGGATGCGGTCATCATCGCCACGGGAGCACAGCCGTGCACGCTGGCCGTCCCGGGACTCCCGGCGGCGCGGGGCGTGACGGCCTGGGATGTCCTGTCGGGAAAACCGATGGCGGGCGGACCCTATCTGGTTGTGGGTGCGGGGCTCGTCGGCTGTGAAACGGCGGACCTTCTCAGCGACCGGGGGGAGATAGGTCACGCTCGTCGAGATGCTTCCGGAGATTGCCTGCGACGCCGACAAGGACACCAAGGCCTATTTCGACATCCGGTTTCAGAACAAAGGGGTCAAGATCTATACCGGGGCGACCCTGACCGGGATGGAGGATCGTCAGGCGATCATCCACCAGGGGCTTGAAGACATCCCGATCGAGGCGGGAACGGTGGTTTTCTCCGTGGGTGCAAAACCGGATGATTTGTTGTATGAGCAGTTGATTTCCCTGGGCATCGAGGTGATCAAGGCGGGCGACTGCGTGAAGCCCAGGAGGATTCTGGATTCCGTCGAGGAGGGTTTCCAGGCGGGCAATCGAATATAACCGATTAACGGCATCATGAAAGGAAAGGAGACAAGCGGATGAGTACGAAAGAATGGTCTGTTTCTTACTGGCATTATATGCCGGGGTCATCGAGCCCGATGCAGATGATGAAGGGCGCCATGAAGTGCATGCAATGCGGGGGGGTGAAGGAGGGCGAAACGGTTCTGATCTCCACCGATACGAATAAACTGAGGATCGCCGAAGCCCTCGGGGGCGCAGCCTACGCGGTCGGGGCGACGCCCATCATCATCATGATCCCTCCCGTCGGCGTCCACGGGGGGCAACTGCCGGAGCCCGTCGTTGCGGCCTTCCGGGAGGCGGATGTCTTCCTGCAGCCCTCCACCTGGTCGCAGACCCACACCCGCGCGCGGGTGGAGGCGATCAAGGCGGGAAAACGGGGCTGCACGATGTGCGAGGTCACCGAGGACGCCCTGTGCGTGGGGGCCATCGAGGCGGATTACGAGGCCTGCGACCGGCTCGGGCGGCTCTTGGGGGCGGCCCTTGCCGAGTCGAGCGAGGTCCGCATCACGTCGCCGCTGGGCACGGATATCCGGGGCGACGTGAAGGGCCGGCCTGTGCAGTATGAAACGGGTCTCTTTAAAAAGCCCGGCCAGTTCGCCGCTTTTCCCGACAGCGAGATCAATATTTCGCCGGTCGAGGGGACGGCGGAGGGGAAGATCGTCAGCGATGTAAGCATCATGAGCGTCGGCGTCACGATCTACGACCATGTCACCCTGATCGTCAAGGGAGGGAACGTGGTGGATGTCCAGGGAGGCATGGCCGCCGCCAAGCTCAGCCAGATCCTCAAAGGCTTGAACGACGAGAAGGCCTACAATTATGCCGAATTCGGTATCGGTCTCAATCCAAAAGCCAGACTCGCGGCGACCAATCTCGAGGACCTGGGCCGCCTGGGAAACTGTCATGCGGGGATCGGCAGCAACTTTGCCATCGGGGGGAAGGTGCTGGCGCCGAACCACATCGATGCGATGTACCGGGATGCAACGGTCTACTTTGACGGGAAGGTCGTCCTCGATAACGGCGTCTGTAAAATTTAAGTTTATCCGACTATGAGGAGGAGGTGTCATGGCAAACAAGATTCGCTTGGGGCTTATTGGGGCCAATGTTCGCTCGCACTGGGCCTCCCGCTCGCACCTGCCGGCGCTGCTCGTCAGCCCGGATTTCGAACTGACCGCGGTCTGCACCACCAAGCCTGAGAGCGCGGAAGAGGCGCGCCGGAAGTATGGGGCGAAACTCGCCTTCCACGATTTCCGGGCAATGGCGGCCTCGCCGGAGATCGACGCGGTGGCTGTGGTGGTGCGGGTTCCTTCTCACTATGAGCCGACCAAGGCAGCCTTGGAAGCAGGCAAGCACGTCTATACCGAGTGGCCCCTGGGCAGGACGACCGGCGAAGCTGAAGAACTTGCCGCGCTTGCCAGGTCCAAGGGAGTCAAGACGGCGGTGGGGCTGCAATCCCGCGTCAGTCCCACGCTGATGTATATGAAGGAACAGATCGAATCGGGTTATGTGGGCGAGGTGATGGCCTGTCACGTCAGCTTGATGCGTGATGGCGTGTTGGAACGTCGATCCAGCCGCACCTGGCAGCGAGATGCCGGCCTGGGCGCGAACACCCTCACCATCGCCAACGGGCACACCATCGACTCACTGCGCTTCGTCGCAGGCAACTTCAGCCGTGTGGCTTGCGTGGTGACGACCCAGGCTCGGCAATGGTTTGAGACAGACACAAAGAAGATGGTGGATGTCACCTCCCCCGACAACGTTCTGGTCAGCGGACGGCTGGCGAACGGCGCGGTCGCTTCGGTCCATGTCGCCGCCATTCCCTGGGCCGGCAGCGGTTTCCGGATGGAGATCTACGGGCGGGAAGGAACGCTGATCGCATCGGGCGACGACTCCCCTCAGCTAAGCGAGCTGCGCCTTCGCGGCGCGCGGGGCGGCAACGAGCTGAGCGAGCTGCCAGTACCCTCGCGCTTCGTTCATGTCCAGGCGGGAACGCCCCAGGGCGATCCCTACAATGTCGGTCAGATGTATTGCGTGTTCGCCCGGGCGATCCGCACAGGTCAGAGCCGCCAGCCCACGTTCGACACCGCCGTGGATCTGCACCGCTTCGTCGATGCGATCAAACAGGCTTCGGATACGGGACGGGAAGTGAACCTCGCCTGAGGAGTTTTCATATGATAAATCACATATGATAAATCACCTTGACATACAAAACCGCTTTCCGTATCCTTTGCCAGCGCAATAGCAACTTCTATCAATTCAATGTGAAAAAGCAATGCCTTATCAATTCAATTCACCGGGAAGGAAAGGAGATTGAGCATGAAGAAGATTTCACCATGGAGTATTCTGATCATGTTGGCACTTTTACTCTCTCTGGGTATGGGCGCCGCCTACGGAGCGACAAAGTTTCCGGAAAAACCCATCACCCTGATCGTGCACTCCGGGGCCGGCGGGGGCAGCGACATCTTTGCCCGGGTCCTGGCCGCAGCAAACGATAAGGAGAAGTTCTTCCCCGAACCGATCGTCGTGGAAAACAAACCGGGCGGCAGCGGCGCCGTGGCCTTCGCCTATGTCGCCGGCAAGAAGAAGGATCCGTACTTCATCCTGACGTCGGTAGCCAGCTTTCTGACGACGCCTCTGATCGGGCAATCGCCGCTAAGCTACAAGGACTTCACCCCCATTGCCAACTTTGCCTTCGATGAGAATGTGCTGGTCGTCAATGCCAATTCGAAATACAAATCTGTGCAGGACATTGTAACCGAGGCCAAAGCGAATCCCCAGAAGCTCACCGTAACCGGTTCGCAGGCGGGGGCGATCGAGTCCGTCTGCACCTACCAGTTCGAGAAGGCGGCAGGGATCAAACTCAATTACATCTCCGGAGGGGGAGGCGGCTCTGAGCCCATCGTTCAGGTTCTTGGGGGTCATATCGACATGACGGTTGCAAACCCCGGAGAGGCGTTGGAGCTGCAGAGGGCCAACAAGCTCCGTATTCTCGCCGTTTTTTCAGAGAAGCGACTGGCTTTGGCGCCTGAGATTCCCACCTTCAAGGATCTGGGATACAATGTCACGGGTGCAGCGAACAACCGCGGCATCTCAGCCCCGGGGGGAATCCCGGAGGATGCCCGGAAGGTCTTGGAAGCGGGTCTTTTCAAGTATTCGAAAAGCGGACCGTGGAAAAAGTACGTGACGGACAACATGCTGACCGAGGCATGGATGGACAGCGCAACCTACAGCAGATGGCTGGGCGAACAGAATGCGCGCTACGAAGCCACTTACAGAGAAATGGGCGTTTTGAAAAAGAAGTAGAAATGTCCGGAGGCGGGGGCAGAGACGACTATGCCCCTGCCTCCTTGGGATTCTGATTGAAAAGGCAAAAGTGCAGATGAAAAAAGCCGATAAAATCATTGGTTTGATCATGCTGGTCTTCGCCGGATTTGTCATTGAGGAATCCATGAGAATGCCCCAGGAGGGCGGAAACTTTGAGCCGGGGATCAGATTCCTGCCCTTCTGGCTGGGAGTGCTCATGGCCATTCTCTCCGTTCTCCTCATGGTCAGCGCATGGCGGAAATCGGCCGAAGGTGTGGCGAAGAGGCTCTTGCCGAACCGACAGGCCCTGATATCCATCATGCTCCTCGTGGCAGGCTTGGCCGTGTACATCTTCTTGTTGGAAACGTTGGGTTTTCTCATCGATACCTTGCTCTTCAACACCTTCCTGATGGCCGTCGTGATGAGGGCCCAGTGGAAGATGGCCCTTTCGGTAGCCGTGAGTTCATCCGTGGCGCTTTATGTGCTCTTCAGGATCCTGCTGGCAGTTCCCCTTCCGAAGAACATTCTCGGATTTTAGCGGCTCTTCGCACTGTCAATCCATCGGCGATAGAACGTTGGAGGAAATGCTTTGGACGTCTTTCAGAATCTTCTCATGGGCTTTCAAGTGGCCCTGTCGCTTCAGAATCTTTTATTCTGCTTCATCGGGGTATTGATCGGGACGCTCCTCGGCGTGCTCCCCGGCATCGGGCCGATTACCGGGGTGGCGATCCTCGTTCCCATCACATTCAACATGAACGCCACGACAGCAATTATCACCATGGCCGGCGTTTATTACGGCGCCATGTATGGCGGATCGACCACATCCATTCTCATCAATGTGCCGGGGGAATCGGCATCGGTCATCACCACGCTGGACGGATACCAGATGGCACGGAAAGGGCGTGCGGGGCCTGCCCTGGGTATGGCCGCCTTGTCATCGTTCATTGCGGGCACCTTTTCCGTCATCCTGCTTACCCTCATCGCCCCTCCCCTGGTCAAGTTTGCCCTGGCTTTTGGACCGCCGGAGTATTTTGCCCTCACCTTCATGGGGCTGACCCTGGTGACTAGTCTGGCCGGAGATTCCATGATCAAAGGCGTCATGAGCGGCGTCTTCGGACTGCTCCTGGCCTGCGTGGGCATCGACGCCATTACCGGCACCGCGAGATTCACCTACGGGGAAATCTATCTTCTGGACGGGTTTGGTTTTATCGGCGTGGCGGTTGGGCTTTTTGCCGTCGCCGAGGTGCTCGTCAATCTGGAGGAACCCGCGCAGGAGGTCTATACCCGGACCAAGTTGAGCATCAGGACCCTGTTCCCCAACCTTCAGGATTGGAAGGATTCCTTTTGGCCTATCTGGCGGGGAACCATCCTTGGTTTCTTCATCGGCGTGCTGCCCGGGGGTGGCGCCACCATCGCTTCTTTCATCTCTTATGCCGTCGAGGAAAAGGTAAGCAAGCACCCGGAGAAATTCGGCACCGGAATCATCGAGGGAGTTGCCGCCCCGGAGGGCGCCAACAATGCCGCTGCGATCGGCCACTTTGTCACTCTGCTGGCCCTGGGCATCCCGGGAACCGCGACGATGGCGATCATGATGGGGGTTTTCCTCATCCACGGACTGCGACCGGGACCGCTGCTTTTTGAAACCAACCCCGACTTCGTATGGGGACTGATCGCCAGCATGTATATCGGCAATGTGATGCTGGTCATCCTGAACATGCCCTTGATCGGAATCTGGGTGAGCATGTTGCGCGTCCCTTACAAGATTCTGATGCCGCTCATCGTCACGATATCCGCCGTGGGAATCTACGCGACGGAAAACAACACGTTCGACATGTGGATCATGCTGGCCTTCGGGATCCTCGGCTACCTCATGCGGAAGTTTGATTTTCCCGCCGCGCCGGTCGTGCTGGCGCTGGTTCTGGGACCCATGGTCGAAAAGTCCCTGCGGCAATCCCTGAGTATGTCGCACGGCAGTCTGGCCATCTTTGTTAACCGTCCGATCTCGGCCGTGCTGCTGGTTATTTCTTTTATTTCATTATGTCTCCCGTTGTTTCGCGTCGTCTGGCAGAAATTCAGAAAGGAAGAGAAGCAAGGAACCTAAGAACAAGCGCCGTGAAAAGGGGTTCCTTCCAAGAGGTAAAAGCCGATGATCATTCTCGCGGAGAAATGCGTAGGCTGCGGCCGCTGCCGAGCCTACTGTCCCGCCGTGGCGATCCGGTATGACGGGCTCAAGAGCGTCATCGATCAGGATATCTGCTACGAATGCGGCACCTGCCTGCGTTCAGCGCACTGCCCCACCGATGCGCTGGCGGATTCTCCCAATGTCACCGAATACCCCCGGGCGTTGCGGAAGTATTTCAGCGACCCTGTCGCCACCCATGTTGCCACCGGAATCCCGGGGCGGGGCACGGAGGAGTCGAAGTCGAACGACGTTACCCTCCGCTGCGGACCGGGCCGGGTCGGCGTTGCCATCGAGATCGGTCGGCCCACCATCGGCATGGCGCTTCTGGACGTGCAGAAAATCACCCGGGCGATCGCGCGGGCGGGCGTGCACAGGATCGAGCCGCACAACCCGATCCACTCGATGATCGCGGATCAGACGACGGGCGACCTCAAACCGGAACTGTTAGGGGAGCGGGTGCTTTCCGCGATCATCGAGATTCAGGTGGCGCGCGATCAACTCCGCGGCATCCTCCGGACGCTCAAGGAGGTGGCCGGGGAGGTGGACAGCGTCTTTTGCATCGACGTCTTCACCATCGTCGAGCCGCGCCTCAAGATCCCCGAGGAGGTCCTGGAGAGCATCCGGGCGGAGGAGCTGACCTGGCGGCCGAACGCCAAGATCAACATGGGCCTGGGAAGGGCCGGTAAACCGAGGACGGGACCATGACGCACAGTCTGCACCGGGAGGGATCGCTGGATTCGCTGGAGCGGGACTATACCCTGTTCATCAGCCCGGCAAGCGGCTTCAACTACGAGGGGAGCGTCCCAAAGATTCGCCGCCTGGTCGATGCGCTCTACAAGTCGGGCGTCGCAAACCTGATCGCGATGACGTTGCGCAAGAACTCGTACAGCGGGATCACGCCGGAGGAGGTCATCGCCAGCATCACGGTCGAGGGTACCCGCGTCTGCAGCGTCTTCAACAGCCGGAAGAAGATCACGGAGGCGTTGACCCGGATCAAGGAGTTGGACGAGGGGATCTCGATCGTGGTCAGCGGGATCATCGACCGCGTCCGGGAGATCGCCGCCGAGGTCGGCATCGATCCGCACATGGTGAATCTTTCTCTGGGCATTCACGGGCGGACGGATCGCCTGCCGCCGGACGGCATCCGCGAATTCACCACAATGTGCGGGCACGGCGTCGTTTCGCCCAATCTTGTCCTGGAAACCATCCGCCGCGTCAAGACGGGAAAAGTCAGCGAGTGGGAGGGCAGCTTGAACCTTGCGGAACCCTGTGCATGCGGCATCTTTAATCCGTTTCGCTCCGCGGAGCTGCTTCGGGAAAAGGCGCCGCTCTACGCTGTCGACCGATGGTAGTCCCCCGGAAGAAATTGAAGATGGAGGTGGAGCAATATGGAAGTCTATGAAAAGAGGATCGGGCGTTTTTTCCGGTTCGAGTTTGCAAACGGCGAAGACATCTTGTCCGAGCTTTCCGGCTTTGCCCGTAAGAAGGGAATCCGTGAGGCTTCCCTTTTCATCCTCGGGGCCATCGAGGCGGGAGAGGTCGTGACGGGATTCAAGAATCTCAATGGGGGGCCTTTCGATTCCGACCTGGAAAAATTCGGAAGACGGGAGTTTCTCGGGCTCGGAAATCTGACATGGCCGGCAAAACCGCCCAAGACGATGGTCCGCAAGGGGGTGTCCTGGGACGAGCCGCAGCCATACCCCCACTTTCACTTAGTTTCCGGTCCGGAGCTGGGAGGGAAAGAACGAGGAAATCTCGTGGGGCACCTCGAAAAGGGACTCGCCTACGGGGTCACCGTGCTCATGTACGAACTGATTTGATTCGAGGATCGGGCCTCCATCTTCGATGAAAAGGATCTGAACGATGAAACAAGGGATGACCATGGCGGAGAAGGCGTTAGCCAAGGCGTCGGGAAGAGATGCGGTACGCCCCGGGGAATTTGTAACCGCCGGGATTGATATCCTGATCTTCAACGAGATCTCGTTCACCGATGCAATCGAGAACATGGATCAAATCGGCCGGGATGAGGTCTGGGATCCGGACAAGATCGTTGTCGTAATCGATCACGTTGTTCCCGCCACGGAAGTTCGATATGCGGAACACCAAAAGAAAGTCCGTGAGTATGTTCAGCGATACGGCATTAATCATTTTTACGATGCGGGGGCCGGCATCTGTCACGTCCTGATGCAGGAGAAGGGTCATGCCCTTCCCGGCCGCCTGATTGTCGGGGCGGATTCACATACCGGGACCATGGGGGCCATGGGCGCGGTGACTACCGGCATCGGCGTCACCGAGGCTTGTTATGTAATGGTCAAGGGTTCTCTCTGGTTCCAGGTTCCGGAGACGATTCGTTTCGTTCTCACGGGAAGCCTGCCTCGGGGGGTTTCATCCAAGGACATTCTCCTCCACATTGCGGGTAAATACACCACGGAGGCAGCCCAGTACAAAGCCATTGAATTTTCCGGACCGGTTGCGGGGGAACTCAGTATCAGCCAGCGGGCGACCATGAGCAACATGGGTGTTGAGCTCGGCGCCAAGTTCGCTCTTTTTGAAGCGGACGCAAAGACGATGGCCTATCTGAAGGGGAGAACCGATCAACCGATCGAACCCTTTGGTCCCGATCCGGACGCCCGGTATCAGGCAGTCCACGAGATAGACGTTTCCCCGCTGGAGCCTCAAATTGCCTGTCCGCATGATGTCGGCAACGTCAAACCCGTTTCCGCAATCGGCGATGTTCCCGTCCATCAGGCCTTCATCGGTTCCTGCACGAACGCACAGACGGAAGACCTGGAACGGGCGGCCGCCATTCTGAAGGGGAAAAGGGTCCATCCGCGGACGCGTTTGCTGGTTATTCCCGCGTCCCGTGAAGTCTCCATCAATATTGCCCGGTCCGGCGTCCTGCAGACCTTTCTTGAGGCCGGCGCCATGATGGGCCCCACGGGTTGCGGACCTTGCATGGGTCTCCATATGGGCGTCCTGGCAGCCGGGGAGAACGGCATTTCCAGTACGAACCGAAATTTCAAGGGAAGGATGGGGAGTCCGGAGAGTTTTCTCTATCTTGCTTCTCCGGAGACGGTCGCTGCATCTGCGATTGAAGGCAAGATCGCCGATCCCAGAAAGTACATCGGCTGATCCCCGCCGGGCGGTGATGACCGAGAGACCACCAAGAAAGGGAATTCAATATGGGTATCGTGATCACGGGTAAGGTATGGAAATTCGGAGATCGGATCAATACCGATTACCTGCATCCCGGTTTTGCCCAGAAATATCCATGGGAAGAGCTCAAAAAGCACATTTTGCATATTCACAAAGGGTTTGCCGCAGGATGCCGTCCAGGGGACGTAATCGTCGCAGGCAACAATTTTGGCTGCGGATCGAGCCGGGAGCAGGCCCCGGGCAATCTGAAGCGCTTGGGAATCGGATGCGTCGTCGCCGAGTCATTCGGGCGTATTTTCTTCCGCAACTGTCTGGCCATTGCCCTGCCGGTCATGGCCTGCAAGGGCGTTTCCGATCTTTTTCAGGAGGGCGATCAGTTGGAGCTTGATTTTGTGCATGCCCGGGTGAAAAATCTCGCGACCGGTAAGGAGCTCCGGGGACCGATTCTTCCGGACGACCTGATCCGGATTGTCGAAAAGGGGGGCATCCTGCCCCTGTTGAAGGCGGAGAATCAAGCGATCGCTTGAAAACCGAATGAGGAACGGATATGTCGATTACTCTCAAAGGCGTCATGCAAAGTACCGTTACACCGCTCAAGGAAGATTTCAGCCCGGACCTCCCCACATTTGAGCGGCTCGTGGACTTCCACATCCGCACAGGCGCTACGGCCATCTCGTGGCCGCATCACAAAGCCGAGTCGCTCAACTTTACGATCGCGGAGCGGAAACGTATGGCGGAAGTCGCGGTTAACGTCACCGCACGGCGGGTCCCCGTGTCCATTCATGTGAGTGCCCTTGCGGTGGAAGATTCGATGGATCTGGCGCGTCACGCACAGAAGATCGGGGCGGACGCCATCATCGCCATTACCCCCTACTTCTGGGGGCCTTCACCGGAAGCCATTTACGATTATTTTGTCAGGCTCGGCACTTCGATTGACCTCCCGCTCATTGCGTACAACTCTCCCGCTTATTTGGCCGGGGTGGAGATCACCGGCGAACTGATCGCCCGTCTCATCAACCGGCTGCCCAACCTGATCGCGTTGAAGGAGGCGAGTTTCAACAGCGAAAAGTTTCTCGAGATATCCCGAGTGGCGCTTGCCTTGCGGCCGACATTTTCGATGATTGCCGGGGTGGAGTTCCTTGCGCCTTCCGTCCCGCTCGGCTGCGTGGGCTCCTATTCTTCGGCGGGCGCCATCTGTCCCAACCTCTGCATGCAACTTTACGATGCATGCGTTGCCGGAGACAGTGTTCAGGCGCGGCAACTCCAATTCAAGCTGGCGCGTCTGTGGGACCTGTTCCGCGACCAGTACCCGTCATCCCTCAAGGGGGGAATGGTTGTCATGGGACGCCCCGTGGGGCCGACCAGGCCGCCGCTGCCTACCGCCACCAGGGAGCGGCAGGCCACTATCGCCAAGGAACTGGCGGAGCTCGGCATCCTGGAGACCGAACCCCACGGATGGTAATGCTTCAAATACGATGAGGAGATATGCACATGGCCATGTTCACTCCAGGATTGGTGCACACACCGGTAACGCCATTCACTACGGATAACCGGATCGACTTCGGCTTGTTCGAGAAGCTGATCGAATTTCATCTCCGCCATGGCGCGGAATCTTTGGCAATCCCCATGCATGCGGGCGAGTCGGTGAGCCTTTCCGATGAGGAACAGCGAACCCTGATGACATTTACCGTCGAGCATGTCCGGGGACGGGTGCCGGTCATCGCCCATACGAGCGATTCGGGCACCGCCATCGCCGCCGCACGGGCACGTCATGCGGAAGCGTCAGGCGCCTCGGCGATCATTGCCACGACACCTTACTACTGGACGCCGCCGCCGGCGATGATCGTCGAGCACTTCGCGCAGATCGGCTCGGCTGTACGCATCCCGTTCTTCGTTTTCTATGCGCCCGACGAAATGGGGGGCACAAAACTGACCACCGAGATTGTGCTCAAACTGATCGACCGGCTCGCTAATTTTGCCGGCCTGGCTGATGCCAGCCTCGACTGGCAAT
Source organism: uncultured delta proteobacterium (assembly GCA_963817385.1). GTDB lineage: Bacteria > Desulfobacterota > Syntrophia > Syntrophales > UBA5619 > JAKAFS01. The sequence goes on from CAWFOM010000017.1 coordinate 20,646, forward strand.
TCATGATCAATATCATCTCCAACGCGCAGCGCATCCGTCCGGATTTTCAATTGCTGTCCGGAACCGAGTACATGGTTTCGGCCGGGGCCGTCGGCGCCACGAGCATGTTTACATCACTGGCAGGCGTTGCGCCCGCGCTGGTGAGACGACTGTACGACATCTGCCGCAAGGAGCGTTACTTCGAGGCGCGCAAACCCCAGGAGGAGATTGCGGCGTTGCGGCAGGTGGTTAAAAAGGCCGGCGACGCCGGCCTGAAGGCTGCGATGCGTGCGATGGGCCGGGATTGCGGAGATCCGCGTCCGCCGCTCCGGGCTCCGGACGCGGGCGCCTGCGAAAACATTGCCGCGGCGCTCGCCGGGATGGATTTCCTTGAGGCAGAGCACAGAGGCTGGTCGTAAAAGTCTTGCCGGCTCAGAAGATGCGATCGACAGGTAGATGAAGTCAGTCAAGGCCTATTTCAACAGATTATCGACTCAAATGCATGCACGAACCGGATGAACCGAATTTAAGAACTGTCAGAAACTCAGAAGCAGCTTGATCGCCATGATGACCATGGCGATCACCAGCACGATCCGGATGACCTTTTCACCGCGTCGTACGGAAATCTTCGCAGCCCACCACCCCCCGGTCGCGTTCCCGGCTGCCAGGACCATGCCCAGCGGCCAATCGATGTTCCCCGTCACGCCGAACACGACCATCGCCGGAATAGTGTAGATGAAGAAAACGGCCGCCTTGTGCATGTTGATCCGGACGAGGTCCATGTTCATCAGGTGCCGCAGGGCCGCGATCATGAAAAAACCGATGCCCACCTGGTGCAGTCCCCCGATGAATCCGATCCCGAGCATGACGGGATAGATAAGCCATCCACCCGATGTTTCCCCGGTCTGCCGATCGTTGTTCCCGGATTTGGGGATCAGGACCGTCGCTACCATGACGAGGATGAAGACGCCGAGCACCTTCTGAAAAACGAGGCTGTCCATTCTGACGGCCGCAATGGCCCCGAGGACCGCTCCGGGAAGGGCGCACGCGGCGAGCCGCATACTCGTCTTCAGGTCCGAATAGTTCTCCCGCCGAAAAGAGATGATCGTGGCGATGCACTGGATGAAGACGGCCAGGCGGTTGGTCCCGTTGGCAAGGGGGCTGTCAAGCCCCAGGAAGATGAGCATGGGGAGGGTGATGGCCGAGCCCCCGCCCGCCATCACGTTCAAAATCCCGGCGACGACTCCGACCACGAAGAGGAGCAGCATAAAGGGGACATGTTCCATACGGTTCTCTATCCGCCTCCTGGGTTTTCCCTTACGCCAGAGAAAAGAAGGTGCGTTCGCGCCTTGTACGCAGGTAACGCGGGAAGCTTTCCGGCCGAATCTCAGGGCTGGACCCGGCTCCAGGATCGTCCGGGGCGTTCATGTCTCCTGTTTTCGGTAGAGGTACAGGCGTTTTTCAGACGGCGCGAACCCGTTACGCACATAGAATGCGTCGGCCGTATCGGTATAGAGAAATACCTTCTCGGTATCGCCTGCAGCTTCCACAAGTTTCCGGAGAATGGTCTGCCCGATCCCTTTTCGTCGAAAGCCGGGATCGACCGTCATGTAGTTGATATAGGCGATGCTGTGATAGTCGGTAAGCAATCGACCGAAGCCGACCAGCTTGTCGCCGTCGGTCGCGGTGATATACGCTGACGAACCGGAAATCGCACCGACAAGCCGTGACAACGGCCGGACATCGAATCCGGCCGATTGGAAGAGTGAATGGAGCTCTTCCGGTTGGAAAGGACCGTTTAGCGTGTATCGAATGGACTCGGTCATAACAGATTCCCAGAGTTGTTCCGCAGACGTTCTTCCGTCCAGCCTGTCCGATAAAAAGGCCGTACTGTTCCGCACGCGCGGCATTTTGAAACGATGATCAAGAGCGTTGAGAGGTTTTTGCGCCGATCGAATACCCGCCGTCGACAATCAGATACTGTCCCGTGATGAACGACGCATCCTTGCCCGCCATGAAGGAGACGGCGGCCGCGATATCCTCCGGCTCCCCGGGCCTGCCGAGTAAGCCGTAGCCTTTATTGCGTTCCCTGAGTTCCTCAGCGGAGATCCCCTGGGCCGCGGCCTTGCGGAAATGGAAGTCGGTCAGCGTAAACGAAGGGCAGACGGCATTGACGCGAATCCCGTCTTTTCCGTAGGTCGCGGCGAGACTCCGAGTCAGACTCAGGATGCCGAATTTCGCCGCATCATAGAGGGGCATGTTCGTGCGGCCCGTCATGGCCGTCGTCGAGCCGATCAGGACTATCGCCCCCGATTTCTGTTCGATCATCCGCGGGAGGACCGCCTTGCAGGAGAAGCTCACCCCTTTGAGGTTGACGCCGAGGATTTTATCCCAATCCGCTTCGGTCGACTCCAGGATGGTGCCGAATACCCGCACACCTGCATTGGCCACGAGAACATCAATCCGGCCGAAGGCATCAAGGGCTTTTTCGGCAAAACGGCGGCATTGATCCTCCGCCGCGACATCGGCATGGACGAAGAGGGCCTCCGCCCCCTGGGATTTCAGGATCTCCACCGTCTTTTGTCCGTCTTCATCCGTCCGGTCCGCGACGACCACCCGGGCCCCTTCCCTGGCAAAACGGAGGGCGCAGGCCCTGCCGATTCCAGCCCCGGCGCCCGTAATTATGGCAACAGGATGTTCAACAGCCATCGCGACTCCTAACATAACCGATTTCGGAAGATCGACTCACTCGCTCCGTGATTCCGACCCCGCCGTCCTTTGGGCGGGCAACGGCCTTCCGGGGGACTGATCGGGTCATTCCCGTACCCGAACGGCCCCGAAGGAATCATTGAATCCGCCTTCGCCCGCATCCCCCGCGGCTTGCCGCGGGGGATGCGAGGAAAAACGAAACGGGTCACTCCTCTTAACGATTAAATATTCTCCGCCGCTTGCTTGCGCGAATAATCTTCACTTACTTCAGCAGCTCAGGAGGAAGTTTGACGCCCTTCTCCTGCCAGTATTTGATCGCACCCGGGTGGAGAGGGATCCCCATCTTCGCCACCGGGCCGAAGACCGGACCGGACTCTCCCCAGAGCTTCATCACCTTCGTGAGCATCTCCCGGTTCTTCGGCTCCTGGGTGATCTTCAAGGCATCGTAGATCGCCTGGTCGGGCATGCTCGCCTTTGCCACCCAGTACTGCCCCCAGAAGAAGGCCCTTCTGGATTTGTCGCTGTTTTCCCCCGGCGCGGTGTTGGGGGCGATAACCCTTGCCTCCATATAGGGAAGACCATTTTCGATCTTTTCCTCTTCCGCCTTTGTCGGCTCGATCAGCCGGATCGGCGTGGAGCGGGCCAACTCGGTAAAGGACGGGGTGAAGGGGCTTCCGGGTGCCAGAGCCGCGTCGATCTGCCCGTCCTTGACTCCCTGGGCAGCCCCCTCGGGGTTGAGGTAGACCAGCTTCACCTTGTCTTCGATTCCGAGGGCCTTGAACATGCTCTTGGCAACCAAAACACCTATGCCGCCCGGGGCCCCGACGTTCACCTTCTTCCCTGCCAGGTCGCTGAAGGTCTTGATCGATGATTTAGTCGGGGCAATCACACAGACCGCCTGGTCTCCCATGAAGATCATGACCCGCATGTCCTTGTAAGGCTTCTGGCCGTCGAACAGTCCGGTTCCCGTCCAGGCCTCCTGCATGATGTTGGTATGGGCCCAGGTGGTGTCGAACTCGCCGCCAATCATCCGCCGCACGTTTTCTATTCCACCTCCGGACGCCGCGGCCGTATAGAAATACTTGTCCTTCATCTGTTCATTGATCAGCTGCACCGCCGCGCCCACGCCGATCCTCCATAGGCCCCCCATGGGACCGCTTCCCCAGACGTACTTCTGGACCTCGGCGGCGTTCGCGCCGGAGACGATCCCCAGCAAAAGCACGCCGATCCAAACCATGGCCATCTTCCGTGTTTTCATACATACCTCCTATTATTGGTGTGAGTGTTCATTCCGTGGACGCCCCTGAAGCGACGGGGGCCCGCTTCCTCAAAGAGACTTTCTGTATGACAATCACCAGGGCGAGGAGCACATACCCGATGATATCGGTGGTCCACCCCTCGTCGAGGAGGAGCAAGGCCGAGGCGAGAAGGCATACCCGCTCAAAGAGGGTTGTCCGGCGCAGCAGGTATCCCGTGAGCGCCCCGCCCCAGGAGACCAGGGCGAACAGGGACGCGATGACGGTCGAGACAAATCCGTAGTTCCATCCCACGTTAAGGATCGACGTATAAATGAAGAGAAACGGCATCAGGTAGATCCAGGAGGCCAGGCGGCAGGCCTCCCAGCCCGTCTTGAAAGGATCGCTCTTGGCGATGGCCGAGGCGGCGATGGCGGCCAGCGCCACGGGCGGGGTGACGTTGGACTGGACGGCCACCCAGAGGGCGATCATGTGGGCGGTCAGCGGCTCGACGCCCATTTTGACGAGGGCCGGGACGCCCAGGATGACCAGGATCACGTAGGAGGGAGTCGTCGGGAGTCCCATGCCGATGAAGAGGCCCGCGATAATGATCAAAAGGACCAGGGAGAAGAGATACCCCCCGGAGAGATAAATGATGAACTGCGAGAAGTAGTTCGGGAGCCCCGTCAGGCTGCAGACCCCCATGACGATCCCCAGGACGCCCACGATCGACCCCACGGAGACGGCGCCGCGCGCGCCTTCGGAGAGGGCCTCGAGAATCTTGGAGAACCCCATCCGCGTCTCCTTTCTGAGCCAGCTCACGATGATCGTCGCGACGATCGTGTAGAAGGCCGCGATGAAGGGGGTCATGTCGAAGGCCAACAGGACGATGAGGATCGGGACCGGGAGGAGCAGGTGGAGCTCCTTCAGGATGTTGCCGTACTTCGGGAGTTCAGAGGCGGGCAGCCCCTGCAGGTTCAACTTGACCGCCTCGAGGCGGATGATGACCGCCACCGATGCGTAGTAGAGGATGGCCGGGATCGCGGCGATCTTGATCACCGTGATGTAGGGCGTCCCCGATATCTCCGCCAGGAGAAAGGCCGCGGCCCCCATGACCGGCGGCATGAGCTGGCCGCCCGTCGACGTGGCGGCCTCCACGGCGCCCGCGAAATGGGGCTTGTAGCCCATCCGCTTCATCAGGGGGATCGTGTAGACGCCGTCGACGACCACGTTGGCCACGGCGCTTCCCGAGACGGTCCCGAACAGGGCGCTTGTGATGACCGAGGCCAGGGCCGGCCCGCCGGTCACCCGCCCGGTGATGGCGTAGGCCAGATCGACGAAGACCCTGCCGCAGCCCGACACCTCCATGAAGGCCCCCAGAATCACGAAGATCAGGATGTAGGAGGCGAAGATGTTGGTCATCGTCCCCAGGATTCCGTCCCCGGAGAGGAAGAGGCTCTCGGCGATACGGGCGAGCGAGAATCCGGAGTGGCCGAGCCCCAGTGGAAAGTAGGGGCCGAAGTAGGCGTAGATGAGGAGCACGAGCCCGATGGCCGGGATGATGTTCCCTACCGTCCTCCTGGCCATCTCGAGGGAGAGGAGGATGATGCCCCAGCCGAGGACGGCATCGATCGTCTTGACGCCGCTGCCCATCCGTTCGGCGAGCTTCGGATACTCGACGATGTAGTAGATGATGATGACCGTCATGATAAGGATGAAGAGGACATCGAAGACGCTCATCCTGCCCAGGGGAGACCTCGGGCCTGCCTTGAAGAGGGCGAAACTGATGACGAACGTCCCCAGGAAATAGAAGCCCACATGAGTCTCCTGGGAAACGAGCCCGAAGAAGGTAGTGTAGAGAAAATAGAGGCTGTAGATGGCGCAGAAGACCCTCAGGGCGATATCGTACCCCCCCTCAAGTTTCCGTTTTCCTCCTCCCTCGCCGAAAAGACCTTCATCCTGCAGATACTTGACTAGCTTCCCGAAAACGCCCATGAAATTCTCTCCATCGTGAGATTGTTCCGGATCGGACCGACGAAAGAACATGCTGGTTACGAGCGCGAAGGATACGGTGATCAAGCATGTCTGTCAACCAAATTTTCCCGCACATGATCTGTGAGTTCTCCCCTCACGAATCGGACCGTACTTCCTCGTCATCGGGCGGGGATTTGACGATCACCGCCCGCAACGGTTCGGTGTTGCTCAGATTCAGCGTGGCGTGATAAACGCCGGCGGGAACGAAAACGACCGAACCGGGCCCGATTTCGATTTTGTCTTCCTTTGTTTCCGTGATCCCTCTGCCTTCAAGGACGAAGATGACTTCCTCCTGCGTCGGGTGCATGTGCAGTTTATGGCTGTATCCCGGCTGGTACTCCGTAATCTTGAGCCTGATGTTCTCCGACCCCATCCGCTCAGGTCCGACCACATCCTTGGTCAACCCCCAGTCCACGTGCCGAAAGGGGACGTCGCCGTGCAATACGACTTGTCTCTTATTCATTCACCGCTCCTTTTTCTGTGGGAAATGCCCATAGCGTCTGTCACAACCATATGGCGCCGGTATCGGCGCTGCCGACCATCTTCCGATACGCCCTTAGAAATCCCGGCGCCGGATGGTTGGGCCTCTCGGCCCCGCCTTTCCGACGGCGCTGCATCTCCTCGTCCGAAATGAGGAGCTGCAGGCGGCCTTCCGTGCAATCGATATCGATCAGATCGCCGTCATGGACGTAGGCGATCGGGCCATCCTCCCATGCTTCCGGGCAGACATGGCCGACACAGGGTCCGCGAGTGGCGCCGGAAAAACGTCCGTCGGTTACCATCGCCACCGAGGTGTGGAGTCCCATTCCCACGAGCATCCCCGCAGGAATGGAGAGCTCCCGCATGCCGGGGCCGCCCTTCGGTCCTTCATAGCGAACCACGAGTACCGATCCGGGTTTCACGGGACGATGGAGGATAAACTCGCGGACATCCTCCTCGCTGTCGAAGACGACCGCCGGGCCGCGGTGGCGGAGCATCTCCGGCTCGACGCCGGTCTTTTTCACCACCGCTCCGTCGGGGGCGAGATTGCCTCTCAGAATGGCAAAACATCCGCCCTCTTCCAGAGGATTGCCGGCGGTTCGGATGACCTGCCCATCGGGCGCCGGCCGACCTGACAGATATTCCTCAAGCCGTCCCCCCATGGGAAGTTCGATGTCAAGATCAAGGTACTCTTTGATCGCCCCCATCAAGGCCAAAACACCGCCCGCCTCGTGGAAGTCGGTGAGGTTGTACCCGGAGGAGGGTTTGTACTTGCCCACCACCGGTACGGAGGCCTGGATCCTTCCGAACGCCTCCAGGGTCATCCCCATCTCCATGAGCGAAGCGCACGCCATCAGGTGCAGCACGGCGTTTGTGGATCCACCCGACGCGGAGACGTACCGGATGCCGTTTTCCAGGTTCCGCGGCGTCAGATAATCCCGAAACGGCCGCTTCTGCCGGACCAGTTCCACCGCCCGCTCGCCCACATCGCGGGCCTGGCGGACCTTGGCGGCGTCGAACGCCAGCATCGTCGCCGAGCCGAAGGGCGCGAGCCCCGTCGCCTCCAGGAAACACCCCATGGTGTTGGCCGTCCCCATCATCGAGCAGGTCCCGGATGTGCCGCAAAACCGCTCCTGCCAGGAGAGAAAGGTCTCCTGCTCGATCTTCCCGTTGATGCGCTGGCCGATCGCCTCCTTCAGATCGGGGGTCGTCACGACCTTTCCGTCGATCCGGCAGGGCATCATCGCCCCGGCCGTCAGGAAAAGCGTCGGAAGGTTCATCCGGATGGCGGCCATGAGCATTCCCGGCAGGATCTTGTCGCACGAGCCGAGCATCACCACCCCCTCGAATCCGTGCGCGCCGATCATCGCCTCGATGGACCCGGCGATCAGGTCGCGCTGGGGCAGGATGTAGTGCATGCCGAGGCCCTGGGCCATGCCGTCGCAGGGGGCCGGCACGCCGAATTCGGACGGGCAGCCGCCGGCGGCCCAGATCCCCTCTTTGACCCGTTGGGCCAGCTCGCGGAGGGGCTGATGGCCGGGGTTTACATCCGTCCATGAATTCACGACCACGATCTGCGGCTTGTCCAGATCTTTCCTCCGGTATCCCACGGAATGCATCAGGCCGCGGAAATAGGCCTCGGTGATATCTTCAGGAAACCCCCGATGAGGATTCATTTCGCCTCCTTCTTCGTCCGGAATTCCGTTTTAAGCATCTTCTCGAAGACCCGGATCAATCCGCCCTTGCTGAGATCGCCATACCCTTCCGCCATGGCCATCTGGAAGGTCACCGCCGTGGCGTTCACCACGGGGAGCGGAATGCCCTTATGCGCGGAGATCTCTGCGGCGCTGATCATGTCCTTATAGGCGGCCTTCACCGGATACCCTTCATCAAACTTGTTTTTCAGCGTGAGGGGGATGAAGAAATCCGCGGCGAAACTGCGCCCGGTCCCGGTGGTGACGACCTGGGCCACCTGTTCCGGATCGAGTCCGAGCTTGACGGCCATGGGAAGCACCTCGGCCAACCCCGCGCAACTGATGTTGAACAGGAGCTGGTTGATCAGTTTGGTCAACTGCCCGCTGCCGACAGCCCCCATGTAGACGATCTGGTTGCCGATGGCGTCGAACGCGGGCCGCAGAGTCTGGAAAAGCCCTTCATCGCCGCCGAACATCACCGTGAGCTTGGCCTCCTTTGCACGCGCCTCCATCCCGGAAACCGGCGCATCCGCAAAGATGATCCCCTTGTCCTTCAGCCTGCGGCTGATTTCCAGGGTCGGCATGTAGCTGATGGTGCTGAGGTCGATCAGGACGAGGCCGGGTCGGGCCCCCTGCACGATGCCGTTTTCTCCGAAAATCGCCTTCTCCACCACCTCCGTGTCCGGGAGGCTCATGAAGAGCCAGTCGACCGCGGCGGCCGCATCCGCCGGCGATTTCGCCGCCGCGGCGCCCTGTCCGACAAGAAACTCGACCGCCTTCGGATTGATGTCATACACCCGCATTGCAAAGCCGGCCTTCAGCATATTCAACGCCATCCATTTTCCCATGGTCCCGAGGCCGATAAAACCGATCTTCACTGTCATCTCTCTTTCCTCCAAAATTCTCGTCTATCCGTTTCAAATATGATTTTTGCTCTGAATCACCCGCAGAATTAATAAATCAGCATCTTTGCGCAACTTGTAAATCGAGATCCCGGAAGCGCACATTGGAGATTTTTCGGGGTACCCTGCCCCCGCAGCTGAAGCGCCCGCAAAGACGATTGTTTGAGCGCGAAGCGCGAGTTTCGTCTTTGCAGCGAAGCGAGGAGGCGCAGGGTCGAAAAATGTCCAGCGCGCGGAAGGATCACGATTTCCAAAGCGATCGAATCCTCCTATGCCGGATCCTCTAGATGCCCCAGGATCTTCGCCGGATTGTCGGCAACCATCGTCCGGACATCCTTGGCCGGAATGCCGCTCATCAGGGCCTCCTTGATGTAGATCCCCATCTGCTGGGCGGCCGGGGGGTTGAGCCACTGGCCGGCGTCCGTCGACATGATGGAGTGTGAGGCGCCGACGGCCTTGATGATATCGAACAGGGCCGAGATCTTGAGCGGATGGGATACCTGGCGGGTCACGTCGTTCCAGGTGTGTTCGAGGAAGGTGGCGCCCAGATCCAGGATCTCCTTCATGTCATCGACACTGTAATGAACAAAGGTCGCGGCGGGATGGGTGACGATGATCTTCTTCACCCCCCGCTTGGCCGCCTCGCGGACGGCCAGCTTCGCCTCCTCCTTGGTGACATGGCCGGTTGCGAAGATCGCGTCGGCTTCCCTGATGATGTCGAAGATCTCGAAGAGTTCATCCTTGAGCGTACCGTCCTCCTTGACCAGGACAAGACCCTGGACATCGGCGCCGATTTCCGTGGCGAGGTTCGCCACGTGATCCTTGTTTTTGACGAAATAGTCGGCATGCACGGTGGGCATCCAGACCTCTTTGGCCCCCATCTTCAGCGCCATCTTGACCGCATGCTTGTTGAGCCCGCCGTTGGTGAGATTGAGCGCGATGCCGCCGAAGACGGGAAAGTCCGCTACATCGGTCGCGAGCCGTGCGCGTCCGGCCGTCTCGAAATAGTGATTTTTCACCAGAATCGCCCGCATGCCGTTTTCCTTCGCGGACAGAGCGAGCTCTACATCATTGAGCAGCCGCGGATAAACATCGGGGGCCGAGTGGATGTGAATGTCGATGGATCCTTCCAACAGCGCCGTTACATTCTTGTCAAATCTGAACTTCATTCCCGTTCTCCTTATTGGTCTTTTTGATTTACTTACAGATGCTTTTTGCAGCCCTGGTTTCATCGTCTGAGAGTCGGCTGTGCGGGCAAGCGATCCATCCGTCCCTTTTTTTCGCTTTTCCAAAGCCGCCAGGACGCGGTCGATGGTGTTGGAGGCGTGCTGCCGGGCACAGGTGAAGGCCCCCACGGCATCCCGGGACCTGATCTTCTTCAGAATCAACCGGTGCTCGTTTACGCTGGTCTGCCAGCCGGGCCGCTCCGACAATCCGATCGCGTAATACCGCTGGTGGGAGTTGAACAGACCCTGGTAGTATTTAATCAGCTTTTCATTTCCGATGCCGCTGACGATCTTCATATGGAAGCTGTAATTGTCCTGAATGATCTCCCGCGACTGGGCCTCCCGGATGTGCGCTTCCATCTGCTTGAGCAGCGTCTCCAGCTCGGCGATCATGTCCGGGCCGAACGTCTGCGCGCCCATCCAGGCGGCGTACCCTTCGACCATTCCCTTGAGCTCGAGCGTATCCTTGGCCTCCTGGGGGGTGATGGTGGAAACGATAACCCCCCGGTACGGAATCAGCTCGACGAACCCGTCCGTGACCAGCATCCTGCAGCGCTTCGCGGATCGGTTGACGGCTGACGCCGAAGAGCTTCGCGAGATCCGCCTCCAGGAGCCGCTCTCCCTCCGCCAGCTTTCCGGTGACGATCGCACTCAACAGTTGTTCATACACGATCAGAACGACAGGTTTCTGCTTCGGGATCTCGATACTCGGAATCAGTTTTTCCAATTCCATGGTCAGTGCCCTCCGGCGACGCCCTTTCCTCGCCTCCATCAGATCACGATCGTCTCACTATCGTCCCGGCCTTCCCGGCAGGAGAACATCTCCCGGATATTATCTCGGATCCGGTTTCGGCAGCTATCCGCCGCAGCAGACCAGCCGCAGGAACGTCCGGCCCTCATCAATCTCCCCCTGACAATTATACATTATACAATGTACGCCAAGGGATTTCCTTCTTAGTGTAAGAATGCCCGGTTGTCAAGCAGGAAGACTGCTCCGCGTCCTCACGCGGAGGGGGGTGACGATCAGGCAAGATAAAAGAGAGCCATCTGGTTCTTTCGTACTTTTTGGTTTGAAAAGGGATTATGCGGACAGTATGTGACA
>CAWFOM010000018.1:0-59464 GCA_963817385.1 uncultured delta proteobacterium
TCCTGGTGGCGGCTACCGCCATGGTGAAGGACGGCGGCCTGGGCGACGACGTGAGCGATCTGCCGGTGGCGGGCGCCGCGCCGGAGTGGTTCAGCGAGAAGGCCCTCACCATTGGCCAGTATTTTGTGGCCTCCGGTGTCTTCACCGTCTTCGGTGCCACCTGGCCGACGACCGGGAGCCCCGAGGTGAGCGAATATCTCTTCGGCGGCCTGGAGAAGATGTACGGGGCCACGTGGGCATTCGAAAGCGACCCGATCAAGGCTGCCCAGTTGATGATCGCCCATATTGACAAGAAGCGCCAGGCATTGGGGATTTCCAAGGCCCGGGAGCGGGTGCTGTTCGACATGGCAATGCGTCGCGAGTTGTAAGGAATGGATCTCAATCACAAAGGAGACTGATAGATGTCCCAGATAATCGCATCGGCCGCCATCCGCGGTGCCTATAAAATACTCGAACGTGCAGAGACCGGTTGGCGCCAGGCCATGGACAAATGGGGGGCGAATGAACCGGTCGGCTTCCCCAATACCGCCTATTACCTGCCGGTGATCTACGGCATCCTGGGGATCAAGGTGGAGAAGCTCGGCGACATGGAGCAGGTGCTCGAGCGCTGCCGGCGCATCATGCCGCCGCCGGTGAAGGCGAACCATCCGCTGCCCTATCTGGGGCCCGCGCTTGACGCGGGGATGGCAACCTTCTTCGCCGAAGAGGTGATCGAAGCGATCCGCTACTTGGAGACGCCGGATTTCTATACGAAAATGGAAGACCCCACGGCCGACAACCTCTGGCTCGGGGCGGCCGATGACGTTATCCTGCGGAAACGCGGCGTCGAGTTCGTCGATGGCACGGCCCCCGGGTTTGCCGCCATCCTGGGCGCGGCGCCGACCAAGGAGATCGCCGTTCAAATCGCGACCGAGCTCCAGCAGAAGAACCTCTATGTCTTCATGAGCGCCGAAAATGACGGGGTGCGATTCAGCGAACAGCTCGTCGAGGCGGGTGTTCAGGTCGGCTGGCCGACGCGGCTGGTCTCCTTCGGGCCGGATGTCACCGCCACCGTCTTTGCGATGGGTTTTGCCACCCGCGTCGCCCTTTCCTTCGGCGGCGTGGAGCCGGGCAACTTCCGCAAGAACCTCATCTACAACAAGGACCGGACCTTCGCCTTCGCCCTGCCCATGGGGTTCGTCACCGACGAATGGTATGCCAACGCCGCCGGGGCGATCAATTTCGGCTTTCCCACGATCGCCGACACGCCGATACCGGAGGTCCTGCCGACGGGTATCACCACCTACGAGCACGTGGTTTCCAACGTTCCCCACGCGAACATCGTCGCCCGGGCCATCGAGGTGCGCGGCCTGAAGGTGCAGGTGACCGAGGTGCCGGTACCGGTCGCGTACGGCCCGGCCTTCGAAGGCGAGCGCGTCCGCGGCGATGATATCTATCTGGAAACGGGCGGCGGCTACACCCCTATGGTGGAGTGGATCACCTCCAAGGATATGGACGAGGTGGTCGACGGTGACGTGCAGGTCATCGGGCCGGAGATCACCGATATGCCTCCCGGCTCCAAGCTGCCGCTCGCCATCGTTGCGGAGGTGGCGGGCCGCCAGATGCAGGAGGACTACGAGCCCATCCTGGAGCGCCAGGTGCACCACCTGATCAACTACGCCCAGGGGGTCATGCATATCGGCCAGCGCGACATCGCCTGGATGCGTGTCAGCAAGAACGCCGTGGAGAAGGGGTTCCGGCTCGAGCACATCGGCAAGATCCTGCATGCCAAGCTGCACCAGGACTTCGGTCGGATCTTCGACAAGCTCCAGGTGAAGATTTACTCGAACGAGAAGGACGTAAACGCGATGCTCGCCAAGGCGAGGGCCGTCTACGCGGTCAGGGACGCCCGCATCGAGGGGATGACCGACGAGACCACCGACATCTACTATTCCTGCCTGCTGTGCCAGTCGTTCGCCCCCGGCCATGTGTGCGTCGTCTCTCCGGAGCGCACCGGACTCTGCGGCTCCTATAACTGGATGGACTGCAAGGCCTCGAATGAAATCAACCCCACCGGTCCCAATCAGCCCGTTCCCAAGGGAGAGACCATCGACGCACGACTGGGACAGTGGAAGGGGGTCAACGACTTCGTCTTCAAGGCCTCCCGCGGCAAGGTGGACCATTACAACTTCTACAGCATCATCAACGACCCGATGACCACCTGCGGCTGCATGGAGTGCATCGCCGCCATCCTGCCTACCTGCAACGGCATCATGACGGTCAACCGTGATTTCATGGGCATGACGCCCTGCGGCATGAAGTTCACGACGCTCGCGGGGACCATCGGCGGCGGCATCACCACCCCGGGCTTTGTCGGACACTCCAAGTACAATGTCGCCCAGCGGAAGTTCCTCATCGCCGAGGGAGGCATCAAGCGGCTGGTATGGATGCCCACGTCGCTGAAACAGGAAATCGGCGATCGCTTCAACGAGCGGGCCAAGGAGCTCGGCATCCCGGACCTCATGGACCGCATCGCCGACGAGACCATCGGCACTACCGAAGAGGAGATACTGCCGTTTTTGACCGAGAAAAACCACCCGGCCATAACCATGGACCCCTTAATGTAATCTGGAGGAGTGAATTCAATGGCACTAACCGGCATTGAGATTTTCAAGCATCTGCCCAAGACAAACTGCGGAAAGTGCGGCGTGCCCACCTGCCTGGCCTTCGCCATGAGCCTGGCGGCCGGCAAGGCCGAACTGGCCGCCTGTCCGTCCGTGTCCGAGGAAGCAAAGGCCAAGCTGGAAGAGGCCTCGGCGCCGCCGATCCGGCCGATCACCATCGTCACCGGCGCCAAGCCGCTCAAGATCGGAGGTGAAACCGTCCTCTTCCGCCATGAAAAGCGCCTCGAAAACCCGCCCGGGATCGCCATCCTTCTGAACGATACGATGGCCGAAGCGGAAATCGCGCGCCGTCTGAAGGGCTTTACCCTCTACCGCTACGAGCGGGTCGGCATGGACCTCCGGCCCGAACTGGTGGCGGTCAAGTACGCCGGCGGCAAGCCGGCGGCGTATGCGGCCCTGGCGGGGAAGGTCAAGGCGGAGACGGACGCCGGCATCATCCTTATCTGCGATGATCTGAATGCGATGAGCGGCGCGGTCGCTGCCTGCGGGGAGCGCAAGCCGATCCTCTATTGCGTGACCGGCGCCAACTTCGACGCCTTTGCCGGCCTGGCCAAGGAGAAGGGCCTGCCGGTCGTGGCCAAGGGCGCGAGCCTCGACGAGCTGGCCGCGCTGACTGACCGTCTCACGAAACTGGGCGTCAAGGACATCATCCTCGATTCCGCCCCCCGTTCACTCAAGCAGGCCTACACCGATCAGGTGGCCATCCGCCGCGCCCCCTTGCTGAAGAAGCTCCGTTCCCTGGGTTTCCCCACGATCACGTTTGCCAATGAGATGACCGACAATCCCCTGAAGGAGGCCCTGATCGCCGCGACCTTCATGGCCAAGTACGCCGGCATCATCGTCCTTTCCGATTTCAGCGGCGAAACGCTCTTCCCGCTTCTGGTCGCCCGGATGAACCTCTTCACCGATCCGCAGCGGCCGCTGGCGACCGGCGAGGGGATCTACGAAATCGGCGGGCCGAATGAGAACTCGCCGGTCATCCTCACCTGCAACTTCTCGCTGACCTACTTCATCGTCTCCGGCGAGATCGAGAACACCCGCATGCCGGCGTACCTCCTGATCAAGGACACGGAGGGGCTCTCCGTCATGACCGCCTGGGCGGCCGGCAAATTCAGCTCCGATTCGATCGCCCCCTTCATCAAGAAGTGCGGCATCGCCGACAAAGTGAAGCACCGCAAGCTGATTATCCCAGGGTATCTCGCCTCGGAGAGCGGCGGTCTGGAAGAGGAACTGCCCGACTGGGAGATCCTGATCGGTCCCCGGGAGGCGGCGCACCTTACGTCCTACCTTAAAAACACCTGGAAGTCTTAGGAGGATTGCGATGATACTGATTGCCGAAAATATCAATGTTATGTCCCAGACGATCGGTCCGGCGCTCAAGGAGCGCAAGGCGGAACCTATCCAGGCCCTGGCCAAGGCCGAGACCGAGGCCGGCGTTCAGTGGCTCGACCTGAATATCGGTCCGTCCAAGAAATTCGGCCACGAGTTGATGCCCTGGCTGGTAGACCTTATTCAGGAGGTGAGTGATCTGCCGCTGTCCTTGGATACCACGAACGTGGTCGCCATCGAGGAGGGGCTGAAACGCTGCAAGAAGCCCGCCTTGATAAACTCTATCTCCCTCCAGCCGGACCGGATGGAACAGGAGCTCCAGTTGTGTGCGAAGTACAAGGCCGGGATGATCGGCCTCCTCTGGGGCGTCGACGGCATGCCTCGGGATGCGAACGAGCGCTGCATGCACACGGTTGACTTGGTCTATAAGGCCAACGAGGCAGGGGTGACCAACGAGAATATCTGGATCGACCCGATCGTCACGCCGATCAGCGGTGAGATCAACCAGGTGACCGCCTGCTTCGAGTTCCTGGGCATGCTCAAGGATATCGCCCCGGGATGCAAGTCCGTCGTCGGCCTCTCCAACGTCTCCAACGGCACTCCCGATCACCTGCGGCCGATCCTGAACCGCACCTACTTTATCATGCTGATGCGACAAGGACTCTATGCAGCCATCGTCGATGCCTTCGACAAGGAGATGCAGGATATCGCCTTCGGCCGGAAACCGAATCTCGTGAGCGTCGTCCACCGAGCGATGGACGGCGAGAGCATCGACATGGCGGGCCTGACCAAAGAGGAGCGGGATTATGTCAAATCGGTGCGGGTCCTCACCGGCCAGCAGCTCTTCTCGAACTCGTGGCTTGAAGCATAGCAGTACCTGAGATGAGCGGCCTTCCTCCATTACCCTCTCCCGGGGGCTACGAGCGGGCCTATGCGGAATCGTACAATCTTGCCTTCAGCAGACTCCGTCAGGCCGACCTGGCGGATGTCTGTTTCAGGAGCGGCGCCGTTCCGGTCGATGCCGACACTGTCCGGCTATGCTTCCTGAACCGGGATTATCGCATCGAGCGCCGTTCGGGTACCGTTACCCTCGAAACGGAAGCGGAATCAGTGCCCATCGCCGAGAGTCTCCTCATCCTCCACTACCTCGTCACCGCCCGGGGAACACCGCCCGGAAATGGGCAGATCTCCTTTAAGGAGGTGCCGGAAGGGGTAGTTTACTATCCCACCTTCTATAAACGGACGATACGGCCGCTGCTGACCAAGTTTGGTGCATCACCCGTCGAGCTTGTCCCAGCAGCCGTAATGTTCGGCGGCGTCGATGCGCATCAGGGTGATGCCGCCGTCACCGTTCAGGCATTCCCGAGGGTGGCCGTCACCTGGGTGCTCTGGAAGGGCGATGACGAGTTTCCTGCGGAAGGGACTATTCTCGTAGATCGAAACATCCAGGATTACCTGCCCACTGAGGATATTGTTGTGTTGTGCCAGACAATTGCGATAAAATTGTGTCGCGCCGTCTGATTCATAAAACGATCAAACAGCCGAAGAGCGCCAGGAGGAACACTATGCCGATCGGAAAATGCCCCGGACAGGAAAACCAGAAGCTCACCGTCAGCCTGCATCCGTGTCCTCAGTGCGGCTATCGGGTGGAGATGTTCTCCGATGAGCTCAGGATCAAATGCCCCAAGTGCAAGACCGAGGTCGTCCGTGAAACGGCGCCCAATTGCCTGCAGTGGTGCGCCTCGGCAAGACAATGCATCGGGGAGGAGCGCTGGAAGGCCCTCTTCGGGGATGACGGCCCGGCCGGCCGCGAGCCGGTGGAGAAGTAGCATATCAATGACAGCCGACAAAACCCCGTTTCCTACGAAAGAGCGGGGTTTTGTGTTTTGAATCGTATTTTGGGTTGTATGATCTCCACGGCAATCGCCACAACACTGTTAGTGGTGTCACGTACTCGTTTGCCGTCCTGTTGGACGTCGCCTACCAAAGTTTCGTCTACTTCCCCGTCGCCCTGATAACTGTTTACGTTCGGCGTCCGCCATCGCGACCCGAAAATGCTGTAGCATTCGCCCATGCTACCCGATAACTGGTGCCCAGAGTCGTCCCTCCCCTCAGAAACACATTGGTAATCTTTG
The DNA here is from genome assembly GCA_963817385.1 of uncultured delta proteobacterium. Lineage (GTDB taxonomy): Bacteria > Desulfobacterota > Syntrophia > Syntrophales > UBA5619 > JAKAFS01. The sequence goes on from CAWFOM010000018.1 coordinate 6,128, forward strand.
AGGTAGGCTTTTTCATATTTGAGAGAGCGTCATAGTCGTTCGTTGAAGATATTATCCACGGCTAGGCCCTGGCCATCAATAATGATGCCGATCTTCATTTTTTCACCCTTCTGGAAATGCAAGGGAAAGACGACCGTGATTAACTTGCCGGTTTTTTTCGGTACGTTTCCAATAGTTCCGTGCAACGATCGGTATTGACGATCCCGCAGGGACATGGCTGGGCGAGCAGTCTGGCCCCTTCCTTCGGTGTTATCTTCCCCGCCTTAACTTTTTCCATGATTGATTCAGTCAGCTTCGTCGCCACCAATCCATGACCGCACATCGTCGTTACTTCCAGGACCTTTTCGTCAGGAAGAAGCTCCTTCTTCCCGTGGATTCCCAAGGAGAGGAAAGCTGTATGCGGCTTTAATCCGACTTCCCTGGCCATCGCAAACACTTCATCGATCATGCCGCTGACGACGATGGAAATCCCAATTTCCGCATCCTTGATTTTTTTAATAGTTCTTTTCATCGCTTCACGGTCGGAGAAACAGCAGATAAAACCAACGTTGTTCTCGAGGATCGCTTTAAATTCCGTGATGTCGAGACCAGACGTGAGATTCTTGCCGTATCTGCTGGCGCCGAAATTCACTGGTTTTTCGGAGAGAGTGATATCGAATATTTTGTTGAGTTTGGGCCCCCCGCCCTCGCGATTGATCCATCGCGACGTTCTGGCATACATCACAAAATCCTTCTTCAGGCTTTCGTCGGTTCCCCGGCGATGCAGTGAGTGGCTCACGGGTATCCTCCTTATAGATCCAAAAGGGGCCGGCCGAGGCCCAGGTTGATTTTCGCGTTGTTCCGGGTGGGAATCCCCAGGGCGGAAAGTTTGGATCGCACCGGGATGGTTCCATCGTCCGCAATCCTCGTGGCAAGCCCCCAGGACACGACGGTCTCAACCTGCTCCAGGACGGGGACCAGTTGCTTGACCACTTCTTCCAGCTGGTTTTCCTTTATTTTGAATTCCAGGATTGCCGAGAGCACTTTCTCCTGCCGCGCGTCCGCTTTCATCGTGCCGGTCTTTTCATCCTCCAGCAGGAGGAAGACGGGGTTGTTCTTTTCCAGCTCGACGTTCATGGTGAGCAGGACCTTCAGGACCTTTTCGATTTCCGAGAGCCGCGTTCCGACGCCGGGGCGTCCGAATTCCAGGGCCATGCCGTATTCGCCCCGGCGATACCGTCCGGTTACGTCATTTGTTTTCATCTCTTCCGTGCCGCGTCCCCCCTGCTTTAAGGTGGGGAACTGGACGCCGGGGTCGCTGAACTCCGCCCTGTGCAATCGGGGATACTGCTTGGATTCCGGGGGCATATAGATCGCATCGACCGGACAGACGTCGGCTCTCAAGCAGACGCCGCATTCGACACACTCCTCCTGATCAACGACAGTCGACTCGTCGCCCTCCCCGATGGCATTCACCGGACAATAATCGACGCATTCCAGGCAGGATGTACATTTTTCAGGATCAATTTTCATATGGTGCCCTCCGAATAATGAGCCAATTTAAGAATCTGTCTGCCCTATTGTCAGGGCGTTTTCTCGGGTCGCTTTTAATAGACCAACCCCAATATTTTTCTTTCACGGATCATCTCAAACCATTAGCCCGTCGCTCCTGAATCATCCTGAAAAGCTCCGCAATCTCCTAATACGGTCACTCCCGGCTTCAGGTTTATGGTGATAAAGCCTTCTAAAGGGGAAGCGCCTTTTTTCTAACTATTCTATGCCTTATGAATTTCACACAAATGTTCTTACACTACCTTTTGTGTCATGCCAGCCTCCACTCTTTCCCTTTCTTCGTATGGCAGGTTGATCATTTCTTCTCTTTGATGCTCCCATCCGGGTTCAACATTCCAGCATCGATAAAATCTTGCTTTACGATCGCTCCTGCCTTCTCCCAATAGGCACCAAGTTCCTCGCCGTTCATGTATTTTTCCTGCATCATCGCATCGGCCATGTATTTCTGAAACAGATCGTGCGCGATGAACTTCTTCATGGCCGCCTCCCACCCTTTTTGCGCATTTTTCGGCATGTCAGGAGGACCAAACACGGCTCGGTAGGAAGCCCGAGATCTGCCAAGGCCGGCCTCCTCAACCGTCGGAGCGTCCGGAAATGCTTTGTACCTCTCGGGAGCGGCAACGAGAATGACCTTTAAATTGCCCGCACGGACCTGTTCCGTACAGCTCGTAGGATTGACGAAAGCCATATTGATATGTCCCCCCAAGACGGCGGTTACGGATTCAACCTCTTTGTCGAAGGAGACAAACTTCCAAGTCACCCCCTTTATTCTCTGCATCGCCTTCCCCATCATCGCTTCATCGGAGTTCATGGAAGAGCCGCCTTGAGTAATCTTGCCTGGGTTCTTCTTTGCCTCTGCGAAAACGTCGGCCATGGTCTTGAAGGGTCCCTTCGTACTTACAACCATCACGCTACCGTCCACAGCGAAGTTCGCAATGGGCGTAAAAGTTTTGAACGTGTACGGCACCTTCACCCTCAAAGGTGTGCCCAGAATATTACCAGATGACGTGACACCTATGATATGATCGTCGCCCTTTTTCTCCATAATGTAGGAAAAGGCCTTAGCCATACCGCTTCCGGGCTTTACGGAAACGTATATCGGCTGTGATAGTATTTGCGCTTTCCGGTTGATGTCGGCAAGTAACTGCCCAATCAGATTTCCGGGCCCCCCAGGTGAAGAGTGAGTCACGAATTCAATCGGTTTTGAGGGCCATTCAGCCGATAACGCGTTGGAGCTGAAGCACACTACGCCAAGAACGATCAGTGCTGCCAGTGCAGTCGACCCGAGAAAATGATTAATACGTCGCGATCTCTTCATTGGTCTGCCTCCTTTTTGTTTGTTTGTTGGTTGGTTCGTTTGCTTTGTCGTTAGTTAATACTATGTCGCTCTCGTTTTTTTGAGTAGAAAGGCTTGGAGCCAAGGTGCGAACAGGGCCAGTACGGCGCAGAAAATAAAGACAGCCGATACCGGACGTTGTAAGAAGATTAATAAACTTCCATCCGATAAGATGATGGACTGCCTAAAGGCCCGTTCGACCATCGGGGCAAGGATCAAGGCCAGCAGCAGGCACGCCGGAGGGTAATCCAGTTTCTTGAAGAAATATCCAATCACCCCAAAAACACACATAACCCAGAGGTCGAACGAGCTGTAATCAATGCTGTATACACCGATCGAAGCCATGACGATAATGATTATGTACATCAGGCAGTAGGGAACCCTTAACACCTGCACCACCACGGGAATCAAGGGAATGTTGATAACCAGCAGCAGACAATTCGCCAAATACATACTTGCCACGATTCCCCAAAAGATCTCCGGATTTTCAGTCAGTAAGAATGGGCCGGGCCGCATCCCGAACATAAGGAGAACAACCATGAGCATTGCCGCGCTGGAAGAACCGGGAATCCCCAGGGTGAGCATCGGAACCAAAGAGCCTGAAACAGCGGCGTTATCCGCCGATTCGGCGGCGGCCACACCTTCGACCGCGCCGTTACCAAAACGTTCAGGTGTTCTCGATATGGTTTTTGTAATCGTGTAGGATATGAAAGAAGCGATGGTCGGTCCGGCCCCCGGCAGCACCCCGACGATAAATCCGATGATCGTACTTCTTATCCAGGTGACGATGCATTGACGAATGTCTTGCCAGTTTGGCAGCAAATTGCGAATACCCTTGGGCACGTCGCCGAGTGAAAACCTCACGCCCTTTTCGACGTTGACAAGTATTTCTCCAACCGCGAAGAGACCTACAGCTACAGTGACAAAGTTAATGCCGTCCATAAGCTCCATATATCCCATTGTCAGCCGCAACGTACCCGTAAACATATCCGAACCGACCGTGGCCATGATAAGGCCCATGACAGTGGCTAAGAACCCCTTGATCAATGACTTTCCGGTGAGAGAGGTGACCAGGGTGAGGCCCATCACGGTCAATGCGAAATACTCGGGCGGGCCGAAGCCAATGGCCATATTGCCTAACACCGGCGCCAGGAGCATCATCATCACAACGCTCACCTGTCCGCCTATAAAAGAAGAAATTGCTGCCAATCCTATGGCCGGACCTGCACGTCCTTGCCTTGCCAATTGGTAACCATCAAGGCACGTTACAATGGAGGCAGATTCGCCGGGAAGATTCATCATGATCGCTGTGATGGCGCCTCCAAATTTCGCCCCGCAGAACATCGCAACCAGCAAGATCATCGCGGTTGACGGGGTCATTCCCAAAACCAATGGCATAAGGATGGCGACCGTGGCGGTTGCGCCCAATCCCGGCAGTATTCCGACGAGCGTTCCGATCAACGCGCCAACACAAACCAAAAAAACGTTAAACGGGGTAAAAATAACAGATATTCCAAGCAATAACCCTTCTGCAGTATCCATTTCTTTACCTCAATAATGCCCAGTCATATTTCGATGAAATGCTTCGGAAATACGATCACTTCCGAATTGACTATATAAAACGCATGAACGTCATGAAGCCCAGCGGCAACTGCACTTTAAGTATCACCTCGAAAATCAGCCATAGCAAAAAAAATGAGAGCACCGCAGAAATGAGTGAAAATTTTAAACTCTCCTTTTCCACGACGTATAATAAAAAGAAAAACAGCATACCGGAGGTGAGGTAAAATCCCACCGTTTCGATCAACCAAGGGAAAACAGCTAAGCAGGCGACTATCAAGATCATTTTAGAGACAGCGCTTTTACTGGCGAAAGGGATCTCTTCTTTCTGTGCTCGGCTGATGCTTAGCTTGGATTGCCAGAATTGCTCCCAGAAAAACTGATATTGCTCCAAGCCAAAAAGGGAAATAGCCTGCTGATGGACCAAACTCATCGGCATAGGGAAGTTTATTCGCCTGAATAATCACAAAACTACCGAATAATATCCATAAAATACTCGAAACCTGGTCCACTCGTTTTCCAGAAATTGATAACGGAGAATGGTTATCGATAGAATTTTCAGCCATATGTTCCCTCCGGGAATATTGTTTGGTTGATACGGTTTACCGAAAATCCACCATCAACAGTTTATGATAATTACATTTATTGGAGAAATCGCTGTTTTTTATTTGGACCGGGGTGAAAGCAAATCAGCAGCAAGCTTCCTTCCTTTCACCGTTTGAGTAAATTAGTTGGTGTTGTCTTGGTTTATGTGTATATTTGACTTGATAAAGAGAGATATTCAGGCTACCAGCGCCGTGTTACCCAAAAAAATCGATGCACAGGATATCATCGACCTTTTCTCATGGATACAGACGAAAAACCATCGAGGGTTTATCTCTCATCGGAAACGAAATTTGGCATGTCGGGGGCGGCGCCATATGCATCGTTAGTAGGGTTCTATACCTCATAGCAACTCTGCATTACCTAATTTACCATTCTGGATCATCCATTGTTGGCCGCTTTTAGGCGTGGCTAACATAGAATCCTGGCACTGTCAAGTTTATTGTGTAAAATATTCATACGTCAATTTTTACGAACTTTTTCAGCAGGGTTTAACCTCCAATGCATCTCCATTTTCAACGATATGAAGCCCAAGATCCGATAACGGGCGATCTCTATGACCTTGGCCCGGCGGCTGTGGTAAAGCGGATCTCACGGGCCTGTTCGAGCAGGACATCGACGAGTCTGACAAATTATAAGCGTATCCGGTCTATTCGGAGTTCTTGCTCGTGATTCTCTTCAGCAGTTTTTCCGCCCGATAAGTATTAAAGATGCCGCAATCGCACATCCGGGAGAGCTTCTTGGCTGCCGCATTGCACGTCATTTTCCCTCGGCTGATTTCTTTGACCATATGGTCAATCAGATTGCCGGAGACCATGGCATGCCCGCACATCGTATGAATTTCCATGGTCTCCCCTTTCGGCAGCCGCTCCGTCCTGCCGTGAATACCCAGGGAATAGTTCACCGTATGCGGGCGCAAGCCGATTTCCGAACATATCTTTTCCGTCTCGCCGCATAAGCTGGAGATCACGACGGATATTCCGAAGTCTCTCTCTTTGATTTCATTCAAACATGCCTTCAGCTTCTCTCTATCCTTGAAAACTGCGTGGATGATCCGGCTCGTGGCCTTCTTCAAGTCTTCCATGTTGTACAGCTCGTCCCCGTCCCAATTGGGATTGTGATTGCCGAAATTCACGAGATCCTGCTCATAATGGGAAATCACTTCCCAGATCTGCTGCATCGTTTTTTCGGATCCCTCACGATTAACCCGTCGGGACGTCAGAATCAGCATGACATAATCTTCCTGAAGATCCTCAATGGTTCCCTGTCGATGCAATGTATGGGTCATTTCATGCCTCCTGAAAGAGTGGACGACCGAGGCCCACGTTCGTTTTCGTGTTGGGTCTTGCGGAGAATCCGACCTCTTTTGCGATGGCGAGGAACGGCGTGCCCCCATCCGGATGAACGCGACTAATCAGATCGAGCGAAAAAACCGTATCGATTTTTGTCGATACATCTTTTAAGGTTACCAGAACTTCCTGTAATTTTTCCGCTTCGATCTTGAATTCGAGTATCGCGGAAAGCACCTTTTCATTCAGTACGCGCTCATCGATTTTTCCCGTCTTTTGATCGACCATCAATTCAGCCACGGGATTGTTGGGTTCAAACTCAACCCCTAACCGGGCTATGGCCATGGCCACCGTCTGAAGGTCTCTGAATGATGTGCCGACGCCGGGACGACCCATTTCGACCGCAACGCCGGCAACTCCAAAGGGAAACCGGCCGGTCACATCATTGGTCTTCATCTCTTCTGTTCCCCTTCCCTGACCGGTCGTCAAGGGATGTTTGACATGGGGATTGCTGAACGGTTCCCGGATGGACCTCGGCCATTCCAATTTCGGCATATAAATCGCGTCGACCGGGCAGACGCCGGATCTCTTGTAACAGCACCCGCACTCCACGCACTCGACCTGGTCGATCTCACTGACCGATCGGCCTTCCCATTCCACCGCCGCGATTGCGCCAACCGGGCAATAGGGATGACATTCATCGCATCCGATACACTTTTCCTTGTCAATCAGCATTGAAATCCTCCATACATGATTGGATGTTAATGGGATTACACCTATTTTTTGATTTTTTCATTCAGGTATTGCTTTCGCTGGGAGGAACTATAGGGGGCCTATTATTGCGTGTCAAGGGATATTTTGCATCGCAAAGTAGGGGCTGGCGATGCGGTTGGGAAAGGAATGTGGAGCAGATGCCGCTCTTTTGAGAAATCAGATCACCTTTTGGTCGAGTCACCCGTCAAGAAGGCGATCCAGGAATATTCAGGGTACCGATAAGGGCAACCATTGCTCATTGAAATGTTGGATACCCGTTAAAATTACCGGATGCTACATTTCAGTCAACTATTATGCGACCTTCCCGGCGCCGACGCAGACACCCAACGCGAAACATTTTGATCGGACACCATACCCACAATTATTTTCCTGCCGTTTTTGAATGTTTAGACGGCCTTCCCCTTCACAGGATCAATGGTGAACAGTGAGCCGTTCGGTCTCAATTCTTTTCAGGGTCGCCCGGAAATCCTTTGGAGGAGGTTCCATTTGGGGCTTTTCGGTCAATGAAATGGCTTGTTCAGGGCAAGTGCTGACGCAAAGTCCGCAGCCGATGCATTTCTCAATTGCTACTTCGGAATGCCCATCCCCTTCTTTGATGGCCTCCACCTGGCATCGCTCGATACAAAGACCGCAATTCAAGCAAAGAGCGGAGTCGATTTTCGCTTGATAATAGGAAACCGTCACATACTTGGCTTTGGAGACCAACTTCACGGTTTTCAGGATGGGACAGCAGCAGGGACAGCAGCAGCAAATAGCCGCCAATTCCTGTGTATTGGAGGGCGAAAGCACCAATCCTGACTCCTCCGCCAAATCCAGAATGCTCAGGGCCTCTTCAACGGAAATTTCCCTCCCCCATTGGTTGTCGATATAGAAGCGAGCGAATTGTCCGAAACCCAGGCAGGTCTCTTTCGGACGATCGCATTCTTTCCCTAACAGTTTCTGTTCTTTCCGGCAAATGCAATCTGCCACCGAAATCAATTCCTGCTGCCTGACCATCTCTCTGATTTTATTGTAAGGGGCCACGTTGTGCAGAGCCGTGACCGCCGACTCCACAGGGATTACCCGGAGCTGCTTGGTTTTTACCCGTGCCAAGGAAATGCCGAAATAAGGAAGATATTCCTCAAACATCTGGGAAAATTCACTGTCCAGGTTATTTACCTGGAACTCGTAAATTCCGATCATGAACTGATAGGCCTGGTATAGTACTTGATCACCGTTTCTCACTCTGAAAATAAGTCCCTTCCGCACCATATCCTCGAGTTTTGAGGCCAGCTCGGACTCTTCTCTTCCAAGACGAACTGTTATCTGGGAGAGTTCTTCCGGTTCGCTACGAAGATTCATGGTCAGCTCCGCTTCTTCCGGGGTGAAGAGCTTTTTTAGGATCCTTATTTCGATCCCTGTAGGTGTCGCCGGAAAGCCTGTCGGCAATGTGTCCAAAAATTCTCTAAGCCTTTCATAAACGTCGTTGCTCATTTTTTCTCCTTTCAATAAGGGCAGGTTTGAATTAAGGGTTGTATCTATTCCATCTCAATTTTAAGTCAAGAAAAATCTCAGCATCAGATGCTGCTTACCACTTGAAACGCCGCATGGACTATCGCGAATAGAAAAACAACGGTTCAGGCAGTAACCCATGCGTTGCCTTTCAATGCCTGCGCAGGGCAGGCCTCGACACAGCGGGTACAACGGCCGTAAAAGGTTCGGCGGTGCACAGGGGAGTTCTCTGTCGGCGAAAACGGTTCCCAAGCTAATCCATGGCCCAAACCTGAGGTCAGTCCTTTTGAAGACATTCTATCACTTCCGCGGCTTGCGGAAGGGCGCGCGACGGGGTTATCCTGCGGCCGGATTTTTTCCCAGTTCCTGAATCTTTTGCAGGTATCTTCTGACGCGCTTCGCATTAGTCCCCAGATCGCTTCGTCCGACGCGGGAGACGGAGCGGACATCGATCCGGCTTCCCCCGGCGGTCGGGGTAATCCGGACGACGATATCGTCCTTGAAGCCGAACCAGAAGGTGGTGTCGGTCGCCTCGATCCTTCCTTCCTTCTCGTTGGCATCGGCGACCTGCCAGTCTAAGGAATTAGCCGCACTCACCGTCAGGGTGAATGCGCGACCGGGCGGGATGGCGAGTTCGAGGGGAACGATGTCCGGATAAGCCGCCCGTTGCTTGGCGGCGACCTCCGGCCCGCCATAGGCGGCCTTATTGGCCGACGCGTTCCGCACGGGCAGGAGGGCCACGAACCGCGGCGGATTCTCCTTGTCGGTCGTTATGTCATGGATGGCCGGTACGTGGTGGGATTTCTGCCCCAACGACCAGGGGATGAGGACAACGATGAGGGCGATCAGGAGCCCGGCCGTCGACCAGACAATTCCCCGATGCTTGCCGCCAGGCCAGGTTACCGCACAGCCGATGAGGGATAGCACCCCGCAGGCAATCCCACCATATGCGGCGATTCTCAGGATAAAAAAGCCTCCACGATAATCCCAGAATCCCCAGCGCGTTCCCCATCCCGCCGCTATCTCTGCCAGTCCGGCGAGGAGCGCCAGGATGAATCCGCCGACCGCGAGGGGGGAAAGGGTCCGTTTTTTCCGTTCAGTCTCAGTTTCCATGATCCATCTCCTGTTGTCATTTTTCCCCGCAGATGATGTTGCCCCATCTCGGCGTCCTTTGCCCGGGCATCGCTCGCGGCAACCGGCTTGTTGTTTCAGGCGTACACCGGATACGCGGGATCGTACATCTTCGCTTTGATGTAAGCGGGCAGATCCGCCGGTTCGGGTATGGCGGCGAGCTCCCGCGTAAAGGCAACCTTGGCCACCGCAAGGGCAATGCTCGCCGACACCTCGCGGATGAGCGACAGGGGCGGATAGATCCGGCCGAGGATCAAATCGCGTTCGGTGACCTGTTCATCCAGAGCTCGGGCGGCAGCGGCGAACATCTCAGCCGTTACGTGCGATGCTTCCGAGATCAAAACGCCCAAGCCGACGCCGGGGAAGATGTAGGAGTTGTTCGACTGTCCCGGCACGAAGGTCCGGCCGTCCGCGGTGACGGCGGGATAGGGGCTGCCGCTGGCGAAGATGGCGCGCATCCCCGTGGAGCGGTAGGCCGCCTCCGCGTTGCATTCCGACCTCGATGTTGGGTTGGAGAGGGCAAAGATGATCGGCCTCTCGTTGATCCGGGCCATCGCCTCCAGGACCGCCGGGGTGAAGGTGTTCGGCTGACCCGATACGCCGATAATCGCCGTCGGCCGGACGGCCTCGACGGAGGAGAGGAGATCCGGGCTAAACGGTTGGTCATGCGCGTAGGGGCGCTTGTGCGAGGTCAGGTCGGTGCGGCCGGCGACAACGAGGCCCTTGGAGTCCACAAACCAGCAATGGCGGCGGGCATCCGCTTCCGGAAGGCCCGCTGCGACCATCGCCGAAACGACGAGATCGGCGATGCCGATAGCGGCCTCGCCCGCCCCGAAAAACAGGAGACACTGACCGGTGAGCCGGCCGCCGATGATGCGCAGAGCCGAATACAGGCCGGCGAGGACGACGGCGGCGGTACCCTGGATATCGTCGTCAAAGAGGCAATACCGGTCGCGGTACTGCTCCAGCAGACGAAACGCGTTCGCGTTTCCGAAATCCTCGAGCTGGATCATGACGCGGGGATATAGTTTAGTTACCGCGGCCATGAACTCGCCGAGGAGCGCGTCGTACTCTTCTCCCCGGAGGCGCGGCTCCGGCAGGCCGATGTAACTTGGGTCATTCAAAAGCTCGCGGTTATTGGTTCCGACATCGATCATCATCGGCAGGCAGATATCCGGGTCGATGCCGGCGCAGGCGGTATAAAGCGACAATTTTCCGATGGGAATTCCCATTCCATTCGCCCCGAGATCGCCCAGGCCAAGGATGCGTTCCCCATCGGTGACAACGATCACGCGAACGTCGTTATGGCCCCAGTTTTGTAAAATCTCCTTGATGCGGCCGCGGTCGTACTTCGTGATGAACATGCCGCGCGGGCGGCGGAATATCCGGCTGTACTCCTGGCACGCCAGCCCGACGGTAGGGGTGTAGACAACCGGGGTGAGCTCTTCGATGTTCTCGATTAGGACACGGTAGAACAGTCTCTCATTTCGATCCTGGAGACCGACCAGGTAAAGGTATTTCCCCAGATCGGTTGGTATGCACCTGATGGTATCGATGACGTGCCGTGCCCGCTCCTCTTGAGAAAAAATTCGCGGGGGGAGCAGGCCGTGCAAGCCGAGCGCATCACGTTCTGCCGCGGTAAAGGAAGTTCCCTTGTTCAGATGAGGCTCGTGGAGTAAGGCGCTCCCTTTCGGAAGTTGCGCCGTGGAAATGTTGGTCGATTGGTTTTTCATTGTCCAACTCCATGATTGTATTTAAATAGTATGTTCCCTATTTCCGACTTTCGTCAATGGCTGATTATTGGTGGGAGTTTCCTGACACCGTTTCTCCGTTGGTACGGTTGCGGATCCCACCGAAGATCCGGTACGCCAAACGGCGGTCTCTACATCCGAATGCCGTAAGTAAGGGCGGTGCGGTCGAGGGCCACTCGCAGGGAGGCATGGAGGAGTTCATTGCGGTTCAGGATGAACGGGTGATACTCGAGGCGGAATTCATCCACGGTAACCCGGATACCGGAAAGCCGGGGGTGGAGATTCCGCTTATCCGCGAACATCTGGGCGAGGGTGATGATGATCCCTTCGGCCGCTTCATGCAGGGGGAGAGTGACCGGATAGAGGGAGGTCTCGGGGAGGCGGCTGCTCTCGTCGCCGAGCGGCCGCAAGAGGGTCATCTGGCGCGCCCACCGCAAATAGAGGGCCGGATTGACCTTGAAGGCGGGCGACCAGTAGTAGAGAGGCGCCGCGGTGAATGCCGGGGTGATCGCCTTGGGAAGATTCGCCAGACGGATCAGATCGGCGTAGGAGGCAAGTTCCATCCCCGTGATCCGGGGTTTCATTCGCCAAAAGGGGAGGTACAGGGCGATCTCCTTTGTCTCCGGAGGTGGCGTCATCACGACGAATTCCACCCCGGCGAACGTATCCTCCGGGCATGCCCAGGCGGAATTGCAGTTACGGCAGATCAGGATCAGCGAGTCGCGTTCCCCCTCCATGTCCCATCCGCAGTGGGGACAGAGGGTAGGGACAAAGCGGATCTGTCCCCGCTCCGCCGGCGGGGCGGAAAGCAGCCGTTCCCGGTCATCGGCGGTGCAAGCGCAGACGGGCCTTTTGAGGATGGCGTCGATAAGGGTTTCACCCTTAAGGAGCAGGGGTGCGTGGATCAGGCTTACCGTTTCGCCGATAAAGATCCGGGTGAAGAGATCCTGAGGGCCGGACCCCGGGTCGGGAACGGCCGCGTCACTGTGAAGATCCGGGGCGATAAACCGCCCCTGTGTGTCCGGTGAGACGAAGCGAAGCTTTAGGACCTGCGGCCGGAGACCGAGGGAGTACGGCAGCCCCGGGAAATTGACGGCCAGGGTGCTGGTATCTGCGAACCGGTGGATCACTTCGACTCCGGTTGCCGAGAATGCAGAGCCCCGGAGACGCCGGTAAGGGATATAGATGAGTTCCCCGTCAGCTCCCGCTGCCGGCGGTATGTAGTAACGGAAGTGGTCCTTTGCCGAGAGGTAGAGACGTGTCCGGCAGAAGGGGCAGGCCAGGAGCCGGTCCGTCTCATCCAGCGTCACCGGCGCCCCGCACTGGGGGCAGCCCTGTTCGATCTGCCAGTTAGTTCCGTTTCCCATGTTCCGCCGAGACCTTTGAATTTCTCCGTATTTTGGCCTAAGTCGTCATTCGGGCGAAAGCCGGAATCCGGTCCTTTCAGGACCTTCTGGACCCCGGCTTTCGCCGGGGTGACAAAATGGGGGCATTTTTCAAAACTCTCCCCCAGCCTTCCCTGCTTAATCTTTCTTTTGTCGCGTTTCCGGGCTCTTTATCCGGCAGGATCTGCGGATCTTTGATCGGCAGGGGGTCAGCGGGTGAGGAGGACCGGTATCGTGCTCTTGCGGATGACCGCAGAGGTCGTGCTCCCGACGAGCAATTCACGGAGGCGATTATGGCCGTACGCCCCCATGACCAGGAGATCCACCGATTCTTCCTGGATGAAACGGAGGAGTTCCTTGTCCTCCTTGCCTTTCCGGACGATGATGGTGCTGTCGATCTTGAGCGGGGAGAGAAAATCCCTAACCTTTTGCGAGCGTTTCTCTCCGAGGGTCTGATCGTCCGTGATGATAACGACAGTCAGCGGCCAGGCGGCTCGTTGAGACAGTTCTGCGGCCAGTCTCAGGGCGTTGTGGGCAGGGGCGCTTCCATCGTAGGCCAGCGCCATACTTTTGATCTCCCGGAACTTTTCCGGAGTGACCAGGACCGGTTTCCCGGAAAGGCGAACGACGGACTGGGCCGTGGATCCGAGGACCGCCCCGCCGCCGAGGTGGAAGTGTTCACCCCTCTGGGCTAAGAGTATCCAGTCGCAGCACGTCCGGCCCTCTTCGATAATCGTCTCGTCGATCACTCCGGCGACCTTCTTCGTTTCGGGATGAATCCCCGCCGCCTCGCACTGTTCGCGGAACTCCCCGAGGATCGATTCGGCCTTGGCGTCGAGGCCGCTTTCAATGACCGGGAGAAACTCCTGGTAGGGGGGGAGTCCGATGGAGCCGGAGATGTCGGTGAATATGGGTCCCTGCATGAGGCGGACGTCCACAACATGCAATCCCGTCAGTTGAGCGTCCAGCTTCCGGGCGATGGAGATGCCGTAGGCGATGGCTGTCTTTCCGTAATCGGAGCCATCGGTCGGGATAAGGATGTTCTTGACCATACTGTGACCTCCTTTTACTTTCCAGAGACTGTCTGCGGCAGCGTTTCCTCCGTGAGAGGTGAGATTGAGCGGTCTTGCCATTTGACGGACAACGTGTGATTTTAATAAGCCATCCGGCTGGGGATTGCAACAAAAAAACAGGGCGGCATGATGACGCCAGCGTCGCAGCGACCCGGTGACCGGGGCATTTCATCCTTCCCTCTCTTTTCATCAGACCGGATATTCGGCGGAATGAGGGGATCGTCGCAAGGCCGAGCTTTCAACAGGCCAGAAACCGCTTATTACGGTGGTGCTGGCTATGCGAACAGTATCTGCGAGTCTTCAGTACGAAACTTCTCTGAAAGTCGATAATTTTCATTCGAAACATGCATAAAAAAGGCAGAGCCGATCTCAGCCCTGCCATGGTGTTGATAATTGATGTCGATATTCGCTAAGAAATTTATAACTGGAACTTTCTCTTCATACCTACCACAGCGAACATCCCCAACCCAACAAAGAGGAGCGTAGAAGGTTCCGGGACAGTGTTGGGTTGATCGGTCTGAGTATAACCTCCATCCGAGGTGATCCATGTGCCGTCAGGCAGGTCAAAACTCAACGCCGCCGTTGAACCGAAATCTGCGGTGCCTCCAAAAAAGGCGCCCAATCCAATCCCCGTGGCGACCTCAAAAGGGATCCCCTCAATGACATCCGCATTCAACACGAGTTGGTGGTTAACGGTTTGAGATTCACAACTGCCGCTTTCGCAAAGGACCTCAAAATAAACAGGGTTTTCGAGAGATGTCCCGGATGTCCTGATAGACGCACTAAAGAACGCGCTTGGAGTCCCGCCAGCGGGATTCCACGTCGTGGGGACTGACATGGATCCGCCAACAGTTAGATAGATTGAGAGACTCACAGAAGCGCCGGAGCTCGGGCCGTGAATAGTGTAGTAGTCTGAAATATTACCACCGGCGCTGGCATCGTATGCATTGTGAATCGCCGAAGAGACGGCATAAGCCTTTAACGTGCCGGATGCAGCGTCAACAGATGCCCAAGCTGTGGCGTCGCTTTGCGAATAAGTTGCATACGCCGTGTACGCTCCAGACGCATAATCCCCCGAGTTCGAAGCTGTCTCCACATTAGCTCCTGCCTCTACGACAGAGACGGCGTTGGCCGGAGAAACAGCAAGGCAAAAAAGAAAGCCAGTCAGAAGAACGCCTCCAGAAAGCATGCGGAGCATCCATGGAACAACTCTAACTCGTGTCGGTGTTTTTTTCATCTTTATTCTCCTTCATTCAATTTTTTGGTCAACTTTTGCATTTCTTAATATTGAAAAAACTAACCCATCCCGGCTATGTATGATTACCAAAGGAAACAAACAATAAGGTGGGCCATTTCTGACCCTGCCTATTGGTTTGGTTCTGTACCCGCTTTACTTTCTCACCTTTCTCCTAACACCTGCCAACCCGATCAGACCAAGACCAAGAAGGAGCATGGTTGTGGGTTCGGGACGGAAGACGTTCCCGGAAACACGAGACTATAAAGTATGCAGCCTGATGTCTGTTCAATTATGAGACTGTTTATATATACCACAATGTGGTAGAGTGATTAGCGAGCAAAAAATATACCCATGAAGCAATAGTTAACATATATATAAATATATTATATAGTTATAAAAAAAGTATTTGATTTTATGTCCGCAGTTATCAGTTTGAAAGTGTAAAATATTCCGACATATTTTATGCGCAGTTTTGTGGTATTTATGAAAAAAAGAATAATATTCAGCCTGATAGGCATGAATTGAGAAGTGTAAAAAATCCCGACGCCATTTTATGTCAAAAACAGCAATCAATGGTTAATAATATTTCCATTGACTGATAACACCACTTTGTGGTTTTACTAACTAACATCGAAAAGTGTATCACGAGGCAGAGATTTCTCGAAATCTCGTTTGATGCAGGTGCTCCAAATGGATAAAAACGAGTTTTCTCAAGTAAGGCATCATCTGACAAAAACGCAAATACAACTCTCACAGTTGTTAGGTACTTCTGCCAAGGCCGTTCAGAGTTTTGAGCAGGGATGGCGACCTATCCCTGTACACATTGAACGACAAATGTTGTTCCTGCTTGCACTAAAGAGTCTTCAAGGTAAAAAAACAGGACTTTGTTGGGCCAAACGTAGGTGTAACATGAATATGAGACGGAGATGTCCCGCATGGGAATTACGTGCGGGACACATTTGCTGGTTTATTACTGGCACGATGTGTACAGGTAAGGTTCAGGAAAGCTGGCAAAAAAAGATGATCATATGCCGGCAATGCGAAGTATTCCAGTCTACATTTCTGTAATTATGCTTTGCGTACAGCTTTGAAATCTTTCATATCTTCAACAAAACAGATTTAGCCAGCTCAGTCAAAAATCTTTAGTGAATAGAAAGACATACTATCCCGATACGTTTAAGTTTGATGAACCAGGTTCCCCGTCTCGTGCACCTCGTATCCGCCGATGGCCAGCGCTTTCTCTTTGAATTCGTCGGAGCGGATGATTTCGATAAGAAGCCGTATCTTTTCGTCTTCGAGATACGCGCTCGGGATGACGAGGTCGTAGCGTTCCCTCGTGACGGGAACGAAATCGAGCGAAAGCGCCTTCGCGGCGGCGTATATGCCGAGGCCGGTGTCTGCCGTGCCGGAGACCACCGCCATGGCGACGTTCATGTGCGTGTATTCCTCGTTATGGTAGCCGACAACGCGCTCGGTGGGGATGCAGGCCTTGGCGAGTTCGTGGTCGAGCAGGATGCGTGTGCCGGAGCCGCTCTGGCGGTTGACGAACACAACGTCCGCACGGGCCAGATCGCGGATCCCCTCGATCTTTTTCGGGTTGCCTTCCGGTATCATGAATCCCTGCCACCGGTGGACGAGCGTGACGAGTGAGACCGGCATGTCCGGGATGTACCTCTGGATATAAGAGCGGTTGTAATCGCCGGTGGCGGTATCGAGCAGGTGTGAACCGGCGAAGTGTGCCGTCTGCCTCTTCACCGCAAGCAGGCCGCCGATGCTGCCTACATTGCTGGATGAAATATGAATCCTGCCTCCGGTCTTTTCCTTGAGGAGGCTGTTGAGCAGATCGATGGTCAGGTCGTGGGAGCCGATCGCGAGAAGCCGGTCGTTCATTGCCTCTCTGGGGCCGAGCAGTTCCACGCGCACGACTTCCCCTTCGGAGATCCCGTTTACATCCTGCGGGATGCGGAGGATTCCGTCCGCACGCACGATGGAGGTGATCACGCCCGCGCCGCCGCCGATCGGCATCGCGACGGCCTTCCCGCCAACGTACCCGAGGATCACCCGGATCTGTTCTTCGAGTCCCAGCTTCGACGGGATCTTGCGTCCGACTATCGCTTCGACCCTGTCATACGCCGGCGGCGTGATCCCCTGCATGATATAGAGAAGGGGGCGTGAAAATTCCCTGAACGCGACCGCCGCCGACACGGGATATCCGGGAATGCCGACAATGGGCCGCCCGTCAATCGCGGCCAGGAGGGCGGGTTTGCCGGGCATGACGGCGATTCCGTGCACCAGCAGTTCGCCGAGTTCTTCGAGGAGCGCGGGAGTGAAGTCTTCCGATCCGGCGGACGATCCGGCGATGAGCATGACGAGATCGTACGGGCCTGCGAGCGCGGCTTCAAGAGCGCTCTGCAGCTTGCCGGGGACGTCCGGCACGGGCCGGAGAATTTCCGCATCCGCACCGCATTCCGCGGCCAGCGAGGCGAGCATCTGCCCGTTCACTTCGAGCAGGGCGCCTTTCGGCAGGGGCGACGGCGCCTCTTCCGGGCGGACGATCTCGTCGCCGGTGGGGATGATCAGAACGCGCGGCCTTTTGAATACCTCGACGGAGAGAACCCCGGCGGCGAGCAAAGCGGCCTGGTCGTAAGGCCGGATGCGATGGCGGGCCGGGAGGATGATTTCCCCTTGTACGATATCTTCTCCGGCTTTGCGGATGTTCCGCCACGGATAGGCGGCTTCGCTGATGTTCCAGCCCTGATCCGTTTCCTCCACCTTCTCGATCATCACGACGGCGTCTTTTCCCTCGGGGAGAGGATCGCCGGTATCCACCATTTTCCCGGCATAACGCGGAATGACAACCGGTTTTTCGGGCAAGGCGCCGAATGTGTCGGAGGCGTTCACCGCGATACCATCCATCGCGGCGGCATGGTACGCCGGCACGGAGGCAAGCGCCTTCACGGGTCCGCGAAGCATGCGTCCGAGCGCCTCCCGAACGGGAACGACCTCCGTTCCGACCCGCAGGTTGCCGAACCGTTCCCGGAGGATGCGCCCCGCCTCAGCAAGAGTTTTCAGGTGGCGGTATATTCTTTTTTTCCGTTCCATACGGTGCACATTCCCCTGGTTCAAAACAGGATTACCTCTACCATTTCCCCGGCGGGGATGCCTTCGGTGTGTATCGGGACGACAAAGAAGCCGTCCGCCTTCACGAACGTGGACAGCATGCCGGACTTGCCGAAGACCGGCCGCGCACTGATGCGGCCTTGAGTGTCTTCAATTTTCACCCGTACGTATTCCTCGCGCCCCTGCGCCGAATGGACGGATGCGGTCAGCGCCGCGCGCACCCGCGTGCCTGCCGGCCCACGGATCATTTCTTCCCCTCCGAGATACCGGAGAAACGGCGTGAGAAAGACCTGTGCCACCAGGAGAGCCGAGACCGGATGTCCCGGAAGCCCGAATACCGGTTTACCCCCCACCGAGGCGATGAGCGTCGGCTTGCCCGGGCTGATTGCGATCCCGTGCGCGTATATTACTGCGCCGGGCATCGAAGAGACGACATTCACCATGTGGTCGCGCTCGCCAACCGAACTGCCGCCGGAGAGCACGACGACATCCGCGGAGTTCAGCGCCTTTTCAAGTGCGAACCTGAGCAGAGCCGGGTCGTCCGGCACGATTTCGAACGGTACGGCTTCGCTGCCCGAATCCTCCACGAGCGCGGCGATGGAATGCGCATTGATGTCTCTGATCTGCCCCGGCGGCGGAGCGGCCGTGGCGGGAACAATTTCGTCCCCGGTGGAAATGACGGCCGCCTTCGGTCTTCGATATACCGCGACCTGCGCGATGCCGAGTCCTGCAAGCAGGCCGATGTCCTGGGGAAGGAGGCGCTTCCCGGCGGAGATCACGATTTCGCCCCTCGCCACATCCTCTGCTTTGCCGAGAATGTTTTCCCCGACGGTCACCGGTCGGGTTACTTCGATCGCTCCTTTCCCGGCGGGGCTCGTGTATTCCACCATCACTACGGCATCCGCCCCCGTGGGGAGGAATCCACCCGTGGGGATCGCCACTGCCTTGTTCCTGTCAACGGAGATGTCGGTGATTTTTCCCATGGCGACCGCACCGGCCAGGTCGAGGAACGCGGGGATCGAATCCGACGCGCCGAAGGTGTCCGACGCGCGCACGGCGTAACCGTCCATCGTCGAGCGGGGCTGGGGAGGGAGGTCCTCCGGCGAGGCGATATCCGCACTACTCACCCTGCGGAGGGCAGCATCGAGCGGCACGGTTTCAACCGCAACTCGGCTGAAACCGGCGAGTGCCTCGAATACCTGGTCAGGCGTCGCAACTTTTAAGAATTCAGGCAACGCATCCTCATGTGCTGGTGAAAAAAAATACCATTAGTCAATCTTCTGTGTGGATAACACGTGACTGGTCGACATTGCATCCTCGCCAGGAGAGTCATCCACGGCACTCTCGGTTGCATCCGCATCCTGATCCGTGAGCGAGTCATATGACATAAACGGGTATGCTGTCAAGCAGATGTCGCCGGCGCGCGGATCATTTCTTGTCTTGATCGGCGTCACCTGACGGTTCTGTTTTGTACGAAGTTGTAGTAAAAAGTTAATATGAGGAAGTTTTTATCTTGACAGCCCTATCCCCGTTGTTTATGCTACACGTGACTGGAGGGAGAAGCGCATGTCGGATGAGCTGATGAATACCAAGGAAGTTGCCGGCTACCTGGGCATCCATGAAAAACAGGTTTACGCCCTGATAAAGACGGGACGAATGCCGGCTACGCGGGTTACGGGGAAGTGGATATTTCCGAAGAAGGTGATCGACGGATGGATCGAGGCTAACGCAAAATCCGGGCTTGAAGAGGCGCGCGAAAAAGGCGGCCGTATCGCCGGCGCTCTTTTGGCATCGGGCAGCAACGATCCGGTTCTCGATATCCTTCAGACCTGTTTGCGGAAGGCCCATCCGGAATTCCTCATCTTTTCTGCCAATACGGGCAGCAGGGAAGGGCTCTTTGCGCTTGACAGAGGCTGGACGGACATTGCCTGGTCGCACCTTTTCCATCCCGAAAGCGGTGAGTACAATATCCCTTATCTGGACGAATATCTGCCCCATGTCAGGCCGGTCGTCGTCAATCTCTTCTACCGGGAGCTCGGTTTTCTCACCACCCGAGGGAATCCGCTCGGTATCGGCGGTTTCGAGGATCTCACGAAGGAGGGAGTACGCTTCATAAACCGCCAGGCCGGCTCGGGGACGCGACTCCTTCTTGATTATCGCGTGGGGAAAGAGGGAATTTCGTCCGATCGTATTTCCGGTTACGGCCAGGAGGTATTCACCCATATCGAAGTCGGGCTCGCAGTGCTTTCCGGCGAGGCGGATACCGGCATCGCCACGTCCGCGGTTTCGAGCCTCCTCGGCCTCGGTTTCATACCAATCACCAGGGAGCGTTTCGACATGATCCTTGACCAACCGGTCTTTTTTCAGAAAGGGGTCCAGGCGCTGATGGGAGTTCTGGCCGGCGAGGAGTTTCGTAAGAGAGTGAAAAATCTGGGAAGCTATGACTTCAGAGATGCGGGGAAAATCCTGTACTCTAAGCCTTAGCGCTATTCTTCACCAACTCCGATGCCTGGCGAAAGAGCCAGGGGAAATGATGGTATTTCACGGTCAGTGGCGATCCGCCGCGGGAGGCGGACGCCGGGATTCGAAAGGATAGGAGGTTACGATGAGAAAACGGTATTTGCAAAAGGAGTTGGCGGCGGTGATCCTTGCCGCGGTTTTCCTGATCGGCATGGTGTCGCCCGCCACGGCGGCTGGACCGTCCCAAAAGAACCTGCTCCTGGCCACGACGACCAGCACCCAGGATTCGGGACTCCTCGACGTCCTGATCCCCGCTTTCGAGAAAAAGACGGGCTATTTCGTCAAGACGATCGCCGTCGGTTCAGGCCAGGCGATGGCGATGGGGCAGAAGGGGGAAGCGGACGTTCTCCTCGTCCATTCCCCCGACGCGGAAAAGAAGTTCATGGCGGACGGGTTCGGCGTCGATCGCCTGATCGTCATGCACAATGATTTCGTTGTTGTCGGTCCGGCGACTGATCCTGCGGCGATCAAAGGATCGAAGAGCACTCCCGAAGGATTCAAGAAAATAGCTGCGGCCGGTTCCCCCTTCCTGTCACGAGGGGACAACTCTGGCACCCACTCCAAGGAGAAGGGGATCTGGAAAGCCGCCGGGATCAATCCCGAGGGACAGAGGTGGTACCAGCAGACCGGGCTCGGGATGGGGCAGACCCTGAACGTTGCGTCGGAGAAGAAGGGATACACCCTCGCAGACCGGGGGACCTGGCTTGCCATGCAGAAGAACCTCGCCCTCCCCATCCTGATGGAGGGGGATCCGATCCTGCTGAACGTCTATCACGTGATCGGCGTCAACCCGGCCAAATGGCCGAAGGTGAATGCCGAAGGCGCGAAGTCATTCTCCGACTACATGGTCTCCGCAGAAACTCAGGGGATCATCAAGACCTTCGGCGTGGAGAAGTACGGCGGAGCGCTCTTCTTCCCCGACGCGGGCAAGCCGGAGTACGACTAATCATTGCGGTAAAACAGTGAAAACGGGCGTTGCCGGGGTGGGTTTGCGCCCCCTTTGACGCCCACCGGAACAGGACGGGCGGTGCACTCGATGGATCTGATTCTGGAAGGGATCCAAAAGGCCATTTATCTCATCTTCTCACTGGACGCGGAGGTCGTGGGGATCACGTTCCTGTCCCTGAAGGTGTCGGGGACGGCGACGCTGATCAGCCTCTTCATCGGGATCACAGCCGGGACAGTCGTGGCCCTGACCCGATTCCCGGGGAGGCAACTTGTGGTGAGCATCATCAACACGGGGATGGGGCTCCCGCCCGTGGTCGTGGGCCTTTTCGTGACGATCTTCCTCTGGCGGAACGGGCCGCTCGGTTTCCTGGAGATCCTCTATACCCCGACGGCCATCATTCTGGCCCAGGCCGTTATCGCCACCCCGATCGTCACGGGGATCACCCTGGCGTCCATCCAGCATCTACCGGCGAACCTCCGCCTCCAGATCCTCGCCCTGGGTGCGACGCGCGTCCAGATGGTTTGGCTCCTGGTCAAGGAGGCGCGCCTGCCGCTCCTGGCGGCCGTGATGGCCGGATTCGGCGGCGTTATCTCGGAGGTCGGTGCCTCCATCATGGTCGGCGGCAACATCAAGGGGTACTCCCGGGTTTTGACGACGGCGACGGTCATGGAAACGGGACGGGGGAACTTCGACGTCGCAATCGCCCTCTCGGTCATCCTGATGCTCCTGTCCTTTATCGTCAACGCCATCCTCACTCAAATCCAGCAGCGGGAGAGACCCCGATGAACTCTGCCGGAAATCCGGAAATTCTTCTTCAGGCTGAGGATCTTCTGGTTCGCAGGGGCGGGGTGACGGTCCTCGACATCCCGGCCTTGAGCGTGTTTGAGGAGCAGATCCTCGTCCTGATCGGCCCGAACGGAGCGGGAAAATCAACGCTGCTGCTGACGCTCGCCGGCCTGCTCAAGACGGCGCGGGGTGACCTTTGGTTTAGGGGGGAACGGATCGGGAACGGCGGGTTCGACTACCGTCGCCACATCGCGATGGTCTTCCAGGAGCCGCTCCTGTTCGATACGACCGTGTTCGGGAACGTCGCCGCGGGGCTTAAGCTCCGGGGTGTCGCGCGGCCGGAGATCGAACGGACGGTTCCCGAATACTTGGAACGCTTCGGCGTGGGCCACCTGTCGAAGCGCTCCGCCCGCAAGCTCTCGGGCGGTGAGGCGCAACGGACCAGCCTCGCCCGGGCCTTCGTCACGAAGCCGGAGATCGTTTTCCTCGACGAACCCTTCTCCGCGCTCGATCCGCCGACGCGCGAGGCGCTGACCGGCGATCTCGAACGGATCCTCCGCGAGACGCACACAACGGCGGTCGCCTCGACCCACGACCAGACGGAGGCCCTCCGGCTGGGCGACCGGCTGGCGGTGGTCAACGGGGGAAGGATCGCTCAGATCGGTCCGGTGGCCGAGGTGATAAACCGGCCCGCGGACGAGTTCGTCGCCTCTTTCGTGGGGGTGGAGACGGTCCTGCCGGGACGGGTCCTCGAGACCTCCGACGGGTTGTTCACGGCTGCCGTGGAGGGCGGTGAGATCCAGGCGGTCGGTCATGTCCGAACGGGAGAGCGGGTCCTCTGTTGCATACGGCCGGAACAGGTAACCCTGTCCGCGATCAACCCGGTTCGGAAGTCCAGTGAGCGGAACGTCTTTTCGGGAACGATCCGGAAGATCACGCCGCTCGGGCTTATCTATCGGGTCCGCCTCGACTGCGGCTTCGATCTGGTCTCCTATGTGACGCGCCAGTCCATCGACGAGCTCTCGCTGGCGGAGGGGAATGAGGTCGCCGCCTCCTTCAAGGCGACGGCGGTCCATGTCATCCCCCGCCGGGACGCGTCGCCGACGTAGCTATATGAGTCATTCGACGGATCATTTCACCCACCTCCGTCCTCAATCAAAAGCATTGACTTTTCCGTCACAAGCGGTACATTTAAGGGACATATCCACCGGACGCGTCGGACGAAGGCCGACCGGTTTATCCGCTCTTTGCAAATAGATCTCATGGTTGAACAACGATCGGCTGGGTGAAGATCTGCGGAGTTTTTACGTCTGGCAGAGCGTTCTCGGTATCGATACCGCTCTGGAAAGGGGGTGAGAGACGTCACGCACGATCAGAGAGCTCGAAACTTGATGCGTTGTCTTTACGTCCTGCATTAACTTTTCATTCTTTATTCTCCCGCCTGTGGCCGGGGAGAACAGGAAGTATGGAGGTTGACTATGAGTGAGCAAAAACAGGAAGAACTTGAGCGCGCAGGTTGCGGTCCGGTCTTTGAAGTGACGGATCTGCCGGAGCCGCCGCGGGATCTCAATGCGAAGAAACTCTTCGCCATCTTGGGACCGGCGGTCATCGCCCTCGGCGGGACAATCGGCGGCGGCGAGTGGCTTGTCGGACCGTCGCTCTTCGTCAAATGGGGCCTCGGCCTCCTCTGGATCACTACAGTTTCGGCGTTGCTCCAGGTTTTTCTCAACCTGGAGATGTGCCGTTACACCCTCTATACCGGCGAGCCGATCACCGTCGGTTTCATGCGGCTAAAACCCGGAAAGGCTTTCTGGGGCTGGCTTTTCACCATCGTTGGATTTATGGAGCGGGGGCTTCCGGGATGGGCGCTGGGCACAGCGACAGCCATCGCGGCATTTCAACTGGGCAAAATCCCCGGCGCCGGTGACAGCAGCACGGTCACGATGTGGGGGATCGTTGTCTTCATCTCCTGTGCCGTCATCATCACCATGGGACGAACGATCGAACGGACGCTTGAATGGATGAACTGGGCCATGATGATCATCGTCCTGGGGGGACTCTTTCTCCTTGATCTCTACATCGTACCTGCTTCGGTTTGGCTGGATGGCCTGAAGGGGTTCGTGAGTTTCGGTTACATACCCCAGGGGGTGGATGTCCTGCTCCTGGGCGCCCTGGTCGGCTACTCAGCCTACGGCGGCTTCGGGAACAACGCGATCACCAACTGGTACCGGGACAAGGGGTACGGGATGGGGGGGAAGGTCGGGTACATCCCGGCCGCGATCGGCGGGAAGGTGATCCATGTCTCACCCCACGGCAAGGTCCCGCCGATGAATGCGAAGAATATCGACAGCTGGAAGGGGTGGTGGAAGCTCCTGAACATCGACCAATGGGGGGTCTTCTACCTCGGGGCGATGTTTGGGATGTTCCTCCCCGGCATCCTCTACGTGGGTGTCCTCCCGGCGGGGCAGGCGCTCCCGAGCTGGGGGATCGCCGCCTCCTCCGCGAGCGGCCTGATCCTCAAACTGGGCAATTTCGGATGGTTTCTGGCCCTCTTCTTCGGTTTTTGGGTCATGTATTCGACCGCGATCAGCAACGTCGATCTGGTGGTCCGCCAGAGTACGGACATGCTCTGGTTCGCCCAGCCCGGTATCCGTAAATGGGCGAAGGAAGACATCCGGAAGATCTACTACACCCTCCTTGTTGTTTTCGTCATCTGGGGTTTGATGTATGTGAACATCACCCTCCCGCTCATCATCTTCGCGGTCAGTGCCAATATCGCCAACTTCACGATGGCCCTCTCGGCGGCCGCAACCATCCGTCTGAACCGGAAAGTCCTCCCGCCGGAGTTCCGGCCCGCCGTGTGGCGCGAGATTGTTCTGATCCTGAATGTCCTCTTTTTCGGATTCTTCTTCACGATGTTTATCACCCTCAAGGTCTTGGGAATCAAATTCTAATCTCTTTCCGGGGACCGGCGGCCGGGGAGCGGCCGCCGGTCTCCACTCTCTATGGATGAATGATACAGGGATGAGGAAGCTATTCCGGTTGCTGCAACGGCATGGCATTAGGGAAGGGCTGCTATGCCCCGCCGCTTCACGACTTTGCGCCGATATACGCGTCCGGGAGACTGTCAGGGGATCGAACGGCATCAAGAGATCTCCTTATCCAGGGCCTTTACAAACGGGGGCACTTGGTATAAGTTGCTCACCATCATCTGTCAAAACACTCGGTAACGAGCGGTTTGTTTCTTCCCTTGAGAAATAAAGGAGGTGTCGGATGGCCCGAAAAAAAGGCGAAAAGAGATCCCTCGGCCAACGGATGAAGACCGGCCGGGAGAAGATGGGGATGAGCGTCGAAGACCTCGCTCTGGAAACGGGATATCTTCCGGAGATCCTCAAAGAGGTCGAAGAGAACCGGACCGTGCCGCCCGTTTCCCTTGTCCTCCAGCTCAGCCGTATCCTGAAGCTGAACATGGATGAGTTGGAGAGCGAGGAGGAGACGCAAGCGACGAAGCGGAGGTCCAAAAGCCATAAGAAGCGGGTCGACTCCTATGCCTACACCCCGCTCAGCAAGCCGGGGACGGACAAGCATCTGCGCGGCTACCTGGTCACGATCGATCCTCTCACCGACCATAAGGGGGTGGAATACCACCACGAGGGGGAGGAGTTCGACTTCGTCCTCGAGGGGAAGGTCACCCTCCAGGTGGGCGAGAACGTCTCCGTGCTGGCGAAAGGGGAGAGCATCCATTTCAATTCCGCCCTCCATCACAAACTGAGCAACCCCAATCCGGAAGAGGCAAAACTGCTGGTCGTCATCTACGTGCCCTGAGGAGGATGCCATGTCATTTCAACTGACCTCGGAACAGGAGATGATCCGGCTGATGGCCCAGGACTTCGCCAAGCAGGAGCTGGAGCCCTTCGCCGGGCGGTGGGACCGGGAGGAGACATTCCCCCAAAAGGCGATCGAAAAGATGGGAGGACTGGGATTGATGGGGATGATGATCCCTGTCGAATACGGCGGCGCCGGGGCGGGCGCGGTCAGCTACTCCCTCGCCCTCCAGGAGATTGCCTATGCCTGCGCCTCTACGGCGGTGACGATGTCGGTGACGAATCTCTCCTCCGATCCGATTCTCAAGTTCGGGACCGAGGAGCAGAGATTGCGCTACCTGACGCCCCTTGCCCGAGGGGAGATGCTCGGGGCCTTTGCCGTGACGGAGCCTGATGCAGGCTCCGATCCGGGGAGCATGACCACGCGCGCCGAAGAGCGGGGCGACCACTACCTCATCAACGGCTCGAAGATCTTCATTACCAACGGTTCCCATGCCGATGTCATTGTCCTCGTCACCCGGACCGGTTCGGAGAAGACGAACCGCGGCCTTTCCGCATTTCTCCTCACTAAGGGGACGCCGGGGTTCACGGTCGGTCGGCGGGAGAAAAAGATGGGAATCCGCGCCTCCGATACGGTCGAGCTCCTCTTTGACGACTGCCGAATCCCGAAGGAGAACCTGTTGGGGAAAGAAGGTGTCGGCTTCAAGATCGCGATGGTTGCCCTCGACAGCGGTCGGATCGGGATCGCCTCCCAGTCGCTCGGGATCGCCCGAGCCTGCCTTGATGAGTCGATACGGTACGCCAAGACACGCAGACAGTTCGGCAGGGGCATCGGCTCATTTCAGGCAATCCAGTGGATGATCGCCGATACCGCCGCCGAGATCGAGGC
This sequence comes from uncultured delta proteobacterium, assembly GCA_963817385.1. Taxonomy (GTDB): domain Bacteria; phylum Desulfobacterota; class Syntrophia; order Syntrophales; family UBA5619; genus JAKAFS01. The sequence continues at coordinate 33,397 of CAWFOM010000018.1, forward strand.
GGCCAACTGGCTCACCCTCTACGCCGCCGACCGGAAGGATCAGGGGCTTCCGTTCACGAAGGAGGCGTCGATGGCGAAGCTCTTCGCCTCTGAGATGGCCAACCGCGTGGCATACCGCGCCGTCCAGATCCATGGCGGTTACGGATACATGAATGAGTACAAGGTGGAGCGGTTGTACCGGGATGCGCGCGTGACTTCGATCTACGAGGGGACCTCCGAGGTCCAGCGAATCGTCATTGCCCGGGAGGTCATGCAGGACTGATACTATGGTGTTCAACTCTTCCTACGATACCAGCAGGATCGCCATCATCGGGCCGGGCAGGCTGGGGACCTCATTCGCTTACAAATTCGGCAGGGATAACAAGCGGGTGATCGTTTACTACCATGACATCGATGTCTGCAAGGCGATCAACCGGGACCATTTGAATCCCCGGCACCTCACCGACGACCTCGCACGACGTCTCGGCGGGATGGACAAGGTTCCCCGGTTCTCCCCGAAGGTCTATGCGACGAACAACCTCGAACGCGTTGTCGAGGACAACGACTTCATCTTTCTCTCCGTCACGATGGACCGGCTTCCGGAGGTCCTCAATCAGATAAAGCCGATCCTGGAGAAGAAAAGTGCGCGTACCTGCTTTATTTCGGCGATCAAGGGATTGACCGTCAGCGAGATCAATCGCCGGCTCATCACCCCCTCGCGGCTCATCTGCGGCGAATTCTTCAACTTGAAGGAGCAATTCGATGTGGTCTCCATCGGGGGGCCTTTCTTCGACGTGGACATTGCCCTGGGCAATCCCGTCTGCCTCGCCGTAGCGGGGAGAAAGGAGGTCTGCCGGATCGTCGGGAAGGAGTTCATCGGTTCCAACCGGCGGGAGCTCACCTCGTTCTACAATTTTGACGCCATCGGAATCGAGATCTGCGGTGCCCTGAAGAACATAGGGGCCAACATTATGGGGGTGACGGACTGTCTCAACCTCGGCGACTCGATTCCGGGGACGATCTTTTCCCGATCCGGCGTCGAGATGCGGTCCCTTTCCCGTCTCCTCGGCGGGAGTTTTCAGGCCTTCCAGAGCCAGGCCGGCGTGGGGGACATGTATATCACCCTTTCCTCGGATTCGAGCAAGAATCACCGCTACGGCAGGTTCTTCTATGAACTCTTCACCGGGAATTCGATCGAGACCCATCTGAAGGTCCTGCAGCAGATCGACGGAAAGCCGGAGGGGCCGAACACCATCATCAACGTGCACAAGTATCTGGAAAAGCGCAATATGTACAGCCCGCTCTTCCACTGCGCCTACAAGATCTTCAACGAGGATCGGAGCCGGGAGGAAATCCGGGAGCGGATCATCCAGGCGACGCAGTTCGACCGGCGGACGAAGGAGTACATCGGTCCCGTATCGCGCTTCCTTTACCGGCTCTTCCCGAACCTCTGGTATCGGCGCCACCATGGCTTCCTCGCGAACCCGTAAATAGTTTCCGAATGAAAACCAATCGTGTCTCATCCGGAGATTCCGTGGATGGGCACTAAATAAATTCTTGACATCTGTTTTTTGCCTGTGTTAGGGAAATGCAAAATCGTTGGTGAACGGCTAAACGTGAAAATGGATATACACGGAATATCGTTGTTTTGGCGGTGGCAGACCTCAACAGTCTGCCCGCGTTAGCGCTCTGTAAATGAGCCGTGGGCAGGGCGGACCCTTCCCATGTCTCGAGGATGACCGGAGATAAAGCCATGGGAAGTTCCCATGGCTTTTTTGGTTTGATGTTTTTTGAAGCGCGCCATTGAAAGTAAACAACAAAAAGGAGACGGATTATGGAACAGCTGAAGGTCGTTCTGGCGGATCACGAGATTCCGAAGCAATGGTACAACATCCAGGCGGATTTGCCCAAACCCATGAGTCCCCCCCTCCATCCCGGGACGGGAAAGCCGGTCGGCCCGGGGGATCTCGGCCCGATCTTTCCGATGAACCTCATCGAGCAGGAGGTAAGCCAGGAGCGATGGATCGACATTCCCGGCGAGGTCCTCGACAAATACCTGATCTGGCGGCCCAGCCCTCTCTGCCGGGCGCGGAATTTCGAAAAGCTCCTCGATGCCCCGGTGAAGATCTACTACAAGTACGAGGGATCGAGCCCGGCCGGCTCCCACAAGCCGAACACCGCAATCCCGCAGGCTTACTACAACAAGGTCTTCGGGGTGAAACGGCTTTCCACCGAGACCGGCGCCGGTCAGTGGGGGAGCGCCCTAGCAATGGCCTGCAGTATGTTCGGCCTGGAATGCCGGGTCTTCATGGTCCGGGTGAGCTATGATCAGAAACCCTACCGGCGGATGATGATGAACACCTGGGGGGCCGAGTGCATTCCGAGCCCCAGCGACCGGACCGAGGCAGGGCGTCAGGTCATGGCCGAGCACCCCGATTCCCCCGGCAGCCTCGGGATCGCGATCAGCGAGGCGGTGGAGGACGCGGTTGCCGGGGGCAAGGATTCCCGGTATTCACTCGGAAGTGTCTTGAACCACGTCCTGCTCCACCAGACGATCATCGGCCTGGAGGCGCAAAAGCAGTTTGAAAAGATCGGGGTGTATCCCGACGTGGTGATCGGGTGCGCCGGGGGCGGGAGCAATTTTGCCGGGATCTCGCTTCCGTTTGTCCGCGACAAGATCCACGGAAAACAGGTGCGGGTCGTCGGGGCCGAACCGGCCTCCTGTCCGACAATGACGCGGGGGCCCTTCGCCTATGACTTCGGCGATCTGGCAAAAAAGACGCCGCTGTTGCCGATGTACACACTCGGCCATGACTATGTGCCGGCGCCGATCCACGCCGGAGGGCTCCGCTACCACGGGATGGCGCCGATCGTTAGCCACCTCCTGCGTGAAGGGCTGATCGAGGCGACGGCATACGACCAGCTCGAAACCTTCCAGGCCGGCGTCCAGTGGGCGCGGACGGAGGGGGTCATCCCCGCCCCGGAGACCAACCACGCCATCGCGGCGGTAGTCGCGGAGGCGCGTCGTGCGAAGGAGGAGGGGAAGGAGAAGACGATCCTCTTCAACTTCAGCGGCCATGGGATGGTCGATCTTGCTGCTTATGACGCATACCTCACCGGAAAGCTGATCCCCTATCAACTTCCCGATGAGGAAATCCAGCGGGCGCTCAAGGCGATCGCGGGGTTCCCGAAGCCGTAGCGATTCCGGTACCGGATATTCCTCCCCCCGGCCTGGGGGGAGGAATAAAATGGGGAGCCGAACAGGCCTGCCTCCGTGTCGTTGCCTGCCGCCAAGGTACTAGCCCTGTATTCCCCGATGATCTTCTCGACGGCGACCTTTTACCGGCGGCGGATAACCGCCCGGTCTACGTGCACCGTTCGCCGAGGCAAAGCAGAAATCCCCGTAATTCCGAAAGAGAGATGCGTGTCTTGACCTAAAGGTCTGTCCTAAAGGTCTTGACAGACTGTCCCGTACCCACTACAGTACAACCCGGTGCAGGAAAAGAGAAGGGTAGGAAACCATTTATGTTAGACCGTGTCCGGCAGTACATTATTGCGACCCGTCCGTGGTCGTTCACCATGTCCCTCATCTCCGTTTCCGTGGGGACCCTTCTGGCTACCGAGGAGGGGCCGATTTCCTGGGCCTGGTATCTGCTTGTCGCGGTGGGCATTACCGTTTTTCACGCCGCGGCCAATGTGATCAACGACTACTTCGATACCCGGTATCAGATCGACCAGCAGGATTCGCCGACGGCGAAATACCGGCCCCAGCCCATCCTCTCCGGGATGCTCACCCCTCGTCAGCTCCTGGGAGAAGCGATCGTACTATTCGCATTGACTTTCGTCATCGGCATGGCGGCGGCGGTGGTCCTTTCCTGGCATATCTTGTGGATCGGGTTCGTCGGGTTTCTGACCAGCGTGTACTACACGGCGGGCCCCGTCAAGTTCAAGTACCGCGCCCTGGGAGAGTTGGCCGTTTTCGTGGTATGGGGCCCTCTGATGATCGAAGGGGCTTATGCCGTCCAGCGCCATGCCCTTTCGGGAAAGGCCTTCATCATTTCGGTTCCCTTCGGGGTTATTGTCGCACTCGTTCTTTTTGCCAACAACATGCGGGACATGGCATATGACTCGCGGCAGAACATAAAAACCCTCAGCACCCTGCTGGGAGATCGCCGGAGTTACCTGCTCTTCGCCGGTCTGATCGCCCTGGCCTATACCTACGTCCTCGGGATGATCGTAATGGGCGTCATGAGTCTGTGGGGCCTGCTGATCTTCCTCTCCGTTCCCAGCGCAATCGGTCTTCTGAAAACCTTCAAAAAGGAGATCCCCGACATGGCTGATGCCCTGACGGCGAAGTTTGACACGGTCTTCGGGGTTCTTCTCATCCTGGCCATTTTCCTCGAAGCAAGGTTTGCCCGTTGATCACCGGCGCCATTCTCCTCAGTCTTGCCTGCTGGGCCGTCACCTTTGGGATCGCCTGGGGAAACTTCTGGGTCAAGATCGGTTTGTCCGTGACGATCATCTGCCTCTACTCCCTGATCTGGCAGAGGCCGAAATTCCGACTCAACCGGAAAAACATCCTCACGGGTATCCTTTCTGCGGCGGTCCTGTACGGACTTTTTGCCCTGGGAAACCTCCTGGCGCCATACATCATCCCGGGGGCGGGCACGCAAGTCGGCGGGATTTACGGCCTGGGAACGGGAACGGACCGGATTTACATATTCCTGCTCTTATGCTTTATCACCGGCCCCGGCGAGGAGATCTTCTGGCGGGGTTTTCTTCAGGAGAACCTCATGCAGCGGTTTGGCGACCTACGGGGATTGGTGATGGGGACCCTCATCTACGGCGGGGTCCATCTCTTTTCGATGAATCTCATGCTGATCCTGGCTGCTTGGACAGCCGGCGCCTTCTGGGGGGCACTCTACCTCTGGAAACGGGACCTGGGACTGGTCATTGTATCGCACTCCCTTTGGAGCGCCTTCATTTTTGCTGTTTTCCCCGTCCACTGACAGGCTGTCGGAAGTTTCCGTCGAGGGGTTTTGTGGGAGTTGGTATGGAGCCGTATCGCGATCTGATGATGAGGTGCCCGCGTCTCGGCGGCGAGGTCACCTTTTCCTATTGCGAACGGGAGGCGGGGGAGTTCCCCTGCCGGCAGGTTGTCCGGTGCTGGGAGGCCGGCTTCCCGGTGGAGGCCTACCTCCGTAAGACCCTGACGCCTGAAGCCTGGGAGCGCTTCTGCGGTCAGATGCAGAAGGACCGGGTGACGACGCTCCTCGATCTTGCCGGGGCGGCGAAGCGGCGTCTGAAGCCAAATCAATAACGGCGGATTGCCGAAAGACGGCGCCTTGTACCCCACCTTCGGCACGGGAGCTTAAAGAGGTTTTCCCCTGACAGTGGGGCGGAACTTCAAAGAGGGTGCTATGGATCTGTTCGATCAGCAGGATGGGAAAAGCGACAACCGGCCGCTTGCCGAACGGATGCGGCCGAGGACCCTCGAAGAGTACGTAGGCCAGAGACACCTCATCGGTACGGAGAGCCTCCTCCGCAGAGCCGTCGCGGAGGACCGCCTCTTCTCGGTCATCTTCTGGGGGCCGCCCGGCTCGGGGAAGACGACGCTTGCCAGGATCCTGGCCCAGGAGACGAAGTCACACTTCGTCAGCTTTTCGGCCGTCCTCTCCGGGGTGAAGGAGATCAGGGGTGTCGTCGAGGAGGCGACCGAGCGGTGGCGCCTTCACCGGCGCAAGACGATCCTCTTTGTGGATGAGATCCACCGCTTCAACAAGGCCCAGCAGGACGCCTTCCTCCCCCATGTGGAGAGCGGACTGATCACCCTGATCGGCGCCACGACGGAGAATCCCTCCTTCGAGGTGATAGCCCCACTCCTCTCTCGGATGCGCGTCCTGACGCTGAAGCCTTTTACGGAAGAAGACCTTGCCTTGATTGTCCAGACAGCCCTTACGGACTGCGAGAGGGGATTGGGAGGACTCGGCATTGAGATGGAGCCGGAGGCGCTCGCGCACATTGTCTGGTCCGCCGACGGGGATGCCCGCTCCGCTTTGAATAGCCTCGAAGCGGCTGCGTCACTCGCGGACAAGGCGGGAGAAACGGGGCGAAAAATTACCCGTTCCTTCGTCGAGGAGGCGATCCAGAAGAAGGCGCTCCAGTACGACAAGAGCGGAGAGGAGCATTACAATCTCATCTCGGCCCTTCACAAGAGCCTCCGGGGGAGCGATCCCGATGCGGCCCTCTACTGGCTCGGCCGGATGCTGATGGCCGGCGAGGAGCCGCTCTACATCGCGCGGCGGATGATCCGCTTCGCCTCCGAGGACGTCGGGAACGCCGACCCCCGTGCCCTCAGCATCGCCGTCGACGCCATGCAGGCCTTCCATTTTCTCGGCTCACCGGAAGGGGAACTGGCCCTGGCCCAGGCGGTCGTCTACCTTGCCACCGCCCCGAAGAGCAACGCCCTGTATGCCGGCTACGGCCTGGTCAAAGCGACGATCGAGAAGACGGGGTCTCTCCCGGTCCCTCTGCGTATCCGGAACGCCCCGACGAAACTGATGCAGTCGCTGGAGTACGGCAAGGGTTACCTCTATGCCCACGACTTCGCCGAGGGCTATGTCCCGCAGGAGTACCTCCCGGATGAAATCCGAGGGCAAGGGCCCCTGTTCTACCGGCCGACCGACAGGGGATATGAGAAGATCATCGGGGAGAGGCTGGATCAGTGGCGAAAGATTCGCAAGGCGAATAGCGATAAGGAGGAAAAATCCTGAACGATACGCACAGCGTCGATTATCCTGTCCACTGCACCGGTGAAACACCGATGGGATCCAGCATGACAGGGTGCAAATCAGCCCGGAAGCGGACGGGGAAGTTATCGAGGCGATGGGGCCTCCCGGATAGAAAAAGGGGAAGTTCCGTAGAACCTCCCCCTTTGGTCGTTTTACTGTCGTCTGATCGTGCCCGCGTTCAGTCCACAGTTCGTTTTACTGAATAGATCTTGCATCTCTTATGCCAGCGGTGCATTTATTTGTATCATATCGTAATTAATTGATATTATGCGATGAGGTAATCATCGTTTCCCGTCCGGATGCCGGAAACGGGCGGCAAAAATTGTCGACCCTTCGGGCATGACGAGTGAAAATATTCCTGATATCAATGACTATCATGGAAAAATGGGTTGTGCTCGATGATCGACAGAAATGTCGAATTTATCGACGAGGTCTCCTCCCGGATCTCTCGCTTTTTGCCAATGAACGTGAAAATCCCGGCCCTGCCTGGTAAATTTCCGACTTTTCTGAACGATTCCTGCTCTTCCCCAGCGGTCATCGGGAAAGAAATCGTTGACTTTTCGAGGGAATGACCTATGATGACGCCTGAATATTGTTGCAGATTTCCGGTAGCGGCGGTTCGTTGCCTTTTCGCACGGCTATCTATATCCCCCCGGTCAAGGGGCGGGGGAAGAGATCCGATGACCGCCCGTTGCGACATCGGCTTTTGCGATCACGGATACCCAAGGTATGAGCTCTGAAAAAAAGATCATCTGGCAGAACCGTTCCCCCCGATACAACCGTTCCTTCATGCAGCCCCTTGCCGTTGCCCTCGTTTGCGCCATCTTCATCGGTCTCATCCTGATAATGGGTTTGATGGATCTCCGGCGAAGCGAACACACCCTTGAGGGTTTCATGGAGAATCAGGGGCTGCGGATCATCAGCGTGGTGGAGCGGCTCGCAATGGAAAACCTGAAAACGATGATCCAGGCATCCCAGAAGGTGAGCGGGAGCGCATTCCGTCCGCTTGCCGAACAGGACCTCTCCCCGCAGGTATTCCTTACCGAGAAGGTTGTCGAGATGGCGCGTGAGATCGACGGCCACTGGAAGAAGGAGCATCTCAGCCTGAGCTATATCCAGAAATACGCACAGGAAAAGAATCTCTGGCTGGTAGCCGTCATCAATGCCTGGGGGGACGTCATCTTTCAGAGCCGGCCGCTTCCGGACGAGCCTGTCGGCGGCGGGCCTCCGGCGATCAAACGGGGAAATCCGGACGGTCCCGGCGATCTGTTCGCCCGGCTCGGCCGCCTCAAAAAGGTAGGTTTTATTGCCCTGCGCCGGCCTGACGGCAGCGGGACCATCGTTATCGCCCTGGATCAGGATAGCACCCGTTATTGGGGGACCAGGGTGTCCGTGGAAAAAGCGATCGAGAAACTCGGGGAAGGTCAGGGACAGGGCCTTGTCTATCTCACCGTCCGGGATAAAAACAGATTGCCGCTGGGAAATACCGGGAAAATTCCGGAGGAGTCGGGCCGCGACAAGTTGCTCATGGCGAGCATCCTCAACGGGACACAGCGGATTGAAAGCCGGAAGGTCTTCCACGACGGGAAAAGCATCCTCGAGATCATCGCCCCCCTCCATCTGGATGATCAGATCGCCGGAATCATTCGCCTCGGGCTGGAGCGGGGAAACACCGACCAGATCCTTGATGAGAACCAACGGAATATGTTTGTTTTTCTTGCCCTGATCGTCCTGATTGCGCTTTTGTCGATGTGGCTGCTCTATCACAACCAGAACCGTCACCTTGCGGGGATCGTGGCGATCGAGCGGCAACTCGAGAAGGCGGAACGTCTTTCCTCCCTAGGGCAGCTTGCTGCCGGGGTAGCGCACGAGATTCGTAACCCGTTGAATGCGATCAGTATGGCAAGCCAGCGGCTAAAACGGGAATGCGCTCCGGCCGATGAGGAGAAGAGGAAGGAATTCGAGATCATGGCCGGGGTGATTCGTGATGAGATCCGGCGCCTCAACGGGATCATCGAGGAGTTTCTGACCTTCTCGAAGAGCCGGCGTCTGGAGCTCCGCGACTGCCCGGTCCAGGAGGTCCTCCAGAAGATCGTTCACCTGATCTCCGCGGAGGCCGCCGGCAGGGGGATCGTGATCCGGAACGATTGGGAAGAGAAGCCGGTCGTCATCCCGATGGATATGGACAAGCTGCAACAGGCCTTCCTCAATTTCATCAAGAACGCGATGGAATCGATCAGCGGGGAGGGAAGCGTCACGCTCTCCGTTCGGGAGCAGGAGGACGGGATGGTGAGCATCCGGATCACCGATACCGGGTGCGGTATGTCGACCGAAGAAGTGGAACGGATCTTTAATCCCGAGTATACGACGAAGGAGAAGGGGCTGGGGCTCGGACTGCCCCTGGCGCATGAGATCATCCGCGGGCATGGCGGGGAGATCCGCGTCCTGAGCCGGCAAGGGGCGGGGACGACCTTCGAGATCCTGCTTCCCGCGAAAAGGCACGGCAACGGCAAGGGGGCGAAGGCGGAATGAAGAAGCTCAATATCCTGGTGGTGGAAGACGGCCAGTCGCAGCGGGAGATGCTCCGCGACTTCCTGCGGAACGAGGGGCACGCCGTCGGCGAGGCCGAAAGCGGCGATAAGGCGATCCAGCGGGTTAAAGAGGGCCACTATGACCTGATCCTCCTCGATTACAAGATGCCCGGGATGGACGGGATGCAGGTCCTTCAGGCCGTCAAGGGGATCAATCCAGAGATCGATGTCGTCATCATCACGGCCTATGGGACGATTGAGACGGCCGTGGATGCGATGAAGGCCGGAGCTCTGGACTACATCACGAAACCCGTGGAGTTCGACGAACTTCTGATCCTTGTGGAGCGTGTCGCGGAGCGGCGGATCCTGCTGAAGGAAAATGAGATCCTTCGGGAGCAGCTCGGGGAAAAAGGGGTGACGACCGACCGGATCATCTACCGGAGCGAGAAAATGAGCATCCTGATCAACATGGCCGGGCGGGTGGCCGCGTCACGCGCGACGGTTCTGCTCCAGGGGGAGAGCGGGACGGGGAAGGAGCTCCTGGCGAGGCTGATCCACCACCTGAGCCCCCGGTCCGCACGGCGGATCATCGCGGTCAACTGCGGCGCCCTGCACGAGAATCTCCTGGAGAGTGAGCTGTTCGGCCACGAGAAGGGGGCCTTCACGGGGGCGACGGCCCGGCGGATCGGCCGTTTCGAGGAGGCGGACGGAGGGACCCTCTTTCTCGACGAGATCGGCGAACTCACGCCGGCGGTCCAGGTGAAGCTTCTGCGCTTCCTCCAGGAGCACGAGTTCCAGCGCCTCGGCGGGAACCAGACGATCCGCACCGACGTCCGGGTGATCAGCGCGACCAACCGGGACCTGGAGCAGCGGGTGAAAGAAGGGGCCTTCCGGGAGGACCTCTTCTACCGGTTGAATGTCGTCACGATGTCCATCCCGCCGCTCAGGGAACGCAGGGAGGATATCCTGCCCCTTATCGACCATTTTCTGAAGCAGTATGCCGAGGAGAACGACAAGGAAATAGCGGGACTCAGCAGCGAGGCGCAGGATGTCCTTCTCAAGTACGACTATCCCGGGAACGTCCGGGAACTGGAGAACATTATCGAGCGGGCCGTCGTCATCGCCCGGGATGCCGTGATTTCCGTCGAGGATCTTCCCTTTCGCGAGGTGATGGAAGAGTCGCCGGAGGGCCAGAAGGCGGACGAAGGACTGTTGCGCGGCTCGATCGAGGAGTTGGAGAAAAAACTGATCGTCGAAGCGATGGAGAAGGCAGGAGATCACCAGACCCGGGCCGCCGAACTTCTCGGGATCAGCGAGCGGATGCTCCGCTACAAGCTCAAGAAGTACGGATTGAAGTCGTAACGACCGCGAGCGCGGCTCTGAGCCGATGGCCGTTGTGCCCCGTGCGCTTTTCCCGATGCGGTCAATCTGGAGATCTCAATCACCGACCGGGTGGATCGTCTATACCCTTCCGCCCGGCAAAAGTCCCTTTACCAGAAGGCTCAGGATGCCCTGGCCTTTTTGGTACTCTCGGCCGTTCAGAAGAATCTTTTCCACCTTCAGGTCCAGAAGTTCACTCGGTTGCATCGTCAGCGGATTCCGGTTCAGGATAACCATATCGGCAATCTTACCCGTCTCGAGGCTGCCGCGTTCCTTTTCATCGAAGGTGGTCCAGGCCGCGTTGTAGGTGAACATTTTCAGGGCCTCCGGGATGGTGAGGGACTGCCCGGGGACATAATGGTTGCAGGCAGCATGGATGCCGAAGATCGGATCCGGCAGGGTGCAGGGGGCGTCGGAGCCCCCGCTCAGGACGATCCCCAGGTCGGCCATCTTCCTTAACGGGGAGATCTCTTCCGTACGATCCCCCAGGATATTTTCCAGAAACTCAAGGGGCTCCAGGTCCCACTTCAGAAAGGCGGGTTGAAGGGGGATCTGGATGCCGAGCCCGGCGCACTTCCGCAGCCCTTCGTCGGATGGGAGGCACGCATGGATGATCCCGTGGCGGTGATCCTCCCGCGGGTAGTCCTTCAGGGCCGCCTCGATGGCCCTGAGCGCCTGGTCAAAGGCCCCGTCGCCAATCGCATGCATCTCGATCTGCAACCCTTCGCGGTTGGCCTGTTTTGCAAAGCGGATGACCTCTTCGTCCCGATGGTAGAGGACGCCCCGATTCCGGGGATTATTGGCATATGGCTTATTCAGCGCCGCATCCTCGCTGCCGAAGCAGCCGTCCAGGGCCGTAGCGAAGCATCCTCCCACGCGGGGAAGTTTTCTCTTTTTGACCTTGCCGACGTCCATGGTCTGGAAGAAGACCCGGGTTTGAAAGCCGGTATCAAATCCCTTTCCCAGGATCGTCTCCATGGTCACATCCAGATCCAGAGGGAACCCGACGCCGGATGCGGTATGCATCATGCCGATCCCCTGTTCCGCCAGGGTGTCGACTGCCCGGAGCATATTCCGGATGACCCGGGGGAGAGAAACCTTTTTCGTGATAAAATCGGTGACGGCGAAGAAGGCCTCCTGGTTCATCTCCCCCGAATCTTCATGGTAGCCTCTGAAGCTCTTCATCTTCTTCGGCAGCAGGGAGATCATTCTGCTGCTGAGAATGCAGGCGTGGCCGTCATATTTAACGATGTACACGGCCCGATCCGGGCAGACCCGGTCAATCTCATCCCGGGAGATCAGCCGCTTTTCCTCAATTGAATTGGCCGACGCCCCGAAGCCCATGACGATTGGGTCGCCGTTTTCCCGGGTGAATTTTCGGATCTGCTCACCCATCTCCGGCAAGCTCCGCGCAGAGCGCACATCGAGGCCGGCATTGAAGAGGGCATAAGATGCAAAGTGGAGGTGAGTATCCCCGAAGCAGGGGAGCAGAGATCGTTCGCCCAGGATCTCGCGGGGCGCTCCTTGATATGCCGGGGGCAGATCATCTCCCACCGAGAGAATGCGACCCTCATCTTCCACGAGGTATTTATAGACGTGATCTTTCCGATCACAGGAGATGATTGCGCCTTCGTATGTTTTCATGGTGCGTCGTTTCCCCGGGTCTGTTTCATCCTATTCGGACAGTCCCTTCAGCATCCAAGGAGTTTCTTCTTTATCGCCGACAGCCGGGTAAAATGTCCCTTCTCCTCGTCGATGATCCGTTCGATCGCCTGCCGCTGGTCAGCCGGCAGCAGTTCCCTGATCTCCCGGTAATAGTGGATCGCATCGAGCTCCCGCTGAATGGCGAAATCGAGGGCGGAGACCTCGTCCCTGAGTTTCGCCAGTTCGACGGCAAATGCCTCCGTCGTGAAAACCAGACGGTTATCCACATAATTGTGGAGATAGGCGGCATACTCCCCGTCGTATCCCTCCGGGGGAGGATTCCGGTCCATCCCGGCCAGGATCTCCGTAAAGGTCCGCTGATGTCCCACCTCTTCGTCGGCCAGCCGCTGGAAGAGGGCTTTCAGCTCCTCCTTCCCCGCCAGTTGTACCGCGTAGCGATAGAAGTTCACACCGTTCTCCTCGATACGGACCGCCACCTCGACAATGTCGCTCGCTTCAAAGACAGCCATTTCCACCTCCCGGCGTTATGAAAATCCTGCCGCAGAACGCCCCTCACGGGGAGGGGCCGCGGTTTCTGCTATAGCCATTTTTTTCGTCTGAAGTAAAGAAGCATGAAAATGGCGATGATAATCATCACGCCCCAGAGGGTTATGTATCCCCAACGCCATTCCAGCCCCGGCATGTATTTGAAGTTCATCCCGTAGACGCCGGCAAGGAAGGTCAGCGGCATGAAGACTGTCGCGATAATGGTGAGGACCTTCATGATCTCGTTCATCCGGTTACTGATGGAGGAAAGGTAGATGTCGAGCATCCCGGAGAGCATGTCCCGATAGGTCTCTATCGTGTCGATCACCTGGACGGCGTGGTCGTAGACGTCGCGGAAGTAGATGACCGACGGCTCGCGGATGAGCGGCGAGTCGGAGCGGGCGAGGCCGCCGACCATCTCCCGGAGGGGCCAGACCGCTTTCCGCAGGAGGATGATCTCCCGCTTCAGGGCCTGGATGGCCCGGAGGGTCACGGGCGAGGGGCGGCCGACCAGGGCATCTTCCAGGTTTTCGATCTTCTCTCCGAATTTATCCAGGATGACAAAATAGCTGTCCACGATCGCGTCGAGGAGGGCATGGGCAAGGTAGTCGGCCCCGGCCTTCCGCAGGCGCCCCTTTTCGTTGCGGAGCCTCTCCCGGACGGGAGCAATAAGTCCCCCCTCCTTCTCCTGGAGGGAGATCAGCCAGTTGGGGCCCAGGACGATGCTGACCTGTTCGGGAATAAGGGCGCCGTCGGCGCCTTCATGGAAGAGCCTCAGAACGATGTAAAGATAATCGCCGTGGTCCTCGCTCTTGGGGCGCTGTTCCGTATTCAGGATGTCTTCGAGAATTAACGGGTGCAGGCAGAAGATGCTTCCCATCTGTTCGAGGAGGCGGGTTTCCTGGAGACCATCGATATGGATCCAGGTGACAGCCGATCCGGTCGGGGGGGAGATGACCCCTTCCAAGGTGGAGATTTCCCTCTCCTGGAAATGGGATTCGTCATACTCACAAAGGGTGATTTTCGCTTTCTCCGTATGCCTCTGGCCGATATGAATCAGGGAACCGGGCGGAAGGCCGGTTTTTGCGGATCTTCTCTTGGTGACTCCGGGCATGCTGCATGCCTCCGAAATGCGGTTGTTGTGTCGGGATTGCCCTTGATTAGGTACTTGAACAGCGTTACTTTAGCCCATGGACCCCGGAAATACAATGAAAAAGTCGGCAGCGGCTCCCCCCGCATCCGCTTTTCCCCTTGACAAGCGGGCCGGAATCGCGGAGAAAAATCGATCAGTGTGAAATAAGGATTTTCGTTTTACCGGAGGTCCCATGCGATACATCCTTGCGGCAACCGAAGACCGGGCGGCGGCTGAAATCATCCGCACCGCCTTCCGCCGGTCATTCCACGTGGACGCGGCAACCACGGTTCGGGGCTGCCTCGACCTCTTCCGGAAACGGCGGTATGAATTCATTTTCATCGATCTCGCCCTGATCGGCGAGAGGGTGATCGGTGACGACGATTCGCTCCGGGGGCTCAAGCAGGCGTTCCCCTCCGCGGAGATTATCGTCATGACTCCGCCGGAGGAGATCCGGGAAGCAGTCGAGGCGGTGAAGGCGGGCGCGGCCAATTACGTCACCCATCCCCTGAATGCCGACGAAGTGCGGTATGTAGTCGAGAGCATCCATGAGAGCATCCGGGCGCAGTCGGAACTCGACTACCTCAGGGACCGCTTCTGGCAATCGGATTCGCTCGAGGTTCTGCAGACCCGGAATCCCGCCATGCGGGAGGTTTTCGAACAGGTCCGCCTCGTCGCGCCGACGAAGAGCACCGTCCTTCTGTCCGGGGAGACGGGGACCGGGAAAGGAGTCCTCGCGAAGCTCATCCACCGCCACAGCAACCGGCGGGAGGTGCAGTTCATCGGCGTCCACTGCGGCGCTATCCCCGACACCCTCCTCGAAAGCGAACTCTTCGGGCACGAGAAGGGGGCCTTTACCGGCGCCGTCCGGCGGAAACTGGGCAAATTCGAGCTGGCCCACGGGGGGACCATCTTCCTTGACGAGATCGGCACGATCACCCCCGCCGCCCAGATAAAACTCTTGCAGGTCCTTCAGGACCGGACCTTTCAGCGTGTCGGTGGGGAGGCTCTCATTGAGACCGACGCGCGGATCATCGCCGCCTCCAACGCGGATCTCGGTGAGATGGTGGAAAAGGGCCTCTTCCGGAACGACCTCTACTATCGTCTGAATGTTTTTCCCATCGCGATCCCGCCGCTTCGGGAACGCCGCGAAGACATCCCCCAGCTTACGGAAATCTTCCTGAAACAGATGAACCGCTTCAATCATCGGGGCATCCATTATGTCCACCCCCGGGTGATGGAGGCCTTTGGGCGCTATCCCTGGCCCGGGAACATCCGCGAACTGCAGAACCTTGTCGAGAGGGCATGCATCCTGGAGACCTCCTCTATCCTGACGCCGGAGTGCTTTCCCGTGGAACTCTTTGCCAACGGGCAGACGGCAGCGCCGATTGCCGCGGAGACCAGGCTCACGCTGGCCGATGTCCGCAGCAGGGCTGTCGAGGATGCACAGAGGCGCTACCTCCGGGAGGTTCTCGCCCGCAACGGCGGAAGGATCAACCGGACGGCGGAGGCCGCCGGCATCACGGTCCGCCAGCTCAACAAGTTAATGCATAAATACGGGATGAGGAAGGAAGAGTTCCGTTGAATCCGCACTGCTTTTCCCCGGTACGGCAACCTTCAGCGTCGCGCAGGGACGTCATCCGGCCGCGTCTTGACGACGACCCGGATCACCGGCGTTTTTCCGCCCGAGAACTGGATATCCGGCGGATACCGAAGCGAGGGGGTAAAGATCTTCTGGACGTCGAGGAGCGACAGGTCGACCGGCTCGGTCAGGATGCGGATCCGTTTGCCGCGGAGCCGGCCGGGGATGAGGACCTTGACCTCGGGGGGGGTGACCGTGATCCTCTGGACGGCCATTCCCTGCGGCGGGGCGTTTTCCGTCAGGACCTCGATGGGGACGACCAGCGGCAGCAGGCGGGACGTGACGACCTTGATCCGTTCCGGAGTGATGCCCGAAACCAGGAGGTTGGAGGGGGTCTTCACCATCTCGCGGGTCAGGGTGATCTCCTGGGTGCCGGGTCGGAGCTGCTTGAGATCGAGAGAAATCTTGAGGGTGTCCGGGTGCAGGAGCTGAAAGGCCTGCGCGGGGCCCATCAGCATGACCTTTGCCTCCATGACCTTGGGATCTTCCAGGACCCATTCCACCGGGGCGTTCAGGTATTCGATGGGGACGACGAAATCCCGGCGGATCGTCTCCCGCTGGTAGCCGAAAGCAACCCAGAGCATACACGCCAGGACAACGGCGAGCACCTTTTCCCGCGGGTTTTCCTTCAGCCAGCGGATGATCGGCCGCGATTTGGCGAGGGGCGCCCGCTTCGCGAAGAAGGACTCCAGTTCGATGCGGAGCGCCGAGGCGTTGGCCATCTCCGCGATCCGTTCCCCCTTCGCGAGAGAGATGCTGCCCCGCTCTTCCGAGACGACGACGCAGAGGGCGTCCGACCTCTCCGAGAGGCCGAGGGCCGCCGTGTGGCGGAGCCCCAGGTTGCCGTACTGAGCGGCGTTTGCCGACAGAGGCAGGTGGCAGCCGAACCGTATCAACCGGTTTCCGTCGATAAGGATGGCGCCGTCGTGACCGATCGAATGGGGATCGAAAATGCTCTCCAAAAGGGGCCGACTGAGAAGGCCGTCCAGATTGTTTCCCCCGGTGAGGTGGCGGTCGAGGGGGTCGTCACCCTGGATGACGATCAGGGCGCCGATCTTCTTGTGTGCGAGGTCGGCTGCAGTCTCGGCGATGATCTCCGCGCTTTCGTTGAAGGCGGTCACCGCGAAAGGTTTCTTCCGGAACCGCCCCAGCAGGGCCAGGCGTTCGAAGAAGCGGCGGAGGTCCTCCTGAAAGATGACGACCAGGACGAACAGCAGTATCGCGAAGAAGGACTGCAGGACGACCGTCGTCAGGTAGAGCTGGAAAAAGCGGGCGAGGATATAGACGACCCCAAGCAGTGTGATGCCGAAGAAGACGAACCGGGACGCCCGATCCTTGAACCAGATCAGAAGGGCAGAGATCATGATCGAGATGATGGCGATGTCGAGGATGTCCTGAATTCGGAAGCTCCGGAGCATCGTCAGGGCGTTATCGATCATGTCAACTTCTCATCTTTCCGCCCGTTGAACGAGGGCCGGCCGGTCGTCGGGGGTTCGAAAAAAACTTAAAATATGAACGCTTTTCATCAATATACGCAAAAGGTCCGTGGTGTGTCAAGAAGATATCAAATTTCATGAGGCAAAAAACCATTCCGCATGAACCGTTCATGCCTTGGTGATGCGGAAGCGGTTTTTC
Source organism: uncultured delta proteobacterium (assembly GCA_963817385.1). GTDB lineage: Bacteria > Desulfobacterota > Syntrophia > Syntrophales > UBA5619 > JAKAFS01. The sequence goes on from CAWFOM010000018.1 coordinate 50,677, forward strand.
GTTTTGTTTTTTCGGCTTAGTTCGACTATAGTGCTGCCTTCCCCGCCCAAGACCGGCGGGCTGATGCAGCAAGGAGGCAGGATGATCGGAAATGAATCGGATGAGAAGATCGGCCACGTCGCGGAGATGATCCGGACGGCCGGACACATCGTCGTCTTCACGGGCGCGGGGGTCAGCACGGAATCCGGCATCCCCGATTTCCGCAGTCCGGGCGGCTTCTGGACGAAGTTCGATCCGGAGGATTTTACCATCGATAAGTTCCTCTCGAGTCCGGAGACCCGCCGGAAGCAGTGGCGCTTCCTCCTCTCCGGCGATCTCCTCAAGGACGCCAGTCCCAACGCCGCCCATAAGGCGATCGCCGAGCTGGAAGCGACTGGGCCGGCTGGACTGCGTCATCACCCAGAACATCGACAACCTCCACCAGAAGGCGGGGAACGATCCCGGCAGGGTCTACGAGCTGCACGGCACCATGCATTGGATCCGCTGCCTGGAGTGCAGCGGCCGCTATGCCCTGGAGGAGATCCTCAAAAAATACCGGACGGCGGATGATCCCCCGGCCTGCGAGCGCTGCGGGGGAATCATGAAACCGGATGTGATCTTCTTCGGCGAAGCCCTTCCTGAGGAGACCTTGCAGGAGGCGACCCGGCGTGCGAGCCGCTGCGAGCTCCTCATCGTCGTCGGTTCATCGCTCGTCGTCTATCCTGCGGCCACCATGCCGTTCATCGCGAAGGAGTCGGGGGCGAAACTTGTCATCATCAACCTGACCCCCACACCGGCGGACTCTATCGCGGACGTTGTCATCAACGCCTCCGCCGGTGATGCACTGACGCGGATCCTGGCTGAGGTAAAACGGAGGCCGCCCGGATGTGCCTGATCCTGTTTGCCTGGAAGATGCATGATAACTACCCGCTCATTCTCGCGGCAAACCGGGACGAGTTCTATGAGCGGCCCTCGGCGCCGGCAGCCTTCTGGGCTGATGCCCCGGATCTCCTGGCCGGGCGGGATCTGAAGGCGGGAGGAACCTGGCTCGGGATCACGCGGAGCGGGAGGCTGGCGGCGATCACCAACTACCGCGACCCGGCATCGCTGAAAACTGAGGCCCCGTCCCGGGGGCATCTGGTCAGCGATTACCTCCGCAGCCGGGAGAGCCCGGAAGAGTATCTGCAACGGCTCGCCCCCCGTGCCGGCCGATACAACGGTTTCAGCCTGCTCGTGGGGGATCGTTCGGAGCTTTTATTCTATTCGAACCGAGGCGAAGCGATCCGCCCGGCGCCGGGGATTCACGGCATGAGCAACCATCTGCTCGATACCCCCTGGCCGAAGGTGAACCGGGGGAAGCAGGCGCTGGAGCAGCTTCTCGCGGGAGATCATAACCCGTCGCCGGAGGCGCTCCTCGATCTTCTTGCCTCCCGATCGCGGCCGCCGGACGACCGGCTCCCCGATACGGGGGTGGGGCTGGAGTGGGAGCGGGTCCTCTCGCCGCTTTTCATCGAGAGTCCGGCCTACGGGACCCGCTGCTCGACGGTTCTCCTCATCGATCGGCGGGGGATGGTGACGTTTGTCGAGAGGGTATTCAACGGCGGAAGCGAACCCCGGGTGACCTCCCGCTTCGACTTCCGCATTGCCGAAGGCGGGCGGGAATAAGGAGACGTGCATGGCGAAGCGTGAATATCCGGATTACCCGCGGGTCGGGGTGGGGGCGGTGGTCCTTCGGGAGGGACGGGTTCTCCTCGTCCGGCGGGGCGTCCCGCCCAGTCAGGGGTTGTGGGCCATCCCGGGCGGCGGCCTCGAACTGGGAGAGACCCTGCGGGAGGGGGCGGAGCGGGAGATCCTCGAGGAGACGGGGATTACGATCCGCGCCGGAGAGCAGGTGTTCACCGGCGAGATGATGGAACGGGCCGCGGACGGCCGCATCCGGTTCCATTACGTCATCATCGATTTCGCGGGGGATTACGTGAGCGGCGAGGTGAACGGCTCCGATGACGCGAGCGAAGCCCGCTGGGTCGCCCCCGCGGAGCTGGCGGATCTGCCCGCCACGAAAACCACCCTGAAGCTGCTCAGGCAGCTCGGGTTTCTCCCCCCGGCCGGGGAGACGGCGAGCGGGGACGCCCGGAAAGAGGCAAAGGGATGAAGATCTGCCACGCCTGCGGGAAGGAGGTTGTCCCGCCCGATCCCGTCGGGAGAAAGGCTGCCTGTCCGCACTGCCGGGCGGAGTTGCGCTGCTGCCTGAATTGCGTACACCATGAACCCGCCGCGTACAACCAGTGCCGGGAATCACAGGCGGACCGGGTCCTGGAGAAGGACCGGGCGAACTTCTGTGAATATTTCCGCTACCGGGAGGGCGGGACGCGGAGCGCGGCTAAACCCGCGGCATCGGCGCGGGATGCATTGGACTCTTTGTTCAGGAAGTAATGAATATAGAGTTCGTCAATTTTTTTGTAGTCAGCAACTTGGGTGACAGGGTTTGTGTAGTAGAGTTCAACCAGTACTGTATAGGGTTGATCGAAGAAAAAATGAAATGCACCGGACCTTGACGTCACCTACGAGTCAAGCACACGGAGTGTAACGATATGCTGCGCATTACGGTTTGAACGTCGATCCATTACTCTACGTCGGGCCAGCTATAGAGTTTGGCATCCTCAAGTACGCCTGATAATTTGTCGATGACTTCAACATATAGCTTCGCCCTTCAATCACAAAGCCGTCCAAATTGTGCTCTATCGTATAGGCCGAGAGATCGGCTATGTTGTTTATGAATCCCCTTCCTTTGAAATTCAGGGAGGTATTACACAAGACACCGTAACCGGTACGTGCCTTGAATGCCATAAGCAGCTCATACAAATGGCTGTTAGTCACAGAGGACACCGTTTGAATGCGCGCCGTCCCATTGACATGTGTCACCGCAGCTAGCGCATCCGTTCTAGAAACGAGCTGCGTGTAAAGCATAAATGGACTCGGGTGATCGCAGCCAAACCATCTTGCAGCATCTTCTTCGAGGCAGACAGGCGCAATCGGACGAAATTGTTCGCGCTGCTTAATCTCATTTAGCCGCACCCTAGTGCTATCCTGGAATGGTGAAGCAAGAATCGAACGATTTCCCAACGCGCGCGGTCCGATTTCGTATTTTCCATTTACCCATCCGATGATCAGGTCGTTAGCCAGCATGTCGGCAATCATTTCGTAGTTCGTTTCGTAGACATCAATACTGATGCCAAATCGAAAGAGTCAGTCGCTGATGAAACTCAAGACCAGAGTAGACATTCCAATCGATCTTAGGGTTCCCTGTAAAATGGAACTGGGCGTCAATCGCCGTGCCGATAGCCGAGCCCGAATCGTTGGCAACAGGTGGCACGAATACCTCGGAAAAGAGATTGGTCTCCTTCCACTTCGTGTTCCAGTCGCAATTCAGGCCGCATCCACCAGCGATCAGCAACGGCATTCCTTTCTTCATGTTCGACTTCGGCAAATTGATAAAAGACGATCGAAGATTCTGTTGCTGAAAATACCTGCGAAGTTGCGAAATTCCGGATCATCCAGCCCCACGTTGTAGTGTCGGCAATGCCTCAACACCTCACACTCCTTCGGCTTTAGGTGCAGGCAATCCTGCATGAGAAACGCGATCTATTTTCTCCTCTTCATCCGAAGGCTTGCTTCGCTTCGAAAATGAAGCCAAAGCCATGAGCTTTCCCGCGTCAGAAAATCGCGAGAATTCTGCAACGCTTTTATCAAAGGTTGGGTCAGCCAAGCCGTAGAGCAGGGCATAACGATGTCCAGGTTCAGGCATGACATCGGCGAGCTTTGTCAAGTTCAACTCGGAATCGATTTTGTAGAATGAGCCGATCACTCCTTCCCAAAGTAATGCATAGCACGGGGTGCCCTTGGGCAGATTCGACATGCCAAAGGCACAGAGAAGATGGGAACGTTCGTGGGAAGATGAGAAGTATTCAACCGTCTTCCCTAATAGGCGTTTTTGACCAACTATAATGTCGCTGTTACTGACGCCATGGTATCCAGCAAGAAAGTGCTGCTCAGACAGATGCGTGTCGCTAGGCCACCAGCCACCTCTACAAAGCACGTCGGGAACTTCTTTGAGTTCACCGAGAACGCTGAACACATCCGGAACGGACAGTGGTGAGTGTCGATAACGGGAGTGTTTCTCAGCCTCAATTGAGGCTACTAAATGTCCGTCCTCAAGATAAGCGAATGCGCCATCGTGGCCCGGATTGAATGATAGAATTTTCATTGTGCTAGTTGACTCGAGTTAAAACTACCCAGCCTAACTTGACCGGCGTAGATCATCAGACCCGGGCGAGGAAATAACGGAATTCGCCTCCATAGCGATCGATCCTACTATTGTGGTTGCTGGGAGCCGTCGGTTGTTGATTCGCCCGGCAAGTTTGGTAGAACGAGATAGCCAACTGTTGACATGGAGCGTCATTGGAAGGTGCGGGATTGGTGTCGGATCCCAGATCGCGCGCCTATGGACCAGATTATCGTCAACTAACCAGCGGATCTCGCACGGGCTCCATTCAATTGCGAAGCGGTGGCTTGCTTTGGATGCGTCAAACCCGAGTTCAATATAGCTTGGAGCACCTCTATAGCCATAGTCAAAGTTTGCTCCTTCGCCACCTGGGTTGTAGAAGACATTGACCAAGAGGCGGTCTGGTCGATTCCCCGCGATCTCGATATCTATTTCCTGTCGTGGTGAGTTACGGTGGAGAAAGAATCCGGTGACCACTCCGGGCACATTTGATGCTTGGATGGTCGCTTCGAATTTTCCGAACAAGTATTGGTCCCGACTGCATAACGAAGCGGCGGTATAGTCTCGAACGCCTAGGGGCTCCCTTTTAACGGAAAGCGCAGCCCCGATTCCAGAACTGAACTCGACGTTCGAGGGGCGAAACAACGCCAAATTGTCCGTGAAAGTGTCGCTTCTTAGAAGCCAGCGTCTCGTGTCGAGACATTCCAAACAGTCGGTGATTCTAACGAACGTTCCAGTGTCCGTCTGCCCATCCTCTGTCGGGACAGAGCTAATTCCTTGCCACCACTTACGGGGCTCAACGACCCATGGCGACTTATCACGCCTAGGGCTTTTGCATTTTAGGACTTGGTCCGCTTCAATGGTTCCGTCGAGAATTGGTCTTTGACCAAGGTCCTTCAGCGCAGGGTAGGAGCAGGTGGGCGGCGCACATCTGAGGTGTTCGCAAACGACTTGCCATCTATTCGGTTCCTCTGAATGAAGCACAGCGATGTCGGCACCATTGAGGTCGTCCTCAACACTGAGGAAAGTGCCATCTGCAGTGATGCCCTTGGCTGCGGTAAGAATAAACTTTGCCTTCGGGTAGCGACTCCGGAGTTCCCTGACGCTTGCGTCCAAAGATCCTATGTTTACATATGCGTCAAAAACCCGATCGCCTCTTCCCTCAAGAAGCCGTTCTAGTTCAGGAGCTGGTAATGCCTGGAGATCACTGCAGCATCTGTATCCTAGCATGGACAAAGCCATTGCAAGCGATGAATGGCCGGAGCCTTCAGGCCCAAAAGCAAACACTGGTTGCTCAGTTGGGCGGATGTTAAATAGGGATGCTCCTTCACTAGTGATCGCGCCAATTGTAGTGAGAGTGGGAAGTATTGAATATGAGTTGGTAGATCTAGCGTCGCGTCGTTGGCTAATAAGAGACCGTTTAGTCGCGCGTACATCCAGCACTTCGAACTGGTGATTTATCCAGAGGTCAATGGGGCCACGACAAGGAAGTAGGCGAAGGAGTTTCTCGGCACCCTCGCGGGAAAGAACATATCCGGACAGATGCCAGAGCCCGCGCACTGGGCGGAATACGTTACTTGAAAGAAAGGTTTTTGGCGCACCGTGCTTCACTTCGAGATACGACACATAAAGAACGTCGAATCTGCCCTTCTTATCATATTCGGCCACGACTTCGTCCCACGCCTGGTCCAGATATCTTGCAAACCCGGAATGAAACCATGCGTCGTCTTCAAGGATAAGTACGTACTCATGATTACTCGCCGCAACCTGCCTCCAAACATTGATGTGTGATCGAGCGACTGCAATCTCAGCTCGACTCATTCGAATCGGAGTATGTAGTTCGAGACGCGTGGGAAGAACTAACGGTTGGGGTTCTACAAAAAGCTGATCTCCAAGCGTATAAAATGGATCAATGTCGGCATCCTTGGGTGGCTCTTGCGAGAATTCATTGGCATCGACGGCGACATGCCGCTCAGTAAGGCTCAAGAGTTCAGCTCCCGACGAGTCCAATATGTGTCTGAGCTCTTGCTCCATCTTGGACCAGCGGCCCGGTTCACGATCGAGGTTGATGACATAGACCTTCTCAATCCCAGGGCCTTTCTCCGCACCTTGGACACCGAATGTATGACACTTGAGGTCGGTCGTCAATAGTGGACACCAAACCTTTCATGCCGCCAGTCGTTTTTCATAGAACCATCGTTCAAAAGCGGCGGGAGACAGGAACCGGAGTCTGGCCTGTTTCCTTTGCCGGTTATAGAAAATCTCGATGTACTCTGTAATGTCCTGTATGGCCTCTTGTCTGGTTGCATACCGGCAATGGTGGATCTGTTCATTCTTGAGCACACCCCAGAAGCTTTCCATGGGGGCGTTGTCGTAGCAATTTCCTTTCCGGCTCATGGACGCCCTCATCCCGAACCGGTCAAGCAACAAGGTATATTCCTGGGCGCAATACTGGCTGCCCCGATCCGAGTGGTGAATCAAACCCGCTGCGGGTCGCTTGGCGGCTATGGCCCTCAAGAGGGACTGGCTGACCAGGTTCTTCGTCATGCGCTCTGCCATGGCATAACCTACGACTTCTCCGGTAAAAAGATCCTTATGGCCGGCAAGATACAGCCAGCCTTCCCCTGTGGGGATGTAAGTGATGTCGCTCAGCCAGATCTGGTTCGGCGCGGATGCCTCAAACTTCTGATCCAGCAGATTCTCCGCCACGGGCAGAGAATGCCGCGAGTCCGTCGTGGCCTTGAACTTCCGTTTTTGCCGGCAACGCAGGCCGAGCTTCCGGCGAATCCGCTTGATCCGGTGAACACCCACGACAACGCCGTTATCGGACAAATCCCGCTGTAAGCGCTCCGGACCATATGTCTGACGCGTCCGTTTATGAGCAGCACGTATCTCCAATTCCAGTCTCATCTCCTCCCGCTGCCGGATGGTAAGCGGACGCTTGACCCAGGCATAGTATCCGCTTGTCGTCACCTCCAACACACGGCATAGCAGCGAAACACAATAGGCCAGTCGCAACTCCTTGATCACCGCGTACCTTCCAGCGACTCCTTGGCAAAGTACGCGGCCGCTTTTTTTAAGATGTCCCGCTCCATCTTCGCCAGGGACAGCTCTCGCTTCACTTGCGCCAATTCCCTTTCAATCTCCGTCAGGGGACGCTGACCCTTGCCAATCTCACCAAGATGCCCCGTCTTGGAAACCCTTATCCAGCTCTCTAATGTTGATTTCGGCAAAGATAAACGCTTTGATATCTCCAGCACCGACAAGCCTCCATCCGTCACCATCTTTACCGCTTCCTCTCGAAACTCTTTCGTGTATCGCCCGTTCGGTATCCTTTCCATTTTCACACCTCCGTCTTGGTTTCTTACCTAAACATTGGTGTCCATATTTTTCAACCTATCTCAACTTCCGCCTCGGCAGGAGCCGCCGAAGAGTCAGCCAGAATCGGAAAACGTGACTGACAGCTGCTAGTGGAGGGCGCGCCAAGTTCATCGCTTCTCCGCGCGCCGTGAGGCCCGATACGCTTGCTGATTCGAAAGCCTCCAGTTTCTCTTATCACTCCGGTAGCTGAGTGGCCACTTACTGGTGGAAGTCTTCTCCCAATCGTGCACAACGAGCAGCGCTTCCTCCGCGCAGCTTTCATCAGCGACCACTTCGAATATGGATCTGGTGAGGTTGCCGGGGCCAGTGGTTGCCTGGACTTCGGGCAACTCGCCTTTTGATTCTTGCTCAAGGGCTGTCGTAGCGTTCAGCAGTGCACGCTCTATAATAGGATGATTGCGAACCGCGATCAAAGGGGTGGTGTTGAAATAGAAAATCCAGCTCAATTCGTTTGCCCCCGGATTGACAAAAACTGAGGGCGGAACCATCTGAGCTGTTGCAATGTCGTAGCAGAACGGTTGAAGCTTCAACCGCCCATCTGTGAAGAGGTGATCGATTGTCGTTCCATGATAGACGTCGTCAGCGTCAATATAGAAGCCCCCCTCTACGAAGATGTAGGAGTAACGGAAGTAGTCTGACTTCATTGAAGGGTGATAGCACTTGTCAAATGCGCTCTCATATCGCGAGCCCAAGTGGATCCGGATAAATTCCCTCGCAGAGCTCTCGTCGAAAACCTGAAGCTCGAATCCGAATTGCTCGAGTTTCTTCCAGGACTCCATGCACTCCCTAACGTCCCGGGGCAATCGGCCAAGATCATCCCAGAACTGCACTATGCGTCTTGGAGGTGTGGCTAGGTGCGCTGCGGGCGCCCGGACTGGTTCATTGGAGCGTTGTACCAACTCCCGGACGAAATTGGAGCGAGCACGGTCGTCCTTTCCTAGGGGATCCGCTTCACTGGATTCGTGCACATTCATGTGGTCGTTCATTGTATGGGTGGCCTCCACAGGCGAACGCTGCTAATCAGCCGCGGTGCTTTTTGCGTCGGCTGAATTAGCCTTGTTGGGCAATTTTGTAATTTTATGGAGATCCCTCTCTGCTCGCTCTCATGATTTTATGAACGCCTCCAGCCCATTCCCCATTCAGGGC
>CAWFOM010000019.1:0-54976 GCA_963817385.1 uncultured delta proteobacterium
GCTATCGGGAGGGCGGGACGCGGAGTGCGGCTAAACCCGCGGCATCGGCGTGCGACCGGTTGGACTCCCTGTTCCGGAAGTAGCAAAATTTTCAGGAGGTCTGGATGTTAATGATTATTACATCCCTCAGAAAATGCCCCATCCAGAAATACTGCCATCTGATTTCTGATCTCCACAAAATGCTTTGAGTGGATCAATTGGTTCCGCCAAGTGCAGGCAGCCCATCGAGCATGCCATCTAAGGTACCGTTGAGCTGAAACCCCACCATTTTTTTGTCTGACGAGTAGGAAATGTAGGTGGCGCTGCTGATATTCTGCGAGAAGATCAACTCCGGGTTATTGACCACCTTGGCATGCCCGCCGACAGGAAGAATCTGGGTGGCCACCACAGTTCCGCTGTCGTTATAGGCGGTCAAGGTAACGGATGCCATGCCGCTTTCCGTGTTGACAAAGGCAATCCCGGTCCAGCCGTTCTTCTCGATCTTGGGAAAGACGCCCTCATACGCTCCGGTCCCGCCCCCACCGGCATAGGCCGCAAGCTGGTTGCCGTCGACGGTGCCGAAAAGCTCGAAGCCGGTGATGGGACTCGTGGAGTCTATCTTGAACCACGCCGTCTGGGCGGGAAGGCCAAGTTCTGCTACCGTGCCAATATATTTTCCTTTTCCCGGTATCGATAGGGTTGAGGTAAAAAGAGGGGTCCCTTGGGCACTGTAGGGCGTGATCGTTATCGTACACTCCGGCCCCGGGTTATTGGCCACAATGCCGGTCCACCAGCCATCACCGGCCACGTGTGGGTAGTATATGGTCGAGGCGGTGTTATCGGTAAGGAGGATTCCTTCCAAATGGGTACCCCATCCGAGACTGCCAAACAGCTCCAGTCCAATGACGCCGCTTGCATTTATGATCGCCGCTGATTGAATCTCCGGCGGAATTTGATTGTTGAACAGGCTCGCAATGTTGAATGCTTTGTGTTCGCGGTCATTGAGTGTGTAGGGTATGCTCTGTCCATCGTTAAAGGTAATGGTCAGCGTTTTCGGTGCCGTGGTTGTGTTCACCAGGCTTACCCCGGTCCACCAGTCGGCGTTTGAGGCGATGTGGGGGATATAGATGCCGGAAGTGTTAACCTTTTTTGCCGCGGGGATTGCCACGCTATAGTACCCTGCTCTGGAGAATTTCGTGTAGCCCTGGGCCGCAGATCCTGAGTCAAAGATGATGTATGCTATGCTTGTGTGGTCAGCATATTCATCGGCAATGTTGATCTGTCTTCGGCCGTTTACCGATAGTGGAACCTGCTTGTACTCTACGAGATTACCTGCATCGCTGTAGGCCCACAGGGAGCCGGTGACCGCTTGGTCGCCGGTATTGATGATGGCGATCTCCGTTTGCCAGGGGATGCTTGTGGCTATATGGGGGAAGTAGAGAGGAGAGGGAGAGGGGAGTGGTGTAGGTTCCCGCAAACGTAATCGTCCCTTCGGAGGGGAGGATCTGGGTGGAGAATGCCGGAGACGGCTTACTCCAACCCTTTACCGTCTCCCAGGTGAGGGTGTAACTCCCGGGCGTGAGGTTCGTCAGGTTCTGACTCCCCATCCCCGCATAGGCGAAGCTGTTCGGTCCGATCAGGGTCCAGGGGGCGCTGAATCATCATATCCGATTCGCTCTTAATGACCACTGTGTTGAGCGCGGTGATCGCTGCGCCCACGACAGAGTTGGGGCCGACACCCCACGTATTATATGCCCGCACCCGATAGTAATACGTGGTGTTATTATTCAAACCGGTGACTTGTTTACTTGTCACGTTGCCCACATCCAGATTCTGGTAGCCGGGGAGATAGCTGGCAAACGTATTGGTCGTTGATACGTCCAACCGATAACCGTTGGCTTCTTCTCCGGCGCCCCAGTTCGCCGTAAAGGAATCTTTCATCATATCCGTTGCGGATTTCACCGATGGTGCAGCTGGAGGCAGCTCTCCCACGATATTCCCGAAGGCTCTCATCGCTCCGCTGTAATCCATGTTATAAAACACCAGAAAATTGTAGTCAGCGGTCGCCACAACCGGAGCTGAACTCTGCGTAGCTGATCGGGAAAGGAGCATCCATTGTTCCGTCGGCGTAAATCAGACGTCCCTTCAACGACCCCATCCCCGTCGAGGAGGGGGCATAAACCACCAGGTATTGGACGCCCCATCGGGCTGCAACGGCTGCTGAATAGTATTGAAGACCGGCTTCTTCCGCTATTATGAATGGACCGTATTGCGGAGTGCCGTCACCCTTGAGCTGCCATCCATATAATCGAGTTTTATTTTCGGAGGGCTCATAGGATCTCCAGAGGAGGAGATATTGGCCATATTGGCCCCAACCGCTACACCAGGCGACTGACAGATTGGGTTCAGCAGCAGGCCAGCCTACAAGTTTCTGTTCATTTTGCAGATAACTGCCGTTATAACTCACATGCCTGAAATAGACATCCGTATTCGAGCCGTCGTATAGCACCCGGTCGTAGGCCACCATATGTTTGCCCGTCTTAGCGTTGAATGTCACGATTGGTCGGGACCGGTCTTCGGGATATACTGTCGCGTCTGCGATCGTGAAGCTGGGACCGGGAAAACTACCGCTATTGTAGATGCCCCGCCCCCGAACAATAAGCGACCCGGCTACAATTGCACCGCTGCCCAATTTCTTGCTTCCCACTTCCTCATCCCAAACAACCAGAAATCCACCCCCTCCGTAAGAAATATTGAGGTGACTCCAGTGGTTTTCGGAATTATTGGTCAAATCCTGGATGACAAACTCCTGCTGAATCGGCTGCCCTTTCCAGGATAGAAAACGTCCAATTACGCTTCCTGTCGAACCGATGGATTTTCTCAGCCAGACCGCGAGGAAGCGGTCATTAACCGAATCATAAGCGATTTTGGGATCCTGATCTTCGGTGCCGTACCCATTGATCTTTAAGGCATTATTCTGCCAACCCTCTCCCCGGCCGGTAATGGGTATCGCATAAATATTATTGTATTTATAAAATACGGCTACATAAGAATCGTTCAGGCTGGAGTAAGCGACTGCGGGATTGCCGCCATGTTGATAGGTGTTTTCGGTAATCGGGAACGGTAGACTCACCGGCAAGGCAGAGAAGGCGGGCGGGACGACTGCTCCCGGGATGATGAAAAGGATAATGAGACTTACCGTAATGAATGTTGTTTGTGCAATCAGTCGATTTCGTCCGCGAAAGACCTTGCCGCTTCGATAAACTTTCATCATCACCCTCCTTTGTAAGAAGCAAAGAGCCTGGTTTCAATGCCCCTTGGAATCTACCGCTTTATGATACCACAACAACCCATTGACAACGATACGATTGATTCTGATCACTTGCATCCCAGCCATAAGAAGAACGGGGTGTGCAGTTTACTTATCTCTTCTGAAATGAGCCCGTTATGCCCGCACCAGGTGCAGAAGTACTCCCGGAGCAATTGAGCACGTTTGTTGTCCTCCGCGGGCAATGAGTCGAGGGTTCCCAGATACGTTTCTGCTGCTTCCCTCTTCTCATAGATTAAAGCTTCTTCGCGACTGATCGGACGAACTCCCTGGATGCCTATTTCGATAAGCTTTTTTGAAAGACGTATGAATGTAGGTGGAATATTTCTTGTCCTGACTACTTCAATACGGCCCCAGGGGGCGGATAGATAGGAACCGTCAGACAGTTTTTGCGGGTTTTGGCCCATTGCGTAGATATAATAATAAAAACGGCGATCGGCATCCGGAGGCCATTGTACAGGGAAAGGGGGTGAAACATAATAATCCCAAAGCGTGCCCGCCTGCTTCGAGAAAAGCCAATGAAACCCTGTGCGGGTTTTTTCCCATTCGGCATCGAGCAACGGCTTGAAAGAATGGTTCATGGATGGAACCTCCTCACCCCATAGGGAAAAACATCCGAGCAAGGTAAGACAGGAACAGAGAATCGCCAGGATGTTCCGTCGCTGCGGGATCAGACCACACCTGCACGCCTTCATGGTTGATATTCCCCTGGTGAAAAAATAAATTCGTCCAATACGCGGATAAGACGGCCTACCAAGGATCTCCCCCTGCGACCCGTGCATGCCGTCTTATCGCTTCGCGCAGCCTATGGTTGACTGAGGGCGGAACGGAAACCCAGGTAGCAGCTCTGGGCGGACAGCGGACCGCTGAGGTCCGGACTGAATTTGCCGCGGTTCGCCGACCGCAGGAAGCGGTCGGCGCTATCCCAAGCTCCGCCTCGCCACATCCGGTCCCAGCCTGAATCAGGCCCCTTGGGGTTCGTGACCGGGCTGGAAGAATAGGCGCCATACCGATCCCATATCCACTCCGCGACGTTCCCCGCCATGTCATGCAATCCCCAAGGGTTGGCGGCAAAGCTCCCCACGGCCGTCTTCCCGCCGCGATGCTGACCCATGGGGCATAGGTTATTGTAAAAAGTCCCATCATAATTAGCCTGATCCGTGGAGATGCAGCTCCCGGTGTAGAACCGAGTCGTCGTCCCCGCCCGCGCCGCATATTCCCACTCCGCCTCCGTGGGAAGGCGATACCCGTTGGCTGTCCATTTCACCATGCCGTTTGTCAGATCAGCCTGCCCCGTTTTATAGATCTCCGTTTGCGCAAGATCCGTATAGTAGACCGGCGTCCTTTCCTCCTTCTCTGAGCGGGCGTTCAACCACTTGACCACGCCGTACCAGCTGACGATCGACACCGGGTGGTTCGCTGCCGGCCCCGTTCCGACCGTTGTCGAACGAGTAGCCGTGGGTGATTGCCCAGGTGTAAACCTCAGCCCAGAGGGCCGCAGTCACCTCATACCTGTCCAGGTAGAAGGCGTTTAACGTGACAGAGTGGACAGGAAATTCATCGCCCATGTAACTCTCCCCAGAGGCATCCCCCATCTGGAAGCTCCCCGCGGGGATCAAGACCATGCCATCAGGAACGCCCGGTACGGTAAGTGCAGGCAGCCCATCGAGCATCATGCCGTCCGAGCTGCCATTGAGCTGAAACCCCACACCATTCCTGTCCGATGAGTAGGCAATGTAGGTGGCGCTGCTGATATCCTGCGAGAAGATCGCCTCAGCGAATATTGACCACCTTTGCATGGCCTGCCGACAGGGAGCACCTGGGTGGCCACCGCAGTTCCATTGTCGTTATAGGCGGTCAAGGTAACGGATGCCGCGCTGTCTTCCGTGTTGACAAAGGCAATACCGGTCCAGCCGTTCTTCTCGATCTTGGGAAAGACGCCCGCCTTCGCGGGCCCGCTCCCTTTTGCATACGCTGCAAGCTGGTTGCCGTCAACGGTGCCGAAAAGCTCAAAACCGGTGATAGGGATCGTGGAGTCTATCTTGAACCATGCCGTCTGATCGGGAAGGCCAAGTCCCGAAACCACGCCAATATATTTCTCCTTCCCCGCTATGGGCAGGGTTGACCAGGTGAGGGGGGTTCCTGTGGCACTGTAGGGGGTGATGGTTATCGTACACGCCCACTCCGATGGGTTATAGGCCACAATGCCGGTCCACCAGCCATCACCGCGCCACATGGGGGTAGTATATGGTCGAGGTGGTTTTATCGGTAAGGAGGATTCCTTCCAGCTGGGTACCCCATCCAAGACTGCCAAACAACTCCAGCCCAATGATGCCGCTTGCATTGGTGATTACCGCCGATTTAATGTCCGGCTGGGGTTGGTTATTGAAGAACTCCTGTGCGATGTCGAAGGCCCTGTGTTGGTTGGCAGTGAGTGTAATTTGTCTGCTCTGGCCGTTGTTGAAGGTGATGGTCAGTTCTTTCGGTGCCGAGGTGGTGTTCACCAGGCTTACCCCGGTCCACCAGTCAGCGTTTGAGGCTATGTGGGGGATATAGATGTCGGAGGTGTTTACCTCTTTTACCGCAGGGATTGCCGCTCTATAGTACCCTTCTCTGGAAAACTTTGTGTAGCCCTGGACCGCATCGGAGTTTGTGTCAAAGATGATGTATCCTATGTCTGTGTGGTTGGTAAACTCATTTGCAACGGTGATCTGTTTCCGGCCGCGGGCGAGAAAGTGTGACATCCTTGGTCTCAACGAGCTGACCTTCATCGCTCAAGGCCCTCAGGGTGCCGGTGACTGTTTGATCACTGGTATTGATGATGGCTATCTCCGTTTGCCAGGGAATGCTTGTGGCTATGTGGGGAAAGTAGAGAGGCGCGGCGTACGCCAACCCGGTGGCCAGCAGGGCTACGGAAAGAAGCAAGGACGCAAGAATCAATTTCTTCATGGTCGTTCTCATTTTTTCTCCTCAATATTCGTGGCATGAGTCGAGGTCGATGCGGCCCTTTGTTTTATCGCCTCTTTGACACGCAACTCCTCGACGTAGGCGTTAAAATCAACCTCTGTGACAAGTTCCGCCTCGTCATTAGGGAAAAACACATACCGAGCCAATGAAGGGTGCGGGGTCTCAAAAGAGTCGTTTATCTTATTGTATACCATGACTTGACACCCACCATCCTCCGTGGGGACCAGTTTGACCGCCCGGTCGAATATCAGGTAGTATCTTGGCAGATCTAACGCCATTGAACTATAGTCCTTTATCGGGGTGAGTCACTTTCTATCAAACGCACCCTAGGCCGGCTTGTAATATCCATATTCCATCCTCTGCGCTTGTTGAAACAGCAGAGCAGTGAAATTGATCGGTCGCTCCTCCCTCACGAGACCATAATCAGGGTGCCAACCTAATGCCGCCTATCGAAACGTATTGCCACGCCGCTATTGTGAGGGCCATGGAGGGACCCGTTTCATTTCCCCTTTTTTCAAGCCTCCCAGATGGCGGAGGATATTATTGTATTCGGCATGGGTGGGTGGATACCTGAGAAGAGCATCGCCGATCGATCCCTTTGGTCCTTCCGCTCGCAGTTGCAGGATGATCGTGCCGTCCTTCTCCATGCTTGCAGAGCCAATCGAATCCTTTTTGCTATTATTCATAATGGGTATGCCTTTGTGGTCGATATCCGGCCGTTCTCCCGCGATTGCGTAACTGATCATACAGCTTGCCATATAGGGCAAGAGCACAAGAACAATGCCCCTGACCAAAATTCCGGCAGGTGTTGATTGAATGCTCCTACCGGTCATATTCATATCTGTTCTCACTTACATGATAGGTAACTCGAGAATCCGGACCTCGCGCCCGCTGGAAGGTGAAGCGCGCTTCTCCTGAAATAACCTCATAGATTATCTTTTTATAGCTATCCTCTTTTTCACCATGCAGCAGTTCGGGAGGAACCGTCCGTAGGTAATCGGGAACAAGGTCTTGAAGTTTTCGCGGGAAAAATCCCCGTTCTCCTTTGTATTTTAATAGAAGGGGACGAAGTCCGTTTAAAGTCTGTATTCTTTGTTTTGTAAGATCGCTTAATCCATGATCGCTGACTGAAAAGGCATTCAGCAATACTACGAATGCAATGATGCTGCCGAATCCAATTACCAGGTTGGTGCGACTTTCTCGCCTTTTGATGAGTTGCAATAGGGAGTAAATTCCTGCCGCGATAAAATAGCAGATTGGTATAAGAGCAACAAGACCCGTTGCGAAGGTATCAAGCCTATAGGCTGCCCAGTAGGCTGCGATAATGAATGATGCAGAAAGTACGATGAATTTTATTATTCGCTTGTCCATTGCATTACAATTTCTCTGTGGATTGGTCACGCCTGGCCATTGTAGTGTAAATGAATAAACTCTCGCTTGGCCGGATCGAAATAAACCTGGAAATAACAGCTGCCGCCATCCTTTACCATGATCATTCCCTTTTTCCAATGATCGAATTTTGAAGGATTACAAAAACGCATTCAGATAGATTAACTTTCGGTCTTTTTTCGTCATCCCAAAATACTGTCGGCCGTACTCGGAAAAATTTCCGGCCGCTAACAAAAGAAATAGTGTAAACGGTACAAAAGGCCGGTTTTTCACATCCATGTCTGATCCTCCGCGATCGCTGAAACAGCATGACATTGAAATTGGCCGGGCGCGCTCTCAACAGACCATGAGCAGGGGAGCTGAACCAATGCCGCCGCCGAACCATATTACCGTCGATTTTTTAGGGCACCCGCGAATATAACAAAGGCGCTCGCAGGCTCCGGCATCCACCTCCCCATAAAGCGTGCTCATAGTAAAGTCAAGGATACCGAAGTGCAATTCTTTTTTGACCGGGTGCTATAAAATCTCCTTGGCATACATTTTCTCAACATCCTCATCCCGAAAGATCTAATTCTTTGGTGCCTTGTTTCTGGGATATCCGTACCAAAACTGGGTTTCCTTCGCGAGTATTCGGTCAAGCCAGCCCTCGTAATAATCCAAAAAGCTTGGGTAAGGAGCCTGCAAAGGGGGCGAAAGAGCCAAATCGATATTCCATATGGTACCGCGAAGGGGACCATTGAGAACAATGGTTGTGTAGCCGGTACATCCCTGGTCACAAACTGCCATGGTTCCCTGGTAGGGATTCCAGGACTCCGCCGCATGTTGTCTCTCTTTCCAGTTTACACCACCCACCTCCACGAGCCAGTCACCCTGATATGTTTTATTGGAAAGGAGAAAGGTGGCTCCGATCACCTTTTTATACATGTCCTCGTTGTCGCAATTGAGATGGTCGGTTGCCTGAGCGAGGGGAAGAAGCCCATAATAGGGGCCGGCCCCGGAGCTGCCTGCTGTTGTGATGAAGCCCCGGTAGTCCGAGGGAAGCGAGATGCCCCATTGCTCTTCGAACGCGGCGGTCTCTGCCTCCGAGAGTGGCGGCTCAACCCGAAATCGGTGCTTGCTAATCCCGAGGTCAAGCTGAACGCATTCCTCAACGTCGTAATTACGTAGCTGATCCAATTTCCGCCGTATCTTATCAAGCTTGTTCATCATTCTTGGATCCTCTTCCAGTTTCGAACTAAAGCTGCCATCGTTCTGTCAATCTGACGATGTAAAAGGAATCTCCTTATTATTTGCCCCATTTAATAATGTCCCCGAGCCTCAGGCTCGTGATACCTTCTTCGTCAACCACAAAATTTAAATCTAAGATGGACTCCGATATCGGATGAAACCATTGTCTTCTCATGGCTGGGTCAATTCGTTCGATCTCTTCGACAATATCAATCAGTCGTTTTTTTAAGAAGCGCGCCTCCTCACCCAATTGGACACGTCATGATGGGTCTTCATGGACTGATATGGCCATTTCAAAGGCCCGCTTATTAATCGCACAGAGTCCTTCGACATGCTCAGTTGTCTGCACCTTCACCTCGTTCATCTGTCAGCCATAAGCCTATTGTGTATAGAACGAATATGACGAGTTTTGTGTTGGCTCGGCAAACTCTTTCCAGTCGAGGGTTTCATTAATTGCAGAGAATACGTACTGTGCAGAGGCCGAAGCCAAACCGCCTGTACTGTCAGTTACCTCGCACTTTGAATAACACTGCGCTGATCTTATCAATGCGGACCATGGCATCATAGAATTCACCGCCAGAAATATTCGAGACATGCACGAGGTTTTCTCCGACCTTGCTCACTATCCCCTCCATGTTGACGCCGGTATCCATCTGCAATATCAATTTCTTGCCGATATTTTCCGTCAGAACATCTTTGACTGTCGATGATACGGACTTCAGTTCGTAAATCTGCCCGGCAGCAGAAACGTTTGGAACATAAACCGCCACACAGAACACAACGAGAACTATGGTAAATAAACTGTTCTTTAGCATAGATAATACCCTCCTCTGAGATTTGGCGTGAACCTATCGGGATCGGATCTGCCCCTTAGTGTTCAGCGTTCGCGAAGAACTGTCCCCCCCATTTTTGTTAACAAATAGCTTTTGTGAGTAAAAAAGTATAAGAACATCATTCTTGTATGTCAAGAAGAATGGCCGACAAGTTGGCATTAGCTCTTTGTATCTTGGATGGTTTGCTGCGGCGATGTTGCGGTAAAATCATCATGTCCGTCAAGAGAAATCACCTGCGCCTGTTGGATGCCGGAGCTATTGCCCTGGGCGGAACGGGGATCAGGCCGGAAAGAGGATCTGGGAATAGGGGAAGTGACGCTCCAGGATCTCACGGATCTCCGCTTGCTCAGCTTTCGCTCTGCGACCGGTGCGACGACGCTCACGGGGGTGCCGTTTTCCGACAGCCGGTCCTTCCAGGCGACGATGTAGCCGGGGATGTTGACGAACCGGCAGCCCTGGGTGCCGCAGCAGGAGCTTCCGACGGCGGCGATCCCGACGACCGCGAGGAGCTCCCGGCCGTGGTGGACGATCCTTTGCTCTTCGATGATCGTGTAGTGGCCGGCGATGAACCGGACCTCCGTTCCCGGCGCCTGGTGCAGGTATTCCGGCATAGCCCCCTCCGTGCCAATCTATTTGCCGACGCAGAACTTGGTGAAGATCCTCTCGATCACCTCCTCCGGCGTCGTTCGGCCGGTGATCTCTCCGAGCGCATCCAGGGCCTCCCGGACCTCCAGGGCGACCAGTTCCGGCGGGAGTTCTTCGTGCAGGCCGTTTTGGGCGCGGCCGAGGCATTCCGCCGCCCTCTCCAGGGAGACCTTCTGGTGGAGATGGGCGATCATCGTCTCCTGCGCCTCCTCGGCGGGTTGTACGAGGAGTATCTCCCGGATCGCCGTTGTGAGGCTCTCGATGCCGCTGCCGTATTTGGCGGATATGCGGATGGGATCAGGCGCGGCTTCCGGGAGGAGCCCTTGGAGTTCTGCCGCGTCGAGGAATTGAGGGAGGTCGGATTTGTTGATCACGGGGATGAGGGGTTTTGCCGGCAGCTTGCCCAGGAGCTCGCGATCATCCGGTGTCAGCGCCATGCTTCCGTCCAGGAGAACAAGTATCGCGTCGGCGGTGGCGAGGCGCTCCCAGACGAGGCCGATCCCTTCCCGTTCGATCGCGTTTTCCGGCGGCCGAATCCCGGCGGTGTCGGTCAGGCGGACGGGGATTCCCGCGATGTCGATGGCCTCTTCGATGAAGTCCCGCGTCGTTCCGGGAATGGCGGTGACGATCGCCCGCTTCTCGCCGAGGAGGCGGTTCAGGAGGCTCGATTTCCCGACGTTCGGCCGGCCGGCGATCACGATGCCGACCCCCTCCCGGGTGATCCGGCCCCGTCGGTAGGTTGCCGCGAGGGCGTTGATGTCGTCAATGAGCGGCCGGTAGTTCGGTGGAGTCGGCGCCGGACGCCTCCACGACGCCGTCTTCTTCGCAAAAGTCGATGGCGGCCTCGATCCCGGCCAGGAGGTCGATGATCGTGTTTCTGATGCTCCCGATCCGTCCGGAGAGGCCCCCACTCAGGCGGTCGGCGGCGGCGAAGAGCCCCTCCCGCGTCTGCGCCGTGATGAGATCGTAAACCGCCTCGGCCTGGGAGAGGTCGAGGCGGTCGTTGATAAACGCCCTTTTCGTGAACTCTCCCCGTTCGGCGGGACGCGCCCCGCCGCGGAAGACCTCGTCCAGGACGGTCCGGAGAATAAAAGGGCCGCCGTGGCAGTTGATCTCCAGCATGTCTTCGCCCGTGTAGGTGTGCGGCCCCTCCATGAAGGCGACAAGGACGTCGTCCAGGACCGCGCCCGTTTCCGGGACGACGATCTCGCCGTGGGTGAGATGATGGGAAATAAACCGGGCGAGCGGCCGGGTGGGTCTGAACAGGCGGCGGGCGATCTCCTCCGCTGACGGTCCGCTGACGCGGATCAGGCCGATCCCTCCGACGCCGGGCGGCGTCGCTATGGCTGCGATGGTCTCCCTGAAGGGCATGGGATCAGGGCCTCCCTCCGTCGGTTTGCCGTCAGGCGTCGGCGTGATCCGGTCCCCTGCGGGCCGGGAGGATCAAGATCTTCCGGTATTCTCCCTCGCCGCGGCTCTTCGTCGTCAGGGTCGTGTCGTTTTGCATGGCGAGGTGAATGATGCGGCGGTCGTGGGCGTTCATTTGACCGACCGTCACCGGTTTTTTCGTCTTCTTCACCTTTTCGCCGAGCCGCATCGCCAGGGCGATGAGGGATTCCTCCCGCCTCTTGCGGTAATCCTCCGTGTCGACGATGATCATCTTATGGCCGTTGGCGGAGCGGTGGGTTGACTTGTTGACGATATACTGGATGGCGTCGAGGTTCTGTCCTCGCTTTCCGATCAGGAGGCCGCTCCCGTCACCCTGGATGTTCAGGATGATCGCCTCTTCCGTCTCCTGTCCGGCGATGGGGGATTCGATCTGCATCCGCGTCAGGATACCCTCGAGAATCCGCTTTGCCTTTTCTGCGGCCGGCTCGTCATCGGAGGGGGTGCCTGCCGGCTGAGATACCGCCGGGGGTGGGGAAGCCGTCCGCTCCCCCTGCTCCGCCGGGGCCGTCGGGGTCTGGTCCGCTCCGGCCGGGAGCCTCGACTCCCGCCGGGCAAACGGGGTATCGAGCGCCATATCGATGGTCAGGAGGCTCGCCCGGATCAATGCTTTTTTCGCCCCCATGCCGAGAAATCCCGGAGTCCCCTCGGAGATGATCTCGATGTTCAATTTCTCCCGGGGGACCTGAAACTCGCTGCATGCGTTTGCTATGGCTTCATCGATAGACTTTCCTTCGATTTCCCTTCCGTCCATTGCTGCTGCACCTCTGTCTGTATCCGGTATCATGCCGGTTGCCTGTTGATGTACACCTGCTGGCCGATGCTGATGATGTTGTTGAACAGCCAGTAGATCACCAGCCCCGACGGGAAGTTCAGGAACATGAAGGTGAAGATTATCGGCATGAAGAGCATGATCTTCGCCTGCATCGGGTCTGCTCCGGTGGGGGTCATCTTCTGCTGAATGAACATCGTGCCGCCCATGATGATCGGCGTGATGTAGTAGGGGTCCTTCGCGGAGAGGTCCTGTATCCACCAGAAGAGAGGGGAGTGGCGCAACTCGATCGCATAGAGCAGGCACTTGTAGAGGCCGAAAAAGACCGGAATCTGCACGATCATCGGCAGACACCCGCCCAGGGGGTTCACTTTGTGCGTTTTGTAGAGGGCCATCGATTCCTGGCTGAGTTTTGTCTTGTCGTCCTTGTACTTCTCGCGCAGGGCGGCCATCTTCGGCTGGAGCTTCTGCATCTCTTTCATCGATTTGTAGCTCTTGTTTCCCAGCGGCCAGAAGATCACCTTGATAAGGATCGTCAGGATGATGATCGCAATCCCGTAGTTGTGAACGTAATCGTAGAGGAACTTGAGGGCGGCAAGCAGAGGCATGGCAAGCCACTTGAGCCAGTCACCGAAGTCGATCGCGTTCTCCAGACCCACGTTCTGGGCCTTGAGGATGGTGTGATCCTTGGGACCCAGATAGAGGGAATAGTTGAACACACCGGGCTGCCCGGGGGGGATCACGTTTGCCGGACCCTTCAGGCTTACGGCAATGAGATTACTGTTGTCCTTGGACATTCGGAAACTCGTCAACGACGGGTTCTGCGGTATCAGGGAGGCAATGAAATACTTGCTCTCGAACCCCCCCCAGGAAACGTTGGGGCCGAGGACTTTGTCCGCCTCAAGTTTGGCGACCTCGGGCCGGTCGATGCTCTTGGCGATATAGGAGACGGGGCCGTCGTGACCGTAACTGTCAACCGGCGCAGCGGGATCGACGTACTGATACCAGGTCAGACCGCCGCTTTGGTTCAAGGGGTAGCCGGCGAGGTTGTGAACCCGGACCTCCAGTTCGAAACTGTATTTATCCGGGTGGAAGGTGAAGATCTTGTCGATTCTCAACTCACCCGGATAGGTCTGGGTGAAGGTCAGTTTCCGGGGGTCCGTTCCCCGCGTCATGTCAAGCGTGCCGCCGTCCGCCATATAGAACCCGTCACCGGGGATATTTACGGTTGAATCAGGAAATGAGACGGCCAGCGGTCGCGGCATCCCCTCTTTGACATGGACCAGCTCGACGAGTTTCGATTGACCCTCGGGTTTCGGCGTGCCCTTGCCGATCAGGCGATAGAAGATGTCGACGAGGTCGTCGGTGTTCTCGATGGTCGTTTTAAACTGTTTTAACTGAAACGATTTCAGGGCGGCGCCCCGCGTCGTGAAAACGGCCCGGTAGAGGGAGGTTTCCACGATGATGTCCCGCTCCGTTCCGGCCGCGGCCTGAGCGCCGATTATCCGGCCGGTTGTCTGCTGGGTCTGAATCGCGGGCGGGGGCATCGTTTTTTCGGTCGCAGTGGGGGCCGGTGTGGCTGCCTGCGGGGTGACGGCGGCATCCTGTTTGACCGGCGCCGTCTGCTGCGTTTTGACCGGCGGCTTGACGAAGAAAGTCTGATACGTGAATATTACTGCAATCGAGAGGACAACGGCGAGAAGTGTTCTCTTGTCCATTCATAACCTCCAAAGAGTGCGCATATTTTATTACTTCACCGGGTCATATCCGCCGGGGTGGAACGGGTGACAGCGAAGAAGGCGTCTCAGGGCCATGACAGTCCCCTTCACGGGACCATAGCTCCCGACGGCTTCAATCGCGTATTCGGAGCAGCTCGGATGGAAACGGCAGCAGGGAAGCAAATAGGGGGAAATGCACATCTGGTACGTGCGGATCAGCACGATAACAAATCTTCCCAGAATTTGCACGAAAAGGCTTTCAGGCATCGGCTCGGTTGATCAGGCGGCTCTCCAGTTCTATGCAAACATCATTGTAAGTCAACGGCAATATTCCTCTTTTTGCAATGATTACGATGTCCTGAGAGGCTGGAAGCCTGGATTTGTTTAATCGAAAAAACTCTCGTAAAAGGCGCTTGATCCTGTTTCTCTGTACCGCGTTCCCCGCTTTTTTACTGACCGTCATACCCAATCTTCTGATTCCCGATCGATTCGGGCAGATAATGATGGTGAAACGTTGCGTATGGCGCCGAACCCCCTGCTCGTAGATCCGCAAATAGTCTTGTCTTTTTCGGACACGCTCATCGTTGCCAAAGGTTTGGGTTTCCATGCCGTACCGCCCCTTTCCCGGGGCCTGCCCGATCCGCCTTTGGCCCGCCCGCGGGCTACACCGTCAATCTCTTTCTCCCTTTCGCCCGTCTCCTGCTCAGGACCGCCCGTCCCCCCTTGGTGGCCATCCGGACGAGGAAACCATGCGTTCGCTTCATCTTCGTGTTGCTGAAATTCGTCAATGTCTTTTTCATAGTCTGGTCCCCGGTTCAAATTAATAAGTTTTTTTATAAACCATACCGGGGATCGTTTGTCAAGGCAAATATGGCCGCGGCTGAGAGCATGGATTCCCCGGAGGACCTCCCGGAAGGTGGCTTTCCAATTGACAACCGACCTATCTTATGTGACTGTTTTTCCAATCGATGAATCCTGCTGAGTGGTCGAAGAAACCGATGTTGTAAGAACCTGCGTAAACATTGTTGCCATCTTCAGTTCCCGGAGGGTATTTGCGTGCAAGTAATCGATGTGCTGTGCGTCGGCGCCGCTTCTTATGATTTTGTTTTCCGGGTGGATCACCATCCTAAACCTGATGAAAAGACTTCTGCAGACGCATTTGTCCGTTGCGGCGGCGGGCCTGCCGCCAATGCCTCCGTCATGGTTTCCCGTATGGGAATGAAATCGGCCTTTGCCGGGTATCTTGGCGACGATCTGTTCGGTGGGCTCCATCTTCAAGAGTTGCAATCGGCGGGAGTCAATACGGAGCTGGTCGTGCGGGGAGAATATCCGACGCCGGTATCCAGCGTTATCGTGAAGCCCTCGGGTGATCGGTCACTGGTCAATTATCGCTCCGCGGGATCCGTGCTTCCCGGCGACCGTATCGATTTCTCCGCCATTCAGTCCAAAGGTAGTTCTGTTTGACGGTCATGAACCCGAACTTTCCCTTGCACTGCTGCAGAAAGCCCGCGCCGGGGGAGCAGAAACCATTCTCGATGCCGGTTCAGTGAATCGGGGCACCTCTGCAACTTTTTGATAAGGTAGGTTATCTGGTCTGCTCCGAGAGATTTGCTTATGAATTCACCGGGACGTCTTCACCCGATCGTGGCGATCGAACGATTAAGTGCCCATAATCACCGTGTCGTAATCACTCTGGGCAGGGAGGGCCTCATCTGGAGGAATGCGAGCGGGGAGGGACGGATCCCCGCTTTCCCGGTCGAGACCAGAGACAGTACCGGTGCGGGGGATGTGTTTCATGGGGCGTTTGCCGGGTCACTTGCGATGGGCAAGGAGTGGAATGATATTTTGCTCTACTCGAGCGCAGCGGCGGCCCTAAGTTGCACCAGGCTGGGGGCGCGGACGGGTATTCCGGAAGGCATCGAAGTGGAAAGGTTTCTGAGAGCTTCGGTTTGACAATATCTACCAAGGGTGTTATCAAATAACGATGATATTTGATGAACAGCCCGGGAAAGCCCCATCCCGCGGGCAGGCCTGGGTGGCGGGTGGGGCGAGGCGATGTCATTCATGGAAGGAGGAGATGGTATGAAGAAACTCATCGCGATAGTCGTTTTGCTGGTATTCATGGCTCCCGGCGTCTTTGCGGCGGGGCAAGAGGCGGCAGGGCAGGCCCTGGCGGAAAAGGCAAAAGCGGAAGGGAAGGTGACGTTTTATGCAAACATTACTTCTGTCGAGCCGATCCTTGAGGATTTCACCAAGCGGTACGGCGTCAAGGCGGAGTATACGAGACTCTCGACCACCAAGTTTATCGCGACCATCCTGACGGAGCACGCGGCCGGAAAGCTCACGGCGGATGTCCTCCAAGCGCCGATGCCGGTCCTGGATCTGCTCAAGGAAAAGGGCGTCCTGGCGTCGTACA
The DNA here is from genome assembly GCA_963817385.1 of uncultured delta proteobacterium. Lineage (GTDB taxonomy): Bacteria > Desulfobacterota > Syntrophia > Syntrophales > UBA5619 > JAKAFS01. Next base: position 16,721 of record CAWFOM010000019.1, read on the forward strand.
CGTCGCCCGCCTCGGCCGGATATCCGAAATGGACGAATAAGGACGGCAAGATCCAGAGCTTCGGTATCGAATATGCCGCCCTGATCTACAACAAGGAACTCGTCAAACCGGCCGACGTCCCCAAAAAGTACGAGGACCTGACCGATCCGAAATGGAAGGGGAAGATCGTCATGGCCGATCCCTCCTCCCATCCGACGACCATCTCCTGGCTCATCGGGCTCAGGGAAAACGTCATCAAGTCGGAAGCGGACTGGATGAAGTTCCTCAAGGGGCTGGCCGCCAACAAGCCGATGTTCGTGGCTTCGTTCGGCCCCACGCCCGCGCCGATCGAAAGCGGCGAGAAGCTGATCGGCATCTCCATGCCGAAGTACATCATCACCAAGGCGCCCGCGCCCCTGGATTGGGCGAAGGTTTCCCAACCCATGATGGGAACACCCCGGGGGATGGCGATCACCGCCGGCGCGCCCCATCCGAACGCCTCCCGGCTCTTCGTTGATTACTGGCTCTCCCGGGATGCAATGAAGATCATGGCCGAGAAGGTGGGTGAATACGTCCTGGCTCCGGGAGTCTATCCCCCCATCGCCGGGATCGATAAGGCCAACGTCATCCCGATCCGTGAACTGTCGGATGAGGAGATCAAAAAGTGGGGCGGCGAATTCAAGAAGATATTCGAAGTTCAGTGATCTTCACCGCCTCTTTGAAAACGCAGCGAGCGATCCCGCAGCTCGCCGGGTAGGCGAGATAGACGAAATGATTTGTTCCGCTTAAGGATCTTCAAATGGGGACAGGGAACAGTGATCTGTCCATTTTTCTCAGGTCATACCCGATGGAAATCAGAATCAAGAACCTCACCAAGAACTATTATTCTGAAGGCAAGACGATTGCGGCCCTGGACCACGTGGATCTGACCATCCCGGCCAACCGCATCTTCACCCTCCTGGGGCCAAGCGGCTGCGGCAAAACCACCCTGCTTCGGTGCATCGTCGGCCTGGAGATGCCGGATGCGGGAGAGATCGCCATCGGCGATGAGGTCGTCTTCTCCCGGGAGAAGAACATCTCCGTCCCGCCGGAGAAACGGGGGCTGGGCATGGTGTTCCAGAGCTATGCGATCTGGCCCCACATGAATGTGTTTGACAACGTGGCCTATCCCCTCCAGACCCGGAATGAACCCCGAGAGGAGATCATCAGGAAGGTCGAAAAGACGCTCCATTTCGTCCAACTCGACGGATTCGAAAACCGGCCGGCGACGAGACTCAGCGGCGGTCAGCAGCAGCGGGTCGCCCTGGCCCGGGCCCTGGTCGCCGAACCGAAGGTGATCCTCTTCGACGAACCTCTCAGCAATCTGGACGCCAAGCTTCGGGAGGAGACGCGCAAGGAGTTGCGGAGCTTTCTCACCGAGCTCAAGATCACCGCCGTCTATGTGACCCATGACCGGATCGAGGCCCTGTCGCTCTCGGACACGGTCGCCGTGATGAAGAGCGGCGGAATCGTCGAGACGGGAACGCCGTGGGAGATCTATTTCGATTCCGACCGGCGGTTCGTGGCGGATTTCATCGGCCGGGCGAACTTCATCGAGGGCCGGGTCGCGTCGGTCGAGGGGCCCGATACGATGATCGCCTCCGCGATCGGCGAGTATCTCCTGCAAGAAGAAGATCGATGCCTCGCCGGGAACGGCGGTCACGGTGTGCATCCGCCCCGAGTTCATCCGGGTGCTTCCGGGCAGCCAGCCTGAGGGGCGCAACATCTTCCGGGGCAGGGTCGAATCCCTGGTCTTCGTCGGCGACGCGTACGAGGGGGAGATCCGGGTCGGGGAAACCCTCGTGATCTTCCGGATCGAGCCGACGACCGCAGTACGGGAAGGCGAAGAGATCGCCCTCTGCTTCGACCCGGGTCACTGCTCCATCCTCTTGAATTAAACAGGTAACATGCGATGCACAAGACGCAGAACGGCCCTGACGCCGACCCTGATCGCAATCGTCGGATTTCTCACCGTCTGCCCTGTCGTCATGCTCATCCTGGGGAGCTTCAGCGAAGGACTCGGCGCCTTCGGCACCTTCACGCTCGCGAAGTACGTAAGCGCCTACACCGACCCCGCGTTTGCCGACATTATCGTCAATACGGTTATCTTCACCATCGGATCCGCGATCGTCTCTACGGTCCTGGCACTGTTTTTGGCCTATCTGAACACCCGGACCAACATCCCCTTCAAATATCTCTTTCGGATCATCTCCCTGATTCCGATGATGGTTCCCCACATCCTCTTCGCCGTGAGCTGGGTTCTCCTTCTCAACCCTTCGAACGGGATGATCAACCTCTTTCTCCGGCAGGTCTTCGGCCTGGAGGGGGCGGCGCTCAACATCTACACCCTCAAGGGGATGATCCTCGTGGAGGGGCTCCTGGATCTGCCGATCGCCTACCTGGTGATCGCCCCCGCCATGTCGGCTTTCGACGTCTCCCTGGAGGAATCCTCCAAGGTCTGCGGGGCGTCGAACCGGCGGACGCTCTTCAGGGTGACCCTGCCGGTCCTTCGGCCGGCCATCCTGGCCGCGATGACGCTGGTCATCGTCCGCAGTCTCGCCTCCTTCGCCGTCCCTTCGGTCATCGGCATGCCGGGGAGGATCTACGTGCTGGCCACCCACATCTACCGCGTCGTCGCCACCGGCTATAACACGGATTACGGCCTCGCGGCAGCGGTGGGGATGAGCGCGCTTATCGCCTCCATCACGCTCATCTTCCTCTACCGGCATCTGACCCGGGAAGGCGAGAAATACGTGACGATCTCCAGCAGGGGCTACCGACCGAGCGTGATCGACCTCAAGGGGGCACGGTATCCCCTCTTCGGGATCGTCGGGATCCTGTCGTTCATCCTGATCGTTCTGCCGGTTGCGGTCCTCTTCTACACCTCCGTCGTTCCCTACTCCATGGTGCCGAGTGCGAAGGCGTTCGCCATGATGAGCTGGAAGCACTGGATCGCGGTCCTCAAGGATCCCATTTCCCTGCTTTCCCTGAAGAACAGCCTTTACCTGGGCATCGGCGGGGCGACGCTGGGGATGATCCTCTCCTTCTTCGTTGCCTACGTCATCGTCAAGGTCCGCTCGAAGGCCTCCGGCTTTCTCGAATCTCTGAGTTTCCTCTCCTTCTCGTTTCCGGGGATCGTCGTCGGCATCGGGTTCATGTGGTTTTTTGTCCAGACGCCTCTGTACGCCACGATCTGGGCGCTGCTCATCGGCTACATCGCCACCTACCTGCCCTACGGGATCCGGCCGCTCACGAGCGCCTTCGTCCAGATCCACAGCACCCTGGAGGAATCATCCCGGGTCTGCGGCGGCGGGCCGCTTTATACCATGCGGCGGATCGTTGTCCCCCTCCTGATTCCGGGGATCGTCTCCGGGTGGATCCTGATGGCCACCATGTTCGTCCGGGAGCTCAGCCTCTCCGTCGTCCTGTCCCGGCCGGGTACCGAGGTCCTGGCCGTCCAGATCCTCCGGTTTGCCGAGGACGGCCTGTGGGGGAGGCTCTCCGCCCTGGGGATCATGATGATCTTCATCTCCACGACCCTCGTGGTGATCGCCTCCCTCATCGGCGCTAAGCTGACGAAGGTTGATAAATAGGGCCAGGCGGTTAAAGGATTTTTTGCGGGCGATACTGCCGGATGATCTCCAGGAAAATGTCGCCGTATTTCTCGAGTTTCGCTGCGCCGATTCCATGGACCTCCGCCAGACTCTCCCGTGTCGAGGGAAGAGAGGCGGCCATCTCCCGCAGGGTCCGGTCGTGGAAGATCGTAAAGGGGGGGAGATTGTGCCGGTCGGCGATCTCTTTGCGCCTTTTCCTGAGCAGCTCAAAGAGATCCGGGTCATATGCCCCTCGCTCTTCCTCGCGCGGCTTGAGCTGGACGACACCTTCTTCCCGCCTTCCCATGACCGTCTCCCGCCCCTTCATGACCTCCCATGCTTTCGGGGTGAGCTGGAGGGCGCCATGTTCCAGCTCCTGGATAAGCAGGCCCTTCTGGAGAAACTGGCGGGAGAGGTGTCGCCATTGTCCGGCCGAATAGGCCGTGCCGATCCCGTACGTCGAGAGTGATTCGTGCCCGAAGTTCAGGACCTTCCGGGCATTCGATCCCCTGAGGACATCGATGACGTGGCCGGCGCCGAACCGCTCTCCGGTCCTCTTCACGCAGGAGAGGAACATCTGGGCCGGGATGGTGATGTCGGCGAGCTCTTTTTCCCCCATCCGGCAGTTGTCGCACATTCCGCAATCGGCCGGGAGATCGGTTTCGCCGAAATAGCCAAGCAGGGGAATGCGGCGGCAGAGGTCCGTTTCGGCGAAGCCGACCAGGGCGTTCAGAAGAACGTTCGCCACCATCTGCTCATGCTCATCCTTCTGCTGGATGAAGTATTTGACCTTCCGGAGGTCCCCGTAGCCGAGCAGGAGCAGGCAATGGGCGGGCAGTCCGTCCCGTCCGGCCCGCCCGATCTCTTGATAGTAGGATTCCAGGTTCTTCGGCAGGTCGTGATGGACGACGAATCGGACGTTGGATTTGTTGATCCCCATGCCGAAGGCGATCGTCGCTACGATGATCTGGATATCGTCGCGGATGAAGAGCTCCTGGTTCCGCGTGCGTTCCGCCTCCGAGAGGCCGGCATGGTAGGGCCGGACGGCGTACCCTTTCCGGCTGAGGAGGGCATAAAGGTCATCCGTCTGCCGGCGCGAGAAGCAATAGATGATCCCGGATTCATTCGGGTACTGTTTCAGAAATTTCAGGATCTGTTCGCGCGGCGCCGTTTTCGGGGCCACCTCCAGAAAGAGGTTCGGGCGGTTGAAGCTGCCGACAAACTCCTCGTCGATCCGAAGGGATGTCCGGATATCCGCCCGGACCCGTGGTGTCGCGGTTGCCGTCAGGGCGACACAAGCGGCCGCGGGAAAGGCGGAGCGGACCTCCAGGAGTTGGCGGTACTCCGGGCGGAAATCATGGCCCCACTCGGAGATGCAGTGTGCCTCATCGATGGCGATGCAATCGATTTTCAAGGGTGACAGGAGGTCCAGAATTCGTGGGGTCAGCAAGGCCTCCGGGGCCAGGTAAATCAGTTTTATTGCACTGCTCCTGATTTGCCCGACGTGGCGCCGGTACTGATCAGCGGAAAGGGAACTGTTCAGGAAGACCGCCGGAACGCCGCATTCCTTGAGCTGGTCCACCTGGTCCTTCATGAGGGAGATCAGGGGAGAAACAACGATGGTCAACCCTTCAAAGAGAAGGGCGGGGATCTGATAGCAGAGAGACTTGCCGCCCCCCGTCGGCATCACGACGAGGGCATCCTTCTTCCTCAGGACATGGCCGATGATTTCATCCTGGAGGGGCCAGAAGGCATCGTAACCAAAGACGCGTTTGAGGATGAACTTCGCCTGATCCATAGAAAAAAATCCTAAGGAAAAACCGTTTATGCCCCCATACCATCATGCCTTCAGGAGGTCAAGCGAGGCCGATGCATGATTTATGGGTCGAAACGGCCCCATTCCCTCTTCTTTCCCTCTGTTTCTTTTTTTTGTTAAACATTTCCCGATTATCCTAAAGTTTTGTATAAAAATGCCGATTATAGTGATGAATAACGGTCATGTGCCGCGCGCAATGATGTTCTTGGGGGAAAAGCGGACCGCAGATGTCGGTCGGATGAATCCGGTTAAGCATGGCTCCTCCCACAGGGTGAGCCTGCCTCGGGAACGATGACTACCTAAAGAAAATGTGTTTGCATCTGACGGAGCGTTGAACATACTGGTTACTCGATACTCTTCAGGAGGAGAACATGAGATTGAATCCGGCAGCACTTTATCGACCATACCGAGCGGTTTTCCATTTCGCCCTATCCATCCTTTGTCTCTTATTGTCCGCCTTCCCTTTTTACGCCCAGGGAGAATCAAAGAGCTATGTCGGGGCGGAGACGTGCAAAGGATGCCATGAAAAGGAGCACAAAAGCTTCTCCAGCCATTCAAAAATGAGCACATCCTTTAAATCGCTTGAGATCAGAAAAAAGGGACTGACCGGGGAAGAAATAAAAAAATGCTATGAATGCCATACCACCGGTTACGGGAATCCCGGAGGGTTCAAATCGGAGGCCGAGACGCCTGATCTCAAAAACCTGGGTTGCGAATCATGCCATGGACCGGGAAGCAGCCATGCGTCGTCAAGCAATCCGAAAGAGATCAAGAAACATCTCGAAATCAAGGATTGCGAGAATTGCCATGCTCAGGACCGCGTAGCGGCGTTCAATTACAAACCCCTTCTGTTTGGAGGTGCCCACTGATGAAAATGAACGAAGTAAGCCTGCAGGTGAAGATCGTTGGCGCTCTCGCCGTTATGTTTTTCGTCGTGCTTGTATCGATCATCACTATCAACGGCCGGGATCAACGGCTTTACATAACAGCCGAGGTGCACCATTCCGCCCAAGGCTTGGCCGACTCGGTTTACAATAGCATGGTCTACCCGATGTCCGTGGGGGACGGCAAGACGGTCCGGCAGCAGATGGAGGAGTTCAAGAAGAGCATGAAGTTTGCGGAGGTATATATTTTCGGGTTCGATAAGCTCTGCGCCTATTCCTCGGAAAAGGAAAAGGTGGGCGCGGATCTGACCAAGGAGATCAAGTCGGGAGGGCTGGCAGCAGAGCTCGAACAACTGTTGCGCGATGGGAAGTCGTCCGGACGGGGGCATGAAGAGTCCCTGAACGGGAAACAGTATCTCACCATACTGCGTCCCATGGTGAACGAGAACCGCTGCCACCATTGCCACGGCGCAAGCCGACCTGTCCTGGGAGGAGTGATGGTGAGGCAGAACATCGACAATATGATAAGTAATCTTGCCAGTCTCCGGAACAAAAACATCATTATCGGGATAGGAGGCTTCCTCGTTGTCATGGGGGTGCTTGCCTTCCTGATCGGGCTGTTGGTGATCCGCCCGGTGAATTCCATCATTAAGGATCTGTCGGAAAGCGCGGAACAGGTTGCTTCGGCCTCGACGCAAATCGCATCGGCCGGCCAATCCCTGGCGGGGGCGGCGTCCCAGCAGGCTGCGGGGGTGGAGGAGACCTCGGCATCCCTCGAGGAGATTGCCGCAATGACGATGCATAATTCCGACAATTCGCAGCAGGCAAAGCTGCTCTCTGATGACACCTGGACAGCGATAACAAGGGCCGGCGCCTCCATGGGAGGGGTGATGACCTCCATGCAGGAGATCTCGAAGGCCAGCGAAGAGACCGCCAAGATCGTCAAGACCATCGACGAGATCGCCTTTCAGACCAATCTGCTGGCTCTCAATGCGGCGGTGGAAGCGGCCCGCGCCGGTGAAGCAGGGGCGGGATTTGCCGTCGTGGCGGATGAGGTGCGAAACCTGGCCATTCGGGCGGCGGAAGCGGCCGGGAACACGGCAACCATGATCGAAGGAACCGTTTCCAAGGTCAAAGACGGCCATGAACTGGTGCGAAAAACCGGTGAAGACTTTCAGGCGGTCGGCTCGGGCAGCAAGAAGGTGGTCGAACTGGTCGGCGAAATAGCGGCGGCCTCGGGCGAGCAGTCCCAGGCGATAAAACAGATCAATACGGCCATTCAGGAGATGGATAAGTCGACCCAGCAGAATGCCGCCAGTGCGGAAGAGGCGGCTTCCGCTTCGGAGGAACTGAGCGCCCAGGCATTGCAGATGAAAATGTATGTGGGGCAATTAGAGACCCTCATCAGCGGGAAGAGCAACAATCAAATCGTGAAGTACTGAAGCCGATCACAACGAAATCCCGTGCGGTTGCCGGCCTCACCTCCCTATGCCCATTGCTCCCTTGTCATCCCCGGGGAATTGTGCCAGGATGCATCATCTGGGGAGAGAGTGCATGGGGGCGTTTCATCTGGTCAGCGATTATCAGCCGCGGGGGGATCAGCCGCAGGCCATCGAAAAGCTCGTCGCGGGTTTGGAGGGGGGAGGCGAGCACCAGGTCCTTCTCGGGGTGACCGGTTCCGGAAAGACCTTCACGATGGCGAATGTCATCGCCGCCGTGGACCGGCCCGCCCTGGTCATCGCCCACAACAAGACCCTCGCCGCCCAGCTCTACGGGGAGTTCAAGATGCTCTTCCCGGAGAACGCCGTCGAGTACTTCGTCAGTTATTACGACTATTACCAGCCGGAAGCCTACATCCCCAGCACGGACACCTACATCGAGAAAGACTCCGCGATCAATGACGCGATCGACAAGCTCCGCCACGCGGCGACCCACTCCCTCCTGGAGCGACGGGATGTCGTCATCGTGGCCAGCGTCTCGTGCATCTACGGCATCGGCTCCCCGGAGGCCTATCACGGAATGCTCCTCATGATCGAGGAGGGGGCGGAGCTCCCGCGGGATGCCATGCTCGCCCGCCTGGTCGAGATCCAGTACGAGCGCAACGACATCGACTTCCACCGGGGGACCTTCCGCGTCCGGGGAGACGTTGTGGAGATCTTCCCCCCCTATGAGGAGGAGCGGGCGATCCGCGTGGAGTTTTTCGGCGACACGGTGGAGGCGATCTCCGTCGTCGACCCCCTCCGGGGAAAGAAGCTCGATCGGCTCCGGCGGACGGCGATCTATCCCGGCAGCCATTACGTGACGACCAAGGAGAACCTCAAGCGGGCGATCACCGACATCCGCGTGGAGCTGGGGGAGAGGCTCCGGGAACTCAACGCGGAAAACAAGCTTCTGGAGGCGCAGCGCCTGGAGCAGCGGACCCATTTCGACATCGAGATGATGGAGGAGATGGGGTACTGCTCCGGGATCGAGAACTACTCCCGCCACCTGACCGGCCGCAAACCCGGCGAGCCGCCGCCGACCTTGATGGAGTACTTCCCCGGGGACGCCGTCGTCTTCATCGACGAGAGCCATGCGACCATCCCCCAGCTGATCGGGATGTACCGGGGAGACCGCTCCCGGAAGGAGACCCTCGTCAACTACGGCTTCCGCCTTCCCTCGGCGCTCGACAACCGGCCGCTGCGCTTCGAGGAGTTCGAGGCATTCGGGAACCAGCGGATCTCCGTCTCGGCGACGCCGGCAGTCTATGAGATGGGTAGGGCAGGAGGGCGGGTCGTGGAGCAGATCATCCGCCCGACGGGGCTCATGGATCCGGAGATCATTGTCAAACCGGTGACCCACCAGGTGGATGACCTCCTGGGCGAGATCCGCGAGCGGGCGAAGAGGGGCGAGCGGGTCCTCGTGACGACTCTGACGAAGCGAATGGCGGAGAACCTCACCACCTACTATGAGGGGTTGGGGGTCCGGGTGAAGTACCTCCACTCGGACATCCATACCCTGGAGAGGGTGGACATCATCCGCGACCTCCGGATGGGGGAGTTCGACGTCCTTATCGGCGTCAACCTCCTGCGCGAGGGGCTCGACATCCCGGAGGTCTCCCTGGTGGCGATCCTGGACGCCGACAAGGAGGGGTTCCTCCGCTCCGAACGCTCCCTCATCCAGACGAGCGGCCGGGCCGCCCGGAATGTGGCGGGCCAGGTGATCATGTACGCCGATAGGATCACCGCCTCAATCAAGGCCTGTCTCGATGTGACGCGGCGCAGGCGGGAGATTCAGGCGCGCTATAATGAAGAGAACGGGATTACGCCGGAGAGCATCCGGACGGTAATCCACCACCTCCTCAGTTCCGTCTACGAGGCCGATTACGTAACGGTGCAGACGGTTTCGGAGAAAGAGGCCGCCTACTCCTCGGAAAAGGAACTCCCCGTGATGATCCGGAAGCTGAAGGAGGAGATGAAGCAGGCCGCCAAGGAGCTGGAATTCGAGAAAGCGGCGGCGCTGCGCGATCGGATCCGCGACCTGACGAAACTGATGCTGGAGATGGGGGGCGAGGGATAGAGCGGATTACCGAACGATCCCGCGCCGGGTGTCGCGGATAGAGAAAACCGGCGTGATGATCGGGTGATTGAGAAATACATCGTCTGAATCGTGGGGAGAGGGAAGATGGTTAGTAAAACTGAAATCCGAAAGACGGTTCTGCAGGCGAGAAACGCCATGACGCGTGAGGAAATTACGGCGGGAAGCCTCGCGATCCTGAAACGGCTGGTCGATCTGGAGGAGATCCGCCGGGTGTCCACATTGATGGTTTACCTCGGCTTCGGGAGCGAGGTCGTCACCGACGGTCTGATCCTCTGGGGCTGGGGAGAGGGGAAGCGAATCGTTGTTCCTGTTTGCCGTCCGGAGAGCCGGGAGCTGACCGCCTGCCGGATCGATGGCTTCGACGAGTTGGAGAGCGGCCACTATGGGATCCGGGAGCCGAAGGCGGGCTTCATCCGTCCGGTTCCCCGGGGGGAGATCGAGGCGGTCGTCGTCCCCGCCGTGGCCTTTGACCGGCGGGGATACCGAGTAGGGTACGGCGGCGGTTACTATGACCGTTTTCTTCCGGAAGCGCCACAGGCGGCGAGAATCGGGGCCGTCTTCGCGCGCCAGATCGTTGCGGCGATCCCGGCAGATCCTCACGACGTGACGGTGGACCGTGTCGTGACGGACGTGGAGATCATCGTCCCCTCCGGAGGAGTGTCTGAGACCTGACGGGACGAATTTCCCGCGGGTAACCGCGGCCGAATTGCCGATTTCTCCTTGACAGGGCGCCGGGATCAGGGCAAGATGCCGGACATTTTATTTTAATGCATGAGGAGAATCATGGAGGAAACGAATCAGACGAGGGAAGAGGAAGGCGGCGAGAAGACCTTTGCCGAATTGTTCGGAGAAAGCGAGCCGGACCGCGGCTGGCTGAAACCCGGCCAGCGTGTGGAGGCGGTGATCGTGAAGATCTCGCCGGAATGGATCTTCATCGATGTGGGCGGGAAACACGAAGGGTATCTGGACAAGCGGGAGTTTCTGGATGCGGAGGGCAACCTGACCGTTCAGGAGGGCCAGACCATCAAGGCCTATTTCCTGTCGTCCCAGCACAATGAAAAGCTCTTCACGACGAAGCTCGGCGCCGGCGAGGCTGGCCGGGCGTTTCTTGAGGACGCCTGGCATAACGGCATCCCCGTCGAAGGGGTGGTCGAGCGGGAGGTCAAGGGCGGATTCGAGATCAAAGTTACCGGTGATACGAGAGGATTCTGCCCCTTCTCCCAGATGGGCCTCTTCCGCGTTGAGACCCCGGCCGACTGGGTCGGTCAGCGTCTCTCCTTCCGGATCATCGAGTACGGTGAGCGGGGGAGGAACATCGTTCTTTCCCACCGGACTATCCTCGAAGAGGAGCAGGCGAAGCTGAGGGAAGGCCTGAAGGTGTCGCTCAAAGAAGGGCAGACGGTAAAGGGGAAGGTCGTTTCACTTCAGAAATTCGGAGCCTTCGTCGATCTCGGCGGTATCCAGGCCCTCATCCCCATCTCCGAGATCGTTTGGGAGCATGTGACCGATATCTCCGATAAACTCAGCGTCGGTCAGGAGGTTGAGGCGGTCATCCTGAAGCTGGACTGGGAGAAAGACCGGATCTCGCTCAGCCTCCGCTCGAAGCTGCCCGACCCCTGGGAGCGGGTCGCAACGGAATTCCCCGAAGGGTCGTCCTTTACCGGCACGGTGGCCCGTCTCACAAAATTCGGCGCCTTCGTTACCCTGCTTCCCGGCGTCGACGGTCTGATCCATATCTCCAAACTAGGCAGAGGGAAACGGATCACCCACCCCTCCGAAGTGCTCACGGAAGGACAGAACATCGCGGTCAAGATCGAGAAGATCGATCCGGAGACCAAGCGCATCTCCCTTGCGCCCCTCGGGGATGAAGAGGAGGAGAAGGCGGAGGAACTGGAGGATTTCCAGAAGTACGTGGGCAAGGCGCCCGGCTCCTTCGGTTCGCTCGGCGATGCGCTGCAGAAGAAAATGGGCACCAAGACGAAGGAATAATGACGGCCTGAAGCCGATGAGCTCGGAGCTGGACGCAACAATCAGAAACGCCCCCCGGAGCCCCGGCGTCTATCTCATGAAGGACGGGGCAGGGGAGATCCTCTACGTGGGGAAGGCCCGGGATCTGCGGGCCCGGATCCGGGCCTACTTCGCCCGGACCGACGCCCGGGCGATGATCCCTTTCCTCGTTTCCCGGATCCGGGATGTGGCGTTCATCATCACCGGGACGGAAAAGGAGGCGCTGATCCTTGAGAACAACCTGATCAAGGAGCACCGGCCCCGGTACAACGTCGATTTCCGGGATGACAAGGCCTATTTCAACATCCGCATCGATCCGCAAGAGCCCTTTGCGCGGTTTCAACTTGTGCGGCGCCAGAAGAAAGACGGCGCCCGCTATTTCGGTCCCTATCCCTCCAGCAGCGCTGCCCGGGAAACCCTCCGCTTCCTCCAGACGATCGTTCCCCTCCGGAGCTGCCGGGATCGGGAATTGAATGCCCGCCGCCGCCCGTGCATCGAATACGAGATCGGCCGCTGCAGCGCCCCCTGCGTCGGCCGGATCGAAAGCGATGCCTATCGGGGGCTGGTAAAGGACGGCATCGCATTTCTCGAAGGCCGGGAGAAGGCGTTGATCGGCGACCTCCGCGCCCGGATGAACGATGCGGCGGAGCTCCTCCGGTTCGAGGAGGCGGCCGCCATCCGCGATCGGATTGCGGCCATCGAGGAGACCCTGGAAAAACAGCGGATCGTTTCCACGACGGGCCGGAACAGGGATGTGTTCGGTCTCTACCGGGAAGACGACCTGACGCAGATCTCCGCATTCTTCATCCGGAGCGGCCGGATGATCGGCCAGAAGACCTTCCCCCTGATCCGTCTTCGCGCGGAGACCGGCGAGATCCTCTCCTCTCTGGTGAAACGGTATTACGATGGCATGGCGAATATTCCCGACGAGGTGATTGTGCCGGAGGCATTGGAGGATGGCGAAGTGATGGCGGAGTGGCTCTCCGAGAAGCGAGGGAGGGGGGTGGCCATCGTGACGCCGAAGCGGGGGGAGACCCGCGGGCTCCTCGGGATAGCCTCTCGGAACGCCGAGAGCACCTTCCGGACCGCGCGCCTCGCCGCCGATCGCCCGGAGGTGACACTGCCGCTGATCGCTAATAAACTCGGCCTCCGCAGAGCCCCCCGGAGGATCGAGTGCTGTCGACATCTCCAACATCGGCGGCCGGTACGCGGTCGGTTCGCTGGTAAATTTTACGGACGGTGTTCCCTTCAAGGAAGGGTACCGCCGCTTTCGCATCCGGACGGTCCCCGGGGCGGACGACACCGCCATGATGTACGAGGTCCTGAAGCGGCGTTACGCAAAGCGGGAGAACCTTCCCGACCTGATCATGGTGGACGGGGGGAAGGGCCAGCTCGGCGTCGCCCTCGCCGTCTTGAAGGACTGCGGCATCGAGGGGGTCGATGTGATCGGTCTGGCCAAGGAGCGGGGCGGACTGCGGCCGGATGCCTCCGGCGTTGCGGTGGATCTGAACCGTTCCTCCGGTCAGAAACAAAACGCATCCGAAGACAACCCGGTTGTTTACCGACTCTCGGCAGGCGGAGGTGAGACGGGCGGCGCTCCGGCCGGCCGCAGTCGCAGGACGGATACTCCCGGAACAGGGGAGGACCGCGTCTTCCTTCCGGGACGCAAGGATCCGGTCTATTTGTCCCGATGGCCCGCGGCACTGTTTCTCCTCCAGCGCGTCCGGGATGAAGCACACCGCTTCGCCGTGACGTACCATCGGAAGATCAAGGAAAAAGAGGACCTCCGATCGCTTCTGGACGCGATTCCCGGCATCGGACCGGCGCGAAAAAAGGCGCTCCTCGTTTTCTTCGGCGATGTGAAACGAATCAGGGCGGCAACGGCGGAAGAGCTGCGGCAGGTCGCGGGGATCGGCGAAGAGACGGCCCGCCTCATCCGGGAGTTTCTCGATGGCGGATCTCCGGCGGCCGCCGGAACCGGCGATGGAGCAGTCCAAACACACAATACGGAGGTATCGCAATGACCGAAAAATATTCCACTACCTATCGTCTTATCCCGTCGACCATCGGCGCTGTGGGCGTCGTTCGACGCACCGATCGGAAATCTGTCCAGCGGATCCTTCTCCCGCGGAAGGGTCGCTCCATGAGCGAGTTGATCCGGAAGGCCTTTCCCGGTGCGGTTCCGGAAAAGGGCGGCGGGGATGCAATCTGCAGGCAACTGCGCGCTTTTCTGGGGGGAGAGGCGGTCGATTTCTCCATCGATGAACTGGATTTGGATGGTTTTGGTGGATTTGCGCGGCGCGTCCTGATGGCGGACCACACAATCCCCCGGGGGCGGGTCATGACCTACGGAGGACTCGCAGCAAAACTGGGCGTCCCCGGCGGCGCCAGGGCCGTGGGAAACGTCATGGCGGGCAACCCCTTTCCCCTCGTCATCCCCTGCCATCGGGTTGTCCGGAGCGGCGGCGGCCTTGGCGGATTCGGCGGCGGCCTCCCGATGAAAAAGGCCCTTCTGGCGATGGAGGGCGTCTGCTTCGACAGCAAAGGGCGGGTCTGTTCCGAGTATATCCTCTAAGGTTCGGTTGTTTGAGGTGTACTTATCCCATTCACCTCCTACGACTCCTTAGTCTAAGGTGGCCACGCAAGATGAAGATTACTGGTTAAAATGTGCACAAAAAAAGGCGGAGCCATTTATGACCCTGCCTTTGCATTTACCCCATTGTGAATCCATCATTACATTCTTTGTCAAGAATAAATAGTTGCCCCCGCTATGTTATTTTTGGCCACGTCTTTCAATATTCCACAATTCTCCGGAGATGATAGGTTGCAGTGTACTCTTTGCTGAAAGTCTCTTCTTCAATGATTTCTTCGGGTGGAAGATTGTGTGGTTTGCTCTTGGTTGGGAGCTCGACCGGCACCGTGCCATCCATTGTGAGGGCCCACGGGTCGGTGCTTTGCGTTTCAAAACGAGCAACAATGTTGCCAACAACGCATGGCTCTACGACAGGTTCTTTCGTATTGCTTATTGGCTGCTGAGGACCGTTGCAGCCCCCGTTTCGTTCTCTGGTTTCCGATTTCTCTGTCACTGAGGCACACTTAACATCTTTGGTGAAGATGTCTGTCGATACGTGCCACGAAACGTCCTGGAAATATACAGAGAATTGTGCTCGTGCCGTACCATCCGCAGTCTGTGTCTTTTTGAAGCTTTCGGAATCAAAAATCTCAGATGTGCCACCACCTCGGCACCAGATGGGTTGAGTGTTCTTGGAGGATCGTACGTCCTTAACAGAATAGTGAACTACCGCTGAAAATCCGACCCAAGAAGCGGAAGAATCAGGATTTTGCTTGCCAGTTATGGTTGCGGCGAGCAAATAGTGATAGTCCGCATCAGATATCAGGCGACCATCGCCTTTCGCATTGGCATGACCGGTATGGCTCTTGTCGTCGATATGTCGGTTCCTGTCTTCCTTCTTTGTTAATGTAACAGTACCAATCCAGAAATCTCGCTTGGGCTCCTTTTTTCGGCATATGTCTTTGGCCTGTGGAGTGAATACGCGCGAATCATGGTTCACTGCGAGATCATCTCCCCCAATGCCCCTGATGGACATAGCCACGGAGTGCCTCATACAGTCGATATCGCATGAATCCACAGCATGAGAGTAAGTCTTCAGAAGGATCTTCGCCAGCGAATCGTTATATTTGTCCATGTTTGCCATGTTGCTTTCACCAAGACCGCCTACCTTCAACATCCAACTAAAACAAATATAAGATCGCTTGGCAAGGTCGTCGAACTCATCACAGGTCAGCGCACGCTTTTCAGCAGCCTGCATTTCCGGATAGACTTCTTTTTCAAACCACTCGGTAAGCGCTGCTTGAGCATCGGCACTACTCTTCTCTTGATCTCGACCATTTCGGATATCGTCAATTTCTCGGTACATGGCTTCTGTGAAGCGGGATTCTCCGGAATACTTGCTGTAGGAACTGAGAGTCCGGGTGTCTGCCGCGCTGCCCTGGCCCATGCCGTAGCCGCTGAAATGGATGATGTTGAACGCGATGGCTTTGGGGTTTTCAGTCAAAGGATAGAGGTGCAGCTTCTCGCCGGATCCCTCAAATGCAAAACTGATCTGCTCTTTAAGGAGAACGGGAGTTGAGGGTTCAATGAGCAGTGTTGCGCCATTGAACAGCACCAGTCCCTCCGGCTCAAGTGTGATGGCGGTACGGGTCTTCCCGCTCAGGGATAGGCCATCGATCTTGGACACAGGTGTCATGGTCACTTTGGTTTCTTCCAGAAGGGCTCCTTGTGGAAAGGTCAGTGTATAGCGGGTACCATCGGACGCTACCGCACCCATCTTGCCACCTCCGACAGGGATACTCTTGGAAACTGCCCGGCTGTTGTCGGGTCTTGCCACCACGTTGAAGGTTGGCGCCCCGGCAGCAAAGGCGGCGCTATCCTGGAGAACAGGAATCGGGAAGCAAGGTCCACATGGGTCTCTCTCGACATAGGAAATAGTCGGAGACAAAAGCAGGATCGCTGACAGAATGGCGAGAGATCGGGTCATTGTTCACTCCGTTGCGACAGGTTATGCAGTTCTTAAATACACATTCCTGAAGATGAGTCCCCCAACACCGTTCTCGGGAAAACGAATCGTGAAGTGTGCGATGAACCTTTCTCCCCAATGGAGATCAGCATGGCTGGTCTTCAGGTGATTCTCAATTAAGTGCTCCTCAATCTTGAGCGGCGGATGCCCTTCTTGGGGGTCCTTCAGCGGCGTGCTATTTTTTGCGCGACCGCTGAAGTGGCTTGATGGAATAGTAATTTTCTATATAGCATTGTTCTCTTCATTGCGTCTTGTTGAGTCTAAAAGCTTTGCAACCTGCGTCACAACGTCCCAAATTCACTGTTTTCTTGTTATCACTGTTTGACCAATTCCACCCGTCGGTTCTTCGCCTTTCCGTCCTCTGTGTCGTTCGATGTGACGGGTGAAAGGGAGGCTACTCCATAGGGTTTCAAACGCGTTGCGGCTATCCCGTGTTTGTCGGAGAGGGTCTTTGCCACCGCCTCCGCGCGGTCTTTCGACAGCTTCATATTGGAATCGAAGGAACCCACGTTGTCCGTATGGCCGACAACATACAGTTTCAGTGCGCTGTTGTTCATAAGGAGCTTTGCGATCTCCGAGATAGCAGCAGCGGATTCGGGCTTTATCTCCGATTTCCCGGTGTCGAAGTGTATACCGTATATCGAAACGTGGCCAGTCGTGTTGATGTCGTTGCCCATCGCCTCGGCGTTGGCCACGACATCCTGTTTCATGATCTCCTTTTCCACTATCGACAGCCGGTACATGTTATTGTAGGACCTAACCTCGACCCACGTCTCTTTGCCTTCCTTTTGGAGTACGATAGTGGAGGTTTTGTTGAAGTTATCGTCGAAAACGACCTTTCCGCCGATCTTCTTTAAAGCTTCCTGGATGTTTCTGCGTATTTTCAATTCTCCGGGCTCCGCCGCACCCTTGTCCAGGCGATAGCCGATGTAGTACTTGTGGCCTTCGATGCTGACCGGCTTTTTGTCCCGGTCGATGAATTTATGGCTGTCGAACTCGGTGTCTTTGTATTCCGATATGTAGAAGCTGGGCATCCTCGAAAGCAGGGGGTGGTCCTTGCTCCCTTTTACATCCTGATCGGCAGCCATAGAGAGATTGAAACCCGCCAGCACAGAAAACAAACTGAAGATCACTGCCATTACCTTTTTCATTTTACCTCCTAGCTTTTATTAATTTTCCATTTTGGTGCCAACAATGGTTGTATGGCTCGGTATAAAACTCCAAACACCGTAATCTTGCCATATAAGACGTGGTGTGGTGCTTTTATCACGGCGTCTTATATGGATCTGCATAAGACCCTCTATGATCTCCTGATCAGCAATAAAAAAACCCCGCTTTTTCATAAGAAGACGTGCCCAAAGGGGCTCGTCACGCTGATGGCCGTCTGTGTGCTTTTGTTGGTGAATCGGCCGATGCCCGAAGCCAGGTCCATCTCGGTCAGGTCCGCTTCGATGGTGATGAATTGGATCTGGGTGCTGTTGCCGATCCTGATCCAGCTCCCGTTGGGAACGATCAGATCTGCCTTCCCGGTCTCCCCGGAAAAGAACGTGTCTTCAGCTCGTAAGGGTGCGTCCCTGACCACAGCCACCCGGTCATTCGTGTCGGGGACATAGCGGAGCAGTGCCCCCTCGACAGTAAATATGCGGCCTACCACCACGGGGGGAATCTCTTCGGCCGGAGATGGCGGAACCAATGTGACCACTGCGGAAAACAGCCCTGCGAGCAAGCCTATCATCCAGTTTGTGCGCTTCATCGGCAACATATTCGCTTCACCCCTTTCCATCCGGTATCGGTCATGAGAGGGCCGGTATCCTGTCAGGTCCCGATCTCAGTCCACTCTGCGGTACGTTCATCCATCGATATACGAAACAGGCCAACGGACGTTGACGGTTTGTTTATGATTTATCGGCGGGCAAGACCTCTCTTCGGAGCGGTGAGACAGGGGTTTTCGGATCCGGCAGGGGGCGTTCCGGAAAACGATCTGCGCCTCCTGGTTGGTAAACAGCCCCAGGCGGTTGACCGGGAGCGGCACCCGCAAGACCCGCCCTGTGGGTGGGAGCTTCACTTTGCGTCCGGCTGGATCATGACCGCCAGGTTATCCCGGTGGATCACCTCGTCGTAGTCCTTGTAGCCGAGGACCTGCTCGATCTTCGCGGTCTTGAGCCCCATGATCTTCCGGATTTCATCGGCGCCGTAATTGACCAGCCCTTTGGCGATCGGATTTCCCGATGCGTCTACACAGGTCACCGGGTCCCCGAGAACGAAATTGCCCTCGACCGCTGTCACCCCGGAGGGAAGAAGGCTCTTCCCCTCCTCCACGATTGCCGCCCGCGCCCCTGCGTCGATGACGAGGCGTCCCCTTGCCCTCAGGGTGAAGGCGATCCAGTGTTTCCGGCTATTGAGATGGTCCGCCATCGGAAGGAAAAGGGTGCCCTCCTCCTTACCGTCCATGATCTCCTGGAGGATGCCCTGGCGGCGGCCGGGGGCGATGATGTACGGGATGCCGAAAGCGGTGACCTTCTTTGCGGCGAGGACTTTGCTTTTCATGCCGCCCATCCCGACGGAGGTGGCCTCGTCGGTTGCAGCGGCCTCGATCTCCGGGGTGAGTTCAGTGACGAGAGGGATGAGCTTCGCTTTTTTGGAGTCGGCCGGGTTATGATCGTAGAGCCCCTCGGTGCTGGTCAGGTTGATGACGAGATGCGCCTCGACGATGTTGGCGACCATGGCGGCGAGCTGGTCGTTGTCGCCGAATTTGATCTCGTCGACCGCCACGGTGTCGTTCTCGTTGATGATCGTGATGACCCCCCACTCCAGCAGGGTGAAGAGGGTGTTGCGGATGTTCAGGAAACGTTTCCGGTCGGTGATATCGCTCATCGTCAGGAGGACCTGGCCGACGAAGAGGCCGTGTTTCCCGAAGGCGTTGGAGTAGACCCGCATCAGACGGCCCTGTCCGACCGCTGCCGCCGCCTGCTTCTGGGGGATGCTCTTGAGCTTCCCCGGGATACCCAGCCGATGCTTTCCGGAGGCGATGGCGCCGGAGCTGACCAGGACGACCTGATAGCCACGCTCCCGGAGGGCCGATATGTCATCGACGAGCTGTTCGATGATCTGGAGGTCGAGACCGTCATCGCTCGTCAGGACCGCGCTTCCGACCTTGACGAGGATCTTCCGGACATTCGCGAGCGTCTCTTTTCGTATCATGAGGGGATCTCCTCCGGCAGGCTTACCCCGCTTCCTTCATCCGTCGGGGGGAGATGCGGGGGGATCAGGGTGATGAGCTCCCGGAGCACTTCCGGAACACCTTCGCCGGTCGCTGCAGAAAAGGCATGTAATGCTATCCCCTTTCGTGCAAATGTGTCAATATCCTTTTTCATTCTCTCCCGGGTCACGGGGAGGTCGAGTTTGCCGATTGCCACGACCTGCTGTTTTTTGAGCATGTCGGGGCTGAATAGTTCCAGCTCCCGATTGATCAGTTCGTAGTCATGCCAGGCAGACTGGTAGGATTCCGTCGAGATGTCGATGATATGGAGAAGGACAGTGGTTCTTTCGACGTGGCGGAGGAACTGCATGCCCATCCCCAGTCCTTCGTGTGCCCCCTCGATCAGTCCCGGGATGTCGGCGATGACGAACGATTCATGATCCCCGTACTGGACCACGCCCAAATGGGGGACGAGCGTCGTGAAGGGATAATCGGCGATCTTGGGTCGGGCGGCCGACACCCGGGAGATGAAGGTCGATTTTCCGACGTTCGGAAGGCCGATAATTCCCACATCCGCCAGAAGTTTGAGCTCCAGGGTGATCCACCTCTCCTCGCCGGGGATGCCGGGTTGGGCGAAGCGGGGGACCTGGCGGGTAGCCGTGGCAAATCTCGCATTTCCCCGGCCGCCCATGCCGCCCTTCGCGACGATGAAGACGGTTCCGTCGGCGGTAAGGTCGGTCAGGATTTCTCCGGTCGACGCATCCCGGACGACCGTGCCTACCGGAACGACGATCTCCACATCCGCGGAGTCGCGTCCGGTCCGTTTGCTCCCTTCGCCGTGACCACCGTGTTTCGCCACGTGGTGCTGACGGTATTTGAGGTCAAGGAGAGTCCTCCTACTCAGGGAGGCGCGGATGACGACGTCCCCCCCGTGGCCGCCGTCGCCGCCGTCGGGCCCCCCGCGGGGGACGAACTTCTCCCGCCGGAAGCTGACACAGCCCCGTCCACCGTCGCCCGCTTTGACGTAGATCTTTGCTTCATCGATGAATTTCATGCCGGTTGCTTGTGCCTGTTTCCGCAGAGGTGCGGGTGGAAGACTCCTGAATCCGCCAGTGAGCAAATTCTCCGCGGCTTGCCGCGGGGAATGCGAGCAAAATAAGACGGTTTGTTCCTCTTAAGGATCGAAGATTCTCCGCAGCTTGCTCAAGGAGATCTTCAATCGGATTGCTCCGGAGAAGGTGAGGAGATGCGCGATTCTCCGGCGAGGCTGAAAAACGGGCTGCTTGCAGCGTCGAATACACTTCCGCTCGCCAATAACTTAGGTGACGTTGGGTGAACAGGCATCAATAGGGGATAATTGCTCTGTCCCGGCTGGATCCGGTACGCTAGATCTTGCGTACATCCACGGCGGCCTGGCCTTTCTGGTCCTGGGTGATTGCGAAATCGACACGGTCCCCTTCGGTCAGGCTGCGGAATCCCTCCGCGACGATGGAGCTGTGATGGATAAATACATCATCTCCCGAGTCCCGGGAGATGAAACCGTAACCCTTCTTGTCGTTAAACCACTTGACAACTCCGGTTTCGCGTCCGTTCTCACCCATTTTCCCGCTCTCCTCATCTTTTATAAGAAAAGATACCTACGCTGCGGCGTAGACGCTGACCTTCTTCCGCTTCTTGTCGAGTCTCTCGAACTTCACGGTGCCGTCGATCTTCGAAAAAATGGTATAATCCTTACCCAGCCCGACGTTATTTCCGGGATGAAATACGGTTCCGACCTGACGAACAATGATGGATCCCGCGGTGATCTTCTCGCCGCCGTACGCCTTGACGCCCCGCCGCTGGGAGTTGCTGTCTCGTCCATTCCGGGAGCTTCCCTGTCCCTTCTTGTGTGCCATAATGCCCTCCGCTTAAATGGATATTTCCTTGATCTTCATACTGGTCAACTGCTGGCGGTGCCCATTCTTCTTGTGATAACCCTTACGCTTTTTCATCTTGAACACGATGAGCTTGGCGGCCTTCGTCTGGGCGAGGATCTCGCCGACCACTCTCGCGCCTTCCAGTATGGGCCTTCCAATCCGGATGTCGCCTTCTTTCTCGACCATCAGGACCTGGTCGAAGACGACCGCGTCGCCCTTTTCGCCGTTGATCTTTTCGATGGCGATCACGTCTCCTTCGGAGACCCGGTGCTGTTTACCGCCTGTTTTTATTACTGCATACATAGCTTATATCCTTCTCGAAAAATTTTTGACTTTGCACCATACCGAAAACAGATACCGTTTGTCAATAAAATTTATGACGCCACCGGGAAAAATATCTCCCGATCGGCCTCTCCGGCAAAATCGGCCAGGCGAGTTCCGGTCTTCACGATCCGTATTCGGTGGAGAGTTTCTTTAGAAAGCCCGAGGACGCTGGTTATCAGTTCGGCGGGCCGGATTGTCCCGTCTGGACCGATTCGCGCGGTAAGTGCTATCCGTCGGGAGGCCCGGTCCAGACCCAAGGTCAGGACGAAGGGGCGTATTTCCTTGAGCATCGGTTTCCCCTTCACTGGTTCGGGTGACGGCAAAACTCTCCGCGTTTCGAAAGGCTCGAATGCCGGCATTGATCGAGTCGAGTTCCTCCTCGGCGAGCTCTTCCGGCAGGATGAGGTCATAATCGAACCCCGTGACCAGTTCCGCCAGGGAGAAGGTGCGCGGAGGAAGTTCACGCATCGCCGTGATCACCATACCCGACGGCAGTGCTCTGTTGATCCGATCCGCAAGGCAAGCGAGATTCTCCCGTGGGTCCTGAATCCGGATATCCGCAAATTCACCCTCGCTTTCCATGCCGACTGCGGTGGCGCCGGCGAAGGAGATCTTCGGGTGGGGATGGAATCCCTGGGAATAGACGAACGAGATCCCCCCAACGATCATCGCCCGCGTGAGAGCGGAAGAGAGCTCCATATGGGAGAGAAACCGCGCCGAACCCAGCTTCGTGAAGCGCAGACGGTAGGCCTTCTCCACCCCGCTACCGTCTCCCCGGTCGGTGATCGGGTGGAGACGGCCGTCCCCACGGGAGAGTCCGCAGGTGCGGTGACGACGCGGACGATACGGTGATCGCAGACGCCGCACTGGCTGCACGCACCCGTACGACAGTCCGGCGTCGATTCACCTTTTTGAGCCCGGAGAGCCTCGGTGAGGAGGAATTCCCGGCTGACGCCGGTGTCGATCCTCTCCCAGGGGAAGAGCTCGGCCGGGGAACGCTCCCGCAGAGAGGCGATGCGGTCGATTCCCGTCCGGCGGAGCGCCTCTTCCCAGATCTCGAAGCGGAAGCAGTCGCTCCAGCCATCGAAGCGGCAGCCGAGGCGGAAGGCAGTTTCGATCAGCGCCCCGGTCTCCTCCCCGCCGCGGGAAAGGATCCCCTCGAGGAGACTCATCCGGGCGTCGTGCCATTTGACGCTGATGTTCCGGTTCTTCAGGCGCTGTCGGAAAAAATCCTGACGGGTGGCGGTCTCCTCGATGCCGATCTGGCGCTGCCACTGGAAAGGGGTATGGGGCTTCGGGATGAAGGTCGAAAGGCTGACCGTGACCTGTCCCCGGTTTTGCGCCGTCCGGAGCGCCTTATGGGCCATCTCGGCGATTCCCTCCAGATCCTCTTCCCGTTCGCCGGGAAGGCCGAGCATGAAGTAGAGCTTTACCGCCTTCCATCCGGCCGCAAAGACGCGCCCCGTCGTGGCGAGGAGTTCTTCCTCGGTGTTTCCCTTGTTGATGACGTCGCGGAGGCGCTGCGTACCCGCCTCGGGGGCCAGGGTGAAGCTTGTCTTTCGGACGCGCCGGATCCCCTCGATCAGCGTCGGGGTCAGGGTCTCGGCGCGGAGCGACGGGAGCGCGAGAGCGACACGCCTGGCATAATAGCGGTCCATGAGTGTCTTGAGAAGGGGTTCGATCAGCGTATAGTCCCCGGAACTCAGGGAGAGGAGGGATATCTCGTCGTGCCCCGTCGCCCGGAGCATCGCCTCGGCCATCTCCTCGAGGACGGCCGGAGTCCGTTCGCGTACCGGCCGCCAGACCATTCCCGCCTGGCAGAACCGGCAGCCCCGGGTGCATCCCCGGGCGATTTCCAGCGTCACCCGGTCGTGGATCGTCTTCATCAGGGGGACGACAGGGCAGAGAGGGAGACGCCAGGCATCCAGATCGGTGATGACCCGTTTCCGGATTCGTTCGCTGCCGGTATGGATGGCCGGAACGTAGACGCCGCTTATCCCGGCCAGGGCCTCGATCTGCTCGCGTCGCTTTCCGCCGCGGGACCGGATGGCCATGACGGCGGCGGCAATCTCTCCGACAACCTCCTCCCCTTCGCCGATGACGAAGGCGTCGATGAACGCGCTCATGGGGGCGGGGTTGAAGGCGGAGGGTCCGCCTGCAATAATTAATGGGTCGTCCTCGGTACGTTTTTCCCGATGGAGCGGGATCCCTCCCAGTTCGAGCATCATCAGAACGTTCGTGTAAGAGAGCTCGTACTGGAGGGAGAATCCGACGATATCGAAGGCGGACAACGGCCGCTGCGACTCCAGAGAGCAGAGGGGGAGACGGCGTCTGCGGAGCTGGGCCTCCATATCGGGCCAGGGGGCGTAGCAGCGTTCGCAGAGCACCTCCGGCAAACCGTTCAGAACGGAGTAGAGGATCTGGAGGCCGAGGTGGGACATCCCGACCTCATAGGCGTCGGGGAAGGCGAGGGCGAAGCGGAGGCGGCTGGTCCCGTCCTCCTTCCGGACGGCGTTCATCTCGCCGCCGGTGTAGCGGCTCGGCTTCTCGACGGCGAGGAAAAGCTCGTCGGAGTGCAGTCTTGTCAAGTCAGTCATGATGATGTCTCTTTCAGGATGTTCCGGTAACCGAAGGGATTCTTCTCGATATTCCGGTATGCGATATCATTTCCGGATACCCCTTTATCATCTTTACTCTTGACCTGCAATGTCGTTCCTCTTATATATCGCCCTTCAACAAGGGAACGGGTGAGTTCTCTCCGGTCCGGGGGATTCCCAAAAAGGAACGAGGAGATCTGCAGGGTGCCATGCCGAACGAAACGTTCATCCACCTCTGCCAGCCGGGTGACGGCAAGTCCTGCGGGGCGTGCTGTGGCATCTATAACTATGTCGACAGCTCCCGGGAGGCGATCGCGGCTCGATTGCGCCGGCGTACGGAGCGGTTTCACCACGATGTCCGGGCGGCGGAAGACCTGACGACTTTCTCCCGGACGATCCGTGAAGCGGAGGATCAGCGGCGGCGCTTCGAGGTCATCTACTGCTGTGAATATGCGGGTTTTCTCGATCGCGAAGAGCGGCGTGTCGGATGTCTCCTCCACCCCACCCAAAACGGCGGGATCGACCGGCGAGAGGTCTCCTTCTACGGCCGCGAACTCTGCGACGGCCACCTCTGTCCCAGCCACCACTTCCTCAGTCGGACGGAACAACTGACCCTCATCGATCTTTTGGATGACTGGTATCTTTACGGCCTGTGCATCACCGACATCGATCTGGTCAAGGATTATTTCCGCCACATCGGCGACCGCCTCGGGGAGGCGCCTGCCCCGGAGAGGTTCCGGAATCGGACCGTCCGGGCGATCGCCCGCCGGTTCTTTGCCTTCAAGCTCACCTGGCCCTTCCGTTCGCGCGGGGATAACCGCTTCGGCCGGTTCTATTTTGACGGCGCCCAGCACATGATCCGTCCCATCGATTACGCCGCCCTCGGCTGCGAACGCTCCCGGTATGATGGGATCTTCCTCAGCCTCTCCTCGGTGTTCGGGAACCGCCGCGAGCTTGATCAGGCGGAAGAGATGATCCGGGAGAACATCGAGGCGCTGGTCGCCGCCTGTGATGGCCCGTTCTGATTTTCGTTGACAGAGCGTCCCGCGTCGTCTAGTGTGTTCGCGACGCCGTTCTTTAGCATCGATCACGGATGGTTCGGCGCCGCATCACAGGAGAATTTTCCGAGGGTGAGTGGATGGCGGAGGGAAATCCGGAGATCCTTTTTCCGAAAGAGGTCATTGAAGGGAGGGTCCGGGAACTCGCCGGGCAGATCTCCCGCGATTATGCCGGAAGGGAACTCCTGATCGTCGGGGTCCTCAACGGAGCGTTCATATTCATGGCCGACCTGATCCGCTCTCTTGACATACCCTGCTGTGTCGATTTCGTCCGGCTGGCGAGCTACGGTAGCTGTTCCACCAGTTCGGGGGAGGTCCGTATCACCAAGGATCTGGAGACGCCGATTAGGGGAAAGGATGTCCTCATCGTGGAGGATATCGTCGATACGGGCCTCACCCTTTCCCGGCTGGTGGAAGTGCTCCGGGGAAGGCGGCCGGAAACGCTTCGGGTCTGCGCCTTTCTGGACAAAACGGAGCGGAGGCTGGTTCCTTTCACGGCTGACTATGTGGGATTCCCCATCCCCGATTGTTTTGTGGTCGGATATGGACTTGATTATAATGAAAAATTCCGTTTTCTTCCGGATGTCTGCGTGCTTAGGGACATCGTTTGAGAGGGGGTCATATGATTATCCAGTGTCGAAAGTGTGAAACCCGGTTCCGGTTTGACGAGTCCCTGATCGAAGGGGATGGTGTTTGGGTTCGCTGCAGCCGCTGTCAGAATGTCTTTTTCGAGGAGCGGCCCGCCGGCGAAACCCCATCTTCCGCCGCCACCGGTGAAATTCCCTCGGTGAGGATCAGCGATGCCACTCGCACTCCGGATGACCGTTTCCCCCGTGTCGATGAACATCTGCCCCGGGCGGAGAGGGAGATGAGGGACGTTTTGCCGCCACGCCGTGCCGAGGGGGAGGAGGGAATTCCCGCCGAGATCGGGAAGGAGCCCGTCATCGAGGGGATCGAGGTGGGCATGGATGCCGAGGCTCTCGGCGGTACGACCGTCGGGGGGGATGAGGTCGGGGAGGAGGATGAGGAGATCCTGGAGGACGAACCGGGACGGAGACGATGGGGTCGGATGATTCTGAAGATCGTGGCCCTTGTTGTATTCATTGTCCTGGTTGCGGGAGGCGTTTCCCTCTGGGTCTCCCCGGCGCTCCGAAGTCAAACCCTGGAGTGGGCATCTCCCTGGCTCCGGGAGATTCCCGGCATGGAAATGCTCCTCGGAACGGAAATGAAAAACCGTGATACCGTTCTGGCCCCGGTCCGCATCAAGGATGTGCGTCAGCGTTCCGTGACGAATCTTCTGGTGGGGACCCTCCGCGTGATCGAGGGCGTTGCCGTTAACCAGTCATCCGCCCCTCTGGCGAATATCAGGGTCCGCCTGGTTATCTCCGACGCTTATGACGTTCTTCTCGGGGAGAGGATCGTTTTCTGCGGCAATCTCCTGACCGATGCGGAGCTCAACACCCTCGCGGAAGCCGAGATCCAGCGGGAGCTCTCCACACCCCAGGGCACCGATGTCTCCAATCAGCGGATCGCGCCAAACGGTGAGATCCCCTTTATGATCGTCTTCAGTCAGGAGCAGGCCGGGGCGATCAAGACGGTGGTAATGCCTGCGGGCGCCGACAGCGTCCAATAGGATCAGCGCGAGGGAATACCGCGGAGAGCGGCAATGATCTCTGTTCGGGAAACGACCCCCTCGCGGCGAACCAGGGGCGGAGATACGGTCACATCCAGGATCGTCGAGCCCAATCCTCCGGTCGTCTTTCCTCCATCGATAACCGCATCAAGGCTCTCCCCAAAGGCGTGTAGCACCTCCTCGGCAGTGGAGCATTCCCGCTCGCCCGAGAGATTGGCGCTCGTGGCCGTAAGCGGGCCGGCGAGCCTCTTTGCCAGCATGCGGGCGATGGTGTGGCTGGAGACCCGGATGCCGATCTTACCGGTGCCCCCTGTGAGACGGGGTAAAACAGCGGTGGAGGCTCGCAAGAGCATGGTCAGCGGCCCAGGCCAGAATTTTTGCATGAGGATGTGCGCCGCCGGCGGCATCTCCTCGACGAGGAGGATCGCCGCTTGGTCGTTATCAACGATGACCGAGATGGGGTTCCGAGCGTTTCGTCCCTTCAGATGGAAGATCTTTTCCACGGCCGCCTCCTGGCGCGCATCGGCGCCGAGGCCGTAGAAGGTCTCGGTAGGAAAGGCGACTACGCCTCCCCCGCGCAGGATTTTTACCGCTTCGGCGATGGTCTTTTCATCCGGGTCGCCGGGATCGATTTTCAATTGGACGGTCATTTCAGGTTTTCGTGCTTCCGTTCGACATCGCTGGCCATCTTACGGATGTACGCCTGGAGCTTCTTTTGGAGCCCTGCATCCTCCAAGGCCAGGATCCGGACGGCGAAGAGGGCCGCATTCTTCGCTCCCGCCTTGCCGATCGCCATTGTCGCCACGGGAATTCCCCCCGGCATCTGTACTGTGGCGAGGAGGGCGTCAAGCCCCTTGAGCGACGTCGCATCGATCGGTACCCCGATCACCGGGAGCACGGTCTGCGACGCGATGACTCCGGCCAGGTGCGCCGCAGCCCCGGCGCCGACGATGATGATCTTGACCCCCCGTTTGGCCGCACCGCGCGCAAACGCCGCCGTCCTCTCCGGGGTCCGGTGGGCGGAGGTCAGGAAGAGCTCATGGGGAATCGCAAACTCCGTCAGGGTCTTGACGGACTCCTCCATGACCGGGAGATCGGAATCGCTCCCCATGACGACGCTGACGACAACCGCTGTTTTTTCCTGCATACCCTCCACTCCTTTAAAGACATTCGAGTAATAGGAAAATCGGATCCCGTAGACACGCATTGGAGGTTTTTTCGGGGTACCCGGCCCCGCAGCGGAGTGTCCGCAAAGGCAACTGTATGAGCACCGAAGGTGCGAGTTTTGCCTTTGCAACGCAGCGAGGAGGTGCCGGGTCGAAAAAAAGTCCCGCGCGCGGAGGGATACGATTTTCCGTACTGACGCGTCTAATGTTTGAAGTGCCGGACCCCCGTAAAGATCATCGCCATGCCGTGTTCGTCCGCGGCCTGGATCACCTCGTCGTCCTTCATCGACCCACCCGGCTCGATGACCGCGGTGATCCCGGCCTCCGCGGCCATGTCGATTCCGTCCCGGAAGGGGAAGAAGGCGTCCGAGCCGAGGACGCAGCCTGCGGTCGGGAGGATGGCCTTCATCTTGGCGAGCTTGACCGAATCAACGCGGCTCGTCTGGCCCGCCCCGACGCCTACCAGTTGGTCCTTCGTCGTATAGACGATGGCGTTGGACTTGACGTGCTTGACGACACGCCAGGCAAAGTCGAGCGCCTGGTACTCGGCCTCCGTCGGGACCCGTTTGGTGACAACCTTCGCTTTGCGGATGTCGAGATCGTCCATATCCCGATCCTGGATGAGCAGACCGCCCATAACCCGCCGGAAGTCATAGCCGGCGGTGCGTTTGCTGCACGCGGCCGGGATCTCGAGCACCCGGACGTTCTTTTTTGTTCCGAGAAGCTCCAGCGCGTCCGCGGTAAAGCCGGGGGCAATGATCACCTCGAAGAAGGTCTTGACCAGCTCCTCCGCCGTCTTTCTATCCACCGGCCGGTTCAGAGCGACAATCCCGCCGAAGGCCGAGACCGGATCGCCGGCGATCGCCCGCCGGAACGCCTCGGCCATGTCGCCATCGGAGGTGGCCGCGCAGCAGGGGTTGGCGTGCTTGATGATGACGACGCCCGGCAGGGGGATGTCGGAGACGATCTGCCAGGCCGCGTCGCTGTCCATGATGTTATTGTAGGAGAGTTCCTTCCCCTGGAGCTGCCGCGCGTTGGAGAGGGCCGAGAGCTGCGGGTCCCGCTCGCGATAGAAGGCGGCCTTCTGATGGGGATTCTCACCGTAGCGGAGATCCTGCGCCTTGGCGAACTGGCAGGAGAAGGTGTCGGGGAATTCCCTTCTTTCCGTACTTCCTCCGATGAGCAGACCGAGGTGGTTGGAGATGGCGCCGTCGTAACGGGCCGTGAGCTGGAAGGTCTTTTTCGCCAGTTCGAAATTGGTCGCTTCCGAGATCTTGCCCCCCGTTTCCTTCATCTCCACGATGATCCTCGGGTAGTCTTCCGGATCGGTCACGACGGAGACGAAGCGGTAGTTCTTGGACGCCGCGCGGAGCATCGTCGGACCGCCGATATCGATGTTTTCGATGGCGTGCTCCAGGGTGCATCCCTCCTTGGCGACGGTGTCCTCGAAGCGGTAAAGGTTGATGATGACCATGTCGATCAGATTGATCTGGTGATCCCGGAGTGACTGCATGTGGGACTCGTTATCCCTCAGCGCAAGAAGACCGCCGTGGATCTTCGGATGGAGGGTTTTCAACCTTCCGTCCATCATCTCCGGAAAACCGGTATAGTCGGAAACGTCGGTTACCGGGACTCCGCTTTTTCTCAGCTGTGCCGCCGTTCCGCCGGTGGAGAGGATCTCCGCGCCGAAGATTCGAAGTTCCCGGGCGAATTCGACGATCCCTTGTTTGTCCGTTACGCTGATCAGTACCCTTTTAATGTCGTTCAGGTGCATGTTACTCTCCTCGTATGAATTAGTTCTTCTCTGAGTCTCTGCATGTGGTGAATCCTTTTCAGGATGAGCGGCTCGGTGCCGATGTCCGGCCGGTGGTCCACGGGACCCCGGATGGCGGAGACGGCCCCTTCGGCGATCCGTTCCGCCTCCGCCAGGTCTTCGGCGATGCCCACGACGCCGATCGCCCGGGACGAGGTCATATACAGCCCATCCGACTTCTGGTCTATGGATGAATAGTAGAGCCGCGCCCCCCGTACATCGCCGATCTCGATCCGGGATGAGATGGATGCGGCATCGGGGTGGTCCTGGGGAAGGCCGTAGCCTTTCGGGACGACATATTTGCATACCGTCGCCTTTTTTTCAAATACTATCTCGATGCGGTCGAGGGTGCCGTCGATGATCGCCCGGCAGACGTCGATGAAGTCGGTCTTGAGAAGGGGGAGGATATTCATCGCCTCCGGATCGCCGAAACGGGCGTTGTATTCGATCAGTTTTACGCCCTCTGCGGTGACGATGAATCCGCCATACATGATCCCCTTGTAGGGAACTCCCATTTCCCGGCGGATCGCGTCGGCGACCTTGCGGGTGATCTCCAGTCCCTCCGCTACGGAAGAGGCTTCGAGGAAGGGGAGGAGGTGGTCTGGACAGGAGTAGGATCCCATCCCGCCCGTGTTCGGGCCGCGGTCATCGGCGAAGCGCCTCTTGTGGTCCTGAACCGGCGGGGTCATGACAACCGTACGCCCGTCGCAGAGGCACTGCAGGGAGAATTCTTCACCCTCCAGCTTTTCCTCCACGGTCACGCTGGGGTGGCTCTTGAGGATTTCGCGGCAGTGGGCGAGGGCCTCGCCCCGTGTCTGAAAATGGTCACCCTGGACGAGGACCCCCTTGCCACCGGTCAGACCGTCCGGCTTGAGGACGATGCCGGCGAGTTTGTCGAAGAAGGCTTCGATGCCGGCAAGTGAGGTGAAATTGCGGAATAGTGGATTTCCCGGGATACCGTATTTATCCAGCAGGTTCCTCGTGAAGGACTTCGACGTTTCCAGCCGGGCCAGCGCCCTGGTCGGTCCGATCGCCGGGATCCCCGCTGCCGTGAGCGCATCCACGATACCGTGGCTGAGGGGATCCTCGGGGCCAATAACGGCAAATGCGATTCCCGCCTCCCTGGCAAAGGCGATCATCGCTTCAGGATCGTCGTACCGGCCGATCCTGACCTCCTCCGAAAGGGAGGCGATGCCGGGATTGTTGGTTTTCATAAATGCATAGAGTCGGGGATTCCGACCCGAGCGCATGAGCGCCTCGGCTATCGCATGCTCACGGGCGCCGTTGCCGATGAGAAGGACATTGATCATGAAGGTCTCCTTCCACTACTAACTTTCGAGTGTGGCCCACACATATCGAAAAAAAAGGATGGAGTCAAACAAATCCGAAAGCCGGAGGCAAAAGACAAATCGGTTGTCTTTTCCTGATGGGATCTGATAAGTTTCCCTCTGTTTCGTCGTCGCCGATGACGTGCAGAGGGGAAGACAATATAGTGGGGAAGATGAGAAGCGCAAAAGAGACGAGAATAAGGGGGGACATGAGCGGAAAAAGCGATGCCGGGGCAGGGGTACAGGAGGGATTCTGGACGATAATCCTCGCGGCGGGCAAGGGAAAGCGGATGAAATCCGATCTGGCGAAGGTGCTCCATCCCGTCGGCGGGATTCCCATGCTGACCCATCCGGTTGCAGCGGCCCGCGCGGCGGGATCAAGGAACATTGTAGTGGTGATCGGCCATCAGGCGGCGCGGATCCGCCGGCTCTTCGGGAAGGATGATCTGATCTTTGTGGAACAGCGCGATCAGTTGGGTACGGGGCATGCCGTTTTACAGACCCGGGAGGTTTTCCGGGAGTATGAAGGCACGATCGTCATCCTCTGCGGTGATGTGCCGTTGATCCTGCCGGAGACGGTACGGTTGCTTCATGACCGCCATCGATCGGAAAGGGCAACGGTGACCGTCCTGACGACCATCCCTGCGGAGCCCGCCGGTTACGGCCGGATAGTCAAAGCAAATGACGGCGCTCTCCTGAGGATCGTTGAAGATAAGGATGCCTCGCCAAATGAGAAACAGATCCGCGAGATCAACACCGGGATTTATTGCGTGGAGAGCCGCTTTCTCTTCACCGCGCTTGCCGGCCTCGGGAACCGCAATGTCCAGAGGGAATACTACCTGACTGATATCGTTGAAATTGCTTCGAGGAAGGGCCTGCGGGTGACGTCAGCCCTGGCGGCTGATCCGATGGAGGTTATGGGGATCAACACACCCGAAGAGCTGGAGATGGCAGATCGCCGGTTGGGGATGCGGGGTCTCCGGTGATGTGTTTTCCGGGGAACGTCTTTCCATATTTAAGGATGGGATCATGCAGATCGGCAGATTATCGCTGAAGAACGACATTATTCTCGCCCCGATGGCGGGCATTACCGATCTACCGTTTCGGACGATCGTCCGTGAATTCGGCTGCGGCATGGCCTTTACCGAGATGGTCAGTGCCAGCGGCCTCATCCGGGGGACGGGAAAGACCTGCCGTTACCTTGATTCGTCACCTGCCGACAGTCCGCTCGGGGTTCAGCTCTTCGGCTCCGATTCACCGACGCTGGCGGCGGCGGCGGCGATAGCAGCTGAGAAAGGGGCTGACCTTATCGACGTGAATATGGGCTGCCCGGTAAAAAAAGTGATCAAGACCGGTTCGGGGGCGGCGCTGATGCGCGATCCTGGGCGGGCGGCTGCTATCTTGATTGCGATGCGGAGAGCGACCGATCTTCCCCTGACGGTCAAGATCCGCGCCGGATGGCGCCGCCGGGAAACAAACGCCCTTGATATCGGACGTATCGCCGAAGAATGCGGTGTGGACGCCGTGATCCTCCACCCACGTACGGTTGACCAAGGCTTCGGTGGCGTGTCGGACTGGGGGTTGATTTCTACGCTCAAAGCGCAACTGAGGATCCCCGTGATCGGGAGTGGCGATGTCCACGGGCCTGAGGATGCGGCCAGGATGTTCCGGGAGACCGGCTGTGACGGAGTAATGGTGGGGAGGGGGGCTCTGGGGAATCCCTGGATCATCAGAAATATCCTCACCCATTTGGCCGGCGGTGCCGTTTCCCCGCCATCCCTTGCGGACAGAGAAGAAGCCATCCGGCATCATCTGGCGCTGGCCATCGATTATTACGGAGAGAAGGTTGGAACCCGGGACTTTCGGAAACATCTCCTCTGGTATACGAAAGGTCTGCGCGGGAGCGCCCAGTTCCGTGAGATGGCAGGAAAAATCACCGATCAGTCTGCGGCCTGGGAGGCCCTGCAGGACTATTTTCAATGCTTGGTGCGGACCATCGAAGCACATTGAATCTGCCGGCGAATTCAAACGAAGGAGGTCATCCCTGTAAGAATCGAATATTTTCCGCGACTTGCTGCGGAGAGCTCAATCCCGGAACGAGTGTATTACCCGCGGCTTGCCGCAGGGTAAGCGAGCGAGAATATAATGGTCTGTTCCTTCAGGCTCACCCTATTGCCTCATAA
The DNA here is from genome assembly GCA_963817385.1 of uncultured delta proteobacterium. Taxonomy (GTDB): domain Bacteria; phylum Desulfobacterota; class Syntrophia; order Syntrophales; family UBA5619; genus JAKAFS01. The sequence continues at coordinate 50,433 of CAWFOM010000019.1, forward strand.
ATAAATGTTACCGAAGAGGGAGAGATTTTGGGTAACGATGCCTCATAAAAGATGTTACCGAGGTTTGTTGTTGATGGAGAAGATGTTTTTCAATTTCTTATCCATGGTTTTTCTTAGCAGGAATGGGTTGAGGTTTTCAAGTAGTTTGGTGAGGGAACGTTTTACTGATTCGGTGATATGTGGAGATCCCATAGTTCTCTGATAAGGGGTTTTGGGAGGATCATGGCGTTTGATGGTTTTGGAGCCGATCCTTTCTTTGGCGATGAGTTTTACGGAGGGGCAGAAGAAGTTATGGAAGAGTCTCCATTCCTTGGTAGAGAGGTTGTTGAGGGGGGCGACGACACCGGGATTATCTAAGCGATCGTAGCCGAGCCACTGTCTGACGTGAGTCCAGTTCTTCTGTTCCACATGGGCGTTATCATCTTTGTGATAGGATCTACTTCTGGTGAACTGGACGGGCTGTTTTCGGTTGGTGAAGTGCCTGAAGAGATGATCGTTGAGGAACTCGCCGCCGTTATCGCAATCAAAGCCGCGGATGGGGAACGGGAGGTTTTTTTCGATATGCTGGATTTGTTCCAGGACACCCGTTTGGCCTTTTCCCCATACTGCCCGTTGTTCAGTCCAGCCGGTAGCGATATCGACGAAGTCAATGGTATTGGCGTACATTCCTTGGGTGGAATCGCCGCAATGAGCAACGGTATCGGCTTCGAGGAATCCCGGACGTGATTCATCCCATTGATTGGTGTTGATGGGGATTTGTTTTCGTAGCAGTGTGCCTGGTTTTGTGGTGCTTTTGCCCCTTCTGGGGTAATGGATGCGGATCGGTTTGAGAACCCTGTCAATGGTTGGAGGGGAGATATTCAGCAAGGCACTGATGACCTCTGGAGGGAGTTTTCCGAACATTTCAATATATCCGGGCAGCCAGATCGGCAGCATGACTTTGAGCCGTTTTGAACAGGGAAGATTTGCCGCAAGCCAGATTTTTTTCATGGGATTAATGATCGCCTCGTTCCGATAAACAGATGGTTTCCCTCTTTTCTTTGCCTTTGGTTTGGTGAAGCGTTTGAATCTTTTAAGGACTCTGATGGCATGTTTGCGGTGACATCCACAGGTGGCGCAGAATTCATTGAGGATTGCCGTTTTCTCCAGACGGGTTGCATTTTTATACCGCAAATAGACTGTTTCCCGATACTCTCGTTTGGATCGTGGACTCATACGTATCCCTCCTTGAGAAGGCGATGTTCGGTAACATCGAATTATGAGTCAACGTTCCTCTTTTAACCCCTCCTTGGGTAACATTTAATGTGAGGCAATTCGTCACCAAATAAGGTCTTGACTTTCATGGGTCAAGTCGTCATAATCGAGGCCAAATTTCATCCTGCCAGGATCTGTTTCGGGCGAATATTCAGGCTTCAACCTGGCGGGAAAGACGGGGGGAATGGTGGAATTTCTGAAGTTTGATGAGTTGGAGAAGAAGATCAATGGCCTGATCGAGGACTATGCATTACTGAAGAAGAGGAATCTGGAGTTGGAAGGGCTGTTGCAAAATAAAACTATGGAGCTTGAAGAAGCAAACAAAAAAATGGGAGGGTTGAAGGAAGAACGGGATGCCGTACGCACAAAAGTGGACTCGCTTCTTGATTTGCTTCAGGAGATAAAGGTGCCTTAAACAAACCGAGGGGTCGTCCATTGAAAAAGCGCTTTGAAGTCAGGATACTGGGGCAGGAGCTCTCAGTCGTAAGCGATTCAGGGGATGAACATGTAGCCGATGTTATCAGGTATGTCAGTGATAAGGTGGAAGAGGCTGGAAAGGCCGCCGGCACGAAAAATGCCTTAAACATTGCCATCCTGGCGGCATTGAACATTGCGGATGAGTATTTGCGAATAAGGGGCGTAAAAGAGAACGTTTATAGCAAATTGGAGAGCAGATCGGAACAATTGATTAATTTAATCAATGATATTAGGTAAATAGTTATCCCCTGCGATGTGCGTGATTAACATTCGTTTTTTGAGCCAACACCTTGGAACCGGGGCCTTTCCTTGTCCGCGGTGTGCATGTCTGCTGTGTTCCCGTGTCAGCGGGAGGCAGAAAGCCTGAAGCGGCAATAGCGGCGCCCACTTTTCAGCAGGTTCAAAAAGGTGGTTAACACGGCATATGCGGGGGTTTTTTATCCATTCCCCATCGCCGCTCCGACCGTGATCCTCCCCTCGATCTGCCTGATCGATCCGTAAGACAATCGATTTTCATTTTGAAAAAGTTCAAGGAGGTGAAAACGTTGCTATATAACAGTGTTATGTTGATACTGGCCATAGTGGCTGCGCTGGCCGTCGGAGTGACTGCGGGTTACGTGGTCAGACAGCAGCTTTCCCGGAAAAAACTGGAATCCTGCGAAAATCTCTCGGCGAGGATCATCGATGAGGCCAAGAAGGAAGCCGAGACGATCAAGAAAGAGTCGATCCTTCAGGCTAAGGAGAACCTGCTCAAGGTCAAGACCGAATTCGAACGGGATACCCGGGACAGGAAAGGGCGAACTCGACGCCCTGGAGCGAAGACTCCGTTCGAAAGAGGAGAATATCGATCGAAGGATCGATCTCCTCTCCCAGAAAGAGACCGCTATCGAAAACCGGGATAAGGGGATGCTGCAAAAGGAGTCCCAACTCAATGAAAAGCATGAACGGGTCAACCGGATACTGGAAGAGCAGCAGCACAAGCTCGAGCAGATCGCCGGCATCACGTCGGATGAGGCAAAGAATTTTCTCATTCAGTCGATGGAGGCGGCGGCGAAACGTGACGCGGCCCTGATGATCCGGAGGATCGAGGAGGATGCCAGGCGGACGGCCGACAAGACTTCCCGGGAGATCATCGCCTTCGCGATACAGCGTTATTCGGGCGATTATGTCGCCGAAAACACCGTATCGGTGGTCAACCTGCCCAATGATGAGATGAAGGGGCGGATCATCGGCCGGGAGGGAAGGAATATTCGGGCTATCGAGGCGGCGACGGGGATCGATCTGATCGTCGATGATACGCCGGAGGCAGTCGTACTCTCCAGTTTCGATCCGGTACGGCGCGAGGTGGCCCGTCTCTCTCTGGAGAGGCTTATTACCGATGGCCGGATCCATCCGGGTCGCATCGAGGAAATAGTGAAGAAGGTGCGATCGGAGGTGGAGTCAATCATCAAGGAAACAGGGGAGCGGATCTCCTTCGACGTCGGCGTTCACGATCTGCATCCCGAGCTGATCACCATGCTCGGGAGTCTCAAGTTCCGGACGAGCTATTCGCAGAATGTCCTCCAGCATTCCATTGAAGTCGCTTATCTGACGGGGATGATGGCGGCAGAGTTGAAGATGAACATCAAGGAGGCGAAGCGGGCGGGTCTCCTCCACGATATCGGCAAAGCCATCGATCACAAGGTGGAAGGGACTCATGCGGCGATCGGCGCCGATTATGCCAAGCGGTTCGGCGAATCGCCGCGGATCATCCAGGCGATTGCCACCCATCATGAAGACGGCAGGACCAATACCCTGCTTGGAGTTCTGGTCCAGGCGGCGGACACCCTCTCGGCTGCACGGCCGGGGGCGCGACGAGAGATGCTGGAGAGTTATGTAAAGCGCTTGGAAGAATTGGAAAATATCGCCAACTCATTCAGCGGCGTTGACAAGTGCTTTGCGATTCAGGCCGGCAGGGAAATCCGGATCATGGTGGAGAATGAGAAGATCTCCGATAACGATACAGTGATGCTCTGCAAGGATATCATCAAGAAGATTGAAGCGGAGCTGGCCTATCCCGGGCAGATCAAGGTCACCGTCATCAGGGAGACGAGGGTCTCCGATTTTGCACGATAGGATGGCCATGAAGATACTCTTTATCGGAGATATCGTGGGCAAACCGGGCAGGCGGGCCGTCCGCGAGCTTCTTCCGGCGATCGTCGAAGAGAACCGGATCGATTTCGTGATCGCCAATTGCGAAAACGCGGCAGCCGGATTTGGCGTTACAAGCGAGGTCGTCGAAGAGCTCACCCGCGCCCGCATTGATGTCTTGACCTCCGGAAATCATATCTGGGACAAGAAGGAGGTCATGGAATTTGTCGGGGATTGCGAAACGCTGCTCCGGCCGGCCAATTATCCGGAGGGAGTGCCGGGGCGGGGCAGTGTCGTGATGCCTACCCGCGGCGGCGTCCATGTCGGGGTGATCAATCTGGCCGGCAGGGTCTTCATGCATCCCCTCGACTGTCCTTTCCGGACGGCTGATCGGGAGATCGAAAAAATGAGGAAAAGGGCCCGCGTGATCATCGTGGATATGCATGCAGAGGCGACTTCGGAAAAAATCGCGATGGGCTGGTACCTCGATGGCCGGGTTACTGCCGTTCTGGGGACCCATACCCATGTCCAGACGGCGGATGACAGAATCCTGCCCGGCGGCACCGCCTATATCACCGATGTCGGCATGACGGGCCCCTTTGACTCCGTCATCGGGATTAAAAAAGATACCATCCTTCAGCGATTTCTCTTGCAGATTCCCAACAAGTTTGATGTGGCCAAGG
>CAWFOM010000020.1:0-88717 GCA_963817385.1 uncultured delta proteobacterium
TCTGATTCTCTGGTACATTCCGTTAAAAACCCTTCCGGGAGAGATACGGCAATGAAGAGACATTATTTTACAGCGGCTATCGTTTGCGCATTATTATTTCCGGCCTGTCCGGTTCCGGCGGCGGAAGTGATTGAGTTGAAGCTGGCCCATTTCATACCTGCCACGCATATTCAACATCAAAAAACCTACCTGCCTTTCGCCCGCAATGTGGAAGAGCTCTCCGGTGGTAAGGTTAAGATCAAAATCTACCCCGGAAGCACTCTGGGAGGGCCTTTGCAACTTCCGGACGCCGTCAAGACGGGCATCACGGATATTGCCTTTATCTTTCCGTCCATGACCACCGGCCGCTTTCCCAGATTTTCCGCATATGACCTGCCGTTCCTTTTTAATAACTCGGTACAGGCTACCAAGGCAGCTTACGATCTTTATGAACGCTACTTTGCCGAAGACTTCAAAGACTATAAACTGCTCTGGCTTTATTGTTCCGACACGGGACAGTTATATTCCGTCAACAAGCCGATCCTCACCAGGGAAGACTTCAAGGGAATGAAAATACGGTCGCCCTCCGCATCCATGAGCGATGCGCTTAAGCGACTAGGGGCCGATCCGGTGGGGCTGCCTATCACAGAACTTCATATGGCTCTTGAAAAACATGTAATCGATGGCGCGCTTACCCCGAACACGGTTGTCGCCGATTTCAAGCTTTATGATCAGATCAGGCATATTACCCAGGCGGATGTTTATGTTTCCCTCATGGCTGTGGTCATGAACAAAAAGAAGTATGATGAGCTGCCTCCCTTTGCCAAGCAGGCGATTGACGGCGCGTCCGGCGAACAGTGGGGACTGCACGCCGCCAAGGTGTATGACGATTATGCCAAAGAGACCGTAGAAAAGATGCGATCCTCAGGCAAAGTTAAAATTCATGACATGTCTGCGTTGGAGAAGAAGAGAATGCGGGATCAACTGGTGGGGATGGAAAACGACTGGATACGGCAAAACAGCGCCATGGGAATTCCCGCCCGTGAACTGATGGACGCCATGCATCGTGCCTCAGCCAAATTCGAGTAGAGTGTGTATGTTTCAGAAGAAATTCTTTTTCTGCATGCAAAAAATGACGGCCATGCTAAATGGTGTCGCCGGGCTGGTCATCTTCCTCATGATGCTTTTAACGGTGAGTAATGTTCTCCTGAGAAAGTTGGTGGGCATCAGCATAACCGGGACGGTGGAAGTAAGCGAGTTTATGATGATCGTCCTCGTCTTTTTTGCCCTTGCCCAGGCCGAGGTTATGAATCGCAATGTCAACGTTTCCCTGTTGATGGATCGTTTGAAACCCGGTACCCAGAGGCATATGGCCACATTCGCTTATCTTGCCAACGCCCTGCTTTATGCCCTCCTAACGGCCGCGGCGATTTATTATGCATCTTCTCTGAAGGACTCCGGCGAAGTGTCCATGGATCTCCGGATCCCCAAATATCCGTTTGTCTACATCATTGCCGCAGGAGCCGCCTCCCTTGGTTTCGTCTTTTTAAAAAAAATACTGGCATCGATAAAGGATAAAAAACCGCTATGGATCCCATGATGATCGGCGTTTTCGGCCTCATGGCGATGGTCCTCCTCATCATGATCCGCGTTCCGATCGGTTGCGCCATGGCCCTGGTCGGTTTGGCGGGATTTTCCATCTTATCCTCCCCCGGTGCGGCCTTTTCGATGCTGGGCATGGTTACTTACCAGACGGTCTCCTCCTATTCCCTGACCGTAATTCCACTCTTTTTTTTCATGGGTCAATTGGCCAGCCAATCCGGTATGGGCATTGAGTTATATCGTACCGTTCACCGCTGGATCGGCTTTATGCCCGGCGGCCTGGCTATGGCAACGGTCTGTGCCTGTGCCGGATTTGCAGCGGTATCCGGCTCATCTTTAGCGACGGCAGCTACGGTGGGCATGGTTGCATTACCGGAGATGAAACGCTTTCGATACGATGACGCACTGGCCACGGGTTGTGTGGCGGCGGGAGGGACATTGGGCATCCTGATTCCGCCCAGCACGGTCATGGTTATCTATGCTATCCTTACCGAACAACCCATCGGGACGCTCTTTGTCGCCGGTATCATCCCCGGTATCATTCTGACAGGACTTTTTCTCCTGACGATCTTTATCCAGACGAGGAAAAAACCGGACATGGGTCCTCCGGGGCCGAAGTTCTCTTTTGCGGAGAAGCTGGAATCCCTTAAAGGCACCGGGAGTGTTATTATTACTTTTGCTCTGGTGGTGGGCGGACTGTACGGAGGTTGGTTCACCCCAACAGAAGCAGCGGCGGTCGGTGCGTTAATCGTTCTGGTGATCATTTTCGCCAAAAGAAAACTTACGAGAAAGCTCCTGACCGGCTCCCTGACGGAAACAGCCCTGACAACCGCCATGATCTTTACCATCCTGATCGGAGCCAATATCTTCGCCTACTTTATGACCTTGAGTGATTTGCCGGCTACATTTTCCGGTTGGGTTACGGGAACAGGAATGAACCGCTATCTCACCATGTTCATCATCTGCCTGCTCTATATCTTCCTGGGGTGCATCATGGAGGGATTCGCCATCATGTTTCTCACCCTGCCCATCGTGTTTCCGATGGTCATGGGGATGGGGTTCGACCCGATATGGTTTGGGGTACTCATGACCCTGCTGATTGAAATGGGACTGATCACTCCGCCTGTAGGGATGAACGTCTATGTCATTTCCGGGGTGGCAAAAGATGTTCCCCTGTCGACGATCTTCCGGGGGATATTCCCTTTTTTCATCGCCATGCTGGTTTGTATGGTATTGTTATTCCTCTTTCCCCAACTTGCACTGTTTCTGCCCGCCACGATGGCCGGTTGACGATCAGTCCGTGAAAAGCATCGGACCTGTTTTGGGAATCCAATATCTCTTTTTTTCGAAAGGATAGAGCGGTAGGGGGATGCGTCTTCTTTGTTCATGTGCATGAAAACTTTTCCAGTCGATCGGAACGCCGCAGAGCCACATCTGTCCGATGGCACGCAACAGCACCTCCCGGGCAGAGCTTTTTTCACCCGCTGCCGGAAGCGATGACAGAATAACCGCATCACGGGAATCATGACTTTCTCTGGCCATTGTGCCCAATTTACTCCCTGGTCCCAATTCCAGCAGGATACAGTCGGCCAATATCGCCAATGTATTCAGTCCGTCGGAGAAACGAGACTTCTCAAGTAACGGCCGGCTCCAGTAAGCGATGTCCGTCGCTTCTTCCGGTGTCAGCCAGGTACCACTGATTCCGGAGACGATGGGAATGACCGGCTGCTGAAGAGGGATATTTTTCCTATGGCCTGGATCGTCATGATGGGTAAGGACAGTCGGCGTCTCGCTCAGGGTCATGACTCCGGACAGACAGGCTGCAGTGTACTCACCGATGCCATTGCCGATCAACGCCTCCGGATAGATTCCCCAGCTCATAAGCAAGCGCGCCATGGCGTATTCGACGACGAAGATCGCCGCCCGGCTTATCTCTTTCTGCGCCATTAACTTCGCTGCCTTCTTCCGGCCGCCCTTGCGGGGGAACAATGCCTCTCGCAAATCCATACCCAACGATGGCTTAAACAGCTCCGCACCGTGATCGATATCCATGCGGAACGAGAGTTCCTGATGATACAAATCGACGGCCATGTCGATATACTGTACGCCTTCTCCGGGGAACATAAAGACCACGGTTGGTTTAGCGAAGTTATGGCGACTGGTCTCGGCATCCGGCGAGGATTGTGACTCCAGAAGTGAGACCGCCTCATCCCGATCCCGGCAGACCACCATACGGCGGCAGGCAAACGCCTGACGGCCTGCCTGCAATGTAAAAGCGATGTCTGCTAATTCCTGATCACGGTCTTGCCGCAAGTAGTTCAGCAGGTTCTTCGTGGCCGCCTTCAGGGCGGTTTCGGTTTTTGCCGACAGAACCAGCAACTGCCAGGGTTTTGATGCTGCCGGAATCCTTTTTTCCTGCCATTCTTCTACAATCAAATGGGCATTTGTACCCCCAATGCCGAAAGAGCTGATGCCTGCCCGCCTCGGTTGGCCCGCTTCGCTGTGCCAGGTTTGCAGGGAAGTGCTGACGAAAAAAGGACTGGCGGGAAAATCAATCTCCGGATTCGGGCGTGTAAAATTCAGGCTGGGAGGGATTTGCCGGTGCTTGAGGGCCAGAACTGTTTTGAGTAAGCCGGCAATTCCGGCTGCACGGCTGGCATGACCGATATTTGATTTGACCGAACCGATGGCGCAAAAGCCTGTTTTCCAGGTGGAGCGGCGAAAAGCCTGGGTTAAAGCGGCAATCTCAATGGGGTCGCCAAGGGCTGTTCCGGTGCCATGTGTCTCCACATAGGTAATGGTTTCGGGCAGAACCCCCGCGCTTCTCTGAGCCTCCTCTATGACAGCGGCCTGTCCGTCAAGGCTGGGTGCAGTGAAACCCATCTTGAAGGAGCCGTCATTATTGACAGCCGAACCTTTTATAACCGCATGAATGGTATCGCCGTCCCGAACCGCGTCGCTTAACCTTTTGAGCAAAACCAGCCCGGCGCCGTTGCCGATAACGGTTCCCCGTGCCTCTGCATCAAAGGGCCGGCAGTTACCATCCGGTGAAAAGATCCATCCTTCCTGGTAAAGATAGCCCGTTTTTTGCGGGGTTTCCACCGACACACCCCCGGCGAGCGCCAGTTCACATTCCTTACGCAAGAGACTGTGACAGGCAAGATGTACCGCAACCAAGGATGTAGAGCAGGCTGTTGCAACATTGATCGCCGGACCCTTCAGGTTCAACTTGTATGCTACGCGTGTTGTCAGAAATTCCGGATCGTTCGATAATTTGATGCGGATATCATTCACCATCGGAAGCAAGTGCCTTTGCGGAAGGATATGCTGTTGCAGATAGACACTGGGGCTTGCGCCGGCATAAATTCCTACTCTACCTTTGAAGTCATCCGGCATATATCCCGCATTTTCAAGTGTGTGCCAGGCCGTTTCCAGAAACAATCGATGTTGCGGATCGAGAATGGCCGCTTCCAGGGGTGTAAGACCAAAGAACGCAGCATCGAATAATTCAATGTCGGCGAGCAATGTCCCCGCTTTCACATAGTCGGGATTATCGAGAAGACTTTCATCCACACCGGCATCACGCAATTCCTCCGGAGAAAAATGATGCACCGATATGACCCCGTTTTTGATGTTCTCCCAGAATTCATCCGTGTCTCTGGCATCGGGGAAAGTTCCGGCCATGCCGATAATCGCGATGTCTTCCATTTTTTTCTTCTTCGGCAGGGTATCTGCCTTGGGAACATCAAGAGGCTGAGTGTCGGCGAAGGCAGGCGTTGTGCCCTGCCGCAAGCCTTTCCGGTGGATAATAAACTGGGCGAGCGCTGTTATCGTTGGATACTTGAACAGGATAACCATGGGGATATCGACAGCGAACGTTTCCTGAATATGGGCGTGCATCCAGAATAGCATGAGCGAATCGCCGCCGAGATCGAAGAAATTATCGGTCACCCCGACATTTTCCAGGCCGAGGATCTCTGCCCAGATTTCCCTGATGCTCTGTTCAGTCGGGGTTCGTGGTGCGACGTAAGAGGTGTCCAGAGGCGGCCGCGTTTTTTCCGGAGCGGGAAGGGACAGGCGGTCGATCTTTCCGGAAGATGTCAGGGGGAATTTTTCCAGGATGACGTAGTTTGCAGGGATCATATAGTTGGGTAATTTCTGTGCCAGCTTGCGGCGCAGATGACTTACCGATAATCCGGCTTGGCCGAGGGGGATCAGATAAGCCACCAGTTTTTTCCCCCCGACGCTTTTCCCCGCTTCATGAACGGTGACAATCGCTTCCTTAATCCCATCCAGTGCATTCAGTGCAGCCTCCACGCTGGATAGCTCAATCCTGTAGCCCCGGATTTTGACCTGATCATCCTTACGTCCAAAGTGCTCCAGGCAGCCGTCCGGGCGGATGCGTCCCAAGTCACCGGTGTAATAGGCTCTGCTTCCTCCATTTTCTTCGCGATAACGGAATTTGTCTGCATTCATGTCCGGAAGACGCCAGTAACCCGGTGAAAGATAGCGACTGGCGACAACTATCTCTCCGACTTCGCCTGCCTCAACTTGTAGGCCGTTTTCGTCCAGGATGAGGACCTCTTTGTCATTATCAGGGTAGCCTACGGGGACGACCTGCTCCGTCAGGACAGTCGTTTTATCGATGAGGAATCGGGTGATGGTGAATGCTTCGGTCGATGCCAGGCGATTGACAAGAAGACAATCTTCGCGGAAAAAACGCCTGAACAATTCAACATCCGTCCGGAGCAATCGGTCTCCTCCCAGAACGATCAGCCGCAGGTCGGGAAAACGAGAGGTATCCTTCAACGCAGTGAGAAACAACCTGAACAGAGAGATGGGCAATTTAAACGTTGTAATCTTTTCGGTGAGCAGCCATTTGGCCAGATTCTCCAGGCCCGTCTTCTTGACGTAATTCAAACTGAGCGTTGCACCGCTGAGCAAGGCGCCGAATATTTCCGAGACAGAGGCGGCAAAGCTGTAAGACAGCAGGAGGGCCTGATGATCTCTGTTGCCGATATGGAACGTCTGTGTGTGGCTCCAGATATGATGGAGAATGGTTTGGTGACTATGCAGGATTCCTTTGGGAAGACCGGTAGATCCGGATGTGTAGAGGATGCAGGCATATGAATCCGGGCGAATCGTAATGTCCGGGTTCCCGTCGGATATCGAGTCTTCTATCGCTATCGGTGTTTGTGACCGTTATCCCGTCTTCGGCCAATTTGCCGGCGAGGTCGATGGTGTCATGATCGGCAAGAATGACCGCCGCTCCCGAGTCCTTCAGCATGTGCTCGATAGCCGCCCGGGGATATGCAGGGTCCAGCGGTACATAATATTTCCCCGCCTTCAAAACGGCAAGTATGGCAACAATTGCCGTCAGACCGTGTTCGAACAGAATAGCAACCGCTTCTGCACTATCACCATGTTTGCTCAGGAGATAAGCGGCTATCCGATTCGCATCCCTATTCATCTCGGCAAAGCTCTTCGACTGCCTGGCGTCTTTTACGGCAATCCGCTCCGGATAGAGCTGTACCTGACGTTCAAAACGTTTTACGATGGATTGCTCTATTTCAATCTTGGCGAACGAAGTCTTCATGTTCCTGCCTGGCCTGCCTCTTCATCACAGGGATCATGGGATTTTATTTCCAAGCCCTCCTGCGGGGGACACAGGGACGGGGCCGGTTATTATGTTTACAATCGGCCGGTAAAGATAAAGATATTTTCGGATGAAACTCGTCCTATTTTCAAAATCATCATATGAATTGCATACGTAAGTGACAATCAGATTTCTCCCCCGCGCGAATTCCAGGTGCTCTTTGCCGGCATAGCAAAAATTGTTCTTGTCGTATCGGGGATTATTCCGGTCGACTTCAGGAATGGACTCGATCAGGGCCCGGGGTTCGGTCCACGGGCCCTCCGGCGCGTCCGCCGTTTGATATAACATCCGATTGCCGTTGTTTCCGGTGGACAGGTAAACAGCGATCCATTTCCCGTCGTCAGGATGGTATCTCACGCTCATCTCCGAAACGGCTGCGTCAAGGACGACCTTGACCTTCCCGTGATCCAGCTCTTTATCCCACTGTCCGTCTTTGGTCAAATACTCAATGGCAAGGGCCGGATCATCGAGTCTGTTTGTGGGAATGCGGACAAGAATATTGCCCAAAACACTCACCCCGTTTTTTATCGCACTATAGAGCGGGTAAAAATAAACATGGTCCCCATAAACGACCGATGTCGTCGCGAAAGCCTTGATGCCCTCCGGAATTCCACGAGTCAGGTCGATGTAGTCGGTGATCCACTGGTTCGGATCGGAACCCGCGAAGTTCCTTATCCTGGCAATCTTATGCCCCGCGATCTCGAACTTGAAGGGACCCTTTATCCGCGGATCTGCCTTTACGGATACAAGGGGAACATAGAGCGTATGACCAACAATAAAGGGATCCTGCGGCCAAAGCCATTCCTTTTCACTGAAAGATGAAACGAATTCTCCATTACTCTTTTTCAAAAAATAGCGGATTTGAAATCGCGCGTCGGCGGTGCAGGTTGAGATGGCCAGTGTCGTCCCGAGAACCACCTTCATATCCACTCGATCCTGTCGGCCCTCCTGATCCGAAACAAAGGTGTCTCCGAAAAGCCACAGGACGCGCCTGTCATCCAGTCTGATGGAGTATGCACCATCCCCGCCATACCATCCGTCTTTGTCGGGAAAACCGGGAAGGCATACTGCCGATGCGGATCGCGGATAATATGCCCTCTCCAGCAGAGCTGAACAGGAAGAGAGGAGGATGCATAACAGCAGCAAGGCAAGCCAGGCTGCCCTGCTCATTGCATTTCGCGGTATCATGTGAGGTCTCATGTGTCCTCGTATTCAACAAAATGTGCTGGAGATTCGGTTTCAATGCACAGCGGGTGAATATTTGCGGTCATAACACTTAGCAAGATGATCATTGCGTATCATGCACTGCGCAAGCGAGTCAGACGCACGAACAGGATCGCGGCGAACGGCAGCGCGAAGCCGAGCGCGACCTGGATGATCAGCAAGTCGCCGAGCTGGCTGTAGTCGGCCGGGACCTTGAGCGCGCCGCTCGCATCGCGGACCTCGCGGGTCACGATGAAGAACTCATTGAGGTACTTGGTGCCGAGCTGGCTCAGCGACAAGGCAAGATTCGTGAACGAGGCCATCACCGCGAAATAGGTTGCCTTGAGGTTGGCGGGCGCGGAGTTGGCGATCCAGGCAAGCATCGGGATCATCGCGATCTGGCCGAGCGGCGACTCGAGCGTGGTATCCACGATCATGATGGTGCGCGCATCCACCAGCCCGCCGGTCATCGCCGCGGTCCACTGGTGGAGTCCGTAATAGAGGCCGACGATCGGCAGCGCGAGCAGGAAGCCCGCGAGCGTGAGGAAGCCGACGACATAGGCGATCGATCGCTCGGCCATGAAGCGGCGGAACAGGAACATGCCCACGAGCGTGAGCGCGCTGCCGATGAGCGACAGCACGGAGAGGAACTGCTGGTCGAAACCGAGTTCGTCGATCATCCACCATGACAAGCCCGCACCGGGGGAGGGGGCGGCGCGGAACACGAATATCACGATCGCGGTGCCGACCAGGGTCGCGCGCGCCTCGGGGTCGAGGGCGCGCGTGAGCTTGACGATCAGAAAAGCGACGATCGCGAGCGAGCCGGTGAAGACGATCTCCTCGCTGTAGGGCATCCCCCCGAGGCCGACCGCCAGCGTGAAGATCACGAACAACAGGCTGCCTCCCAGGATCCCCCAATTGACCGGCGTGGGCTCGCCGCGCGGGCTGAGCATCGCTTCGACCTGCTCGCGGGTGTAGCCCTGACGACTCAGGCGGCGGGCGCTGCGCCGTCTGATGAGCGTCGCGCTCACCACGCCCAGCACCGAGATCAGCGGGATCCCGAGCGCCATGAGGTACACGTTGCGGTAGATGAGGGCGATCTCGGCCGGCGGCAGGCGGTGCACGCCGGCGAAGAGGTAGAGGTTGATAACCGCGACCAGCACGCTGCCGCCGATGATCGCGACGCGGCCGAGCGTCTGCATCGTGGTGTTCATGAGCTTGCGGGTCCCGGGGTCGATGGCTGCGCCTTTCGCGTCCACGCGCGGCACCGCCTCGACGGTCATCGCGTCGGCGACCGCATCCTGGAGCACGTAGCCGACCGGCGCCAGCAGCGTCGAGAGGATAAACCATGCTTCGGCCGGCATGATCGCGGCCATTGCCCCGCGTTCGCTCAGCAAACCGACCATGATGAGCAGGCTCACGGAGATCAGCGCAGCGCCGAGGTAGATCAACCAGCTTTTCCAGTGCCAGAGGAGATCCACCAGGTGGCCGAGCGGCATCTTCAGCGCCCAGGGGATGCCGGCCCAAAAGCCGAGGGCAGCGAGGAACGAGGCCGGGAGGCCGAGGTATTCCTTGACGAAGAAGGTGCCGACGATACCGGTCAGGCCCGAGATCCCGGCGGCCATGTAGACCATGAGCGGGGGCAGGTAGGACAGCCGCAGTTCCCGCCCGAGTTCGAAGATATTATCGTCTATCCAGCGGTAGGCGGCGGTGAGCATGGCGTTCCTTCATAAAATCCTCCAGCGAGCAGAAATAACTGAAGAATGGTTGCGTGTGACGCCGGGCGGTTCGGTTCTCCGGAAGGGGCAACCTGCTGGGCGGCACGTCCGTTCGGGTCCATTATGGTCTCAGTCTGGCACATGCCGGGATCTTAACAGATTGCTCGCTGATTAGCCACGGCGAATCTGTCCGGCAACTAATCCTCCCGCAGCATAAGCGCGGGGGCAAGACGCCCTTCAACAGATCAGGGTGAGGCTCCAACCGGTATTGATCCCCATCGGGATTTCAATCTTTTTTTATTGCACTTTGAGATCTGGTTTTATATAGAAATCGATACAATGAAGCTTACGGATCACGGCGATGATTATGTCCGGCAGTTCGTTTACGGACCAGGGTCCATTGTGCATGCCAGTGGCCATGCGACTGCCGATGTCCTCATGGATGAACGCCTGGAGGGATGGATAGGGATTCCCCACGGTGGAATCAGCATGGGGATCATGATGGATCTCGCTATGACCCTCGATGCCTATCCGCGCCGGGATGATCTGCGCTTTCCCGTTTCCGCCGATTTCCGGCTGGCCGGCCCCGCAATCAGGATTGGTGATCTCCTTCACTTCGAAGTACTGCCGGTGCCGGGTGGCGCCGAGGGCAGCGCGACCGTGGATCGCGATCCACTTCCCTATATGTCATCTTCGATCCGATATCGGGGGAACGACGGGGGGCACGGAAAGGCGTTTTCCGCCTTTATGCCGGAGAAATACGGCGATTCCCTGAACGAACTCGTGTTGCTTCCCTCTTACAGAAATTGTTTCGTCTGCGGCGTCGACCGAAGTCACCCGAGCCTGAGAAGGCAATTTCGCCTCTGGGATTCACCCGATAAGATTGTCGTTTCATCTGCAGGCTTTTCCGGTGCGGATATTGATTCCTTTTACCGCTTCAGCCGGGGTGGTTTTCTTCACCCGCTCCCCTTTCTCGCCCTTCTGGATGAAATCCTGGGATGGGGAGGTTTTCTGCTCTCCGGAAGCGGGGCTGTCACCGTCGCGATCGGCTTCACTTTCTACCGGCCCATTTCCTGCGGCGAGAAACTTCTCTTCTTCGGGCGGGGTGACCGGGTCCGGGGTCGGACCTCCTCGCGTCTTCTCTTTTGGGCCTCTGGTGGGGCCGCGGCGGTCGGAGAAGACGGGGAGCTCGAGATGGTGGCCAGCGCTTCGGGTCAGTGGTTCGGCGTTCAGGAACTGACCCGGCAGATGAGATCATCCCTCCTGCCCCGGGCATTGATGGAAAAGGCCTTTGAACAGGCAGCAGTTCTGTCACCGCGCCGAGCTTGACAAATTGACCAAGGAGCATTAGTTTGTGAATGACCGCCCCTAAGGCGGATACAACTTTGCAATAAAAGGGAACCGGGGGTTCCCTTTTTTATTGGGAGCCGCGGGTGCGGTGAAAGATGCGCCGGAGAACGGCTTGACCGGGATCGATGGGAAACTTTTCCACGACAGGAGATATAAACAGTGAACAGAATTGTCGAGAAACAGGATTTGTCGGAAAACGTTGTTCGGATGGTCCTCGAGGCGCCGGCAATCGCGAAGAAACGCCGGGCCGGCCAGTTCATCATCCTCAAGATCGATGAGGAGGGGGAGCGGATACCGCTGACCATCGTCGATTCCGACGCGGATGCCGGGACGATCACCATCATCTTCCAGGTGGTGGGGAAGAGCACCGCGGTCCTCGCCAGGATGAAGGCCGGAGACACGATCAGCGATCTCCAGGGACCCCTCGGCAATCCGACGGAGATCGAGAATTTCGGCCGCGTCGTCTGCATCGGCGGCGGCGTCGGCGTCGGCGTGGTCTACCCGCTGGCGGCGGCCCTGAAGAAGGCGGGAAACCACGTGACCTCCATCATCGGGGCGAGGACGAAGTCCCTGCTCATCCTCGAAGAGGAGATGAAGAGGGTCAGCGACCGGCTGATCGTGGCCACGGATGACGGGAGCTACGGCTTCCACGGCTTCGTCAGCGTCGTCCTCCAGAACCTGATCGATGCGGGGGAGAAGATCGACCGCGTCTACGCCATCGGCCCCGTGCCGATGATGCGCGTCCTGTGCCAACGTGACCAGGCCGTACGGGATCAAGACCATCGTCTCGCTCAATTCGATCATGGTGGATGCCACCGGGATGTGCGGCGCCTGCCGCGTCTCGGTCGGCGGGAAGACGAAATTCACCTGCGTCGACGGTCCCGAATTCGACGGCCATGAGGTCGACTTCGATCTGCTGGCGAACCGGCTCAGGATGTACCAGACCCAGGAAAAACAGTGCATGGATGCTCACAGGTGCAAATGCTATGGAAAATAATGAACTAAAGCCGAAGAAGGAAAAGGTGCCCCGTCACAAGATGCCCGAACAGGAACCGGCGGTCCGGGTCAAGAACTTTGACGAAGTGCCCACGGGCTACACCGAGGAGACCGCGATCGCCGAGGCGAAGCGCTGCATCCAGTGCAAGAAGCCGGGCTGCATGGCCGGCTGCCCCGTCGATGTCGACATCCCGGGGTTCGTCCGGCTGATCGCCGAAGGGCGGTTCATCGAGGCCGCCCTCAAGCTCAAGGAGACCAACGCGCTCCCCGCCGTCTGCGGGCGTGTCTGCCCGCAGGAGGACCAGTGCGAGAAGCTCTGCATCCTGGGAAAGAAGGGCGAACCGGTGGCCGTCGGCCGCCTGGAGCGCTTCGCCGCCGATTACGAGCGGAAGGCGGGGAAGATCGCCGTCCCCCCGCCGGCGAAACCCACCGGTAAGAAGGTGGCGATCGTCGGCGCCGGCCCTTCGGGGCTCACGATCGCGGGCGACCTGGTCAGGCTCGGCCATGATGTCACGATCTTCGAGGCGCTGCACAAGGCGGGCGGCGTCCTCGTCTACGGGATCCCGGAGTTCCGCCTGCCGAAGGCGATCGTGGAGGCGGAGGTCGACTACCTCAAGAAACTGGGCGTGAAGATCGAGACGAACGCCGTCATCGGGCGGCTCAAGACGGTGGACGAACTTCTCGCCGAGGGGTTCGACGCGGTCTACCTCGGGGTCGGCGCCGGCGCGCCGGTCTTCATGAACATCCCCGGCGAGAACCTGTGCGGCATCTATTCGGCGAACGAGTATCTCACCCGCTCCAACCTCATGAAGGCCTACCGTTTCCCGGAATACGACACCCCCATCGCGCGGGGGAAGAATGTCGCCGTGATCGGCGGCGGGAATGTGGCGATGGACTCGGTCCGGACGGCCCTTCGTCTGGGAGCGGAGAACGCGTTCATCATCTATCGCCGGACGGAGGCCGAGATGCCCGCCCGGATCGAGGAGATCCATCACGCGAAGGAGGAGGGGGTGCAGTTCAAATTCCTGACCAACCCCGTCGAATACATCGGGAACAAGGAAGGGTGGGTGACCGGCGTCCGCTGCCAGCGGATGGAGCTGGGCGAACCCGACGAATCGGGGAGGCGCAGGCCGCTGCCCGTGGAGGGTTCGGAGTTCGTCATCCCGGTCGATACGGTCGTCGTCGCCGTCGGGACGACGGCCAATCCGATCGTCCCCGCAACGACGCCGGGGCTGGAGACGAACCGACGGGGGTACATCGTGACGAAGGATGCCTCAGGCCGGACGAGCCGCGAAGGGGTCTATGCGGGAGGGGACATCGTTACCGGTTCGGCCACGGTCATCCTGGCCATGGGGGCGGGGAGACAGGCGGCCCGGGCCATCCATGAGTACCTGTCCCGGTCATGACAGCAGTTCCCGGGCAAGGGCCGGGGGGGAAGAGCTACAGCCTCGCTGCTTACAATATCCTGGTTTGGCTCTCGGGCTGAGAAGCAAGGAGATCAGACGCGCCGTGCCTGACTCTGCGGGCTACAGTTACTACGATTGGCCTGAGGGAGACGGGAGTCGCGGCGTCTCGTAGGATCGGGAGCCCGCCCGGTAGAGTTTGATCCGTGCCCGGATGGCATCGGCCAGCGCGGCGTTGTCCTGGGCCAAGGCGAGTTCGAGAGCGCGCCGGGCGGTTTCCGCGGCCTCGGAGAAGCGGCCTATTTCGGCATAAGCGGCGGCCAGCGTATTGAGAATCTCCGGCCGGCGGCCGTCAGAGAGCTGGACCGCCCGTTGGGCCAGTTCGACGGCTTCCGCCCCATTGCGGATCGACGCTTCAGGGTACGTGGCCAGCAGCCACGCCAGATTGTTTTGGATTTGCGCGGAGTCAGGTTTGATATTCAGGGCCTTGCGGTAATGGGCAATGCCTTCGCCGGGCTGCCCGTTCGCGACAAGCACAACACCGAGGTTGCCGTGGGCCGCGGCATAGTCGGGCCTGATTTTCAGGGCCGTGCGGTACTCGGCGATGGCCTCATCGGCCTTCCCACGCCCCACCAAGGTGTTGCCGAGGTTGTAGTGGGCCTGGGCATCGTCAGGCTTGAGTTCCAATCCCCTCCGGTAATAACCCATCGCCTCGTCGATATGCCCGCTCGAAGCTAATGCGAGACCAAGATAG
Organism: uncultured delta proteobacterium; assembly: GCA_963817385.1. Lineage (GTDB taxonomy): Bacteria > Desulfobacterota > Syntrophia > Syntrophales > UBA5619 > JAKAFS01. Next base: position 14,662 of record CAWFOM010000020.1, read on the forward strand.
CTGTGGAGCCTCGCGTCGTTGGGCATGCTTTCCAGGGCTTTGCGGAGATGGATCGCGGCCTCGACGGGCTGCCCGCGCGCAACCAGTGCGATACCGAGATTGCTTTGGCCCTTTGGGTCGTCGGGCTCGATGTTCAATGCCTTCTGGTAATGGGCGATGGCCTCGTCGAGCCGCCCGCGCCCGACCAGAATTACGCCCAGGTTAATGTGGGCCTGGGCGTCGTTGGGATTGATCTCCAGAGCCTTCTGCCAATGGGCGATGGCCTCGGCGGTCTGCCCGCGTGCGGCCAGAATTACGCCCAGGTTGGTGTGGGCCATCCAGCACGTGGGATTCCCGTCGATTGTCGTCTGATACAACGTCTCGATGTCCGTGTACATCCGGCTTTGCCGCCAAGTCAAGCCCCCGAGGATCATCAATAGCGTCAGACACAGCGCATAACCGGCCGGCCGGCCCCACAGCCGCCATCGATCCAGCAACAGCGCCACGCCTGCCGACACGAGCGTAATGATCCCTAAGCTCGCCAAGTATTGCCAGTGATCGGCTACGAATGAATAGATGAAGGCGAATAAGTTGAAGAACCCCAGCGCCGGGAACAATGTTCCCACAAAAAATAGCAGTCCCGCCAGCGGCGCTCGCCATCGACGCCGCAGCACCCAAAGCGCCGCCACCGCCGCTAATGCCGCCACGGAGAACAAGTATTGCCACCATACTGCCTGGCTGACATGCCAGCGTGGGTAAATGAAGAGTAAATCGGCGGGCCAGACGAGCTTGCCAAGGTAAAACCAGATCGCCCGACCCGCGATCAGACAGCGATCAATCACCGTCAGGTCGAACACCGCCCCCTTGGCGCCGATCACCGAGTGTTCCACCCAAGCCGTAAATACTCCGGCCGCGACACCCAAAATAAAATAGGGCATCAGCGGCACCACATCCCTTTTCCACGACAACCGTCCCCGCTGCCACCAAAAGATCACCAGCAGTGCCGCCGGCAAGGTGACCGTAGCCGTTTTGCTGAGCAACGCCAGCGTGAAAAGCCCCAATGCGCCAACGTATGCCCATGCCTTTCGCTGTTGGTCGAAGCGAAGGTAGACCAGCATGGCGCCCAGGTAGAATACAGCCGAAAGGGTGTTTTTCATCTCCGTGATCCAGGCGACCGACTCTACGTGGACCGGATGCAGGGCGAAGATGGCCGCCGCTAAGTACGCCCCCGGAATCGCCAAGCGACGCAAGATCAGCGCCACCATCAGGGCTGCGACGGCGTGCAGCAGGATGTTCACCAAGTGATAGCCAAGCGTGGCGTCGCCCCACAACTTATGCTCGACCCAGAAGGTGCTATGCAGCAGCGGGTAATACTGCTGCGTGGCCCCGAGGTTGAACCAGATGCTATACAGTCCCTGCCAAGATCGAAGTTCCGGACGGGTCACATGAGCGGCATCGTCCCAGATCAGGCCGCCCTGCCAGGCTGGTTGGTAAACGAAAAAAACGGCGGCAAGCAAGGCAACGGCGAAGAGCCAGTCCTTGGGGCCGAAAGGCTTGGCCGCCGCTGTCGTGGAGTGTGCCATCGGCGATGATCCGGGCTGGGCTCGCTTGGCAGAGCGCGGTTCCGGCCTTGGCTGAAGTGGCCCGATCGGCTTGGATTGTCTGCTCCGTCGTGTCATCGCGCTACGCTCCACACACTGCTTTGGTATCGTGACACCCTCGGAAACAGACGCCACTCCCTCGCGTATCTTAGTATTGGTAAGGTATTGCTTTTCACGCGGGGAGTATATGAAGAATTATCTTGTGCGTCAATTGAATTTTGACCACAAAAATTGCTTTTTTGCTTGGTCATTTTGCCTTTAAAAATCCATACTTCACAATGGCAACTAATACGTATTTGATTAATAGGGTCATCTGCCATAAACCAATAGCGTAAAGGATGTAAGCCAGCCGGCAATAGACATTTGGATAAAGAGATCCTTCAGGAGAATCTCCGTGGGACTGCCGCTTTTCTCTTCCATTAGGGTAATCTGAAGATATCGCATAACGCCCATAAGGACGAAAATAGATGTGATGTAGAGCTTGTCGGTTTTGAACTTGGTCGTGATCTCCGGTGAAACGGTATACATAAGATACGCCACTAAAATCACCGCCGCCATGATCATCATGGAGGCGTCGATAAAGCGCAGATTGTAGCCGTCGATGGATTTCCTCGGCATGTTGTTCGTTTCGATGAAGATAAGCACGTCATCCCGGCGTTTTCCAAGTGCCATGAACAGCGCCAGCAGGAAAGTCATGATCACGATCCACATGTAAATGGGAACATTCCCCACCACCCCGCCCACGAAAATGCGGATGACGAAAGAAATGGCTATGATCATGATATCAAGGATAGGAACATGTTTCAGCTTCACGCTGTAGGCTATATTCAGGGCGATGTAGAGTAGGCACAGGAAAAACATTTGCAGAGAAAGGATATACGCTATGGATAGCCCAAGCGCATGGAGGCATGCCATCAGCCCAACGGCTGAGCCCTTGGTTATCCTTCCCGCCGGAAGTGGGCGATATTTCTTTGTTGGATGTTGGCTATCCTCCTCGAGGTCGTAGAGATCGTTGAAGATATAGACTGCGCTTGCCAATAAGCAGAAACCAAGGAAGCCAAGAGATACCTTGAACAATCGTTCGGGTTCTTGCAGGTGCAGGGCAAAGAACAGGGGGAGGAAGATAAAGAGGTTCTTCGAGTATTGAGGGATGCGGAGAAGGTCGATGTAGTTTTTCATGGGCACAAGATAAGCTTTTTCAGGGCGCCATCGAAATCAAAAGCAGCTAGTGTCTCCTGCATGATTAGAAAAAGGCCTTGGCAAATTGAAGGATACCTTGTTGCCAGGGTACGCGATGCGATATCCCGGATTGGCCTTTTATTTTATCAATGTTTTCAAGATACCACGTGAAATTGCGAACGAGCGCATCCTGGTTGGAAAATTTAGGCTTGTACCCGAGTATTTTTTCTGCTTTTTCTATGGAAACAAAAGAATCTTTTGATGCCGTTTCATAGACCCATTTGTACAGGGGTGAGAGCTTCAGAACTTCCAGAGATCTGAGGGCCAGGATTAAGGGCGCTGCAGGGAAAGGGACTATTTTCTTTCCATATCCTGCCGCAGAAAGAACCGCCTGGTAGTCTTCTTTCATTGTTTTGAATTCCTTGGCGCCGATATTGAAGGTAGTATTGACCCTTTCTTTTTCCAAGGTCATACAGAGGTATATCGCCGAGCAAAGATCCTCGACATCAAGGAGCTGGTAACGATTCTTGCCGTTGCCAATCATGGGGAATCCGTGGCCGTCCTTCGCCCAATCGTACAATAAGGCAAATACGCCTAATCTTTCAGGCCCGACAAAGGTTTTCGGGCGTAAAATGGGGACACAGATCTCCTTGCGGCGATATTCAAGACAAACATCCTCCGCCATGATCTTGGCTTTTCCGTAGGGTCCGACGCCATCCAGTTTGTCATCCTCGTAAAGCGGGTGATGGTCGGGAATCCCATACACAGCCGTAGATGAGATATGGATAAATCTCTCCACGTGACATCGATGCGCGGCTTCAAGAAGATTGCCGGTTCCGTTAACATCAGTTGTGAAAATTTCATCCTTTTTATAGAGCGGCAGGGCAGCTGCGGTATGGATGACGATATCAAACCCTTTTACGGCATCAAGGACTTTTTTTCTGTCCCTGATATCCCCTTTCACAAATGTAATCAGAGAGGCGACATCAGGATAGTCGAAGTCGGCAATATCAAGGACAGCGATGTCACGACAACCCTTTTGTAAGAGATAGCGGACGAGATTAATGCCGAGAAATCCGGAACCGCCGGTGATGAGAATCTTCAAATTTTATCCTTCACTCTGAGCCGAAACATCGTCTTTACCCATTCGACGCATATGCCCTCAACGAGCAGCGTAACGGTGTCACACTATTTCAACCATGTATCCGTTTGCCCCGGAACCTCTCGTAGCTGGTTATTCATATCACAAATTTTGGAAATACTATCAAGTATTGCGATTTGAAGTCGTGCATTTTCTTCAAGGGCGACATTTTGCTGACTAAGAAGCACACATCAACCGGATGAACCAAGAAAAGTGATCCTAAAGCACGATCTGCGTTCCCAACTCAACCACCCGGTTGGGGGGAAGCTTGAAATAGGTCGTCGGATTTCCCGCATTTCTCGCCATAAAGGCGAAAAGGATCTTCCGCCAGTGCATCATCCTGGTATGACCTTCGGTGAGGAGCGTCTCCCTGCTGAGATAATAGGTAGTATTTAACGGTTCCGCCTCAATCCCGTGACGGGAGGCCATCTTCATGATCTCCGGTACATTCGGGGATTGCATGAAGCCATAGAATGCCACGATGCGATAGAAGCCATCGCCCAGTTTCTCCACTTGCAGCCTCTCCTTAGCCGGGATCGTCGGAGAGTCCGTGGAAATGACCGAAAGCAGCACGACATATTTATGCAGCATGTGGTTGTGTTTCACATGGTGAAGCAGGGTTACGGGGATACCCTCGGGAGATACCGACATGAACACCGCTGTTCCGGGCACTCTCGGCAGTTTTTGCCGCGCCACGTCGGCGATGAAGATCGAAAGCGGAAGCTTGGTTGCAGCAAGCGTCCGGCCGATTTCTTCGCGTCCTCTTCTCCAGGTGGTCATAACGATCGTTATAACCACCGCCACAAGAATCGCGAACCAACCGCCGCTGGCAACCTTGAAGAGGTTGCCGCCGAAGTAGGCGATGTCGAAAATCAGGAAGATTCCGACGAGGGGCACCGCTTTCCCGAGAGGCCAATTCCACGTATGGGTAAGCACGAGAAAATAGAGAACGGACGTGATCGTCATGGTGCCGGTAACCGCGATTCCATATGCCCCGGCAAGCCCGCTTGACCCCCCGAAGGCGATCACAACACCGATGCAGGCGAGCATCAGGGCATAATTGACGAACGGAATGTAAATCTGGCCTCTCATTTCGGATGACGTGTGAATGATCCGCATCCGCGGGCAGAAGCCAAGCTGCACCGCCTGCTGGGTGAGGGAAAAAACGCCGGAGATCAATGCCTGAGAGGCAATGATCGAGGCGATCGTAGCAAGGCCGACCATGGGGTACAAGAGGAATCTCGGTACTGCGCCATAAAACGGGTTGGTGTTCATCTCCGGCTGCACGAGCAGCAGCGCTCCCTGGCCGAAATAGTTCAGAAGGAGTGCGGGATAGGCGATCCAGAACCAGGAAAAGCGGATGGCATGTCTTCCGAAATGGCCGAGATCGGCGTAGAGGGCTTCACCACCGGTAATGCAAAGAACAACCGATCCGAGCACGACGATTCCATGCGAGCCGTTCTGAACGAAGAAGTCAAAGGCGTACAGCGGATTGATGGCATAGAGGATTGTTGTATCGCGCAGGATCTGAGCAATCCCGAGGATAGCGATTGCCGCAAACCAGACGAGCATGGTCGGGCCGAAGATCTTCCCGATTTCACCGGTTCCGCGGCGTTGCATAAAAAACAATAAGAAGAGTATCCCGCAGGTAAGGGGCAGGACCGTCGGCGTTAAAGCAGTGGTGGCGACCTCGAGTCCCTCGATCGCGGAGAGGACCGTGATGGCGGGGGTGATGACGCCGTCCCCATAGAGGAGGCCGGCGCCGAGTACCCCGGCAATTACCGCGGTCCGGCGGACGCCGGGAGAGATCACCGTCCGAGAGGTAGGGATCAGACCGAGCAGGGCGAAGATCCCCCCCTCGCTTCGATTATCCGCCCGGAGGATGAACATGACATATTTGATACTGATGACGATGGTCAATGACCAGAAAATAAGCGAGAGAACCCCGAGGATATTGTCGTGAGTGGGGGTGACGGCGTGTGGTCCGTGGAAACACTCCTTGATGGTATACAAGGGGCTGGTGCCGATGTCGCCGAAGACGATGCCGAGGGCGCCCACGGCGAGCAGGAGGATCTTTTTGTTGAACCGGCCGTGCGGATCGGACTCGTTTTCGTGATTTACAGTGTCGGCCATAAGAACCTCCGAAGTCCGGTAATTCCGAGGATGAACTGCCGGATCACTCCGCATGGTTCTCCCCATCGGTGCCTACGAGGTTAGCTGACGGGCTCGGGCCGAAGAGGTTGCCCTACGCAACGTGACGATACGCCCCAAAAACGCGGTTCCCCCGTTCCTGATCGTAAAGGATTCGGCATTGTTGGCGATGGATAATACATCCGGAGGAAATTGTCAAGACCCTGCTGTGGCTGGCGATGCTGCAGGGAAATTCGGTTTCATGTTCAATCTTTTATGGATACAAGGAATTACTTCCGTCTTCCCGCGGCAGAATGCAGTTGCCAAATCCCTGCTTCTCTGGTACAGCTCTTCGCCTCAGGAAGGTCAGAATGAGCTACCCACGGATCATACTCAAAAAAGGGCGCGACGCCGCACTCCGTCGAGGGCATCCTTGGCTCTTCTCCGGGGCGCTTGCCTCTGTGGAAGAGATGCCGGAGCCTGGAGATATCGTCCTGGCTTCAGATGCCGGCGGACGCCCGCTCGGTCTCGGTTTCTTCAGCGCCGGCGATATCGCCTTCCGCCTCTTGACGGACGATCCTGCCGAGCGGATCGACAACTGTTTCTGGCGGCGGCGAATCGAACAGGCGCTGGAGCTGCGCGGGAAGGTAATCCCTCCGGAAACGGACGCGTATCGTCTCGTCAATGCGGAGGGAGACGGGCTGCCCGGCCTCGTCGTCGACCGTTATGGCGGCTATCTTGTCATGACCATAGGAACGGCGGGGATGGAGAAATGGCGGGAGACCGTGATCGGGCTCCTGACTGAGATCCTGGCGCCGGTTGGGATTTACGAACGGAGCGAGGGGCGCTCGCGGCAACTGGAGGGGCTCCCCGACCGAATCGGGCCTGCGACCGGGGAGATCCCGGAGAAGACGGAGATCACGGAAAACGGGCTCAGCTTCGAGGTTGATCTGCTCGCCGGGCAGAAGACGGGGTTCTTCCTCGATCAGCGCCTTAACCGGGAGATCATCGGCGCCTTCAGCAGGTCGGCGGCTGTCCTGAACTGCTTTTCCTATACCGGGGCATTTTCCGTCTATGCCGCCCGCGGAGCGGCGGATCGAGTCGTCTCCGTGGAGGCTTCGGCATCAGCCAATGAGATCGCCCATCGGAACCTTGTCCGGAACGGCCTTTCCCCGGAGCGGCATCCCGTGTTCACTGCCAATGTCTTCGATTATTTCCGGGAGACGCAAGAGAGCTTCGATCTGATCATCCTCGATCCTCCCGCCTTCGCCAAATCCCGGAAGGATGTGGCCCGATCGGCGCGGGGCTACAAAGAGATCAACCTCCAGGCGGCAAAACGTCTTCGGGAAGGAGGGTTCCTGGCCACCTTTTCCTGTTCCAACCCGATCGATCCGGAGCTCTTCGAGAAGATCGTCCTCGGCGCAGTCCGTGACGCGGGAAAGACCGCACAGCTCCTCCGTATACTCGGGGCGGGGGCTGACCATCCCGTGAACCTTGCCCATCCGGAGGGCCGCTACCTTAAGGGCCTCCTCCTGTGCCTCCATTCCGGCTGAGTGTTCCTGATGATGCTCCCACCCTGTTTCAGGGCGCCTTGAGGAAGTTTCCGATCCGGTCGTGGATGAGCTGCGATGCCAGATTGTTTCCTGACGGCCCGACCATGATGGAGATTGCGGTCATTCCTTTCTCCACGTATTCCACCGAGATCCGGACTTTGTCGTCAAGGATCAACGCTACGAAACTCCCCGTGGCGATCTTTTTGATCCGTTCGACATCGGTGGCCTTGAGGTCGGTCAGGGTCTTATCGCATGCCGCCCAGACCTGCTCGAAGGGAAAGTTATAGGTGGCCCGCAGATAGCCGTCCGTATAGATGAATTCCCCGGAGCGGACGCCGATCGTCTTGCTGCCCACGGTGAGAGCGGTGTCGCAGGCGGCGATCATGAAGAGCGCAGGAAGCAGGAGCATAAACCAACGGGGCTTAACGTTCATACACGGTCCTTTCTCTATGGTTCGTAAAAAAGCCCAGGTTCAGGGTAAAATCACCTACTTCATATCCCGGAAAGAGGATGAGAAATTCAGCGCTGGAAGTCTGAAACAACGAAGCATACGACTCAGCGGTAGCCGCCTTCTTGGGCGTTGTGAATGATCGTGATCAGGTTGGCGGCGGAGTAATCGCCCCTGCCGCCACCCGCGAAGATCAGGCGGCCCTGGCCCTTGTAAACCGCTTCGTGGCGATAACGGTCGCTGCCATAGTAGAACGGTATCCATGCCTTTCCGGTCACATATGCACCCTGATCGGTAGGCTGGCCGATCAGATCGGTCACCTGTTTCATGCTCATTCCGATTTGCAGCCTCGTGAATTTGCTGCCCGGCGCGGGCTTGCCGGTAATTTCGCCTTCCCAGCCGTTGATACCTTTGACTTGTTTTGTGTCCCCGGTTGACTCAGCTTTCGGAGCGGGTGCAGGGGCAGGAGCAGGAGCGGCAGTGCTCCCCGACTTTTGTGCCGTTTGGCAGCCCAATACCAGTATAAAGATGGCGATGATCACTGCAATAGAGAAAACATGTCGATTTTTCATCACGGGGCAACCTCCATCATTGAATTGCATTGAGTCGAGCTCATTCTTTCTTTTGCAGAAAGGCTAATACAATGGACTGCTTTTACTTGTCAAGGAGATTTGATCGCCGAATAGAGACATCGGCGGCGGAAAGCCGGCATGCCACTGTTCTGTACCGGTCAGCCACAAAGGACAATCCTGCAAGGATGAAAATCATCGGCTACGAGATCCCCGTCGAGATCGGAAGAGTTCCGGTAAAGCCGGAAGATATTATCGTGGATTGAGGATGAATCACCGGGGGAATAAATTGAATTTATATGATGTAATTTATCTGCTGAATAAAGCTTGACAGCCTCGGAGGGTTTTGGTAAGACCACTTCACTTTGTCCCGCAATGAGATATGATCCCGGTTAAAAATTTTGGATTATACGAAGCCATGAATACTTTAGACGAATTTTCCCCGGTCTTGCTGTTCATCATCGTGGCTGTTCTGTTTACCCTCATCCCCATCATCATCGCCTACATCATTGCCCCCCGGACGACGGGAGACAAGACCCTCAATACCTATGAGTGCGGCATCGAACCGTACGGGAGCGCCTGGGTGCGGTACGGCATGCACTACTACATCTATGCCCTGATATTCATCGCCTTTGACGTGGACGTCCTCTACCTTTTTCCGGCCGCATTGAACTATGCGAAGGGGGAACGGGTGGATGAATTCTATGCGCTCGTCTGTTTTGTCCTAATCCTCGCCCTGGCAATCATCTATGCCTGGGGGAAAGGGGTGTTTACCTGGAAAAGGAAGGTCGACTACCGGTAAAATTTGCCATTGTGGAGAAGGTGCTCGATCTGGCCAGGGCCAACTCCCTCTGGCCCATGACCTTCGGCTTGGCGTGCTGCGCCATCGAGATGATGTCCACCTCCATGGCCCGCTTCGACATCGCCCGCTTCGGCGCCGAGGTATTCCGTCCTTCTCCCCGGCAGGCGGATCTCATGATCGTCTCCGGGACCGTCACCAAAAAGATGGCGCCTATCCTCGTCACCCTCTACGAGCAGATGCCGTCGCCCAAGTGGGTCATTGCGATGGGAAACTGCGCCATCTCAGGAGGCCCGTTCGTTTTCGAGGGTCAATACAATGTCATCGAAGGCGTTGATCTCCTCGTGCCGGTGGATGTGTACGTCCCCGGATGCCCCCCCCGGCCGGAAGGCCTTCTCGAAGGGTTGATGAAGCTCGAGGAAAAAATAACAGGGAAGAGACGCTTCCCGGGACCGGAAGAACGATGGTAGGGAAAATTAAAACAGAGCTGGGCGCCGCCCTGGGGAATATCGAGATCGGTGAGGCGAACTACCGGGAGAGGGGCTACCATCTCTCATGCGAGGTGGCTTCGGGAGAGATCTTGAAAGTCGCCCGTTTCTTCGACGAGCGGGGTTTCTATCTGGCCGCCGAGATCTGTGTGGACTACAAGGAATATCTCGAGCTGGTCTACATCTTCAGCAACCACTCCTCCCTGAGCAAGGTGAAGGTCGCCCTGAAGATCGATCCCGCCAAACCGGTCGCCCCGACGATCTCCACCGTCTTTGACTGCGCATGCTGGTATGAGAGGGAGATCCGTGAGTTTTTCGGCGTTACCTTCGAAGGTCATCCCAACATGACCTATCTCTTTCTCCATGAGGGGATCGATTATTACCCCCTGCGCAAGGGGCAGGTCCCGGTTTCCGAGGAAGATAAACGGTCGCTCGGCTCATACAGTCCGGAAGGAGGTGAGGACACCTTCTGTGTCAACCTTGGGCCTCAGCATCCCAGCACGCACGGTGTGCTCAGGGTCGTTCTGAAGATGAACGGCGAATATATCGAAGAGGCGGACCCGGTTCTCGGCTATCTCCACCGCATGCATGAGAAGATGGCGGAAAACAGGGGGTATCTGCAGTTTCACGCCAACACGGGCCGGATGGACTACCTGGGCGCAATGGCCTTCAGCCTCGGGTACGTGACCGCCGTGGAGAGGCTATGCGGGATCGCCGTGCCTGACCGGGCGAACTATGTGCGCGTTATCGCCACGGAGCTCAACAGGCTCTCCAGCCACCTGATGTGGCTGGGCGCCTATCTTGCCGACCTGGGGGCGCTCACCCCCTTCCTCTTTGTCTTCGACGACCGGGAACAGATAAACGACATCCTCGAACCGGTCACCGGCTCCCGGCTCACCTACGCCTATTTCCGGTTCGGCGGGCTCTATAACGACGTTGACGAAAACTTTATCCCCGCAACAAAGGCGTTTGTCGAGAGAATGAAAGGCCGCTTCGATCTGTATGAGAAGCTGGTCACCGGTAATGTGATTTTCATCAACCGGACCAGAGGAATCGGCGCTATCTCCAAGGAGCGGGCCCGAAAATACGGTCTTTCCGGGCCGGTGCTCAGGGGGGCCGGGATAGCGATGGACATGAGAAAAACGGAACCCTGCGCCGCCTACGGGGCGATGGACTTTGATGTTCCGGTGGGAACGCGCGGCGATGCCCTCGACATCTACCACGTGCGGGTAAAGGAGATGGAAAACGCCGTGAAGATCATCGAGCAGGCCCTGGCCGGACTTCCCGAAGGCCCCATCATGACGGAAAAGGTGCCGAAGAAACTCAAACCGCCGAAGGGGGACATCTATCATACGGTGGAAACGCCCCGCGGGGAACTGGGGATCTATATTGTCAGCGATGAAACCGACACCCCCTACCGAATGAAGTGGCGCGTACCCTCTTTTTCCAATCTGATGGTATTTCCCGAGCTGGCGAAAGGGAACCTGCTGGCCGATACCGTGGCGATCCTGGGGGGCCTGGATTTGGTCATACCGGAGATAGATCGATAACTGTGATGGGTGCATGGAGCAATTAGCGAACATAATCGGCTGGGAAGCGCTCAAGATGATCGTCGGTCTCGTCGGCGTTCTGGCTTTTGTCGTGGTCAACGCCCTGGTATTGACCTGGGCGGAGAGGAAAGTGGCCGGGCACATGCAGCGGCGGATCGGACCCAAAGAGGTCGGCCCCTACGGCTTGATTCAACCGATCGCCGATGCGCTCAAGCTCCTGGGCAAAGAGATCCTGACGCCGCGTGCGGTGGACAGACCCCTTTACTATCTTGCCCCCATCCTCATCTTCGTTCCCGTTCTGGTCTCGTTTATCGTCATTCCCTTTGACGCTTCTCTCGTGGTCAAGGACATAAACGTCGGCATCCTGGTGATCCTCGCCTTTTCCTCCCTTTCCATGTTTTCCATCCTGATGGCGGGCTGGGGGTCAAACAACAAATACGCCCTGATGGGGGCCATCAGGAGCATCGCCCAGAACATCGCCTATGAGATACCCATTCTGCTGTCCCTCCTGCCCGTCATCATGATGGCCAACTCTTTTTCTCTGAAGTCCATTGTGGAAGCGCAGAAGGGTCTGTGGTTTGTCTTTTGCCAGCCCCTGGCTTTTTGCATCTATTTCATCGCCAGCGTGGCCGAGACCAACAGGACCCCGTTCGACCTGCCCGAGGCGGAGAGCGAGCTGGTGGCGGGGTATCACACGGAATACTCCGGCATGAGATTCGCCCTCTTTTTCCTTGCCGAGTATACGAATATGTTTATCGTCAGCGCCATCGCCGTCACGTTCTTCCTCGGCGGCTACCAGGGGCCCTTTTTGCCCGGTATCATCTGGTTCCTGCTCAAATCGTATCTCCTGGTCTTCGTCATCATGTGGCTTAAATGGACCTTTCCCCGGGTGCGGTTCGACCAGCTCCTGAACATCGCCTGGAAAGCGCTCATCCCGCTGGCTTTCATCAACCTGCTCATAACGGGAGGGCTTTTAAAGTTATGACGTTATCACCTTCGGCATTCATCAAAGGCGCGGGTTCCCTGATAGCCGGCCTCGGAGTTACGCTCAAGGCGTTTTTTCAGCCGGTGGTGACCTCCCAGTATCCGCGCCACTTGTTGACGATCAGCCCGCGGTTCCGCAGTCATACCAAGCTCGTTGCCGACAAGGACAATCCGGATAAGAGCGCCTGTATCGCCTGCGGCATCTGCGTGAAGAACTGTCCGTCGGGGTCCATTGTCAGCGTCGACGGGGAAAAGCGGGAAGGGGAAAAGAGGAAGACCGCCACTTCCTATATGCTCGATTTTACCACGTGCAGCCAATGCGGAATCTGCGTGGAGGTCTGCCCGTACGACGCCCTCGACTTTTCCGCGGATTTCAACCTCGTGGGGTATAAACGGGAAGATTTTCATTTCGATCTGGTCAAGGAATTTGAAAAAAGGAAAAAACCATCATGAGTTTTGGTGAAATCATCTTCCTTTTCATCATTGTTGTCACCATGGGCGGCGCCCTCATGGCCGTTTTGTCCGGCTCGATCGTCTATGCCTTGATGGGACTGGTCACCGCCATGTTCGGCATAGCCGGTCTGTATATCTATCTCAACAGCCCCTTCCTGGCCATGATGCAGATCCTCATCTATGTGGGGGCCGTTTCCGTGCTGATCGCCTTTGCCGTCATGCTGATCGGCCCGCTTTACAAGAGTCCGAAAGAGTGGACCACCGCCGGCAAGTTCGGGGCGGCCCTGGGTGTTGCCCTGGTGTCCCTTTCGGTATTCGTCAGGTTCGTCATGGAAACATTTCCGAGAGGGGGAAAGCCCGCTTTTACCATGACGACAAAAGAGATCGGCCGCCTTTTTTTCGACAATCTGGTCCTGCCCTTTGAGCTGATATCGCTTCTTATCGTAGTGGCTATTTTAGGCGCGATCATGCTTGCCCTATTTTCCCGGGGGAACAAATGACCGATTTTTTCTACAACTATCTGCATATCTATCTCTTTGTCGCAATTTTTTTCCTCTTTTGCGGGATTGCCGGCGTGGTGTACCGGCGCACCCTGATCGGGATGCTGGTGTCGATGGAGCTGATTATGAACGGCGCCGGATTGAATCTGGTGGCCCTGAACCGATTCGTTTCCCCCGAGAATGCCACCGGGATGGCGTTTACCCTGATCATCATGGGGATCGCCGCGGCGGAAGCGGCCATTGCGCTGGGCATCATTATCCTCATTTTCAGGAAATACGGACACATCGAAGGCGGAGATTTGAAGGAGATGAAAGACTGACCTATGGTTATTGAGAGCGCACTACCCCTTTTGCCGATCGGCATTGTTCTCATCGTCTCCATTCTCATCATGGTTTCGGGGAAGCGGCCGAATCTGCGGGAGTTCTGGTCCGTTGCCGGCGCAGTGCTGACCTTCATTTCCGTGGCGGCCATGGTTCCCACGATCTGGCAGGGCGGCCGTATCGTGTATACCCTCTCCGCCATCGCCCCGGGCATCAACCTGAATTTCCGGGTGGACGCCCTCTCGCTCATCTTCGGTATCGTTTCGTCATTTCTGTGGATATTTGCCTCCATCTACAACATCGGCTACATGCGGAGCCTGAACGAGCATGCCCAGACACGGTACTACACCTGCTTTGCCGCTGCGATCGTCGGAGCGCAGGGTGTTTCCTATTCGGGCGGTCTCTTCTCCCTCTATCTCTTCTACGAGATCATCACCCTCTTTACCTATCCGCTGGTGGCCCACCATCAGGATGAGGAGGGGTATGCGGGGGCAAAGAAATACCTGGTGTATCTCATGGGGACGTCGAAGGGGTTGCTCCTTCCCGCCCTTATCCTGACCTATGTGATGACCGGGACGCTGGATTTTGCCGACAATATCCGTACCGGCATCTTCCCCGCCACGGCCGATCATCTCTGGATCACCGTAACCTACGTGCTCTTCATCGCCGGGTTTGCCAAGGCCGCCATCATGCCCTTCCACAACTGGCTGCCTTCGGCCATGGTCGCCCCGACGCCGGTCAGCGCCCTGCTGCATGCGGTTGCCGTGGTGAAGGCCGGCGTTTTCTGTATCTCCCGGGTCATGCTCTCCACCTTCGGGACCAATTGCCTTCAGGAGCTGGGGATCGGTCTTATCACGGCCTACGTCGTATCCTTCACGATCCTGGCGGCCTCCATCATCGCCCTCACGAAGGACGACCTGAAGGCGCGGCTGGCCTATTCCACGGTCAGTCAGCTGTCGTACATCATCCTCGGGGTGGCCCTTCTCGACAATACGGGCGTGCTGGGCGGGATCATCCATATCGTCAATCACGGTTTCAGCAAGATCACGCTCTTCTTCTGCGCCGGGGCCATCTATGTGGCCCACCATAAGAAGAAGATCAGCGACATGGCGGGGATCGGATACGCAATGCCCTTTACGATGGGGGCCTTTGCCCTGGCTTCGCTCAGCATGATCGGCGCGCCGCCGGTCGCCGGTTTCGTGACGAAGTGGTACCTGCTCAACGGCGCCCTCGAGATCAGGAACATCCCGATCCTCATCGTGCTGATGGCGAGCACGATCCTGAACGCCGGGTATTTCGTCCCCATCACCATCCGGGCTTTTTTTGAAGGAAAAAAAGAACGGTGGAGCAGAAAAGATATTCAGGAGGCGCCCATGACGATGGTCGTGCCCATCGTACTGGCGTCCCTCATCTCGCTTCTTCTCGGCGTGTATCCCGACTTCTTTGTAGGGCTCATCGGGAAGCTATTTTAGATGAGAGGTTTACCATGACTGTATTGAACGCCATTGAATACTTGAGAAGAAATTCCGCCCTTCTGAAGAAGGCCTTTTTTCTCTTCCTGGGGGCGTTGGTTTTACTGGATGTTTTTTTGCCGCGGGAGAATGCCCACTACTTCGTGGATACCATTTATGCCTTCTGGACGCTCTTTTCCCTGGTGGGTTGCTTTCTCCTCATCAAGGTAAGCAAAGGCATCGCGCATATGTTTTTGAGCAAGGACGAGGATTATTATGGATAGTTGGATACATCCGGCGCTGTTCTTTTTCCTGGGAGCCTTGCTCCTGCCCCTCTTCAAGGGGAAGGCAAAGAAGGGGTTTATCCTCCTTATTCCCGTTGGTGCCATTGTGTCCGTAGCGCTTGCCCGGTACGGCATGTACGGGGGGTACCATTTTCTCGGCGCGCAGGGTCTGTTCGGCCGGGTCGACAAACTGAGCATGGTCTTTGCCTGGGTATTCGTCATCATGGCCTTCCTGGGCGCCCTCTATGCCCTGCACCGGGAGGAAGACGGGCACCACATGGCCGGTTTCTTCTATGTGGGGAGCTCCCTGGGGGCGGTCTTCGCCGGCGATTACCTTACCCTCTTCATCTTCTGGGAGATCATGGCCTTCTCTTCCGTCTTTCTCATCTGGTACCGGAAGGGGAAAAAAGCGATCGAGGCCGGTTTCCGCTATCTCCTGTTTCACGTCTTCGGCGGGACTCCTGTTCTTTACCGGGATGATGCTCTATTACTACAAGACCGGGAGCTTCGTCTTCGACAGCATCCTTCCCGCCAACGCCTCCTGGCCGGAGTACCTGATTCTCGCCGGGTTTGCCCTGAACGCCGCGGTGCTGCCGCTCCACGCGTGGCTGCCCGATGCGTATCCGGAGGCGACTGTGGAGGGGGCCGTCTTTCTCTGCGCCTTCACCACCAAAACGGCGGTCTACGTCCTGGCCAGGGGTTTTTCCGGCTTTGAGATCCTCGCCATCATGGGAACGGCCATGACCGTGTTCGGCGTCTGCTACGCCGTCATCGAAAACGACATCCGCCGCGTCCTTGCCTATCACATCATCAGCCAGGTCGGCTACATGGTGGCCGGCGTCGGCATCGGCACCGCGATGGCCGTCAACGGCGCCGCGGCCCATGCCTTTGCCCACATCCTCTACAAGGCGCTTCTCTTCATGGGCGCCGGGTCCGTGCTGTACGTGACGGGGACGGCGAAACTCTCCCGCCTCGGCGGGCTGTACAAGTACATGCCGCTCACGATGATCTTCTATGTCGTGGGCGCCGTCTCGATTTCGGGGTTCCCCCTGTTCAGCGGGTTTGTGAGCAAATCGATGATCGTCTCCGCGGCGCATCATGAGGGAAGGATCTGGCTCATGCAGCTCCTCAATCTGGCGGGCATCGGTACCTTCCTTTCCGTGGGATTGAAGGTCACCTACTTTGCGTTCTTCGGCAAGGAGGCGGCGGAGCCTCTCAATGCCAAGGAACCGCCGCTCAACATGCTCTGGGCCATGGGACTCACGGCGCTTCTCTGTTTCATCATCGGCGTCTTCCCGCAGACCCTGTATGTTCTTCTGCCGTTCCCGGTGGAGTACCACCCCTACAACCTTGCCCACCTCTCCGAGGTGATGCAGATCCTTGCCTTTACCGGGCTTGTCTTCTACCTGATGGTGAAGAAACTTACACCGGAGGCGAAGATGAACCTCGACGTGGATTGGTTCTATCGCAAGGGCGCGCTGCTTTTCCTCAAGTTCGACGAAAAGGTCATCGCCCCGTTCGATACGTTCTGGGGCGAGCTTTACCGCACCCTGGGGCTCCGCGCGCTGTTCAAGAATGCCGAGCTCTCCTACACCTTCGACCGGAAGGCGATCGACGGGGTCGTCGACGGCTCGGCATATTCCGTCATGGATTTCGGCTCTGTCGTGAAAAAGATGCAGACGGGAAGGATCCAGACGTACATCGGGCTTTCGCTTTTCCTGTTTTTTACGCTCCTGTGGCTGATTTTATAGGTGCATGACACGCCGATTTCGCTGCACGAAGGCTTTTAAGGAATGGAGACCATGTCACAATACTTGATCATGAATCCCTTCGGGTTCCCCATACTTTCCACGGTGATCTTTCTCCCCCTGGTGGGGGTGCTCCTCATTCTTTTGATGAGGGATGAAAACAGGATCAAGATTACGGCCTTCGTCGCGGGCATGCTCACGCTCATCGTCTCGCTGGCGCTTTTTTTCAACTTTGACGCCCGTACGCCGCTCTTCCAGTTCGGCGAGCGCCTCGCCTGGATCCCGGCCTATAATATCAACTATGTCCTGGGGGTTGACGGCATCTCGATCATGCTGATCGTCCTGACGGCCATGATCTCGCCGATCTGCGTCCTTTGCTCCTGGAAGGCGATCGAGAAGCGGGTGAAGGAATTCATGATCTGCATCCTGCTCATGGAGACGGCGATGATCGGCGTCTTCTGCTCGCTTGATTTCATCCTGTTTTACGTTTTCTGGGAGGCCATGCTCATCCCGATGTACCTCCTCATCGCCGTCTGGGGCGGGCCGCAGAAGGATTACGCATCGCTCAAGTTCTTCATCTACACCCTGTTCGGCAGCGTCTTTCTCCTGGTCGCCATCATCGCCCTCTATCTGGCGAACGGCACGTTCAGCATCCCCGAAGCGATGTTCAAAGGCTACAGCTTCCCCTTCCAGTTCTGGGTGTTCTTGGCCTTTGCCATTGCCTTCGCGATCAAGGTGCCCATGTTTCCGTTTCACACCTGGTTGCCGGCCGCCCACACGGAAGCGCCGACGGCGGGCAGCGTGTTCCTGGCGAGCATCCTCCTGAAGATGGGCACCTACGGGTTCATCCGGTTTTGCCTGCCCATCGTTCCCCAGGCCAGTTTCTATTTCGCCCCCTTCATGGTTGTCCTCTCCATTATCGCCATCATCTACGGGGGCTTCGTCTGCCTGAGCCAGACGGACATGAAAAAACTGATCGCCTATTCGAGCGTGGCCCATATGGGCTTCGTGACCCTGGGCATATTCACCTTTACCATCTATGGTTTTGTGGGCGCCATGCTCCAGATGCTCAACCACGGCATCACGACGGGCGCGCTCTTCCTCATGGTGGGCATCATCTACGAACGCACGCACAGCCGCCAGATCTACGACAATGCCGGGCTCGGAAAGTTCCTGCCCGTGTATGTGGGATTCTTCGGCCTGTTTGCCGTCTCCTCCTTTGCCTTTCCCGGGACGAACAGTTTTGTGGGCGAGCTGTATGTCCTCATCAGCACCTTTGCCGGCAGCAAGATTGCCGGTTTCTTCGCCGTGATCGGAGCGGTGGTGGCGGCCGCCTACATGCTGAAACTCCTCAAACAGATCGTCTGGGGCAGGGAAGACAAAAGGGACTTGAAAGACTTGAACGCAAGGGAAATTATCTATCTGCTGCCGCTTGCCGTTTTCGTCTTCTGGGTGGGGCTTTTCCCCCGTCCCTTCGTTCAGGTTATGGAAACCACACTGGTGAATCTCCATATGCACCTTAATAAATTATCCCATTAAGGGGTTGACCCGATGATGCTGCTTCCTGAAATATACCTGTTTTTATTTTCCGTTTTCTTTCTCTTCCTTTCCGTGGGGAAGAAGAAGTTCTCCGTTTTTACCGCGGCAAAGGTACTTGCCCTGGTGGGCTTTGCCGTCACCCTGGCCTGCGCGGGCGCACGGGGAGAGCTCTTTGCCTCGGCCTACCAGGTGGATTTTTTCTCCCAGGTATTCAAGGTGTTGCTCTCCACGGGATTTACCCTGGTCGTCTTCATGTTCGAGCGGGAGGATGAAGTCGATAACTTATCTGAATATTTCATGTTTCTTGGTTTTTCGACCCTGGGTCTGATGATCCTTGTCAGTTCGGTGGAGCTGATTTCCATCGTCATCTCCCTGGAAATTTCCTCGTTCAGCCTCTATGCGATCGTTCCGCTCAGGAAGGCCCAGACAAAGTTGCAGCTTGAAGCGGCAATGAAATATCTCTTTTTCGGCGCCATTTCGACGGGCATCATGCTGTACGGCATGGGCTATCTTTACGGCGTGGCGCATTCAACGTATCTTGCGGAGATCTTTGCAACATGGACGAATCTTCTCTCCAAGCCGCTCGGGGTGCTGGCATTGATCCTTACCCTGACGGCTTTTTTCTTTAAGCTTTCTCTTTTCCCTCTCCATTTCTGGGCGCCGGACATCTACGAAGGCGCATCCGATGCCACGACCACGTTTATCGCGACGATTCCCAAGATCGCCGCGACGGCCCTGCTCATCAGACTGGCCATGCTCTCCTCGCTTGCGCCGGTGCAACTGGCGACGGTCATCATTGTTCTCGCCGCTTTTTCCATGACCATCGGCAACCTGGTGGGGCTTGTCCAGACGGATGTGAAGAGGCTGCTCGCCTATTCGGGAATCGCCCACGCGGGCTACCTGATGATGGGTCTCCTCTCCTTCAACGATGAAGGGAATGCAGCGGTCATCTACTATATTACCGTTTATCTCTTCATGAATCTTGGCCTGTTCTATGTGGTCATGCTCCTGGCGCGCAGGGGGAACAATGTCTCGATAAACGACCTGAGCGGTCTTGCCCGAAGGTCGCCCCTGCTGGCCCTGACCCTCGCCGTCGCCGCCTTCTCGCTGGCGGGGATTCCCCCAACGGGCGGTTTCACCGGCAAGTTCTTTCTGTTTGTCAACGCCTTCAAGGCGGGGTATCTCACCATCGTCATTATCGCCGCCGTCAATACGGTCATATCCATCTTCTACTACCTCAACCTCGTGAGGATCGGCTATTCCCGCGAGTCGACGGATCTGCAACCGCTCAGCCTGGCCTTTCATGAAAAGGTGCTCTGCTATGTCTTCAATGTCATCATCATTCTCCTGGGCCTTCTCCCCTTCGGCATCCTCGATCTCTTCCGCCGCGCCATGTAGGGACTGGCTCTCGGGCAGACCGGAATTGCCGTGTCATTAACACACTTACACACGTAACACGTGCTGTGTAAAAGTCAGACAGGGGCCTTTGTCTGTCGGATGCCGGTAAGCAGTCGCAAAGGGAAACGGTCGTGAAGAAAAATCTGGTCACCATCATACTAACCACGGGAGCTTTGCTGGCCGTTTTCTTCATGGTTTTTCAACTCCACAAGATGAGCAAGGAAAAAGTTCTCGCCCAGTTTAACGAACACCAACTCCAGATTGCCAAGCAGGTCGCCGGCCAAACCGAATCATACTTCCGTTCCTGTTCCCAGGATCTCCTGTGGCTTTCCTCTCATGCCTACTTGCAAGGCACTGACAGGAAGAAGATGGTTGCCGATGTCCAGGCCAATTTCGAACGCATGATGAGGAATCACGTCAAAGAGATATGGCTTCTCGACGATAGGGGAACCGTCACCTATTCCACAACCGTGAGCGCCATCGGAGCAAATCATTTCCGATCGGATTTCTTCTCTTGGGCAAGGAACCAGGGAAGCAGGGGAGCGGTTTGGGCGGGGTACGGGCAGGCTGACAGAGAGCGCATACACACGACCGCGGGAAGCCCTACACCGAACTTTCCTGAGATACTCTTCGTTACCCCCCTGTATCGGGACCCCGCCGACCGCAATGACCAAAATACGAGGGGGAATTTCGGCGGTGCTCTCCTGTTTACCGTCGATCTGAAGAAAATGCTGGACGATCGGTCGCTCTTCTTCAGTCCAGCGACGAAGATGCACAAGTTATGGATTATGGATCGGGGTGGGATGCTGTTACTGCAATCCGAGCACCCGGCGATGGTGACGAAGAACATTCGGGAAAGGGATGCTACCTGCAGTCAATGTCACCCATCCTTCGACTACATGGAAAAAATGCTGGGGAAAATGGAGGGCGCTACAGAATACCAGTTGAAGGGAAACAAAAGGATGGTCGCGGCCTTTACGACGATGTCATTTGAGAAAATCTCATGGATCATCGTGACGAGTGCATCGTTTGACGAAGTGGACGCTTTCGTATCGGAACATTTCAAAGACACCATCGTTCTCCTTGGCATCGTGGCGCTCGTTCTGGGCCTCGCATTCTTCTCCGCGTACGGGAACTATCGCCGGAGAGTGGATGGCGAAATGGAGGTGAAGCGGTTACGGGAGAACCAGAAACTCACGGAAGAACTGCAGCGGAACCGTGAAAGCACTGAACGCCTGACCGGAGAGATGATTGTCATCGCCGAGATCGGACGGGTGATCAATTCCAGTCTGAACATCGATGAGGTGTACGAACGGTTCGCTGCCGAGACCCGGAAGCTCATCCCGTTTGACAGGCTTAACATTAATCTCAACAATCTTCATGAGCAAACCACGACCATCGCCTATGTTTCCGGGACGGATGTCCCCGGGCGAGGGCAGGGAGATTCTTTTCCTCTGGCGGGGTCGTTGACTGAAACCCTCATCAGCACGCGGTCCGGCCAGATCATTCTGCCGGAAAGCGTTGAGGGGAAAATGCGCGAATATCCCCATCTTTTTTTCAGTGTTCGCGAAGGGATGCGTTCGATAATGAGCGTACCCTTGATCTCTCGGGACGAGGTGATCGGCGCCCTGCACTTCCGAGCGAAAAAGCCGGATGCTTACACCGAGACGGACCTCCGATTGGCGGAAAGCGTCGGGAAGCAGATTGCCGGGGCGATAGCCAATGCGCAGCTTTATACCGACCTTAAGGAAACGGAAAAGTCGCTTCGTGAGAGCGAGGTGCGGTTCCGGAACCTCTTCGAGCAGGCGGCGGTGGGTGTGGCCGAGATCGAGATCAGGACGGGCCGTTTCTTCACAATTAACCGGCGCTTTTGCGAGCTTGTCGGCAGAACGGAGGAGGAGATGCTGGCCACCACCTTCCAGGCGATCACCCATCCGGAGGACCTCCATCTGCATGAGGAGAAAACGGCGCAACTGTTGGCCGGAAAGATCAGAAACTACGACTTGGAGAAGCGATATATTCGTAAGGACGGAACGATCATCTGGGTGCATATCACGGTCTCGCCACTCTGGAGGCCGGGGGAAGCGACCGGGCGACATATCACCGTGGTTGAGGACATCTCCGAGCGCAAGCGGATGGAGGAGGAGCTGCGAGAGATGTCCCTCCGAGACGGGCTGACGGGACTCTACAACCGGCGTGGCTTTATCACCCTTGCAGAGCAGCAGTTTAAAACCGCAAACAGGGCAAAACGGCAGATGCGGCTCGTGTTCATCGATTGTGATGGCCTGAAATTGATCAACGATACTCTGGGCCATGAAGAAGGGGACAAGACTCTGATCGACGCGACAAATGTTCTCAGGCAGACTTTCCGGGAATCGGATATCGTCGCCCGCTTAGGAGGGGACGAGTTTGCCGTCCTTGCCATCGACATTGCGGAATTGAATCCTGAAGATTTTTCGAAACGTTTTCAGCAAAATATCGATGCGTTTAATGAAAAGGAAACCCGGCCATACAGGCTCGCTATGAGCTGGGGCACTACCATCTATGATCCTGCATCACCGATGACTCTGGACCAGCTTATGTCGGCAGCAGATGAGTTGATGTACACTCAGAAAAAGACCAAACCGAATAAAAGAAATTGAAAGACTCTTACCAATCCGGGAAGTGCCGTTAAGAGCCCGCCTCCGATTATTTCAGGAGCTCCGCCGCTTGGAGCGTCCAGCCTGTCTTATTAATACGTTCAGCTTAACAGGACATAAACGGCCTGGATGAGCGCCCAGCCGAGGGTCGCTACGGTCATGAGGATACTCGTCGTTCCCAGGAAGCGGTGGATGAATCGCTCCCTTATCCGTTCCTGGTATCCCGCAAGGAAGGCGATCAGGATGCCGGAGACGAGTCCTCCCCCGTGCGCCCAGTTGTTGATCCCGGGAAAGAAGAGTCCGAACAGGACGAGACCCACGACCCACCCCATCGCCTGGCGGTAGATCTGCTCCCCATAGAACCCTCCCCGGCTCTTGCCGTAGTAGAGGATGGCGCCGATCATCCCGCAGATGGAGGCGGAGGCCCCGATCGTGAAGGGGACGCCGGCCAGATAGGAGAGATAGAAGCCCGCGATCCCGGTCCAGGTGTAGAGGATCGCGAAGCGGTGGAAACCGAATTCGTCCAGGACGAAGGGGGCGAGCTGCCTCAGGGCCATCATGTTGAAGAAGAGGTGGAGGATGCTCCCGTGGAGGAAGGAGGCCGAGATCAGGGTCCACCAGCGGCCGTAGGCGGCGATCGGCAGGGTTCCTGTCGCGCCGAGGAGGAAGATGCTCGGGTCCGAGGGCGACAGGAAGGTCATAGGGTTTGCCGACAGGCCGAGGGCGCCCGGGTTCAGGAGAAGCGAGAAGAGATAGAAGGCGGCATTGACGGCGATGATCGCCTTGACCGGGTCGAGACCGAGCAGGGAAAATCCGTCGAAGACGCCCCGTTTCCAGCGGGAACCCGGGTGGGCCATCCCACAGTAGGGGCAAGCCGGCTCGTCGCTGCTGATGAGCTTCCGGCAGTTTGGGCAGAGAATCGATTTCTTCTCGATCATGGCGGAATTCCGTTTATAAGAACCTCATGATCACCGGTATGGCGACGAAGGTTCCGATGGAGGTGGTCAGGTTGACGACGGCGACGAGCAACAAGAGCCGCGTGATCTTGTTCCGGAAAAAACCCCGGACCGAGGTGATGTCGTCGGTCAACGCCAGGAAGTCCTTGACCTGGGGCTTCCTCAGCGACGCCTCCGCCAGGCCGGCGACCCAGCCGGCGGCGATCAGGGGGTGCAGAGTGGTGATGGGGGCGGAGAGGGCCGAGGCCAAGATCGTCAGCGGGTGGGCCAGGAGGAGCAGCGCCCCGAGGCCCGCGAAACCGGCGGTGATCAGCGCCCACCAGGTGATCATCTTCAGGCTCGCCTGGGAGCCCGAATAGAAGAAACCGGCAACGAAGAGGCCCACGATGGCGAGCGAGAAGAACCACCCGGCGAACCGGCCCCAGATCCCCTTCTCGGGGATCCGGTTGAGCAGTTCGAGGTCGATTTCCTCATCGAGGTGTTCAAGGATGCCCGGCACGTGGCCGGCGCCCACGACCGCCACAATCCGGGCGCCCGGCGCATGGCCGATCGTGTGGGCGAGGTAGAGATCCCGCTCGTCGATCAGGGTGGTCTTGAGCCCCGGCAGCTTCTCTCCGACGGTCTGCAGGGCGAGTTCGAGGACGTCGTGCTGCTTGAGCTTTTCAACCTCCTCCTCGGTGATCTCATCGGTGGCGAAGAGCGACAGAAGGACCTCGGGGAGGAACTTCACCTTGCTCCAGAAGCTCATCTTCCGCCAGGTGCGCAGGAGCGTCACCCGGATCTCCCGGTCGGCGAGGACGATCTCGGCCCCGATCTCTTCCGCCCGGACGATGGCCCTGAGCATCTCCTCGCCCGGGGTGATGTTGAATTTCTGGGCGATCTTCCGCTGGAGGGAGGCCATGATGAGTTGGGAAAGGAGGATGGAGGTCCGCTTCTCCCGAATCACCTTGACGATGTCGGTCTGCTGCCACTTGTCCCGCTGCTGGATCGCCTCATAGCGGGGACGGCAGAGCTCGACGCAGACCGTATCCGGCTTCTCTTCGGCGATGACCCGCTCCACCAGGTCGGCGCTCTCCCGGGAGACATGGGCCGTTCCGATCAGGATGATCTCCCGGCCTTCACGGATGATGCGGTGGAGATTCTGGTTTTCCAAATGGTTTCCCTCTCAACGCTCTTTTGGGGAGGTCATTACCAATATTCGCCCCGGATGTAAAGGGAAATGGTTTACGGATGTTCCGGATGGTGCTAAAAAGACCGGTCATGCGAGTCGTGCGAACTCCCTTCTGTGCGGGTGAGAAAAGCGGAAAAGAGTAGAATGGGCGAAGTCTTGAAGATCGGCGATCGTGTTGAAACGGTAATCGGGGATGTGGCCTTCGGCGGCGACGGCGTCGGACGGGTTTCCGATCTGGTCCTGTTCGTCCCCTTCGCCGTCGACGGGGATGAAGTGGAGATCGAGATCACCGAAGTGAAGAAGCGGTATGCCCGGGGGAGCCTTGTCCGGATCGTCACCCCGTCCCGCCACCGGGTGGCGGCTCCCTGCCCGTATTATACGCGCTGCGGCGGGTGCCGGATGCAGCATATCGAGTATGCCCATCAACTGGAGCTCAAGGAGCGGCAGGTCCTGCAGTCGTTCGGACGGATCGCGAAACTCCCGCTGCCACCGGCGGTGCCGGCGATCCCCTCGCCGCTGCCCTACGGTTATCGGGGAAAGGCGGAGTTCCATCTCGCGGGGGGGAGGGGAGGGGGGCGGCTGGGGCTGATGGCCCTGGCGACGAACGATCTCGTCGAAGTGGAGCGGTGCGGGATCGTCGATGAGTCGATCAACCGCAAATACGCGGAGCTCCGGGAAGCCCTCCGGTCAGGATCCGTCCGGATCGGGGGCGATCGGCAGGCGATCTGGTCGGACGAGCCGGGCGAACCCCCGACGGAGATGGTGATCGGATTCGGGAAAGCGCCGGATGTCACCCGGATCGTCCGGGGAAAGCGGATCGCCGTTCCCTGCCGGGGCTTCTTTCAGGCGAATGCCGCCCTTGTCGGGGAGCTGGTCGATCAGGTTGTCGGGATGAGCGGGCTGACCGGCCGGGAGACGGTCATCGACGCCTACGGCGGCGCGGGACTCTTTTCGCTGTTTCTCGGTGAGCGGGCCGGGCGGCTCTTCGGGATCGAAGGGGACCCGGAGGCGGCGCGCTGTGCGGGGATCAATCTACGCCGTCACGGCCTTGCGCAGGCGGATTTTTTTTGCGGCGACGTGGCGGCGGTTCTCGAAAAAGAGTTCGTGCGGCGCCGGGTGACGGCCGATGTGGTTGTCCTCGACCCGCCCCGCGACGGCTGCGGCGGGGGCACCCTCGAAAGCGTGGCGGCCCTCCGCCCGGAGCGGATCGTCTATGTCTCCTGCAATCCCGCCACCCAGGCGCGGGACGTGAGGCATCTCTCCAACCATGGCTATGCCCTCCGTCGACTCCACCCGCTCGATATGTTTCCGCAGACGGCCCATATCGAGGTCGTCGCCCTCCTGGCAAGGGGGTAATCGGCGCCAACGTCGTGAGGTATTCACTTGGAAGGCTGAATAGTTAGCCTAGGATACTGCCTTATCTGCTGTTTCCTTTCCCGAAGGCATAAGAAAGACAAGCGGAATGGCACAGAGAAGCCCCAGACCAAACAATATGAAGGTTATTGTAAAACCGATGGCGGGGGTGGGACTCGTATGA
Source organism: uncultured delta proteobacterium (assembly GCA_963817385.1). Taxonomy (GTDB): domain Bacteria; phylum Desulfobacterota; class Syntrophia; order Syntrophales; family UBA5619; genus JAKAFS01. The sequence continues at coordinate 41,080 of CAWFOM010000020.1, forward strand.
AGAATAATCGTTATTAATGAAATGCCAAACGCCCCTCCAACCGATCGAAACATTCCGCGCAGCCCGGTGATGGTCGCTACTTTTTCAGGCATCAGTTCGATGCAGGCATTGTTCGATGCGGGTAGCGCCATCCCCATACCCGCTCCGGTTACCATCATGAGGATCGCCAACGTTTCAGCCGCACCAAAATGGATGCCGAGCATACTGAATAGTTGAAAACGCTGGTCGCCCAGAAGGCTTGTTGAAAGGGAGATGACGATCACCCCCAATATCATCGGCCAGCGGTAACCCCATTGTTTGAGGAGAAAGCTGGTGATAAATGCGGTTGCGATAACCGTTAAAGAGCGGGGAGTCAGTATTACACCGCTCATCAAGGTGGATAACTTGTGTACGGAGGTGGCATAGAGGGGAATAAAAGCAAAGATTCCCATAATTCCGGCCCCTAACATCATATTATAGAGGTTTGCCGCCAGGAAAGGCGTTGACCTCAAGAGCGGTATGTCCAAAATCGGGTCGGGGTCCTTTTTTTCATGACGGTAAAACAGGAAAAAGAAAGAACTGCTGATGACGAAGAATACGACTGCACTGAGAAGCGAGGCGATGGAGAAATTCTCTGCGATAAGATTCAATCCGAGCATGAGGGAGAGTATTGCTCCAAAAAAAAGAGAGGCCCCCACGATATCGATATGGGGACGGAAAAGGGGCTTCGAGCCTTTCAGTAAAATTATGATCGCAGCCATCACCATGATACCGATCGGCAAGTTGATATAGAAAATGTACCGCCAGGAATAGTTACTCAAAAGCCAGCCCCCCAGGTTCGGACCGATGATCCCCCCTATGGGAAAGATACTGGTGAATAGACCGATTACCCTCTCCCGATTCTCGGGGAATTGATCGCTCACTATGCCGGCCGCCGTCGGGAGAAAACTTGCCCCTCCAATCCCTTGAATGAACCTGAATGCCAGCAAGCTGTAAATATTGGAAGCCAGACCGCAGGCGAAGGAACTGGCGGTAAAAAGGACAAGAGAGGTGAGAAAAACTTTTTTGCGGCCGAAGCTATCGCTTAACTTGCCCATCAACGGCATGACACTTGTAACGGCAACCAGATAAATTGAGACGGTCCATGCAGCCCAGAGGACATTGGTATTTAAGTCTTTGATGAAGTGGGGGAAGGCTACTGCCACGACCGTACTGTCGATGGAATACATCAGAAGACTCAATCCGGCGGAAGCGAAAATGAGGTAACGACGCATCTTAAGAATCACCTTTACAACAGACGCCTGTTAAGTTTAAGCCACGTCGATCAGCTTCTCCCGATACGCTGGGTCGAATTTGTCATCCGGGTTCGCTGCCCGGTTTCCCGAGCGTGCGAAGGAATCACGATCGTCTCATTTTCCCTGATGCCACGAAGAACGGGAATCACCTTGCCATCATCCATATCATAATTCATATCAAAACGAACGATCAAGAACATAAATGATCGTGGAACGGAATCCCGTGTAACCTCGAGTTTGAAGATTTCCGGATATCTGCAATGATCAAATGGAACAGTTGGGGGATCAGTTTCCCAAAACAGTAAAGAGGGTTGGTCATTGATATAATCAGGAAAATGTACTAAAAGCGGTGGTCAATCCGAATCGAGGGAGGGGTGCATCACCATGAAGAAGAATAGGACGGGACCTTCTCCTGCCTGGGTGAGCGGCAATGGTTATTGATACCCATGCGCATCTGGAGATGAAGGCGTTTGACGGCGACCGGGAAGCCGTTCTCGAACGGGCGGCCGCGGCGGGACTCACGGCCATCATCTCGGTTGGAACGACCCTTCCCGACTGTGAAAAGGCCGTGGCGTTGGCCCGGCGATACCCGCCGGTCTATGCGGCCGTCGGCATCCACCCCCACGAGGTGAAGGAGATCGACGCTTCGACGTATGACGCGCTCCGGTTCCTCGCCCGTGAGAAGAAGGTGGTCGCGATCGGCGAAATCGGCCTCGATTTCTTCTATGACCTCTCCCCGCGGGAGGTGCAACTCCGGCGGTTTACGGAACAGCTTGATCTCGCAGAAGATCTTGATCTTCCGGTGATCATCCACGACCGGGACGCCCATGCGGAGACGCTCGGGATCCTCCGGCCGCGGAAGGGGCGTCTGCGGGGGGTGCTCCACTGCTTTTCCGGAGACGGGGCCATGGCCCGGGAGTGCATCGCGCTCGGATTCCATCTCTCCGTGGCGGGTCCCGTGACCTACCGAAAAGCCGACCAGCTCCGGGAGGTGGCACGGGAGATCCCTCCGGAGCGGCTACTCATCGAGACCGATGCCCCGTACCTCTCGCCGCAGCCGTATCGGGGAACGCGCAACGAGCCGGCCTATGTCGTGGAGACGGCCCGACGCCTGGCGGAGATCCGGGGGATACCGGCCGGGGAACTGGAGCGGCTGACCGCGGCCAACGCCCGCCGTCTCTTCGGGATAGGCGAAGAACAGCCGGCCTGAAGCCCGCCCTCTTCCTCCGCGATCCTTCCCGGTGCGCAAGCTTGATAAGTCTCATCGACCGTGTTACGCATCCGCGGCCGAGGAATCGGTCTTGATTTCAGGGGGTGTTTGGAGTAAAACAATGCCGTAGAGCAAGGGGTGCCGCGTTGGGCTGAGAAGATACCCGTTGAACCTGATCTGGGTAATGCCAGCGTAGGGAGTGGCGATCGGTACATGATGCGTGAATCTCATCAGGGGCCATCTCCCTTACCGGGGCGTGGCCCCTTTATCATTTACCGCGTTTTGCTGCCGGAGAGGTCCGGAACCGGGGGAATGGTCGTCATCATGAAGGAGTTGATTTTTATCGTTACCGGAGGGGAGCTCGGCGATCCGGCGTTTCTCCGGGAGCAGATGGCGGCAGTGAAACCTGCGGCGGTGATCTGTGCCGACCGAGGCGCCCGTCATCTGCAGGCCGCGGGGATCGTTCCCACGCTCATCGTCGGCGATATGGATTCCCTGGATGCGGAAAGCGCGAGGCTCTATGAGGCGCAGGGCTGCCGGTTCATCCGCCATCCCCAAGAGAAAGACGAAACCGACACGGAACTCGCGCTCGGCGAGGCCTTCAGGATGGCGCCTGCGGAGGTCTGGATCTGGGGGGCGATGGGGTTTCGGATAGACCACACCCTGGCAAATCTTTCGCTCCTTGTCCAGGGGGCCGAGCAGGGTGTCGAGGTCAAGCTGATCGATGAGTGGTGCGAGGTGTTCCTCGTCACCCGGCGGACGGTTCTCGAAGGGGAAAAGGGGCAGACCGTGTCTCTCCTTCCGTTCGCGGGGGAAGTTGCCGGCGTTACGCTTACCGGTTTCGAATATCCCCTGACGAAGGCGGTCCTGGCAGTTGGGCACCCTCGCGGGACCAGCAATCGGTTGGTTGCGCGTCGGGGGATCATTGAACTGGAGACGGGATGCCTCCTGGCGGTGAGGTATTTCCGGCCGGGGGATTTCCCGGGAGAGGTCAAACGATGAAACCGGTCAGGATACTCACGATCGCCGGGTCCGATTCCGGCGGGGGAGCGGGGATACAGGCGGATCTCAAGACGATCACGGTTCTCGGAGGATTCGGGATGAGCGTCGTTACGGCGCTCACGGCCCAGAACACTCTCGGGGTCCACGGCATTTTCGACGTGCCGCCGGAGTTCATCGCGGCGCAGTTCGATGCAGTGGCGGGCGACATCGGCGTGGATGCGGCCAAGACAGGAATGCTCGCCGGTTCGGAGGTCATCCGGACGGTGGCGGGAAAGGTCCGCCAGTACCGGATTGCAAAGCTCGTCGTCGATCCGGTGATGGTGGCCAAAGGCGGGGCGTCGCTCATCCGCGAGGAGGCCAAGAAGACCCTGATCGCGGAATTGATCCCGCTCGCCTTCGTCCTGACGCCGAACATCCCCGAGGCAGAAGTCCTCTCCGGTATCCGGATCGGAACTCTTGACGACATGAAGAAAGCGGCGCTGGTCATCCACGGCCTGGGGGCGCGGCATGTGGTCGTGAAGGGCGGGCATCTCTCCGGGGATGCGGTGGATCTCCTTTACGACGGAAACGAATTCCGGGAGTTTGCCGCACCGCGGATCGCGACGGCGGACACCCACGGGACGGGCTGCACCTATTCGGCGGCGATCGCGACCGCCCTGGGCTTCGGAAAAGATGTCCCCGCGGCCGTGGCGGAGGCCAAGCGCTACATCACCGCCGCGGTGCGTCACGCGTGGCGGGTGGGCGGAGGGCACGGACCCACGAACCACCTGGCGCCGCTCTTCGATGCCGGCGACGGGATGACGGCGACACGGCCGGCGGGGTGGGAATCGGCCGGCTAAGGGAGGAATCGCGATGGAAAAGACGCAGCTCAGCGGGGTCAACCTCTTTTTTCTCTGGTTCGGCGCAGCGGTATCGGTTGCCGAGATCCTGACGGGGGGCTACCTCGCCGAACTCGGGGCGGTGAAGGGGCTCTGGGCCATTATCCTGGGACACCTGGCGGGGACGCTGCTCCTGGTCCTCGCCGGCCTGATCGGATTCAGGGAGCGGCTCCCGGCCATCATGTCCACCCGGATCTCCTTCGGGAAGCAGGGATCATACCTCATCTCGCTCATCAACATCCTCCAACTCGTCGGCTGGACCGCGATCATGGTTATCGAAGGGGGGACGGCGATGAACGTGATTGCCCGCACCCTGTGGCATTTCGACCGGCCGACCCTGATGTACTGCCTGATCGGCTTACTCGTCGGCCTCTGGGTATTCTGGGGGGTCAAGGGGTTCAAGAGGATCAATACCCTCGCTTCAGCGCTCCTGTTGATTCTCACCATCGTGATGAGCTGGGTTGTCTTCACCCACCCGTCCGCTGCTGCGGAGGCGGCCAAGCAGAAGGGACCGTTCGGGATGGGGTTCGAACTGTCGATCATCATGCCGCTGAGCTGGTTCCCCCTGATTGCCGACTACACCTCGCTTGCCCGGTCGAAGCGCGGGGCGCTCATCGCCCCGTTCTGCGGATACTTCCTCGGGAGCTGCTGGATGTATGCGATCGGGATGGCCGGCGGGCTCCTCTCCGGATCGCCCGACCCCACCAAGATCATGCTGGCCGCGAACCTCGGACTCACGGCGCTGGCCATCCTGGGCCTTTCCACCGTGACGACCACCTTTCTCGATGTCTATTCGGCCGGCGTTTCGCTTATCAACATCTTTCCCGGCGTCAATGACCGGATGGCCGCGGTCGCCTTCACTCTGATCGGCACCGGCATCGCCCTCGTCTTTCCGATCGACCGGTACACCGATTTTCTCTACCTGCTGGGGTCGGTCTTTTCGCCCCTGATCGCCATCCTCCTGCTCGATTATTTCCTCATCGGCTGCGACAACCGCGACCGCCGGACGGATGCGGTTGCCACCGTCTCCCTTGTGGCGGGATTCGCCTTTTACCATCTCGTCAAAGCCCAGGAGATCCCCATCGGCCCCACGCTGACGACCATCGTCTTTACCGCGGCCTTGCACGCCATCCTCCGAAGACGGGGGCGGCGGGAAAAAGCCCCGGGAGGCGGGCGTGTCGAGAGCTGAAGCCGCCGCCGTCGTCCGCCGCCTGCGGGAGGCCGGCCACGAGGCCTTCTGGGTGGGAGGGTGCGTCCGCGATCTCATCCGCGGCGTAACCCCCACGGATTTCGACATTGTCACCTCGGCCCGTCCGGAGGAGGTCCAAACCCACTTCCCCCGGACGATCGCCGTGGGCGCACGCTTCGGCGTTGTCGTCGTCAGCAAGGGGGAAGGCCTTTACGAAGTGGCGACCTTCCGGACCGAGGCTGATTACGACGACGGACGCCGTCCCTCCCGGATCGCCTTTGCGACGGCCGAAGAGGATGTCCGCCGGCGTGATTTCACAATCAACGGCCTCCTCATGGATCCGGAGACCGGCCGGATAGTCGATCATGTGGAGGGATGCCGCGACATCGAGCGGCGCCTCATCCGGACGATCGGCGATCCGGGGGAGCGGTTCGCCGAGGACCACCTGCGGATGCTCCGGGCCGTCCGCTTCGCGGCCACGCTCGATTTTGCGATCGAAGAGGCGACCTTCGCGGCCGTCCGGCGTCAGGCCGCCGCCATCCGGCGGATCAGCGCCGAGCGGATCCGGGACGAACTGGGCAAAATCTTGGTGGGCGGCCGGGCGCGCCGCGGCATGGAGCTCCTCGCCGAAAGCGGCCTGATCAAAGAGATCCTCCCGGAGGCGGCGATCCTCCGGGGCGTCGGCCAGCCCCCGGTTTTCCATCCCGAGGGGGATGTCTGGGAACACACCCTGCGGATGCTCGACCTCCTGCCTGCGGGCGCCGATCCGCGTCTCGCCTGGGGGGTCCTGCTGCACGACGTCGGGAAGGCGGAGACCCGTTTCGAGGATGCCGCCGGCGTCCATTTCTACGGCCATGTCCGGCGGGGCGAGGAGATCGCCGCCGCTATCCTCTCCCGACTCCGCTTCTCCCGGCAGGAGACGGAGAGCATATGCGCCCTCGTCCGGAGCCATATGCTCTTCATGAATGTCCGCGAGATGCGGCCAAACCGCTTGAAGCGTTTTCTGCGGATGCCGGATTTCCCCCTCCACCTGGAGCTCCACCGCCTCGACTGCCTCGGGAGCCACGGCCTCCTCGACAATTACGAGTTCTGCCGGGAGCAGCTGAAGGCGTATTCCGAGGAGGAGCTCCGCCCGCCCCCGCTTCTGAACGGCGAGGACCTCATCTCGATGGGCTATACGCCCGGCCCGCTGTTCAAGGAGATCCTCAGAGCCGTTGAGGACGCCCAACTGGGAGGCGAGATCGCCACCCCCGGGGAGGCGCGGCGCCTGGTCCGGAAGCGGTGGGGGAGCCCACTCCCGCCGATCTCCTGAACGAAAACATCAGCTATTGATCGCTTGCATTTTCTTGTCATTTTCATAAGAATGGGGCCGCGGGAGCTGCCAATTGCTTTCAAGAGACGGAATTTTTACCATGGGCCTGCATGCATTTTTTCTCAAACGGATCGTTCTTTATTCCGGAGTAGTCATCATAATCCTTGCCTTCGGAGGATGCAGCCGGCCGGCTGTCCGGCATCCCGCCCCGCCGGTGAAGGCCTTGGAGCGCAAGGCGGTTCCCCATCTCGGCTATACGATCCAGGCGGGGGCCTTCACCCAGGCGGAAAACGCCGCCCGTCTGACCCGCGCTCTTCAGCAGAGGGAAGTCGATGCGACCTATTTCGCAGCCGGCAAAGGGCTCTACAAGGTACGTTTTGGCAACTTCCCGACCCGGGAGCTCGCCCGCGCCCGGGCGGAAGAGATCCGCGGCGCGGGCATCATCGAAGAATATTACCTCGTCGCTCCCGGGGAGTATCCGGCGGCGCGGCGGGAGGAACTGGGCGAGGCTTACCTTCGTGAGGAAATGGTCCGGTCCGCCCGGAGTTTCCTTGGGGTTCCTTACCTCTGGGGAGGGACCTCATCCGATGCCGGTTTCGATTGCAGCGGGTTGACGATGACCGTCTATCAGCTAAGCGGGTTCGATCTTCCGCGAACGTCGCGGGAGCAGTTCATGACGGGCAACCCCGTGGACCGCTCCTCCCTGGAAAAGGGGGACCTGATTTTTTTTGCTGAGCAGGAAGGGAAGGTCTCCCATGTCGGCATTTATGCCGGGGGTGGCCAGTTCATCCACGCCGCAGGGAAAGGGAAACGAATCCGGGTCGATTTCCTTTCGCAGGACTATTATCGCCGGATGTATCTCGGGGCGCGGTCGTATCTATAAAATCCCTTCGCGCAGGGCTTGATGAACGTTCCGTTTTTTAGTATGGTTCCCGGTGTCATCAGGCAAAACCGTGGAAATGTCTTCGCGCATCATCGCGAACGCATCTCTTCTCCGTTTACGCATGCTTGCTTCACCGCGGTGACCAACGAGGTGTTATGCCCTTTCATCCTTGGCTGGCAATCCCGATCTGCCTTACTCTCGGATTCTCCGGCTGTATGAAGACAGTTGAACAGGTGGTCGTGCCGCCTCCCGTGCAGAAGGCCCGGATCGAACTCACGGGACCCTACGACGGAGATATCCCCCGGGAATATCAGGACCGCCTGCGGGGCGTTGACGCCGACGACTGGACCATCCCCCCTGTTTTTCTTACCGTGGCGGGCTATTTCGAGATGGAGGGGGAAGAGGGGAAGGCGCTCCACTTTCTGGACAGGGCCGCGGCGGCATTTGTCCGGAAGAGTGATTCATCCGGTGAGGCCCTGGTCTTCTGCCGGAAGGCTATCGTGTTGATGCATGCCGGTCGAGAGAGCGATGCCCTTGATCTGCTGCGGGAGGGGGCCGAAAGATGGACAACACCGCCTCTCAGGGCCTTTCCCGAATACGTTGATGGCCGCTACGCCCTTGAGCATGGCGATTTTATGCGCGCCCGGGATCTCCTCCGGCGTTCCCTCCAGGACAACACGAATTTTCAGAAAGATCTCCATCTCCTCCAGTTGAAGCGGGATACGGAACTTGCCGCCGGGATAGCCGCGGTTCTGTCGGAACATTTACCCCGCCTCACGGCGGCGTACGGCCTGCCGGAAACGCCGGAGGCGGAGAAGAGCCGTGCCGGTGAAGGCAGGGCACACCTTGATGCGGCACTGGTCATAAACAGAGAACTGCAGCAGACGAAGATCGGAGAGTTAATCCCCGCTCGCGTTTTTGAGTGGTGCCGGGCCGAGGCATACGCCTTTCTGGGTCTCGACATGGGAATGCGGGGCAGCATGGAGGAATCGTTTCGTCACCTCGGTTATGCGACGGATTTGTCGCGACGCGCCGGCTTCCGTGAGGGCGAGATCCTGAGTCTCGTCTTTCTGGGCGAACTCGGGTTCGGCGGGAGGAACCGCATCGAAGGGTTTCGGGCAGCCGGGATGCTCAGGGAAGGGGCGGACCGCTACCGCGCAGCGCCCTATCGCATCTGGGCACGGCTCCTCCTGGCCCGCTATGACCGTGAGGAGGGACGTTTCGGAGAGGCGATAGCGGCTCTGCAGGAGGCGGACGCGATCGTTGTAAGCCGGAGATCCGGAGCGGACGCGGGGATGTTCTCTGCGGTATGCCTGCGTCAGCGCCGGGTAGTCTATGAAACCCTCGTTGCGCTTTTTGCCGGTGAGGGGCGCGCCGGCGACGCCTTGACGTCGGCAGAGAAGGCAAAAGCGCTCATGACCGCGGATCTTCTGGCGGGCCAGGATATCGGCGGGAGCGCCGCCGGGCGTGAGCTGCTCCGGCGGAAAACGGACATCGGGGAAACGATCGGGCTTCTCCAGCGGCGTATCCTGAGGGTATCCGGTGAAGCGGCTACCCGCCGGCTTCTGGAGCGACTCGCCGGCGCCGAAGCTCATTACCATGATCTGCTCGGCCGCCTGGGAGCGGAGGATGAGAAACTCCTCTCCCTGGTATCCGTTCGTGGGATCGAACCTTCTTCACTGCAGGCGCTGTTGGATAAGGAAACCACGCTATTCGACTACTTTGCGACGGACGGAAGCCTCTATGTCTGGGCCGTCAACCGCGAACGGATTCATCTGGAGCGGATCGCTCTCACCCGGGAGGCATTGAGGAGTCTCGTATTTTCCGTTCTCGATGCAATTCACGGGAAAAGCAAAAGGAGAACGGAGAGCCTCTCCCGCAAGGCATATGATCTGCTCCTCAAACCGGTCATTCCGTTCGTTTCCGGGGAGCGGATCGGATTCATCCCCGATGACTGCCTCAGCTATTTTCCGTTTGCAGCAATGAATTACCGGGGGAAGTTCCTGGTTGAAGGTTTTTCCCTCTTTCATCTCTCCGGCGCCGGCCTGCTCGAACAGGTCATGCCGGGAAAGGCCCCGACCGGCCTCAAGATACTCGCCTTCGGAGACCCCGATCTGGAAAACGAGACGCTGGATCTCCACCACGCAAAAGAGGAGCTGGCGCAGATCCGCAAGCGGATCGGCAACTCGACTCTTCTCCTCAATGAGCAGGCGTCGGAGGCGAAGGTGACCGAGATGATAGCGGGCTATGACGTCCTCCATTTTGCCGTCCGTGGACAGTTTTATCCCGATGCGCCTCTCCGTTCTGGTCTCCTGCTTACGCCGGGCGCCGGTCAGGACGGTACCCTGAGCGTTCTCGAGATCTTCCGGCTTCGCTATCAGGGACGAGCCGTAGTGCTCAGCGGCTGTGATCCCTTGCCGGAGAAGGATCCGGAGGGGAACGCTCTCTCCACACTCCGGCAGGCGTTTCACTATGCGGGAAGCCCATCCGTCGTCTCGAACCTCTGGCTTGTTGATGATCGGGCGGCATCCGATCTCCTGGATATCTTCTACCGACAGCTGGCGAAAAACGAGACCCTTGCCGATTCTCTGCGGGCGGCACAGCTCCGTCTGCTCAGGGAGGGGTATCCTCCCTATGTCTGGGCGGCTTTTGTCCTGACGGGGAGGCAGTAAAGAAACAGCCGACCGCTGCGCCGGTCGAGAAAGAAAAGGTGCGATTCACATGGATTTTGAAAATTTGCTGGTTACCGGTGGGTGCGGTTTCATCGGGAGCAACTTCATCCGCCATCTACTCGCGAAAACGGATTTCCGGGGGAGGATCATTAATGCAGACAACCTGACCTATGCGGGAAATCCGGAAAACCTCGACGGTATCGGGGAGGCCTGGCCGGGTCGTTATCTCTTCCGGAAGGCGGACATTTGCGATGCGCCTCTGGTCCGGGATCTCTTCGACGAGTACGGGATCGACGCCGTCTGTCATTTTGCCGCCGAGTCCCATGTCGACCGCTCAATCCTGAGGCCTGGCGGTTTCATTCAGACCAATATCCTGGGGACCTTCAATCTCCTCGAAGCGGCGCGGGGCAGGGGAAGGAGCTTCCGGCTCTTCCACCACATCAGCACCGACGAGGTGTACGGCAGCCTCGGTCCGGAAGGGTCATTCACCGAAGAGACGCCTTACCGTCCGAACAGCCCCTACTCCGCCTCCAAGGCCTCGTCCGACCATCTCGTCCGGGCCTACCATGAAACCTATGGCCTGCCGACGACGCTTTCCAACTGTTCCAACAACTACGGCCCCTACCAGTTCCCGGAAAAGCTTATCCCGCTCGTGGTTCTCAACGCCTTGGAAGGGAAACCCCTCCCCGTCTACGGAGACGGGCGGAACGTCCGCGACTGGCTCTACGTTACGGACCACTGCGAGGCGATCCTGACGATCATGCGGCGGGGCCGGCGCGGGGAGACCTACAACGTCGGCGGTCATGCGGAGATGGAAAACATCGCCATCGTGGAGATGATCTGCGATCTCGTGGATGAATGCGCGCCGCTTCCCGCAGGGGGGGCCAGGCGGCGGCTGATCACCTTCGTGAAGGACCGACCCGGCCACGACCGGCGCTATGCGATTGACTTCGAGAAACTGCACAGGGAACTCGGCTGGTCTCCCGTGGAGTCCTTCCCCTCAGGCCTCCGGAAGACCGTACGGTGGTACGTCGAGAATCGGGCCTGGAGTGAGCGAATCAGGAGCGGAGAGTACCGCGCCTGGATCAGCGAGCAGTATGGGGAGTAGGCGGGACGCCCTTCAGGAAAAGGGCGTCCCGCCTCCATCCGCCAGGCCGTGTGACCGTCGTTTGCGCAAACCGGGACGATTTCGCGGGGAGATCAGAAGGGGGTGCAGTCTCTCTTTAGAGTTGACAATAGGGATAAAAGACGTTACATGGACCAACGCGAACGCACCGGCGTAGTGCCGGTCATCATGAGAGAAAACTGACGAAGGAGAATTCTGTGGGGAGACGGCCAGTTTTTTACATTATGGAACATGAGGAGGAGACCGACCGCCTTGAAAAGAAAACCGATCCTTCCGATGTGCGCAGACAGGCCCAATGGTGCGGGATAAAACCGGGTCAGCGTCTCTTGGATGTATGCTGCGGCCCGGGGAAGACAACGGCGATCCTCCACGATCTCATTCAACCGGGGGGATCCATTGTCGGTTTTGACGCCTCCTCCAAACGGATTGCCCATGCCACAAAACACTATGGAAACAAAGCGGGCATTGAATTTGCCATCCACGATATACTGGAGCCGTCGACTCGTTTGGGTACTTTCGATGCGATCTGGGTCCGGTTCGTTCTGGAATATTACCGTGAGGAAAGCAAGGATATCGTCCGGAATCTTGCGGATAATCTCAATCCGGGCGGCGCTCTGCTTCTGATCGACCTTGATTATAATTGCCTGAGCCATTACGCACTGCCGTTGCCAATGGCAAAGATCATCCCCGAAATCTTCAATCGTCTGGAAAAGGTCTATAACTTCGACGCCTATGCGGGCCGTAAACTTTACTCCCATCTTTTTGATCTTGGCTTCGAAGACATCGAGATCCAGGTCACCGCCCATCACGTCATTTATGGCTCGATCCGGAATATTGACAGTTACAACTGGACAAAGAAAATTGAGGTGATCGCCCCGCGGTTAGCCGATCTTTTCGAGACATATCCCGGGGGATATCAGGCGTTTCTCATGGATTTCCGTACTTATTTCCATGATCCCCGGCGGTTCACCTATACCCCTCTCATCATGTGCAAAGGGAAAAAGCCGACAAACGGCGCCCCCGATCAATCCTGAGCGGCATCGTCAAAATGAAAACGATTGGTAGAAAACAGGGAGAGACAGGAATCCACCACCTCCGCATCATAAGTCACCCCTCGGTTGACGCGAATCTCGTTCAATGCCTTTTCCAAACCAAGTGAAGGGCGGTAGGGACGATGGCCCGACATGGCCTCAACCACATCGGCCACGGTGATGATCCGCGCCTCAAGGATGATCTGATCCCCGGTGATCATCAGGGGGTAACCGGAACCGTCCATTTTTTCATGGTGCTGGTAGACGATCTGGGAGATCGGTGGCGGGAAATCGACCTTGTTCAAAATGCTGTATCCCGTTTCGGGGTGGTTCTTGATCAGGGCGAACTCACCGGCATTCAATTTCCCCGGTTTGCTGAGAATTTCTCCGGGGATATTGATTTTCCCGATGTCATGGATGAGTCCGGCGATATGGATCGTTTTGATCCGCTCGTCCGGTAACCCCATCTCGCGGGCGATGGCCGAAGCCAGGTCGGCCACTTTCCGCTGGTGACCAGCCGTATAGGGGTCACGGGATTCCGCAATAAGCGAAATGACGCTGATCGTGCTGGACATGGCCATCTGGAGTTTTTCATAGCTTTTTTTCAATTCGATCTCGGAGCGCTTCAGATCGGTAACATCTTTGAAGATACCGACGATGCTGTCCACGCGGCCATCCACATCAATGTTTGGGGCGCAATTAAAGGAGAAGTTATGTTCAATCCCCGAACTGCTCAGGAGGGTCAGTAAGATATCCATCAGAGTCTCTTTATTGTCCTTGACCCGCTTCACCAACTGGTTGAGGAAGTGGAGATCCTGCTCCTGCACAAATTCGGTAAGATATTTACCGACCACCTCCTCCGGGCGGTGATTAAGAATTCGTTCCCAGACCGGATTTACATACGTCAACGTCCCTTCCGTATCGAGAGTAAAGATGATATCCGGCGCGCTTTCCGCCAGTATCCGGAATCGTTTCTCTCGTTCGCGGAGTTTTTCGTAAATGCGGGCATTGTTGATGCTGATCCCGATCTGGGGAGCGATACCCATGAGCAGGCTGATATCCGTCTCGTTAAGGAGGCGCTTGGAACGCAGGTTGTCAACGGCCAGAACCCCCTCCGACCTGCCTTCGTAGGTGATCGGAACGCAGATAAAGGAACGGCTAGCCATCCTTTTGGCGAACTCCATGCTCTTCGGCGAGAGATCCTTTTCGATCTCGCTGATGTCGTTGATGAGAAACGGTGTCTGTTTCTTGAAGGAGACGGCGAAGGCTCCCCGTGAATCCGGATTCTCGAGGGAAAATTCCGTTTTTTTCAAGAACTCTTCATGCTCCGAAGAGTATCCGTAGCCCGATGTGTAGACAAGACGGGTCCGGTCGCTGTTGGCTAACAGAACGAGTCCCCGGCTGAATTCGAGGTTCTTTTCCAGAGTGGACAGGACATACTTCAGCAATAGCTCGGTCTCGAGAATGCTCGATGTATATTGGCCGATCTCCCTGATGAGAACGGCATTGTTGTAACGGACATTGATTTGATCCAGGAGTGTTTCCGCCATGTCCCCGCTGTTCGTGATGATGTTTTTCAACTCCTGTTTTTCCAGGATCGCGGTGTACAGGAAGGTGCATAAGGTGAGCAAGATCGCCAGGGAGGAGAACCAGAGGACATGCTTCCCCGAAAAGGCGATCAGCAGAACCATCAATACCAGCACTGACAGAAGCGTCGTATAATAGCTGACCCGTTTCCAGAGCGAGGACCGGATCAGCTCCCAGGTAATGAGATACCGACAGTGGTCCCCCCCCTCATGCATGCAGACGGGATGATCGATATGGGCGTATTTACCGGTCAGCAGTTTTGAAATACCTTCGAAATAACCCTTCCGGTTTTCACATTGGTAGGGTTTCTCCTCGACGCCGGGTTTCTGCCGGACCGTGATTTCGACCTGGTTATTTTTTAAGGTGTGGGTTTCGAGCAACGTGGCCCGGCTTAACTGATGGCATAGCTTACTGATGACCGAATACGCCGCTTTGGGGGTGATGAAACCGGACACATAATGAGGCATGGCGCCGGAGGCCTTGGCAAAAGGAGCAAAGCGTCCCGCTTCCAGGGCAATATCGGAATTACCGGTCAGACGCACCACGATTTCGTGGAAACGGTCCACTTGGTTTTGATTGAACCAGTGGCCTTCATCGTTGAGCTGGTAGATGGTGATCCCCGAATAGTCGAGGACGGTCTTGACATCCAGATTCGGGTAGTGCGATCCGAGATACTCCATGAAGGTCTGAATGATCCTGCTGTTGTAGAGAGCGGAATTATTCATTTCGGTACCATTTTTCTCATGAGGTATTTGAAGATGAGTCGAGGCGTGATCCTTGTTTTTTTATCCATATAATCCAGATATTCCTTTGCATGTTGCGTATCGATAATCCATAGGTCGTACTGTCGGTCAACTTTCACTCCCTGCTCGGCGGGATAGGTTGCCGGATAGATCAAGAGCGTTACATTTTCAGTGCGGTATTCCGGTGTCAGACGGGACAGTGCCGCGCTCAGGATCTCCCAGGGGAGTCCTGCTGGATCGATTACGATGACGGTTATGCTGTTGAGAAGCTCGGAGAGGTTTAAGCCGGGGGATGAGTGGTTGACGACAAAAAAGGCCTTCAGCACCTTTTCTCGGGTCAGCGCATGGAAGCGCCATTTCCGAAAGAAACCGTGACGCCGGTAGATCTCTTCCAGGGATTCATGACCCTCCTCCGGTTGTCCGAGACGAAGGACATCCAGGAAGAGGCCACCGGAGGCGTTTCGATAGTAACGTTCCAGTTCCGGGAGGTGGCAGGTGTCAAAGTCCGTGAGCTGCCAGCCTTGGGGGAATGGGTTCGGCAGTCTGCCGGTTGGATGGCTCGTGTAGGCAAAGAGGTCTAGAGAACACGCCTGTGGATTACCAAGGTCCCGGGCGAATCCGCCGAAGAAAAGGTTAGGGAAGTAATTATCGGGGCGAAAATAAACGATCATATGATCCATCCGGCTGGATGGATATCGCAAGAACCCGTCGCAGAATTGATGGAGGTTCTTCAGGACAAAAAGCCCCATGCGCCTACCGTTTAGCGGCCTTGCCGCGAGGTGATGGACCATCCATGCCCGCTGATACGCCCGAACGATGGAGACATGACCATAGATCTGGCCATTCTTTTCGCAGGTGAAATGGGCTTCGATATCCTGATCTTCATGGTAGAGCCTCCGGTAAGTTTCCTTGAAATCATCGCGGGAGGATTGGAAGAGATGGTATTTCTTGGGGTAGATGAAACCCGTATTGAAAAAAAATTCCCACAGGGCGTCCATCTCCACATCGCTGGTAAAACAGGCCTGCGAACTGCCGGCATGGACAATGATGTGGCTGAGTCGACGGTAGGACCGGAAATCCATATCGAGGATCGCCAGACCGTAACGGACCAATCCTTTCACCGCGGCGCGCCGGTAGATGATCTGTGCATTACAGGTCATCTTGGGCGTTCCTGCGTGGCGGATCTCCATGTTGGGAATGATCATCCCCGGTATCAATACCCCTTCAGTGGTTTTTTCCTCCACAGAGAAACCGGCAAACGATACGTCGCGAATGTCCCTCTGGATCGGTTTCCGGAAGAAGGGGTGTTCGAAATGGGCGGAGAGGGGGGGGGTGACTCGCAGACGCGGAGTACGGAGCTTGTTTTTCTGGAAGCGCTGGATCTCCTGCCCGAGCGGTTCAAGGACCAGCTCCCTCTCAAACAGGCTTCCTATCTGACGAACGCAACGACAGGGTCCGGAAAAGAGTATCTTCTGCCCGTTCCGGAGATAAATCATGCATTGACTTTGTCCGTTCAGCCAGATGAAAGATCCGCCTGCATCCGGGATCAACCGGACGCGAAACGCGAGGGGATTAAAGTCGATGAGTTCACCGCGGGCCAGGAAACCGCTCTGGGTAAGGCCGACGTCGATACCTTGAGCCGTATGTCTCTTGATGCTACGTTTCCCCAGGAGATACCCTTTTTCCGGAAGTCTCGCAGTCAATCCGTTTTCATGGAGAGTGGTCACACGGATCGGGAGCAGGATCAGTGAGAGGCCGTCCGACATGATCACATGGGGGATCGTCGCCCCATCCGGAAGCGGGGTTGACCCTTCCACCCAGCGGCAGGCGATCTGCCCCTGCGGGCTGGCGTCGAGGTGAGCCCGGAGGAGAAAGTCCTCCCCATATTGCGGGTCGATGGCGTGGACCATGACCGTGCCATTGGTGAAATTGATGTAGTTGAGCGTATTGATCATCCCCTTCTGTTTGACGAGGGGAGCGGAACGAATGGCCTGGAAGATATCCTGATGATGGAAGGGTCGGGACGGCAGAGGGAGTTCTCCATCGGCGAGCCTCTGCAGCTCTTCCATCTCCACGGTAAAACAGCGACCTTTCCTGTCTTGGACCATCATGAATACCGGTTTGATAAGCGATATTTGGGGAAGTCGTCCCTTAATAGTCGAACGTCCTGCGGACCATTATCCGACGCACAAGATCTGCAACTTCTAAAGGCATGAAAAATTCTAGCCTTGGAGAAATACTCTGCAATAACTTTCTTTGTCAACAAGAATATCGGTTCTTTCGGACAAAAAGTTTAATAGCAGCATCACTCACTGTTCTACCGGCGTCTTTTTTTCACGCGTTATTCTGCCCTGGTTTCTCTTGGACTGGTATATTGAGCTTGAGGTCGAAATCAAAATTTGTTAAAATGCACTATCGGTCCCGGAGGCTTTCATGATGCCCCAATGCTCTCCGAAAAAGAGAGGGAAGTCCTATTTCGGGGCGGAGAGGTAGAGAGATCGAGTGTCTATAGAGGAGTGATATCGAACGGGCTGAAGAAAGGAGAAATCGCATGTCGAAATCGGAAGATGCATTAAAAGAGGCCTTCGCGGGCGAATCCCAGGCCAATCGTAAGTATCTGGCCTTTGCCGCCAAGGCGGACCAGGAAGGGCATTCTCAGGCGGCACGCCTCTTCAGGGCAGCGGCAGCGGCAGAGACGGTCCATGCCCACAACCACCTGCGCGCCCTCAAGGCGATCCGCAGCACCCGCGAGAACATCAAGGAGGCGGTGGCGGGCGAGACCCATGAGTTCAAGGCGATGTATCCTGCTATGATCGAGACGGCTAAGGCCGAGGGGAATAAGGAGGCGGAGCGCTCATTCAACTATGCCAACGAAGTAGAAAAGATCCATGCCCGCCTCTATGAACAGATGCTGGTCGATCTGGCGGGTACGGGAGCGACTTATCCCTACTACGTCTGTCCTGTCTGCGGCTACACGGCCGAAGGGGGAGCGCCCGACGTTTGCCCGGTATGCGGCGCCAAGGGCAAGATGTTCAGCAAAGTGGAATAAACGGCGGGAGCGCCGCCAGCGGACGGATGCTGCTCCCGCGCCCTGGACGTCCCGCCGCAGAAGGCATGTGCATGGATAACAATCGAGAAGGGACGGGCTGGTTCTGCGGCGAGCGGGAGAGCCCCACCGCGGTAAAAGGAGATATTCATGGAAGAACGTTTGAACGCACTGGAAATCGCACTGAACAACGAGATGAACGAACACCGCTTCTATCAGAAAAACGCCGAGCGGACGGCGAATCCCGTAGGCAGGGCGATGTTCACGCAGATCGCGGGCGAGGAGCTGGAACATTACGAGAGGCTCAAACAGCTCTCCGAGATCTGGAAAGAGAACAAGAAATGGCCGGAAACCCTTCCCCTCAAGGTGAAGGACACAGCCGTCAGGGCCGTTTTCCTGAATGCCGCCCAGACGAGCGGGAAGCCTGAGTCTGGCGGGAATCAAGACGAACTGCAGGCGATTCGTACGGCCATCGAATTCGAAGCAAAGGGGGCGGCATTCTATGCGAAGCTCCGGGATCAGTCGACCGATCCGAAGGAGAAGGCGTTCTTCGGGCTCATGGCCGATATCGAACATGAACACTTTGCCTCCCTTAAGGATACGGAGGAGTTCTTTGTCGATCCGGGTGCCTGGTTCCAGAGGGTCGAGAGCACGGACCTCGACGGTGCCTAACGGAGGCGGTGGGTCAGCATGAAAAAAGCGGGCCGGAATGAGCCGGTCCGCTTTTCTTGACGCCTGTGGGGGTCATTGAAGTTTTACTTGAGCATACAACGGTAAAGTATCGATTCTCAAGATGAATAACATTCCATTGTTGTTTGTACCCCCCGCGGTTTTCCGCGGCCGATGTGCTCACCGGCGGATTCAACACCGCAGGGATTCTTCCAGCGTCTCCAGCCTCAGGCTCAGATCGTTCCACTGGTAGTAGAAGTCCTCCAACTCCACCGAGATGGCCTTGAGCTCCTGATCGAGCTGCCTGATCCGCTCCGGTTCCCGGTAGATCTCCGGTTCGCAGAGGATCAGTTCATTTTCCTTCCGCTTCAACTCCAGAGAGGCGATCCGTTCCTCGGTCTCACTGAGTTCGCGTTTCAGTGCCGACGTCGCCCGCGAGATCCGGTTCCTCTCCTCGGCCTCCTGCCGTTTTTCATCCTTCGATTTGCGGTTCTTCTCCTCCCGGGGCCTGCTGCCCGGATCATCCGCGGGCGATGCGGCCGGTTGCTCGGCCGGAAAGGCCGCAGGGTGAGAGGGGAGGGCGGAAGCCGCGGTCTGCGCCTCGCGCCGCTTTTCGATGAAATAGGAATAGTTGCCCCGGTACTCGTGGCAGACGCCGTCCCTAAGCTCGAAGACGCGGCCGACGAGGCAGTCGAGGAAATAGCGGTCGTGGGAGACGATCAGGATCGTCCCCTGATAACTGAGCAGGGCGTTCTGAAAGATCTCCCGGGTCTTGATGTCGAGGTGGTTTGTCGGTTCGTCGAGGATGAGGAGGTTCGTGTCCGTCAGAAGGATCTTCAGGAGGGCGAGGCGGGATTTCTCCCCGCCGGAGAGGACGGAGATCTCCTTGTAGATATCGTCACCGGAGAAGAGAAAGGCGCCCAGGAGGTTCCGCCGCTCCTGGTCGTTGCTTCTTGTTCCCGCGGTGTTCACCTCCTCCCAGATGGTCCGCTGGTAGTCGAGGTTCTGGGCGCTTTCCTGCGAGAAGAAGGCCATCTTTACGTTCAAGCCCATGACGACCTCGCCCGCCGTCGGCGCCTCGTCAACGCTCAAGATCCGAGAGAGGGTCGATTTTCCCGCCCCGTTCACCCCGACGACGGCCGCCTTTTCTCCCCGATAGAGGGTGAAATTTACATCATGGAAGACGGTGAGATCCCCGTAGGATTTGGCGAGGCGGCGCACGCAGAGGACCTCCTTGCCGCTCCGGGGGCTTTCGGGGAAGCGGATCGTAACGGTTTTTCCGCTCCCCTCCTCCCGGACGAGGTCAAACTTCTCCAACTGCTTCAGGCGGCTCTGGACCTGGCTCGCCTTCGTGGCCTTATAGCGGAAGCGCTCGACAAATTCGCGGATCCGCTTGATCTCCGCCCGCTGGAGCTCCATCTCCTTCTTCAGGGCCTCGCGGCGCCGCTCCTTCTCCCGCAGGTAATAGGAGTAGTTACCCTTGTAGATTGTGATCGTCCGGTTGGCGAGCTCGGCGATCACGGTGACGATCTTGTCCAGAAAGACGCGGTCGTGGGCGATGGTGATGATCGTGCCGGGATAGTCCTTGAGCCAGCTCTCCAGCCACTCCAGGCTCTCCGTGTCCAGGTGGTTGGTCGGCTCGTCGAGGAGCATGATGTCCGGCCGGGAGAGGAGGATGACGGCGAGCATGATCCGCATCTTCCATCCGCCGGAGAAATCCCCGCAGTTCTTGGTGAAATCGCTCTCCCGAAACCCGAATCCGGCGAGGATCTGTTTCGCCTGCGCCTCGAAGGCGTAGCCGTCCTTTGCCTGGAAGCGGGAGATATCGTCTTCGTACTCCTTCAGGAGCTTCTCGTGGGCCGGGTCGTCCGGATCGGCCTGGGAGAGCGCCTCCTCGCTCAGTTTTACCGCCTCCTCCAGAACGGCGATGCCGCTCTTGTGCCGGAGGTAGTCCATGAGGGGCACCGGGTCGAGTTCGACCAGGTCCTGGGGGAGATAGCCGATCGTCGCCCGTTTGCGGTCGGGGATCTCGATTGTGCCGCTGTCGAGATCCACGCTGCCGAGGATCGCCCGCAGAAGGGTCGTCTTCCCCGTCCCGTTGTCGCCGACGAGGCCGACACGGCCGCGGTCCGTGATCGTCCAGGTGATCCGATCGAAGATCTTCCGGTCGGCAAATGAAAGGCTGATGTCCCTCAGGTAAATCAATGTCCTTGAAACCTCGTGCAATGGTCTTTTCTCACGGGGAGAGATTTAAAGTCTGCCCCGATTATGGCGCCTTATATCAGGACTTTTGTTCCAAGGAAAGCAAATGCTGCAACCCCGGAGAGCCGAATTGGGTAGTTTACCATGTATCCCCGGGAGAGGGGAATAGCCCTCGGATCGGACATTGGGAGGGCAATCATGGGAAAATTATTGACAAGCCGGGTATGAAGTGTGAGATTTATGCCAGGCACGGTACGGAGCAGGCGAGGAGAAAGTCCCTGTCGGACGGAGATGGAAGCGTCATGGTTTCCGATCACATTTTCTTGAAGAAAGGATTATCGGCGCATGAATATCGTCTTTACGTTGACCGGTCCTGACCGGATCGGGATTGTCGATGAGGTGACCCGGATGCTGCTTGAAGCGGGAGGCAACGTGGAAACCAGCCGCATGACCCGCCTGGGTGGAGAATTCGCGATCCTGATGCTGGTCTCCATTCCATCGGAAGAGCTCGCCGGGCTGGACAAGAACATCGCGACCTTTGCGGCGCAGGGATACAAAGTAACGACCGGCCAAACCAGTCTCAGCTACGCCGAACGTTTTCCCGGCTGGCTGCCCCGTCAGATCGAAATTCGCGGGGCCGACCATGAAGGGATCGTCCACGAGATCGCCCATATTCTCTCACAACGCGGCATCAGCATCGAATCCATGGATACCGGGACCACGCGGGCGCCGATCAGCGGCATGCCCCTGTTCACGATGACCGCCGCTGTTATTGTCCCTCCCGGATTCTCCGGCCGGGACTGGGAAGACGCATTGAACGATGCGGCGGATCGTTTGAGTGTCGAGATCAAGGTAACCGCTCCCAAAGAAAGAATGAATGATGGACGGGCTCAGGCGGCATAACCGCACGGTTTTGTTCAATCCGGTGAGGAAATTACCCGAAGGAGGTTTCACCCATGGTTGTTGTGGATGCGATGCGGATTGTGCACGAAGCCGTTGAAGCCCACGGCGGGATGGAGTATTGGAACACCCTCGAGGCACTTGATGCGGAAATTTCGGCAAGCGGATTCCTCTTCACGGCAAAGCGGCGACCGGTCCTGTGCCACGTCCGCATGCGGGCTGCCGCTTGTGAACCGAGGTTCTCCTTCTTTAATTTCCCGAAGCCGGGACAGACTGCCGAACTCATCGGGAACGATGAAGTCCGCATCCTGGACGGCGAGGGAACGATTGTCGCGCGACGAGAAAATCCACGAGCGGCATTCCGCGGCATTCGCCGGCTGGTTATCTGGGACGACCTGGATTTCATCTACTTTGGAGGATATGCTACCTGGAATTATTTAACGGCCCCCTTCCTGCTGATGCGCAGGGGCTTTGTCATCGAGGCACTTGAACCGCTGACCGGAGACCTGGCGCCGCTCACCCGGTTGCAGGTGACCTTCCCCGACGACATCCCCACGCACTCCCGCACGCAGATATTTTACTTCGATGAAGAACGCCTGCTGCGTCGCATCGATTATACGGCGGAGGTCGTCGGCGGCTGGGCGCACGCCGCTCATTTCTGCGACGAATACCGGACATTCGGCGGGATCAAGGCGCCGACCGTGCGGCGGGTGCTGCCCCTTCCCTTCGGACACAGGCCGCTGCCTGGACCGGTGCTGGTGGAGCTGAAGGTGCACGATATCAGGCCTGTCTCGGCTTAAGGCCGATCACCGCACCGATTGGACGGTAGACTTCCCGGTAGAGCGACCAATTTCTAGCAGTGATGCGCTCCCCAGGAGCCCGGTTCACGAATCGTTTCCGGTGGTCGCGATTATCCCGTGCCGTCGGTAGCCCCATGTGTGCCGGGCACGGCACGGAAGGAACAAGGATAGGAGTAGGGCACGTGCCGCATCGCGAGGTAACCCGAATAATCGAGTCGATTCACACTCACGAGTCCGCAATCTGGTGGATCGCCGGTGCGTCGATCGTTACCTTCATTGCGACCCTGATCGTCGTGCCGTGGTTGATTGTTCGAATCCCTCCCGACTATTTTGCACACGGGAGGCGACAGCGGAAGCAGTGGGCCAATCGGCATTCAATCGTCCGAGGGGTGCTCTTGACGGGGAAAAACCTGCTGGGGTACATCTTGATTGCGGCCGGGATCGCCATGCTGGTGCTGCCCGGTCAGGGAATGTTGACGATTCTGCTCGGGATCATCCTGGTAGACCTCCCGGGAAAGTACCGGCTTGAGCGATGGTTCGTCGCGCGTCGTCCGGTGCTTCGATCGATCAACTGGCTTCGGCGACGCGCGGGACGGGCCCCGCTTGTTCTTGACGAGTAATTGATACGTGGATGTGTACGAGGTGCCATGCTCCCAAGTTACCTGCTCTCTCTCCGTGAAGGAATCGAAGCCGCATTCATCGTCGGCATCGTCCTCGGCGTGTTGCGTCAAATGAACCGTACTGAATTGGTTCCCGCCGTCTGGCTGGGGACTCTGACCGCCTCCTTCATCAGCCTGTTGGTAGCGATCCTCCTGACCGCGTTTGGTCTCGAAATGGAAGACCCAGGCGAGGCCATCTTTGAAGGTTTCACAATGTTGGTGGCTGCAGGCCTGCTCACGTGGATGATCTTCTGGATGAATCGCTCAGCGCGCACACTCAAGAGCGACATCGAAGCCGAGGTCCAGCGCGCCGCGTTTACCACGGGCAAGCGCGCCGTCTTCCTTGTCGCCTTCGTCGCCATCCTGCGCGAGGGCATCGAACTGTCGCTCTTCCTCACTGCCTCCGTCTTCGCCACCAACGCCGTCCAAACCATCATCGGCGGTATCCTCGGCCTCGGCACCGCCATCCTGCTTGGCTGGTCGATCTTCGCGGCTATCATCCGCCTCGACCTGCGCCGCTTTTTCAAGGTGACAGGCGTCCTGCTTATCCTCTTCGCGGCGGGTCTGGTCGCGCACGGCGTGCATGAGTTCAACGAAGTCGGCTGGATTCCCTCCATCATCGGACACGTCTGGGACGTGAGTGCACTCGTCAGCGTAAATTCCACGCTCGGCCAGTTGCTTGCCACACTCTTCGGCTATAATCCCGCGCCCTCACTTACCGAAATGCTGGCGTATGTCGCCTACTTCGTGGCGATTTTCCTCGGTATGCGAATGGCAAACAAAACCCGCCCCGCAAGAGCAGAATAAAGAGCACAACCCGACGGCCTGATGAAAGTCAGGCGAGATCCGACGTCATCACCTTTACGCCGACCAAGACGGCAACCTATCCCTTTTATGGTGACAAGAAGTTCCTCTTTATGAGTAGCCATAAGGAAAAAGGTATGGAAGGCACGCTCGAAGTGCGGGAGTGAATGATAGACAAGGCATACAGAGATTTCGGGAAGATACTCCACGGCTCTTTCAAGGGCACATGCGCCGGGAGGTCGCTACAATCCCAGATAGGCCCGCTTGACCTCTTCGTTGTTTAGAAGGCTCTTAGCGCTTCCCTCCAGGGTGATCCTGCCGTTTTCCATGACATAGCCGCGATGGGCGATCTTGAGGGCCATGTTCGCGTTTTGCTCCACCAGGAGGATCGTCGTCCCGCTCTCCTCGTTGACCTGCCCGATGATCCGGAAGATCAGCTGGGCGATGAGCGGGGCAAGTCCGAGGGAAGGTTCGTCAAGGAGCAGCAGGGAGGGACGGGCCATCAGGGCGCGGGAGATGGCGAGCATCTGCTGTTCCCCGCCGCTGAGCGTTCCCCCCGGCTGATGGCGGCGCTCCTTGAGGATCGGAAAAAGCGAAAAGATGTACTCCCTGTCCTTTGCGATCTCTCCCGCGTCCTTCCGGAGAAACGCGCCCATCGCGAGATTCTCCGATACCGTAAGGAGCGGAAAGATCCGGCGGCCTTCGGGGACCTGGGAAATGCCCAGGGCGACGATATCGTGCGGCTCCAGGTGCTGGATGGGTTTTTTTCTGAAGAGGATCTCGCCCACGCGCGGGGGAACGATCCCGCAGATGGTCATCAGGGTGGTTGACTTGCCGGCGCCGTTGGCGCCGATCAGGGTGATGATCTCCCCTTCGGAAACGGACAGGCTGATCCCCTTGAGGGCCTTGATGTTTCCGTAGAAGGTTTCGACGTTGATGAGCTCAAGCATCGTTACGAAAATCCTCTCCCAGGTAGGCCTTGATCACGACGGGATTTTCCCGGATCTCCACCGCCGTTCCTTCGGCGATCTTTTCGCCGTGGTCCAGGACGAAGATCCGGTCGGAGATGCTCATCACAATCCTCATGTCGTGTTCGATCATCAGGATCGAGATTTTCTCCTCGTTGCGGATCCGGAGGATCAGCTCTTCGAGTTCATCCGTCTCCCGCGGGTTCATCCCGGCCGCCGGTTCGTCCAGGAGCAGCAGAAACGGCTCGGTGGCCATCGCCCGGGCGATCTCCAGACGTCGCTGGGCGCCGTAGGGGAGGTTCTTCGCCAGGTCATCGACCTGGTCGGCAAGGCCGATCTTGACGAGGATCTCATAGCTGCTCTCCACGATCTCCCGCTCTTCATCTCGTGTCCGCTGGTCCCTCAGGAGCGCCCCCAGGACGCCCGCCTTTGCCCGGCAGTGGCGGCCGATCATCACGTTTTCCAGGACCGTCATCTTGGGGAAAAGGCGAATGTTCTGAAAGGTCCGGGCCATTCCCAGCTCCGTGCCTTTGTTGATCTTGACGCCGTTGATCCGCCGGGTTTCCCCCGCCGGGGGGGAGATGATGATATCCCCATCGGCCGGCGTGTAGATTCCGGTCACACAGTTGAAAAAGGTGGTCTTTCCGGCGCCGTTGGGGCCGATGAGGGCGACGATCTCCCCCTGTCCGACGCCGAGGTCGACGGCCGAGAGCGCGCGGAGTCCCCCGAAATCCATCGTCAGCCTGTTTACGGTAAGGACACTGTCCATATCATGCCTATGCGGGCTTCCCGCTCCTTCCCTTTGCAGCAAACCGGTAGATCCGCCGGACGTTCGTCACGATCCCCTGGGGACGGAAAACCATCATCAGGACCATTGTCGTTCCGAACAGGAGCATCCGGTAGTTGCTGAAG
Organism: uncultured delta proteobacterium; assembly: GCA_963817385.1. Classification (GTDB taxonomy): domain Bacteria; phylum Desulfobacterota; class Syntrophia; order Syntrophales; family UBA5619; genus JAKAFS01. The sequence goes on from CAWFOM010000020.1 coordinate 66,947, forward strand.
GCCCGGAGGTACTCCGGCGTCAGGATCAGGAGGAAGGCCCCGAGGATCACCCCCGCAATCGATCCCATACCTCCCAGGACGACGATGGAGAGGATCATCGCCGACTCCATGAAGGTAAAACTGGCGGGGTTGATGAAGGTGGTCTTCGCGGCGAAGATGACGCCGACCATTCCCGCCCAGGTCGCCCCGAGGGCAAAAGCGGTCAGTTTCGTCTTCGTCTTGTCGATGCCCATCGCCTCGCAGGCGACCTCGTCCTCCCGAAGCGCGATCCAGGCCCGTCCGATCCGTGAATCCTGCAGCCGGTTAACCACGAAGATCGTGAAGAGGCAAAGAACGATCATGAGAAAATAGAGGTAGATGGTCGCCTCGGTAAGCGACATTTTGATGCCGAAGAATCCCGGCCGGGGGATATTCGAAATGCCGCTCGGCCCGAAGGAAAACGCGTTCCAGTTCTCGAGAATGAGACGGATGATCTCGCCGAAGCCGAGGGTGACGATGGCGAGATAATCTCCCCGAAGACGCAGGACCGGGAAGCCCAGGAGGATGCCGAAGAGGGCGCCGAGAAGGGCGCCCACGGGGAGGGCCGTCCAGAATCCCAGGCCGAAGTGGGTGTTGAGCAAGGCGTAGCTGTAGGCCCCGACGGCATAGAAAGCGACATAGCCGAGATCCAGAAGCCCTGCCAGACCGACGACGATATTCAGCCCCAGACCCAGCATCACGTAGATCAGGGCGGTCGTCATGATGTTCGTCTGGTAACTGGAGAAGAAGAAGGGAAAGGCGATCGCGACGAGGGCAAGGGCGGCCAGGGCCGGCCGGTAGATCCGGGGCTCCTCCCGGAGGCGCCGGCCGATCGTCCGGGCCTCGGCGTTTCCCGTTTCGGCGAGCTTCCTGCCCCGCTCCTTCCGCCTCAGGAGCCACCGCCAGATGAAGGAGAGGAGGAATCCCCCGATTCCGATGAACGCCATGTTCCGCCAGCGCCACTCGACGACCTTCTCGATCGTATTGACCCGGATCACCATGATCGGGAAGGTCAGGATCATGAACCAGATCGAGATAAAGAACGATTTCTTGAATTCCGACAGGGTTTTCATCGGCCGGCTCAAGTCCACCTCACACTTTCTGAACGGTCGACCGGCCGAGGAGACCCGCCGGCCGGAAGATCAGGATCAGGACCAGAAGGCAGAAGGCGAACACATCCTCGTAGTCGCTTGACACGTAACCCGTGGCGAAACTCTCCGTCCAGCCGAGAATCAGGCCGCCGAGGACCGCCCCGGGGATGCTCCCGATTCCCCCGAGGACCGCGGCGGTAAAGGCCTTGATCCCGGCGATGAAGCCGATGGCGAAGTTGATCCGGCCGACATGGGACGCGATCAGGACCCCGCCGATCGCGGCCAGGGCCGAGCCGACGATGAAGGTGTTCGAGATGACGCGGTTGACGTTCACCCCCACGAGCATCGCCATGTTCCGGTCCTGGGCGGTGGCCCGCATCGCCTTCCCGAGCTTCGTGAACTTGATGAAGAGAGTGAGTACGGCCGTCACCATGGCGGTGGTGAGAACGATGATGAGCTCCGTCGACCCGATGAGGTGAGCGTACGGCTCCATGAAGGGCAGCGCGGGAATCAGGTTCGGAAACGGCAGAAAATCGGAGGTTTGGGCGAGAAGGACATAGTTCTGCAGGAAGATCGACATGCCGATGGCGCTGATCAGCGGCGAGAGGCGGGGAGCCTGGCGCAGCGGCTTGTAGGCGATCTTCTCCACGGTGAAGCCATAGGCGGAAGCGTAAAGAACGGCCACGACGGAGGCGATGATCAGAACGGACACGCCCGTCATCCCGTTCATGGTAAGGACGGAGGCGACGATGAGCGCGGTGAAGGCCCCGATCATGTAAATCTCGCCGTGGGCGAAATTGATCAGTTCGATGATGCCGTAGACCATCGTATAGCCGAGCGCGATCAGCGCATAGATGCTTCCCCGGGTGAGTCCGCCGATCAGCAGTTCCAGAAAATAGTCCATTTCAATCCGTCACCGACTGAAGATCGACCGCCATGCGCCTATTTTACTTCGACATAGACCCCTTTGCGCACCTGGTACATCGAGAAGCCGACGCCGATCGCATCGCCCCGCTTGTCGAACCTGATCTTTCCCAGGGGCGTTTCGACAAACTGGGTCTGAAGAGCGCGGCCGACGGCGTCATAGTCAGTGGAACCGGCCTTCTGCATGGCGTTCAGGATGGCCTGGGTCGCGGCGATGCCGTTCAAGAAGAACGCCCCCGGATCGGCGCCGTAGAGCTTCTTGTGGGTTTCGATTGCGGCGATGGCCAGCGGGTTTTTCGTCGTGTCCTTCGGGCCGGTTGCGTAGACCCCTTCCGCATACTTCTGGGCAACCTTGATGAAGGTGTCGTCCTTCACGCCGTCATCGGAGATGAAGAGGGTCGTCATGTTCTTCTTGCGCATCTGGGAGACGATGGAGGAGGCATCCGGATGGTATCCGCCGTAGATGACCGCCTCGGCGTCCGTCCGTTTGATCTTCTGGACGACGGCGGAGTAGTCGACGGCGCCGGGGGTGATCCCCTCGAAAAGAACGACGTTGGCCTGCTTGGACTCCTCGATGAATCGCTTCGCATACTCGGCGAGTCCCTTTCCGTAGTCGCCCTTGTCGTGGAGTACGGCGATCTTCTTGACCTTCAGCTTGCCGATGGCAAAATCCACTTCCAGACGGGCCTGGGCGTCGTCGGAGGCGATGGTCCGGTAGAAGTTGGGATACTGGCCGCTCTGGGTCAGCTCCGGATTCGTGGCCGAAGGGGAGATGACGATGAGCTTGGCGTCCTTGTAAATACCGAGGGCCGCCTTGGTCGCTCCGCTGCAGATGTGGCCGATAATGGCGTTGGCCTGTTGGGAAACCAGTTTGGTGGCCGTATTCGTGGCCACTTCCGGTTTGCAGACGTCGTCTTCCACGAGGAGTTCCACCTGTTTTCCCAGGACGCCTCCCTTGGCGTTGATCTCCTTGACGACCATCTCCGCGGCCTTGACCGTCGGCAGGCCGTATGAAGCGAGGTCTCCGCTGTGCGCCCCGCCAATTCCCAGCTTGATGGCGTCTGCGGCAAAGAGGGACCCCGTCAAAACGGCCGTCATAACCGCGGCAAGAAAAAACACCGAACACACTCTCCGAAAAGCCCTATGGTTCATAAGCAACCTCCTTTGCATGGATCGCTGAAATCTTGGCCACCCCGGGGTCAGGCTCCTTTTTTCCGGAAGAAGAGACGAATCGGGACTTCTTCGAAGCCGAAGGTCTCCCGGATCCGGTTGATGAGGTAGCGTTCGTAGGAAAAATGAATACCGGTTGGATTCCGGACAAACAGGGCGAAAGAAGGGGGCTTGATCGCGACCTGGGTGATGTAGTTGAAGATGTGCGGCCGGCCCTGGCGGCCGGGCGGGGGATTCATTTCGATGATTTCCCGGATCTTCCGGTTGAGCTCGCCCGTTTCTACGCGGCGGGTGTACTGGGCGTAGATACGATCGACGATCTCGAAGATCTTCGAGACCCGCTGGCCGGAGAGGGCGGAGACGAAGATGATGGGCGCAAACTCGATGAATTTCGAATTGTAGCGGATATCTTCGACATAGGTTCCGATGGTGCTGTTGTCCTTTTCGACCAGGTCCCATTTGTTCACGACGAGGATGCAGGCGGCGCCCTTTTCCAGGGCGAGGCCGGCGATCTTGACATCCTGCTCGCTGATCCCTTCCTTGGCATCGAGGAGGATGAGCGCGATATCGGCGCGGCCGATCGCCTTCAATGCCTGGACGGTGCTGTATTTCTCCATGGTGAGACTGATCCGGCTCTTCCGGCGGATACCGGCGGTGTCGATCAGGAGGTACTGTTTCCCGTTGCGGGTGATCGGGGTGTCGATGGCATCCCGCGTCGTCCCCGGGACGGGATTGGCGATCGTCCGTTCATAGCCGAGGATCCGGTTGACCAGGGAGGATTTGCCCACGTTCGGCCTCCCGACGACGGCGATCCGGATACGCTCCCCTTCGCCGTCCTGAAGAGGTTCGGCGACCGGAAGTCGGGCGGCCACATCGTCCATCATCTCATCGAGGCCGGGGCCGTGCTGGGCGGAGAGCGGGTAGAGCTTTTCGACGCCCAGACGGTAAAATTCTGCGACCAGCGTCTCGTGACGGGGACCGTCGACCTTGTTGACGGCATAAAACACCGTTTTTTTCACCATTCGGAGCATCCGCGCGATCTCCTGATCCGCGGGGGTGAGGCCGTCCCTGCCATCCATCAGAAAAAGGATGATGTCCGCTTCCTCGATGGCGAGCTTGGTCTGCTCCCGCATCTGGACGAGTATCTCCACCTCCGACGCGGGCTCGAACCCCCCCGTATCGATCAGGGTGAACGGCCGGTCGTTCCAGGCGCATTCCGCGTAATTGCGGTCGCGCGTGGCGCCCGGCTCATCGATGACGATGGCCTTGCTCCTTCCGGCCAGGCGGTTGAAGAGGGTCGATTTCCCCACGTTCGGCCGGCCGATGATGGCGATGACCGGTTTCATGAAATTCGTACCTCGGATAATCTTCCGTCGACATGCATGTTTCTTCTCTATCTGATCGCGGCCGGAAAGTCCATCCGTCTTTTCCGGGATACTCCATCGGGTTACGGCTCCATAGGGAGCAGCGGGTCGTGCCTTTCTTTTTCCCCAGCGACTAAAGTTTTTCCCTGCTCTGTCCGATATTAGAAAGTAAATCGATTAAATTTCTTCGTTTTCGTTCGTTTGTCTGAATTGTGTGATTTTGCAGGAGGGAGGCATCGATGACAGGGATAGTGCGGATTGTGACGGTTAGGGAAGTTGCGGAGTTTCTCCGGCTGAAGGAAGCGACGATATGTCGTTTGGCGTCGGAGGGCAAGTTGCCGGGTGTCAAGGTCGGGAAGTCCTGGCGGTTCGACATGGAGGCATTGGAACGCTGGGTCACCGGTGCGCAAACGGGCGTGATCGACCGAGTGTAGGAGTAGCTCAGGAGGTCAGGACGTAAGGGACGAAGGAGGGGGAAACGGATGAACATCATGGGATATATAAACCGAAAGGGCATTCAACGAAAGTTGATTATTTCATTTCTGCTATTGGGATTGATCCCCATGATCGTCATGGGGGCGGTATCTTATTACAAGTCGAAGGAGATATTGTTAAAAAATGCAAATTCCGAAATGACCAATCTCGCGACAAAGGCGATAGAACAGTTGGATTCCGAATTCAAGCTATACCGGATTCAGGTGGACAGCCTCGCGATTCCCGCCAAGCAGGTCATTGATATGATGGCGGTAGGGATTGATCTCGATGAGGGTACCAAGGATATGACGGGAAAATTCTTCATTGAATATATGAATGCCAATCCCGTATTCAAGCGGATTCGTTTTTTCGACATCAAGGGCGATGAGAAACTCTCGACTAAGAAGGGGACATCGGATCAGGCGAAGAATGTCTCCTCGCTTCCATGGTATCAGAAGGCGTTGACCGTCAAGGAGATCGTCTTCAGCGAGGCAATCGTCTCCCAGGAGATTGGTGAACCGATAATTATCATGGCGCGGGCCTTCTATAGTCAGGAGGGCAAACCGTTCGCCGTGCTTGCCGCCGATCTGTCCGCGGATAAGGCTACCAAGCCGATTACCGACATCAAGATCGGGAAGGAGGGATTCGGCTATATCATCAATAAAGAAGGGATGGTGATTGCGTATCCCGACAAGACAAAAAATTTTCAGATGGATCTGACGAAATATGATTTCGGAAAGGAGATTATCCAGAAGAAAAAAGGGACGAGAGAGTATTCCCAGGACGGACGGACACGGTTTGCATCTTTTCAGGAATATCCCGCACTGGGATGGATTATCGCCTTATCGATCGATAAAGCGGAGATCCTGGAATCGATTGGGACAATGAATGTCCTTTTCATCATCCTTGGTATTATTATGGCCATTTTTTCCTTGGTTGCCGGCGTCGTCTTTACCGTGCGCCTCGTCAAGCCGATCACCCGCATTGTGACGGGGTTGAGCGACGGTTCGGATCAGGTGGCGTCCGCGTCGACGCAGGTATCGGGGTCGAGCCAGCATCTGGCGGAGGGCGCCTCGGAGCAGGCATCCTCGCTGGAGGAGACCTCGTCTTCACTGGAGGAGATGTCGTCGATGACCAAGCAGAACGCCGACAATGCGAACCATGCGAAGGCGATGATGAACGAGGCGAAGGCGGTGGTGGAAAAGGCGAACGTCCAGATGGCCCAGTTGACGGAGGCGATCGGTCAGATCACCCGTTCGAGCGAGGAGACGGGGAAGATCATCAAGACCATCGACGAGATCGCGTTTCAGACGAACCTGTTGGCGCTCAACGCAGCGGTGGAGGCGGCGCGCGCGGGGGAAGCCGGAGCGGGATTCGCGGTGGTGGCGGACGAGGTGCGGAACCTGGCATTGCGTTCGGCGGAGGCGGCCAGGAACACCAGCGATTTGATCGAAAAGACGATCAAGGCGGTCAGAAACGGCAACGAGATGACCGCCTCGACGCAGGAGGCGTTTCGCGCGAACGCGGAGCTTTCGGGGAAGATCAGCCAACTGGTGGATGAGATCGCCACGGCGTCGGAAGAGCAGGCGCATGGGATAGCGCAGGTGAACACGGCGGTGGGGGAGATGGACAAGGTGACGCAGCAAACGGCTGCGACTGCGGAGGAGTCGGCGAGCGCTGCGGAGGAGATGAACGCCCAGGCCCAGCAGATGCGTGGGTATGTGGAGGAACTGGCGGCGATGGTCGGCGTGAGCATGGAGAGATCCGGACCCTCCGGGATGGTTCCTGCCTCCCCGGCGGAGGTACGGAAGCCGGCCCTGCCGGCGCCGTTGGAGGATAAAAAGAAAAGAAGGATCCGGAGCGAGCAGGCGAACCATACGCGTCCGCGGCCGGATGATATCATCCCCTTAGATCAGGATGAAAAGGACGGCTTCAAGGACTTTTAAAAGACTAGGGATAGAACAGAAACCATTACCGGTGCGGCAAGGAACCGCCCTGAACCATGGGAGTGGAATGGCTATGGATGAGCTGGAACGTCTCCGCAATCAGTTGAATCGCTTGAAGACGGAAAACGCGACACTGCGCGGACTCTCCCCCCGGGGAGCGTCGTGCCGCGAAGGCGGAGAAACGGAACACAAACTCGCCGAAGAGGCACTGAAGAGATCGCGCCGCGAGTGGATGACCATCTTTCAGGCCATTGGCCATCCCACGGTGATCATGGATCCTGAACACCGGATCGTCCAGGCCAATCAGGCGGTCTGCCGGGTCCTCGGCAAATCGGAGTCTGAACTGGTTGGAAAATGCTGTTTTGAACTATTTCACGCAGCCGGTTCGGATCATCCGCCTGTCGGATGTCCGATGCAGCAGATGCGCATCTCCGACCGGATAGAGACTGTCGAGATGGAAATGGAGGCCCTCGGCGGAAGTTTCATCGTTTCCTGCACGCCGGTTCTCGATGACGAAGGGCGCCTGCAGAAGATCATCCATATTGCAACCGATATTACCGAACGAAAGCGGGCGGAGGTGAAGCTGGAGGGAGAAAAGGCGTTCCTCAGGCAGGTGATCGACGCTGTTCCGTCATTCATCTCCGTCAAGGACGCCAAAGGCAGGTTTGAATTGGCCAACAAATCCCTGGCGACGGCCTGGGGAACTACGACGGATCGTCTCATCGGCAAAACGGTAGCGGATTTTAACCCGCATGAAGATGAGGTTCTGCAACTCCTGGCGGAAAACCTTGAAGTGATTCGAAGCCGGAGAGAGAAATTCATCCCCGAAGCGAAAGTAACCTTCTGCGATAAATCGGTGCAATGGATCTCCGCGCACAAGATTCCCCTCTCCCGCCAGGACGTCCTCTGCGACCGGGTTCTCACCGTGGGCACCGACATAACACACCTGAAGCGGTCGGAAGAAGAAAAGAAAAGTCTCCAGGCACAGCTCCTTCAGGTCCAGAAAATGGAGGCCGTCGGTACGCTGGCCGGCGGGATCGCTCATGACTTCAATAACATCCTCATGGGAATTCAAGGACACATCTCCCTGCTGCTCTATGATCTGCTGCCGGAACATCCGCACCGGGGGAAACTCGAAAGTATCGAGAGTTACATCAAGCGAGGCGCCGACCTGACGAAACAGCTCCTGGGATTTGCCCGGGGGGGAAAGTACGACGTGAAGCCTACCAACATCAATGACATGCTGCAAAACAGCGTGGAGCTGTTCGGACGAACCAGGAAGGAGATCGGCATCTCCAAGAGATTCGAGGAAAAGCTCTGGAGTGTTGATGTCGATCAGGGGCAGATGGATCAGGTCTTTCTCAATCTCTTCATCAATGCCTCCCAGGCGATGCCCGGAGGAGGAAATCTCGACCTCAGAACGGAGAATATCGTTTTCAGCGAGAAGGATGTCAAGCTGGTCGGGGTGACCGAGGGCAGGTATGTCAAGATCTCCGTGAGCGACGACGGCATGGGGATGGACAATAAGACGCTGGAGAGGATTTTCGAGCCGTTCTTCTCAACAAAACCGAAGGGGGTAGGGACCGGTCTCGGTTTGGCCTCCGCATACGGCATCATCAAGAACCACGGAGGCGGCATCCACGTTGCCAGTGAACCGGGGAGAGGGACAACCTTCACGATTTACCTTCCCGCGACGGACATCGCGGCCGGCCGTTGGGGAGCAGAGGGAGGAAGAGATTTTCACCGGTTGGGAAACCATCATGGTTGTGGATGACGAACAGCTCAATATCGCCGTCATGAAGGAGATGCTGGAGATCACTCCACTATCGCGTCATCCCGGTGGGAAGCGGTCAGGAAGCCGTTGCCGTCTACATGGAGAAGGGTAAGGGGATCGATCTCGTCATCCTGGATATGATCATGCCCGGGATAAGCGGAGGGCGGACGTTCGATATCCTGCGGGGGATTAACCCGGATGTTGCGGTGATCCTTGCCAGCGGCTACAGCGCCGAGGGTGAGGCGAGAGCGATCATAAACCGCGGTTGCCGGGGATTCATCCAGAAGCCTTTCCATCTTCAGGCACTCTCCCGGAACGTCCGGGAAGTGCTCAACGACAAGGGGGAGGCGAAACTCCGCCTTCGATTGCGAGAAACAACCAGGCAGAGCATGGGCGCTGCCAAGCAATCATCTTTGTTGAGGTAAGATTCCGGAAAGGCGATGGGGACGCGCCCTTCTTGCACTGCTCACGCCTTGTCCCGGTACCCGAACTCCTGGAGCATTCGCGGATCGTTGGTCCAATCCTTTGCGACGCGGACGAAGAGTTCCAGAAAGACCTTTGCGGCGAAGAACTTCTCCATCTCCAGCCGGGCCCTGGTGCCGATCTCCTTGAGCATCGCCCCCTTCTTCCCGATGATGATCCCTTTCTGCGAATCCTTTGCCACGTGGATCGTCGCGGCGATCCGGATCATGTTCTTCGCCTCGTCCTCCTTGAAGGTGTCGACGACGACGGCGGTCGCATAGGGGATCTCCTGGTGGGTGCGGATCGTGATCTTCTCCCGGATGATCTCGGCGGCGATGAACCTCTCGGAGCGGTCGGTCATCATCTCCTCGGGAAAATACCGGGGGCCTTCGGGAAGGAGCTTCCAGATCTCCCCGATGAGGCCATCCACGCCGTCGCCTTTGAGGGCGGATAGGGGGATGATCGCCCGGAAGGGGTACAGATCGCGGAATGTCTCGATGAGAGGCAGCAGGAGCCGCTTATCCCCGAGGTCGATCTTGTTGATGACGAGAAGGACCGGAAGGGGGACCTCGCGGAGGGAGTCGATGATGAAGCGGTCATCCGGGTGAGGAGCGGGGCCGGCCTCGGCGATGAACAAAAGGAGATCGACGTTCCCGAAGGTGCCGGTCGCGGCATCGACCATTGCCCGGTTCAGGGGGGTGGATGCCCGGTGGATCCCGGGCGTGTCGAGGAAGATCATCTGTCCCGGTTGCGGCTCGCCCAGGTTTTTGATCCCCATGATCCGGTTTCGCGTCGTTTGGGGTTTATGCGTCGTGATGGCAATCCGCTCACCGACGATCCCGTTCAGGAGGGTTGATTTCCCCACATTGGGTCTGCCGATGATGCCGATAAAGCCGGATTTGAACATGTATGCCTCCGTAAAAAGGTCGCTACCGGCAGTGCAGCGATATACGCCGCCTCGAACGTGCGGTCGCTCCGGTGAACCCGTTTCCGAGATCACAGCTCACGATACCATGTCAACCCGCTGCATGCAAATCTTCCCTGCGGTTTTCGATGATTCCCCCGGAGACGTCGGTCTGAAACGTTCTGCCGCCGTCCGTCAGGATCAGGGTAAGCCGCGGGAGGGTCTGATCGGCGGTGACGCGGATATCGGTGAGCCGAAAGCGCTCTTTGAGGGCAATGATATTTTCCCGGCGCTGCCCGGAGAAATTCGAGATATCGGCAGGGGCGAGGGCGAAGACGGCTCGTTCCCCTTCCGGGCCGGCAGCCGAGAGGAGAGAGGCGGCCATCTCCCGGAGGAGGGCGGACTCGACGAGCGTCCGGAAGGCCGGGTGGAACGGACCCGCGACGACGGCTCCCGGCTCTTCCAGTTCCCGCGTTGTCTGGAGGCCGAGGCGGATCACGGGGATCCCGGCGGCGGTCAGTCTTTTTAGGGCATTCTTCCCTTGTTCCACCGCCTCCGCGAGTGTCAGCGGAAGATAGCGTCCCTCCCGAAAGGCCTCGGCCAGCGGGGTGTCCTTGAGGACGATCGTGGGATGTATCCGGACCATGTCGGGGCCAAGGGCGATCATCCGTTCGATGGTATGGGCGAAGCGATCCCGGCTGTCCCCCGGCAGGCCGGCCATGAGGTGGATCCCCAGTGCGAATCCGGCTTTTCTTAGGAGGGTTAATGCACGGACGGTGTCGGCGGCCGTGTGGCCGCGTCGTGAACGGAGCAGGACTTCGTCGTCGAGCGACTGCGCTCCCACCTCGATTGTCGTCACGCCGAATGTCTTGAGGAGGGCGAGACCTTCTCGGTTGATCTCGTCGGGGCGCGTCGAAATGCGGATGCTGTCAACCGCACCCTCCCGGAGAAAGGGCGCCGCAAGTTCAAGGAGACGCCGCTGCTCCGCACGCTCCATGCCGGTGAAGGTTCCGCCGTAGAAAGCGATCTGGACGGGGCCGCTCTTCCGCCTGGCGCAGTCGAGATAACCGCGGACGGTTTGGCTGAATGCCGCTTCCGTGATCCGCTCCGGGCGATCGCCGGCGGTAAGACGCTCATTGCAGAAGAGACAGCGGTGAGGGCAGCCCCGGTTCATGATGAAAAGAGGGATGATCATCGGCGTTACATGGGGATTTTTCCACATCCTCCTTGCGGGGGGAGTCATCGTCATGGCTCTTTCTCCCCGGGAGGATCGCTTTGCCGGAGCTCCTCCAGGGCGATTTTCGCCGCCTGCTGCTCCGCCTCCTTCTTGTTCCTCCCCGTTCCCGTCGCGATGACCCGCTCGCCGATGACGAGGCTCATCTCGAAGCGCTTATCGTGGTCCGGACCGGTTTCGGCAATCAAGGTGTAGCGGGGGACCTCGCGAAAGCGGACCTGGCAGATCTCCTGCGCGTCGGTCTTGTAATCCCGATAGAGGGGGGTCGCCGCACCCTCCCGGATGAGCGGCGCGAAGAGCCCTTCGATGAAGGCGGCGGTACGGTCGAAACCTGCGTCGAGATACATGGCGGCGATGACGGACTCGAAGGCATTAGCCAAAAGCGATGTTTTGATCCGGCCGCCCGACACCTCTTCCCCGCGCCCGAGGAGGAGGAAATCCCCGATCCGGAAGCGCCTGGCAAGCTCGGCGAGCGGCTGCTCGTTCACGACGGAGGCGCGCAGTTTCGAGAGCTGTCCCTCGGTATAGTCGGGGAATGTTCTCGTCAGCATATGGCTGATGGTCAGCTCCAGGACGGCGTCGCCCAGGAATTCCAGCCGCTCGTTGTCCTTGCAGGCGAGAACGGGATTCTCGTTGACGAACGACCGGTGGGTAAGGGCGTTTTCCAGGAGACCGATCTGATCGAAGCGGTAGCCGAGACCATCTTCCAGATCCCTCAGTGCCAGCATTCTCTGCTCATCCATACTGTGCTCTCAAAAAGGTCGGATAACGAATGACCGGAGCGGTGAAAACGTTATTCATGGATCACCTCTGCGAGCAACCTGCCGTTCAGGAAGGAGTCCGGCATCACGCGAACGATCCGGTTTGCCTCCGCGGCGCCGCGGACGGCGACGGGGATGTAGTTGTCGGAGAATCCCAGCGGGAAACCGGTGGCCGCGTCTTTTCTCCCCTCGGTGAGGACGGTAAGCGGCGTTCCGATGAAGCGCCCGGCGAAGGTGCGACGCTTTTCCGCACCGACCCTCCGCAGGCGCTCCGCCCGCCCCTTCTTCTCCTGATCGGGGATCTGGCCGGCCATGGACGCGGCGGGCGTACCGGGGCGCCGGGAGTAGGGGAAGACGTGAAGATAGGCGACGGGCATCTCTTCCACCAGGCGAAGGGTATTTGCAAAGGCTTCCTCCGTTTCTCCGGGGAATCCGACCATGACGTCAATCCCGACGGCGACACCGGGAACGGCCGCCCAGATCCTTTGCAGGAGGTCCCGGAAAAAGGCCGCATCATAGTCGCGGCGCATCGCGGCGAGGATCCCATCGTCGCCGCTCTGGAGCGGAATGTGGAGGTGGCGGCAGACGACACCGGACGACCCCAGAAGGGCGATGAGTCTATCGGTGATCTCCCGCGGTTCGATTGAGCTCAGACGGAGCCGCTCCACCAGGCGTTCATCCGCGACACGCCGGATCAACGACTCCAGTTCCTCGGGAGGGATAAGATCGCGGCCATAGGCGCCCAGGTGGATCCCCGTGAGGACCACTTCGCGATACCCTCCGGCAGCCAGGGACGCGATCCTGGCCGCGACTTCCGTAGAAGGGAGGCTGCGGCTTGGCCCTCGCGCATGGGGGACGATGCAGTAGGAACAGAAGGCATCGCACCCGTCCTGGATCTTCAGGAAGGCGCGGGTGTGTTCCGGAAAAAGCGTTGCACCCAGTCGGGAGAACGCTCGTTTACCCCGAATGTCGTCTACTCGGACCTGCTCTCCGCCTCCGGCGGTGAACTCCTGAAGGATCTGGGGGAGGCTTTCCTTTTCGGTGTTTCCGGCGACGATACTGACGCCGGGGATCCGGGCGATCTCTTCCGGAGCTCTCTGGGCGTAGCAGCCGGTAACGAAGACGGCAGCCGCCGGATTTCGCCGGATCGCCCTGCGGATCAGTTGCCGGGACTGGTAATCGGTCCTCCCGGTCACCGTGCAGGTGTTGACGATGTAGCAGTCCGCCTCATCTTCGAACGGGACGATCGTCATCCCCCGGGCGGTCATCGCCTCCGCGATCCCGGCCGATTCGCACTGGTTTACCTTGCAGCCGAGGGTAACCACGGCTACCCTAACCATCTGTCCGCCCCCTCTCGGTTCCGCGATCGCCTTGAGATCAAAAGGCTGCGGTGATTTTCGTGATATCATCTCTTGCCGGGCCATCTTCTTGCTGCCTATGGTTCATGCCGAATTATTTCCGGACCACCTCTGACGCCGTCAAATCTAAACGCCGGATGCGCCGTTTGTCAAGGCGAAAGGATTTCTGGCCTTTCATTTCTGTTTCCGGTAAAATGACGCCAACGTGAGGAGGTGACCCATGCAAGAGGTTGTCCGCATCCTGTCCGAATATCCGCTGGCTGCAATAGCCGTTTGCTTTGCGGTACTGCTGATTCTCTATTTTCTTTTCAAGCAGCTCATCAAATTGGCGCTGGTCATGATCATTCTCGCGGTGGCGATCGGCGGCTATTACTATTTCCGTGAACCCGACAGCAGGCCGGCGGACCTCAAGGATGCAGTGGAAAAGGCCCGCATCGGGACGGGCCGCGCCATGGAAAAGGGGAAGGAAGCCGTGGAGAAGGGGCGGGAGATGATCGGCAAGGGGAAAGAGGTCGTCGAAAAAGGCAGGGAACTGGTTGAAAAGGGGAAAGTAGCCCTGGACAAGGGGATCGAGAAGGGGAAAGAGGTCGTCGACAGAGGAAAGGATGCCGCGGACGAGATCGGGAAAATCCTTGATGGGGAACAAAAGGTAGATAAGAAGTAGGAGCCTCAAGCGATTACTTTGATTCGATCTCCAGAAGCCGGTTCCAGTCCAGGGTAGGGAAGACCCGATGGAGGTCATGGTCGTCGTCGACGAGATGGTGGTCGAGGTTTCCGAAGAGCCGCTCCGCGATCCGGCGGGTTGGTCCCGGCGGCACGACGATGTCCTGCCGCCCGTGGTAGAGGGTAACGGGTAACTGCAGCGGCGTCGCATACCAGGGAGTGAAATCGGCGTGACCGAGGGCCGGGGCGAGGAGGATGAGCCTCCGGGTGCGGGCCGGGTGCCGGCATGCAAAGAGCGCGGCCATGAGTCCTCCGTAGCTCGAACCGACGAGAATGAGATTGCCTTTTCCCGTGAGGCTGCTCGTAAGTTTATCCATCCTCTCCGCGAGGGGGCCCGAGAAGTCCTCCAGGAGCATCTCCGGGTATCTTCCGCGAAAAAATCGCCCCTTTGTGCCTCGGCTGCTGCTGTCGAGGCCATGCAGGAAAACACGGGTAATTTCGGTCATGGTGATCACCCCGCTAAGGAGAAATCCCGGTCATGAGCAATACCGCCGGAGATGTTCCCCAAAGGCGGCGATGCCCTTTCGGATTGCTTTCCATATGCCCGTGTGTTAGGAATTTTCAAGAAAAAAATGGAGGCGGCCGTCCGGGAACGACCCGTTCGAAGATCGGCGGCCCGCGGCGGTCATTTTCAAGGAGAGGAGAGATCCATGTCGCATGTCGTTCCCTTTCGGGCGCTGAGACCCGCAATACCGTATGCCCGGGAGGTTGCCGCTCCGCCCTATGACGTCCTGAACGTCGCGGAGGCTCGGCAGTTGGTCCGCGATAACCCGCTCAGTTTTCTCCATGTGGAAAAATCGGAGATCGACGTCCCCGATGCGGCGGGGGTGGAGGATCGCCGGATCTACGACCGGGGAAGGGTCAATCTGGAGGAGTTGATCCGCCGGGGAATCCTCCTGCGCGAGGAGACGCCGGCGTTTTATCTCTACCGGCAGCGGATGGGGGATCGTCTCCAGTGGGGGATCGTCGCCGGCGTCAGCATCGCGGAATATGAGGCGGGGCTAATCAGGAGACATGAACTGACACGGCCGGACAAGGAGCGGGAGAGGACGTACAATATCGACATCGTCGGGGCGCAGACGGGACCGATCTTCCTTACTTACCGGGGGCGGGAGGCGATCGACCGCCTGGCGGCGCGGGTCATGGCGAGACCGCCCGAGTACGATTTCACGGCCGGGGACGGTGTCGCCCACACCGTCTGGGTCATCGGGGATCCGGCGGAGATCCGCGAAGTGGCGGAAGGGTTTGTCCCGGTTGAGGCGCTCTACATCGCCGACGGCCATCACCGTGCCGCCGCCGCGGCGAATGTCGCACGCCTCAGAGACGAACGGAATCCCGGCAACCGGGAGGACGAGGCGCATCATCTCCTTTTGGCCGTCCTTTTCTCCCGGGATCAGCTCAGGATCATGGATTACAACCGCGCCGTCCGGGATCTGAACGGATTGACGCCGGAGGCGTTTCTCCGGCGGGTAGGCGAACGATTTCTGGTCACCGAGGGCTTTGCGGGAAAATCGCCGGCGCGGGCTCACGAGTTCGGGATGTATCTGAGGGGGGCATGGCGCCGGCTTGCCGCCCGGGAGGAGATTCTCCGGGACGACGATCCCGTAGCCGGCCTGGATGTCTCCCTCCTCCAGGACCACCTTCTTGGTCCGGTCCTCGGCATCCGGGATCAACGAACGGATGACCGGATCGCCTTCATCGGCGGCATCCGGGGGATGGCGGAGCTGGAGAGACTCGTCGACCGGAGCGGATTTGCCGTCGCGTTTTCCCTGTATCCCCCGACGGTGGAACAGATGATGGCCGTTGCGGACGCCGGAAAGGTGATGCCGCCGAAATCGACCTGGTTCGAACCCAAACTCTTAAGCGGCCTCTTCGTCCATCTCTTGGAGTGATCATGGGCGCGGATCTTCCCACACGAGAGGATGCGTCCGGAGAAACCGGGGAGACGATCGACGAGATCCTCGGGGGCCGCCTTCGGATCATCCAGAAGAAATCGGGTTATCGATTCTCGATTGATGCGATTCTGCTCGCCCATTTCGTCGTCTTGAGGGAGGGGGAGGAATGTCTCGAACTGGGGGCGGGGAGCGGAATCGTTGCCCTGATCCTCGCGCGCCGGTACCGCTGCCGGAGGATTCTGGGGATCGACATTCAGGCGGATCTCGTCTCCCTGGCAGAGCGGAACGCAAAGATGAATAACCTTGCCGGGTGCACGGAGTTCCGCCGGGGGGACGTCCGCCATCCGGAATCCATCTGTGCGCCAATGTCTTTTGATGCCGCCGTCTTTAACCCCCCCTATCGGCGTCTCCGGTCGGGGCGGATGAATCCCGATCCCGCCAAGGCGATTGCCCGGCATGAGGTCGCCGGGACGCTCGGGGATTTCCTCGCCGCTGCCGCGCATGCCCTCAGAGACGGAGGCCGCGTCACTGCGATCTATCCGGCGAGGCGGATGGCGGGGATGATCTCCCGGATGCGAAGCTGTCGGATCGAACCGAAACGGATGCGGATCGTCCACTCCCGTCCCGGCGGGATGGGTGAGTTTCTCCTTATGGAAGGGGTGAAGGGGGGACGGGAAGAGCTGGCCGTTCTGCCGCCGCTTTTCATCTATACGGAGGGGGGCGCATATTCCGCCGAGATGGCGGCTATTTTCCAGGATCTTTCCGTTTTTCCCGCTGCCGGCGCCGGCCGATCTCCCTCGCCATAACGCGCTCCATGATCTCCCGGAGTTCCGGATCCCGGACGGTATCGAGGCTTTCCCGCATCATGGTGCGGTCGCGCCCCGCAAGCGGGGGAAGGTCGGGATCGGGCGCCGGTGGGTTCGCTCCGCCCGGAGGCGGGGTTGGGATCTCGCCGATTGAGAAGTGGAGATTCCGAACCTCTTCCGGAAAGGAGAGTTCGTTGAGCTTGCCGAGAATCTCCTCCTTCATAAACTGGAGTTGATGCATCCAGACCGGCGCGGAGACCCGGACAAAGAGGACTCCCCGTTTCAGCGAGTCGGGATGGGTCTGGGAGGCGATCTGGGGACCGACGGCCCGTCTCCAGATCGCGAGGAGGCGGCGGTCGGTCGACGTATGGGGGATATTCCTCTTCTTGAGGATCTTCCCGAGGATCTCCCCCAGCATTTCCGGTTTGAGCTGCCTGGCCCGTCTGCGCATGGATTATTCTCCCTCAGATGAGCTTGCTTAGCTCGGCGGCGAAGACGTCGTATGTCCGGCGGTCATACAGGACGAAGCGGACGAGATCGATGTCGGTATTCTCCCGCAGATAGTCGACGGCCGTTTTCAGGGCAATATGGGCCGCCTCGGCAAGCGGGTAGCTGTAGACCCCCGTGCTGATTGCGGGCAGGGCGACGCTTTTGAGCCCCTTCGCGGCGGCGAGTCTGAGGCTGGAAAGATAGGCGCTCCGGAGAAGATCCGCCTCCCCGCTCGTCCCCCCCTGATAGACCGGTCCTACCGTGTGGATGACATATTTTGCCTTCAGGTTTCCCCCGGTTGTGATGACGGCCTGGCCGGTGGGGCAGCCGCCGATCTTTCGGCATTCATCCATGATGGAGGGGCCGCCGGCGCGGTGAATGGCGCCGTCGACGCCTGCGCCGCCCCGAAGCCGGGAGTTGGCCGCATTGACGATGGCGTCGGTTTCCTCCGCGGTGATATCTCCCTGGACGAGGGCGAGCAGTCCCTGATTGATCCTGACTTCCATGCTGTTGCCTCCTTTCGTGGCCGGGTGCAGTACCCGGGAATCCCTGCCCGCAGATAGGATTTCAATCCCTTCCGGCGGGGATTCCAGCGGCGTTATCGACTCTCGACATCCAGGCAGGGGGTTCCCTCACCGGCGACGAGCATTCGGTAGGTCTTCTCGATCCGGTCCCAGTTCTCCTCCCGATCCATCGACCAGTACCGCCCGATGACCGAAACAACCTTCCCCAGGCCGATCTCCACCGCCTTCTTCTCGATGCTCCCGACGTAGTGCGCCCCGCTCTCCGGCATCTCCCCCCGCCGCCCGAGCATGGCATGGATGTAAAGTTCGCGAATCCCCTCGCGCCGGGCGAGTTCCATCAGGGCGAAGAGGTGGTTGATCGAGCCGTGGGAGCTGAAGAAGGAGACGATTCCCATCAGGTGGAGGGGGGCGCCGGTTGCACGGGCGGTGCGGATCGTCTGGAGAAAGGCCTCGTTTTGGAAGAAGGAGCCGTCGGCGATGGCCCGGTCGATCTTCACCCGGTCGGAGTAGATCCGCCGTCCCGCTCCGATATGGAGATGTCCCGCCTCCGAATTGCCCACGGCGCCACTCGGCAGCCCCACGGCCTCCCCCGCCGCCTGAAGCGTCGTATGGGGCCAGGCGTTCATGAGGGCGTTCATCCGGGGAGGGCGGGCCTTGGCGATGAGGTTGCCGCGCGTCTCGCCGCTCCAGCCCCAGCCGTCGAGGATGAGCAAAAGGACGCGCCGGGGCGCCAAGCCCCTTCCTTCCTTGCCGGCGGTCGAAGAGCCGGGGGCGGATTCGATCAATGAACGTCCCGTCATTACGGCGGGCGTGGGCAGGCCGAGGAGGGAAAGGACGGTGGGGGCGACATCGGCCAGCTCGCCTCCGGTGCGGAGAGTCACCCCGGGATTCGCCCCGATGAGGATCAGGGGCACGGGGCTGTCCGTATGGCCGGTATCGACGTTCCCGTCCGGGTAGAGCCACTTCTCCACGGTTCCGTGGTCTGCGGTGACGATCGCCGTGACCCCTTCCCGGACGGCCGCCTCGACGATCCGGCCGGTGCATTCATCCACGCATTGCACGGCCCGGAGGACGGCCGATTCGTTCTCGATGTGGCCGACGACGTCCACATTGGGAAGATTGACGAAGATGAAACTACAGCCGGGATCGCGGATCTTTTCGATGGCCGCCTCCGTGATCCGGCCGCTTGACATCTCCGGGGCCTCGTCGAAGAGGGCGACGTCCTTCCTGGACGGCACGATGATCCTCTCCTCTCCCGGTAGAGGGTCTTCCTTCTTGCCGTTGAGGAAATAGCCCACATGAACCGCCTTTTCCGCCTCGGTGATCTTGACCTGGGTGAGCCCGCTTGCGGAGATCGTATCGCTCAGCGTCCCTTGCAGGATCCCCTCGGGCGGGAAGGCGATGCGAACCGGAAGACCTTTGCGGTACTCGATCATCGTGGTGAACTCAAGCGCCAGGTCTTTCGTTCCCGGGAATTCCCGGAAATCCTTCTCCGTCAGGCAGCGGGTAAGCTCGATCTCCCGCTCCCCGCGGATGTTGTAGAAGATGACGGCATCCCCCCGGCCGATCCTTCCCAGCGGCCGTCCCCGTCGGTCCGTCAGGACCAGGGGGCCAAGCGTCTCGTCTTCCTCGCCCCGTCGGTAGGCCTCTCTGACCGCTTCCGCGAGGGGGAAACGAGCATATTCCATGGCATACTCCTTAATGAAAAGTCTCTTTTATGCAAAACAAAACGGATGGTGATCCGTTCCGGAGCGAGTTGATCATATTTTCTATTTTCTAACGGAAGTGAGGAGAAGAGTAAAGCGAAACTTTCCTTCGAAACCCGCCGCCGGGCATTGGGACTTGAATAATCGGCGCATCGATGGTATAAATCACGAACCGGTTTCCGCGTGCCGGATCCGGCGAGAAGGGTTGATGGCGGTGCCGACCGGAAGCTCAAGTGATATATCAACCATCGTTACCGTTGGCATACCGCCGGAGAGATCATCAGGATACGAATGTGACAGACCGGTTTCAGAAACTCAGAACGAAGATGGTCGATACCCAGATCCGGGCAAGAGGCATTAAGGATCAGCGGGTCGTGAAAGCCATGGAAAAGATTCCCCGCCATCTCTTCGTCGATGAGGGGCTGATCGACCAGGCGTATAACGACTCGCCCCTTCCCATCGAACGTCAGCAGACCATCTCCCAGCCCTATATCGTTGCGTTGATGTCCGAGGCGATGGTGCTGACCGGAAAGGAAAAGGTGCTCGAGATCGGCACCGGTTCAGGCTATCAAACCGCCATCCTCGCCGAACTGGCGGAACGGGTCTTCTCGATCGAGCGTATCGCCGCACTCGCGGCCCGGGCGAGGAAGATCCTCGATGCGCTGAACTACTACAATGTGGCGATTCGCGTGGGCGACGGGACTTATGGATGGCGCGAGGAGGCCCCGTATGACGCGATCGTGGTGACAGCGGGAGCGCCGCAGGTTCCCCGGATTCTGATCGAACAGCTCACCATCGGCGGCCGGCTGGTGATCCCCGTCGGAAGCCGTCATTCCCAATCCCTGTTAAAGCTGACCCGCCTGTCGGAAGATCCGGATGATCTGAATCAGGAAGAGCTCGGCGGGTGCCGCTTTGTGGATCTTATCGGGGAGCACGGGTGGGACAATTAATGGCCGACAGGTCCCTCTTTCGGGGTTTTTCGTCCCTCCTCCATAACCGGAAGTGCATCGGTGTTCTCCTGATCGGATGGACGCTTCTCTCCTGCTCCGGTTACCCCCTGAGAGGCGATCAGCCCCGGGGCGTCTACCACCGGGTCAAAAGCGGAGAGACCCTCTACATGATCGCCAAAGCGTATCACGTCAACGTCCAGGACCTGGCGGAGATCAATAACATCGAGAAGACCGACCAAATTGCGGCGGACAGCGTTATCTTAATCCCCGATGCGATCCAGGTAGTGGATGATGTCCTGACGGCTTCTCGGTCCCAGGGAGTCCCCGGCGGGATGCGTGCTCCGGTTGCACCTGCCGCGGAACCCAAAGCGGCGCCGCCGGCAGCGGCTTCCCAAAACGAAACCCCGAAAAAGACAGCGACGGCAGAAGAGGGAAGGCGCGGGGAGCGCGCGCCGGCCGAAGCGATGGCGAAGGATCGTGCGGCCCTTTCCCGTGCGGCGGAACGGGATATCGCCTCCCGCAGGGTTTCCGAAAAGACACTCAATGATGAAGAAAGCGACCCGGCGGCACGAAAGAAGGCAGAAGATGGCAACGCGGGAGAAGTCCAGTTGGACAAGAAACGGTTTATCTGGCCGGTGGCGGGAAAAGTTGTCACGAAGTTCGGGCCGGAATCGATCATGGCCGACTATAACGGTAAGAAAGTTGAAACTGCCAGGATCATGAATAACAGCATTAAGATTGCCGCCGCCGCCGGGACTCCCGTTGTGGCCGCCGCCGCCGGAAAGGTGATCTATTCCATGATGCTGGAGAGGTTTGGGAATACGATCATTATCGAACATGATGCCGATTTTAAAACCGTGTATTACGATTTAGGAAAAAGATTGGTAGAGACGCCGCACCAGGTAAAAAAAGGCGAAGCGATTGCCACGATGGGTGAAAGCAGGGAATTGAAGGGGGAATCGCTCATGAATTTTGAAATACGCCATAGGAATAAGCCCCGAAACCCCCTCTTCTTTCTTCCCTGAGCGGGGAATCCCTCGTGCGTATCACCATGCTCGGCTACTGTTCCCTCATGGAGCAGTTATCAGGTGAGGTAGCTGTCGTGCAGAGAGAAGAAGATTACCATTCCGTTGAACAAGGGCCGATCCGGCCTCCGAGTGAGGCCCGAAGTCTCTTGATCCGGGTGACCAGAAACTGT
>CAWFOM010000021.1:0-9795 GCA_963817385.1 uncultured delta proteobacterium
CATGTCCGTGCCCCTCTATGCCAGGTATTTCGCCGGATTCGCAATCTTCCCCTCAAGCGCGGCAGCGGCCACCGAGGCCGGCGATGCAACGAAGATCTCGGCCTCGGCATGTCCCATACGGCCCGGAAAGTTACGGCTCGAGGCCGTGATGCAGGTCTCGCCCGGGGCCAGGACGCCCTGGTGGGTGCCCAGGCAGGCGGCGCAACTGGGGGTAACGAAGGTGGCGCCGGCCTCAACCAGCGTTTGGACATACCCCTTTGCCATCGCCTCCAGAAAGACGCCCTTGGAAGCGGGAACGACGACAAACCGTGTCCGGGGATGGACGTGTCTCCCCTTCAGGATCCGGGCGGCCACCGCCAGATCTTCCACCCGACCGCCGGTGCAGGTGCCGAGAAAGGCCTGGTGGATGGGCCGGCCGAGATGGGCGGTGATGTCCGAGACGTTGTCCACACTGTGGGGGACGGCCACCTGCGGTCCGAGGCCGCTCACATCGAAGGTATGTTCCGCCGCGTAACGGTAGCCGGGATCGGTGGTCACGACCGGGGAATCCCGTTTCACCTTGTCCCGCAGGAAATCGAAGGTGACCTGATCAGGCTGAATGTAGGCTGTCTTCGCCCCCATCTCCGTCGTCATGTTGCACAGGGTCATCCGCTCCGACACGCCGAGGCCTTCCAGGAGGGGACCGGCGATCTCCACCGCCCGGTAGACGCCGTAATCGGCGCCGAGGGTCCCGATCACCTTGAGGATCACATCCTTCGCGTACACCCCGGGGCCGAGGGTTCCCTCCAGATTGATACGGATCACCTCCGGCACCCGGAACCACAACTGCCCCGTCATCAGGATAATCGCCAGATCGGTAGCGCCCACACCGGTGCCGAAGGCCCCGAACGCGCCGTGCGTGGTGGTGTGGGAGTCGGTGACCACCAGCAGCATCCCCGGACGGACCAGCCCTTTGTCCGCCAGGACCTGATGGCAGACCCCCTGATCGATATCCATCAGGAGGTCGATCCCCTGCTCCCGGCAGAATTCCCGGAACTGCTTCTGGTTGTCGGCCTGCGTGATCGTCGACGCGGGGGCAAAATGGTCCAGAAACATCACCACTTTCCGGGGGTCATGGACCCTCGTTCCCCCCATCTCGGCAAAGGAGCGCAGCGTTTGCAGATAGAGATCGTTGATGCCGGCAAGATCCACGGTGCAATTGACGATCTCACCGGTGGTCACATCCTCTCTTCCGGCAGCCCTTGCCAGAATCTTCTCAACGGCGTGCACGGATTTTCCTCCTCATGGTAATCAATCTCCCTTCTCTACCCCATGTCGGGAAGGACCTTTCGCATTCCGAAAGGATCAATATTCCGCATCATCCGTGACCACCTCGGGCGCTTTGGCCTTTACCTGAGCCCAGAGCCCCCGGCCGATGGAGAGAAAGGCCAGCACCATGAAGACCGCAGAGATGGGACGGGTGAAGAAGATCAGCGGAGAGCCCTGCGAGATGAGCAGGGCCTGCCCCAGTGCGGTCTCCAGCATCTGCGCCAGGACGCTCGCCAGGACCATCGGGGCGATGGGGAAGCCGAGCTTCCGCATGAAGTACCCGATCACCCCGAAGAGGAGTCATCATCCATATATCGAAGACCTGAAACCGGAGGCTGTAGGTCCCGATCACGGCGCAAAAGACGATCATCGGCCCCAGGATATAGAAGGGGATTCGGACGATCTTGGCCCACATCCCGACCAGCGGCAGATTGAGGACCAGGAGCATCACGTTGCCGATATACATGCTGGCGATGACCGCCCAGACGAACTCCGGGTTCGTGGCAAAGAGCATCGGTCCGGGCTGGAGGCCATACATCATCAATCCCCCGAGGAGAACCGCCATCGACGGCGCCGTGGGAAGCCCGAAGGAGAAGAGCGGCACGAATCCGGCGGTGGAGGTGGCGTTGTTCGCCCCCTCCGGGGCGGCGACCCCTTCGATCGCCCCGTGGCCGAACCGCTCGGGATGCTTGGAGACCCTTTTTTCGAGATCGTAGGCCACAAAGGTCGTGACCGACGGGGCGCATCCGGGGAGAAGCCCCAGGAAGAAACCGACCGCCGTGGAGCGGAGCATTGTCCCCGTGCACTGTTTGATATCGGCCCAGGTCGGCATCCAGTTGCTTATGTTCATCTCACTGATGGCAACGATCCGCTGCTCCACGTTGATCATCACCTCGCTGATCGCGAAGAGCCCCACGATCACGCTGATGAAATCGACACCGGCCGTCAGGGTCACGAAATCGAAGGTCAGCCGGGCGCCCCGGTGAGCGGGATCCTGGCCGATCAGGGCGGCCGTGAGCCCCAGGGCCATGGAGATCACGCCCTTCAGGAGGGCGCGGCCGGAGAGGCTGATCACGAGGCTGAGTCCCATGAACATCAGGGCGAAGTACTCCGGCGGGCCGAAGACCACGGCAAACTCGGCCAGCATCGGGGCAAATAAGGTCAGGGCGATCACACTGAGCGTGCCCGCGACAAATGAGGAGATGGCCGATATGGCCAGGGCCGGCCCGGCCTTCCCCTGCTTGGCCATCTCGTAGCCGTCAATGGCCGTCGGAACGGAGGAGGCCTCCCCGGGGATGTTGACGACGATCGCGGTCGTCGAACCCCCGTACATGGCGCCGTAGTAGATCGACGCCATCATGATGATCGCCGAAGTCGCGGGAAGCACCGTCGTCAGCGGGAGCAGGATCGCGATCCCGGAGACGGGTCCGATGCCGGGGAGCACCCCGACCAGCGTCCCGATGAAACAGCCCACCAAGGCCCAGAAGAGATTCTGCCACGTCAAGGCGATCGCAAACCCCTGGAAGAGATAGTCGAATGAAAAACCCATGACGTCCTCCTATTCAAACAGGAAACCCGTAGGGAAAGAGAGCCCCAGCAGGCGAATAAACAGAGTAGTATGAGATGACCGCGGTGATCAGGCTGATCACAATCGCCATCAGCCATTTCGACCGTTTCAGGTACCAGATCGAAAAGGCGATGTAGAGAAACGTGGCGAGCGGGAGCCCAAGCGGGTTCAGCAGGGCGATGTAACACCCCAGGCTGACGAGAGTGACCAGGATCGTCCTGATCCCTTCCCTGTCCGGCCATTTGATTGCGAGATCCACCCCTCGTATAGTCCAGGACTTCAGGGCCAGCCCGCTTCCACATAACAGGAGCAGAATACCGACGACCATAGGAAAGGTACGGGGCGGCAGGCGATGCGCGGCCCCCCCCGTGATCAACGTCGACGCATAGATGATGAAAATGCCGAACAGGGCGACGAAACAACCCACGACAATATCGGCCGCTCTTTGTGTCTTCACAACCACCTCCTGATGCACTGAGTTTTCAGGGGGACGGCGCCTCCTGAGGTTTGAATCCGCCATTGCCCCGGCAGATCGGCCACTATCTCCTTCATCTCGGCAGGATGGGAAAAATCGACTGTCGTCGTCTAGCATTTATTCAGGGTAAACGCAAGGATAATGCCCGGAGCCGGATGAAAAGCCAGGGTTATATCCGGTACGGCAATGAGTGAATTTGCGGTAAAACGGTGACGGTTTCTTTCCTTGCCCATTTTCCCCGAGTATAATAGGAAAGAACCGAAAAGGAAAGGCAGAACGATCGCGCCCTCGACGATGCGAGGATGACCGCCAAGATCTGGCTTACGATGGAGAGGATATGACCCCTGCCGTACACATTAACCGCGCGCTCGCCCCGGGGCAATACCTCCTGGCGGAGGTTTTTGCAGACATCCGCGCCTACACCATCCTGCAGGCCATCTTTGCCGATGCGGATGAGATCGACTGGGTCATGGCGAACATCAGGGTGCATGTGACGAAAAAGCCGCACGAGATGTTCGTCGACAACGACGACGGCTCCATCACCATCGGCCTGACACACCTGCATCGCGCCTCGGACGAGATCCTGTATCTGGACATCATCCACGAGCTGTGCCATGTCAAGCAACATCTGCAGGGACGGAATCTTTACGACAGGAGCAAGCCGTACGTGGATCGGGAGACAGAAATCGAAGCCTACCAGGTAACCGTACAGGAGGCCCGCCGGATTGGTTTGAACGACAACGCCATTGCCAATTATCTGCGCGTGTCGTGGATCACGCCGGAAGAGCACAGGCGGCTTGCCGACCGGCTGGAAGTGGTGGAAAACGATCCTTCCTGACCATGCTCGAAGCTCTCCGCAACAAGCTGCGGAGAGCTTCGAGACCTTACGGAGCAGATCATGATGCTTTACGCCCGCTTACCGCGAGGCGCACCGCGGGGAATACCCTCAGCAGGATTCACAAACTCTTCCTCATCTGCTCCGGATACTTGGTTTTTGACGCTTTCCGTGATCGAGGATTGGTTTTTCGCGAAGCTGTCCGGGCGGGTTTTTTGCCATACACGGGCTTGTATTCGAGCAGGACGACGGCTTCCCCCGTGATCTCCGGAAACAGCATTTTCTGGAAGCGGACGATTTTCTCTGCCGCGAGCCAGTTAAGGAGGTCGTTGCCCTCCTTTCTGTTACTTTTCTCATAGAGTTCGTAAGCCACCTTGGTTATCTCTTCGTTTAAGATGTTGATCATGATCAAGTCTCTCCTTCATTTTAATCCGAGCCGGGATGCATTGCCGATGCATCATCCCTTTTCTTATGATAACCGGTAACATATCCATCTTTCAGCGGCTTATAAATAATCCACCCCATGCCTGAAAACAATAATGGTTCAACAGGAGCCTATCGGTAGGGAAAATCATACCTGATTCGTAAGAAGACCCCCCGGCGATGTAGACCGCTTCGCCTCCGGCCGGCAGGGAATCCGGATAGTCCCTGCAGGCGGCAGCATTGCGGTAATCTTCATAACCTTGGGCGGGCTCTTCGGAGACGGTGCGCCATCGGGATCGGCATGGCGCTCACGGTTTGCGGAAGCAATGGAAAACAAAGCCGCCCGGCGCATCCTTCAGTTCGTCAGGCTCGCGATGGGTGGGGGGATCTGTCCGCCGCGGCGGATGAAGCGGGAGGAGTCCAGCCGGCTGATGGCCATGACCGGGGCCGTGCCCAGGAGTCCCCCGAATTCGATCCGCTCCCCGGCCTTCTTCCCCATGGCGGGGATGATGCGGACGGCGGTCGTCTTTTTGTTGATCATGCCGATTGCCATCTCATCGGCGATGAGCGCGGAGAGCGTTTCCGCCGGCGTGTCGCCCGGGACGGCGACCATGTCGATCCCGACCGAGCAGACGCAGGTCATCGCTTCGAGCTTCTCCAGCGACATCGCGCCCGCCTCGACCGCGGCGATCATCCCGGCGTCTTCGCTCACCGGGATGAACGCCCCGCTGAGGCCGCCGACATAAGAGGAGGCCATGGCGCCCCCCTTCTTGACCGCGTCGTTCAGAAGCGCCAGGGCAGCCGTCGTTCCCGGCGCGCCGCACCGCTCGATCCCCATCTCCTCGAGGATCGCCGCGATACTGTCGCCGACGGCCGGCGTGGGGGCGAGGGAGAGATCGACGATGCCGAACCGCGTCTCCAGCCGCTCCGAGGCCATCCGCCCGACGAGCTCCCCCATCCGGGTGACCTTGAAGGCGGTCTTCTTGATGATCTCGGCGAGCGCCCCGAAGTCGGCCTCCGGGCTCTTCCGGACGGCGTGCAGGACGACGCCGGGTCCGCTGACCCCGACGTTGATCACCGTCTCCGGCTCGCCGATCCCGTGAAAGGCCCCCGCCATGAAGGGGTTGTCCTCCGGGACGTTGCAGAAGACGACGAGCCTCGCGCAGCCGATGCTGCCCTCGTGGGCGGTGAGCTCGGCCGTCCGCTTGATGATCCGGCCCATCATGGCCACGGCGTCCATGTTGATGCCCGCTTTGCTGGTCGCGAGGTTCACCGATGCGCACACCTTCTGCGTACCGGCCAGGGCCTCCGGAAGGGCGTTGATCAGGGCGGTATCGCCGCGGGTGAACCCCTTGTGGACGAGAGCCGAAAAGCCGCCGATGAAGTTGACGCCGGCCGCGGATGCGGCGCGATCGAGCGTCCCGGCGACGGCCGGGAATCCGCCCGCCGGGATCCCCGCGGCCACGAGCGCGATCGGCGTGACGGCGATCCGCTTGTGGACGATCGGGATGCCCAGCTCCTTTTCGATCGTCTCGCACACCGGCACGAGCCTGCCCGCCGCGGCCATGATCTTCTCATAGATCTTGCGGCAGAGCGCGTCCGTATCGCCGTCGACGCAGTCGAAGAGGGAGATCCCCATCGTCACGGTGCGGATGTCCAGGTGCTCCATCTGGACCATCCGGACCGTCTCAAGAATTTCCTGCGGAGAATAGTTCATCCCTTTCCTCCCCCTTATCAGGGTGTTGAAGAACACCCTGATAAGCCGGCTGTTCAAAAATGGTCAGATGCAAGGCGCGCAAAAACCGAAGAGCGAGGCGTATAGTTTAATACGTCGAGCGATGAGGTTTGCAGCGCAACGCAGCAGATGAGCGTTTTTCAACAGCCGGCTATATCCGGTGCATGTAGCGAAAGACATCCTCCCGCTGGGCATGGATCTCCATCCCCATCTCCTGGCCCATCGCGACCAGTTCGTCCCGGATCTGCACGAAGGACTTCCCGGCCCCGCTCATCTCGACGATCATGGTCATCGTGAAGAGATCCCCCATGATCGTCTGCGAGATATCGACGATGTTGACCCCGCAATCGGCAAGCTTCCCGGTAATCCGCGCGATGATGCCGACCCGGTCGACCCCGACGACCGTGATGACGGCGTGGAGCTGTTTTTCCTTTTCCATGGCTTTACACCCCCGACGGTTGCCCGGCGATTATCCGACGGTTGAAAGGCGGCCGCCCCGCCGCTGCCGCAAAACTATCACAGGCGGCCGGTTGATGCAAGAAAGGTAGGGCACCGCGATTCATCCCCCGCCCCTCCCCTGATCAGATTGACGCCTCGTCTTTCAATCCGGCAATCTGAGCTTCGGAATACCCCAGAAGGTCCCGATAGACGACTTCATTTGCCGACCCGTGCGGCAGCCCCGGAAAGCGTATCTTCCCCGGACGGCCCATCATGCGGAAGGCCACATCGGGTATTTTGAGCATGATCCCCGTCGCGGGATCCTCCATCTCGATGAGGGTTTTTCTCTCCCGGTAATGCCCGTCGCGGGCGATGTCCTCCATGCTCGGAATCGGGCCGGCCGTTATGCCTTCACGGCGGCAGATCGCCAGGGCCTCTTCGTTGGTCATGGTCAGATACCACTCCTGGATGATCTCGTTGAGCTCGGCGCGGTTTTCCGGCTTGATCCTGTCCCCGTTGGTCAGGAAACGCGGATCGTCGATCAGCTCTCCCCGCCCCATCACCCGGGCCAGCGCCTCCCAGGGCTTCTGGGAGGAACAGGACATGGCGATCCATTTGCCGTCCCTGGTTTTGTAGTTGTTTCTCGGCGCGGCGGCCCTCAGCTCGTTCCCGATCGGCTCGGGGATATCCCCGGTCAGGGAATAGCTCAGAAATTCGCCGCCCAGGTAGCCAAACAAGGGCTCATACAGGGACACGTCAATCACCTGGCCGCCGCGTTCGCCTCTCTTGGCGGCGATAAGCGCCAGCGATACCGCAAATGCCAGGTGGACGCCCGCCGTCATGTCTGCCAGCGCCATGGGAGGGCTGGTGGGACTGCCGCCCGGGTATCCGTTCAGATAAGAAAATCCGCTGAACGCCTCGGCCAGCGTTCCGAAGCCGGGCTGTTTTGCATACGGTCCCGTCATACCGTAACCGGAAATCTTTCCGATGACGAGCCCGGGATTTTCCTTCAGAAGCATTTCATGTCCCAGGCCCAGCCGATTCATGACGCCGAGGCGCATGTTTTCAATGAGGACGTCGGATTTCCGAATCAGCTCCAAAAATAGTTTTCTCCCGTTCTCGCTTTTCAGATTGATCGTCACCGGGAATTTATTGCGACCGATCACCGAGTAATAGGGCTCGATCCCGCTTGCTTCGATAACGCCCCAGGAGCGCAGGCCATCCGGTTCCCGGGGGTTCTCGATCTTGATGACGTCGGCGCCGGCATCGCCCAAAAGCGCCGCCGTGTAGGGCGCAGCGATTACCGTCGAAAAATCCAGGACCCGTTTCCCTTCCAGCGGAAGCCCCTGGTATTTGCCAGGTTTCCTCTGCTCCTCAATGAATTTGATAAGCTCTTCCCTCGATCTTGCCACGCGATACTCCTTTCTCAGCGGACCGTTAACCGATCCGGATTGGTACCAGGTTCGCGAAGAGTAGTCTTCCCCCTTTTTTTTGTCAAACAATTCCGGCAATTCCCCCATCGGACAACCATTGTCACCGTTATTACTCCGGCAAATAAATATGTCAATCACCGTCATGCCGGACTTGATCCTGCATCCAGGATCACACTGGACACCGGCTTTCGCCGGTGTGACGAACAGGGACGCTCGGCTTCGTAACATTGCGGCACATATTCATTGACAGGATCTTTTTTTTAGCTCAAAAAAAGAAGAAATGGGTTTTACCTCTCCCGAAACGCTTTCCGGGGGTATCGGATGATGGGAACGTATATTATTCGGAAGGTGCCGATAGGTTGCCTCCAGGGGGTACCCCCCCTTGGGGGCCTTTGTTCTTAAGGTCTCGATGGAGGCAACACCGGCGGGAGCCGAGCAGCCTTGCCACGGGAGACAGTTGTCAGCGTTTATTGTTAAAAGGAGGTAGAACCATGTTTAAAACAGTCCTGGTTCCTCTTGACGGCTCGGAGTTGGCGGAGTGCGCATTGCCTCACGTCAAAAACATGGTCAGGGAGGGTTCGGTCGGAGAGGTGACCCTCCTGCGGGTGGTCAATGTTGATTTCAGGATGGGAATGCCCGGCAATTTAAATATCAACGCCATCAGGGAGAACATCTTCAATGAATCCGGGAAGTATCTTGCCGATGTGAAATCCCGGCTTGCTTCCGAGGGCATAACGGTCAAAACGGAGTCGCTGGAGGGCAACCGGCCTGCCGATGTCATTTCGGATTACGTTCAGAAAAATGGCGTGGATATGATCGTTATAGCCACCCACGGCTATACCGGACTGAAAAAGTTGATGTTGGGGAGCGTGGCATTGGGTGTGCTCCACGAGTCCCGTGTCCCCGTGCTCCTGATCAGACCGGAATCGTGCCAGGCGAAATAGCCTTGCCGGCAGATCCATGGTCAGGAAAGCTTTCAAAACCGGGGAGAAAAACCCCATAGTACATCGCCTCACATCTCGAGAGGCGGTGTACTCGTTTCAATAACAGGCAGACTCTTCGCCCACCGTCAAATCGAACCAGGAAGGCATATATGGAAAACTCGCCAAACCCCCTCGGCCGGCACGTGGTCGTCGATCTTGAAACCACGGGGCTTTCGCCGCGGCACGGCCACCGGATCATCGAAATCGGCGCCGTCGCCATCGAAAACGGTGCCGTCTCGGAGGAATTCACGACGCTGATCGACGCCGGCGTCCCGATTCCGACCCGCGTCCAGGCGATCCACGGGATCACCGACGAGATGCTCGAAGGCCAGCCCAGACCGGAGGATGCCCTCCCGCGTTTTTACGGCTTCATCGCGGGAAGCATCCTGATCGCCCACAACGCCGCCTTCGAGGTCACCTTCCTGCGCCACGAATTCGCCCGGCTCAAAATGAACCTCCCCCACCGGCACGTCTGCACGCTGGAGATGAGCCGCCGCTGCTTCCCCCGCCTTTCGGACCACACCCTGGAGACGGTCTACCTGCACCTCTTCCCCGACGCCGATTTTATCCGGCAGAGCCACCGCGCCCTCGACGACGC
>CAWFOM010000022.1:0-52976 GCA_963817385.1 uncultured delta proteobacterium
CCCTATCCAGGGCCTCCTTGCAGTGGCCGTGGATGTTCGCCCAGAGGGATGATACGCCGTCGAGATAGCCGTTGCCGTCGACATCGTACAGGGTGCACCCCCGGCCCCGTTCGATGATGACCGGCTTCTCCCGCCGGTAGCCCTTCATCTGGGTGAAGGGGTGCCAGAGGTATCGATGGTCCGCCTCTTCCAGGCGGCCGTTTCGCTCGGTCCGATTTTCGGCGCGATGATCCTTCACGAGCAGTCCCCGATCAACGAGACATCCCCCGCCAGTATCCGCTGGGTGGTTCCGTCCGGGGATTTCAGGATCAGAAACCCGTTCGGGTCGATATCGACGACTTCCCCTTCATAGGTGCGCTCGACGCCGGCGATCTTCACCTGCTTTCCGATGATCCCGGAGAGCTCGAGCCACCGCTCCCGGATCGGCTCGAAATTCCGTGCCTGAAAAAGGGCGTAGGCGCCTTCCAGTTTTTCGAGATACGTTCGAAGCAGTTCCGCCCGGGAAAATACCCGCCCCGTTTCGGCGCAAAGAGAGGTGGCGATCCCCGCGATCTCCGGCGGCAGGCCCGCTGCGGGCGTGTTGACATTGAGTCCCAGGCCGATGACGACGTAATCGATCCGGTCCATATCCACACTCATCTCCGTCAGGATGCCGGCAATCTTTTTTCCGCCGACGAGGATATCGTTCGGCCACTTGATGGCGACGGGAATGGCCGCATGGGCGAGCAGGGTTTCCGCAGCCGCCACCGCGGAGGCCAGGATGAGCTGCGGCGCTTCGTACGGCTGGACGCGGGGCCGCAGGATCACCGAGACGCAAATCCCCTCCCCGGCGGGGGAGTACCACGCCCTTCCCCTTCTTCCCTTTCCCTGGAGCTGGGCCTCCGCCACGACGACGGTCCCTTCCGGCGCCCCCTCGGCGGCGATCGCGCGGGCGCGGACGTTCGTCGAATCGGTTTGTGAAAAATAGTCGATGCGTTCCCGCCCGAAGACGGCTGTTTTCAGTCCGTCGCGAATCTCCGCGGGGAGGAGAAGCTCCGAGCTCTTCCGGAGCAGATACCCCTTCTTCGTCGACGATTCGATCAAATACCCCTCGCTTTGGAGGGAGCGGATCTGTTTCCAGACCGCAGAGCGCGATATCAGGAGTCCTGCCGCGAGCGTTTCTCCGGAAATCCACGATCCCTTTGATTCTTTAAGCTGTTTCAAGAGTGCGTCTTTTGTCGGCATGGCGGCCTCATACCATCATGCCGGGAACATTGTCAACTTGTTTTGCCATTTCGGTTGACGGACATGAGATTGTCTGTTATGGGGGTGTTTTTACGGAAAGGAGTGCAAACATGTTCAATCAGCAGATTGTCGAATGTGCTAAGCGGGTGCTTTCTCAGGGGCAGGAGCTATCCTATGAGGATGCCTGCCGGTTGGCCCGTCTTCCGGAGGAGGAGACGCTCGATCTGATCGCCTGCGCCCACAAGATCACCCGTGCCCGCGTGTCCAAAGAGCTCATCCTCTGCTCGATCGTGAATGCAAAATCCGGCTTCTGTACGGAGGATTGCGCCTTTTGCGCTCAATCCGCCCATCATCAAACGGATATCCCCCGGTATGACCTCGAATCGGAAGAGGTCATGGTGGAGGCCGCTCTGGATCGCCACCGCGCCGGCGCGAACCATTATTCCATGGTGACGAGCGGTTTGATGCTGACGGAGAAGGAGATCGCCACCGTCTGCCGGGCGGCACGACGCATTGTTGACGAAACCGATCTGAAGGTGTGCTCCTCCGTGGGAACCCTGACGGCGGAAAGGGCCAAACAATTGAAAGAAAACGGCGTCACCGAGTATCACCACAACCTGGAAACGGCCCGGAGCTATTTTGATCAGGTCTGCTCGACCCACGAGTATGACGACGATATTGAAACCGTGAAGAACGCCAAGGCGGCGGGGCTTCGGGTATGCAGCGGGGGAATCCTGGGGCTCGGGGAGTCTTGGGAACAGCGGGTGGAATTGGCCTGCACGCTGAGGGAATTGGATGTGGATTGCATCCCTCTGAATTTCCTCAATCCGATTCCGGGGACGAGGATGGAAAAACGGCCGCTTCTACCCCCCATGGAGGCCCTGAAATGTATCGCCCTGTTCCGCTTCATCAACCCGGAAAAGAATATCCTCATCTGCGGCGGAAGGGAAGTGACCCTGAAGGACTTTCAGTCGTGGATCTTTTATGCCGGGGCAAACGGCCTCCTCGTCGGAAACTACCTCACGACGCAGGGAAGGGATATCCAGGCGGACCGGGAGATGATCCGGGATTTCGGGCTTGCAGACCGCGATTTGAGGGGATCGCTGTTTTGCGCCTTCTTCGGAGGGATTGTGCTCGGTGATGTTAATCATGACCAGGTTGCATTCTCTTCTATCTTCGGACAATCGGGCCTTAAGCTGGACAAAGCGCAATGGAGCACCTTTCCTTTGCAAAAGCATCAGCTCACAGCTTTCTATGTTTTCGTCTTCGAACGTTTTTCTGAAAAATGTATTGAAGGAGGGATAGAATTCGTAAGAAATATAGAATCGGAATTGCTGACCCATCAGGCGAGAGCGTTCGAGCCCGAGGAATCTTGCGCCGGTCAGGTTGACCTGCAGGATGATCCCGTCGGCATTCAGAGTGAAATAACCGATCGGTGCGAAGTCATAGACGTCGAGATACTTTGCCAAGAGCTCATCGGTCTCATTTTTTGATCTCCTGAGCTCCTCATTCAGGATCTCAAGCTCAATCTGGTAGACCTGTAATTCATGGAGAAGTTTCTGCGGGTCAGCTTGCATACCGGACGGGGTTGAGGCTCTGTTGTTCACTTTCATGCGCTTTTCTGCTTGTCGCCGCAGTTCGATAAAGTGCGTACTCTCCCGAGTCTCGCTCTCTCGGAGATCCGCCTGCAATTTCTTCCGAGCAACTATCTCCGCTTCCAGCTCTGCTGTTCTGGTCTTAACCCTCTCTTCCATGTTCCGATAGGCGTCGCGGAGTTCAGCCTCCGCCTGTTTTCGCGCCAAGTGTTCCTCTGTTTCCGCAAGGGCTCTCCGGACGGCAGGCACCAGCCGTTGCTGGAGCCGGGTTTTCAGAACATAGTCCTTAGCCCCCTGGGTGAGGATTTCGATGGCCCGGTCTTCAGTAACAGCTCCGGTTACAAGAATAAAAGGTGTGTCGGGACATCTTCTTCTCGCCTCGGCAAGAGCCAACGCGCCGGTGTATTTGGGAAGGTCATAGTCGGAGAGGATAAGATCAGGGGGGCATTCCTGAAGTTTTTGAAGGTAATCTTTTTCAGTCATTACGACTTTCGCAGCAAAGGCGAGCCCACCCTCTTGGAGCTCGAATTGAATCAACTCTGCATCAACAGGATTATCTTCCAAAATAAGGATTTGAAGGGCTTCTGCCATTATCTCATCTAATTAATTGCTTAGTTTAAAAAATTACTATTCGCAAAGACCTGACATGGAACGGTTTCCTGATTCGCCCGAAACCGTATTTCCCTGATTCGGTGGCAATGAGTCTGATTCAAGTTTTATATGCCCAGGATACTGTTCCTGCTGAAGTATGTCAATGAGTGTTGAATGGGAGCCTAATGATAGGCACAATAATCAGGGACCGCCCGGTGCGTACTTGGGACTGCCCTGTTCCTCTTTCATGATGTTGTCTCCTGCGTGTTTCAGAACTTCATTCTGTCAAGCATCCTTTCCCGTCCGGTCCCGCCGGCCTATTTCCTTCCGAAGATCCTTGCGGGCCTTGTCCAGTTCAGTTGTCTTGTCGGTAACTCGCCGTTTCAGTTCGGCCTGTGTCTTGCGCAGCTCCAGTTCCAGGGTCTTGGAGACAGTTACATCGGAGAAGGTAATCACCGCGCCGTCGATCCGGTTCTCCAGGGTGCGGTAGGGCATGATCCGCACCTGAAACCATCGCCCTCCGGATGCAGTAACCGATGCTTCCTTGTAGACCAACGTTCTCATCACCTCCCGAGCGTCCTCGGGCAGTTCAGGATAGTTCAGATCGGACGCGATGTCGGTCATCGGCCGGCCCGCGTCGCCCGGGAGCAATTTGATAATTTTGGCGGCTTGGCTGGTAAAGCGGCGAATGTTGAGATTATCGTCCAGAAAGAGCGTGGCGATGTCGGTGCTGTCGAGGAGGTTCTTCATGTCGTTGTTGGCCAGGGAGAGGGCATCGAGCTTGGCCTGCAACTCATGGTTTACCGTCTGAAGCTCTTCGTTCATCGACTGCATCTCCTCCTTGGAAGTGGTCAGCTCCTCGTTGGTGCTCTGGAGTTCCTCGTTGGTGGATTGCAGCTCCTCATTGGCCGACTTAAGCTCCTCCTGGGAGGTCTGCATCTCTTCGCGGGTGCTCTGGAGATCCTCGCGCGTCTTTTGCAGTTCCTGTTCCGCCTTTGCAAGACGGTCGCTGCGAACCACTGCCCGCCTCGATGAATGGGGCGCCTTCGCTTCCGGAGGCGCGGCCGCATCCGCAAAGACGATGAGGACCGTTCTTTTGAACTCTTCGGGTTCAGCAAGTGGCAGCACGGTCATATCCACCATCTGCTCGTGACTGTTGGTTCGCACATTCAGTCCCTTCAGGGTGATGGGGTCCCGCCCGCCGAGGGCTTTCCGAAACACGGTGTCGAGTTCGTAGCGCAGCCCCTCACGGGCCATGGCAAAGATGTTTAGGTTTGCCTTTCCGGCAGCCGGCTCCAGGTACTTGCCCGTCCGTCCGCTGATGTAGAGGATGTCTCCTTTGTCGTTCGTCAAAACAGCCGCGGGGGCATAGCGGGTCAGGATCAACTGATCCACCAGTGTCTGGAGATTGACGCTGGACTTCTGCGCCTTGGGCTGCGTAGGTTCCTCCGTCGTTACGGCAGCGAAGGAGGAGGGAAACTCGATGGGCCGGGCGCCGAGGGCGATCTCTATCCGCCGGTAGATCTTCGCCTTGACGTCAACGGCGACGAAGAGATCGGTAAACCCACCGATTGTCTCGGCGCTCCCGAGGAACAGGACGCCGCCGGGGTTTAGGCTGTAGTGAAAGAGCGGCAGGAGCTTTTTCTGGAGTTCCGCTGTCAAGTAGATCAGGAGGTTCCTGCAGATCAGGATGTCGAGCTTGGTGAAGGGTGGGTCCATAATGACGTTTTGGGGGGCGTAGACCACCATCTCGCGGATCTCCTTCCCCACGCGGTAGCCCCGCTCCTCCTGGACAAAGAATCGGCGAAGGCGCTCCGGTGAAACGTCCGAGGTGATGTTGGCGGGATAGACTCCCACCCGGGCCTTTTCGATGGCGTCCCTGTCCAGGTCGGTCGCAAAGATCTGGAGCGAGACGTTCCGGGATGGCTCTATCTGCTCAAATGCTTCCTTGAAAACGATGGCTAGGGAATAAGCCTCCTCCCCCGTGGAACAACCGGGCGTCCAGGCCCTGAAAGCGCCTCCCGTTGGATAATGCGTCAGAAGTGTCGGAATGACGTCATTTTTCAGCAGCTCCCATGCTGCCGGATCGCGGAAGAAACCGGTCACGCCGATGAGAAGCTCCTTGAACAGGAGCTCTGTCTCTTGGGGATTCTCCTGGAGAAACCGGACATAGGTGGCAATCCGGTCGATCTGGTGGAGACCCATGCGCCGCTCAATACGGCGGTAGATGGTGCTCTTCTTGTACAGGGAAAAGTCCTGGCCGGTCTGCGTCCGGAGGATGATGATCACCTTCTCCAGGGCGCTCTGGGCCTTCTCTTCCTCCAGGCTCTTATCGCGCCGGGTAATGACAAGGGCGTGTTTTAGATAGGAGAGGATTTTCTGAGGCAGTTCCTCGACCGGGGCCACAACGTCGGCCAATCCAGCGTCAATGGCGCTTCGGGGCATGCCGTCGAATTTTGCGGACTCCGGCGCCTGGACGAAGACCGTCCCGGCCTTCTCTTTGATCGACCGGAGGCCCAGCGTGCCGTCGGAGCCCATTCCCGAGAGGATGACGCCGATGCTCCGGTCCTTCCGGTCGTCGGCCAGGGCGCGGAAGAAGAAGTCGATGGGGAGACGGAGCCCCCGGGGTGCCGTCGGTTCGAGCAGGTGCAGCGCATCGTGGAGGATGGACATGTCCTGGTTGGGGGGGATCACGTAGACATGGTCCGGCTCAACCGTCATGCGGTCCTTGACTTGGATGACCTTCATGGCGGTGGCACGCTGAAGGAGCTCCACCATGATCCCCTTGTGGGTCGGGTCGAGATGCTGGACGATGACGAAGGCCATGCCGCTGCCCGAGGGCACGTTCTGCAGGAAGAGCTCCAGCGCCTCCAGACCGCCGGCGGAGGCGCCGATGCCGACGATGGGGAAAGGGCAGTTTGTATTGCTGCCGTTTACCTGTTGGGCCGGCTTCTCCGTCACGTCCGGTTCGATAGGTTTTCTTTGCTTTCTCGCAGGCTGGGATCGCTTTTTCATGGTTTTCCCCCTCACATGTGCGGTTCACCTGATACTATACGTAAAATTGGTCTTGAATGTCCATAAGTGTTTATCAAATCCTCCCGCAGAAAACCCCGTCCTGTGGACGGGGATGAATGCGGTGCAGGGGTAACGGGGATGCAATCCCCCTCATCCAGTTTTTTAAGATGCCCCGCCCTGTGGGCGGGGTAATTCACTTGACACAAACATGTTCTTCAAGGACCGCGTTCCTTGCAGATATCCCCGAGGACGACGACCCTCTCGATGTTACCCCAACCGCCGATCGTCCGGATCAGCTCCTCCTTGGCCCGGAGATTCCCTCCCGGGAGATGGGGATCGCCGATCAGGGCGATGCCGTGGTACGGCCTTTCCGGGGTGGCCGTCCCCGCGCCGGTCCCTCCCGGGGCGACGATCCGGAGGCGGGCAAGCAGGATGGTGATCATCTTTTTCATAAACGACCCTCCTCGAAGTGAATTGATTCCACTCTATTTTTTTCATGACGGATAACATGAAAAAATTTCTGATAAAGTTATTGACAAACCATATATGTTGTGGCAAATCTGTAACCCTCATACAACATGTAGTAGGTAGGTTCATCTACATGCAATCCTCTATGATATTAAGGAGTACCCACTACCATGACAGCTCATGTTTCGCCGCAGGGGAAAATCACGGGTCTGACTCCGAACGCCTTGAGCGTCCTCGAAAAACGATATCTTCGCCGGGACATGGAGGGAAAGGTCCTGGAATTGCCTGCGGCGATGTTTCGCCGGGTTGCGGAAACGATTGCGGGCGCCGACCTGGCGTTTGATCCGTCGGCCGACGTCAAAGCGCTTGCCGATGCCTTCTACGGGATCATGACGGGCCTGGAGTTTCTTCCCAACTCGCCCACCCTGATGAACGCAGGCCGCGAATTGGGCCAGCTCTCGGCGTGCTTTGTCCTGCCGGTGGGCGACTCCATGGAGCAGATATTCGATGCGGTGAAACAGACCGCCATGATACACAAGTCAGGCGGCGGAACCGGCTTCTCCTTTTCGCGGCTTCGACCGGCCAACGACGTCGTCATGTCCACAACCGGCATTTCCAGCGGCCCGATCTCCTTCATGCGGGTCTTCGACATCGCCACCGAGACCATCAAGCAGGGGGGAACCAGGCGCGGCGCCAATATGGGCATCCTGCGTGTCGACCACCCGGACATCATGGACTTTATCGTGTGCAAGAACGACCAGCGGAACTTGAACAACTTCAATATCTCCGTCGGTCTCACCGAAGCCTTCATGGAGGCGGTCGAACGGAACGCGGATTACGATATCATCAACCCCCGGAGCCGGGAGGTTGTCGGTTCGCTCAACGCCCGCAAGGTATTCAATCGCATCGTTGCCCAGGCCTGGCAAAACGGCGAACCCGGGATCATCTTCCTCGACCGTCTCAACAAGGACAATCCCACCCCCCGGATCGGGGAGATCGAATCGACCAACCCCTGCGGCGAGCAGCCGCTTTTGCCGTACGAGTCCTGCAACCTGGGTTCGATCAACCTGGGGAAGATGATCAAAGACAACGACGTGGACTGGCAGCGGCTCGGGGAGGTGGTACACCTTGCCGTCCATTTCCTGGACAATGTCATCGAGATCAACAATTACCCGCTCCCCCAGATTGCCGCGATGACCAAGGGCAACCGGAAGATCGGCCTCGGCATCATGGGGTGGGCGGATATGCTGATCCTGCTCAAAGTCCCGTACGACTCCCCGGAGGCGATCACCCTCGGGGAAAAGGTGATGAAATTTATCAATGACGAGGGACATGCCGCCTCCCGGGAACTTGCCCGGACGCGGGGGCCGTTTCCCAATTTCACCGGATCAATCTACGATAAACCGGGCCTTGAGCCGATCCGGAACGCGACCATAACCACCATCGCCCCGACCGGCACGATCTCCATCATCGCCGACGCCTCCTCGGGGGTCGAACCGCTCTTTGCCGTCTCGTTCGTCCGACAGGTGATGGACAAGAACATCTTGGTCGAGGTGAATCCGACCTTCGAGAGGATCGCCAAGGAGCGGGGCTTCTACTCCAAAGAGTTGATGGAGCAGATCGCCCGTCACGGCTCGATCCAGGGACTGCCGGAAATCCCGGAAGACGTGCGGCGGATCTTTGTCACGGCCCACGACATCACCCCGGAGAACCATATCAGGATGCAGACCGCCTTCCAGAAATACACCGACAACGCCGTTTCGAAGACCGTCAATTTTGCCCGCA
Source organism: uncultured delta proteobacterium (assembly GCA_963817385.1). Lineage (GTDB taxonomy): Bacteria > Desulfobacterota > Syntrophia > Syntrophales > UBA5619 > JAKAFS01. The sequence goes on from CAWFOM010000022.1 coordinate 8,679, forward strand.
CGGCTGCCGTGGAGGAGGTGGAGAAGGTGTACCGCCTCGCCTACACGCTGGGATGCAAGGGGGTGACCATCTACCGTGACGGTTCCCGGGACAAACAGGTCCTCTCGACCGGCAAGACGGAGGAGAAACCCGCTCCGCACGAGGAGAAGAAGCTCTACAAGCGCGAACGCCCGCGGGCGCTGCACGGATGGACCTACGAGATCCAGACCGGTTGCGGGCCCATCTACATCACCATCAACGAGGACAAGGCCGGTCTGTTCGAGCTCTTCACCACCATGGGGAAAGCCGGGGGGTGCGCCTCCTCCCAATGCGAGGCGATCGGCAGGATGGTTTCGCTCGCGTGGAGGAGCGGCGTTCAGGCCCGCCAGGTCGTTAAGCAGCTCCTCGGCATATCCTGTCATCTCCCCTCGGGCTTCGGTGAGAACCGCATCCTCTCCTGCTCCGACGCGGTGGCCAAGGCGATCCTCTCCCATATGGCGGCGAAAGGCTACGATGCCGACCTGGAGACCCCGGTGCATGCGCGGGGCGCGTGCGTCGAGTGCGGGGGGATGGTCGAGCACGAGGGCGGCTGCACCGTGTGCAGGGCCTGCGGCTATTCGGACTGCGCATAACCGCCGTTTTCTCCGAACAGGTCGCATTTTTCTACCGTAAATGCGTTTCCCGATACCTTCGTTTGGGTCGTGGACTCATGTTTATCCCTCCCTGAGAAGACGAAGTTCGGCAACATCGAATCACCAGTCAACGTTCCTCCTTTCATCATTCCGTGGTAACATGATAGTAAAATAATTCGACTGGAATTCTCGGGTGGAAATCTCACAACGATTGCGTCATCAGAAAAGGGACAACGAGATGTCGGTGATGATTCAGGTGTTCGACCTCTGGAAACAGTATGACCGAGTTGATCAACCCGATTCTGCCGCTCTACGCGGCGCCAACCTCGATATAAAAGGCGGCGAGATAATCGCTCTCTACGGAAAGAGCGGATCCGGCAAGACGACCCTTCTCAATATTCTCGCCGGTCTTGACCGTCCGACCAGTGGGCGCGTTTTCATTGAGGGCAATGATCTGGAAGCCATGGGAGAAAAAGGAAAAACTGTTCTTAGACGCCATAGACTGGGATTCGTGTTTCAGTTCTTCAACCTGTTGCCCACGTTGACTGCCTTTGAAAACGTTTTCCTCTCCCTCGAATTAGCCGGAAAGCCTGACCATGAATTAGCCCTTGAAGCCCTCGATTCCGTAGACTTGAAAGCCAAGGAAAGCCGGTATCCCCATGAGCTTTCCGGCGGGGAGCAGCAACGGGTGGCCATTGCCCGGGCCATAGTCAAGGAACCGGCCATCATTCTTGCCGATGAACCCACGGGAAATCTCGACGTCCGGACGGGAGAGCAGGTCCTGGCTCTCTTGACCCGCCGCTGTCGCGAGAGTGGAACTACCTTGATCATGGCTACCCACAGCCCCCTGACGTGCCGGTTTTCCGACCGAATTCTCCGGATGATTGACGGGATCGTGGTCGAAGAAAGCGTCACTCAGGAGATGCCATCGTGAGAGTCGTTACGAAAGCTTTCCTGCGTTATCTGCGGAGGCATCGGAGTCTCAGTTTGCTCCAACTTCTGGGAATTGCCTGCGGCGTCGCGGCAGCGGTGGGCATGGCCCTTTCCGCCCAGGTATCGTTATCCAGTTTTGAAAAGGCCGTGGAATCGCTCAACGGCCAAGCTACTCATTCTCTCGAAAGGCCGGCCGGACCGTTGGAGGAGACCGTTCTCACCCGGCTTATGGTCGATCCGGCCGTACAGGCTTTTTCACCGCTGATCGATCGCCGCATCAGGCTGAACAACGGCGAAACGGTCCGCCTGCTCGGCATTGATCCTTTTCTCGACCAAAAAATCCGTCCGCAACTGGGCCAATTCCGTCACCAGGACATTTCCCCGCGTCCTCCGGATCCGTTCGCGTTTCTTCTCGAGGAGAATGCGATCCTCGTGGACGAACAATCAGCCGCGCAGTTTCGGTTGCCCACCGATCAGCTCCTCGAAACCTCCCGGGGAACGTTTAAAATTGTCGGTACGTTCCCGAATGCCTCGGGTGAGCCCCTGATCCTTATGGATATCGGCCATGCCCAGCGGCTTTTCGAGCTTTCCGGGAAAATCGATCGGGTAGACCTTATCGTGGAGGACGAGGCAGCTTTTCTCTCCCGCTGGAAATCCGGATTCCGTATCCAGTCCGGGCGGCAACGGCAGGCCACGCTGCGTGATATGCTGCAGGCCTTCCGGTTGAATCTTCAGGCTCTCTCGCTTCTGGCCCTTTTCGTCGGGATTTTCCTCGTCTACAACACGGCCATGTTTACGGTGGTGAGCCGGAGGAAAGATGCGGGTATTTTGCGAAGCCTCGGGGCCAGCCGCCGGGAAATTGTAGGGGCTTTTTTTTCCGAGATTCTTCTTCTGGGATCCATCGGTGGGGTGTTAGGGGGGGTGGCCGGCTTCCTGCTCAGTCGATTTCTGAGCAGCCTGGTCGCGGGAACTATCAGCAATTTGTACTTTTTCCTCCGCCCGGCTCCTTTGGAATGGTCCTGGTCGGTTTTGTTGATCAGCGTAGTTCTTGGATGCGGGGCAAGCGTTCTGGGTGGAATCTTCCCCTTGATCGAATTGATCCGGGTTGATCCTGTGCAGGCCCTTCGGGGCCGGACCGCGGTTCGCGGCATGAAAGGCCTCGCCGGGAAAGCGGCTCTGATCGGGGTCGGGGTTCTGGCCGTCAGCTTCGGACTGTTCAGCCTGGCTTCGCTTCACGTATATTTCGGATTCGCCGGCTCGTTTGCCCTTTTGATCGGGGTCAGCCTGATTACGGGGCTTGTCCTGGTATCTGTTACATCCGATTCTGAAAAAATTCCTCGCCCTCTTGTCCGGGCTTCCGGGGAAAGTCGCCGCAGGGAATATTCGCCAAAACCTCGACCGTACGGCAGTGGCGGTGGCTGCCTTCATGGTGGCGATTTCCATGTCGATCGGGCTGAGCTCAATGATCGGGAGCTTCCGCCAATCTCTCGTCTGGTGGATGGGCACCCAGCTTCGGGCCGATCTTTTTGTCGGGAAAGTCGATGAAGTGGAAGTTCCCGAGAGTTTTTACCATGAGCTGCGAACCCTTCCCGGCCTGGACGGATTCGATCTCTACCGCAACGTGCAGGTCCTCTATCGGGGGAAGCCGATCACCCTGTGCTCCGTCGAGGCGGCGGTGCTGCAGAAATACACGAACTTCGGCTGGCTTTCGGGGGGAAACGAAAACTGGGATCCCGTCAAGAAGGGGGCGGCCATTGTTTCGGAGAGTTTTTATCGCCGTTTCGGCATAAAGGAAGGAGATACCGTAACGCTCGAGGGGGTCAACGGTCCGGCATCCCTCACGGTGGCCGCAATTTTTTATGATTACACGTCCGAGCACGGCGTCATCATGATGGATCGCACGACCTATGTGCGCATCTTCAACGACCGCGCTATCAGCTCTCTGGGAGTTTTCGTGAATCCCAAAAATCCCCTCCGGAAGGAGCTCCTGGAAGAAGTCAGGCAGAGGGCCGTCCGGCGGGGCCTGCCGGTATATACCCGCGATCAGTTATGGGGGAATATCCTCTCGGTTTTTGACAGCACGTTTGCCGTTACCCGCTCGATGCAGGTGCTCTCCATCATCGTGGCCTTTTTCGGCATCGCCGGGGCCCTGATGACATTATTCATCGAGCGGCAGAGGGAATTCGGGATTTACCGGGCGTTGGGCTTTTCCTCCCGTCAGGTCGCCGGCATGACCCTCATGGAAGGGCTGGGCATGGGTCTGGTGAGCTATCTGATGAGTATCGGTGTCGGCACACTTCTCGCCTGGGTTTTGATCCGGGTCATCAACCTGCGGAGTTTCAACTGGACGATCTTCTTTTATCCCGCCTGGGAACCGTATGCAGTCGCTTTCGGCACCGCGGTCCTGGCCAGTCTGGGGGCCGCCGTTTACCCGATCTGGAAGGTGTACAAGACCTACCCGCAGATGCAGATACGGGAAGAATAAAAAATGAAAAAACCCACTCATTTCATATTTTGTCTGGTTGCGTTTTTCCTCCTCCTTTCTCCTGCGTGGGCCGTCGATGACTGGAAAGAGGTCACCGGTCCTCATGGATGGGATTTCCCCCGGGACCATGGTTCACACCCCGAATACAGAACGGAATGGTGGTATTTCACGGGCAATCTGTCTGACGACGCAGGCTCCCACTACGGGTACCAGCTCACCTTCTTCCGCCGGGGAATCCGGTATAAACTACCCGATCCTTCGGGCCCCTGGGACATCCGCGACGTTTATCTGGGCCACTTTGCCATAGCCGACACGGGCAGGAAAAAATTTCAATACGGCGAGCGTATCTCCCGCTCCGGACCCGGGCTGGCAGGGGCCAGTGCGGAGAACTTGGACGTTTGGCTCCTGGATTGGTCGGCCCGGATGAAGAGGTCGGTGATCACCCTCAAGGCTCGGCATGACCAAATGGAAGTGGATTTAACCCTCATGCCTAAGAAGCCTCCCGTTTTTCACGGCGAAAATGGGCTCAGCAGGAAGGGGCCTGGAGAGGGCCAGGCATCGCAGTACACTTCCTTCACTCATCTCGAAACAGAAGGCTTCCTGAAAACCTCTTCAAACAACCGAATTGCGGTTAAAGGCCGTAGCTGGTTCGATCAGGAATTCGGCTCCAACCAGCTTACTGCGGAACAAACGGGGTGGGATTGGTTCAGCCTGTATCTTTCCGACGGGCGGGACCTGATGATCTATTTCCTGCGCCGCAAGGACGGGTCGATTGAGCCGGCTTCTTCGGGAACTCTCGTTGAAGCCGACGGAAAGCCGCGCCACCTCAAGCTTTCTGAAATCTCCGTCAGGGTTTTGGAGCGTTGGAAAAGCCTTAGAAGCGGCGGGCAATATCCCAGTCGATGGGGGATCCAAATTCCCTCGTCGGGGATCGATCTCACGATAGCGCCCTATCTTGCCGACCAGGAACTCGTTACAAAAAGCTCAACCGGCGTAACCTATTGGGAAGGAGCCATATCCGGGCGGGGAACTTCCCAAAACCAGTCCGTCACCTGTCAAGGATATGCAGAACTGACCGGTTACGTTGGCAGCCTCGGCAGCCTCTTTTAGAAGGGAGGGGCGCAATAAAGGATGCCCGGATGACATAACGCGAGATTCTCATCCAGATTGGTGCATCGGAGATATAGTGGCATTCCGAATGGGACCATGATAAGATCGGACTGTCTTGTGAGCGGCGTTATTTTTCAGATTAAGGGACCATGCAGGGACAAACAATCAAAGGCATGTTCAGTGCGGTGCCGGACGCCATACTACGGATGTCACGGACCCCGGTGAATTACTGGGCAGAATTCGGTCTCGATATCCCGTTAGGCGTCGTGCTGACATTTGAAGGCCTGCGGCGCCATGATATCCATTCCATCGAAGTGTTCCTGATCATCCTGCTTGGTTTGTTTATTTTCAGCTATCTCGAATACTCCGTTCACCGTTGGCTGTTCCACGGATCGGTCCAGATCATCGCGCAGGGCCACCGCGCGCACCACAAGAATCCGCAGGGCTATGACGCCCTTCCTTTCTTCCTGCCCACCCTGGTGATACTGGGACTGACAGGCATATTTGTTTTGCTGATGCCCACGAGTTACGCGTTTCTGTTATCGGGCGTCATGGCCTTCGGCTATGTAATCTATGGGCTGAGCCACTTCAGCATTCACCATACCCGTTTTCACCAACCTCTGGCCCGACATTGGGCGGCCAACCATCTCATCCATCACTACCACCCCGAAAGCAACTTTGGTGTTACCACGCCGCTATGGGATATAGTACTCGGAACGCGGTATGTTATTCCGAATCGCGAAAGGATTTAGGCATGGTCCATCCTGATCCACACAACCCCATACCACCGCCGTTTTTTGGTGAGATTACGTCAGGGAGACGCCTTATGGCAGAGTCGCTCAAGCCGCCTTATCTACAAAGGGACGAAACGAGAGGTGACTATCAGGTTTGGATAGTCGATGGCGCATACGTCCGCGGGCACATCGATGAGGAGTTCACGAATTTCGGCCAACACTACCGGTATCCGTACATACCCGAGAGGGAATTCTGGATTGACAAGGAAGCCGTGCACGATGAGCGCGCGTTTTTCATCGAACACTTGCTGGTAGAACATGACCTCATGGCGAAAGGCGCGTCATATGGCGATGCGCTCACACAGGCCGACCGGGTTGAGCGCAGAGAAAGGCGACGAGTCGGGGACGTCCGCAAGGTAACGCATCATGGGAAGGAACTACCCGATGCCAACGCAGTGCATGAGCGCCTGTGGAAGAAACTGGAGAATGGCGCAAGTGTATGGATTGTGAACGGCCGTCTGGTGCGAAGCGCGTTTGACATTGACTTCACGGCCGGTGGTCATGACCACGTTTATGAATTCGTTCCTGAAGGTGAGGTCTGGATCGACGATGCTATCGAGGAGAAGGAAAGGGGATTTGTGCTGCTACACGAGTTGCACGAACGGAATCGCATGGCAGAAGGATTGCCCTACAGCAAAGCACACACCGAGTCCAGCCGCCTGGAATTCCGATGCCGCCACCATCCGGATGAACTGCATGATGCACTAACGACCGAAGGCTGGGCATGATTTCGAGCGGTCTGACAACGCTGACCCGTTTGGCGTGTGAGAGGGAAGGGTGCCTTGTCCACCATGTCACGCGAGAACAGGTGGTGGAGATTTTTGCCCGGGCCGGCGGGCAACTTAGATCGAGGCGTTGAGGCTTTTTATTGCATAATCCCTTGGTCAAGTCTGCTGAAAGATCTGGGTGGCATGTTCAGCGTTAGTGTGCTTTCTTAGGTGATGAAGCTCGGTATCTATTGGAAAGGCTTGGTATTCCAGACCTCCAGAATATCCTGTGATCCCTGTGTACGAATATCATTGTCTGTCAAAATCGCTTCGGTGGCGGCAAGCATTTCCTTGCGCGGGAAAACAAATATTTCACCGCCGCTCCGGTTGAATCCGAATATGATTAATTCAGCCCGGCTGTCACGTAGCACCTCGACCAAATGGGCAAGGTTCTTAATGGGGACATCATTGACCGTTTTAACTACCTCAGCGACTGGATTCGAGTAGCCCCTGGCTAGCCTGTGGGGGAAAAAGGGAGAAGAAACCACCACCAGTTCTTCTCCATCAAACGCAGGCATATCGCCTCGCCGCGTCACAAGTGGACTGGCTATTAAACTTAGCGCCCCCAGCAGATTACGGTTTGTAGAGTTCAAGGCACTCAGAAACTGAGCCGTGGCGTTTGAAAATACAATCGGGCCGTAGATGAAATACGATGGGTAGGTACCCTGCAAATAGGGGATTAACATTGGACGACTGAAGAACACCGGGACTTCGACAGTTGCCTCTTTACCAGCACGCACCACGCTAAGGAGAATTTTCCCGTTTTTTGCGATCCTTTGAATGAAATACTGGAATCGAATCCGCAAGTTGTTGTCTAACTTGATCATACCCTGATTATCGATCTGCTCACTGCCAATCCGGGTAATGATATCCCACTCTTTTAGGGGATAGACATTATCAGTTCTGAAAGGTCGGTTTACAATGATACCTTCAATTGTTTTATCGACTTTAAGGAAGGAGCGTAGTGCAGGATTCTCGAAGGTCTGGAATTCATCTAACATCATGGGCTTTCCGTCGTACCTCCCATCAGTAATATCCTGGAGAAACAGCTCGATCTCTTCGCAAGGAATTATGTAGCTGATGTTTTGCGAACCGCCGAGGTTACTGAAGACGAGGCCGATCATCTTGCCGCCCGACACGGCAGGGCCACCACTGTTGCCAGGGTTGATGGCAGCATCGATCTGGATGCGAAGGCCGGATACCGGATAGTTGTAGTTTGTGAATTCTATGCGGGAAACGATGCCCTTCGTAATCGACAGGCTTATGCCGCCCGTCGGGAAACCGTAGGCCATTACGGCATCCTTGATTTCCGGTAGGGTATTTGCGCGCTCCAATGGTGGGCGTGTGTCGAATAACGTCTCTTCTTCAAGTTTCAGAACGGCAAGATCGATGCCGGGGGCGATCGCTTCTACTGTGGCAGAGACCTTGTCACCAGCCTGGTTTGCCTGTACCTGCACCTGGCTCGCATAAAGGACGACATGAGCATTGGTAAGGATGCGCCTGCCTTCAATGATGACACCACTGCCGGTTACCTCTTTGGGGGCTTGCTTCATCCAGGGTTTGAAAGGATCGGGGTATCGAGTCGTAGCGAAGACCTTCACGACGGCATCCTCGACTCGGTTGGCGGAGTCAACAGCTACGGACGGGGTTGCCCCAACCCTTGGTCCATTGGGATCAGGATCGGCGTTCTTAGCACTTGCATAAGCAAACGGTACGAGAGACATAACAAACATAAAACTCGTAAGCCCGCCGAGTACATAAGGAAGGAAGTGCCTGTTTAAGGTATGAAATGACTTTTTCATTTGATAATGCTATCAAAGTAATTTATCAACGTCAAACAGCTTTACTCAGTAATGTTGAAAACAGGCAAACTGTTCGGATTCGTAGTGCATCGCGTGATGTAATAGCCGGTGTGCAGGAAGATCCGTTATCATGGGTGATTCCCTTGAAATATTATGATATATTGGATTGCATATATGAATTAAGTCAGGTAATTTATAGATAGCAATTCTGTCGATGTGCGCGTAGGGAAAGGAAAGCATCATGATAGTTTTGAAAATGAAATATGGAATGAATGGTGAAAAAGTCGATGCATTCGGCATACGGTTTTACGGGGATATTGATAAGGAGGCGGGACGCCTTGGCACAATTAGCGAAATTCTGTTTGATCCAGATATGCAATCCATGATTAAAAACAAAAGAATTACTCTCTGGTTTGCTCTTGAGAAAATTCGTCCCTGCAAGGATGTCTCCGCTCTTCTTAGTGAGTTGATGGCGAGATTAGAAAGAAATGGGTATGAGATTATGATTTCCTCTCTTGATGATCTTGTTGATACAACTTCACCCGAATACGCAGGTAAGCCTGAAAGCAGATTTCCTGCCTATGAAAGAATGATTCATGGTTATAATGCTACAAGAGGCTTTTCAGTCACCGCTGAAAAAAGAGACCAACAATTAAAAATATCAATGGCAGAAATCGAAATAATCCAGAAAATGGCTGTAGAATTTGGTCGAATGGTCTATAATCATTCTTTAAAAAAGGTCGACCATTAATCTTACGGTAAATCGACCCAAAGGTGATCAGATTTCTCAAAAGAGGTTAAGACGACTGAAAGCAGCAATGAAGCCATCGTTACAGGCGAGATGGATATTACACCGGGGCTGCAACGGGTTCCTCTGTAACGCTTTGATTAAATCTGTTGCCCGATCAGTAATCGATGTCGCGCAGTAACTTCCATCATCCTGATAAAACCTTTACATAACTAGTCAGGGGTTTCAAAGGTTCGACCAAAGGTGCTTGCTCTTTTGCCGGATCATCTGTATATACTACCTCACCGGCACATACTTAACCTGAAACCCAAGGGTCGGCTATGGACACAGTCAGAAAAGACCTTCTTGAAATAGTCGAAAAGATGCCCGCCTTCCCGCGTAGCGTCCATCGGGTACTTGAGTTAACCTCCGACATCGATTCCGATCCCAAGGACTTGGTGGAGGTCATCGAGCACGACCCGATTCTGATCATGAAGATACTCAAATTGGTAAACTCGCCCTACTTCGGCCTTTCTCAAAAGATCGCTTCCGTTAACCACGCCGTGATTTACATCGGAATCAACGCGGTCAAAAATCTGGCCTTAAGTATCGCGACCCTTGGCGTGCTTCCTCGCACGAATAATGCCGGATTTGACATGGAAGCGTTTCTTCTGCATTCGTTATCCACTGCCATAATAGCGAGGATTTTCGCAAGGAAATTGAAGATTCAGGAACGGGAGGAATTCGACTTCTTTCTATCCGGGCTCTTACACGATTTCGGCAAAATCATTTTTGCCCACTTTATGCCCAACGACTTTAAGAAGGCACTGCAGATGGTAAAAAAGGAACGGCTGCCTCTTTATGAAGCGGAGCAGAAAATTTTCGACACCGATCACACACAAATCGGTTCTTTGCTCAGCGAAAAATGGAATCTTCCCGCTCACCTGACCGCATGTATCAGGAATCACCATTGTCATGACCACGAAGAATCGCTGATAATAGACGCGGTCTCTGCCGCCGACCAGATAAGCAAGGAGCTTAAAATCGGATTTGCCGGCGAAAATATGATAGAAAAACTTCCTGATGTGATACTGGAGCGCTTCGGCAACAACGTGCAGGCTGTCATCAATTCTCTGGGCAACGTAACGGCAGAAACAGAAAAGGCATCGATATTCATCCATAAATAAATGATTTTGGAGTTGCGGTTTGAAGATACGCTTCTGGGGTGTCCGTGGTTCGATACCTTCGCCGGGACGGGAAACCGTGAGATACGGCGGCAATACCACGTGTATTGAAGTCGAAACCGACGACGGACAGACGATCATTTTCGATGCGGGCACCGGTATCCATCAACTTGGACAAAGCTTGCTCAAGAAACTGCCATTCTCCTGTTCCCTATTTATCACGCATACCCACTGGGACCATATTCAGGGGCTTCCTTTTTTTATTCCCATTTTTATCCCCATGAACCAAATACGTATTTACGGCGCCTTTGATCCGGTCCTGCAGAGAGATATCGGCGATGTTCTGAGCCACCAGATGGAGTATTGCTACTTTCCTGTTCGTGAAGCAGAACTCAAAGCGGACATGCAATATAGTTCTCTCACCGAAAGGCAAACGGTAGAAATAGGATCGGCGAGGATTACGAACATCTTCATGAATCATACGTTGCTCAATTTTGGCTACCGGATCGATTGTAATGGAAAGAGCATCTTTTTCACCGGAGATAACGAGCGGTTGTATAATATTTACCGACCCGGGGACGATTACTATTCTGAATACGATAATCTCATCTCCAGAAAAAACATCATGCTCGCTGATTTCATCCGGGGAGTAGATATCCTTATCGCCGACTCGGCGTATACCGAGCAGGAATATCCGGCAAAAAAGGGATGGGGGCACGGAACGTACGATTCATGCATTGAGTTGGCAAAGAACGTCGGCGCCAAGTCACTCTATCTCACGCATCACGAGCCGCTCCGAAGTGACGACGAGCTTGATTGCATTCAACAACGGCTGAGCAGAGGAGAAGCATTCCCCGTATGTATAGCGTACGAGGGTCTTGAGATTACGTTATAATCTTGGTATCGGTACTGAATGACACATTACGCCCGGATGGCAGATATCTAGCTTAACATGGCGTTTGTAGCAGAGTTAATCAATGCAGCTCATTCGCAACGGCTTGCCACCTTAAAGTGCCGGTTAAAATTGGTAATCATCAAGTTACTTCCAAACAAGAAGTCACTAACTCGTCGGCGTAGCCAGTGATCCTGCCGGTTTTGTGATTTTGAAAAATCATAAAAGCTACTTTCTTAAATAGCCCTCATGAGCATTTGATATACCTAATAGTGATGAATCTTAGGACGAGGCGGATCAAGGCATGAAAGGAAAATCAAAATCGATTTGGGGAGTGATCTGTATTTCTGTAATAGTTGCAGTGATTCTTGTCTTCTCATACCGCGAGGCAATACTGTTGGAAGCGGGCAGATTCATGGCTCCCGAGGTCAGTCAAATAGAAGATGTCGTAGATATCGCCATCTTGGAGGGAACAGAATTTATCGGTAGAGGCGTAGTGTCCACGGGTATGCAGTTGCTTTCATCGGGCAAGGCGAGACACATGGTTATTATCCTGCATCGGATTTCGCCAAATCACCGCCCCTTTGCCGTTAATGAAGATTACCCTTCTTCAGTAAGGATGGAGTTGCAGAACCTCGGTTTGAAGGATTCGGCTTTCACAATAATTGTAACTCCTATTCGAAATCCGGTTACGCTGACGTCCGCAAAAGGTGCGTTACAGATTCTCTCCAGGGACGGTGTTAAAAGCGCTATCCTTGTGTCACCCGGGTTCCATATGCGAAGAAGTTTCCTCGTATACCAGCATCTTTCAATACCGCTAAACATCAAGATATACCCGGTTGCCTGCTTTGACAGATATCAGGTCAGTAACTGGTGGAATGAAGATAACGGTGTTCGCGAGTTCTTCGAAGAAGTTCAAAAGCTCGCATTTTACATGGTCAGAGGGTATATTCCGCTGAAGTTCTCTTATTAGATTAAATCAATGCCCGGCTCGCTCTCGTTCTCTTCGCGAAGTGTAATTTGAAGGTCATGATTTGGCTATAGACCGAACGGTGCGCCATCAATAATCACTGCGTAAACCTCATGCGGGGCCTCGATCCGATAACGCCGCCCGCCAGGCGTCGAGCAGATGCCCGATGTCGTCGAAGATGAAGTCGGTGCCCGCGGCCTCGGCCTCGGCCCGGTCGGACGCCCCCGAGAGGACGCAGATCGTCGTGAGCCCCGCTCGCTTTCCGCCTACGATGTCGGTCATCACGCGGTCGCCGACGGCCGCGGTCGTCTCGGGCCGGGCGCCCATCTGGGCCATGGCGAGCTCGTACATGATCGGCTCGGGCTTTCCGACGCCGGTCGGTGCGACCCCGGAGGCGGCCGCGAGCATTGCCACCATCGCGCCGGTTCCCGGCAGGAAGCCCTCCTCCGAGGGGATGTTGGGATCGAGGTTGGTGGCGAGAAAGCGCGCCCCTCCCCGGAGGAGCCGGGAGGCGATCTTGATCTTCTCGAAGTTGACGTCGCGGTCCACGCTCGCGACGACCACCTTCACGTCGCTGTCGGCGAGGACAAACCCCTCCTCCTCCAGGGCCTGGCGGAGCGCGGGCATCCCGAAGACGTGGACCCGCGTCCCCTGCGGGTAGTCGCGCCTGAGCAGGCGGGCCGCCGCCTGACCGGAGACGAGGATTTCGGCGGGTGAAACCTCGGCCCCCATCTCGGCCAGTTGCGCCGAACGCTCCTGCGGCGTCCGGGTCGCATTGTTCGTCACGAGCATGAAGGGGATGCGACGCTCCCTGAGGAAGGTAAAGAACTCCCCCAGGCGAGGGAGCGGCTCGTTCCCCCGGTAGAGCACTCCGTCCATGTCGAGGATCAGGTGGGTAATTTGGGCCAATGAATCCATTCTTTTTTTCTCCAAGGTTATCGTCGGCGCCGGTCACTGCCGCAGGATCGCCCGCGGCCGGGAGCGGTTGCCGACCTTGCCCGATGAGTCGGACCTGCCGATCCGTCCGCCCTCACGAGGTGAAGGCGGGGAGGAGGGTGTCGAGCCCCGGGAAAAGCGCCCGCTCCCCCCGCCAGTCGTAGGTCAGGATGTCGATGTTGAGCCGCTTGAGCTTTTCCCGGAGGGCGGTCTCCGGCGCCCGGGGGAGGATGAGGATGAGGAGCGGGTTGCCGGGGAGGCTCAGGCCGTTCAGGAGGAGCTGCGTCGCCCCCGCGTGGATGTCGGGGAGCGTCATCTCCGTCCGGATCTGAAAGACCGCCCGAATCCGGCCTTCCCGGTTCATGGCCATCAGATCCCGGTGCGCGTCATTCCCGGTCCTCAGGCCGCTTTCCTGGAGCGCGTCGGCCAGATCCCGGACGATCAGGCCGTGGTCGCATTCGGCCCCGGTCTCCCGCTCCTCGTCGCGGTAGCGGGCGCCGATCAAATCCTCGTGGATGGAAAACTCGTCGAAGGTAAGCTCCGCCTGGGAGGAGCGGGCGGCGGCCGACTCCTTGATCCGGGCGATCTTCCGGACGAACTGGGCGATCTGCCGGGCGAAGCGCGGGGAGTGGAGGACCCCGATCAGGGCGACCGGCGTCTCCTCGCCGCCGTCGTCCATCATCTCCCAGACGCCCCGGTAGCTGTTTTCGAAGAGGGATTTCCCGATCCCCTTTCTCCCGCCGCCGAGCTTTCCCCGGTGGACGACGAAGACCCGTCCGGCGCGGTCCTGGGCGAAGGCGCCGCCGGTCCGCCGGTCGATGCCGCAGAGGGGGAAATTGATCTCGCAGGTGATCGCGATGCCGGCGCCGCCCTCCGGCCGGCCGACGCCGAAGGCATTCCAGTAGCGGCTCCCGGCGATCTTCCGGGAGAAGCACCAGATGCCGAGCGTCTCCGACCAGGCGACCTTCGCCTTCTCGCTCGCCCCCGGATGGCCGAGCTTGACGGGGATCGTCTCCTCCGCCAGGGTTCTCAGAGCCTTGGCGAACTGCCGCTGGTGCCTTCGAATCGCCGCTTCGTCTTCAACGACTCTCAGCATGGTCTGCATTCCTTTCGACAAATCCTGCCACAACGAAAAACCAGATCTTCCCCTTACCTCCTAATCCAGCCGTTTCCGGAAACGCCCCACCGCCCCGGCGAAGACCGCCACGCCGAGGATGGTCAGGGCGGCGTACTGGGGCCAGAGGATGTGCAGCCCCACCCCCTTGAGGAAGATTCCGCGGATGATGACGAGAAAATAGCGCAACGGGTTGAGATATGTCAACCACTGAACGACGACGGGCATGTTCGCGATGGGAAAGACGAAGCCGGAGAGCATGAAGAAGGGGAGGATGAAGAAGAAGGTCGTCATCATCGCCTGCTGCTGGGTCTTCGACACCGTCGAGATGAAGAGCCCGACGCCGAGGGTGCTCAGGAGAAAGAGACAGGTGGCGAGAAAGAGCTCCGGTATGCTCCCGGCCAGCGGGACCTCGAACCAGAAGAGGGCGAAGAGCATGACCATGACCATCTGGGCCGAGGGAAATAATCGTATAGGGGATGGTCTTGCCGATGATCAGCTCGATCGGCTTGAGCGGCGTCACGATGAGCTGCTCCATCGTCCCGTTCTCCCGCTCCTTGATGATGGCAATCGACGTCATCAGAAGCGAGATCAGCATGACGACGAAGGCGACGATCCCCGGGACGAAGAAATTCTGGCTGTCGAGGTTCGGGTTGTACCAGGTCCGGATCCGGGCGTCGATCTTCCCGTATTTGAGGTCGCGGCCGTAGAGCTCCTTGATCAGCTCCGTGTTCAGGCGGTCGAGGACCATCACCGTGTAGGAGATCCGGACCGAGGCCATGTTGCTCATGCTGCCGTCGGCGAGGATCTGGACTTCGGCCGTCTGGCCGCGCCGGATGCGGCTGCTGAAGTCGGGGGGGATCTTGATTCCCAGGTCGACCTTCCCGGCGAGGAGGAGTTCTTCCATCTCGCGGGGGGAGCCCGGCAGGTGGGTGATCCGGAAGATCTTGCTCGCGATGAAGGCGTCGGTCATCAGGCGGCTCTCCCGTGTCCGTGCCTGGTCGATCAGGGCGACGCGGATGTCCTTGATGTCGTAGTTGACGACGTAGCCGAAGACGAGGAGCTGGATGAGCGGCGCGATGACCAGGATGGGGCGGCTCCTCTTGTCGCGGAAGAGCTGGATGAATTCCTTGCGGACCATTTCCCGGATGCGAAGCCAGCTCATCGTTAGAGCCCCTCCCGTTTCAGGACGATGACGTTTAACAGGGCCAGGATCGCGAACATCCCCGTCAGGACCGCAAGATCGGGCCAGAGGGTGGCGAGCCCCAGGTTCCTCAGATAGATGCCGGAGAGGATGTCGATGTAGTAGGTTGCCGGAATGACGGCGGAGACGGCCTGGAGGAACTTCGGCATGTTGATGACCGGGAAGACGAAGTTCGACAGGAGCAGCGACGGCAGATAGGTGATCAGGACCGCCATCTGGTTTGCGACCATCTGGGATTTCGTGACCGACGAGATGAGGAGCCCCAGCGTCAGGGCGACCAGGAGATAGATCGATGAGGCCAGGATCATGAGCCAGAAGCTGCTCTTCATGACGATGCCGAAGAGCACCTGCCCCATGAGGACGGCGATCAGGACGTCCGTCAGTCCGATCAGAAAATAGGGGATCGCCTTTCCCGCGAGCAATTCCCCGGCGCGGATGGGGAGCGAGCGGATCGTCTCCATCGTCCCGTTTTCGTATTCCCGGGCGATGACGAGCGAGGTGAGCATCGCCCCGACGATCATGATGATGATCGCGATGATCCCCGGAATGATGAAATTCCTGCTCTCCAGGTCCTCGTTGAACCAGACCCGGATCCGCCCCTCCACGGGGGGGCGGATCTTCTCCATCCCCTGGCGGTTGAGAAACTCGCCGAGGAGCTTCCGGTTGTAGTTTTCGATGAAGCTCGTGATGTACGCCCGGGCGATCCCGGCGAAGTTGGGGTCGCTCCCGTCCAGGATGATCTGGACGGTCGTCTCCCGGTCCGCCCTGAGATCGGCGGTCCAGCCGGTCGGGATGATCACGGCCAGCGTCGCCCGGCCGTGGTCGAGCGCCTGCGTCACGGCCCCGGTGTCGGGGAGTTGGGCGGCGATCCGGAAGTAGGGCGAGGCGCCGAGGCGGCTGATGAAGTCGCGGCTCAGCTCCGTCTGCTCGGCATCGACGACGACCGTCTCGATATGCTCCACGTCGAGGCTGAGCGCATAGCCGAACAGGAGGATGAGGAGCAGCGGGATCGCGAAGGCCAGGTAGAGGCTCCGGAAGTCCCGGATCAGGTGGTAGATCTCCTTGCCGGCGATCGCCCGGACATTCCGGAGATTCATGCGGCCCCCCTACAGCTCTTCCCGGACATCAGGGCGACGAAGGCGTCGTTGAGATCCGCGTCGGGCTTTTCCGGACAGGCCGCGCGGATGATCTCCTCCCGGCTTCCCGCGGCGACGATCCTCCCCTCGTTGATCATCACGATCCGCCCGCAGTGGCGCGCCTCGTCCATGTAATGGGTCGTGACGAAGACGGTGATCCCCTCGCGGGCGAGCTGCCCGATGAAGTCCCAGAAATGGCGCCGGGTGATCGGATCGACCCCCGAGGTCGGCTCGTCGAGAAAGAGGATCCGGGGCTGGTGGAGGAGCGCGCAGCCCAGGGCGAGGCGCTGGCGCCATCCCGGCGGGAGCTCGCGGGTCAGGCGGTTTCTGACCTCCTGAAGGCGGGTCATGTCGAGGACCCACTCCCGGCGCTCCTCCCACTGCTCCTCCGGCACGCTGTAGACCCCGAGATAGAAGCGGAGGTTCTCCAGGGGGGTCAGATCCTCGTAGAGGGAGAACTTCTGGGACATGTAGCCGATCGAGTGCTTGACCTCCTCCGCCTCGGTGACGATATCGTACCCGGCCACCTTCCCTCGCCCGACGTCGGGGTGAGGATCCCGCAGAGCATCCGGATCGTCGTCGATTTTCCCGAACCGTTGGAGCCGAGAAAGCCGAAGATCTCCCCCTGATGGACGGAAAAGCTGATCTTGTCGACGGCGGTAAAGGCCCCGAACCGTTTTTCGAGCCCGCTGACGACGATCGCTTCCGGGGTATTGTCAGAGTTTGAAGGTGTCATGGGCCAACTCCCCGTCCGCCTCCTGGATGCGGTGGATGATCGCCTCCTCCAGATTCTCGAAACCGGCGCGGATCTCCGCGGGGGATGCCGTCGCCAGAAGCGCCGCCCGGTGCATCAGCCCCAGCCGGTCGCACCGCTC
The DNA here is from genome assembly GCA_963817385.1 of uncultured delta proteobacterium. Classification (GTDB taxonomy): domain Bacteria; phylum Desulfobacterota; class Syntrophia; order Syntrophales; family UBA5619; genus JAKAFS01. Next base: position 26,219 of record CAWFOM010000022.1, read on the forward strand.
CCCCTCGTCGAGGTAGGCCGTCGAGACGAGGATGGTCATCCCCTTTGCGCGCATCTTCCCCAGGATCTCCCAGAACTCCTGACGGGAAACGGGATCGACGCCGTTGGTCGGTTCGTCCAGGATCAGGAGCTTCGGCTCGTGGACGAGGACGCAGGCCAGCCCCAGCTTCTGCTTCATCCCGCCGGAGAGGTTTCCCGCCTGCCGGTCCGTGAAGGGGAGCAGGTTGGAGAAGCCCAGGTAGAGGGCCTTCCGCGCCTTTCTCTCCGTGCCGGTGATCCCGAAGATGTTCATGAAGAAATCGATGTTCTCCTCGACCGTCAGGTCCTGGTAGAGGCCGAAGCGCTGGGGCATGTAGCCGATCAGGGCCTTGACCTCCGCCTTGCGGGCGACCACATCCAGGCCGCCGATCGTGATCCGGCCCGCGGCGGGTTTGAGCATCGTCGCCGCCATCCTGCAGAAGCGTCGACTTCCCCGCCCCGTCGGAGCCGACGAGGCCGAAGATCGTTCCCCGCTCGACCGCGAGCGTGACGTCGCGGACCGCCTCCACGGCGCCGAACCGGCAGGAGACCCCATCGATCCGGAGATAGGGCTCTTCCCGGACCAAGGGACCTCCCACTCCGTCGCCCGCCTGGGGGGCTGAGGCGGCCGTCTTATCGTAACCAGGCATCGGCGGGCATCCCTGACTTGAGCTCGAAGGCGGGGTTGGGGATCGACACCTTGACGAGATAGACCAGCTTGACCCGCTCCTTCTTTGTCTGGATGATCTTCGGCGTGAACTCTCCCTCGGGGGAGATGAAGGTGACCGACCCCCGCGAAGGTCTTATCGGGGAAGGTGTCGACGCGGACCTCCGCCTTCTGGCCCGGCTTCACCTTGCCGATCTGGGTCTCGTCGACGAAGATCTTCAGATCGACCGTTGCGAGATCGGAAAGGGTCAGGACCTCGCGTCCCGGGGTGACCACTTCCCCCGGTTCGATGCTGCGGCTGGTGATGACGCCCGCCCGGGGCGCCTTCAGGCGCGCATAATCGAGTTGGATGGCCGTCTGGTCGAGGGCCGCCCGGGCCGCGGCGACGAGCGAGCGGGCCGCCTCCGCGTCTTTTCCGGCCGCTTCGATCCGGACGAGGTTGCTCTTGGCCTGCTTCAGGAGGGCCTCCCCCTCGGCGAGCCGCGCCTCGGCGGTGCGGATCGTCTCCGCCCGGCTTCCCTCCCGGGTGAGATCGTAGGCCTCCCGGCTCCGTTCGTACTCGCGCAGCGCCGTCTCGTAGCGGAGGCGGACGGCGTCCCGCTCCTTCTCCGATACGGTGCCTTTCTGGAAGAGGCTCTCGTAGCGCTCCGCGTTCTTCTTTGCATCCTCCATGACGGAGGCGGCGCTCTGCATCGCCTGGTTCGCCCGGGCGATCTCCTGTGTCCGGCTGCCCGCCTTGAGCTCGTCGACCTGCGAGGCCAGGGCGCGGACGCCCGCTTCGGCCCGCGCCTGCTCGGCGGGGAGGGTTTTCTCGGAGACCCTGAGCAGGGCCTCCGCCTGCTCCCGGTTCTTCAGGGATTTTTCGAGATTGGCCTTCGCCTGTTCGAGGCGCGAGCGGAATTCCGCCGGGTCCAACTCCGCCAGGAGCTGGTCCTTTGCGACGGCCTCTCCCTCCCTTACGGCGACGTTCAGAACGCGTCCGCCGGCCTGGAAGGCGAGATGGGACTGCGTGGCCTCGATGGTTCCGGAGTAGTAGAGTTCATCCTTTCCGACCTTCCGCTGCCCGTAGTAGACGAGAAGCCCCACACCGACAAGGAGGACAAAAAAAATGATCACGATTCGTTTTTTCAGAGCAGCACCTCCTCGAGATATGATGAGTCGCTTATATCACTTTTCTCTCGAAAAGGTAAGGACCCCTTTTATTTGATAGCGGTTTCTCTTGACAGGCGTAATTATTTTCCTTAGACTTTTCAAGGATAATCAAAGGCTTGACATGACAGGGGCCATGAAAGAGCAAGACAGAAAGACCGTCCTGGAATTGAAGAGCCGGTTATCCGCCGATTTGCAGAAGCGTGTTTCCGCAGTTCCACAGAATTGCGAAGGAGAGGTTATGAGAGTCGTAAAACGTAAAATAACGGATATGACGGTGGATGAACTTAAGGACGTCATCCATGAAGCGATTGCTGAAGATATGGAGGTTTGGCGGGAGACCTTCGAGATCATGGCGGACAGCAAGCTGATGGGGCAGATCCGGCAGGCGGATCTAGACAGGGCAGCCGGCAAAAAAGGCGCCTTTGTCGCCTGGGATGATCTGAAAAAAAATGCATAAGATCATTCTTCATCGGAACGCCGTCAAATTCTACCGGAAGGCCGATGATGCCTTGAAGGAAAGAATAACGGACGCCGTTGATGCCATTGCCCGGAATCACTACCTGGACGGGCATATCAAGAAGTTGAAGGGGGACCTCAAGCACATGCATCGTTTCCGCAAGGGCGATCTACGTATCCTTTTACTGGATCGATGATGCGCAAGAGATTGTGTGGATCAAAACCATCGAATGGAGAGGATCGGCATACAAATAAAGGTTCATCCGCTTGGTGCATCCTTCCTGAAACTGTTAGGATGAATAAATTCGTTCTTGCGGTAGATTCTGAATGCAAATCGTGCTATTGACAGCATGAAAAAGGCATTTGAATAAGTTACCTCTGGTGCAATCATTCTTTAGGAACATATGACAGATAAAAAAAGAAGTGACTGGCATCTTGAGTTCGGCTTCCATGGATTCGAACTTGAGGATCAACATTACGACCTTGGTAGTGGACTTGTGCTATCCCGCGTTAAATTCCCTTTAGAAGAAAGCGATCCAACCTCGGCATTCATCATTAAGATGTCTCATTTCTCTTCTAAAATACCCCCCACTGTTATTCTCAAAACCGAGATGAAAAACAAAACTGAAAATGAAATACATTCAGAATTTTTTATTTTAGGTCGACTTTTTCTATTACTCGGCCGTGGATCTGTACAAACTACAAGCTATTACCGCTATCTGCCAGAGGGAGAATCTACTTGGCGTCAACCTGTAACAAGTTCTTCTTTCTATACAATGTCTGCCTCCTATCGCATCAAGAATGACATAATCCCTCAGCTAAAAAGTATGATAACTACACTCCTATCTCCACTCAGAGGTATACTCTGCGAAACTTCGATTCCAAAGGAAGCTCAACCAATCATAATAGCTTTAAAACGCTATCATGATGCAATAGTCACCCATTTGGACTTTGATGACACATTTTTGTTTGGAATCAATTGCTTAGAATCCTTATTTCTAAAAGAAGATGAAACCCAAGAATTGATGTTCCGAGTGCAAAATAGGATTTCTTTGCTGTTTTCCTATTTTGAAGGTTTTAGTTCCTTAGAAGTTCGTGATAATATACGCCAGGCCTATAAAGCGAGGAATAAAACTGCACATGGAGGAACGATCACGCAAACCGATAGAAAACAACTTCAACCTGTTCATGTTAGTCTCCAAAATTACGATAGGCTCTCGATTCAGATATTTCTCCAATTGCTCAAAATCTTTCCTAAAAAGACTCTAATTGATAAGTTAGATGAGGCATTCGTGGATCACTCGGCAAGAGAGGAGATAGGAAACCTAATTCATAAACAAAAGCTTAAAATTCTAAACATTCATAGCTGAAGTAAAACAGAACAATATGATTCCTTTGTTGTCCAATGACAGACTTCGGCTGTGAAAAATAATCAGGATAGCCCAACAATGCTCTTTCCATCCGTAATCCTCATCCATGATAACTAACTGCCACTCAATAGTTGTAACCCAGGCAAGGCCCATTTCAACCAGGTTATCAAATCGGAAGTACTCATGAACCCGACGGAGAGAAAAGATTTCCTCCCATAAAAAGGAACAGGATATGAATTCAGAGATGCTGCAGTATACCAGGCCGTCGCCGGCCGTCGACTCCGACAGCGGGGTGATCGTGGAGTTTGCAGGGAAGAACAACGGCGGTTCCTCCGATCGGAGGGAGCAGGCGGTCAAACTCTATTACGCCGTGCGGGACGGCATCCGGTACGATCCGTATACCATCGATCTGTCGATCGAGGGGCTCCGGGCGAGCACCACGCTGCTAAACGGCCGCGGCTGGTGCGTATCCAAGGCGGTCCTGCTCGCGGCCTGCTGCCGGAGCGTGGGGATTCCCGCCCGGCTGGGCTTTGCCGATGTCCGGAACCATCTCACGACGGCGCGCATGCGCGAGCACATGAAGACCGATATCTTCTTCTGGCACGGGTATACGTCCATTTACCTCGACGGGGCGTGGATAAAGGCGACTCCCGCCTTCAATATCGAGCTTTGCGAGCGTTTCCGCCTCAGGCCCCTCGAATTCGACGGGCGCGGCGACTCGATTTATCACCCGTTCGATCTCGAGGGGAAACGGCACATGGAATACCTCGCATTTCGCGGGGAATTCGCCGATGTCCCGCTCGATGAGATGGCGGAGACGTTCCGCCGGGAATACCGCATGGATCCCGCCTGGATGAAGGCCGACTTCGATCGCGAGGTCGATGAGGAGACCAAGAAAGGTTGAAGTCGTGGACCATCAAAGCGAAGGGGAGGGAGCTGCCAGCAGCCTTAGATCCTCGGAACCGGTCAGCCGCCTACTTTTTTATGTAATTGAGCAACCCCCCGGCCAGGATGATCGCCACCTGCCGTTTGGTGAAATCGTAGGTAAGCGGGAAGGTTGAGTTCCTGGTCAGGTTCCTGACTGCCAAATCCCCTCCCGAACCGAGCGCCCCATGAATGCCGGCGATCTCCAGCTCGTCGCCCTGCTCCAGGGTATCCCAGACAGCAGCGTCGGCAAAGGTCAGCGGCATGATGCCCAGGTTGATCAGGTTGGAGTGGTGGATGCGGGCATAGGACTTCGCCAGGATCGCCTTGACGCCCAGGTACAGGGGCGCCATCGCGGCATGGTCCCGGCTTGAGCCCTGGCCGTAGTTGAGACCGCCGACCACGAATCCTCCCCCCCACTCCTTCGCCCGCCCGACAAAGGCCGGATCCACCGCGGTGAACATGTATTCGGAGATGGCCGGGACGTTGGAACGGAGCGAGAGGATATGGGTTCCGGACGGCAGGATATGGTCGGTCGTGATATTGTCCCCCACCTTGATCAGAACGCGGCAGCGCAGGGTATCCGGGACGGGTTTGGCCACGGGCACCGGTTTGATGTTGGGGCCGCAGATGATCTCCACGGATTGGGCGTCCTCGGCCGGGGCCAGGACCATGTTGTCATCAACGAGGTAGCGGGCGGGGGGCTCGATGACGATCGGGTCGCCCAGCGTGCGGGGGTCGGTGATGACCCCGGAGAGGGCGGCGGCGGCGCAGGTTTCGGGGCTCGCCAGGTAGACCTGGGCGTCCGGCGTACCGCTCCGGCCCGGGAAATTGCGGTTGAAGGAGCGTACGGAGACGGCGCCGGTTGCGGGCGCCTGGCCCTGGCCGCAGCAGGGTCCGCACGTCGCCTCCAGGATACGCGCCCCGGCGGCGATGAGATCGGCCAGCGCACCGTTTCGGGCGATCATCGTGAACACCTGCTTGGTGCCGGGGGTGACGGTGAGACTGATCCCGGGAGTGGACGGTCTTCCCTTTGAGGATGGCGGCGACCGCCATCAGATCCTCGTAGGAGGAGTTGGTGCACGAGCCGATGCACACCTGGTTTACCGGGATGCCTTCCACTTCCCGCACCCGGACTACGTTGTCCGGGCTGTGGGGCTTGGCGATGAGCGGCTCCAGTTCGCCCAGGTCGATCTCCATCTGCTCGTCGTAGGTCGCGTCGGCATCGGCGGCCATCGGTTTCCAGCTTTGGCCGCGGCCCTGGGCCTCCAGGAAGGCCTTCGTCCGCTCGTCGCTCGGGAAGACGGAGCTGGTAGCGCCCAGTTCCGCGCCCATGTTGCAGATCGTTGCCCGCTGGGTGACGCTCAGGGTCGCCGCACCGGGACCGTAATACTCGACGATCCTGCCGACGCCGCCCTTCACGGTGAGGCGCCTGAGCACCTCCAGGATGATGTCCTTGGCCGCGACCCAGGGCGCCAGCCGGCCGGTCAGTTTCACGCCCAGCACCTTCGGCATCGCGAGGTAGAGCCGCCCGCCGCCGGATGCCGCTATCGCCTCCAGCCCCCCCAGGCCGATGGCCAGCGAGCCCATGCCGCCGGCGGTCGGGGTGTGGCTGTCCGTACCCACCATCGTCTTGCCCGGCGCGGCAAACCGTTCGAGATGCACCTGGTGACAGATGCCGTTACCGGCCCGGGAGAAAAGCGCCCCGTACTTGGCGGACACCGACTGAAGATACCGGTGATCGTCGGCGTTGCGGAAATCGGTCTGGAGCATGTTGTGGTCGGTGTAGTTGACCCAGAGCTCCGTCCGGCCGCGGGGCAACCCCATGGCCTCGAACTGCTGCCAACCCAGCACCTGAAGGTCGTGGGTCATCGTCTGGTCGATCGTGATGGCGATCTCCCGTCCCGGGATCATCTCTCCTTCAACCAGATGTTCCGCGATGATTTTGCGAGTGAGATTCTGTCCCATGAGCGTTACTCCTCTATTTTTTCGACTCCTCCCCCATGGCGATCCGGTCGTAGTGGATTTCCCGATCCATGAGGGCTTCGGATTCCACGATCGACTGCCGTTCCTGCCAGGTGCAGATCATGCCCTGAACTCTCGCCGACTGGGCGCCATCCTCTTTCAACATTGCCATCGCCTGTCCGACGGCTTTGATGGCGGATCGCAGCGCCGTGTTGGCGCAGAGCATGAGCTTGAATCCCATCTTGTCCAGTTCGGCGGCCGAGAAGAGAGGCGTCTTTCCCGCCCTCCACCAGGTTGAGCAGCATCGGTTTTCCCTTGAAGGCGGTCGCCACGGCGCGAACCTCTTCGACGGTCTGCGGCGCTTCGACAAAACCGATGTCGGCGCCTGCTTCAAAGTAGCGGTGGACTCGTTCGATGGCGGCCTCCAACCCTTCGCTTGCGCGGGAGTCGGTTCGGCCGATGATCAGGAAACGGGGATCTTTGCGGGCATCGACGGCGGCGCTCAGACGGCCGATCATCTCCCCGACCGGAGCCATCCGTTTTCCGCGGAAGTGGCCGCACCGTTTGGGGAACATCTGATCCTCCAGCTGGATGGCCGCCACGCCCGCATGTTCCAGCTCCCGGATGGTTCTCTGGACATTCAGATAGCCGCCGAAACCGGTATCGCCATCCACGATCATCGGGACAGTCGTGCGATCGCACATGGGCTTGATCGTCTGCAGCAGTTCGTCTACGGTTAACAGTCCGACGTCGCCAAGGCCCAGGTGGGCGTTGGAAATCCCTGCTCCCGTGGCAAAGATGGCCTCAAACCCGGCCTGCTCGGCTATCCTGGCAGTCAACGCATCATACGTGCCAGGCACCACAATGACCCCGGGACGCTTGATGAGTTCAGCAAACTTCTCTCTCTTATCCATTTTTACCTCCAAAATCTGTTTTTCGAAATACCATAACCGGGCTGATTCATGGGTGAACCGGCCTGTGCCGGAATATTTCTCCTACGAAATCGCGACACCTGCGACACGCGCGAACACCTTTTTTCCCTTTCCGCCGGTTTGCCTGTTCCTTCGCTCTTCTTCAGCGTCGGCGTCCGTATTTGCCCGCTAACGCCTCTTCGGTGAGAAATCGGTCTTCCAGTTCTTTCATTTGCGGGAACCCCATGAGGGTTGTGAGCTCCTCGAAGCTGAAGCACAGGTCGGGCCGTTCGATAACTTTTCCCTGAGCGATGGATTCTAAGATTACTTCCAGAGCTTTCTTCATGCCGGATAGGGCGGCAGCCGTGGTCATGCGGGGGAATGTCACTCGGGCGACGCCTAACTCTTCCAATCGTTTAATGGATACAAGCGGCGTCGTCGGACGTTTCCTGATGGCGAGGCCCATGTTGATACTCACCGGCGCCGAGACGTTGCCGACGAATTTTGCGATGTCCTCTTCACTCAGCACTGCGTCCGGAAAGACCATGTCGGCCCCGGCCTTGCGGTATATGTTGGCTCGTCTGATGGCCTCATCGATTCCGGCGATCGCCGCTGCATCGGTACGCGCGTTAATAATGAAATCGGGGTCCTTTCGTGCGGCGACGGCGGCTTCGATTTTCTTAACCATCTCTTCCGCGGGTATGATCTCTTTCCCCTTGAGGTGTCCGCATCGTTTCGGGGAGACCTGATCTTCCAAGTTTATTCCGGTTATCCCTGCTTCTTCAAACATTCTCACGGTGTGATAGACATTTACGGCGTTGCCGTAACCGGTATCGGCGTCGGCCATGACCGGTACATTTACCGCCTGTGCAATATTTCTACTGACCGTCACATTGTCGCTGAGCCCGAGTATCCCGAAATCAGGAAGACCCAGAAAACTTTCTGATATACCCGCACCGGTAGTCGCCAGCGCCTTGAAGCCCATGGACTCGATCAATTTGGCGCTGAAACAGTCATAAGCGCCCGGCGCCACCAGTATCTCCGGAGCCTCGATCAAGCGACGCATTTGAGTCGTTTTCTTCATGGATGAACCTCCCGTCAGACATCAAAAGAGGGATGGGCTCTCAAATAATTTTCCATCCCTCCGGAATCAACAATCTGCTGTACAAAGGGCGGCAGTGGCTGAGTGGTTATGATTCCGCCTTTTGTCAAATTCTCTACCATCCCCTTGTCCAGGTCAACTCGGAGGCGATCACCCTCCTGGATCGATTGGGTGTCAACCCGCACGGCCGGTAAGCCGATATTGATGGCATTGCGGAAAAAGATCCTCGCAAATCCCTTTGCAAGCACTGCGGCTATCCCCGATTCTTTGATCACGGCCGGAGCCGCCTCCCGGGAGGAACCGCAGCCGAAATTGATCCCTCCGACAATGAAATCTCCCGGTTGTATCTCCCGGTGAAATCCCGGCCGGATGTCTTCCATGATATATTCCACCATCTGCTTGATATCGGTGAATCTCCCCTTGTGTTTTGCGGAAATGATGTAATCCGTATTGATATGATCCCCAAAAACATGGGCAACTCCTTCTAATCTCATCGTCCAAGCCTCCTGAATCGCCTCAACACGATTATGCCGAAAAATAGGGTCGCGGATCTGCAATCTTCCCTTCCAGGACGCTCGCGGCCACCGTGGCGGGAGAGGCAAGATAGATGAATGCCTTGGGATTCCCGAGTCGACCCTGAAAATTGCGGTTGGCCGTTGTTATCGCAACCTCTTCATCGGCCAACAGGGCATAGGCCGATCCGCCCGAGCAGGCGGCACAACTGGAAGATTTGATGTGTGCACCGGCATCGATAAGCGTCGAGAGAATTCCTTCGGCCAGTGCAAGGGTGAACACTTCCTTGGAACTCGGAACGACAAAGAACCGGACGCCCGTCGCAATTTTTTTCCCTTTCAGCATCTTGGCGGCAATACGCAAATCCTCGAGCCGAGCCGCCGTGCATGTTGAAAGGTTCCCCTGATGAATGGGTATCCCAAGCACCTCTTCCAGCGGGACCCCATTATCGACGCGGTGTGGTTTTGCCACGAAAGGAGAGAGTTTGGAAACATCAAAGGTCATTTCCTGAACGTAGCGGGCATCCGGATCCGGAACATGAGTGGTGAAGACGCGGGCAGGGTTTCGCCGGTTGACCCAATCCAGGGTCGTGTGATCCGGCGCGATCATGCCGGCCTTTGCACCCATCTCGATGGCCATGTTGGTCATGGTAAATCGAGCGTCCATCGAAAGGTTTTCGATCACCGGCCCTGAAAATTCCACAGCCTTGTATGTCGCGCCGTCCGCCGTGACGGATGCAATGATATGCAGGATAATATCTTTTGCAAAAACACCCGGCGGAAGCGTCCCGATGATGTTCATTTTTATCGTCTCGGGAACCATGAACCAGAGCTTCCCGGAAATCATGGCCACCGCCATATCCGTGGATCCCACCCCGGTTGAAAATGCCCCAAGTGCACCGTAGGTGCAGGTGTGGGAATCTGTGCCCACCACCAGTTCCCCCGGCAGCACATGTCCCTTTTCCGGCATCACCGAATGGCAGATGCCTTCTCCCTCGTAAAAAATCCCCCCCATCTCCTGGTGAAATTGGCGCATTTTCCGCTGGGCCAATGCATTTGCCGCTCCCGGCGCCGGATAGTGGTGCTCGATCATCTGGATGACCTTTTTGGGGTCACACAGCTTATTCCCCTTCATCCGGTTAAAAACGTCCAGAGCCAACGGGCGATTGGCATCGTGCGTCATCATGGCATCGAGATCTGCTACCACAATCTCGCCTGCTTTCACGGCACGGCCTGCATGCTTGGAAAAAATCTTTTCCGCTAATGTCATGCCCATGATTTACCTCTTATCCTTCGCTGTCATCGGCGACTCGGCCTTTCTTGCGGGTCACTATATCCACAACCACGATGGCCGCGGTCAGCAGCGAGGAATAAAAGGCTGATCGGTTTCGTCAGGAAGATCAGCGCACCGTTGGACGATATCATGAGGGCCTGGCGGAGGGATTGCTCCAGCCGCTCACCCAGCACCATTCCCAGCACCAGCGCGACCGGTGTGAACCCCGACCAGCGCATGAAAAAACCCAGGACGCCGAAGAGCAGGACCAGGATCACGTCGGTCAAAGACGAGTTGATGGAATAGGCCCCGACCGAGGCGAAGACCAGGATGATCGGCATGAGAAACTTCAACGGAATATCCAGAATTCTTATGAAGATTCCCACGGCCGGCAGATTCATAATGATCAGGATGATGTTGGCAATATAGAGGGAGGCGATGACCGTCCACATCAGCGGCGCCTGATCGATCATCATCTGCGGACCCGGTTTCAATCCATACATTGTCAGCACCGTCAGCAGAACGGCCGTCGTCCCGGAATGGGGGATCCCGAGCGTCAACAGGGGGATCAGCGCGCCGCCGGTGGAGGCGTTGTTGGCCGACTCGCAGGCGGTCATCCCCTCCAGGGCTCCCTTGCCGAACTCTTCCGGGTGTTTGGAGAGGCGCTTCTCGAAACTGTAGGAGAGAAACGAACCGAGAACAGAGCCGGCGGCCAAGAGGCCCGTCAGGAATCCGGTCAGGGAGCCTCGGAAGATGGGGCCCCACGCCGCCAGCCACTCCTTGCCATTGGGAATCCAGCGGCCCGCCCCGATCCGTTCGAGGGCGGCTTCAGCTTTTCCGTAGGTGGAAACCACGTACCAGAGCACTTCGCCAACCCCGAACACGCCGATGATCACGACCACGTTATCGATGCCGTCCAGCAGTTCGGGCACCCCCATGGTGAGCCGTCCGACGCCCGTCTGGAGGTCGGTTCCTATGACGGCCAGGATGAGCCCCATGACCAGGGCGGTTATGCCGCGCAGCATGGACTCGCTGATCAGTGTCGCGGCGAGGATCAATGCAAAGAACATGACCGAGAACATTCTCCGCAGGACCGAATTGCAGGGCGAAGGTCGCCAGGGGCAGGGCCACGAGCATCAAACCCACGATGGACAACGTGCCGCCGATGAATGATCCGACCTGGCAGAGCACCATCGCCACCCCGCCCCGCCCCTGTCTGGCCAGGGGGTATCCGTCCACGGCGGTCATCACCGAAGAGGCCTCTCCGGGGACATTGATCAGGATGGAGGTGATGGCCCCGCCATACATCGCGCCGCAGTAAACGCCCATCATCATGATCAGGGCGGTGGCAGGATTCATCGCAAAGGAAATGGGAATCATCAGCGCCACCGTCGTGGAGGGGCCGATGCCCGGCAGAACGCCCACCACGGTTCCCAAAAAACATCCGATGAAAGCCGATAGAAGGTTCGGTACTGTCAGCGCCTGAGAAAAGCCGTTCATTATCAGAGGGAGGGTGTCCATTTTTTGACTCTCCACAATTTTGTCATCGATGATCCCGGCGGATCAACAAATGCGCTGTCGATCCCCACTGGCTTTGCAGAGCCAGTGGGGATCGACAGCATACGGATACTACCCGGGGAATGCGGTCAGTTGTATCCCCAGCAGCGTTGCAAAGAGAAGATAAGTCGCAAGGGTACAGCCGGCCGCGATCAGGAAATTCAGCCAGAGCCTCCGTTCCCCCAGGAGGTAGAAGCAGGCCATAAGAGCGCCGTGGTGGCGATCATAAAACCCAGACAGGGGCAAGGTGAGCACATAGAGGGCCGAGAAAAGCACCAGGGGGAGAAACCGTCGCACGATGCCCGGTAATGTGATGTCCGCATCTCCACCGTGCGGAGGTGCGGCGCCCATGAGAAGCAGCCCGGAAAGGACGGCGAGCAGTATCGCCAGCGCCCCGGGATACATCTTTGACCCCACGAGATCGGCGGTTGCCGTGACGGGAAGACGCGAGACGCTGATGAGAACGAGGCCCGCTACAACCAGAAGAAGGGCGGGAAGCAGCCTTTCCGAGAGTTTTGTCGGATGTTTCATCGCTACTTCTTCCCTTTCTTCAGCATGCCCATGGTTCCGAGCAACTCACGATAGGTTTCATTGTCTTTCTCAAGTTGTCTTTTTGAACTCATCACCGGGGAGGAAGGCGTCGAACAGCTCGAATTTATCCAGCAGCCCTTTCCAGGTCTTGGTCTTGACCATGGCCGCGAACTTCTTGTTCCAGTAGTCGTAGGCAACCTTGGGCATCTCCGGCGGTCCGTAGATACCGCGCCAGTGGTAAATGGTAACGTCTATCCCGAGATCCTTCCAGGTGGGTACGTTGGGTATGCGATCGAGCTTTGGCGGGTGACGGATACGGCCAGAATGCGTATTTTCCCTGCTTCCAACTGTGCCGAAATTTCCGATATGTTGACGGAGAGAATGGGGACGTGATCGCCCAGCAGCTTCGCCATGGCGTCTCCCCCCGCATCGAAGACGACGATCTTGATCTTGCTGTAATCGATCGCCCTTCTGCTTTGGCGGGCAGCAGGATATTGAACTGGTCGTTGCTGGGGATGGTGCCGACGCCGAAGGTCACGGAGGTGGGGTCCTTCTTCAGATCCGCCAGGACCTCCAGGGCCGTTTTGTACTTGGAGTCGGCCCGAACGGCCCAGACAGTCGTACTCCGTGGTCAGGCGTGCGACGGGCGTCAAGTCCTTGTAGCCGTATTCGATCGTCCCCATGAGTTCATTCAGGAGGACGCGGTTGCTGTTGATGCCCAGCACATAACCGTTTCCCTTCTGATTGACCAGGTATGAGGTTGTGATGTTCCCGCCGCCTCCGCCCTTGTGCATGATGGTGAAGGGCTTATCCAACATCTTTTCAACGGTCAAGGCCTGTTCGATCGCACGGGCGTGAATGTCCAGCCCGCCGCCCGGGGAGCCTGCGGCGACCAATTGAACGGGTTTGGTGGGGTACGCCTGTTGCGCATTTCCCTGTCCTGCAACCAGTGAGTAGAACGGTTGCGGTCAGGATAACCAGGGCCACACGAAAAGTCTTGCTTAGCATGGACGTCTACCTCCTTTTTAAAAGGGTTTTAAGTCATCTGGCCGCCGCACTGGGCGATCGCCAGTGTCATCCGAACGTCATTTGCCTTCTTCGATGCTTTGCAGGTGAAATGTTCCGTGTTTCTTGAAATGTTCCGACAATCCTCCATCGTTCAGCAACTCCAGCATCACCGGGGGGAGCGGCGCCACCCTGATCTCCGTTCCCCGGGTGATGTTCCGGACCAGGCCGGCGCTCGAGGTCCACCTCCAGCTGGTCGCCTTCTTTGATGTTACCGGTGTCGCACTCCACGACCGGCAATCCGACGTTGATCGCATTGCGGAAGAAGATGCGGGCGAATCCTTTGGCCAGCACGGCCGAAAGCCCCGCCAACTTGATCACCCGCGGCGCCGTCTCCCGGGATGAGCCGCACCCGAAATTGCTTCCCGCCACGATGAAATCCCCCGGTGCGATCCTCCGGACAAAATCCGGATCGACGTTTCCCATGAGATACTTGGACATCTCCAGCATATCCGTCGTGGAAGACTTGTACTTGCTGGCGATGATGTCATCCGTATTGACATCGTTTCCAAAGATATGGGCCTTTCCCCTGAGCAGCATGGTTCACCTCACGTATTTTCTGCAGTCGGCGATTTTGCCCTCCAGGGCCGAGGCGGCGACCGTGGCCGGCGAGGCCAGGGTGATGAAGGCCTCCGGATTGGCCACGCGTCCCCGGAAGTTGCGGTTGGCGGTGGTGATGACATGTTCGCCGTCGGCGGCCACGCCGAAATGCGACCCCCCCGAGCAGGCATCGCATCCGGGAATGCCCAGAATGGCGCCCGCCTCCAGGAGCGTCTGCAGGACGCCGCGCCGCATGGCCTCCATTTGAACGGGCCGGGAAGCGGGGACCACATAGAGCCTCACCCCGGGATGGACGCGCCGACCGGCGAGGATGGAGGCGGCGATTTCAAGATCTTCCAGGCGGGAATTCGTGCAGGCGACGATGTTGGCCTGCTGGATGGGTTTGCCCAGGGCCTCTTCCACGGGGACGACGTTATCGACCCGATGGGGCAGGGCCACCTGAGGGGTGAGTCGGGAAACATCGTATTCCCGGACATCGGCGAACCGGGCATCGGGATCGGAGACGACCGGTTCAACGGGACGGGAAGAGCGGCCCTTCAGCCAGGCCAGGGTTTTCGCATCGGCCTCCATCAGGCCCGCTTTGGCCCCCATCTCCACGGCCATGTTGGAGATGGTCAGCCGCCCGTCCATGCTCAGGGCGGAGATGGCCTCACCCACATACTCGGCGGCCTTGTACGTGGCGCCATCCGCCGTCACGCTGCCGATGAGATGGAGGATCAGGTCTTTGGCGTACACGCCGGCGGGCAGCCGCCCCTTCAGGACGAAGCGGATGGTCTCCGGGACCTTGAACCACAGCTTGCCGGAGATCATGGCCGCCGCGGCGTCGCTTACGCCGACGCCTGTCGAGAAGACGTTCAGCGCGCCATAGGTGCAGGTGTGGGAATCCGTGCCGATGACCAGATCTCCCGGCAGGACGTGGCCCCGCTCCGGCAGGAGCTGGTGACAGGAACCCTCTCCCGCCTCGTAAAGGATGCAGCCCTGCTCGCGGGCGAACTGCCGCACCAGCTTGAGGGTGTTGGCCACGGTGGCTGTCGGTGAGGAGGGGGCATGATCGATCACCAGGGCGAATTTCTTGGGATCAAAGAGATTCTTGCCGCCCATCTCCCGGAAAACCTGGATGCTCAGGGGGCGATTGCCGTCGACGGACATGATAAAGTCCACATCGGCCATGACGATCTCGCCTGCCGTCGTTTCCCTTCCGGCGTGCTTTCCCAGTATCTTCTCAGCGATGGTCTTCCCCATGTCGGTACCCCTTGTGTCGAATAAAAAGTTTCTGCCCTTACGAATTCTTTGAAACCACGGGAGTTGCTGATTCAGATCGGTATCTTCCGGTTTTCGGACTTCCGGGCGGCGGACCGCTCGTCCAGTTCCTTGCGCCAGCTTCCCTCGGTCTCGAGAAACTTTCCGTAGAGCCTCTCCTCCAATTCGTAGAACTGGGACAGGCCCAGGAGTTCACTGCGCTCGGTCATGTCACATATCTTTTCGGGATACGCCGACGCGGTCGTGCCCTCCCGTTTGAGGATCTCCGCCACGTCCGTCATCGCCCGGATGGCCGTCCGTTGCAGCATGCCGGAATAGTTGATCAGTTTGTAACCCATCTCATACAGTTCGTTATAATGGACCGGAGGGGTCTTGCCGCCGTCATTCATGTTGGCCTTCAGAGGTTTTGGGATGGCCTTGGCGACCTTCCGCATCTCCTCCACGCTCATCATCGCCTCGACGAAGATCATGTCCGCCCCGGCCTCGCAGTACATCAGGGCGCGGCGGATGGCCTCGTCTATGCCGTAGACCGCCCGGGCGTCCGTGCGGCCGATGATGACGAAATCATCGTTCCGCCGGGCCTCGCACACTGCCTGGATCTTGATGACCATCTCTTCGGCGGGAATGACTTTTTTCCCTTCAAAGTGCCCGCACCGTTTGGGAAACACCTGATCCTCGATCATCATGCCCGCGAGCCCGGCGGCTTCAAATTCCCGCGTGGCGCGCATCGCGTTCAGGGCGTTTCCATAGCCCGTATCGGCGTCGACGGTGACGGGGACCTCTACGCACCGGGCGATGTTCCGCGCCTGATTCAACACTTCGGGCATGGTCGGCAGTCCGACATCGGGGTACCCGAGAACGCTTGCCGCCAGGGCGGCGCCGCTGATGGATAGGACGGGGAAACCGGCGCGTTCCGCAACCTTGGCCGAAACGCAGTCGAAGGTTCCGGGACACAGAAGGACGCCTTCCCGGTTCAGAAGTTCACGAAGACGTCGTGCTCCATTGATCATACCTGCACCTCCAGTATTCAGATGAATCCGTTAGTAAGCCCATTCCCCGCGGCTCGCCGTGGAGATCTTTCAATTTTTCTTGCCGCCGGGTGATCCTCACTATCATCGGAAAGTGATGACAGCAAGTTATTTCTGGCAACGGAGATGTGCGTTATCAGGAGTTTCTCGGCCCGCTTGAAATCTCCAGTGCCGACCAGCGCCAGGATTTTCTTGTGCTCCTCGAATGCCTTTAAATATCGCGATTTGATCATCGTCGATGTAACCCTCACCAGAGAGAGCTGGCTCTGCATCGTCTGCCATGTGGATATCAAGCGTTCGTTTTTGCTGAGCTTTATGATTCCGAGATGAAAGTCCAAGCCCGCATCGCGAAAGTCGACCGTGGCCACTCCGTTTGTTATGAGCAGTTCCCTCTGTTTCAGCGCTGTTTCAATCGTATCGATATCATCCCTGCTTGCCCTTCTCGTCGCAAGGTAGAGCGCCTTGATCTCCAATGCCTCCCGCACTTCAAGCAGATCTTCAATTTCCTTTCTCGAAAACACCGTAACGAACGCGCCCCGGTTGTAAACGGTCTTGACCAGACCCTCTCGTTCCAGCCGAATGATGGCTTCACGGACAGGGGTGCGTGTCAGGCCGAGTTCTTTTGAGATTTGCAGCTCTTTGAGTTGCATGCCCGGAAGGTATTCCTGGGCGAGGATTTTCGATTTTAACGCTTCATAGGCAAGATCGCCGGCACCCAAAATCGTGAACTCCCTTGTGTGTGATATTTCATATTGTGTGCAATGTTGGTGTTTAGTATCCAGATGCCGTACCGGATGTCAAGCGTTTTTTGGTTCATCATCCACAAATAGTAGATTCCCCCTACGATTATACTTCCCTTTAATCCGTATTTTCATCCGTCAGTGATTGCATTAGTGTATCTGCGTCGGAGCCTGCCGGATTGGGTAACTCCGGTGAGAATATTAATGATAAAATTGGTACAAAGGAAGGGTACGGTTATGACCTATTCATTTGCATGTCCCGTCCCATGCAATCGAGAGATCAAGGTTGATGCAAGTGATGATCGTGACGCTGTCGAAAAGCTTATCATGGCGGGAGCTATCAGCTGCCGCAATATCGACAGGTGCAGTTGTAAACAAGCTCCTTTCGACATGTCCCCGATTCCGGAAGAGCAGCTCCGACATATCGTGAGCTTATGCATGCGGGAAGAATGCGATGCATCGCTTCGGAGCTGATAGTGCGTGAGCGGATGAATGGGTGCGGGACCGACTGCGTCAGACAAGCTACGGATTGAGGGAATGATGAATGTCCGATGACCGGCAATGAAATTGAAGCGGTCATGATCATGGAGGTGATATATGCGAACAACGCGCTTAATACCGGTGATAATCGCCCTTATCTTCGTCAGTGCCTGTTCAATGCCCCGGATCAGGCTTTTTGCCGATGCTGCCGATCCCCTCAGAGAATATACCCTGGAAGGCAGCGGTTCAGATAAAATCTTGCTGATTTCCGTGCAAGGAACGATTTCAGACACACCGCAAAAGGGTCTTGTGCGATCGTCGCCGAGCATGGTGCAACAGATTGTATCGCAATTGAAAAAGGCAGAAGAAGACAAACGTATCAGGGCAGTCTTATTCAAGATTAATTCGCCCGGCGGGACAATCATTGCGAGCGATATTCTCTATCATGAAATTTCATCATACCAAGACAAAACCGGTGCGAAAATTATCGTTTCCATGATGGACGTTGCCGCATCGGGTGCTTATTATATGTCTCTTCCCGCCGATATGATAATGGCGCATCCTACTACGATTACGGGCTCCGTGGGCGTTATCTTTCTACGCCCCAGGGTCAGCGCCTTGATGGACAAAGTCGGCCTTAGCGTGGATGTGACAAAATTTGGGAAAAATAAGGATATGGGATCGCCATTCCGCGATAGCACCGAAGAAGAAAAGAATATCATGCAGAAAGCAGTGAATGATTTTGGAGAACGATTTATTCGCTTGGTGCAAAAACATCGCAAACTGAAAGAACAGGCGATGGAGGAAATTTCCACAGCGCGGATATTTACGGCGGATCAAGCATTGAAATGGGGCCTGGTTGACAAAATCGGCTACATAAGCGATGCCATAAAAGAAGCAAAGACTCTGGCAGGCCTTTCGGAAGATGCTCAGTTGGTCGTTTATCGCCGAGTGAAATTTCCTGATGACAATTACTACAATGTCGCCGGTGCGGCATTGGAGGATGAACATTTGCCGGTCGTGAATATAGCACTGCCGGACAGCTTCAACCTGCATGCCGGTTTTTATTATCTTTGGCCGGGAGCAATTGCGACAGAGTGATAGAAATCAATGACACCACGGGTCCAAATCGACGGATTCTCCCACCGGTGCTACAAGTTATTTATTTCTGAGCCCGATTAAGCGGGATTTCCCACAAAACGGTTCATACGATGCGGCCCATCTCGGCGCCCTGACTGATCGCGGCCAGGGCATCCTTCGGCTCCACGCAGTCACCGATTGCGTGAATCTCATGAGCCACCGGGCGGAGCATCGCTATCAGTCCTTTCGCCGGAGTGGCCCCGACCGCCAGGACCACCGTATCGGCCTTGAGGACGAAAAGGGTGCCTTCATTCACCGCCATAACCCCGCGATCCCGTATTTCCACCACCTCAAAATAGGGGTAAAGCCTTACCCTCTGTTCCATGAGCATGTCCATGAGCGCAAGCCGAGTGGCCTTCCGGACGTCGCGGCCCACCTTCCGGCGGGTGACGAGGGAGACATCCTTCCCCTGCCGGGCAAGGGCGATGGCGACTTCCATGCCCACATGACGCCCCCCGATGACGACGACTTGATCGCCCACCGGAGCCGCGCCGCGGATTACATCGTTGGCCTGGACCACGTTTTTCCGATTTGCCCCGCGCACCGGAAGGCTTGCAGGGGTTGCCCCCGTGGCGATGATGACCGCGTCGGGACGGCGCTTTTCGACCAGTGCCTTGGTCGCCTCGGTATCGAGGACCACCGTGACGCCCGCGTCGTTCATCTCCTGCCTGAGGCGCCGGGTCACGGAAGCGAAGTGCCCTTTGTGTTCCTGCATGCAGGCGATGTTCCACTGTCCGCCCAGCTCTCCGGTTTTCTCATAGAGGGTTACCGCATGGCCCCGTTGCGCACATACCGCTGCCGCCTCCATGCCCGCCAGTCCCCCGCCGATGACCATGACATTCTTCTTCACCGGAGCGGGCGCTATCGCATATTCCCTCTCCCGCATCACCGACGGGTTGACGGTGCAGGACCATCCCTTGTAACTTCCCGACCCGACGCAATTGTTGCAGGAGATGCAACTGCGAATCTCGTCCAGGCGGCCTTCCCGGACCTTGTTTACCAGGGAGGGGTCGGCGATCAGCGGGCGGGCCAGGGCGATGAAATCCGCCTTGCCCTGTTTCAACACCTCTTCCGCCAGCCGGGGATCCCCCAGCTTGCCCACCGTGATGACCGGCACGCTGACGACTTGTTTTACCGCTTCGGCCAGATGGACGAGCCCGCCCGATTCCTGCAGGTAGGTCAGGAACTGCCAGTGAGTCGCTTCGCTGGCGCCTGCGGAGACGTGAAGGGCGTCGGCGCCGGCCTCGACGAACAGGGGGGCCACCGCGACCGCCTCCTCCGGGGAAAATCCTCCCTCATACCCATCCCATCCGTCCATCCTCATGATCAGGGGGAAATCCGGCCCCACCTTACTCCGGGCGGCGGCCAGGATCTCGGAGGCGAATCTGGCCCGGTTCCCGACGCTTCCGCCGTATTCATCGGTGCGCCTGTTGTAGTAGGGGGATAAAAACTGACTTATCAGCTTCCCATGGGCGCCGTGAAACTCTACGGCATCGAACCCCGCCTCCTTCGCCCTCAGGGAGGCCGCGGCAAATGCGCCGACGAGCTCGCGGATCTCGGCACGGGTCAGTTCGCGGGGGATCACCCCGGTCTCGATATACGCTACGGGCGATGGGCCCACGACCACCTGCTCGCCGGGGGGGAACCCCCGCTGCCGCCGGGGATGCGAGGCATTGTTGCCGTGATGCCCCAGTTGCAGGGCGACTCGGGCGCCATGCGCCTTGCACCGCACGGGCGAGGTCGCGCGAGCCGCGGGATGAATTTGTCGTCATACGCGGCCAGGTGATGTTTGGAGCCGCGGGCGTTCTGCCATCACGGAGGTCAGCTTGACGATGATCAGGCCGACGCCCCCCTTGGCCCGCTCCACATAATAATCGATCGCGCGATCGGTGACAGTACCTTCAGCGTCGGCCAATGAACTGCCTACTGCGGCCATGACGATCCGGTTTTTCATCTCCAGAAGGTTTATTCTGCCCGGCCGGAAAAGTTGGGTAAACCCGTCCATTCTTTCTCCTTTTATCGTTCCGATTTCACGGCCGGTATATATCCCGAACGGCCGTGGGGGACAAGACCCAATCTCGAGCCTGCAATCGGCGGGTGGTAATCCGGGTGTGATGTGGGGAGGTGCGCATTAGCGCACGGGGAGATGATAAACATCCCCGTGACGTCGCGTGTTTTTGAGGCCGAAAATCGCCCTAATTATCTTCCTTCTCTATTTCGAAGGTTCCGGCGTCTTCTCCAGGGCTATCTTGAGGACGTCGAGCATCTCGTCCGCGAAGTGGAAGGTGATCTCCCGCCGGACCTTCGCCGGCACATCCTCCAGGTCCTTCCGGTTCCACTTGGGGAGGATGAGCGTCTTGACGCCCGCGCGGTGGGCGGCGAGGACCTTCTCCTTGATCCCCCCCACCGGAAGGACCAGCCCCCTGAGCGTGATCTCGCCGGTCATGGCGAGCTCTCTCTTCACCGTCCGGTTGGTCAAAAGCGAAACCAGGGCGGTGAGCATCGTCACCCCCGCCGACGGGCCGTCCTTGGGGATGGCGCCCGAGGGGACATGGATGTGGATGTCCACCCCTTCGAAGAAGTCCTTCGCGATCCCCAGTTCTTCGGCGTTGGCGCGGATGAAGCTCAGGGCCGCGGTCGCCGATTCCTTCATCACGTCCCCGAGCTGGCCGGTCAAGGTAAGGCCGCCTTTGCCCTTCATGGACGTGGCTTCGATGAACAGGAGATCCCCGCCGGTCGGCGTCCAGGCGAGCCCCATGACGACCCCGGGCTTGGAGGTCCGGGCCGCCGCCTCGGAGGTCATCCGGACCGCGCCGAGAAACTTATGGATGTCCCGGGCGGTGATGGAGGCCTTCTCGATATCCCCTTCGGCGATCTGGCTTGCGACCCCCCGGCAGATCGCGGCGATCTCCCGTTCGAGGTTCCGGACCCCCGCCTCCCGCGTATATCCGGCGATGATGTGGCCGAGCGCGCTTTTCGTGAAGCGGATCTGGTCGGGTTTGAGGCCGTTGGCCTCCGTCTGCCGCGGGATCAGGTAGCGCTGGGCGATCCGGATCTTCTCGTCGATGGTGTAGCCGGCAAGCTCGATCACCTCCAGGCGGTCGCGCAATGCCGGCGGGATCGTCTCCAGCATGTTCGCCGTGGTGATGAACATCACGTGCGAAAGGTCGAAGGGGACGTCGAGGTAGTGGTCCACGAAGGAGAAGTTCTGCTCCGGGTCGAGCACCTCCAGGAGCGCCGAGGAGGGATCGCCGCGGAAATCGTTCCCCAGCTTGTCGATCTCGTCGAGCATGAAGACGGGGTTGTTGGACTCCGCCCGCCGGATTCCCTGGATGATCCTGCCGGGAAGCGCCCCCACGTACGTCCGCCGGTGGCCGCGGATCTCCGCCTCATCGCGGACGCCGCCCAGGGAGATACGAATGAACTTCCTTCCCAGCGCCCGGCCGATCGAGTGGCCGAGCGAGGTCTTGCCCGTCCCCGGAGGACCGGCGAAACAGAGGATCGGCCCCTTCGTTTCCGGCTTCAGCTTGCGGACGGCCAGGTACTCGACGATCCGCCGCTTCGCCTTCTCCAGGCCGTAGTGGTCCTCGTCGAGGACGCGCCGCGCCTTCTTGATGTCGAGGTTGTCCTCGGTCTTCTCATTCCAGGGAAGGCTCGTCATCCAGTCCAGGTAGGTAGCCGAAACGGTGAATTCCGCCGAGGAGGGGTGCATCCGCTCGAGCCGGGCGAGCTCCCGCTCCGCCTCCTTTTTTGCCTCCTCCGGGAGGTTCTTCCGGTCGATCTTTTCCCGGTACTCCTCGATCTCCACCTTCTCGTCGTCCGTCTCCCCCAGCTCCTTCTTGATGGCGGCAAGCTGCTGGCGGAGGTAGTATTCCCGCTGAGACTTGTCCATGTCGTCCTTGACCTGGGACTGGATCTTGCTCCCGAGTTCCAGGATTTCCACCTGGTGGTTGACGAGCCTGGTCACCTCGCGGAGGCGCTCCTTCACGTCCAGGATCTCGAGGATCTTCTGTTTCTCCTCGATCGTTGCATTGATCACGGAGGCGACGAGATCGGCCAGGACGCCGGGATCGGTGATCGTCTTGACCATCGCCCCGAACTCCTGGGGGAGAAACGGGGAGAGCTTGACGATCCGCTCGAAGAGGCCGATCAGGTTTGCCATCAGCGCCTCGACCTCGATATCCTTCACCTCCACATCCTCCAGGTTCTCGATGCGGGCCTGGAGGTAGGGCTTCCCCTCCACGATCTCAAGGATCCTGAACCGGCTGATCCCCTGGAGGAGGAGCTGGGCCTTGTTCTCGGCCGTCTTGGCCATGCGGAGGATCACGACGCTTGTGCCGATGCTGTGATAATCCTCCTTCCGACGCGAGAGCTCCCCCGATTCCGGTTTCTGCCTGAGCATGACCAGGCCCATGAGGCGGTCGCCGGCCATCGCCTCATCGATGAGGGTGATTTCGGACTCGCCGGAAGCCTCCAGCGGGAAGAGCATCTTCGGAAAGACGAACGCGCCCGCAAGCGGCAGGACGGGAAGGACCTCGGGGATCTGGACGATTTTTAACTCTGCAGGCGGTTTCTGTTCGCTCATGGGAACCTCCACATGCATCGGCAGGGGGGATTAGCCGGCCTGGATGCTGATCTTTTGAATGCGGTCGAGGGGGCGTTTGGTAAGGCGGATCTCCAGCAGACCGTCCCGGTAGATCGCCGCGGCCGTTTCCGTGTCGATCAGGGCGGGGAGGGAGAGGGTGCGTTCGAAGTAGCCGCAGGGGATCTCCGCAAGGCGATAGCGGACGTCTCCGCCGTGCGGACAACTCTCCCGGATGCCGGAGATCTTGACGCTTCGCGGACCGATCTCCAGGTGGATCTCCTCACTCCGGATGCCGGCGATCTCCGCCTGGATGACGATCTCCGCCCCGGTTTCATAGATGTCCATCTGAGGCCGCCACCGGTGCCGGGAGAGGGTGAAGCGCGGATTGGCCACGCGCAGCATCTCGTCGAGGGTCCTGCGGAACTCGGACTCGGCGCCTTCCGGATTGTCCACGAATCTGATCTTGATGTAATCCATGGTTCACTCCTGTTTCGGGGATTGCGACCGGCAAACCTCTTTCCGGATCTTCCCGGCCGGTCATCCGGATACAACCCGATGTGCAAACATAATATATACTGATCTATGCGGCGTCAAGAGGAGGGGGCACATTTTCTCCGGTGGAACGTGGTATCCGCCCGGCTATTGCGGAGAGGTACATCGCCTGCAGATAAGGGTGATTGTTCCGGCGTCCGTCCCGCCGGCCTTCCCTTGATGGTCAAGGCAATCGGTGTTTCTCGTTTGATTATCCCGGGTGTTTCTGGTACCGTACCCGAGATTCATAACCATGTTTTCCGGTTAATCGCTTCCGCATGCCGATGTGAGGGCGGCAGCGGCGCTCCGGCTGTCGGAGAGCCGTTTCCGGAGCGGGGCGAGGAAATAAATTCGGGAGAGGACAAACAATGAAGACGGATGCGAGACTCATGATCATGTTGGGACTCATTGCCCTTCTGGCAAGCGGCTGCAGCGCGCCGGTCCTGAAACAGGATATTCCGGTGACGACGAACCCCTTGGGCGCCAAGATCTACGCCAATGGACAGTTCATGGGAACGACGCCCAACACCGTATCCCTGGAACGGACCCGGAACCACATCCTGACCTTGATCAAAGAAAACTATCGCCAGGAGGATGTGGTCGTCGAGAAGCAGTATCAGAAAGAGCGGGTCTATTTGCGGGCAATCCAGTCCGGCGTCAATTCGGGGCTCTTTTTCAAAAATCCCGCCATGGGGATCACAAGCGGCATGGGGTCGATCTCCTCACAGGAAGAGACGGGGGAGGCATTTATCCTTGCGCCTCCGGCTGTGAAGGTGACCCTGACGCCGCTCGCGGGTTCTTCCCGGGGCGACCCCGTCCCGGCGCCCGCGGCGGCAAAGGGCGGCGCCCCCGCAGGCGCGGGCCGGCCTTCGGGCGCGGCCGAGGCTCCGCCCATGGATCAGGGCGAATTGACCAGGGAGGTTCTCAAGATCGGAGCCGGCGCCGCCCTCACCCAGATCGGGCCGGTCGGGAAGACGGTGGAGACATCCTCTTCGTCGAAAAGCTATGTAACCCCCGACGGCACGAGGGTCCGGGAAAAATCGAGCACTTCGGTCGGGGCGAGCTTCAACCCTGCGGGTCTGGTCGATGTCATCGACGCGCTGTTCAAGTAAGGATCGGATTGACCATCAACCAGACTCAACGTCGTTAAGAAGAGAGGCCGTTATGAAAAAAATCGTGAAAATGATCCTGATGTGCACCATGATTCTTGCCCCGTCGGCCGCAGTCTTTGCGGCTGATATCGCCGCCCTCGACCGGGTGAGCGTTCTGATGCCCAAATCCAAGGTGGTTTCCATCCTGGGAACAGCCGACAACGCGGCTGAGATCGGCGGCCTGAAAGTCGATCTGTACACCCTCGGCGGCGCGAATCCCCTGGTTGGTGCGGGGTATCTCTATGAGAATGAGAGCGCTCTTGCCGGGCATGCCTTCATCTTCAAAGGAAATGTGGCAAGGCAGACGGCGGACCGGCTGCAGGCGATCGGCTTCACCCTGCTGGAGGGGAGCGGCGCTTCGTTCCGCCTTGCCGGCAAGGACGATGACACCGGACAGCCCGTGGTGATCACCATCGGCGAAAACAACGATCTCACGACGGTCATGACCTTCGAGAAGAGTTTTTATGACCGACGGGTGAATAAATAACCGGGATTTTTCGGAGAGCGTTCTCTCTGAATTGCGTGATCGTCATCGTTCTATTGTCGTTGTTTCAATCCACGCCCCCGCGCGGGGGGCGACCGATTCACGCGCGATGCATCTACACGGATCATGACGTTTCAATCCACGCCCCCGCGCGGGGGGCGACCGGCATGGTCCGAGAGTCGTCACGAGCGCGATCGTCTGAGTTTCAATCCACGCCCCCGCGCGGGGGGCGACATCCACGGCGCGCAGGACGCCGCTGATCGACCAGATGTTTCAATCCACGCCCCCGCGCGGGGGGCGACCTACGCCCTGGTCGAACCGTCCCGTGAGAGTACGGTTTCAATCCACGCCCCCGCGCGGGGGGCGACCCGCCGGTACCGGCAGACTCCTGCAGGTCATCGCATGTTTCAATCCACGCCCCCGCGCGGGGGGCGACTGCGAGCTAATCTCCGGATCAAGCGTACCAGATCATGTTTCAATCCACGCCCCCGCGCGGGGGGCGACATGCGCATCCGATACAGCTCAGGATGGCACGGCACCAGTTTCAATCCACGCCCCCGCGCGGGGGGCGACTCGAGATGCCAGGATCGACTAGGCTGATCGCATCGTGTTTCAATCCACGCCCCCGCGCGGGGGGCGACCCAGGGCACTGCTCATTGGACGATAGTCATGACTGTGTTTCAATCCACGCCCCCGCGCGGGGGGCGACCGACGATCGTCGATGTGCATTCTCAGCGCATGCGTTTCAATCCACGCCCCCGCGCGGGGGGCGACGCAGCTGACCGGATATGCTATGCCGGCAATGATTATGTTTCAATCCACGCCCCCGCGCGGGGGGCGACCTATGCACGCGTGATGCGTCAGCCATGCTGACATGTTTCAATCCACGCCCCCGCGCGGGGGGCGACTCGCGACGAGACTGCAGATGCTCATCAGACAGTCTAGTGTTTCAATCCACGCCCCCGCGCGGGGGGCGACACGGATCGATGCCATGGATCAGCGTGTAGCATCCGTGTTTCAATCCACGCCCCCGCGCGGGGGGCGACCGTCGATGCGCTCGACAGGCGCATCGTGTCGACGATGTTTCAATCCACGCCCCCGCGCGGGGGGCGACGCGACTCGATGATGCTACACGATGTCGTGAACGGGTTTCAATCCACGCCCCCGCGCGGGGGGCGACGCAATGGACGCCGAAACCGACGCCGCCATGACATGTTTCAATCCACGCCCCCGCGCGGGGGGCGACTGTAATGGATGCTGAAACCACAGCCGCCATAACAGTTTCAATCCACGCCT
>CAWFOM010000023.1:0-17904 GCA_963817385.1 uncultured delta proteobacterium
CAACGTATCGTGTAGGGTTGGTGAAGTTTGTCGGCAAAGCAGTATCTCAACTTCACAATTACATTCTGCTGGGGGCATTCATTCTCGTTCATTCCTATTTTACTTATGTCCACCCCAGCCTGTTGGCACGCAATATCAATGTCTCGGTTGGGATGTTTATCCTTACAGGTCAGATCGTCTGGTTTATATTTCGCCTTGGCGCGGAAGCGTCATTCAACATGCGTAACCTGGGCGTGATCATTGGCGGTTATAGTCTGATCAGCATCGCCCGCATCATCGCGGACCTAATTATTGATCCGGGCAATGACTTCCTAAAAGCCAATACTGACTCGCCGTCTTTTCTTTTCTATCAAACCCTGCAAATCGCGCTGGCGTTCGGCCTGTTCTTAAAAGTCAATTATCGGCTGGTTGGAAATTTGGAGAGCGACATTGTCAAGCGCAAGCAGGTGGAAGAAGCGTTGAAGAAAAACGAGACCCATTACCGGGCAGTGACCCAATCAGCCAGTGACGCCATCATTTCAGCCAACAGTGATCGGTTCCGCCGTGAGACCGATAATCTCACGCAGCTCTTCAAGAACGATGTTTACCAACTCCGCGTCGCCCAGGGATACGAGTTCTTCGTGATGTCCGCCGCCGACAAAACTTCTGATGAGAACGGTATCTTCCGGCGCCCGGTGGGACCATTTTACGGAACTCCAGGTGCAGGCGTTTATCCTTCTGTTCTCCACGCGGGGGACGATGAATCCGAAACCGGGCAGGGGCTTTTTCATGTCATCCTTCCGGAAAGCCAGGGAAACCGTTGCCGATGACGACCACTCGATGGCCGACAGCATGGCGCGGAGCTCTTCATCCGCGGATTTCAGGATATCGTTGGTAACATAGGACGGTGTGGCAAGTACGACGGCATCAAAATCAGCCGTGGAACCATCGCCGAATGTCAGGCGGTAGCGGCTATCCTGCTTCACCACCGAAACCACGGCCATTCCGGTCTTGACCCGTTCTTCGCCGATAAAGGATACACATCCGCGCACCAGTTCCTGCATGCCTTCCTTCAGCGACATGAAGTAGGTCATCTTTGGACCCGACGGGTTCGGAGGCGGCATCTTTTTCATCGCCGCGATCATGCCTTTGATCAGGCTGCCGGATTTCCTCTCCATATCGACAAAACGGGGGAAGGTGGCAAGCACGCTCATATTGTCGGGATTGGAGGTGTGAATGCCGGCCACCAGCGGTTCGGCGATCTTTTCCAGACACTCCCTGCCCAGCCGGCGCGTGACGAACTCGGCGAGGCTTTCGTCTTTTCGAGTCTTTGCGGGGCGGGATAAAGAGTTCCATGCCCATCCGTATTTTACCGGGCCAGGAGATAAGACTGGACTTGACGAGCGGCATGATCATGGTCGGCACCATGAGCATGACGCCTTCGGGCAGGGGATGGAGACGCCCCCCGGAATAGATGAAGGTGCCCTTGGACTCGTCGTTTGAACAGAGCATCTCCCCGGCCAGCCCGACCTTTTTTATCAATTGTACGGACCAGACTTTCTCGGGAAGATAGCTGTCCGGTCCGCCTTCTATGGTAAGGCTGCCGATTTTTTCCGTGAAGAGTTTGCCTCCGGCGGAGTTTTCCTTTTCAAAGACCGTAAAGTCAAATCCCTTTTCTTTCAGATCGACGGCACAGGCAAGGGCGGAGATGCCGCCGCCGACGATGGCTATTTTTTTATCGTTCATCATCTGCGTTAAACCTGGTTACTATCTCTTTCAAGGCCTTAATGAAAGGCTCACCGGCATTGAGAGAAGATATGCGCCGGAAGGAAAGCCCCTTTGCCAGCGCGTACTGCCGGTGGGTGATGTCGATATCGTAGAGCGTCTCGATGTGGTCGGCGGTAAACCCGATCGGGACCTGGACGATGCCTTTGAAACCGGCAGCGGCGATGGCGTCGATTTTTTCTTCGACGGTCGGGGTTATCCATGGTTCCGCCGCGTTACTCGGGATGCTCTGCCAGCCGAGCGCATGGTTTCGGATGCCGGCGCGGGAGGCGACCAGCGCCACGGTTTCTTCGATCTGTTGCCGGTACGGCTCGCCGGCGTACTTCATCGGCAGGCTGTGCGCCGAAAAAAGATAAAAGGCCTGCTCATCAAAGGACTCGCTGTTGATCTTCTCCACCCAGCTGTCGATGAAGAGCGGCTCTTTATACCAGCTGTGGATAAAATCCACCGGTACGGAAAGGGATTTTTTTTCGATATGGCTTTTTGCGACGTCGATGTAATTTCCGGTGGTGACGCTCGTGTAGAAAGGTGAAAGAAGAAGAACAAGAATCCGCGCCAGTCCCGCTGCCGCCATGCTTTCCAGGACCTCTTCAATGAACGGCGGCGAATACCGGAAGGCGGGAAGACAGAGATACTCATTGCCGAGCGCTTCATTCAACGCCTTCGCCTGTTCTTCGGTGATGCGCGCCAGCGGGGAAAAACCGCCGATCAGCCGGTATCGTTCGATGACGGCTTTCATGGCCGGCGGGGGAAGCTCCCTGCCGATGAAACGTTTGATGAACTCCGGGATTTCCTCCAGGCTGCGCGGACCGCCGAGAGTTACCAGGATGACGCCGGTCTTCATTTTCTGGCACTCAACTCGTGGACAAGGTCGATCATGTATTTCACGTTGTCGGTCGGCGCGGTCGGCAGGATGCCGTGGCCAAGGTTGAAGATGTGGCCGTTGCGGTTCCCCACCCTCGTCCAGGATGTCCTGTACCCGCCGTTTGATGTATTCCCGTGAGCCGTAAAGGGCCACCGGGTCGAGGTTCCCCTGGACGCCCGGCTCATGGTTCAGCGCCTTCCACGCCGCGTCGATATCCATGCGCCAGTCCAGCCCGATCACATCGCCGCCGGCCTCCTGGATCAGCGTCAGCAGATGCGACGCGCCGAAGGCAAAATGGATGTGCGGCACCGACTTGTCCAGGGATGCCATCAGCCGTTTCTGGTGGGGCAGCACGAACTCCCGGTAATCGGCCGGCGAGAGACATCCGACCCAACTGTCGAACACCTGGACGGCCTGGACGCCCGCCTTGATCTGGTCGTTCAGGTAGACGATGACCATGTCGGTAAGCTTTTCCATCAGCAGATGCCAGGTATCGGGTTCCTGGTACATCATGGATTTGGTAAAAACATAGTTCCTGGAGCCGCCCCCTTCGGTGATGTAGCTTGCCAGCGTGAACGGCGCACCCGAGAAACCGATCAGCGGCACCTTGCCGTTCAGCTCGCGCTTCACCATCCTGATGGCGTCCATCAGATACGCCATCTCTTCCATGGGGTTGATGGCCCGCATCTTTTCCACATCGCCCCGTGTCCGGACGGGATTGTTTATCTGCGGGCCGTCGTCCTTGGTGAATTCAAAATCGATCCCCATTTTTTCCAGGGGCAGCAGGATATCGGCAAAGATGATGGCGGCATCGAGTTCAAAGCGCCGGACGGGCTGCAGGGTTATCTCCACCGCGAGTTCCGGTGTCTTGCAGACTTCGATAAAGCTGTGCTTGGCCCGCACTGCGCGGTATTCCTCGAGGTATCTGCCGGCCTGCCTCATGATCCATACGGGCGTGCAGTCAACGCTCTCCTTTTTGCATGCTTTCAGATATCTGTCGGCTCGTGACATAAACGATGATCTCCTTGATGAATCCGCCAGCGAGCGAATTCCCCGCGGAAAAGCCGCGGGGTAAGCGAGCAAAAACGGATTGGTTTGTTCCTCTGAAGGATCGAAGATTCTCCTTGAGCCGGCTCAAGGAGAATCTTCAATTGATGGTTCTCTATAAACCAGATGGCGGTAAAAAGAAAGGACTTTAGGAATTAATGGCGTTATCCATGCTGCGCCCGGCAGATTGAAGAGGTCGGTGGACGGCAAGCCTACGTCGGCGCATCGGCAGCTCCCGCGGGCCGCAACAGGAAGGCGGGCAGCAAGAGAAAAAGGCGAATAGCGGGAGGATCAGCATAGGATCACTTGATGGCGAGGAGCTCCACCTCGAAGATGACCGCCGAGTTCGGCCCGATGCCGCTGCTCGTTCCCTTCTCTCCGTAAGCGAGCTGCGGCGGGATGAAAAGCTGCCACTTCGAACCCACGGGCATGAGCTTCAGCGCCTCGGTCAAGCCGGTGATGGGGCCCGCGACCTTCATGGTTACAGGATCCCCGGTCCGATCGGAGCTGGCAATTTCCGTCCCGTTGACGAGGGCAACCCGGAACCGGCATTCGACCGTGTCTGCGTCCGTCGGTTTCCTGCCGCTGCCCGCTTTGACGATCTTGTACTGCAGCCCGCTCGGCAGGGTCACAACGCCTTCCTGCGTTTTGTTTTCCGCCAGGAACTCCTCACCCATCTTCCTGTTCTCTTCCGCCGCCATGTTCATGACCTGCTCGCGCTTCCGCGCCTGCTCGTCATGAAATGTGCTCATGGTTTCACGGAGTTCATTTTCGGTCATGAGGAGATTTCCTCTTCGCGACCTCGTCCCTGATCCCCTTCACCAGGATGTCCGCGTCAAACTCGATCCCCGACCGCAGGAAGTTTCTCGCGACGTCAACGCCGAGCCCGTAGCTCACCTTCTCCTTATACGTCTTGAGAGCCGCCGTCTCCGCGGCGCCCGCCTGAGCAGTGAGCAGTACAACTCCCAAAACCACCATCAATCTGAGTGACATCATTCACCCATCCTTTCTGAAAATCGCCGCTCCCGGAGAACTCACATTCCGACGAAATACGTTCCCGCCCATCCGGTCCTTCGGGGATAAGGTATCCGTGGTGCGGGTAAACCCCAACCACGAAACTGATAGACTCGGCGGCAGTACCCGCCACGAGATGCGCTCTGTCACCGTCGGCCCACTTCACGGGCTGACGGCGAGATCGAGGGTATGCACCCCGGTATTCCCCGCCGGGTCGACGGCGATGACCTGAAGCCCGGCTTTGATCGATGCCGGGGGGAGCGACGGTCCGGCCTTCGAATCGGCTCGGCACTCCGGCGTATTTCAGGGGAAACGTTCCTGAAATCCGATCCCCCTGGACCCATTGTCCCCACACGGCGAGTTTGTCCGAATCCCAGAGACCTCCGGGAGTAAAGGGACACCCTCAGAGCATCTTGACTTCCGCCTCGACCCGGACCTCCTCGCCTTTTTTGAGAGCGCCGCCGGCGGCGGGGTGCACGATATTGACGATCAACCCGTCCAGTTCGATGATCACCCCTTCCCCTGCGATATCCTTGCCGGGGATCAGGGTGAGGGTCTTGGCGCCGCGCTGCAGCGCCTGGGGAAAGGCAAGGGGGGCTTCCGTGCGGATTTCGACCTTTGTCGGCCGCTCCAGCGGGATTTCCGCCAGGAAAAAGGCCGCGCCCGGTGTTCCGTAGACGGTTGTGCCCCGCTTACGGGGCTGGACCATGATCCGGTCGGTATCCCCCGTGCCTCCCTCCTGCTTGCCCTGGGCGAGGGTTTCCCCGGTCTCGGCATTCACGATCCGAACCGAGGCCCCGCCCACGCCCGAGCCGATCACCTTGGCATCCTTGGAAACGACACGGACCAGAACCTTCGTGGGGATGCCTCCGCCGGGAAAGACCTGAACGGCGAAGAGAACCACCCCGGGAATCAAAATCAAGGGGATGAGACTGTTCCGAAACATCCGATCACCTCCACCATTCCAGAAATTTAAGGACGGATAAACCTGCCGGGGCAACAGCCTGCCTCCGCACTCACAGCAGGTTGTTGAGGCCCAGAAACAGCTGCACCAAGTACGCGCCCAGGATGGCCAGGCCCAGCAGGAAATGCGGGGTTCGCCAGGGAGAAACGGGGCCTTTGATCTTCCGGGAGACGAGGAACGTGGTCGCCAGAAGGATGACGATCGACACCCCCATGAGGTGATGGACGCGATACTCAAAAAAATGCCCTTTATCGATGGTGATCAGCGTCGCGCCCGCCACATACCCCAGGATGCCCAAAAGCACCAGGACGGGGCCGTTGCCCCGGTGCCGCTTGATGATGCCGAAGTCCTTGGCGCCCCCGCTCCTTCCCGCTTTCCTGATCTTCAGCCCGAGCCATCCCTGGTACAGGAAGGCAAGGGCGACCAGGGCGTTGTAGGCGCCGTGCAGGACCCTGAGGAGGTCGATCCATTCCCTGGCGATCATCAGTCCCGCACTTCCAGCGTGCCGGTCATCCCCTTCTCCTTGTGGCTTTCGAAAAAGAGGAGCTTCTTATCGCAGGTAAAGGGGTACGTTCCGGTCTTCGTGGGGGTGAATTTGACGATTTCGGGCGTCTCCTTCAGCTCCTGCCTGAAGTCGATCCCCGCCTCGGGGGCCTTCAGCACGATGTCGTGGGGGATCATGCCGGGTTCCTTCCTGATCTTCAGTTCCACCGGCACGTTCACCTTTACGATGATGTAATTGGGATCGAAGAAATAGGACCCCGCGAGAATCTCCACCCGCTGGACGCCGTCCGGATCCGTCTTGGCCGTGAATTCCTTTTTTTCAGCGGCCGCCGCGCTCATGGTGAACAGGAAAAGAATCGCCAGCACCGTCCCTGCATATCTGAATGATCTCATCGTCGCCTCCTTGAAAAAACACGTTTTCTGACGATTGCACTGTCACGAGTATCATCTTAAGCTTCCGATTCGATACTCACCGACAAAAGCCCATCAACGCACGAAGTGATTCCATGAATCTGATTTTACCAGAGATTATTTCCGGTGCAACCAGATTCATCACTTTTTTTCAATCGGAATATCGGCAGCCATCTGAAACTCGGCAACATCGGTGAGAAAAAAATCCCGGTTTCAGACCAGGCAGGTTTGCGGCGCCACGACCTCAAGGATCATTTCCTCGGCCGGATAGGGGGTGAGGAGCGGCAGGAGCCGGGCGGGGTCGCGGACGAAAGGGTCGAGCCAGAGGGCCATCCCTCACCCGAGAGGATGACGGGCATCCGGTCGTGGACGGAGGCGACCAGGGCATTGGATTCGGTCGTGATGATCGTGCAGGTGCTGAGAGGCTCCCCCGCCTCCGATCGCCAGGTCTCGTAAAGGCCGGCGAAACCGAAGGGCTCCCCGGAGCGGAGACGAAAACGGACTGCCGTGCGATGCCCCTTCTCTCCCGTCCAGTCATAAAAGCCGTCGGCCGGGATCAGGCAACGGCGTCTCTGGAACGCCTCCCGGAAGCTCGGCTTCTCAGCCAGCGTCTCGGCCCGGGCGTTGATCATCTTCCGGCCTATGGCCGGGTCCTTCGCCCAGGAGGGGATGAGGCCCCAGCGGAAGGAGACGAGGCGGTTTTCCCCCTCGCGGATCACCGCCGGGATGGACTGTCCCGGCAGGAGATCCCCCACGGGGAGTGAGGTCAGGGCCGTCTGGCCCACGTCAAAGCGCTCCACGATCGCCGACAGGTCGGTCAGGAGAATAAATCGTCCGCACATGCCATCACCATTGCCTGACCGGTTGCCCTCCCCCCGATCCCAC
Organism: uncultured delta proteobacterium; assembly: GCA_963817385.1. GTDB lineage: Bacteria > Desulfobacterota > Syntrophia > Syntrophales > UBA5619 > JAKAFS01. The sequence goes on from CAWFOM010000023.1 coordinate 7,455, forward strand.
CCGCTCCTGAAGAGTCGAAGCCGACGCAGCTCGATATTCTTCCTCTTCTTCCGGACAAGAACGGTTCAGGAGTGATTCAGCACCCGGACGACAAGCCAGATCAGAAGCGCCGCGGTAATGATCCAGATCGCGACGATTACCGCGGCGGCGATCTTTCCCGCCCGCGTTACCCGCCCGACCATCTCCTCCGATCGCCGACGGCACTCCGCAAGGACGTCCGCCGGGATCATCCGGATGACGAGCATGATCCCCAGCGGGATGAGGACCAGGTCATCCAGGTATCCCAGAACCGGGATGAAATCCGGGATCAGATCGATCGGGGAGAGGGCGTAGCCGACGACGATCAGGGCAAGGGCCTTCGCATACCACGGGACGCGCGGGTGGCGGCAGGCCAGGGAGAGGGTGAAGGTCTCCTTTTTCAAGGCCTGCACGCGCTCTTTCCAGGAATCGACCGATCTCATGAGGGCTTCTCCGCTTCGGGCCCCTTCTCATCCCCGGCCCTTCCGGTCAGATGCACAAGGGTGACTTCCGGCGGGGCATTGAGGCGCACCGGGGTGAATGTCGTTCCGATCCCCCGGCTGACGTAGAGCCGTGAGGCCCCGATCCGGTAGAGTCCCTCGGGATAGGGCGTCCGGAGGTGCGCCAGGCTGACACCCGCTCCCGGCCGGCCCAGTTTGATCTGCCCCCCGTGATAGTGACCCGACAGCGTAAGCGAAACACCGCGCAGGGCCGCCCGGGGAAAGATCTCCGGCCGGTGCGACAGGAGGATCGTCGGGATCGCGGGATCAAGCCCATCGAGGGCCGCATCGAGATCGGCGTGCCCGTTGCGCAGGTCGTCGATGCCGACCACGGCGACCGGACCGTCCGCGGTCCTGATTACCCGATGCTCGTTCTGCAAGAGCGGCACCCCGTGCTTTCGGAAGATCGCCTGCAGCTCCTCCATACCCGCGTACCAGTGTTCATGATTCCCCAGGGTGGCAAAGGTTCCGTAACGGGCGTTGATGCGGGTCATCTCTTCCAAACACCCCGGCAGAAACGCGATCGAGTTCGAAATGTAGTCACCGGTAAGCAAGAACAGATCCGGCTTCAGTGCGATGACTTGCTCGACATAGTGCCGCATTTGCCGGCGATTCATGTAAATGCCGGCATGGATGTCGGTAAGCTGGACGACACGGAGCGGGCATCCGAAAGATAACGTGATCTCCCGGACATCGCCGTTCCTTCCGGTATAGGCAGCGCCGTATCCGCACACAAGCAGAGGAACCGCAAACAGGCCGCCCGATGCCGCTTGAAGGAAGAGCCTGCGGCCGTGGCCGGCCGGCCCGGATCCCGGCTCTTCCGCCACCCTGCGGCCGAGGCGGAGGAGCAGTTCTGCCAGCCGGCCGGCGCCCTGTCCGAGTAACAGAAGGAGCGCTGAGAAGATCGATCCCACGCTCCATACGGCCGGCGGATAGAAGAGGCCGACCTGGGCCGCAGTGGGCGGATAGACCCACGGGATGGGCCGGTAGAGAATCACCAGGTTCGCGGCGAAAAAAACGACCAGAAAAACGCCGACGGCTTTAAGGGCCCGAGACTTGAAGCGCACGGAGCGCCGGGAAGAACGGATCGCACGACGGGCGCGGAAGAAGAGATAGAGCTGGGAGAGCACCGCCAGGGTCAGGATCGTCCACCGAAAGGCTCCGAACGGCAGTCCAGGGATCATAAGGCAATTTCATGCACGCACGATGTGATCCTGCGCCCGCCGCATCCCGGTGAGGAGAAAGAAGGTCGCTTCATTTCACCGCAGCCTGGCGGGATCCCTGCACAAAGACGATGAGCGCCATAAGCAGGGCAATAAACATTGCCGCGCCTCCGATCCATTTGATCGGATAGATGATCTGACTGGGAGCGCTCACGGTGAACCACCGGCACCAGAATACGACCGTATCGCGGATGGGATAGAGCACCACGCCCGCAATCGCAAGCCACGAAGCCCAGGCGCGCAGCGTCAGGTTCGCCCCGCGTTGAAGCCCGACGATGACGCCGATCGCAATGTTGAACAACGCGAACATCCAGGCGTACAGACGCATGTTATAGCCGGCCTCCCGGCCGGAATTCGGCACCCGGACATACGAAGCCGGATAATAATTCGTGAAATAAAGACCCCCGGTGCGGTAGGCCGGGCCCCGCTTCATGTCGACCACCTGATGATCGAGCAGGTTCGCTGACCCCTTCGTATCGATCACGACGGCCGCCGCCTTGTCGTGGAACTGGTGCATCGAGGTTGTTCGTTCGATGAAGACCGTCATCGAGAAATAGATCAGGATCACCAAAAATCCCACGACCACATTTTTGTTACCCAGCGAAAGGTTCATGGCATCCTCCCGGTAAATGATCCTATGATCACATTTTCCATGCACCACCGCGCGTACCTCGGCACGAGGCAACCATAAAGATTACTGTTTACTCTGCTTAACAGAGAATCAGTATCCCCAGGTAGGAAAGGACGGGAAGCAGGCCGGATTCCCTCGGAAGAGTTCTCCTACTCGGACTTCACCATAATCCCCCACCAGTCCTCTTCCTTGGACAGCGCGGCTTCTTTGGGCTGCACCTGCTTATATCCCCAGGCGCTGAATTTGAAATGCTCCCAATCCCGGTACATGGTGTTGTGATCATAGAATCCCGATTCCCTTGCCCCCGCGCAACCGGCGAGAAAAAGCACTCCCATCAAAACGACAACGAGTTTTTTCATATCTTCCTCCCTGTATTAAAGTAGTTGTAACTGAACTGCCGCAAGAGCGCGTTCAACGCCTGCCGCTTCATCCCGGCCCCCTTTTGCCTGCCCGATGTGGGAGTCTATGGCATATAAAGGCCAAATACAATGAGGAGTGATTATACACTTTTTGGTAGGAGAAATCTACCCCTAAGATGGGACATCAGCTCGATCATCTTCTGCGACTCGTCGATCGATTTGGCGAGCGATTGCCGGGCCGGCTAAGCACAGTCGGAAATCGTCGTGACAGTCTTTGCCGTCCGCGTCCGATAATACTGTATTACCGTAATCAAAGCCATGAGACCGAGGCCGATCAGATCGGTCACAAGACCGGGGGTTATTAGCAGCAATCCCGCCGCTACCATGACCATCCTCTCCCACCATGACATCCGGGTCCAGTACCAGCCCTCCACCGCGGCGCCGATGCCGACCATTCCGAAAATGGCGGTGATGATGATTTGGACGACTTCCCAGGGAGTGGTGTTGATGAGGAGGAGCTGCGGACTCAGGACAAAGATGTAGGGAACGATGAAAGCGGCAATAGCCAGTTTGGAGGCTTCGATTCCGGTTTTCATGGGGTTGGCCTTGGCGATGGCCGCACCGGCAAAGGCGGCCAAAGCCACTGGCGGCGTGATGTCGGCGATGATACCGAAGTAAAAGACGAACATGTGCGCAGAGAGGGCGGGGACCCCGAGCATGAGAAGCGCAGGCGCCGCACAGGTGGACGTGATGATATAATTGGCCGTTGTCGGCGCGCCCATGCCCAGGATCAGGGAGGTGATCATGGTGAAGATGAGCGTCGGAATCAGGAATCCCCCGGACAACGCCAGGAGGCCGTCCCCCATCTTAAGACCGACGCCCGTCAGGGTTACGACCCCGACGATGATGCCGGCCGTGGCGCAGGCCAGGGCCACCCCGAGGGCGCCGCGCGCCCCTGCTTCCAGCGCATTGAGAAGTTTTGTCAGATTCAGCCGGGTGGCCTTGCGAAACATACTTACCACAATACAAAATCCGAGACCGCCGAGCGCAGCCCGCATCGGCGTGAACCCCTCTACCAAGAGATAAATTATGGCGACGAGAGGAAAAATCAGATAGCTGTCTTTTTTCAACACATGCCAAAGATTGGGAAGTTCTGCCCGGGAGAGCCCTCTGAGGCCGCACTTTTTTGCTTCGAAATGAACGACCACCCAGATGCCGGTAAAATATAGCACAGCGGGAATGATCGCTGCTTTCGCAATTTCCACGTAGGGAAGACCGAGAAATTCGGCCATCAGAAAGGCCGCCGCCCCCATGACGGGCGGCATGATCTGTCCCCCCGTCGAGGCGGCCGCCTCCACCGCCCCTGCAAATTCCGCTCTATAGCCAAGACGCTTCATCATCGGGATGGTGAAACTACCTGATCCCACGGTATTTGCCACAGAACTTCCCGATACCGTTCCCTCCAGGGCGCTGGCCAGGACGGCCACCTTGGCCGGTCCGCCCGACGCCCAACCCGCTATTGCATTGGAAATATCCATGAAAAAGTCCATGATCCCCGTACTGTTCAGAAAGGCGCCGAACAGGATGAACAGGAAGATGAAGGTGGAGGAAACACCGAGGGGAATCCCCATAACCCCCTCCGTGGTGAACCACATATGGGTTACGATGCGCTTGAGCTCATATCCGCGGTGGTTGAGAAAACCCGGAAAATAGTGACCCAGATAGGCATAAATCAGGAAGCAGGAGGCAACGATCACGATGGGCAGTCCGACGATCCGGCGCGTAGCCTCCATGGTGAGAAGGATGCCGAGTACGGCCATGATATAGTCGGCAGCGGAGTACAATCCGGCGCTCTCCATCAGGTTTTCATAGGTGAGAAGCGAATAAGAGGCCACCGCAATGCTCAGCAGGGAAAGGACGATATCCATGGGGTGAATCTGCAGGCCGCCGCTTCCGGCCTTTTTGGGTTTGCGCGTCGGGTAGAGGAGGTAAACCAGCGTCAGGGCGAACATCAGGTGGGTGGGACGCTGGATCTGGGCCTCGAGGAGCCCGAACATAGCGGTATAGAGCTGGAAAAGCGAGAAACAGACGGCAATGATCTTCACCAGGGTGACCCAGTGGCCGGTGAGTTTCAGATAGCGGGCTTCAGGGTCGTATTTTTCAAGGATGGCATCCACATCAACGGCTGCAGCCGCTTCTGACGGTTTCCGTGTTGGATCTTGCATCGAACGTCTCCCCCTGTTTGATCCCCGTCACCGGTTCCGGCCGGAAAAGAACCGTCCAAAAGCCGGTGAGCGGGGGGTCAACAAAACCGCATCTTCCATTTGTTATTTGAGAATACCCTTTTCCTTGTAGTATTTGATCGCCCCCGGATGGAACGGTACGGGGACACCGCCCGTCGCCGTTTCGAGTTTGAGATACTTCCCCGCGGCATGGGCCTGTGCTATGGCCGCGTTTTCCTCATACATGACCTTTGTCATCTGGTAGACGAGATCTTCCGGAAGATCGTTCCGGACCAGGATGCTGGAGTAGACGGCGATGGTCTTGACCGGCTTGGCCAGCCCCTGGTAGGCGTTCGCCGGGATCTCGAAACGGGCGTAGAGCGGATAGGTCTTGGTGATTTTGGCAAACAGCGCGTCGTCGATTTCGAGGAATTGGACGGGATTCATCACATTGATATCCTGCAGGGCGCCATTGGGGACGGAGACCACGAAGTAGCAGGCATCCACATGATTGTCCTTGAACTGATCCGCGGACTCCGCGTAGGAAAGATAGAGCGGATTGATGTCCTTGCTCTTCTTGTAGTCCATCCCGTTGAGGCCGAGGATCTGGCGGGCGCTGATTTCCGTCCCGCTCCCCGGGGCGCCCACGGAGACCTTTTTCCCCTTGAGGTCGGTGATCTTCCTGATCGGGCCGTCCTTGCGGGCGAAGATCTGGATGACATCGGGATAGACGTTGCCGATCGCGGAAAAGTTTGTGTATTTCTCATTCTTGGCCTGGAAAACCTCAAGGCCGTTGTAGCCGTAGAAGGCAATGTCGTTCATTGAGATGGCAACTTCCGCGCCCTTGCTTCCCAAAAGACGGATGTTTTCCACGGAAGCGCCCGTGGCCTGTACCGTGACGTTGAGATCCGGGATCTTCTTGTTCCAGACCTGGGCGATGGCGCCCCCGAGGGGGTAGAATGTCCCGGCTACGCCCCCTGTTGCGAAGAGTAAATTTGCCTTTGCGGCGTTTCCTTCCGCGGCGAAAATTAGCGCCGCGAAAAGGACCAACGACATGATGAGACGTTTTTGTTTCATGGTTCCCTCCTGCATTTTTTATTGAAAACAAAACGGTTCGTATGCCTGTTTCTCCCCTCTGTTCATTCCTCCTTTCTGCAATCGCCTCCGACATGTCCGGGGAAGTCCGTTCGACGTTCCCGTCACTTCTTCCGGTCGGCGAACTCCTCCAGTTTCTCCAAACGTTCCGGCGCCGACACCGTCGCCAGGCAGGCCTCGACCTCGTAGTCCATCAGGGCCTCCAGGCTGACCTCCGAAGCCATGTTGAGCCCCTTCTTGATCAGGTTGATGGAAAAGAGCGAATTGGCGGCGATCTTCTTCGCCATGGCCAGGGTCTCCTCCATCAGCTGCTCACGCGGGAACGGCCTTGTTGACCAGGCCGATCCGTTCCGCTTCCTTTCCATCGATGTAGTCGCAGGTGAACAGGAGCTCCCGGGCCTTGCCGGGACCGACCAGGTCCTGGACGAGTCGCATCGCGCCGCCGGTTACTGAGGAGGAGACCCGCGCCTCGGGGGAGCCGAATTTCGCCCCTTCGGCGGCGATCCGGATGTCGCAGGCGAGCGCCAGCTCGTAGCCGCTTCCCAGGGCGAAGCCGTTCACGGCGGCGATGGTCGGTTTCGGATAGCGGATGATCCGGCGGGAGATCTCCTGGAGATGGACCAGGTAGTCCCGGTAGGCCTTGAGTGACCGGCCCTTGGAATCCTTGAGGTCCGCGCCGGTGGAAAAGGCCCGTCCCGCCCCGGTGAAGATGAGGACCCGGACGTTGTCGTCCTCGCGGGCGTCGGCGAGGGCCTGCTCGATGTCGAGCCAGAGCCGCTTATTCATGGCGTTAAGTACCTGGGGACGGTTCAGGGTAATGACGGCGACCCCTTCCTTCTTTTCGTAGATGATGCATTCAAAAGTCATGATGATCCTCCTTAGGCGATGATGATCCGGGCGTCGACGATGGACGCCCCCTGTTCGTGCACGATGATCGGATTGATATCCACTTCCTGAATTTCCGGGTGATCGGCCGCCATCTGGGCGATCCTCTCGCAGGAGATCCTTCAGTATCCCGGTATCCTTCGGCTTCTGTCCGCGGACGCCGCCGAGAAGAGGGTATCCCTTGATCTCATGGATCATCTCCTCGAGATCCAGATCGGTCGGAGGGGCGACGCGGAAGGAGACATCCTTCATGACCTCCACGAAGATCCCGCCGAGGCCGAACATGAGGACCGCTCCGAACTGGGGATTCCGACTCATACCGACGATGCACTCCTGACCCTTGGGCGCCATCGGTGCGACGAGGACGCCCAGAACCTTTTCCGGGCTGCTGACCCTGACGGCGTTGGCGATGACCTTTGCGAAGCCCTCTCGAACGGCAGCCTCATCCCTCAGGTTCAGGAGGATTCCGCCCGCGTCGGACTTGTGGATGATCCCGGGGGAGACGATCTTCAAGGCGACGGGGAAGCCGATGGCAATCGCCGCAGCGACCGCTTCATCCGCGGTTTTCGCCAGGGTGGCAGGGGGAAGGGCGACACGATAGAGGGAGAGAAGTTCCCTGGCCTCCGTCTCCAGGAGGTTTTTCCTGCCCGTCCGTTTGACCCGTTCGAGCAGGTCCCGGGCCTGGGCGAGATCCGCCTCCATGGCCGGCAGGGGCCGTGCAAGGTCAAGCGTTTCCCGTCTGGCTGCGAATTTGGCCATATAGGCCAGGCACTGCGCGGCGCGCTCCGAGGATGCGGTTAGCAGTATGCCGTTCTCGGCGAGGATCTGCATCGAGCGGAAGGGGGCCTGGGCAAAAGAGGTGTGAACCGCGATCGGTTTGCCGTACTGCCGCATCAGACGGACCAGTTCCCGGGAGGTCTTCTCTTCCAGTTCGCCGACGTGCGGGGCGATGATCTCCTTGAATCCGCCGAAAAATCCCGTGACGAAGACCGAATCGATCCCCTGCTCCTCCATGAGGGCTTCGACGACCTTGTTGATCATGTCGGGGTTTTCTTCGGCCGTCCCGCCGTAATCGATCGGGTTCGACGCGGGCATCCCGGCGAGCAGAAACGGGCGGATCCTCTCCTGGGTTGCCTGCGGAAGGACCGGGACCTCCAGCCCGAAATGCTCGGCATTGTCCGCGGCGACCGAATTGTCCCCGCCGCCCTCGGAGACGATGGCGACCCGGTTTCCCTTCGGCAGGGGCATGTTGGCGAAGGAGATGGCGACATCGAACATCTCGTCCACGTTGGTGACCCGGACGATCCCCGCCTGGCGGAAGGCCGCGTCCACGACGGCGTCGTCGGCGGCCAGGGACCCGGTGTGGGAGGCGGCGGCCCTGGCGCCCGCGGCGCTCCGCCCCACCTTGAGCATGACGATCGGTTTGTGCTTGGAAACCTCACGCGCGACCTGGACGATCTGGCCGCCCTCCTTGATCCCTTCCATGTACACCAGGATCGCCCGGGTCGCCTCGTCCCGGCCCAGGTAGTCGATGTACTCGTGGAACTTTACGCCGATGGCGTTGCCGGCGGAGATGATGTGGCTCAGTCCCACCCCGCGCATCTCGGCATAGTGGGTGATCGAGTCGATGATGTTCCCGCTCTGGGCGATGACGGCCAGGGGTCCCTGTTTGATCGGCGGAACGCCCAGGAGGTTCATCCCGCCGGAGGCGCAGAAGAGACCCGAGCAGTTGGGGCCGATGATCTTTGCGCCTCCTGCGGTCGCGGTGCGGAGGATCTCCGCCTCGATCCTCTTTCCCTCTTCCCCGATTTCCCCGAGCCCCGCCGTGATGATCACGATCCCCTTGGCGCGCATCTGTTATGCTGTCGGCCACGGCCTGGGGAATGAACTTCGGGGCGACGACGACCATGACGAGATCCACCTCCTCCCCGATATCGAGGATCGAGGGATAGGCCTTTCTCCCGAACAGGGTATCCCGCTTGGGGTTGATGAGGAAGATCTTTCCGGGGTAACCGCCCTGGATCAGACTCCTCGTCCGCCGCTCGGCTGCCTTGCCGGGGACCTCTGAGGCCCCGATGACCGCGATGGAGGCGGGTTTGAAAAGACGGTTCAACGGTTGCATGACATCCTCCTTGTCCGTGATGGTTGGTCTTTCGGGGGGAGCGGTTCCCGTTGCCTCTGCATGGTTAAATGGCTGACGTGTCGAATCCCCGAACGAATAGGCGTTATCGCCGGGAGGGTTTTTTCTTCTTCCGGTCGGTCTTGTAATCGGCGTAGGGGAGGACGTAAATCTCCTTCTTCTGCCAGAGGAATTCCCTGTCCTTCAAGGCCTTCATGGTCTCCTCCGGATTCTGGACGCTCAGCTCCGTCAGGAGGGCATTGACCAGGCTCATGGCTGCGGTAAAGGATTCGATGAAGGAATCGAGCCGGGAGTGGACCGGAAGAACCCAATCCGCGTTGCGGGCGAGGGGGGAGATGAGGGAATCGGTGATGGCGCCGACCCGGGCGCCGTTTTCCTTGGCGTATTCGAGAACATCGATCGTCAGTTTCGTGTATCTCGGGAAACTGATTCCGATGGACGAGATCGTCGGCGCCCATGCCGTGCAGGGTGTTCCAGACATCACCGTAGCCGGGGATCACCGGCAAAGCCCGCTTTCCCAGGAAGCGAAGGTAGAGGGCCAAAACGAGGGCCGGGGCGTGTGCCCCGCGAAGTCCCACGACATAGATGCGTCTGGCGTTCTTCATGTCGGTGACGGCCTGGTGGAATGTTTCCAGGGAGATGTCCCGGAGGGTCTCGGAGAGGTTCCGGATGTCCTCCTGCATGATCCTGGTGAGGATGTCGCCGTCCGTCCGGGTGTGCTTGACGGTTTGCTCGAGGCGCGTGACCGTGGTGAGACGATCCTGGAGTTTGGTGCGGAGCATTTGCTGCAATTTGGGATAACCGTCGAATCCCAGGACCTGTGCAAGCCGCACGATCGGTCGCTTCGCTGACCCCCGCCTTTTCGGCCAGTTTCGAGGCCGTCAGGAAGATCGACTCCTCGTAATGGTCCATGATGTACTGCGCCGCGCGTTTCTGGGCCTCGGTCAGTTGAATCCGGTTGTCCGCGAGAAGGGTGTTGATCGGCATGAAATAATTCCTTCACTAATTAATATTTGTGAAGGAATTATTTCTTTGTTGGTCCCTTTTGTCAAGAAAAATTTCGGAAAAAATAAGTGTAGTTCTTACGAGGGTTTGCTCTACTGCCCCCTGTAATGGACGATGGTGTTGGCATTCTTCCCCAGAGGCGCCAGGATCTGCTCCGCCCTTTTCCGGACGAACGGGAGGTCCGTGCGGGATCGATGCACGGCGAAGCGACCCTGGAGGGAAGATGAAAAGTTTGCTACCAGCCCCCGCCGCCTCCTCCCCCCCCGCCCCCGCCAGACGAACCTCCGCCTCCGCCGCTGCTGCTTCCCGATCCCGACCCCGGTGCGGTCGAGGAAGAGGAGATGGCATCGCTCAGAGAATTTCCCACCCCGC
>CAWFOM010000024.1:0-8601 GCA_963817385.1 uncultured delta proteobacterium
TCTCCTGCCGGCAGGAGGAGATCCGGCCGCGGGGTCACGCCATCGAGTGCCGCATCTACGCCGAAGATCCCGAACGAGGCTTCATTCCCTCGCCGGGGGAGATCCTCACCCTCAGGGAGCCTGCCGGACCGGGGATCCGCGTCGACTCGGGGATTTACAGCGGCTTTACGGTCCCCACGGCCTATGATCCGATCCTGAGCAAACTGATCGTGCACGCCGGGGACCGGCCGGGGGCGATCGAGAGGATGGTCCGCGCCCTGAGCGAATATGTTGTCTTGGGGATCAGGACCCCGGTCGATTTTCTCCGGGAGGTGATCCGGTCGGACCCGTTCCGCAGGGGGGAAACCCATACCCGTCTGATCGATGAGCATTTCGCCGGCTGGAAACCCTCCCTGAACCGGGTGGATCTTGCCTGCCTGGCCTACGCTGCCTTCCGCCTCTCCCCCCGCAAAGCCTTCCCGACCGGAACGGGGAGGGAACGGGAGCCATTCCCTTCCCCCTGGGAGACCCTGGGCGGCTGGTCATTGTAAGAAGGAAAGTGAGGAGGAAAAGATGGAATTCCCGTTGCTCGTCAACAAGGAACAAAAATCCCTGACCATCACTCCCCTCCCTTCCGGCGAGGGCCACACGGCCCGCATCGACGGACGAGAATACCGCGTCCGGTGGGTCCCGATCAACGACAACGAATGGCTCCTCGATGTTGACGGGCGTCCGGTCCGGGCCTGTCTGGCTGTACGGGGGGGTGAAACCTGGATTGCCATCGACGGGGAGACCTATCTGGTCGAAGAGCCCTGCGCCGACGACCGGCGGCCCCGGCGGCGGGGCGGGCCGGACGATCAAGCCCGGCAGATAACGCCGCCCATGCCGGCGGCGGTGATCCGGATCCTTGCGGCCGAGGGCGATCTGGTCAACAAGGGGCAGCCCCTGATTGTCCTCTCAGCGATGAAGATGGAGATGACCCTGACCGCGCCGTATCGAGGGGCGGTGAAAAAGATCCATACCGCCGTCGGCGCCCAGGTGATGCCGGGAGAAATTCTTTTGGAAATCGAACCGGCTGAGGAGGAGCACCATGGAGTCTGAACTTCTCTACCAGATCAAGGGAGAGGCGGCCTGGCTGACGATCAACCGGGAGGCGCGGCGCAACGCCATCAGCCAGGAGATAATGGGGGAGATCATGATCCGCCTGGAGGAGGCCGAGGCGGACCCGGCGATTCGCGCCCTCTGCTTCACCGGCGCGGGCGAAAAGGCGTTCTGCAGCGGGGCCGACCTGGCCTCCGCCCTTTCCGGCGGCGGGGATATCGAAGCGGGGGCGCGCAAGTACGCCCTCCTCCTGAAAAGGATGGCCCGGATGGGTAAGCCCCTGGTCGCCCGGGTGAACGGCCCCTGCCTGGCCGGCGGGATGGGGTTCATGCTCTCCTGCGATATCGTCATCGCCCGGGAAGATGCCTGGTTCAGCACCCCCGAGGTCAACGTCGGGATCTTCCCGATGATGATCGGGGCGTTGATCTACCGCCACGTGGGGCGGAAGAAGGCGATGGAGATGGTTCTCACGGGAAGGCGCATCCCCGCCCCGGAAGCGGAGCGGATCGGTCTCATCACCCGGGCGGTTCCGCCGGAACAACTGGATGAAGCGGTCGAGGAGTCGCTCCGCGGCCTTGCGGAGAAGAGCCCGCTCGGGATCGCGATGGGGAAAAAGGCCTTTTACACGATGGCCGATCTCCCCTTCGAAGAGGCGCTGGACCACCTCTGCGAAGAATTGGGCAAGGTCGCCGCAACCGAGGACGCCGCCGAGGGGATCGCCGCTTTTCTTGAAAAAAGAAAACCGCTCTTCAAGGGGAGATGAACCAGAAAGGAGACAGCGATGAGTTCACTATGGATCAAGGATAACTTCAATTTCGAACGTCCCTGCATGATCACCTGCGCCCTCTCCGGGGTGGTGGCCAACCGTGCCCAGTGCCCGGCGATCCCCTACGCCCCGGAGGAATACGCCGCCGAGGCGAAAAGGGCTTACGAGGCCGGCGCCGCCGTCGTCCACATCCACGCGCGAAAGCCTGACGGGACCCCCTCGTATGAGGTGGCCGATTACCGGAATATCTATGACGCGGTGACGGCGGCCTGTCCGATCATCATCAACTTTTCCACCGGCGCCATCGGCATCCCCGTGGAGACGAAAATGGCCCCCGTGACGGCGATCAGGCCGGCCATCGCCGCCCTGAACATGGGTTCCATGAATTACGCCAAGTATAATCCGGTGAAGAAGAAGTTCGTCTTCGACTTTGTCTTCCCCAACCCCTTCGCCGAAATCATCGCCCTGGTCTCGGCCATGAAGGAGTGCAAGGTCAAGCCGGAGATGGAGTGCTTCGATTCGGGCCACATCGGCAACAGCTTCCCCCTCATCGATATGGGACTCCTCGCGCCGCCGTATCAGTACAGCCTCATCATGGGGGTGCTCGGCGGCATCCCGCCGACGGTGGAAACCCTCGTCCAGCAGGCCCGCCTGCTTCCTCCGCAGAGCGACTGGGAGGTGATCGGGATCAGCGACGACCAGTGGCGGATGGTAGCCGCGGCGATCGCCCTGGGCGGAAACGTCCGGGTGGGGCTGGAGGACAATTTCTACGTCTCGTCCGGGGCGATGGCCAAGAGCAATGGCGATCTGGTGGAGAAGGCCGCCCGGATGGTCCGCGATCAGGGCCGGCAGGTGGCTGCCATTGAGGAGTGTCGGGCGCGTCTCGGGCTGGTCCACATCTGAAAGTCAGCAAAGGAGCATTTATGGATTTCTCGATCAGCGACGAACAGAAGATGTTCCGGGAGACCGTCTATCGGTTTGCGAAGAGCCAGATTGCCCCCCTGTGCGAGGAGGCCGACCTGAAGGGAGAATTCAACTTCGATGTCTGGCGGAAATTCGGCGAGATGGGACTTCTCGGCCTTCCCGTGCCAGAAAAGTACGGCGGCGGCGGGGCGGATTTCGTCACCTGCTGCCTCGCCGGCGAAGCGGCAGGCCATGCCGGCGTCGACGGCGGCCACATCCTCGCCTGGGGCGCCCACACCTACCTCTGTGCGGCCAACATCCTGCAGCACGGTACCGAGGCGCAGAAAGAGAAATATCTCCCGAAGCTCGCCACCGGCGAATGGATCGGCTGCATGGGTCTCACCGAACCGGGCTGCGGCTCCGACGCCGCGGCGCTGACCACCACAGCGATCCGCAAGGGAGACAAATACATCCTCAGCGGCTCGAAGACCTTCATCACCAACGCCCCGCTCTCCGAGGTCTTCATCATCTTTGCGACCCTCGACAAGGAGAAGAAGCACAAGGGGATCACGACCTTCATCGTGGAGCGGGGCTTCCCGGGGATCTCCACCGGAAAGCCGATGCACAAGATGGGTTGCCGGGCATCCGCAACCTCGGAGATCTTTCTCGAGGAGTGCGAGGTCCCCGCCGAGAACTGCCTGGGAGGCGAGGGGAACGGCTGGCTGATCGCCCTGGGAGGCGTAGAATGGGACCGGAGCACCCTGATCGCCCCGTTCCTCGGCGGTCACACCTTCATGCTGGAAAGCTGCGCCCGTTACGCCAACCAGCGGCGGGCCTTCAACCGGCCCATCCGGGAGTTCCAGTCCATCCAGAACCGGATCGCCGACATGAAGGTCTACATCGAGGCCGCCCGGCTCGCCATATATCGGATCGCCGCCTCCAAGGACAGCGGTGTGGCGCTCAACCCGCTCACCGCCGCCGTGAACAAGATGTATGTCGGCGACCGGGGGTTCGAAACGGCGTCGGAGGGGGTGGACCTCTTCGGCGGCTACGGCTACATCCACGAGTATCCCGTGGAGAGGATCATGCGGGATGCGAAGCTCGGCCAACTGGGCGGAGGCACATCCGACATCATGCGGATGATCGTCGCCCGGTTCATGATGATGTAAGATTCCTGGAGATCGTGATCCCTCCGCGCGCTGGACATTTTTCGACCCTGCGCCTCCTCGCTTTGCTGCGGGGGCAGGGTGCCCCGAAAAATCTCCAATGCGCGCTTCCGGGATCCGATCTCCACGTGGCTGAAAGGTTTCTATTTAAGAAGGAGAACGCGCGATGAATTACGAACTGTCGGATGCGCACAGGGGCTTGCAGGCGGAGATGGGGCGGTTCTGCCGGGAGGAGATCGCTCCGGGCGCCGCCCTCTTCGACGAGGCCCCCCCGGAAGAAGCAGCCGCCCGGATGAGGACCAACCTGAAAAAGCTTGCCGGTGCGGGCTTTCTGAATCTTCTGTTGGGAGGAGATCTGCTCGGTTCATGTGTCGCCGGCGAAGAACTGGCCCGAGCCTGCCCTTCAACCTATCTCGCGGCCGTCTCCTCGGCGACCGCTGTCGGGAGGGCCGTGAAGCGTTTCGGCACGGATATCCAGCGGGAGCGGTATCTCCCACTCCTCGCCGTGGGCGAGAGGATCGGCGCGTTGGCCTGCACGGAGGCGGAGGCGGGATCGGACCTCGCCGGGATGCAAACCGCCGCGGAGAGCAAGGACGGCGGCTGGATCCTGAACGGAGAGAAGGACCTCGTAACGAACGCACCGCTCGCCGATTTCTTTCTGGTTCTCGCCTGGAACGACCGGGAAGCGGGGCCGGAACGGGGGATGACTTTCTTTCTGATCGACCGCAACGCAAGCGGGGTGACGATCGGCAGACCGTTGGAAACGATGGGCCTCCGCGGCGCGCCGATTGCCGGGATCCGCCTGGAGAACTGCAGGGTGACGGACGAGGCCCTCCTCGGCGGAACCGTCGGCGACGGCTGGGGCCGGATGCAGGCCCTCCTGGAAGAGATCAAACTCGCCGTTTCCGTCCTGTGCGTGGGCGTCGGCATGGCCTGCATGGAGGAATCGACCCGCCATGCGAAGGCGAAAAAGGCGTTCGGGAAACCGATCGGTCTGTTCGAAGGGGTCGGGGCGAAGCTCGCCACCATGTTTACGCTCAACGACATCGGCCGGATGATGACCTGCCGGGCCGCATGGGCGATGGAGCAGAAGGACCCGGAAGGCCCCGTTCTCACCTCCTGCGCAAAGCTTTTTACGAGCGAGGCGGCAGGAAGGATCGCCGATCTGGCGATGCAGGTCCACGGCGGGCACGGTTATCTCAAAGGCGCCGTCGTGGAACGCCTCTACCGCGACGCCCGGTTCGCGGAGCTCGCCTACGGCACCTCGGAGATGCAACGCGCCTTCATTGCCAGGGACAGTCTGGACCGGTTTAGTGCCGCCTGAAAAATAAAATCCCTGATCGACCCGGCTGTGCTGCGCCGCGGCTCTCCGATGATCATTTCTTTGATTTACGTTTACACCGATATTTCCTTCCACAAAAGGCAATACCTATAGACATTGTAAATAATAGTTGACAAAAGTTGACATTCATGTGTACGGTACAGCCATGAAAACTCGTAAACTTAACATCAGTAAAATAGAAGAAAGCGCCGAACGACTGGGGCTGACACAATCCAAGCTCGCCAATATCCTTGGCGTCTCCAGGGAAACAGTGTCACAGTGGATTAAGGGTGAAAAATCTCCGCGGCCGGACAAGCTGTTAAAACTGTCCATGGCGCTGGGACTCAATTTTAACGAAATTGTCTTACCCTTCCCCTCTGAGAATGAACCGATTGTCGCGTTCAGGAAAAAGGGAAGTCACAAGATCACTGATCAATACCTCGATGAAGCCCGCGATACGGGGAGGGTTCTCTCCACCCTCGTACCCTATCTTCCCTTTGATCAATTCGTCAGACCGCAAACGCTGATCCGTCCTCAGCAAGAGTATTCATACATTCAAAGTGTTGCGGCAAAAACAAGAGAACAGATCGGCAAGGCTTCGAATGAACCGATCGAATTTCAAGATTTGATAGACTTCTTTAATAAACTCAATGCCGTCATCATTCCCGTCCTGTGGGGAAATAAAGACAAACATGAAAACGCTCTCCACATCTATTTGCCGGAATCGATGACGACGTGGATCTATCTGAATCTGGATTGTAATGCCCATGATTTCAAATTCTGGATGGCGCATGAACTGGGGCATGTCTTGGCACCGGAGTTGCGCGAGGATGAAGGAGAGGATTTTGCCGATGCCTTTGCTGCCGCGCTGTTGGTTCCCCAGGAGATCGCTTCGATTGAATATCCGCACCTGAGAAGGGTCAAACAAATTTCCCATCGGATCAATCATATAAAATCGGTTGCCGAAAAATTGTGTGTCTCACCGCTCACAGTTTATTTGGAAGTCAACAAGTATGCCGAGCAGAGCCATCTTCCCAAAATCGATTTAGAAGATCATCAGGAAATATATAAGGCAAATACCAATTTCAATAAAGCGTTCAAAACCATCAGCGAGTGTCTTTTTGATGATAAGACGCCTTCGCCGGATCAATATATCCGATCCGCTGCGAAGCATTTCGGCAGTTCTTTTTTTGATGTCCTGAAAAAATATCTCAAGGAAAACCAAAAGCCGGCAAGCTTTGTCCAGAGTGTTCTCAGAATGTCCCTGCTTGATGCCAGAAATATCTACGAGGCGCTCTGACCATGCCTCAGACGAAGATCCTCTTAGACTCCAATGCCTATTTTCGTCTTGCCCAAAGTATCCATCCCCTTCTCCAGGTTGAATTCGGGAAAGAGGATTATTGCCTGTATGTGATCAAGGAACTTCAAGTTGAATATGACAAGAGCCCGAGACTCAAGAACGCCTTCTCTTGGGTAAATGATGCCGAATACAGAAAGAACCGGGCCTGTGAGTTGAACATCTCAAGAAAGAGTCGGCGAGAAATAGGGCCTGTCTATGATTTCATGAAAAACCATGCAAGGGATTCCTATCCGGGGGCTTCAAAGGTTGACATTACAGCCTTGGCTCATGCCTATGTGCTTGATATACCAATCGTGACAGACGACTCCGACATGCTGGCGTTAGCCCAGGATTTCAGCATCAAGACATTGAAAACACTCGAACTCCTGAAGCTGATGCTGGATTGCTGTTACATCGACATGGCGGTTGTGAGGAAGATTGCGTCTTATTGGATTTACGAGGACGACAGGCCAAAATCTTTCTCAGCGGATTACAAAAAACTGTTCAAAGAACAACCACCCAAGTAACCACCTGCTGAAATACGGCGGGATTCCCCGTGTCGAACCCTATTCATGAAGATTTGATTGACATGACAGAGGGGCTTTTCTATACTCCACACGAACGATGCCTTTGAAATTGCCACAAATAAGGTCCGGATCAACGAAAATGTGATCTGGTTTGCGAGGGAGATGGAACAATAAACTTACAATTCAGGAGCGAATTGTAAATGGGAAATATTCCTTCAAAAGCAAATGAAAATATTGAATTAATAATTAAAGATATAAGGAGTGAAACACGAACCCTAACCTCATTCGCGTCTCTCGCTCAATTTATTGAAGATGAAAAAAAGTATTGGGTTGAGACACTGAATAACGTTCAAAATATTCCTCAATTAAGTTCTATCCGTTCTTACCTTGAACAAATTAGAAATGCTGACGATAAAATACAAAGCGCCCCTGAAAATCAGCGTTCTAACATTATTGCTAGCGCATTAGGCGAAATCACCGATAAATTCAGTAAAGTGCCATTCTCAGGAACTCCCTTCACTCAGTATTTTCTCGATGCTTGCCGATTAGGTAGACACCAAGCAGATGCTTTCTGGAAGTATGCGACTGATCCTCATCGCCAAGGTCAACTACAAGGCACCGCCTATACTATTCTTGAGGGATTCCTGCTTGCTTATGAGTTTCTGAAGTTGGATGGAATAATAAAAACGACGCCCGATCTTGAGGCAAGAAAAAATGCATTTGATAGTTTGTTAAAGAGTCTTACAAATGCGAAGGATAAGGTCGTCACATCGGTAACGAAATCAATGCAGAGCGTATTGACTGAAAATGACGAGTTCAAAAATGCATTGCAGGAATGGAAGAAAGCAACAATAGAAGATTTCGATACTAAGAGTAAGACTTTACTTAAAGAGGCAACAACGAAACTCTATGAGCTGGAGGTTCTTTATTCTGAAAAGCTCAAGCTTAAAAAGCCGGCTGAATATTGGCGCATAAGAGCTCGCCATTTCCGCAATATAGGCTTTGGATGGGGCGCAGCTTTAATCATAATTACAGTGGGTACCGCAATCGGGTTTGGTTACCTTTTCAAGACATGGCTAACACACGGTGAAGCATTTGCAGATGAATTTTTCTCTGCCACACATTTACAGGGCGTAATCTTGCTTGCGTCTATTATCTCTCTAACTGCTTATCTCATTAGGACATTTGGCAAATTAACTTTTAGTTCCTTCCATCTACAACGCGACGCAGAGGAGCGCGAGCAGCTGTCATACCTGTACTTGTCATTGATAAATGAAACCAAATTTGATTCAGAATCCGAAAAAATTGTTTTGCAATCACTCTTTAGTCGATGTGACACTGGTTTACTTTCTGGCGATCATGGCCCTACAATGCCAGGCGCTTCAGAAATAGTAAAGAAAATACAACAGTAATGAACGGTTGGGATATTGGTTTCAGCACAATTACAGCATAACGCCGCCACTCTTCGCTGATCACGAAGCACTCTTTTTCTCCAGGAT
>CAWFOM010000025.1:0-106844 GCA_963817385.1 uncultured delta proteobacterium
CTCATCCGATACGAGCCGAAGAAACTTCGTTTTCAGATACGGCATTTACCGTTCGGCTCTGAGCAGATCCGCAAGACGCATACCGACCCAGATCGTTTACTTCTACTAGGTTCGGCTAGGAGAAAATAGGGAAGCAGTTGATCTGCGCATGAACTCAGCCCTACCGCCGGTCGATTGATGGACCGGATCAATCATTTCAACCGCCAATCCTCAAATATTTCATTCTCGATGCTTGTTGTTTTGTGCAAATACCGAGAAGAACCTATGCAGTAGGTCCAAAAACATCCACGAAATTTGTTGCTTGTTTCGTTAAAGCCCGAGGCGGCCGGCGATCTCCCGCATCGCCCCGAGAGTGATCTCCACGAATTCGTCCAGCGAAAGCCCGAGCTGTTCACACTCCCGGATCGTCTCGCGGTTCACCGAGGCCGCAAAGGCCTTCTCCTTCATCCTCTTCGTGATCGATTTTACCTTGACGCTTGCGATCTTTTTTGTCCGGGTAGACCAACGTTGTCGCCACAAGCCGGTGATCGCTTTCCGGCGGCGAGCGCATGCTGGAACTTCTTGTCGACCGTTGGATCCGCAGACGGCTTCGTTGTGCATCTTTACGGCGTCCACGATCTCCTGGATCGATCCCCTTCTCCGCGAGGATCCGCTCGGCCTCGATCCCGTGGCGGGCAAGGTCGCCGCCGACCACTTCGATGTCGATATCGTGGAGGCCGCCCTGCGAGCCCCCGAGAGCTCCTCATCCTGGCCGAGCCTCCGAGGCGTATCCACATGTACGCCTGTTATTAATCTTCCTACCGCTACTTGAGCCTCGATATTTAGCGATAGAAGGCTGGATGGTAATCTGTCCGCAACGCATCTGATACATAGATTGCTCAATTTAGGCTTGTAAAAATAGATTCATTAATTCACCATAGAATCTTACCAGTAAGATAATTCATAGGAGGTGTATGATGGCAAATTTGGCAACCACTAAAATGTCCTTGAAGGGGCAAGTTGTAATCCCTGAGCATATACGCAAACGATTGAACTTACGTGTCGGCTCGCAATTTGTTGTTGTGGGAGAGAAGGATGTAGTCATATTCAAATCCATCTCCCAACCATCTATGGAGGAATTTGATAAACTGATTGCCAAAGCACGTAAGCAAGCAAAGGACGAAGGATTAAAACGCTCTGATGTTTATAAAGCAATTGCGAAAGCACGAGGCCGCAAGTGAAGGTGATTCTCGATACCAATGTCTTTATCTCTGGTGTTTTTTTCAGCGGGCCACCATATCAAATTCTCAACGCATGGCGTGATGGTAGAATTCAATTGGTAATTTCACAAGAGATCCTTAGCGAATACTGGCGAGTGGGAGAAGTATTTGCCGATAAATTTCCTTCAATTGACTTGCAACCGATTCTTGATTTGGTAACTATTGAGGCAGAATTGTACAATGCTAAAGACTTTTCCGAGCCTGTGTGTAGCGACCCTGATGATGATAAATTCCTTGCCTGCGCTATAGCAAGTGGAAGCAGGATTATCGTAAGCGGTGATAAGCATTTAATAAAAGTTTCCGGTTTCGAGGGCATAGAAGTTCTAAAACCTAGCGAATTTGTAAAAAGGCATTTACAGATAATCTAACTTACTCATTGAATAAATTAGCCCTTTCGATCCGCAATCCTCAATTATAATCAATGGCTACCACTGAACAAGTAGAAACTAATACCAAGAAGAACCTGTGCAGTGGGTCTAAAAACATCAAGAAAGTTGTTGCTTGTTTCGTTACAGCCCGAGGCGGCCGGCGATCTCCCGCATCGCCCCGAGAGAGATCTCCACGAATTCGTCCAGCGAAAGCCCGAGCTGTTCGCACTCCCGGATCGTCTCGCGGTTCACCGAGGCCGCGAAGGCCTTCTCCTTCATCCGCTTCGTGATCGACTTCACCTTGACGCTTGCGATCTTTTTGTCCGGATAGACCAGCGTTGTCGCCACGATAAACCCGGTGATCGTCTCCCCGGCGGCGAGCGCATGCTGGAACTCCGTGGACCGTTTAATCCCGCAGACGGCTTCGTTGTGCATCTTTACGGCGTCCACGATCTCCGGATCGATCCCCTTCTCCGCGAGGATTCGCTCGGCCTCGATCCCGTGGCGGGCAAGGTCGCCGCCGACCACTTCGATGTCGATATCGTGGAGGAGCCCCGCGAGCCCCCACTTTTCTTCATCGCGATCGAGCCTCCGCGCCAGCGCCCGAAGGACCGCCTCCGAGGCGTAGCTGTGGTCCAGCATCCGTTCGTTCTTCACCTGCGTTTTGAGCAATTCTTCCGCTTCTTCCCTAGTCATCCTATCCACCCTCTCTTTATCCAGCACAGGAATATTGCTGTTTGAATTTGGAGAGATCATACATCTTTTCCCGGAAAAAACAATGTACGCAACTGATTTACATTCCTGTGTTTTAAACTATCGACGAGAAAGGTAAGGCTCGTGTTAGGTTGCCGGCAATCCAAGGGTGAAACTCAGCGACGGTGATCATAGTCTTCTTTAATAAAATTGTTGACTTTCACCCTTCTTTTGATAATTTACGAAATACACATAAATTGTCATGCGGAAGTGGCACCCTCAAACCATGAATCGGTTTATTGACCCTAATGGCTAATCCTGTAAAAAAAGCATTCTTAGATGAACTGTCAAAACGATTCGGCAGACCGAAACAATTGCCGGGTAGCTTGTCTTTGTTCGAGATTGGTGACGGTTTGATCCGTATATACATCAGATACTCGAAAATGCACCCGGGGAAACGATCGTTTTATGGGTTGAGAAGAGAGGACTTGAAGCAGCTTGAGGGGTTCAATTCGGTTATTTGTTTTCTGTGGGAAAGCCAAACAGAACCTGTCTTTGTTCCTTTTTCGGACTTCGAAGACCTTTTCAGTTCTTTAACGCCCGCCTCCGATGGTCAGTTTAAGTGTCAGATTTATCACGATGATGGATTGGAACTTTATATTGCGAATGCTGGCCGTTTCTCAATAGAAGGTTTCTATGGTTGGGGGAACATAGATGGTTTAATAGAGACGAACAAGATAACGAATATGCCGGAGTTTAGCCATTCCCAGATTCAAACGTTCATAGGAGCGATTGGAATGATAAAGGGCTATGATATTTGGGTACCCCTGAACGATAGGAGTAAGCTGGACTGGACCTTAACCGACAAGTTTCCGGTAAGAAATGATCTCCCGTCAAGATACTGCTCGATTAATGATGTTGTTAGAGAGGTAGATGTCCTGTGGTTACAGAGGGGGGCAAGTGAGATGACGGCGATGTTCGAAATCGAGCATTCTACTCAGGTTTACTCGGGTCTTCTTAGGTTTAACGATCTGCATCTGGTGGAACCTCACCTGAAGCTAAAATTCAGTATTGTTGCGAACGGGGTACGGCGTGCTCTTTTTCTTCGACAGATCAATAGACCGACTTTCAAGGTCAGCGGTTTGGCTGACGTCTGCAATTTCCTGGAATATCGGGATGTGTATAGCTGGTTTGACCGAACAAAAGAGAATAGAGCATGAGAGCAGGGAGTTTAAGCTTCGTTAATTGAGGATTCATTGAGGAGCCGGGGATATACCGCGCCTATTGGAGCCGAAAAGTCAAAGCGTTGATGGCATTGAAGGGCCAGCCGTGTTTCATCTATTGATCTGACGCGCATGATGCAGGCGATCTCGTTAAATTCTGGTTGTCGCGAACATAGCTCAACCAGGTTCACTTTGGTGGTCATGCTCACCCGCCTTATTCAGCCTGTCGAGCCTGTCGAGAAATTTCCGGGCCTCGTCGGAGAGGTCCGCAATCGGATAGCCGATGAACGCTTCTACTGATGTTCCATCATTCTGTGGAACCTCCGTTAGATCTTCCTCTTCCGCGTCTTCGGTGTCATAGTCGACGATCGTTATGTCGACCTCTTCGTCCGCGAGAATATTCTGGATGATCCCGCCGTCCATGATGATCGCAATCCGATTCATGACGCTCTTCGCCTCCTATAGTTCTTGTACCTCTCCGGCCTCGGCCGGCGCGGCGTGTTTTCTCAACGATGGAACTGACACCGGCTTTGGATGCTTTCATGGATTCATAATGGTTAAATGAAGACTATAAATCTACAGACTATAGTATTCTTTTGCGCTTATTCATTATAAAATTGTTAGGGCCGTCATTGATTTACTGGATGGTTTTCCCTATACTGCGCCTACACACGGATTTGCAGTAGGGGGTTCAATGTGGGTTACCCTTTCAATGATGGAGGCCCGGATGATCGATATCGTGATCCTGACAGCGGCGGCGGTACTGCTCGGGGGGCTTCTCTATGCCGAGAAACGGGAGTCCACACAGGGGCGCATTCTGACGAAGCCCCTCCTTTCCGCGCTCTTTATCGCGGTCGCCCTGACCGGGTCCCGGACGGATCCGCTCTATTTCGGATTGATGCTTGCGGGGCTGTCATTCTGCTTGGCCGGCGACGTATTCCTCATCTTCTCCGACTCGCCGAAGCTTTTTTTGGCGGGGCTCGTATCGTTTTTGACCGGGCACATCCTGTACACCGTCGCTTTTTTTCTGACGTCGCGACCGGGGATGCTGATCTGGATCGCCGTCGCGTGCGGTGCTGGCGGTCAGCGGCGCTATTTTTGCCTGGCTCCGACCCCATCTGGGAAAGATGCTCATCCCGGTCGTTGCGTATGTGGTCGTCATCACCGTGATGGTGATCGGCGCTTCATCAATTCTGGGGGAGAGGTCGGCGGATCTTTCCGGCAGGATGCTCGTATTTTCGGGGGCCATCCTCTTCTATTTATCGGATATCTTCGTCGCCCGCCAGCAATTCGTTGTCAGTCAATACGTCAACCGCCTCGTGGGGCTGCCCCTGTATTACGCGGCCCAGTTCATGATTGCGTTTTCGATCCGGCTTCTCTGAGAAGAAGGCCCCGCTTATTTCCCCTTCAGAAAGAGCTTGACGGGGCTGATCTCGATGAAGGACGGCCCGAAGCTGTCGCCGAAGTTCCCGGCGATGACGACGACCAGGTCCTCTTCCCGGAGACTGCCGTTTTTCAGATGGCCCGTCAGCGCCCGGTGGATGAAATCCTGGCTGTCGGCCGTCCTTTCGATGTACTCGGGAAAGACGCCGAACGACAGGGCGAGCTGCCGCACCACATGCCAGTCGTAGCAGTGGGCGAAGATCGGCTTGCGGCCGCGGAAGCCGGCCATGTTGCGGATGGAGTTGCCCGACGAGGTGTCGGCGATGATGGCCCGGGCGCCCAGCTTGAGGGCCGCTTCCACCGCCGTCTTGGTGAGGAAGGCCGACCGCTCGTTGGTCAGGACGACCGTCGGCACGTCGTGGATGTCGCTGCGGGACTTCTCGACCTCGACGGCGACCGTGGCCATGGTGGTCACCGCCTCCAGGGGATAGAGCCCGCTGGCCGTCTCCCCGCTCAGCATGATGGCGTCGGTCTTGCCGTAGATTGCGTTGGCGATGTCGCTCACCTCGGCCCGGGTGGGCCGGGGATTCTTGATCATGGAGTTGAGCATCTGGGTCGCGATGATAACCGGCTTGCGGCGGGAGATGCACCGGTTGATCAGCATCTTCTGGATGCCCGGTATCTGCTCGTAGGGGATCTCGATGGCCAGATCGCCGCGGGCGACCATCACGCCGTAGACGTGATCGAGGATCTCGTCGATGTGGTCCACCCCTTCCTGGTTCTCGATCTTGGCGATGATCTTGATCGGGCTTTTCTGCTCGTCCAGGATCGCCTGGACGGCCTGGACGTCCTCCTTGCTGCGCACGAAGGAATGGGCGATGAAATCGCAGTCCTGCTCGGCGGCAAAGCGGATAAAAGCCCGGTCCTTATCGCTCAGGGCGGGGAGGAGGAACGTGACCGCTGGGACGTTCACGCTCTTTCTCCCCTCGATCCGGCCGTCGTTGAGGGCCTCGCAGATAAGGGCATCCCCTTCTTTCCGCCGGACCCGGAGCTCGATATACCCGTCGTCGATGAGGATGCGGCTGTCCACGGGGACCTCCTCGACGAAACCCCGGTAGCTCACATAGATCCCCTCCCGGGACGATTCCTTGTCCGGGTCGCCCCGGAACGTCACGAGATCCCCCTTTGCCAGCACGATCTCCCCCGCTGACCTGCGTGACCCGGACCTCCGGGCCCTTCGTGTCGATCATGATGGCGATGTGATCGGACACCTCCCGGACGTTCCGGATCACCTTCAGGGCCCCCTCAGGGGACTGGTGGGCGGTGTTGAGCCGCACCACGTCCATCCCGGCCCGGTGGAGATCGGCGAGAAACGGCACGTCACATCGCCGGTCGGAGAGGGTCGCGACGATCTTGGTCTTCTTCTTGGGATCCGTTTTCATGATGGTCTCATCCTTTTGCCTGTTCAAGACGTAACGCCTCCCTCTCGGGAGTTGGTTTCTTACGTTATTTTAACACAGTTGTTGCGATCATGGTGAAGTATTGTGGAATTGCCCGCCGCCAGGTCCGGCGGTCGCATCGGCAAACTTGTACCCGATGCCGCGCACGGTCAGGATGTACTGCGGATTTTCCTTGTCGGGTTCGATCGCGGCCCGCAGACGGCTGATATGGACGTCGACGGTCCGTGGCTCCACGAAGGCCTCGTCGCCCCAGACGCGATCCAGAAGCTGATCACGGCTGTAGACCCGGCCGGGATGGGCGGTAAAAAACTGAAGAAGCTTGAATTCGCGGGAACTCAGGTCGACCGGTTGACCGTTGAGAGTCACCCGATAGGATGTGAAATCGATGTGGAGACCCCGGAAATCGAACGTCTCCGGCAGATCCCCGTCAGGACGCCGCTCCGACCGTCGCAGGATGGCGCGGACGCGGGCGATGAGCTCCCGGACATGGAACGGTTTGGTGAGATAGTCATCCGCGCCGATCTCCAGCCCCAGGATCTTGTCCACCGGGTCCGACTTGGCGGTCAGCATGATGATGGGCAGGGAGGCGGTGGCCTCCTGGCGTCGAATCCTCGCGCAAACCTCCATACCCGGCATTTCCGGCATCATCAGGTCGAGGATGACGAGATCCGGTTTCTCCGCGTTGACCATTTCCCATGCCTTTCGCCCGTCATACGCCTTGGACACGGCGAATCCTTCCTGTTGAAGGTTGTACGTGATCAGTTCAACGATATCTTTTTCGTCATCGACGACGAGGATCTTTTTCTGCGTCATGTCGTCTCCGGAGCAATCGGAAAGAAGAGCGCGACGGTCGTGCCGTGGCCCGGCGTGCTGTCGATAGTCATCCGTCCGCCGTGCGCTTTCATCAGGTGCTTGACGATGGAGAGCCCGAGCCCCGTGCCGCCCAACTCCCGCGACCGCGTTTTGTCTACCCGGTAGAATCGTTCCCCCAGCCGGGGAATTTCACCCTTCGGGATGCCGGCGCCCGTATCGGCGATTCGGACGGTCAGGTATCCCTTTCTCTTCCAATGAGGTCCTGACGGTCACCGTCCCCCCGGCCGGCGTAAATTTAACGGCATTGTCCAAAATGTTCAACAGGATCTGCGCCAGCCGATCCCGATCGGCCATGATTTTCGACGCCTCCGCCGGGATCTCCTTGACGATAATGAGATTTTTCTCGGAAATCCTTGTCGTGACAACGGTAAGGACCTGATCGAGGATATCAGCCAGGAAGAGGCCCTCCGGGTGCAGCGTCATCTCCCCCAGCTCGAAGCCGGAGAGGGTCAGGAGGTCGTCGACGAGCCGGTTCAGTCGCTGGGCGTTTTCCTGGATCGTTTCTAGAAATTTCCGGGCCGTCTTGCGGGTCGTCGAGGCGCCCTGCAGCAGGGTTTCCACAAAACCGATGATCGCCGTGAGCGGGGTTCTGATTTCGTGGGTCACGTTTGCCACGAAATCGGTCCGGACCCGTTCGAGTTTTTTTAGCCTCGTCACATCATGAAAGACAAGGATCGTTTTTTCCTCCCTGTCAGTCTCGCTCTGAATCGCGGTGATCGTCACATCCAGGACGACCGGGTTTTCCACGCCCAGCGTGATCTCCTGGAATACCGTCTCTCCTGTCGCCCGGAAACGCGCCAATGCATCGTGGAGCGGGATGTTCCGGAAGGCCTCGAGAATCGTCCTGCCGTGAAGCTCCCCAATCCCGGAGCCGATCAACTCCTCCATCCCGCGGTTGAGGGTCTCGATCCGGCCCTCTTTATCCAGGACCGCGATCCCCTCCGCCATGCCGGCGAACACGGATTGGAGCTGTCTGCGCTCTTCATCCGCAATCCGGATCTTTTCCTGCAGGACATCGACCATTACATTGATGTTTTCGGCCAGCGCCCCGATCTCGTCACGCGATTCGACGCGGAATTTTCCGGAGATGTTTCCCGTCCGGGCTTTTTCGGTAAACGCCGCGAGCTTCCTGATGGGGGCAATCGTCCGGAGGGAAAACAGGAGCGCGGCCAAAAGCGCGCAGAACACGATCAGGAGCAGGTCCCACAGGATGGGTTCCCTCACTCGATCGATGGCGCCGGTCACCTCCTGGAATGAGCGGGAGAGGCGGATATAGCCTTGTGGACGTTTTTGCTCTCCGAGGGGAAAAGCCACGTAGAGCATGTTCATCTTCAGACTGTGGCTGTAACGGATGGAGACGCCCTTACCCTTCAGACGCGCCTCCTGGATCTCGGAACGGTTGAGGTGGCTCTCCATCTTGTCGCCGCTGCTATCCGAGTCCTCAAGTACCCGGCCCACTGCGTCGATCAGCGTCAGACGTGACCGGGAACGCTCGGCCAGCTCGACGGCGTGCCTGGCGATCTCCTCCATCGGCATCAGGGCGATGATCTGCGCCTGGGCAGTCATCTCCTCCTCGCTCCAGCGGATGAGGCCGCTTTCGAGCTGCCGTTCGATCAGAAATTCGGAGATCGTCACGACCAGGATTCCTGTCGCGACAAAGGCGAGGAACAGTTTCGTGAACAGCCTGCTCTTCATTCGTTCTCCGTGCAGGTCGGCTGATGCCGGACGCTCTTTCCCGTGACCATGTAGATGACCATGTCCGCGATCCCCTCGGCGTGATCCGCGATCCGCTCCAGGCTCTTGGAGATCTGCATGATATAGAGCGACACCTGGATCTTGTGCGGATCCTCCATCATGAACGTGAGCAGCTCCCGGAAGACCTGATCGTTGAGCTGGTCGATGACGGTGTCCTCCTCCCGGACTTGGTGAGCC
Organism: uncultured delta proteobacterium; assembly: GCA_963817385.1. Taxonomy (GTDB): domain Bacteria; phylum Desulfobacterota; class Syntrophia; order Syntrophales; family UBA5619; genus JAKAFS01. The sequence continues at coordinate 9,192 of CAWFOM010000025.1, forward strand.
AGCGGAACATCCTCGCGCACCATGGCGTCGAGGCCCTTGCGGATCATCCCCCGGACGATCTGGGCCATCCGGGGCAGGTCGATGTAGGGTTTGATCTGTGGGAGGTCGTTCAGGATGATAACCTTCTCCGCGATCTTGGCCGCCATGTCTCCGATCCGCTCCAGGTGGCCGGTGATCTTGATGGCCGTCGTGATGAAACGCAGATCCCGTGCGGCGGGCTGCCGCAGGGCCAGCAGGCGGATGCACTTCTCTTCCAGCTCGAAGTCGAGCCGGTCGATCTGGTCGTCCTCGCAGACAATCTTACGCGCCAGTTCGGAGTCTCTCTCCAGAAGCGCGACGGTCCCGTTTTCGAGCGCCTTTTCCGTCAGGGCGCCCAGGTAGAGGAGGCCGTCCCTGATCCCCTGGAGCTCCCGCTCGTACTCCGCGCTGGTATGTCGTTTCTCCCCCATAGTGCCTCCATTCGCTTCGCCGGGATGCTTTCGCCGCTTACCCGAACCGTCCGGTGATGTAGTCCTCCGTCTGTTTTATGTCGGGATTGGTGAAGATCTTTTCGGTGGCGTTGAATTCGATCACTTTCCCCAGATAGAAGAAACCCGTGTACTCCGAAACGCGCGCCGCCTGCTGCATGTTGTGGGTCACGATGATGATCGTGTACCGTTTTTTCAAGCGAGTCGATGAGCTCCTCGATCTTCGCCGTGGAGATGGGGTCGAGGGCCGACGTCGGTTCGTCCATGAGGAGCACGTCGGGCTTCATGGCGAGCGCCCTGGCGATGCAGAGGCGCTGCTGCTGCCCGCCGGAGAGGTTCATGGCGGACTTCCCCAGGATGTCCTTTACCTCGTCCCAGAGGACCGCCTGTTTCAGGCTCTCCTCCACCAGGGCGTCCAGTTCGCCGTTATTGCGGACGCCCGCGAGCTTCGGTGCGAAGGTGATGTTGTTGTAGATCGATTTCGGAAAGGGGTTCGGTTTTTGAAAAACCATACCGATCCTCTGGCGGATCTCCACGGGGTCCACCTCGGGGGCGTAGATGTTCCGCCCTTCGAAGAGGATCTCCCCCTCCACGCGGGTGCCGTCGATCAGGTCGTTCATCCGGTTGAGGAGCCGAAGCAAGGTCGACTTGCCGCAGCCGGACGGGCCGATCAGGGCGGTGACGCGGTTCTTTTCAAAATCCAGCGTGACGTTCGTCAGCGCCCGAAAGGCGCCGTAGAAGAAATCCACGTTTTTTGTCCTGATGATCATCTCTTTGTCCACGCTTACCACCTTTTTTTCCTCCTGACCATGCCGCGCAGGACGATGGCGACCAGATCGATCCCGAGCACCAGGGCGATCAGGACCAGCGCCGTTCCGTATTGCAGCGGCCGCGTCTGTTCGATATGGGTCCCCGCCGTGGCCAGGACGTAGATGTGATAGGGAAGGGCCATGACCTCGTCAAAGATCGATTTCGGCAGGGTCGCGGTGAAGAAGGCCGCGGCCGTGAACATGATGGGCGCCGTCTCGCCGGCGGCGCGGCCGACCCCCAGGATCGCCCCGGTCAGGATGCCGGGGAGGGCCGAAGGGAGGACGATCCGGGAGATGGTGCGCCATTTGGAGACGCCCAGGGCCAGGGAGGCCTCGCGGAATGTCTGGGGCACCGCTTTGAGCGCCTCCTCCGCGGCGCCGATGATCGTCGGGAGGATCAGGATCCCGAGCGTCAGCGAGCCGGCGAGGATGCTGGAGCCGAACTGGAGGAAGACGACGAAAAAGCCGAGGCCGAAGAGGCCGAAAACGACGGAGGGGACGCCGGCCAGGCAGTTCACGCCGACGCGGATGATCCGGATGAAGAGTCCCTGTCTCGCATATTCCGTCAGATAGATCGCCGAGACCACCCCCAGGGGGAGGGCCACGCAGATCGCCCCGACGGTCAGATACAGGGTCCCGACGATGGCCGGCATGATCCCGCCCTTCGTCATGGAATCGGTGGGGGGCAGGGTGAGAAACGCCCAGGTGACGGCCTTCCAGCCGTTGATCAAAAGAAAGGCGATGATCCCCAGGAGGGCGAGGGTGATGACAAGCGCCGACAGGCGCACGACGCCGAAAAACAGGCATCTGCCGGAAATAGCGCCATTTCATGAATGAAGCCTGCGATACCGCGTTCACAGTGTTCCCGACCCCTCTTCCTTGAAGCGGTTGGAGAGATAATCGGCAATGAGATTGAAGGCCAGGGTGATGAAGAAAAGGACGATCCCCGTGGCGAAGAGGGCATGGTAATGGCCGCTCTGAAACGGCGCCTCGCCCATCTCCGCGGCGATGCTCGCCGGCATGGGCCGGACCGAATCGAAGATGCTCCGGGGAATCGCCGCCGATCCTCCGGCCACCATGAGGACCACCATCGTCTCCCCGATCGCCCGCGCCATCCCCAGGATCACCGCCGTGGAGATGCCGGAGAAGGCTGCGGGGATCGCGACCTGGACGATCGTTTCGTATTTGGTCGCCCCCAGGGCGTAGGAGGCCTCCTTGAACTCCCGGGGAACGGCGTAGAGGGCGTCCTCCGAGATGCTCGATATCGTCGGGATCGCCATGACGGCGAGCATGACAGAGGCGTTGACGATGTTGAGCCCCGTCGGCAGATCGAAGGTCTCCTGCATCCAGGGCGCGACGATGACCATCCCGAAGAAACCGAGAACCACGGAAGGAAGACCCGCCAGGAGCTCGATGACTGACTTCAATATCTCTTTAATCCGCAACGGGGCGATCTCCGAGATGTAAACGGCGGCCAAAAGCCCGAAAGGCACGGCGATGAGGCAGGCCAGGGCCGTCACGATCACGGAGCCGACGATCAGGGGCCAGATGCCGTACTCCGGCGGATCGTACGTGGGATACCAGGCGGAGCCGAAGAGAAACTGGGTCACCGAGATCTGCTTGAACAGGGGGAGCCCTTCCCTAAAGAGGAAAAGGACGATCAGTCCCAGCAGGAGCACGGACAGAAAAGCGAAAAAGGCAAAGAAATTCCTGATGATGACTTCTCTGATCCGGCTCGTCAAGGCGCGCTTCCTGGTTTCCATGACACCCCGTTTCTCATGATCTACACCCGGGGGAGGGTGCGACGACCCGCTCTGGCGTTCCCGTTTCCCCAGCCTGCAAACCAGGATGTTTTTCAACACCCTCCTAACGTCCGTCCGTGTCCCTATTTCTTCACTGCCCCCGGCAGGGGAACGAAGCCTTCCTTGGCGACGATCTTCTGTCCGGCGGAGCCGAGGACGAACATGATGAACTTAGCCGTCTCCCCCTTCGGCGCCCCGTTGGTGTACATATACAACGGCCGGGAAATCGGATATGTCTTGGCAATCGCCGTTTTTGCCGAAGCCTGCACGCCATTCACCGTCAACCCTTTAACGGTCTTGTCGAGATACCCCAGGCCGATGTACCCGAGGGCGTATCGGTTTTTCGAAACCGCTTGGACGATGGCGCCGTTGGAAGCCTGCATCTGCGCCCGCGGCGTCACCTTGGCCTTATTCAGGACCAGTTCGTTCCATGATTCGAAGGTGCCCGAGCTGCTGTCCCGCGAAATCACGACGATCTGCAGGTCGTCCCCGCCCACCTCCTTCCAGTTCGTGATCTTTCCCTGATAGATCTGGCTCAACTGATCGATTGTCAGGTCCTTGACCCGGTTCTGCGGGTTGACGATGGGCACGATCGCATCGATCGCCACGACGGCGGCCGTCGGATTGACCCCTTTCGTTTTCGCCAGCGCGACTTCGCTCCCCTTGATCTCCCGTCGATGAGGTGGCGATATCCGTCGATTGATCGATCAGCGCCTTGATCCCTTCGCCTGATCCGCCGCCGGAAAGCGAAATCTTCGCCCCCGGATTCGCCTGCATGTAGGCCTCCAGGGCCGCCTGGGCGATCGGCAGAACCGTTGTCGATCCCTTGATTACGATGTTTTCCGCCAAGGCGGTGCCGGCGCCCGCCAGCAGGCATAGCGCAACCAGAATAACCGGTCTTATATATTTTCTCATGTTGTTCCTCCTTTGGTTTGTTGGAGGGAGTATAGGGAACAATTGTTACACTATGATGACGGATCGATGAAGCTTCCGTGAAAAAGCGGCTCATCCGCTAACGGGCCGGTCGACCCCCCGCCGGCCGATCGGTGACTTCCCGTGCGGCATAACCAAGCTCGCATTCGATCCGCGCCTGGAGAACGTCCTGTCAGACGTCGTTAAACTCGGGCGGGTATCGCACGACGCCCCCGCGGCAGGCGAATGCCCCTTCGACGGCGAAGAGCGTCGACAAGATGCGCCTCACCCGGCCGGCCGAATGCCTCCTCGTTTACCCGGCGGATGCCGTCTGCATCCCGGTTGTTCTTGCCGGATCGTGATCATGTATTACCTTCTGCGCGTATCTTGACACGCTTCTTTTTCGCGGTCAAGCTCAGCATCACACCCTCCCGACAACACAATCGGGAATCATTTTGCTAAATCGATCCATCATACTAATAGTTTTTACCTGCCATTAGGCGTCTATTTTATCCTCATTGATTTATATCGCTGACGTCAGTAATTTATTCTCAACTAAAGAAAGGTGAAGGGTTATTAGCCTTGATCTGTAGGCACCATGGTTCACTAACGTTCAAACGAAGAAGAAATATCAGGAGGCAATGAACCTTCTCAAGAGCCGCGTGAAATAACTTTTCACAACTCTATTGGACTGACGAGAATGGAGGAACTCAATGGGGAAATCACTTTTTATGAAATGTCCTCGCTGTAGGGGAACAATGTTCCATGACAAATTTTACGGTCCGAATGATCAATTCTGGGGGTGGAAATGTTTGCTCTGTGGGGAGATTATTGACCCGGTAATTCTGGAGAATCGGCATTTGATGAGCACGGGCCAGGGAGTACATCTTCCGCGGGCGGGCATGCAAGTGGCCAAAATGCATCCCTGAACCGGGTATCCCCGGCTTATCGATTGAAGCTCTCCTTGAACAAGCTGCGGAGAATCTTAGATCCTTAAGAGGAACAACCCAATTTCTTCTTTTGTGGCTCACCCCGCGGCTTACCGCGGGGAATTCGCCCGCAGGCGGATTCGCTCCTCATCGCGAGGGCCGCTCCGATGGCTGGATATCTCGATGACCGAAAAAAAGCATCGTGGCACTTCATCATCGGGGTAGAGACATCCTCATCGGTTCAGATGCGATAGTTAAATCTCATATCCTCGTCAACTGGCGATACTTGATCCGGTGCGGCTGGCTCGCCGCGGCGCCGAGTCGGGCCTTTCGGTCTGTCTCATACTCAGAGTAGTTACCATCGAACCAGACGGTCGTGCTTTCCCCTTCGAAGGCCAGAATATGCGTGGCGATCCGGTCGAGGAACCACCGGTCGTGGCTGATGATGACGGCGCAGCCGGCGAAGTTCTCCAGCGCCTCCTCAAGGGCGCGCATTGTGTTCACGTCGAGGTCGTTGGTTGGCTCGTCGAGGAGCAGCACGTTAGCCCCCTCCTTGAGCATTCGCGCCAGATGGACGCGGTTCCGCTCGCCCCCGGAGAGCTGGCTTACCTTTTTCTGCTGGTCGGTTCCCGAAAAGTTGAAGCGCGAGACATAGGCCCGGGAGTTCATCTCGCGATTCCCGAGCAGAATGATATCCTGTCCTTCGGATATAACCTCCCAGATTGTTTTGTCCGGGTTCAGGACGTCGCGGTTCTGGTCCACGTACGCCAGCTTGACCGTATCGGCAATCCGGATCGTACCCGAGTCGGGCTTTTCCTGGCCGGTGATCATCCGAAAAAGGGTTGTCTTCCCGGCGCCGTTCGGACCGATGATCCCGACGATCCCACCGGGCGGCAGGGAGAAGGACATCTTGTCAATGAGGAGGCGGTCGCCGTAGGCCTTGCTTACCCCTTCCACCTCGATAACGAGCTTTCCCAGGCGGGGTCCGGGCGGGACATAGATCTCCAGTTCCTTTGCACGGGCGTCCGTCTCCTGGGAGAGGAGGTTCTCGTAGGAACTGATCCGGGCCTTGGATTTGGCGTGGCGCCCTTTGGGTGACATTCGTATCCACTCCAATTCCCGCTGGAGGGTCTTCTGCCGTTCGCTTTCCGACTTTTCCTCCTTCTGGAGGCGGTTTCGTTTTTGTTCGAGCCATGAGGAGTAGTTCCCCTTCCAGGGGATCCCCTGGCCGCGGTCCAGTTCGAGGATCCAGCCGGCGACGTTGTCGAGGAAGTAACGGTCATGCGTAACGGCGATCACGGTGCCCGCGTAGGACTGGAGGTGGTGCTCCAGCCAGGCGACCGATTCGGCGTCGAGGTGGTTCGTCGGCTCATCAAGGAGCAGGATATCGGGCTTCTGGAGGAGGAGCCGGCAGAGGGCGACCCGCCGCTTCTCGCCGCCGGAGAGGACCTTCACCGGGGTCTCACCCGGCGGGCAACGGAGCGCGTCCATCGCCATTTCCAGCCGGGAATCAAGGTCCCAGGCGTCCGCGGCCTCCAGTTTCTCCTGGACCTTCGCCTGGCGATCGAGGAGTTTGTCATTGCCGCGTCGTCCATCGGTTCGGCAAACTTCTCATTTATCTCATTGAATTCGTTGAGAAGATCGACAGTTTCCTGTACCCCTTCCTCCACGATCTCGCGGACTGTCCTGGTCTCGTCCAGGTGCGGCTCCTGTTCCAGAAAACCGACGGTATGGTCCGGGGAAAGGATTGTCTTTCCGATGAAATCCGTGTCGACGCCCGCCAGGATCCGGAGCAGCGAGCTCTTGCCTGAACCATTGAGGCCCAGGACGCCGATCTTCGCTCCGTAGAAATAGGAAAGATAGATCTCCTTCAGGACCGGCTTCTTGTCGTAAACCTTACTCACTCCGATCATGGAGTAGATCACCTTATTCGGATCGTTGGCCATTATGTTTCTCCTTGCCTTGGGAAATGGGGGAGGTCGTCTCCCCATTTATTTTTATCATTCAGATGCGGGATACTATCAGCAAAATGGCCCGGAGGGAAGCAGTTCTCTGCAGACCCGCGTCTCCGGCTATTTACACCGGGGAATTCTCTATTATCGTCACTCGCATGTTACATGACCATGAGGATGGCCGGGTGCTGACGGAGCCGCTCATAGAGGCAGAGGCGGACAGGCTCGCTATCAACGGTCATTTCCACGTTCAGGCAGTGGTAATGCCCTTCTTTGCTGCTCCGCGAGGGGGTTACGGTGTGTTCGCTCTCCGCAAAGACCTCCGCAATTGCTCCGTGCAGGCTTTGCAGGTCGCGGCCTATCACCTTGTAGCACCAGCGGCACGGGTAGCAGATTTTCGGTTTACAGTCATTTTCGTTCATCGGGTCTCTCTGCCCATCATTACTCCAGGAAGCGGTCAATACGACATGCCGTTTCCGCGATCAGACGCGTAAACGCCACGTCGTGGTACCCATTTTCTCCCTCGAGGAAAAAGGGAATAATCTCCGCTTCCACCTGAAAAACCTCCCGGAGGCTTGCCCTGGTTTTCTCCTGTCTCCCGGCAATCTTCGCCGGTTCACCTCCGTAACGGTCCCCCGCTTCCTCGTTGAAGCCAAAATCGTCGATGACGAGGAGTCTCGTTATCTTGCCCGCAGAGAGTTGATCCTTCACGATTTTCCAGAACCGGATCTCTTCCTTCCAGGAGCCGATATCCGCGGAATTGGCGATAAAAACCGGGCAAGTGTATGGCAGCGCATTCCCGGAGATGTCGGTCCGCCCTGTCCCGGGAAGGAAGAACTGATTTCCCTGCGGGGATATTCCATGCTTTGAGATTATTGATGATCTTTCCTGTTGCTTCGGCGTAGTGGTCTGTGGCGATGATCACGCCAATGTCCGGATGTTCGCTCAAGCGTGCCAGGAGTGGTCGCCAGCGGGGGTCAATCCGGGAATGATCGAGGTAGCTCTCGACGAAGCGGGATGCTGCGGTCTCGATCTCCTCTGCGGATGCGCCGGGGGCAAGCCGGAGTGCGGCGATCCGCTCCGCCATGACACGCTTATAGCCTGCCGACGTTGTGCTCCCTTCGATCCAGGTGGGGTTCACGATCTGTTCCCAGAAGATCTCCGTGTTGGTGACGCCGAGGCCGGCAAGGCCGCTTTCCGCGAATGCCCGCATGAGGCTCTCCGGCCGGGCGAAGCGGGGCGCCTCCAGGCTGAGCGTGCCCGAATAATCGAAGATTATGAGTTTTTGAAGGGATGTCGCGTTCAATTTCTCCTCGCCAGCGCAGAGGCGATGATACCGGTCAGCTCCCGTGATGCTGCAAAAGGGTCAGGGGAGGCGCAGATTGCGGAAACCACGGCGACGCTGTCCGCGCCGGCCATGACGACTGCCTCGGCGTTGGAGGGATTGAGCCCGCCGATGGCAACGAGCGGGTGACGTGAAAATGCCCTGATCCGGCTGAGCCCCTCCAGGCCCCAGGGTTCCTTGGTGTCCGTTTTTGTCGGTGTCGCGAAGACGGGGCTTACGCCGAGGTAATCGACGTCGAGCCCCTCCGCTCGCTGCACATCCTCCCATGTCTCCACGGAAATGCCGATAATCGCCGCGGGTCCCATCAGTTTCCGGGCGATTTCGTATGGCATATCATCCTGTCCCACATGAACGCCGTCGGCCTCGACGGCGAGCGCCACATCGAGGCGGTCGTTAATGATCAGCGGCACCCTAAACGGCGCCATGAGCGTCTTGATCTGCCGCGCCTCTTCGACAAAAAACCGCGTCGTGACGTCCTTTTCCCGCAGCTGGATGCAGGCGGCCCCTCCCCGGATCGCCTGGAGGACGACATCGGTGAGCGGTTTGTCGCCGCACAGACCGCGGTCGGTGACAAAATAGAGACCTTTCATTGTTGATACTCTCCTGACAATGTGACCTCGCCAGGCCTCGGATCTTCCTTCACCGGGAAGGGAAGACAACGACGGAGGATTTTGATAGCTCCCTCACGATCCTGCTTCGATCTTTAGATACCGCTCTATATCGTCGGCGGTAAGGCGGTAGATGGCGTCGAGAAAATGGACCTGGAGAGTACCCGGTCCCAGGGAGCGGGCGACCCCGATCTCTCCGGCGATTCCCATGACGGCCATCGCCTCCGCAGCGGCCACCGCAGGGTCGGAGGTGACCGCGGCAAAGGCGCCGCAGAGGGCCGTCGCCGTGCAACCGAGACCGGTCACGCGGGTCATCATGATATGGCCGTTTCGACTCCGGATCACCCCCGCACGCCCGATGGTGTAGTCCGTCTCACCGCTGATGCAAACGGCGGCGCCGCATTGGGCGTGCAATTTCCGGCCGATCTCCACGGCGGCGTCGGAAGAGGCGGTGCTGTCCACCCCTTTGGTCTTTGTGTCCGCATCCAGAAGCGCCATGATCTCCGAAGCGTTCCCGCGGATGATCTCCGGGGGAAAGGTCCGGATCAGTTCACGCGCCGTACGCGTCCGGTAGGAGGTCGCGCCCGCCCCCACCGGATCGAGGACGATCGGGATCCGCCGTTTCCGGGCCGCTCCGGCGGCGCGGAACATAGCCCGCACCCAGGCAGGGCTCAGGGTGCCGATGTTGATAACGAGGGCGGAGGCGATGCCGACCATCTCTTCCACTTCCTCTTCGGCATGGGCCATGACCGGGGAGGCGCCGAGGGCGAGCAGGGCGTTGGCCGTGCTGTTCATGACGACATAGTTGGTGATGTTGTGGATTACCGGCGCTTTTTCCCGGATGGCCGTGAGAGCCGACCAAATATCGTTTGCGGTGATATTCGTCATTGTATGCACCTCGATAAAATATGGAGGAATCTTACCGCGATTTCGGGGGAGTTGCAAGGCACAGGAAAAGGTTCTGACAGTGGGAGCTGTCGCCCGGGTGGGCGAGGTATCGGCAATACGAATTATCGTTCGGAGTAGAGGAACCCCCGCTCGCGCATCCTCTCCAGAAGCGCCTCGGCCCGGGCCGGATTGAAGGCGCCGCACTCGCAGCACTTGGCCATCATCAGGGCGGCCCGCTTCGGCGTCATCCGCCGCAGGCGTACTTGCTCGATCATCTTCCTGACGAGGTTAAAGGAGACCATGCCGTGGCCGCACATCGTGTTGAACTCCATGACCTCCCGCTCCGGAAGGCGGTCCTTCGCCCCCCAGATCCCGAGGGAGTGCTCCGCACTGTGGCGGGTGAGCCCCGCCTTCCGGCAACACTCTTGCACCTCGTCGAGGAGGCCGGTGATGTTGATGCAGATGCCAAGGTCCGCCCGGATAAGCTCCTCGACAACCTTCTCCAGGGTGTCGAGGTCGGTGAAGACGGCGGCCGCCACGGTACCCTCTTCCAGATTGGTGATGAGGCTCTCGATGGCGATATCGTCCTGGTGCATGCTTCCCTGCTTGACATCGCCCATATTCACGGGATGGTATTTCCGGCAGATCCGCATGAATTCGCGGATCTTCGGTGCGGATCCTTCGCGGTTTATCCCTTTCGCCGTATGGACGAAGATGATGTAATCCCGTTTCAGGCTCTCCACGGCGCCCTGACGGTGAAGTGTATTGGTCATGGTTCATCCTCCCGAAAGAGCGGCCGCCCCAGGCCGAGATTCGTCTTGCCGTTCGGAGAAAGGGCATAGCCGGCCTTCCGCACCCATTCCTCATGGGGTATCGTACCGTCCGGCAGACAGCGGGAGGCGACGCCGACGCTCATCACCGTATCGATCCGGTGTTGAACAGCGTCCAAAGCGCTCAAGAACAACGGAATCTTCTCCATCGTGGTTTTGAATTCGATGATCGCGGAGAGGACCTTTTCATCCAGGACCGCCACCTTCATCCGGCCTGTTTTGCTGTCGGCGATGAGATGCGTTACGGGGTTATCCGGTTCGAAGATCGGTTCGAGCGGGGCCACTGCCATTATGACCTTCTCGACATCCCGGAAGAAGGCGCCGATACCGGGGCGGCCGATCTCGACGACGATCCCCGCCTCGCCCCGACGCAGTCGTCCGGTGACGTCATTGCTCTTGATCTCGTCGGTACCCCGGCCGGGTACGCCGGTTCCCGGATGGACGACCGAGGGGTTGCTGAACTGAGCCCGGATGTTGCGCGGCCAGGTCAGTTCAGGGGGCGTGAGCGCTCCGGTCGGGCAGAGGTCCGCATCGGCCAGGTATCCTAAGTTGAAAAGGGAGAGCACCTTCCTGATAAGGCGGACGAACCAGGCCCAATAGCCCTCACTCCTGAGCACCCGGTGGCAGGTAGAACACTCGACGCATTCCTCCTGATTCACCACCGATTTGCCGTCCGTATCGAGGGAGATAGCCCCCATCGTGCAGATGATGTGGCAGTTGCCGCACCCCACGCACTTCGTTTTATCGATCTCCATATCATCCTCGGTGAAAAAACCACCCGCCAGTCCCACTACGAACGCCCCGGAACTTTCCCGTGACGGTTTGCCTCCCCCTCCGGAATAGGACCGGCCAGGCGGAGGGCAGTTTACTAACACACCGAACCGCCTTTTACAACACCCTTTTATGAACCATAAAAGACCTGAAATTATTTTTTGATCGTTCTTCCCAACACCGCGGGGCTTGACAAAAAAATGCAATTGGTTGAATAATCACCCCATCCAAACGGTGCCCATTGATCGGCCGTCGCGGGAGGTAGTCCCATGTTACAGGTGAAGCAATTTCGGTACAGCGCCGATAACCTCGGTTATCTCGTTTACGGATCGACCGGAGCCATGGCCATCGATGGCGGGGCGACGGCGGCGATCCTCTCTTTTTGTGCGGAGCGCCGCCTCTCCCTCCTGTATGTCGCCAACACCCACGATCATCTGGATCATACCGGCGGCAACGAGGCCTTGCTGAAGGGGTCGAAGGCCCGCCTCCTCACCGGCGCCGATCTTTCCGACGGCATGCAGATCGCCCTCGACGGCGAAACAATCCGGGTCATCCGGACACCCGGTCATACGGAAGATTCCCGCTGTTTCACCGCCGGCAATGCCCTCCTTGCCGGGGATACCCTCTTCAACGGGACGATCGGCAACTGCTTTTCGGGGAACAGTGAGGGGTTCTACCGCTCCATCAAGAGGCTGATGGCGCTCCCCGACGAGACATTGGTTTACGCCGGCCACGATTATGTCCGGGATTCGCTGGCCTTTGCAAAGCGTCTCGAACCGGAAAACCGTGCCATCGATGATTTTCTCGGGCATTACGATCGGCAACATGTCGTCTCTACCCTGGCGGATGAGAAAAAGATCAATCCGTATTTCCGGTTCAACGAACCGGGAATCGTGAACCTTCTGGCGAGGCTGGATCTCCCCCGGGAGACTGAGTGGGAGCGCTGGCAGTCGCTGATGAGCATCGAATAACAGCGCCCGCGCTCACCCTTCCTGGCGAAAATGGAAGAGGTCAGGGCGGGGTGGATGCGGAAGAATTAATAAGGAGAAAAAACCATGAAATTCCGATTTTACCACAACAATTTTAATGTCCTTGATCTGGATAAGAGCCTCCGCTTCTACCAGGAGGCCCTCCAACTCAAGGAGGTCCGGCGAAAAGAGGCCGCCGACGGGAGCTTCATCCTTGTTTTCCTCGGCGACGGCGAGACCGGTCACCAGCTCGAACTCACCTGGATGAGAGACCGGAAGGAGCCTTACAACCTCGGGGACAACGAATTTCACCTGGCGTTCATCGTGGACGACTTTGCCGCGGCGCATGCCCACCATCAGAAGATGGGATGTATCTGCTATGAAAACGAGAAGATGGGGATTTATTTTATCAACGATCCCGATGACTACTGGCTGGAGATCGTCCCCACCAGGCGGTGACGTCTGACATGAGGCTGATCTATGTGGCCGACATCCACGGCGCCTTTGAGAAGATCAAGACCCTTCTGGGCGAAACGGTCGCCGATGTCTACGTCATTTCCGGGGATCTGATCGACATCCCCTTCTATCACATGGGGATGGCCATCCGTTACCACGAACTCCAGACCTATTTCCACGGGTTGCGGGGGCGGATGGGAAAGACCGACATGGGGATCGAGGATTTTGTCGATGAACTCCTCAATCTGCCGGAAACCCCGGATGAGATCCAGAGGCGAGGGTCGACCTATCAGCAGTACACGATCCGGGCGCGGCGGGTCATGCAGCAGAAATACAAGGTCCTGGAAAGCATCATCTCCTTGAAACAGAATACCCGCGTCTTCTGCCTTCCCGGCAACTACGACATGGACCTCAAATATACCTCCTTGCACGAACAGGATCTCCATCTCAACTGGTACCAGCTTGATCAGTTGCGGATCGCGGGCTACGGGGGTGCTGACGTCTGGACCGCCGGGATCCCCGAGCGCTACATCGTGAAGTACCGGGCGGGAATCGGTGTGGATGAAAAACACAACGAGATGTACGCCTTTTTCAAGGCAGTAAAGCCGGACATCATCGTGACCCACCAGCCCCCCTACGGCATTCATGACGGCGTCCCCTCGACCGGCCCTTCCGGTTCGCCGACGCTTCGCTCTTTTTGTGATACCAATCCCGTCACCTTGTCGCTTTCCGGCCACATCCACGCCGCTTGCGGCTTTCAGGCTTCGGAAAACACGCTCTTTCTCAACCCCTCCAATTTCGGTGAGGTGACGGACATCACCGCAGAGGTGTACGAGGGAGGGTTTTTCTATGTCATCGAGTTTGAGGCGAACCGGATCGTCCGGGTGAGCCTGAAGAAACTCGTCGAGCAGCGGATCTCCGATATCGCTACTCACTGCGTGCGCGATGGCCGGTGGGTGGAGCGAATTGTCGATCATGAGCGGTATGACGCCTTCCGGCGACGGGAGAATTTCGACACCAAGGTGGTGAAATATTCCCATATCCCGGAGATCGAACTCTACAACGAGCTCAAGCAGTTCTACCGGATGTTCCAGACCCGGGAAACCGATGAGCGGCTGGATATGCTCGAGCAGGTTGCGCTCCTCATGGAGGACAAGATCGGCGACGATATCGCGATGGACGTGGTCGGTTCGGTGAATGTCGGCCTGTCCGAGAAGAGTTCCGACATCGATTTCGTCCTCTACCTGAGGTGCGACTCGGGATGCGCGGTGGGTTTTGCCCAATGCGAACGCTACCGGCGGGCGGAAGCGATGATCAGGGAGATCATCGGGACGAGGTATCGGGCGGAGATCCTCGACTGCGTCGATCTCAACCAAGTGGAGAAGAGCATCCGGGAAAAGAATTACGAGTGCGAGACGACCCAGCGGTTCGTGAGTTACCGGGCACTCGGCCGGCCTATCAATTACCGGGTCATCGGCCCGACTCGAGACGCTCCTCAATCAGGACATGGACTATCGACAGGAGCTGGAGGGAAGTATCCGCTCCTATTTCAAGATCTTCGTGGCTATGTCGCAGAACGTCAAGTCGTTTCACAAATACGAGGCGCGTCTGAATGCGATCGGCATCAAACTTCCCGAATCCATCCGGGGCAAGGTCCGACAGTATCTCCAGGGGAGCGGGGGAGAAAACAGGAAATAGAGGTTTGCGCTTACGGACGGGATGGTGTAAATTCACCTGCGATCACTGGTGAAATGCGGCAGACGCCGGGAAGGCGCCGAAGCGATGGGACACGTGAAAAATACCAACATCCTCTTCTCCATCATTCTCGGGGGAGTAACGCTCCTGTTCCTCTATCTTCTCAAACCCTTTTTCTTTCCCATCTTCTGGGCCGCCGTCATCGCCGGAATCTTTCATCCGCTCTACCGGCGTATCAACCGGCGGATGAACAGTCCGACCCTGAGCACAATGATCATCTTTCTCGTCATCGCCGTACTCATACTCCTGCCGGCGGGGATCGTCGGCAAGCTTGTCTTCAATGAATCCCTCCAGCTTTATGGAACCCTGAGCCCGGGCACGAAAAACTTCGACCGCAGCTTCGACCACATCATCGGTGCAATTGCCGATACTCCCCTCGCCAAGCTCTTCCACGTGAACAAGGCATTCCTGAGCGCAAAGACGGCGGAAGTCGTGCGGAGCGTAACGAACTATATCTTCGTCAACCTGACGGCGCTGACACAGAACACGTTGGCGCTTCTCGTCCAGTTTGCGATCATGCTCTACACCTTGTTCTTTTTCATCCGTGACGGGGATAAATTTCTCCGGATGGCGATGCGGATCTGCCCGCTCGGTATGGGGCGGGAAAAACTCCTCTACGACCGCTTCCGGGTGACGGCGCGCTCGACGCTGAAGGTGACCTTGATCATCGGCGGCATCCAGGGAATGCTGGGGGGGATCGTCTTTTTCATTACGAACATCGAAGGAGCCCTGATCTGGGGGCTTCTGATGATCCTCATGGCCATCGTCCCCGTGGTCGGTTGTTCCATCATCTGGGGGCCCGCCGGGATCCTGATGCTCCTCACCGGCCACATCTGGGAGGGGGTGCTGATCCTCGTTTTCGGCGTCGCCGTGATCAGCATGATCGACAACCTGCTGCGTCCCGTCCTCATCGGAAAAGACGTGGAGATGCATCCGCTCCTGATCTTCCTCTCCACGCTCGGAGGCATTGTTCTCTTCGGTTTTTCCGGCTTCGTCATCGGGCCGATCATCACGTCGATGCTCTTGGCGATCTGGGATATGTACGACGAATTCTATCAGAAGGAAGACACTCAGTCATAGATCCCCAGGACGGTGTAGACCGTGGCCGCAATCAGGGCGGAAAGGGGAATCGTCAGGATCCATGCCCAGATGATCGTTCCCGCCACCCCCCAGCGCACCGCAGTGAGGCGGTGCGTGGCGCCGACGCCGACGATGGCGCCGGTGATCGTATGGGTCGTGCTGACGGGGATGCCCAGGAGCGAGGCGCCGATGATGGTAGTGGCGCCCGATGCCTCGGCGGCGAATCCGCCGATCGGGGCGAGCTTCGTGAGACGTACGCCCATGGTCTTGACGATCCGCCAACCCCCGAACATTGTCCCGAGGGCGATGGCGCCGTGGCACGAGAGGATGATCCACAGCGGTGCGTGCTTCCCGAGCTCGGCAGCGGTCATGTGTCCGGTCGAGAAGAGGATCAGCATGATGATCCCCATCGTCTTCTGCGCATCGTTGAGGCCGTGGGCAAGCGAGTATGCCGCTGCGGAGGCAAGCTGGAGTTTTCGGAAGATCCCGTCGACCTTTGCCGGGGTCTTCCGCCGTACGACCCAGAGCACTCCGACCGTGTAGAGGAAGCCCAGCAGGAAACCGATGAGCGGCGACAGGACGATGAAAAGCGTGATCTTGATGATCCCGGCTCCCTGCAGGACCCCCCAGCCGGCGTGGACCACCGCAGCCCCGGCAAGACCGCCGATGAGGGCGTGCGACGACGACGAGGGGAGGCCCAGCCGCCACGTGATGAGGTTCCAGACGATTGCTCCGACCAGGCCGGCGGACACGACCGCCAGGGTAATCGCTCCGGGGTCGACGACTCCCTTCCCGATGGTGGTGGCCACCTTGGTCTCGAAGAAGAATGCGGCGACAAAGTTGAAGAACGCGGCCCAGAGGACGGCATGTTGCGGCTTGAGTACGCGGGTTGAAACGACGGTGGCGATGGAGTTTGCGGCGTCGTGGAAACCATTGATGAAGTCGAATGCCAATGCCAACAGAATGAGAGCGATGACCAGTGCCGCATCAGCCATTTTTCAGGACGATCCCTTCCACGATATTTGAGACGTCTTCGCAGACGTCGATCGCCTCTTCGATCCGCTCGTGGATCTCCTTCCACTTGATCAGTTCGCGGACATCCTGTTCGTTCTCGAACAGATGCGCCATCGCCGCACGCAGAATTACATCCCCTTCGTTTTCCAGGGTATTGATCTCGACGCTGGTTTGGAGGATCAGCGTGGCGTTTTTCATATCCCTGAGGGCGTGGATGATCGTTTTGACCTTTCCGATCGACTTGTTGAGTACTCCTTGCCTGCTCGATGAGTTCCGGGGCCAGCTTCTTCACGCGGTAGAGGAAAATCCGGGCGGCCGACGCCTCCGTCATATCGAGGATGCTGTCCATCTTGTTGATGAGGCTGTGGATGTCCTCGCGGTCGAGCGGGGTGAGGAAGGTCGTGTGCATCTTCTCATAGGTCCGGTGGGTGATGATGTCCGCTTCGTGTTCAATCTCTTTGAGCCTTGCTACCTGGGGTTCGCTGTAGGAGCCTCCCTCCGCCAGCTCCAGGAAGAGCTTTCCCCCGACTTCGATCTTGTCGGCCAGCTCCTCGAACAGATCGAAGAATTTTTCTTCTCTCGGAAAAAATCGCATCGGGATGATCCTTCCTTATCAAGATCGTACAGGATAATCCATGGAGATCAACCGGGACAATGCCCCGCTTTGTTTGGGGATGGCATCCTTCCATGCGGCTCGGGGAAACATATCAAATTCCCTCTGACCTGAGGTGATGATACCTATTACCATTTTTCATGAAGTGAAGCAAGATTGAATGCAGAGAATACGTCGGATTCGTGAGGAACAATTAAATGCGTTCCCCCTGTTTATTGATGAGAGGTTTGACGAAGATTACTTTCCCGTCCCCTGTGGCATAGAAGTCCGCGAGGAAGGCCTCCTGAAGATAGCCACAGCTGACGTAGAAGGCGCGGGTCGGTTCGTACTGGGGGCGGGAGGAGGTGTCCGCATAGACGAGCCACGCTCCGCGCCCTGCCATGATCCGCTCGGAGGCGGCCATGAGGTTCTTTCCGAGACCCCTCCCCTGCCCGTTCGGGTCCACGGCGATCCAGTAGAGGTCCCAGCTGTGGACCGAGCCGGGGATAGGGCCGAAACACGTGTAGCCAAGGAGACGGCCCTCCTCTTCGGCGAAGAGAAAAAAGTAGCCGCTCGCCTCACCCTTCGCCAGCCGCTCTTCCACGAGCTCACTGGCGATCCCTTCTTCCTCCTCCGAGAAGAACCCCGTTGCGCGGACAAGCCAGCCGACCGCCTCCGGATCACCCTGCCGCGGCTCCTCCCGGTAGGTGATTTTCCTGTTTACATCAGGCATGGGGGAGGTCTCCGATGATCCGCTGCAGGACTTCGGGGAGCGCCAGGCCTGCCCGGAGTGTCGCCGCGGAGAAGCCCGCATCGGGCGAAAGACAAGGATTCGCGTTCACCTCGAGAATCCAGGGGCGGCCCTCCCGATCGACCCGGAAGTCGACCCGGGCATATCCGCGGAGGTTGAAGAGTCGCCAGCACTTGAGCGCAAGCTCCTTCAGGTGCGCGATGAGGGGTGCGTCCGTCTCAAGAAATTCGAACGACCGCGGGGTGTGGTTGAACTCGAACGAGCCTTCCTCCCACTTTGATCGGTAGCCGACGACGCGGACCTTTCCGGGCGGGTATGCATCGAAGCGGATCTCCGCCGGGGGAAGGACCTCGGGGCCGTTCACGCCCGCCAGGAGCGAGAGGTTCAGTTCACGGCCGTCGATGAAGGCCTCGGCAAGGCACGCCCCTCCCAGTGAGCCCCGACGTTTATCCATCTCCGCAAGAAGTCTTCTCCCGGTCGGCTTCCGGTAAGACCGAATCTTCATCGAGCCCGATTGAAGCGTGCTCCCAGACCGATTTGACGAGCCAGGGGCCTTCGATCCGCAGGTTCTCACGCGTCTCCGAGGCGGTGAACCAGGGCGGCGTCGGAAGGCCGGCGGCGGCGAGCCACTGCTTGGCGAGGACCTTATTCGAAGTCAGCATCATCGCCTCCGTCCCCGCGCCGGTGTAGGGGAGCTGCAGAGTATCGAGCAGGGCGGGAACGATATGGATGAGGCTGCCCCTGCCGGATATCGTCTCCACGAGATTGAATGCCATCGCGGGGCCGAGCGCGGCGATCGTCCGGACGGCCTCCGCGAGGTTCAGGGAGACGGGCATGGCCACCGGCTCATGGCCCATCGCCGCGAGGCCCCGGGAGACGAAATCGACTTGGGTGAGGACGTCCTTCTCGTCCCGACCCGCATCTGCGGCCACTTCCCCGTGGATGACAGCGATTTTCATGCGGCAAGACCCTGATGAGCGGTCATTGCGAGCAGGCGGGAGTCCGACGAAACAACCGGAACCGTCATGGGATTGCTTCACCCCTTTCGCCATGAACGGGGATACGCTTCAGGGCAGAGCGCATGATCCCGGCGATCAACTCCCGGTAGGGCATCCCGGCGAGATCGCAGAGGATCGGGAGATCCGAGTGGTCGGGGCGCAAGCCCGCCAGGGGGTTGACCTCCATGAAGTGGGGGATCCCGTTCGCATCGGCGCGCAGATCGATCCTCCCTCCGTCGCGGCAGCCGAGACCGCGCCAGGCGGCGAGCGCCGTCTTTTCCGCCAGCCGCGCCATCGCGTCCGTGGCGAGGCGATACTCGATCCGCCCGTGCCAGTCCTCCTTGTTGATATAGGAGTAGACCTCCTTTTCGGCTTTTTCCGTGAAATGGACCTCCAGCACCCCCGGGGCGAATGCCTCCCTGCCGGTCCCGATGATCCCGACGGTGAACTCCCGCCCGGGGAGAAAGGTCTCAACGAGGACGGGCTGGCGGAAGGTTTCCAGGAGCGCACGGCAGACCCGTTCCAATCCGCTGCGGTCGGTGATCTTCGAGGCGGCGGTCACCCCTTTCCCCGTTCCCTCCGCGACCGGCTTGGCAAAGAGGGGAAACGGGAGTCGCGACCCCCGCGATCTCCTCCGGGGATTCGATGACGGCGAAGTCGGGTGTCGGGATTCCGAGGTCGCGGATCACGCGTTTCGTCATTCCCTTGTGGAGGGTGAGGGTGAGTATCAGCGGGTCGGAAAACGTATAGGGGATATCATAGGCGTCCAGGAGCGCCGGGACCTGCGCCTCGCGGCCGAACCCCCGCAGCCCCTCGGCAATGTTGAATATGAGGTCCCATCGTTCGCCTGCGATGAGCCGCTTCGCCAGCGCCCGGATGTGGCCGATCCGGTCCGTCTCGTAACCGAGATCGCGCAGCGCCCCTTCGATCGCCGCGATCGTTGCCGGATGGTCGAATTCCGCCGTCTCTTCCTCTCCGTATCCTTCGGCGAGGTAATCGTCCCGAAGGTCGTATGTCATGCCGATTTTCACGTTTGTTATCCTGAGCATCCCGCTATCGTTTTGCCGGCCTTCGGCCGCCTCCTCATTATGACGGCTTGGGTCATGGTGAAGCGAAGCAATCTCATGGTGAGAGAGATTGCTTCGTCCGGCTTGGGCCTCGCAATGAAAAAGGGGGTCTGCGCCCCCCTGTCCGGAAGGGGAAGAGGGGCGCAGGATCTCAGTGGATGACGCTTTCCGTCGAGGGGCAGTCCGGATACCGGAAGACATTCCCTTCATAGTTGCGCAGGAGAAGATCGCCGTTCTCCTGCCCCACAACATATTCGGGCAGGAGCGGGATCTTTCCGCCGCCTCCGGGGGCGTCTACGACGTAGGTCGGCACCGCGTAGCCGGTTGTGAATCCGCGCAGTCCCCGGATGACATCGAGCCCTTTTGCGACCGGGGTCCGGAAATGGGAGGAGCCGGGGATCGGATCGCACTGGTAGAGGTAATAGGGCTTGACCCGGATCTTCAGCAGTCCCTGGACGAGTCGCTTCATCGTCTCCACATCGTCGTTGATCCCGGAAAGCAGCACCGTCTGGCTCCCGAGGGGGATCCCCGCGTCGGCGAGGCGCATGCAGGCCCGCGACATCTCCGGCGTCAGCTCGTCCGGATGTGCCGCATGGATGCTGATCCAGAGGGGATGATAGCGCTTGAGCATCTTTACCAGCGCGGGCGTGATCCGTTGCGGCAGGACCGCCGGCGCCTTCGTACCGATCCTGATGAGCTCCACGTGGGGGATCCGCCGCAGGCGCATGAGCAGCCATTCCAACTGTTCATCGGCCAAGGTCAGCGGATCGCCGCCGGAGAGGAGGACGTCCCGCACTTCCGGATGCGCTGCGATATACTCAATGCCTTTTTCCCACTGATCGGTATCCAGACAGTGGTTGCCGTGATGTCCGACCATCCGCGAACGGGTACAGTAGCGGCAGTAGGTCGAGCAGATCCCCGTCACCAGAAACAGGACACGATCGGGATAGCGGTGAACGATACCGGGAACCGGGCTGTCTTCATCCTCATGGAGCGGATCGTCCGCCTCGCCGCTGCTGCGGAAATGTTCGTGTACGGTGGGCACAACCGTCCGGCGCAGGGCCTGCTTATGGTTCCACGGATCGAGAAGACTTGCGTAGTAGGGGGTGATCGCCAGCGGGAGAGAGCCCGCCGAACCGCTCATCGCGTGACGCTCATCCTCCGACAGACGGATCATCCTGCCCAGCGTCGCCATATCGCGGATGCGGTTGCGGAGCTGCCAGTGCCAATCCTGCCATTCCTTGAGGGTGATGTCGGGGAAAAAACGTTTCCGGAAGGCCCGCGATCGGCTGTCGCTTAAAAAAGTCAGCCTGGGTACCGGCCTGGCCGGAACCGCGGTGGGTGGGTAAAGGGTGTTTAGGGACGTACCAACATGTTCGCTGTACTGGTTTAGACCGACAATGTCGGTCAACCTACCTGGAGGTTCTGCCTCCTCCACGAAAAGAGTTTCACTTTCCATCCGTTCTGCCTCCTAATAAAAAAATTTCTTATCTGCCCGCTCATGCGGGAGTGACGACATTTTACCAACGCCGCCTTGTTAATGCTCAAAAAGAGAGGACGAGGCCTCTCTTTTCAGATGAACCGATCATTCTGCCACGATCTCTGTATTTTGTATGCGAATGTCACGCCCGCCTCAGTCCCGTTGATTTTACCCGTCGCTCTACTCCTTTTAATAGGAGCTGTCAATAGATAATTTTGTTCATCATGCATGATCATAACCATCACGTTTGCTTGACGATATAACTCCTGACGGTGATAACCATCCTGCCTTTCTCATCCTCGCTCAAGGGACCGGTCGCCTCGACTTGGCGCTGGAGATAACCGAGGAGCTCCCGTCCCTTCCGGTTGCCGCCAATGCGGTACTCTTTTTCGTCGGGCGTGGCGAGGGCCGCGGCGATCACGTCATGGTCGTCATTCCACTCCATCGGGATGACAATTCCCGTCAGGGTGGCGGATTGAGTTTTTTTGAGAGCCATAACGCATTTTCCTCGGTGGTAAGAGTAAGGAAAATCTGTGCCATAGTGACAATGCGCTGTTACCATTGAATATTTATAAAAATGCTTCCCGGGTGATAGGAACAAAATATTCCGATCATCATGGGAAGAAAAGGCAGGTAAACAATGATCCCGGGAGTTATATGGAACAATATATTAATATAATTGATATAATTTAATTCGGAATATCATGTTCCGATAATTTTCTAAAAGGAACTGGAGGTTCCTGTATCTTTTCCCCTTGACATGACACCCCTCTCGGCTTACACAAAAAACACGTTTGAAAGGATAGATGATGCCCGAATTACCTGAAGTCGAGACCCTCTGCCGCCAGCTGAATGAAATCATTCCGGGCGAGGAAATCCTTGCCGTCGAGGTGCTCGATTCCCGCCTGGGGATGGTTCCTTCTCTGATCGGGGAAAGGGTTGTGTCTGTGTACCGCCGGGGGAAATGGATGCAGATCGAGATGGAAAACGGCCTGACGGCGGCGCTCCACCTCCGCATGACCGGCCGTCTCCTCTGGCAGACTGACGGCGCGCCCCTCCCCTCCCACACGCGCCTGGTGATCTCTTTTCCCGCCGGACGGCTGCTCCTGATCGATCCGCGGCGCTTCGCCGTCTTCTGCATGCGACCGGCGGATACGGCCCCGGCACCCCTGGCGAATCCGCTGGAAAAGATTCCGGCGCGCCGCCTCCGGGAGATCGCCGAAGGGCGGCGGCTCCCGGTAAAATCCTTTCTCATGGATCAGCGCTTCATTGCCGGGATCGGGAACATCTATGCATGCGAGATCCTCTTCAAGGCGGCTGTTGATCCGCGGCGGCCGGCGGGAAGCCTGACGGCCGCCGAATGGCGGAAGGTGGAGAAGGCCGCCGCGGCGGTCCTCTGCCGGGCCGTGGCCTGCCGGGGGACGACGGTCTCCGACTGGCGGGACCTCTTCGGCATGAGCGGCACGAATCAGGAACACCTGGAGGTCTACTCGCGGGAAGGGGAGCCCTGCCGCCGCTGCGGCGGCAGGATCGAGCGCACGACGATGGCAGGGCGGGGGACCTGGTTCTGCCCGGCCTGTCAGAAATGACAACTGGCACCGATGGTATTTTTGGGGATTGATCTCGCCGATCACCGATTACGAGAGGCTCATCGGTGGCAAACAAAGAGCTGATTATGGACGAAGAGCTGTTCGAGGACCTCATGCAAAAGCCCTACCGGGCGTGGATCGACCATTACCTCACGACAATGGACCCGCCGGAGATGGAGCAGGAGCTCGACGCGTTCGTTGGGGAGCTGCCCGATACGGTCTATGAAGCGATGCCCTCTTTCATGGACGCCGCAACGAAGTTTCTGGTCGGTCAGCCCCGGAGCTGGGATCTGCCGGGTTCGAAGGTTGCCTCCATCATCGCCTCCCTTGCCGACCAGAAGATCCCGGCCGTGGCAAATTTCAGCGGCGATGAACAGGATTCCCTCTATGGGGCTCTCTTCGATGTGGTCACGCTCTTCTTTTCGGTGCGGTCTGCCGAGTCGGAGGAGCTCCGCCAGATCATGGGAATTTAAAGTTTCGCCTCGACGGACTTGATCTTGCCCTCGATGCGGTTCACCGCCCCCTCGCGGTAATCCATCTGGAGCGTCATGTAGATGCGGCTGCAATCCTTCTTGAGCTCCCTGAAGCAGCTCTCAACGACGGCCATCACCTCATCCCACTCTCCCTCGACGGCGGTGCTCATGGGCCCCAGCTTGTAGGGGAGACCGCTTTCCCGAATGATCCTCACTGATTTTGCCACATAGGGGCTGACGCTCGTACCCTTGTCGGTGGGAAAAATCGAAAAATGAATAAGCACACTCATGATGCCTCCTCTCATTGTTTCATCATCGAGTCCAAAAGGGTTTCCACCGTGCGACACTGACGGCAGGCGATCAAGCCGTTTCTATCGACGAGGACCATTGTCGGGACCCCCCGGACGTCGTAAACGCCGCTCACCGTACCTTCTCGGTCTAACAGTACGCGATAAGGCAGTTGATTCTGAGCGGTGAACTTGGAGACCTTCTCCTGCGATTCCTGGATGTCGATGTTGACGACCTCCAGCCCCTGCTTTGCGTACGTCGCATGAAGGGATTTGAAGTGGGGGATCTCTGCCTTGCAGAAGGTGCACCAGGTCGTGCTGAATATGATCAGGACCGGCCGCTTCCCCCGGTGGTCGCTCAGCCGGAATTTTTGTCCCTTCAGGTCCGTGAGGACGAAATCCGGGGCCTTCTCCGTGAAGTCAAGGGGCTTCGGTTTAGCGGCCAAGGCGCCGATGGGGAGGGCGAATATGCAGGCAACCAGCACCACCGCGGCGACCCTGGTGAATCTCCGGGGGAAAAACGCTACCTTTCCTCCGTCCTGCTGTCGTGTTCCTATTCGTACCATTTTTATTTGTTGATGTGTGTGCATTATCTCATCTCCTAAACCCAGAGCATTCCGGCATTGATCAGAAAGTACTCACCCGTACCGAGGAGTATCCAGCCGAAGGTATGACTGATCCGGACCATCCATATACCGGACCTCGGGATGCCGGCCAAAAGGCCGGCAAACGTGCCAACGAGGATGAGCAGGGTTCCCATCCCGATGGCAAAGACAAACATCAGACTGGCGGCGAAGGCCACGTTCTGCCGAGTCGCCGCATAGCTCAGAACCACGGCGAGGGCAGGCGCCGTACAGGGGCCCATGACGAGGCCCGAGGCCGCCCCTACGAGGAAACTGCCCGCCATCCCGGAGGTCTTTTTCCGGGATTGAACCCGCGTGATGAAGTTGGGGGTCCGGATGGGGAGGATAAACGCGTCCATCATCGATAAACCCATGAGGATGCAGATGTTTCCGATGAAGAAATAGGTCCAGGGGTTGGTCTGGATCTGACCGAAGAGCTTTCCGGAGAGTGCGGCTATGGCGCCGAGGAGGGTGTACGTGACAGCCATGCCCAGGACGTAGATCAGTGAAAGGACGAATCCCCGGCCCCGTGAACCGCTGCCGTGTGAGCCGATGAAGGCGATGGTGATCGGGAGCACCGGGTAGACGCAGGGGGTGAAGCTGACCAGAACGCCCCCAAAGATAGACTGCCAGATAGGAGAGCAGAAAAGACCCCTGCAGATACCCGGGCAGGCCATTGATCAAAGTGTCCGCCATGCGTTACTCTCCTTCGGTAAATAGGGACAGCGTCCCCGGTAACCGCCGCGTACTGCAGACAGCGTGTCATTTCCCCGGACGGGTGAATGATTGCTTAACATAAACCTTGGGAAAGGTAAAATCTTTCTATTTAAGGATGGCCGCTGCCGTACGGCGGAAGATCCGTGCCGCCGTCGGTTCAGTTGTCCGGAGGGCGCCGAAGGGGCAGATCTCGATGCAGCAATAGCAGCGGATGCAGCGATCGTAGTCGAAGCAAAACGATTGCTCATCCGACGTGATCGCCTTCGCCGGACAGATCTTCCCGCATTCCCCGCACGTGCGGCAGAGAGCCCTGTCGCAGACCGGTCGCTGGAGGAGCTGACGCCTGATGAAGCCGTGGAGGAATCGCGGACCATAGATGAGGGGGGTCAGGCGGGGCAGGCGAAAGCCCCGGATTTCGGGGAGGGGGCCGTCGATCTTCGGCTCCACCAGGAGGCCCTCCATCTCTGCGGCAGCCTTCAGGATCGGGACCTGTCCCGGGTCGAGACCGATCATCCGGCAGACGGCGAGATCGACGGCAAACGGGTCTCGCCCGGCCATGAGAACGCCGAGCGTCTTCGGGACGCCCCCCCTGCCGGGGCCTTCCCCCTCCAGGGCTACAATGCCGTCGAGGATGTTGAACGACGGTCGGATGGTCCTTGCGAGATGGACCAGGAGCCGGGCGAACATCTGCCGGTCGGCGCCGGCCCGCATGTGCCATTCCGGCTTCCGGTAGCCGACGATGCAGCCGAAGAGGTTCTTGGTGGCGAGGGTGAGGAGCATCTGGCTATGGGTCTTGAGCTTGGCGAGGTTGATGATCGCATCCGCCCGGATGGCGTCCTCGGCGATTGCGATTGCACCGAATGGCCCGCCGATATCGATGTTGACCGAATTCTGAAAGGGTCGGCATTCGACATCGAGCCCCTGAAGGGCGTCGCGGATGCCGCTTATTTGGAGGATCTTCTCGAAGGATCCGATCGCGGGGCTGTCGGCGACGAACGGTTTCGCCCCTTTTCCCAGGACATACTCCGCAACGATCCGGATAATCGCCGGGTGGGTCAGGATGGCTTGATGCGGTGCCGCCGGGGAGAGAAGATTCGGCTTGATCAGGACGCGGCTGCCTCCGGGGATTTCGGCCCCCCCCATTGCCTCCATCATCTCGAAGATCAGCGGTCGGAGCACGGCATGTTCATAGGTTGCATGTCTGACAATCACGAGGGAACATCGGTCATCAATACTCCTGGTGTGCGGGTCGTAGAGGGAGGGGATGCATCCCTATCCCCCGGTTTCTTTTGCGCATGGTACCCGAAAATCATTCGACCGGCAATGAAGGATTTGATTTATCAGGATCAACGAGGTTCTCTATTTTTTACGGCGGATCAAGGAAGAGTGGGAAATATGGGGAGGGATTGTTACGGAAGGGGAGAAAGGGCGGCAAGAACCGCCCCGCCCCCCTTCCGCAATTCGCACCGCGCTTTATAGCACCTTGAACCCTATGAGCAAGGAAAAGATGCTCATGATGATACCGCTATAGATGAGCGTCACCGTGGTGTAGCCCATGATGTCCCGGGCAGAGAGGCCCGCGAGTCCGAGGAGGGGGAGCGCCCAGAAGGGCTGGATCATGTTGGTCCACTGGTCCCCCCAGGCCACCATCATGGCCGACCGGACCGGATCGATTCCCATCATCTTGGCGGCCTCCATCGTGATCGGTCCCTGGGCGGCCCACTGCCCGCCGCCGGACGGGATGAACATGTTGATCACCCCGGCGGCCCAGAACTGGAACATGTAGAAGGTCTCAGGCGACGAGATGGCCACGAACCAGCCGGCGATGACCTTCGCCAGACCCGTCCCGACCATGACCCCCTGGATTCCACCGTAGAGCGGGAACTGCAGGGCGATTCCCCCGGCCCCCTTGATGGCCGTGTTGACCGCCTTGATGTAGTTGACCGGTTTGCCGTGGAGAATCACCCCGACGATGAAGAAGATAAAAATGACGATGTTGAGGTTCAGATCGAACCCTTTCGTGGAGAAGTGGTAGTACAGATAACAGAGGCCCATCAGACCGAAGATCATGTTGATCGCATAACTGTGGTCGATCCGGTCCGCGAGGGTGGGGTTTTGCGGCCTCTCCACGTGCGGACAGTCGCCGCACAACTCCGTGAGTTTATCTTCCGGGATCGTCTGGATCTCGTCCGCTTTGGGGTGGATCATGGCCATGAGGATCGGTATCGTGACGACGAGCAGGATCGCCGGCAGGACGTTAAAAGGCTGAAAGATGCTCTGGGAGATGGGCACAACCGCTCCGGTCATCTTCTCGATAAAGTTCTGGGGGAGCTTCGCCGTGGCGATGGCCAGGGGGATGGAACCGGAGAGCCCCATATGCCAGACCACGTACCCGCTGTAGGCGGAGGCGATCAGGAAGGGGAAGTCGGCCTGCCTGGTCTTTTTAGCGACCTGAAGGGCCAGCAGCCCGCCCACGATCAGACCGAAGCCCCAGTTGATCAACGAGCAGATTCCCGTCACGAAGGCGACGATCATCCCTCCCTTGACCGGGGTGTTTCCGATCCCGGCAACCCAAACCAAAATCCGGTTGACGGCCGGGGTCAGCGCCAGGCAGTGGCCCGTGACCAGGATCAGGATCATCTGGAAGGCAAAGGCGACGATGCCGTAGATGCCGTCCCCCCAACTGGTGATCAGCTTCATGAAACCGGCGGGCGTGAAGATAAGGGCCAAAACAGCGGAAAGGAACGTAAGCAGGATTGCGAAGAGATAGGCGTCGGGAAGGTAGTGTTTCATCAGGTACGTGAAAAAAGAAGCCAAACGTTTCAACATAGTGATGTCCTCCTTTTCTTGATTAATATCCTCCTATTTTTAATCGACTGCAGGCGGTCCCTTAGGCCGTCCCGCAGCCCCTCCGCTTTTGGTTCTCCTTCCTTTAATGGGCGGTCCAGCCGCCGTCAATATGCAGGATGTGACCCGTGACCATGTCCGAAGCGTCGGAAGCCAGGAAGATGAGCCCCCCGGTCAGGTCCTCGGGTTTGCAGAGTCTGCCCAGGAGAATGTTGCCCATAACGTAGTCCCGGAAGGATTTTTCCTCCAACATGGGACGGGTCATCGGCGTCTCCACGAATGTGGGCGCGAGGGCGTTCACGCAAATATTGTGCTTGCCCCATTCCAGGGCGAGCACTCGGGTGAGCTGATTGACGGCGCCTTTGCTGGAGCAATAGGCAGACCGCTTGATCAGGCCGACGCTGCCGGACTGGGATGAGATGTTGATGATCTTTCCTTTCTGTTGTCGGATCATCACCTTGCCTACGGTCTGGGCGCAGAAGAAAACCCCTTTCACGTTGATGTTCATGACCCGATCCCAGGCTTCTTCGGTCACCTCTTCGGCCCACTGGGGTACGTTCATCCCGGCGTTGTTGACCAGGATGTCGATGCGGCCGAAGCGCTCCACGGCCATTGCGGTCATCCGCTCGATCTCCGCGATGATTCCAACATCCGTCGGCACCACCAGCGCCTTTCTTCCCAGGGCCGCTACCTCGTCGCGCACCTGTTCGAGTTCCGAAAGGGTCCTGCTGCAGAGCACGACGTCCGCCCCGTAGCGGGCGAGATCGAGGGCCATATATCGGCCCATCCCCCGTCCGGCGCCCGTGACGACGGCCACCTTGCCGGACAGGTCAAACTCCGGGCAGCAAATCCTGTCGTTCATAAGCCCTCCTGAAGGGAATCGTTAAAGCCCCAATTGCCGGAGCTTTTCGGGTGTCGGCAGGCCCTCTTCGCTCCAACCCCGGTATTCGTAATAGTCGGCAAGCAGTCGTCCCATTGGCGGCAACTGGGTGGTAATCCCCTCGCCCTTGCGGTTGTGGGTCAAGAAACGGGGGGGAAGGAAATCGTCCTTCCGGCTGACGCCCAGGCGGGTGTTGAACAGCCGTTTGAGATTGAAGATCCGCTCTCCGATCGTCATCAGTTCTCCGATATCCACCTGCCGGCCGGTGATCAGGTTGTACCAGTCGACAATGTTCGTGGCAGTCACGGCCTTCCCCACCTGGGTAAAACGGCAGATGATCAGGGTATCGTTCATGGTCTGATAGGTCTGCATCTTGGCGGTCATCTCGGCCGTGCCTTCCACCTGACAGGAAGGATGGGGTTTGTCGAGGCCGATTTCGGACATAAACAGAGCCAGCTCGTACGGATGGCTCCAGCTCGCGTTGTGGCAGGCGCCTCGGGCCGCAGTACCGTAAGACAGAGCCTGGCTCCAGAACCGCCGCGGATCGTGGGCCGAAGGCTCAAGCCCCTTGACATGCATGGCGAATTCAAGGGCGTTGCGTCCCAGGGCGCGGGCCATGCGCAGAACCCCTTCTCCCATGAGTTCCCCGATCCCTTGCCGGAGGCCGATTTTCCTGGTCATTTCCACCAGCGCCTCGCCGCTGCCCCAGCGGAGTTCGATCCCGTCGGTGTCCGCGGTCGTGATCAATCCCTTTTCGAACGCCTCCATGGCAAAGGCGATCACGGACCCGGTCGACATGGTATCGAGCCCGAAGCGGTTGCACAGGTCATTTGCCTTGCAGATGGCGGCCAAATCCTGGACCAGACATTCGCCGCCCATGGTGCCGATGGTTTCGTATTCGGGACCCTCGCCGTCCACCGGCCCATAAGGCCCATCTTCGATCCGGATATGACGGCCGCAGGCGATGGGGCACTGCAGGCAGGCTGTTCTTCCCTTCAGGATAGTGTCGTGCATCGTGACCCCGGAGATCTTGACCGCATCGGCCCAGCGACTGCCCCGCCAGTTCTGGAGGGGGAAGTTTCCCAATTTCTCGTAATTTTCCACGCCGCCCGAGGTTCCGTATTTTCCGAAGGTCTCGGTCGCTTTCCGGACATGGGGCAGGATGGTTTTCATCTGTTCCTTGAGGCCGTCCTCATGGGCCTGTCTGACCGTTTGGGTTCCGTAGGCCACCATGGCCTTAAGGTTCTTTGAACCCATGACCGCACCCAGCCCGCAGCGCGCCGCCTGCCGGACGATCGTTCCCACGTGGGGAATGCCGGCGATCCGGACCATCCGCTCACCCGCAGGACCGATCACCGCCGCGCTGGCCTTATCCGTCGTCTGCCCTTTGAGCCACTCGGCCGACTCGATGGAATCCTTGCCCATGATGGGGCTCGCATCCCGGATCTCCACCCCCCCGTCATGAATCCACAGGTAAACGGGTGTATCGGCCTTCCCGGTCACGACAATCCCGTCGTATCCGGTTTTCTTGAAATGGACTGCCCAGGAGCCGCCGACGTTCGACTCGCCTAAGATGCCTGTGAGTGGCGAACGTCCCATGACATGATGCCGGCTCGAGGAGGGAACCCGGCTGTCGGTGAAGGGGCCGGTCATCGCTGCCAGGATATTCTCCGGGCCGAGAGGATCGGTATCGGAGGTTGTCTCGTCATAGAGCAGCCTTACCCCCAAACCAACGCCGCCTACATATTTTTCCAGCAGGGAATCATCCAAGTCCCGGACCTCCGTCTTACGTCCGGTCAAATCAACCCTTAAAATCTTCTTGTGGTAGCCGAACATGGTATCGTCCTCTTTCCGGTCAGCCGCCCGTCGCCGGCAGCAGAACCTTTATTGTTTCGTCATTATCGATCATGTCATCGAGCCTCAGGAGCCGTGCCTTGTTGAAAAACATAACATGGGCCCAGAGTTCGACATCGGAAACCGAGTGGTCGTGGTGAATCATCTTGATAAGGTCGGGAGGAAAGCGGCCGATCAGCGCCCGCAACGAGACGGGGCTCGAAATCGAAAATTCGAGTTCCTCTCCTACCACTTTGATAAAAGGATCGGAAAAGAGAAACCGCATCCGGATCGTCCTCAGAATGCTTTTTCGTACACCTTCTCGGAGTCTTTCGCCGTCATCCTTCTCGGGTTGTTGGCCATGAGGCGCGTAACGTTGATGGAAGCGGCCGCCATTGCGGGAATGGCTGATCGGGGGATATTGAGTTCGGTCAGCGTCACGGGCATATCGATATCCCGCATGAGGTTCTTGACTGCTTCGACGGAGCGGAAAGCCGCCTCCACCGGTGACAGGTGCTCCACCCGCTCGCCCAAAAGCCGTGCGACCTCCGCAAACTTGAAGACGTCGCCGGGGGCATTGAACTCCATGACATGGGGCAGCAGGATGCCGTTGGCGATTCCATGAGGAACGTTGAACTGCCCTCCGAGCGGATATGCCAAGGCATGAACGGCCCCCACTCCGGCATTGGCCAGGGAGATTCCCGCGTAGAGGCTGCCGATCGACATATCGTACCGCGCATCCCGCCGATCGCCCCGGGCCACTGCGGTCCGGAGGCTTTTACCGATGAGCCGGATGGCCTCCCGGGCGTACATGTCGGTCAGCGGCATGGCATTCATGGAGGTGTAGGATTCGATGGCGTGGGTAAGCGCATCCATGCCGGTAAAGGAGGTTACACGGGAAGGCATGGAGAGGGTCAGCTCCGGATCGACCACCGCTGCTCGGGGGAGGATATAAGGGCTGACGATCCCCTTTTTGAGCTTGGCGGCCGTATCGGTCAATATGGCGTTGGGAGTTACCTCGGCCCCGGTGCCGGCGGTCGTTGCCACCAAAAAGGTGGGGATCCCCTGCTTTTTCAGCAGATTAACGCCGAAGTACTCATTCACGCTGCCGGGATTCGTGCAGAGGGTCGAGGTAACCGAGGCGATATCCATGGCGCTGCCGCCGCCGACGCCGACGATCAGGTCGTACCGGCCGGCCTTGGCCGTATCGATACACTTCTCACAGCAGGCGATATCGGGATCGGAGATGACCTGATCGAAAACGTCTACGGCGATCTTCTGATCCGCCAGCACCTTTTCGACCTTCGCACTGATTCCCGAGGCGATAATGCCCTTATCGGTGACCAGAAGCGCCTTCTTTGCTTCTAGGTTCCCCGCCTCTTCGCCCATCTTTTCGAGCGCGCCGAAACCGGCGAGTATGAGGTTCGGTGATTTGAGCATGATCAGTTTGCGGTCCATGGCTAATCCTCCTCGGCATGGGTTAAACAGTCGTTCGTTTCCAACGCGGCTATAGATATTTCACAACGGTGGAATTTGTCAATGAAAATGAGAAGCCCGGTGATCGTGGCAAATATCTCCCGGACCATGCCGACGTGCTCATCGAGCTGATGCCGGCCACCGAGGGATAGCGGCGCCTGTCCGGATGCTTTTGTGTCTCCATGCTCATTTTCCGGGGAAGGTCCGGTTATAGAGAGCGTCAAAACCGTCCTTTCCCACTGCCAGCATCAGTGTGAGCGGCATGACCTTCCTCCCTTCGGCTACCATCTGCATGGCGGTCTCCCGAATGTCCCACTGGGCGTGGCCATCCGCACGGACCCGGGCGAGATGGTAGAGCTCGCGGGCGCTGACCCGCATCACCACCCGGCGCCGGTGGGCGTTCGTGAGGATAGAGGCGGCCGCCGCGGGCGCCGCCCGGCGGATCTTCTCCCAGATCTCCTCCGTGCGGGCGCAGATATCGCGGAAGGGGCTCTCCATGCCGATCGCGGCGACGCCGGGAGGGACCGTAACGCCGAGCGCCGGGGCGTAGTCCTGGCAGGTGATCGAGGCCATCCGGTGCCGTTTTATCTGGGCGAAGCAGGTGGCGCTGATCGTGAGCTCGAAGGTAAGCCCGACATGCTCGAACTCCCGCGGGGCGGCGTCGTACGGTTTCATCCGCTCGAGCGCGGTCTTGACGAGCGCCTCCTTTTCATGGCGGCCCATGCGCGCAGCGGTCTCCCGGCAGCCGGCAAGCGGGAGGTGCGATGCGCTGTGGAGGAGTGCCGCAACGACCTTGTCGTCGGCCTCCGGCGTCGCGTCGAGCAGGCGGACGAGGCGATCCGCGTCCCCGCGGCCGGAGGCAGTCGCTCCCGCCGCGCCCTGATAGGCCCCGGGCGCCCCGCCGGGGGAGGCGTGCGTGGTTGCGATGATCCGGGCCGCCTGCTTCCTGAGCGCATCGGGCGTCTCCCGGTCGTAGGCCGTCGGTTCCGTGTAACGGACGAGCGACGGGGCGACCCCCTTCGCGGCGTCATAGAGCTGCCGGCTGCACTCACGCGCCTCGTCAAGGGGCGAGGCGGCGAGGCGGCGGATCATGAGTTCGAGATTCCGGGCGTTCACGGTCATCCCGAGCTGGGTCTCGGTGGCGAGCGGGATGATGTAGCGGGCGTCCTCCTTCGCCCATCCCTCGATCAGAGAGCGGTTGGCCGGATCGGCGGCAAGCCCCGGGTTCTTCTCGAAGACGTACGGGACGAGTTTCTCGAATAGCTCGCGGTAGCAGCGGTGCTGCGCATGGACGGTGGCGATGAAGGCATCCTCCAGACCGGCCTGACGGACCTCGGCGGGGATGACGAAGTCGTCCTTAAACAGGACGTAGCGCTGAGATTTTTCGGTATAGGAAGCGAGCCGGAATTTTTCGATCTCTTCGACCAGGAGACGGGAAACCTTGAGGATGTCCAGATTGAAGACGGCATGCTCGGCGATCGAACTATGGCCCATTTCGAAGACGATGTTCCGGTTGGAGGCGCGCGCCTTCTCCACCTCGCCGCGCGCGAGCATCCGTAACTCGTTCACCGGCCGCGGATTCCGGCTGATCCTGGCGTAGGCTGCGGCGATGGTCTCCGGGGTCAGGTCCTGCCGCTCGGGGTGCTCGGCGACGAACTCCCGGATGATCTCATAGTCGATGTTGTGTCCCGCAAGAATGACTTCCATCGGTTGTCTCGTCCCTCCCTGGGTTGATTCGTGGTACCGGAGGATCCCCGGAGCTTGGCGGGGGACCATCTTCCGTAAAATGTTCCGTTTCATCCAGGCCGATTTGTGGTAATCTGACCCTGTAGGAAATCGATTCCGTGTCTGATCGGATTATCGGGGGTAGTAAAAATGGGCCTTCTCAGTCTCCTCATGAAAGATCCGCTTACCTTTGTTCTGCTGGCGGTTCCGCTGCTTTATTCCATCATCATCCATGAACTGGCCCACGGCTGGGTGGCGTATCGCATGGGGGATCCCACGGCCAAATATCAGGGCCGGCTGACCCTCAATCCCCTGAAACATCTCGATCCGATCGGAACCGCCATGCTCTTTCTCGTCGGGTTCGGCTGGGCCAAGCCCGTGCCGGTCGATTTCAACCGCCTTCGTAACTCTCGTCTCGGGTTGATCCTGGTTTCTTCCGCCGGGATCATCGCCAATATGGTTGTTGCCTTTATCGCTGTCCTGCTGCTTCACCTTATGTCTCCGTCTCCGTCGGGATCGATGGGGCAACTTCTGTATTATCTGGCGCAGATCAATATCATGCTGGCCTCGTTCAACCTGATCCCCATTCCACCCCTGGACGGCTCGAAGATCCTCATGGGATTCCTGTCGGAAAGGCTCCGGTACTCTTTTTCCCGCCTTGAACCCTATGGATTCTTCATTATCATCGGTCTTCTGTACCTGGGGGCTCTGGACCCGGTCATCCATTTCTTTCGGTGGATCATCCTTGCCCTGATCGGGCTTGTGCTCTCCTGAAGCACGTTGCTTCCCTGCGCAGCAAATGATGCGGATTGAGGTGCGTCACCGGGATTGTTCTAACAGCGTATCACCCGCAGAGTATTGCCCCAGGCCGATGAGATTAAAATACTCCGTAATTTTCAAACCGATGGTTGTCTCCAGATTGTCCACGGCATCCGGCATCGGCGATTTTATTTCTATCACGCCGAAGTCGCGGATGAGCTTTTCGACGAGGGATTGGGCAAGATAGACGATGCCGGTGACGGGAAACGAGTTTTTTCTGAGGACGAACCGATTCTCCAGGACAACGTCCGCCAGGAATTCGGGTAGGGTCAGCTTTTCGATAATCTTGACGGCCAATTCCTGATGGTGCTTCTCGATAAAAGAGGGTTCTATGGTGACATTTTTCTCGGCTTCATAGATGGCGATGACCACTTTGCCGAGGGTAACAAACAGACCCCCGATTTCAGCCCTTTCTATGGCATCCTTGTTCATGTGCATCTGTTCCGCGATGACTTTGGCGAACACGGATACGGCAAAACTTTCGACCTCGATCATTCTGTGCGCCGTGCCCAACCGGGAAAATAGCGTCAAGGCGATGATGAACAGCTTTGCCGGCTGCATGCCGATCGAAGTGATGACATCATTGAATTTTTCCACCTTGCCGTAGCGGTGCATCCCGTAATAGACCGAACAGGACATATTTCTCAGGCGCAGTGCAAGCTTCACATCGACCATGTTTTCGATGCCGGCGATCTCTTCTTCGGAAGATTCCGTGTTATCGAGGATATGGAAGATCCGGGGGTTTATCCCGATATTCTCGCTGTCCATGACGAACTCTTCGATTGCGTCAAACAGGTTGGGATCTTCCCGATGATCGTCAGTCATCCCTCACTCCTTGTGTCTGAGTGGTTCGGGGTTGTTTCATCTGCGGAACGACCGCCCGTCCGGATGGCTGACGACGAGTAAGCCGATCCCGCTTCAACGCCGCTCAACACCACCCGCATTCGACTGACCATGCCGACATGGGTAACTTAAAGAATATGAGGTTGAAAAGCAAGCAATAATCTTTTTCACGCAGAGGCAAGCGGCGGATCCTCCCGGCGGGACATTATGGATCCGATTTTCCCCCCGGAGTCTGCCTTCTGCGGGCGGCGGCAGGACGAGCGGAATCTCCGGTTTAACGTGAGGAAGGAAGATGGATGCGATGATGAAAAAGGTGGCAATCTAGTGAACTCGGCCCGAGGGCACAAGCGGCCGCGCGCAAGTTTTCATGAAGACCACGGCGGCATCCTCTCCAGCCCTGCGTTCTCCCCGGTGATCAATACGATCTTGAGCAACAGCGAGGTGCAGACATCACGGGTTGAAAGAAAAAACGGGTAACAATATTTTTCAAATAACGTAAGGAATAAACCTTTTGGTTTTCAGCATGTAATGCCGGTATCTTTCACCGAAATATTCTATGTTTTCTTTTTCTTCCATCAATGCGGCGAAAATACATGAACAGGTTGCAATCAAAGCAACTATGAGCAAAGCGACTTCGATATTTCTTAATAAAATTCCCCAAGCCAGAAATAGAAGCGAGCTGTACATGGGGTGCCGGACATACTTGAAAATCCCGGACTCTATCAATACTGTAGTTTTCTCAAAATCGAACAGAGTATGATCACGTCGCTGCTTGCTCACGATGCCCTTTTTCCGCATAATAAATACGGCTGAAAGGACAAACACTAAGGAAGCGATCATAATCGCCGAGGAAATCAATTGCTGAAGGTCAAATTTTTCTACTATTAAATACCGGTAATTTTGAATCGAAAGCCATAAAATACACTCCCACACAACCAATCGATACAAGCCATGGTTTTTCAGACTTAACAGGCATCGCCAGGAAAGAGTTAATAGCGGCAGCGAAAGGACGCAAAAAAAAATAACTTTCATTTCTGACTAATGGTCAACCGGGTTCGTTAGATGTAATGTTTTCACGTCAGGTACGGCAATGGATGGATATTCACTGTTCGACCCTCGATGAATTTCATCTTTTTTTGATAAGGTATTACTTTTTCACGGGGGGAGTATATGAAGAACGGTCTCGAGTGTCAATTGGATTTTGGCCACAAAATATGGGGTTCGGTAGTGATGGAAGGTGTATATCGGATTGGCTAACACTTTCAGAGGAAGAAGCAGATGTTTAGCGCTTCTAAACCCAGGCACTAAGTGATCAGTGCGGCTCATCTGAGCCATCCCAGTCTACCGATAACTTTTAGTAGTACAGGTTATCCTTGAGAAGGAGTTCATAGAGCATATTATCTTGGAGAGTCACGTCTTTAAAGAGTGTCCCATGCTCCCTGCAGACGAACAGCGTATTGGCTTTCCTGAAGCCCGCCAGCATGCTCATCCTGGTCACCTTCCCGTCTCCGGGTTGAAAATAACTCTCCAATTCGACGGGGATATCGTAGGCGATGGCAAATCCTTCTTCCTCAGCGTTATCCTGTTCCTTAATTACTCCCACTTGCTCTTCCATACTCGTCTGTTCCAGTAACACACTCCTCCCTTTAATCATGCCCCTGTGCAGGGTAACGGCACAATCACCCCCCATGAGTTTGAGAACATCATTGATAACCGTGTTGTTGTCAGTCTTCCGCAATAGCTGGGAAAATTCTTCGGCGCGTTGCAGCGATATTTTTATCAAGTGCTGTTTTGCATCACGATCCGGGTAATACTCGTATGGATTGAACGCCGACCACTGCAGTTCTTGCCAAGTAACGGGATTGAGGAGTGAAAATTTGTACAGAACCGAGTTGCATGCCGCGGTATTGTCCAGTTTTTGCAGCGTTTTTTTTGTATCTTCGTCAAGAGGGATGAAGCATTCCTGAGTGCATGCCGGGGGAAGAAGCTGATAGGCCGCGGGCATCGTAATGATGATTCTTTTGACATCGTCTTTGCTGAGCGTTTCCACCCCTTCGCCGGAAAAAAACCCCCGGAGGATTTCCAGAGAACCGCCGCTGGGTGTGCCGAGCAGAACGACCTTCCCAATATTTATCGGAAGCCCCTTGTCCGGTTCCATCCCGCCGATACTGCCATAGATACGTGCCTGCCCCTGACTGGCCTGCTTGCAGAACGAGTGATAGCCCAGGTAGAAACGGGCAATGAGGCCGCCCATGCTATGTGCCACAATGTTGAACTTTACCCCCCGATTCTGCGGGTAATATTTTTCCGTGATCTTCGTTATGAACCTCTCCAAATTGACGGCGTTGAGGACATTATCCCTCCTCCAGTCATAGTAGAAAATGAAGAGGTTTCCCTTGGGATTGGTATTGTTGTCCTCGATCAGTTCGATCAGGTTTCCCTTGGCATCATACTTGATGCCGGCGTTTTTGCTGATAAATCCACCATAGTCGACGAGAGTATCGATGAGACTCTGGTAGATATCAATTTCCGACATGTCTTGAAACCAACCGAAGAGACGCCAGCGCGAAAAGATGTTGGTGGCCCTGACGTTGCTGTCGACATTGAATACTTCATAGGAGTCGGACAATCCATTTATTAGTCCGATGGGCAATTCCAGATCGTCGAAATCCGCCTTGCTGAATTGCCACCATCCACCCCAGACATTTCGGTCTTTCTCAATATTTTTGAGTTCCGAACCTTTGATCCCCGGAATGATGATTACCGGGTTTCTCTCCAGGTTGACATAGGGTGCATAGATTTTCTTAATCGGCGGCTGCAGGGCAGCGCAGCCGATGAGAGATAAGGCAAGAATCAGCACGATGGCATTTGTCAGCCCCGTCAATATGCCGGGTGTACTCGCTATATTTTTCCCCGGAGTGTTCATGTCAACGTGTTCCATGACCGACCTCCTTTCAGAGTATAAATCCTTTGCACAGGAGATTTATGAAATATTGTTGTTTTAAAATCCTGTCGTTCAATTATACAAATGGTGGCCGGACGAGAAGGAGATTGAATTTAGGCTATCTTTGATACAGCGAAGATACCCTTAGGATGAGATAGAGATCAGCAGGAACTCAAACGTGGATTGAGATAAACGATAAAAACCCTCCAAGAGAGTTTTTTGCCTCCCTTGGAGGCTTCACCTGATCATTCTTTGGTAACCCCACCTTCTCATTTTACTCTCCAGAAGGTCAAAGGTTAGGTTGATGGATTACAGGGGATAAGTAATTAATAGCTAACTCATTCAGGGAGGAGCTGTCAAGGGATAAATTGCAGCCTTAAATTGGCGCCGAACAACAATCGGGAAAATTCATACCGCCCCTCCCCGACAGTTTGAACGGGAGGGGCGGTAGGTGATGAGACAGGGTGCTCCGAAAGGTCTATACTTCTTCGATCACGAGATCATCTTCGATCCGGATGCACCCGATCACGCTTTGCGCGGCGGGGCACCGCGTGATGTAGGAGGAAAAGGCCTCCCGGGCCTCCGCGATCTTCTCGTGCGGTATCTTCAGATGGTACGTCGCCCCGATCCGGGTGATCTTCAGGACGCCGTTGACATTCTCGATGTCCCCCTCTACGTCCGCCCAGTAGCGGTCTTCCGGGGTCGGGATCTTTTTTCCGGCCAGCAGCGTGGCCAGTGTCCCCATCATTCAGCCCGCGGTAGCGGCCACGATGTGATCGAGCGTGGCCGCATGCTCCACCTCCGGTTCGATCTTGTAGAATTTCTTGATGCCGCCGTGGACGCCGTAATAGATGGGTTCACAGAACCCCTCGATCATGGCCCGCCGGGTCGGCCCCTTTTCCCTGACGATCTTGATTTTCGATGTGTGGACGATTTCTCCCATGATGCTCCTCCTTGGGTTGTCGGCGATTCGGGATGCGGATCGGGTCGACCCTCTTCTTCCCTGCATCAGCCGTCAATGACGTTTCTCGGGCAGGCGTTCGACGAAGGCCTTCGCCTTGTTCAGCCACCCTTCCAGTTTTTTCCCGGCGCAGGCCCGCTCTTCCACCATGACCCATCCCTTCATGGCACGGCCGGTGATATCGAACTCCTTGACCCTGGGATGTTGCAGGGCCAGTGCTGCCTCCTCCTCGCCGAGCCTGAGGATCAGATAATCCTTGATGATGCCGCAAACGATGTTCCCGTTCAGGAGATAACAGACCCCGCCGAACATCTCCTTGGGGGTGACATTATCCCATGTTGAAACGATTTCGATAATCCGCCGGTCAAGCGCTTTGCTGTACGCCATTGTTCCCCTCCCGCCGTTATACCGTCCAGCACCCTACTCCCGGCTGCCCGACAGTCACTATAACCATTGCCTGGCGTCTCTGTCCAGCACGATGGCCCAGGTTTTATAGCTGTCGCCGACGAAAATAACTTATAGTGCATTGTCACGTCGCGATCGTTCAAAAGGTTACCGCTGGATGCGCGCCGAGCCGCCTTGCGCAAACGCGCGCACCTGATCCACGGTCGCCATGGTGGTATCGCCCGGGAAGGTTGTCAGGAGCGCGCCGTGCGCCCAGCCCAGATTGACGGCCTCCTGCGGCTCTTCACCCGTGAGGAGGCCGTAGAAAAACCCGGACGCGTACCCATCGCCGCCGCCGACGCGATCGTAAACGTCGAGTTCGCAGGCGGGTGAAACGTAGGTCGTGCCGTTAATCCACGCCACCGCGCCCCAGGAATGCCGGTTGGTCGAGTGCACCTCCCGGAGGGTTGTCGCGACCACCTTGACCTGCGGGAATTTCTTCACCACCTGATCGATCATCCCGAAGAACGTGCTCGGGTCGAGTGTGGATTTTGCGGCGACTTCGGGACCCGGGATGCCGAGCCCCATCTGCAGATCTTCCTCGTTCCCGACGAGGACATCCACATTCTCGACGATGCGTCCGATAACCGACAGCGCGCGTTCGTGGCCGCCCCAGATGTTCCACAGCTTCGCGCGATAATTCAAGTCAAAGGAGATCACCGCGCCCGCCGCCTTCGCCGCCTTCATCCCTTCGATGATCGCTTCGCCGGTTGTTTCCGATAATGCCGCAAAAATGCCGCCGCTGTGGAACCAGCGCACGCCGCCGGCAAAGATCGTTTTCCAGTCGAAGTCGCCGGGTTTGAGCTGCGCCGCGGCTTCGTTCGCGCGGTTGTAAAAGACGACCGGCGCACGCACACCCTGCCCGCGATCGCTGTACACCGTCGCCATATTCGGGCCGTTTACGCCGTTGTGTTTGAATTTTTTGTAAAAGGGCGTGACGCCCATGGCTTTCACGCGCTCGGCGATCAGATCCCCAATGGGATAATCGACCATCGCGGTCGCGATGCCGGTCTTCATGCCGAAGCAGTCGGACAGATTGGCGGCGCAGTTGAACTCGCCGCCGCTCACATGGATCCGGCATTCAGCGGCCTTGCGGAAGGGAACGATTCCCGGATCGAGGCGGTGGACAAGCGCGCCGATGGAGACAAAATCCAGCGCGCCCTCCTGACGGATATTCAGACCGTACTTCATTGTGTTCTCCTTTTGTCGGGGATTACTTCTTCTTCCACACCGTCGAGGTCACGTTGCCCCCGTGGCCGGTCCAATTCGTGTGGAAGTACTCGCCGCGTGGTTTGTCCACGCGCTGGTACGTGTGCGCGCCGAAATAATCCCGCTGTGCCTGGAGCAGATTCGCGGGCAGCGATTCGCGCCGGTAGCCGTCGAAAAAGGCCAGCGCGCTGGACATCGCCGGCACCGGGATGCCTTTCCGGACGGCTTTTGCGACAACGCGCCGCCACGCGGCCTGCGCCGATTCGATCTGCGCCTTAAAGTACGGATCGAGCAGAAGATTGGTGAGTTTCGGATTCCGGTCGAACGCCTCCTTGATCCGACCCAAGAAAGCCGACCGGATGATACAGCCACCCCGCCACATGAGCGCAATGCCGCCATAGTTGAGATTCCACCGATACTCCTTCGCGGCGGCGCGCATCAGCATATACCCCTGGGTGTAGGAGATCAGTTTGGACGCATAGACCGCCTCTTCCAGATCCCGGATGAAGGCCTTCCTGTCGCCGGTGATCCGGGCCTTGGGTCCCGAAAGCACCCGGGATGCGGCCACGCGCTCGTCCTTCAGGGCCGACAGCGCGCGTCCCAGTACTGCCTCGATGATCATCGTCAGCGGAATACCCATGTCGAACGCGGAAATACCGGTCCACTTGCCGGTCCCCTTCTGTTCCGCGGTATCCAGGATCTTGTCCACCAGCGGCTTGCCGTCCTCGTCTTTATAGGCGAGGATGTCGCGCGTGATCTCGATCAGGTACGAATCGAGCTTGCCCCGGTTCCATTCGGCGAAGACCCGGTGC
The DNA here is from genome assembly GCA_963817385.1 of uncultured delta proteobacterium. Taxonomy (GTDB): domain Bacteria; phylum Desulfobacterota; class Syntrophia; order Syntrophales; family UBA5619; genus JAKAFS01. Next base: position 51,148 of record CAWFOM010000025.1, read on the forward strand.
ATCAGAGGCGCCTTCATTCCCAGGCCGTCACGCATCAACTGGTACGCCTCGCAGATCAACTGCATGTCGCCGTACTCGATGCCGTTGTGCACCATTTTGACATAGTGCCCCGCACCGTTTTCGCCGACCCAGTCGCAGCACGGCGCGCCATCCACCTTGGCCGCGATCGCCTGGAAGATGGGCTTGACGTGCCGCCACGCGGCGGGCGATCCGCCGGGCATGATCGAGGGGCCGAGTCGCGCCCCCTCCTCGCCGCCCGAGACGCCGGTGCCGATGTAGAGGAGTCCCTTCGATTCGACCTGCGCGGTGCGGCGGATCGTATCGTTGTAATTCGAGTTGCCGCCGTCGATGATCACATCGCCCGCCTCCAGAAGCGGGATCAGTTTCTTGATGAAATCGTCAACCGCGGGACCTGCCTGCACCAGCAGCATCACGCGGCGCGGCCGCTTCAGCATGCCGACCAGTTCCGAGAGGGAATGAGCGCCCCGGATCCGGGTGCCCTTCGCGCCCTGGTTAAGGAACTCGTCCACCCGGGAGATCGTTCGGTTGAAGACCGCCACCGTGAATCCATGGTCGTTCATGTTCAACACCAGGTTTTGTCCCATGACCGCCAGGCCGATCAGGCCGATATCCGCTTTGCCCATTTGAATTTTCCTTTCCTTCGCAATCATCCCCCGCCCTCCAGACGGTAGAGGATCTTGATGATTTTACAAATTGTCAATTGATTTTTGCAATTTGTTAGCTTTCTTTACCCTTCTTTATGAATGAAGTAAAGCCGCTGCGTGGCATTCGTAAACTTCGCCAAAGAAAAAACAATCCTGAATCTAAATTTATGGTATCATAATAACCAATAAGGGAGGGATGTTATGAATGCCTATGACATGATAGAGATCAAACCGGAGGTAATGCTGGGCAAACCCATCATCAAAGGGACCAGGATACCTGTTGACCTCATCGTAAGAAAATTGGGTGAAGGCGCCTCTTTTGAAGATTTGCTCGATGGTTATCCAAATCTGTCGAGAGAAGCCATCCGGGCGGCATTGATTTATGCCGCCGATATGATCCGTAATGAAACAACCATTTTTTTGAAGACAGGCACTGCCGATTGAATTCGAGCCCATTGAGTTTTTTAGCAGACGAAAGCTGCGATTTTTCCCTCATTCGCGCACTGCGGACAGTAGGCTATTCCGTCAAGGCCATCGCTGAAATATCCCCATCATTACCAGATGAAGCGGTACTGGAATTGGCCGTGGCTGAAAACCGACTATTGATAACAGAAGACAAGGACTTTGGTGAGTGGGTTTTTGCACATCAACATGCGATGACGGGCGTATTGCTAATCCGCTATCCCGCGAGCATGCGCTCCTCAATGGTTGTCGCTGTGATCGATCTGATTGGGGGACATGCTACAGTTCTTGACGGCAGCTTTACTGTTTTAGAGCCCGGAAGGGCGCGAATCAGGAAGAAAATCAAGGGTTGACCATCACAAGACATACAAAAGAGTTCGATATCATCCTCCGCCCTCCAGGCGGTAGAGGGTCTCTCCGGCGTGATCGACGTACAGGATCCCCTCCTCCTCTTTGTCCATGTAGTCGGCAAGCCGGATCGAAGCTGGGTCCATGTAGCCAAGGTTGATCCGCCGGCATGTTTCCGCGGGGATCGCGGTGGCCAGGATGACGTCCACAAGAGGTTTCTCGATGCCGTTTTCGTAACTGCCCCCTCCTCGGACATGGGTCGAATGGGCCAGGACGCCCCGCGGGATCCCCGTGAAACGCTCCGGCCGGGCGAGGAAGTAGTCCCGGACGTGGTAGCCGATCTTTTCGATCTCGCTTCCCCAGGCGCCGGAAATGCGGCGGACATGCGGGGCGTAGATGATGAGTTTGCCGCCGTCGGTGACGACCTGTTCCAGCTTGTACATCACCTTTCCCGCGGTCCAGATCTCGTCGTACATCTCCGGCGTCCGGCCCAGAACGATCCGGTAAGGTTTTTTCCTGGTGACGATGTGGAGCGTTGCCGACAGATCCGCGGCGGCGGACCAGGCTTCCCGGACATCGCCGGTGAACAGGCCTCGCAGCCCCGTCTCCCCATCCACCACCATCGCGAGGCAGTGAACGGGCGTGGCGATTGACTCCATCGCCCGGTCGATCACCCGCCGCACCGCGGTATCCTTTTTGCCGATGATCTCCCGGCAGGTGATCAGCGCCCCCAGCCAGTGGAAGAAATGGAGGAAAGCGCCGCCGGAGACGCCGGGAAAGAGGTACTTCGCGCCCCCGGAAAATCCGACGACCTCATGGGGGAAGACCGGCCCCAGGATAATGATCAGGTCGTATTCGATAGATCTTTTTGTTGATGTCGATCGGCACCCGCTCCCGGAGAAGACCGCCGGAAATCGTTCGCCACCTCGTCCTCGGTGAGCTCTCCGATCCGTTGAAAAGTCTCCGGCAGGTCCCAGCGGTGGCAGAAGAAGGCCGACCGGCCGGGCAGCTCCTCCCGGGTTTGAGGGGTTATCCCGTAGAGATCCAGGATCTGCCGGTCCGTCATGAACGGGATGGGTTCCCAGGGCCACCATGAAATCGAGCCGGGCGGCCCGCCCGCCGATCACCTCCCGCACGGACGCGGACCATCATCGGCAGCGGGCAGGTTCGCGTCCCGTCCGGTGTCAGGACCAGGACCCGTTTGTTTTCATACAGCCCTGCGGGCGTTCCGGTCTCTATGATCTCTTTGACCTTCGCTTCTGAAAGGGTCATAGGCGATACATCTCTTCAGGCTCGGCGATCGTTTTGATGCGCATACAAGAATTCGGTTCCTCTCGACGATAGGTGACGCTGGTTGCCTAATTCTGTTCCAGCGCCTCGCGACGCTCGATGTATTGCTCTTTCGTTCTCATGTTCGTTTCACCTCTGAGGTCTTTTACCTCGTTATCAATGATGGCAGCCAAAGGGCGATCTCCGGGAAAATTATGACGATAATAAGCCCGATACCCTGAAGAATCACGAACGGTACGATAGATCGGTAGATATCGCTCATTGTTATTCCGGGCGGAACTATGGCCTTCATATAAAACAGGTTGAACCCAAAAGGAGGGGTCAGGTACCCCATCTCCATGTTCATGATGAAAAGAACGCCGAACCAGAGGGGATCAAATCCCAGGGCCGTGATTACCGGGACAAAGACGGGGGTGCAGATCATGATGATGCCCACAGGGTCCAGGATACATCCCAGGATGAAAAAGATTATCTGCATGGTGATCAGGATGGCCCAGCGCCCTCCGGGAATGGACATCATAATATGTTCCATCAGGACATGCGCCCCGGTACCGGTGTAAACAGCCGTGAAACCGTAAGCCCCGATGAGGATCCAGATGATCAGGGCCGTAAGGGCGGCGGTCCGGAAACAGGACTCTTTGATCAAAGTCCAGTTCAGTTTACGATAGACAGCCGCCGAAATGATCGCCCCTACGCATCCCAGGGCGGAGGCCTCGGTGGCCGTGCAAACTCCCGCATAAATCGATCCCAGAACCATGATGATAATCATAATCGGCAGCAGCACCGCCCTGAGGGATATAAATTTCTCCCGCCAGGATACCCTTTCTTCCACGGGAAGGGGAGGCCCCAGGTTAGGCTGGAAGTGACAGCGGACGCCGATGTAAAGGATGAAGAGAGCGGCGAGCAGAAGACCGGGCAATATTCCGCCGGCGAACAGCCCCCCGATGGACACGCCGGTCAGGGTCGCGTAAAGAATCATGGGCACGCTGGGAGGAATCAGTATCCCCAGCGCCCCTCCGCCGGAGATGCAACCCATGGCAATTGTTTTATCATAGCCCCGGCTGAGCATGGCCGGAAGGGCAATGATCCCCATGGATACGGTTGCCGCCCCGCTGATCCCGGCCATAGCGGCGAATATGGTGCAGATGATCACCGTGCCGATGGCCAACCCGCCCGGTACAGGGCCCATCCAGCGGTGCATCAGGGTGTAAAGGTCATCGGCCACTCCCGCTCGTTCTAAAATCATCGACATAAAGATAAAGAGAGGAATGGCCAGCAAGGTAAATTTCCCCATGGATGCATAGGCTTGGGTTACGATCAGGTAAAGGCCCCGGTCTCCCCAGAGAAGATACGAACCTACCACCCCTACGCCTCCCAGAACAAAAGCCAGGGGAAGGCCCAAAGCCAGGAACAGGAGGAGGGCTCCGAAGAGCAGAACAGTGATTAATTCAATGCTCATGGCGCATCCTCCTTGCCGGTAATGGCCACTTTGATATCCCCGATATATTTGACCAGGCCCTGCAGCAGGAGGAGTAAAGCACCCAGCGGGATCAACATTTTAAGCGGATAGATGGGCGGGGCAAAAACGGTCGAATCAGTCTCCCGATACAACGAAAGAATCCCAGGCCATCTCCCCCCCTTTTACCAAAATCACTCCGCAAAAAGCGAAGAAGAGGAGCCAGGTGAAGAGATTGATAATTGCCCGAGTGCGGGGTTTGAAGCGCTGGTAAAGAATATCCACGTTCACATGTCCATTGCGCTGCTGGAGATACCCCCCCAGGAGAATGACGTAGGCGCCATAGACCATCTGGGAAATTTCGTGAGCCCAGATGGTCGGGCTGTTGAAAAAATACCGGGCAACGATCTCATACACGATCACGCCGACGAGAACGAGAATCAAAAAGCTGACTGCTTTGCCGATCAGCTCATTCATCCGGTCGATCACCTTAAAAAACTTTTTCATCAGTAACCTCCCTTGCAAAATGAAAGCGCGAAAGGATCGACTAATTTCAGGATCTGATCAATCGATGTACTTAAGTTTTCTAAGGTAATCCTTCAGCATGCCGATGGCTTTGGCCGAATCGGCGTCTTTGGCCGCCACCTTATCCCACTCCTTCATTGCCGCCGCCATCATTTTTTTCTGGTCTGCGGGTTCCAGGGTGGATACCGTGACTTTATAATCCTTAATCATGGTATCCAAAGCTTTACGCTCATCGCCCACATACTCTTCCGTCCGTTGATATACTCTATCCTTCAGTGCCTTATCGAGGATGGTCTGCAGATCCTTGGGCAGGGCATTAAAGGCATCCCTGTTGATGATGATCACATCGGTGCCGGCCATGGCCAGATCGGGCTGAATATAGTACTTGGCTACCTCGCAGAGTTTCATGCTCAGCGCTCCGCCGGCCGCGCCCCAGTGCGCCCCATCGATGACGCCCGTTTGCAGGGCCAGATAAAGTTCCTCACCGGGAATCATGCTGGGGACGGCGCCCAGATCTTTCAGCATTTCGGCAATCGCCCCGGAAGAACGTACTTTATATCCTTTGAAATCCTCGATTTTACGGATCGGTCTTTTCCCGATCATCGCCGTGGGATAAATCTTCTCCGTGTAATAAAGCAGGTTGTGCTTGGCGTGAGCGTCTTTCAGCATCTGCTCGAAACCGAGGTTGAAATGAAAATACAACCCCTCCTTGGCATTGCGGAAAGTCATCGGACAGTTGGCCGCTACCGCAGCGATGGGAATAATGCTCATCCAGTAGATCGGGGCTGCCGTTGCTCCTTCAATTGTGCCTTTGCGGCAGACGGCGAATATATCCTTGGAGGGAGCCATGGCTCCGGCCGGATGGAGCGTTATCTGCAGCCGTCCATTGGTCAGCTTGTTCAGATTTTGATCGAAAAAATCTTTCAGCGGTTTGAAGGATGTGCTTCCTGCCGGCCAGTGAGACTGAAAATTCCATTTGTATACCTTTTGGTCTGCCGGTTGCTGGGCCATGGCGACGCCCGTCGAAAAAACCATCAAAAAACCGATTAAACAAACGCAAAATAATCTGTTTTTCATTTTGAAGCCTCCTTTTACGTTAGAGTTTTGGAAATTTTTCTCAGTTCTCTCCGTAATATTTTACCTACCGCGCTCTTTGGCAATGAATCCATAAGCTGAATCGATTTCGGTCTTTTATAGGTGGGTAAATTCTCCTCGCAAAAATCCATTAGATGCTCTTCAGTGGCTGCCCTGCAGTTTTGAGGACAACAAACGCCTTTACCGCTTCACCATAAACAGGGTCGGGAATGCCGATAACTCCCGCTTCCAGCACTTGAGGATGCATATGGAGAACATTCTCTATTTCCTTTGGGTAAATATTCTCTCCTCCACGGATGATCAGGTCTTTCTTTCTATCCGTGATGTAAAGGTACCCATCATCGTCGGCATATCCTATATCACCGGTGTGAAGCCAGCCGTTCCTGAGCACTTCTGCTGTTTCACCGGGTTTATTCCAGTAACCCTTCATAACTCCCGGCCCTTTGATTACGATCTCTCCCGCCTGGCCGGGCGGAAGCTCACAGTCTTTTTCGTCAAATATCTTGATCATATTGCACTTCTGATAACACTTGCCGATGGAGCCGTATTTAGGCGGCCGTCTACACGCTAAGTTGCCACAGTTGACGGTGGTCGCTTCGCTTAGTCCATACCCTTCCCAGATATCCATGCCGTATCTCTCCCGCCAATTGCGGGCTACCTCCAAGGGCATAGGGGCGGAGCCGCAGATGCAGGTTTTCAGGGAACTCAAATCATATGTGGAGGCAGCGGGATGGTTAAGCAGTTGAATGTACATGGTAGGCACAGCGCGAAATTCGGTGATTTTGAATTGCTCAATACACCTCATCGCTTCCTCTGTATCCCACCGGCTGATCAAGACCATTTTCCCTCCCGTTAGGAACTCCAGACTCAAAGCGAATACTCCGTACCCGTGGAACAAGGGAAGCGTTATCAACGAGACGCGACTCCGGGTGACGCCAAATACCTCCGCTTTCCGATCAGCAATTTTATCCTGTCCGTCATCGCGCTTTTGAATTTTACCTTTCGCGGTAACGCCCCAAGTGTCCAGTAAGACCAATTCATAATATCCGGTGACATGCGTATACCAGTTATAATGGGTGAGCATCACTCCTTTCGGATTTCCCGTCGTGCCTGCGGTATATATTATGACAGCGGTATCGTCGTTATCTGTTTCCTCTATGAGAAGCTTATCCGAACCGCGTTGAATAATTTCATCGTAAGATAAAACATCCTTCGGAACTGCATTTCCAATCAAGATTACATGCTTAAGATCCGTTGCCTCGCGGCGAGCCTCTCTTATGTTGTCGATATAATCTGCGCTGCTCACCAGAGCGGCGATACCCGCGTCCCGATAAATATAGGCAAGTTCGTGTATACGCAGTGAAGGATTCACCGGAACCAATATGGCCCCGATCTTAAAAACGGCGAAAAATGTCTGCATGAGTTGAGGGCAGTTCAACAGTTGAACACCCACACGGTCTCCCTTTTTGACTCCCAGACTTTTTAGGGCATTCCCCAACCTGTTGGCAGTACGGTTCATTTCAACATTGGTATGCCACCGCCCTTCAAAATTGACGAACTTGTATTCGCCAAATCGTTGGATGTTGTCATCTGCCAACCTCCCGATATTCATCGCCATATTTCCTTTCTCAAGGATACGGTTCGAGCTTCCTTATATGGACCTACGTCTGCTTTTTTTCTTCTGCCGCTGCCGCGAATCCAATTTGAGACAGAAATTTTTCAACCTCTTTAACCCAAATGGATCTTCCCTCATAATCGGCAAACAAACTGTGGCCGTCCTTTTTGAAAGGAGGAAGGGCGATTAGCCTCGCCTGCCCGCCGTTCTTTCGGTACTGTTCATAGGCTCTCCCGGCGGTGGTCGGTGAGAAATAACTGTCATTTTCGGTGTAAAACCATAGGGAGGGGATTTGCGTCGTTTTCGCATAGATACCGAAGGTACTCGCCAGGTCGAATTCCCACATGGCGTTGCCGGTTTTCAAACCTCCGGCAAAATTGATGATTCCCTTAACGTCCGGATTGGCCATGCTGCCATAAGCCAGTGAGGCCAGGCCGCCGCCGGATTGTCCAACCAGAACAATGTTTTTTCCATCAACGTAGGGTTCCCTGCGCATGAAGTCAATTGTCGTCTGAATGTCCTTGGCGTCTTCCATACCGAAAGTGGTAATGTTCCCGTAGGCCGTATTCTTCTGCCCACCTGACTTGCCATACCCGCGCCGCATCGGAATGGCTACTACAAATCCGCGCTTTACGAATTCCTGACTCTGCAGGCAGTAACGGTGTCGTGATTTTACTTCCGATTCAAGGATTTTCTCAAAGGGGACACCATGACTGATAATCACCAATGGAAACGGACCGGGACCGTCAGGTTTATAGACGGTCGTCTGCAGTCGTCCCTCTCCCCCGTCACCCTGCCCGGGAATCAAAATCACCTTTTCATTCAGGAAAGAACGTTCATTTGCTGCGATGGGCGGCGAAAGCCTCTTCCCATCGATCCAGTCGCTGATGGTTGCTGCCGCTTTCACATCGAGGCCGAAGAGACCGTGCTTCGTGCGTGAGTCGCAGGGATTATTGCTTTTGTCAGGTTCCCCGCCGGAAAACGGGAACAGGGTAAAAGAATATTTTTCGGCGATTTCGCTCGCCTCGATAGCGGGAGAGCTGTCGCAGTTGTCCTCCAGGTGATGAATCATCAGAACCGGTGTTTTGACGGCTGAATGGTCATAGGCATGCAACTGGCTGGTATCCGCCCCGGCTAAAATGACGCCGTCTAAATCCTTGCCGAGGTTTCCGGCAGCAAATAGAGCGGAAACACCGCCGCTTCCGCTGGACGCAAAGTAGATTTTGCTTTTCGGATACCGTGTCCTCAGATCTTTCAGCACCGTCCCGAGGTCGGTGGCATGTTCCCGGCCCTTCCGGAAAGCGACGTTCATCCCCTTGCTCCGGTCTGAAGGAACATCGGGCATCGCCAGGCCGATCGAGCGCTCATGAAGCATGGCCGTGCTGCGAATGAATAAATTATATTGGAGATCATGCCTGATTTTTCCGTCCTGGGTTTTCAAATTGAGCACCCCGTTGCCTCCCGGGATGACGAGCAAGACTGCCTTGGGCTCGCCATTCGCGGGCGTATCGAGAAAATAGGAAAGAGTGACGTTCGGCCCCGCGCCCATCACATCGTACCGGCTGGTCAGCGTAACCAGCTCCTGTTTGGCCATGATGGCATCCGGGAGCAAAACAAGAAACAGGGTCAACACAAAAACGGCGCAGATCTTCGAGCCTTCCACCGCGCCCCAGCCGCTTTCCTTCAGCTTTGGATCAATCAAATTCATTCTGGTTTCCTCTTCGGTCATGGGTTGTAATCTCCGATTTTCCAAACGCCTTTTTCCCGGAAAGCCGGAATCGTCTGTCTGCGGGCGGCGTTAAGAGTCCTCCGGCCTGCGATTGATAGTGCTATGGAGCCTATCCGGCGGAGAGCTTCTGTGACGCCGCCTTGCCGTGCGGGCAGGCCCAGAGGCACATGCCGCACTCGTTCACCCCTTTCGCTTCGCGGCACTGCGCACGGTACTCTTTGCATTTCTGCGTGTCGAACCGCAGGTCGCGGTGCTCGTCCTCGCGGAAGATTCTCCCGGTGAACGCCTGTGCAGGGCAGGCGTCCACGCATTCCCTGCAGTCGCCGCAGCGCGTGTCCATCGGCCGCCCGGTCACCGCAAGCGGTGCGTCGGTGAGCACCGTCGCCCAGCGGCAGCGGGGACCGTTTTCCGGTGTGACCAGGAGACAGCTCTTGCCGATCCACCCGAGGCCGGCCATGTGCGCCGCCATCTTGTTCGAAAACACTCCGCTGTTGCGTACCGTGTTCACGGTCTGCGAGGCGGGCACCGGGTAGACCCGGTAACCCTGGTTCTGCAGCAGCTCCGCCACCTTCGAGGCGATGCGGTCGAGCCGCTGGTTGATGACCGTGTAGCAGTGGTGGCTGTAGTTCTGGGCGTGTGCGGTATCTTCGAGGCGCCGCGGAAGCTGATCGACGATCGGATGGAAGAGCTTGATGCCGATGGAAACGGCGCGGGGGAATGAAGCCACCAGATCCCCGCCCTGCTCGCGGATAGCCTCGCGGGCCGGTACGATATCGGCGATGCCGAAGAAATCCACGCCCTCAGCGGTTGCGCATTCGCGTATGAGTGTGTCCATGTCCATGAAAGTCTCCTCCTTATCTCTTTCCGCCGACGCCCATGGCCCGCATCCCCACCGCGCCGCAGGTGGACGGCCCGGGTGGTTCTCAACCTGGGAAAGTTCTTTCGCGTCCGGTCATGCATTCGTTGGCGTCAACTCTCTCCTTATGGAATGCCGATCTTGCCTATTTCTGTCCTTTCTGGTCCTGTTGTTACCCAGAACGCCGTGGCTACTCCATCAAGACGACCCTCTTTTATCCTCATGCATCCGCTGAGTTCCATCCGGCCTGGCCAATTCTCATCTCTCTGCCATCCACCTCGGATGTCTTTTTCACCGAGAAGCGTCCATACAAGCCGGTACCCTTTGGTCTCCAGGAATGCGGACATGCATTCTTTATCCATCAGAAAGGCCCGTGGACCAGGATTTCTGATAGAAGGATCTTGGGTCACCAGGTCTCCTGCGGCGTTGAAAAAGCACCCATCGACCCCACGCCACGACAACTGCATATTGTTCGTAATCCATTTGGCTGGCAGATACATTGAGATCGTCTCGTCAATCGAACAGTCGTAGCCCGATCGCTCCTGCATGTATTGATCAGTAGTTACGAGAACGTCGCACGGCAGAGGAGGATCCGCGTGTCCTCTTGTCCAGCCATCGCGGCTGTAGTAAGAATCATCAAAGTACTTGAAGGCAGGAGCCCAAAAGAACTCACCCAAACAGATACTCGTCTGTTCGCTAGACTCTGGCATCCTACTTCCCATGAAGTGCTGCTCGTTAGCCCAGTCATAGAATCGTGCTTCGTCCTCGGCTTTCACCAAATAACTCTTGAGCATGTACCAGATATTGCGCCGACTAATGTTGAACCTGTCCTTCTCGGGTGGCGTAGGCTCCTCCCAGTCGTAGAAGCACTCGAGGACGAGCCACTCCCTGCCAGTATGCGGATCAGTCACCACCGGCAACGGAGTAATCGTAGGCAGGAGGTCAATCCGTTTTCGCCACTGGACTTCATCCGGTTCTGTTGCCCAGTCGTCAAAAAGAACTGGCGCCCACCATGCGGAAACATTGGGTTCCCATTCACTGCGGCGAGTGGCCTTTAGCAAACATGAGGGATCAATGTCGCGACGCCCCAACTGCCAGGGGCCAACATAGACATTAGACTTCTCGGACCAAATGTTCTCTCGGAACTCCAGATTGTCCGCCATATGCGCGAGGAACTCGTGGTATGCAATCCATTGGTACTTCTTGCCGATTCGTTCCGGCTTGTAGGCAGAACGGCCAGTGTCTCTATATCGTTCACGGTATCTGTCAAACCTGCCGAAGCGTTCAACAGTCCACCCGAGATCAATCACGCGCTTAAAAATCCATCTCTGGGCAATACTGACGGGAAGAGCGAACTCGTCTTGCTCTGCTGGCGAAGCATCTAGGTATGGGAGAACCGTTGTACAGAACACGAAGGTCTTCTTTTTGCCCAAAGTTTTTCGGAATATGCCCTCCGCTTGATGCAGTGCTGCTGCCAATTCATCATCAGTGAATTTCCGATTGAACATCTCTCTCCTATTAGCTGCGTCTAACCGATGGTAGAGCTCCACGATGTGCTTGATTTTCAGATAGGAATCCCATGCCTTCCTCTGACGTTCAGCGAGTGAGTCCTCAAAAGCATCATATTGTTCCTTCCGGGATGGTATGCGTGGCTCGTTGAGACGGCGTGCTGACCAGTGAAGCTTGCCCCTGTCTGAACCCAGGATATATCGAGCAAAGTCTTCCGAGCCCATTACGGAATTATAAATTGAATGAAGCGCCCATTCCTCGTCAGGCATTCCCTGACTCCATTCACCATACTTCTCTATCTCCTCTTTTGGAGGAATGTCCAGGGGCCATTTGCTAATATATGGAGGTCTGACCTTCTCTGGCTGTACGTCCGTAAGATTCACACTATCGCGCAGCGCAACTTCGACGACACCTCTCGCATAGTCGCGTAGAAGAATGTGGCACGGGGGCGAATCATCTTTGAATACAAGTTCGTATACAATCTTGCCCAGTTGGCGCTTCGCCTCAGAATTATTGCTCCGGAGAGCACATCCATAGGCAACGGCGTAGAGCCGTTCCAGTACGTAAGGATCGTTAACCTTAACAAACTCGGGAATCACTTGACACAAGACATGCATGCGATCAACGAAAAGCGATACTAGTGCTTTTGTTGCCCGGTCTCGTAGAAAACGATGGGAGGTCGTAAGAAACCAGACCAACACCTTTCCTACAAGACGAATGGATTCGTCGGAAAGGTGGGACTTAGCGATTTCGGACCATGCCCAGTCAATTAGGCGGTCTACAGACCCCTTCTCTCCATATTCATCATAGAGAAAGATAGACCACTGGACATCGCGGTCAGGTAATTCGAGACTCATCAGGTGGCTGTGCAAAAAATCTGCGTTAAACGGGTGTTCAGGATTTGGTGAGATTGTTAGGAACGCGTTTAGTAACTTGCGTTCAAGATCTTGTTCACCAATAATATGCTCATTGATGTAAGGTAAGCATCTATCAGAGACGGTTTTAGGGTCCCGCCATAGCAAACTCTCGATGAACGCCTCACATATCGGATGTGCGTCTTGGGTAGCGGGGATGAGCTCGAAGATTTCCATGCCGAGTATCTCTGGTCCCTGAATCGCGAGCGCCTCGGCTAAGCCACGGTTTTGCCAACAGGCCATTTCGTCCGCGAAACATTCACCAAGGGGCATGCCTCGGTCAAATGATGCAGTTGGATTGTCTCTGTCAACGTGCTTATCGAGGAGTTCTCGCATGACTAGATGATCCGCCAGACGCTCGTATGAGAAAGTGATCATCTCCTGATGCTGAGCACTATCGGCGTTACAAACAGTTTCGGTTAGAACCCCCTCTGAAAGTAGATGACGGAAGAGAGAGTTTTCGAAGCTGCGGTCGGGCAGAAGCTCGTCACAGATCACGCGTGCTTCCTCGCGTGGGATTGCATGACTGGCCCTCTCAGATATCAGCTCAGCGATCTTCTGGGTGGCTTGGCTGACAAGACGAGACTTCTCATCGTAGTCCAAGAATGTAGGCCTCGCCAACTTCTCGTTCACCGAAGACAGAAAAAAATCAAATACTGAGGATATTCCCCGTATCCCTGTTGGAATCCTCGTGAGCCTGCGGTTGCGGAGACCGCGGCAGAAACAGCGAAGAAATAAAGGATTCTGAAACTCAGGTGTCAATATCGGCACTGCAGGAAGCTCAATACCATAGAAATCGAAATAGGCTTTTGCGGCCTGATATTCTTGATCTGCGAAACCAACATGAACAGCCCGAACTGCCCTATCAGGTACTAAGCTGTCTGGTATCACCAGATTTTCGTAAGAACTGCGGACGCTCACGGCAATTGCAATCCATGGATGGTGGCTAAGGCAGGCCAACATCGAGGGTAGGTGGCTTTCCCACATGCTTCGGTCCTCGCCTTCATTAAGGGCATCAATGAATAGGAGAGTGCGTCTGCCGGAGAGCTGCGCAGCCGACTCCAGCGCACCCAAGAACTCGTCTCTAGTGCACGATAGGCCAAGCATACGCAGAATCTGTCCCCATGGCTCCTCATTGCGGAACTTGTTTCCAAGGAGGAGAACAGCTGGCGAACCAGCGGCAACATGCTGCCGCGCGGCGTCGCTGAAAAGGTGGGTCTTTCCTGTGCCAGCTGATCCGATGAGGATGAGCACTGGTGTATTGGCAAGCTTTGCAACGTCAGACTCGACGAATGCCTCTAAATCTCTTAGCTTCTCTTCAATGCGCCACAGGCTATGCCGGGCGTATCCGAGATCTTCCCTTGAATACTTTCCTGCCTTTTCCTTTGTTTCATCCGATTTGCCATCATGCGCCTTCTGGGCGAGCTCATGTAACACATCCTCGATGTCAGACACGCAGGCGACCAGTTTCCTTGATTGACGACGCATTTCCGGCCAATCAATAGTCTCTACTCCGGGTTTGTCATAGCACTTGGCGAGTTCAATGATCTGTGCCATCTCCTGGGAAAAACTCTCCACTTTCCCAGGCGCGCCTTCTTCCAAGGCTCGTAAAGAGCCTTTCGACCAAGTTTTTCCGATACCTCCATAAGCTTGTTGAAATCGTGAAAGGAAAGCTGGTGAACGTGAGAGGCCATCAAACAATGCCGAGATAGGCAACCGAACATTCAACTCTGGAGTGTAGCGGGGTCCGACTGCTGCGATTGCCTCTTCCAAGCGTTGTTGAAACCATTGTGGTGCGAAGAGTTCTTCACGAAACCAAAAAAAATACCTACCTCGATGTTCGTCACGCGATAATCTCTCTGCAATCTCATGAGTACCCCAGAAGCGAAACTCGACGCTTATGCTCTTAGCAGCGGCCCACTCCTGCCACTTAGCAACCCGTTTGTTCCATTGATCAAGGAATGATTCCGAACCTTCATGACGCGCATCTGCGCGATCGAGAGCCATGCAAATCGTATAGCGCTGAAGGGCAGGGTGTTTTTCGAGAGCCGTCTTCACAGAGGAATCAACCTGCCCCCACTGAGTTGGAGACGGCGGTGAAGTGAAGAATTTCGTCTGCCAGCCTTCTTCCACACCTGATGGGAGTTTCCAAAAACACTCGACCCCTGCGTCGGGAACGCCTTTGCGAACAAACGTGCTGCCGGAAGGTTGCGGTTCGTAGTAAGCCAACTGGCATACCAGTTCCTCAAACGCAGTTGCTTGGGAACCGTTCCATGGACGAAGCCTATTCCACTCCACTGGCACAGATCACCCCATTTTCTACTGGTCAATCACCATTCTCTAAGCGGCTTGCATTTAGCTTCTTTATAAAGCCCTAACGATATGGCTCTACGGCCACTATCCGTCCGCAGCAGCTTCTTGTTAGCGTTCCCGCGATGCGCGAATCTTACCAGCCATATCCTTCCAAAGATCGCTCTTGATCGCGGGCTGTAATGATTGTTCATCCGTCCTTAGCGCTTCTGTGATCGGCGCATGGAACTCATTGATTAGCTTCAAAATACACATGGATGGCAGTATCGACATGTTCGAAGCAGTCAAGATAGCTGCCTTGTGACGCTTTAAGAGGTTATCCATGAGCTGCCGGTCGATCAATTCCTTATGGAGAATTAAGGAATGTTCTTTTGTCGAGAGCAGGAATGGAAGTAGAGAGATCGCTGATGGATGGGCGACTTGGCATAGCTCAGCGTAGAGATCGATAACTCCTTGATCCGCAATCGAATCAAGGTAGGTTCTTACCTGTTTGGCCGCGTGACTATTGGGAACGGCGGCTTTTTCTGACATCGAGATTTTCCTCGCGAAGACATAATGAATCAATTCATCTTCAATACTTTCCGAAAGAAACACTTTTGTTGCATCCCCTTTCAGTGCATTTTCGATGGTTGCGAAGTTAGTGCAGATAGGATCAATGATTCTGCCTGCTGTGTAGAAAGTGTCGGCACATGCTTCAACGAGGCCCCGAAGGGATGCGGAAAGACCGTAGTAGTTGTCAGCGTTGTAGGTACTATTAGCTGCATCATACCATTTCTTGACCCGTTTGATGCTCGTCGCAGCACAGACATGCATCCTCTGGACGATTTCGCTCCAGTAAACGAGCTGCATCTCTGCAATCGAGTCAATCTTCAAAAAATCTTCCCCGGAAGTGTAATTGTACACGACTCCACGGATGTTTGGTTCGACGTCCATAATCACGCTGTAAAGAGGACTGAGTTGCGGTTCTGGTTTATTATTTGAAACCATGAGGCAGCCTTTTTTTGGTTAACACGGTGCTCACTGACGTGGCGCGCCGATATGCCATTTCGCAGGCCCCAATCCTTCAGGGCACCCATCGTGAGGTCCTGGACAATGGACTTCCGGACGAAGAAAGCGAAAATGGAAACCGGCAGGACGATGAGCGTTGCCGCGGCGCCGCTCCCCGCCCAGTCGATCTTTCCGTAGGAGATGAAATTGTAGACCGCAACCGACACTGTTTTCGTCTTCTGTCCCGAGAGGATCAGCGAGAAGAGAAACTGGTTCCAGGAGAAGATGAGGGACATGATCGCTAGTGCTCCAACCCCAAGTAACGCAAAATGTGCTCAACCAAGTGCTCGTCGATCTCGCTGTGCCGAGGAACCGGCTGCTTCTTTCCTGTCTTCGGATTTACGTAGATGTCGTGATTGCTATCAGACCTAAGAAGAACGCATCCCTCATGCTGAAGTTTGCGAAGCAACTCCCGGCGTTTCATGTCATAACCACTTCGCGGATTTGGTAATCTTCAGGCACCTCGTCAAGAGCCATCAGCATGAACGCCTCACGGATGTTTTGCTCCAGTTCCTCGAGGGTCCGCCCCTGTGTCATTATTTCGGGGTGTTCGAGCAGTTTGCCCACCCAGAACTTTTTGCTCTTCCAGTAAACCATGGTCATCCGGCTGAATGCCGACGGCCCTGCTGTTCCTGTATTCGCGGCGGAATGAGCGGCGTTCTCGAGCACCTTCAACAGGAACTCCTTTTGCGATACTCGCTTCGCGTGACGCTCGTTTTCGATCCACTCGTACAGTGCTTCCGGCACGTCCCTTATGTGAATCTGCTTTGTGGCCATTGTGCACCTCTCTGGCAAGTATTGATATCTATGATAGCAATTATTCCCAGCGGCGTCAATACACTGGCAGACCGGCGGCGCGCACAGGGCGAAGGCCCCCCCCATAGAAGAGAATCGCTTTCACGTTCTTGATCGTTCCGGTTCCGATCATTATCGGTCCCTATCGGCGCGGAAGGTGCCCATTGTGGTCGTGGGAAACAGGTTTATATTTCAATTCACCCATTCTGCACTTCCTTCAGCCCGAACTTGCGGAATTACCACCTTCCGTCTTGGAGGCAATGTCTTCAAATTGATTGATCTGAACGGACCCATCGGGGAACTTGGCGATTATTTCCAAGTCGCCCCCCATGGCCTTGATTACATTTCTCAATGTGCTGACGTACATGTCCGTCCGCTTTTCAAGTTTCGATACCGCGGCCTGCTTGACGGACAACGTTTGTGCCAATTGCTCCTGGCTGAGATTCCTGGCATGCCGTAATTCCTGCAACGGCATCGCTTCGAGTAAGGCTTTTGTTTTCTCCGCGCCCCTTTTGCGTGCCGCAGGCTTCATTTTGGCCCTGAGCATGGAGTAAGGTTTCGTCATGGTTACCCTCCTTTATTCATTCTTCAAATCCCGTACATGCTGTTCGTAAATCCTCTCGGCCATAGGCACAAATTTGTCATACCACCGTGCGCCTCCTGCCTTTTTCCCGCCGAGAAGCAAGATGGCTACTCTGCGGGGATCAAACACATACAGTATCCTGTATGGCTTCCCTTTGTGCTGGATTCTTAGCTCTCTCATCGAGCCGTACCTTGCTCCCTTAACTTCCGAGCTGTAGGGGTACGGCAGATTCGGTCCTTTGTCTTCCAATAAACCAACGACCGCATCGATATCGATCTGTTCTTCTTCCGTCAGACCGACCCACCATGCTTCAAATTCGTCGGTGTACTCAACTCCCCATGCCATGGAAGGAATATAACCTCAAAGGAATATATAGTCAACTGTTTTTTACCCCTGAAAGATGATGCACCAGGGAATCTTATTGCGACTGCTCTGCCCCTAGGTAACGCAAAATATGCTCAACTAAGTGCTCGTCGATCTCGCTGTGCCGAGGAACCGGCTGCTTCTTTCGTGTCTTCGGATTTACGTAGATGTCGTGATTGCTACCGGACCTCAGAAGAACGCATCCCTCATGCTGAAGTTTGCGAAGCAACTCCCGGCGCTTCATGTCATAACCACTTCGCGGATTTGGTAATCTTCAGGCACCTCGTCAAGAGCCATCAGCATGAACGCCTCACGGATGTTTTGCTCCAGTTCCTCAAGCGTCCGCCCCTGTGTCATTATTTCGGGGTGTTCGAGCAGTTTGCTCACCCAGAACTTTTTGCTCTTCCAGTAAACCATGGTCATCCGGCTGAATGCCGACGGCCCTGCTGTTCCTGTATTCGCGGCGGAATAAGCGGCGTTCTCGAGCACCTTCAACAGGAACTCCTTTTGCGATACTCGCTTCGCGTGACGCTCGGTTTCGATCCACTCGTACAGTGCTTCCGGCACGTCCCTTATGTGAATCTGCTTTGTGGCCATTGTGCACCTCTCTGGCAAGTATTGATATCTATGATAGCAATTATTCCCAGCGGCGTCAATATGCTGTCGAAGGGCCGTCGCGCCGCAGGCGAAAGCCTCAATCCTTCAGGGCGCCCATCGTGAGGCCTTGGACGATCGACTTCCGCACGAAGAAGGCGAAGACCGAAACCGGCAGGACGATCAGGGTGGCGGCGGCGCCGATCCCGGCCCAGTCGATCTTTCCGTAGGAGATGAAGTTGTAGACCGCGACCGGCACCGTCTTGGTCTTCGGTCCGGAGAGGATCAGCGAGAAGAGGAACTGGTTCCAGGAGAAGATGAAGGACATGATCGCCGAGGTGGCGATGCCGTTTCGCACCAGGGGGAGAACGATCCTCAGGAAACTCTGCGAGCGGGTGCAGCCGTCGATCATCGCCGCGTCCTCCAGCTCCGCCGGGATGCTCTCGAAGAAGGAGACCATGAGCCAGATCACCATCGGCATCGTGATGATCAGGTGGGTGACGGTGAGCGCGGTGTAGGTGTCGATCAGCTTCAGGTAGCGGAAGATGATGTACCAGGGGAGCAGGTAGCTCACGAAGGGTGTCATCCGGGCAACCAGGACGATGAGGCCGATCTTGTTCTGCCGGTACTTGGCGATGGAATAGGCCGCCGGGAGCCCGAGCACCAGGGAGATGGCCGTGGCGAGGGTGGCGATGATGAGGCTGTTCATCAGGTACAGAAAAAAGTTGTACTGCTGGAAGACCGCCCGGAAGTTCTCCAGGGTGGGCACGAAAATGAACTCCGGCGGGTAGGAGATGTTCTGAACGCCGGTCTTCAGGCCGGTCATGATCATCCAGGCGAACACGAAGAGCGGCGGCGCGCACAGGCCGACGGCCCCCGCATAAAAGAGGATCGCTTTCAGATTCTTGATCATTCCGGTTCCTGTCATCATCATTTCTCTATCGGCGCGGATGGTCCCGGCGCCGTCCCGGTTAAAGTGCGGGTGACTCGTGCCGCAGGCGGTTCATGAGCACGTTGAATACCAGCACGATCAGGAACACCACCACCATGAGGGCCGAGCCGTATCCGGCCTTGAAGAAGTTGAAGCCGACGTTGTAGGAATAGAGGTACAGCGTCTCGGACGCGATGCCCGGTCCCCCCTGGGTGATCGTGTAGAGCATGTCGAACTCCTTGAGGTTGTCCAGGGAGCGGAGCATCAGGGCCGCGATCAGGACCGGCCGGATCAGGGGGAGCGTGATGTACCAGAAGATCTGCAGGGCGTTGGCCCCGTCGAGCCGGGCGGCCTCGTAGGGATCGTTGGGGAGGGATTTGAGGCCGGCCAGGACGATGAGGGTGATCATCGGCGTCCACTTCCAGACGTCGACCATCACCAGGGACGGGATCACCATGTACTCGCTCGAGACCCAGAGGCTCGCGGGGAGCCCCACGCTCGTGAGCAGGTAATTGAGCACCCCGATCTCGGGGTTGAGCATGATCCGCCAGATCAGGGCCACGGCGACCGGCGTCGCGGCGAACGGGATGATGTAGATCGCCTGGACGAGCTCGCTCCCCTTGAACGCCCGGTTGAAATAGATCGCGATCAGGAGCCCCAGCGCGAGCTCCAGGGCGAGGCTCGCCCCGCTGAAATAGACCATCACCTTCACGCCGTTCCAGACGCGTTCATCCCCGAAAAGCTCGATGAAGTTGTCAAAGCCGATGAAGCGAGGCTGCCCGAGACCCACGGTCCATTTCGTGAAGGTCAGGTAGAGGTTGAAGGCGATGGGAAGGACGACGATCAGAAAAAGGACGGCCACCGCCGGCGCCGGGAAGAAGAAGGCCTGGCGGCGGTCGACGAAGCGGGAGATGGCGCTTGCGGCGTGCTTCATAATACTGTTTCGTCCTGGGATGCCGGGCCCGGCCGTCTGTCGATGCGGCCGAACCCGGCGGTTACGTATTTACCGCGTCATTCCGGCGAAAGCCGGAATCCCAGATCAATCAGACTGGACACCGGCTTTCGCCGGTGTGACGTCTATGGATGCCGGATCAGCGCCTGTCCCGGACCTGATCCGGGATTCGCCGGAATGACTGTTTCGGGTTACTTCTCCATCTTCTTGTCCATCTGCTCGGCGCCCTTCTTGGCAGCCTCGGCAACGTCCTTCCCCTCGATCGCGGCCACGATCACCTGGCCGGTGATGTCGCGGATCTCGGGGACGTTGATGACCGGCGGGTTCCACTGGCCCTGGCCGATGTCAAAGGACTTCATCGTGGCGGCGGTCCAGTCGGGCTGCTTGTCGCCCGCCTTGTATTCCTTGGATTTCCAGGACGAGGCCCTTCCCGAAGGCACCCCGGCGAGGAGCGCGCCCAGGCAGTTCTCCTTGTTGGTCGCCCACTGGATGAAGAGCCACGCCGCCTTCTGCCGCTCGGGGGCGCTGGTCTTGCTGATCGAGAGGCTCCAGTTGGAGACGTGGGGGAGCTGCAGCCCCTTGGGGCCCTTCGGGATCACGGCGTAGCCGACCTTGCCGGCGACCTTCGATTCCTTGGGGTTTTCGTACAGGGCCTTGAAGACGTTGGCGTCATAGATCATGGCGGCCTTCCCCTCCATGAAGGCGGAGGTGCTCTCCGCCCAGTGGAGCATCGTGCCGCCCTGGGGACCGTAGTTTCTCAGCAGATCGCCGTAGAATTTGAAGGCCGCGATGTCCTCGGCGGAGGCGAAGTTCGACTGGCCCTGGGCGTTCGTCCAGGAGCCGCCGAAGGTGTAGAGGAAATCGACCCACTGGGAGGTGGCCGCCGCCCCTTTGCCGCGGAGCGTGATGCCGACCATCTTCTTGCCGTCAACCTCCTTGCCGGTGAAGTACTTGGCGACCTGCTCGAGCTCCTTCATGGTCGTGGGGACCTTCTGCTTGAACTTCGTGAAGAGGTCCTTGCGGTAGGCCAGAAGCGACGTCTCGGCGTTGATGACGATGCCGATCTGCTTGCCCTCCACCGAAGAGGCCTTGGCAAAACTGGCGAAGAAGTCCTTCGGATCCCAGGCCGGATCAGTCAGCTTGGGATCGGCGATGTACGCATCCAGGGGCTGGAGCCATCCCGCTTTCCAGTAATGCAGGTCATCCTGGCCCGGCATGATCATGTAACCGTCAACCTTGCCGCCGGCGTTGAGCTCGATCGTCCGTTTGTTCCGGTACTGATCCTCCGGGAACGCCTCGATGACGACCTTGATGCCGGTGAGCTTCTCGAACTCGGCCACCTTCGGCTCGATGTAGGTCGTAAAGGGGTGCTTGTTCATCAGAAATCGGATTTCCGTGCCCTGGCTCTGCTTCCAGTCGACGGCGGCAAAGGCGCTCGCCGACGCCATCCCCACGCACAGAAGTGCCGCCACCGCTACCACTACCATTTTTCTTTTCATACGCTTCCTCCTCCAGAAATGTTTGCGAAATAGAGGGTCTCCCCCTATTTCTCCTGTGTTGGTCCTTACACGATCGTTCGTGACGTCTCTTTGTCGAAGATGTGGGTCTTGGACATCATCAGGTCCACCTCAAGGGTCTGTCCCACGGTTATCGGGCGTTTGGGGACCTCCATCCGGCCGACAAGGGAATGGGGGCCGCAGGTAAGGTAGGCGAAGATCTCAAACCCCAAAGTTTCCACCACGTCGGCCCGCACCGTGAGGGTATTGCCACCGGTGCCGCCTGCCGCGGGATCATGCTCGGTCACATCCTCGGGACGCACGCCGAAGATGACCGGCCGGCCGGCGTAGGGCTCGACGCGGGGATGAAACTCCTCCGGCAGCCTCACCGTGAAACCGTCGGCCTGGATGCAACAGCCCCGCTCGTCCCGGAGCAGCACGGCGTCGATAAAGTTCATCGCCGGCGAACCGATGAACCCGGCGACGAACCGGTTGGCCGGCTGGTTGTAGACCGAAAGCGGCATGCCGGATTGCTGCAGGGCGCCGTTGTGCATGATGAAGATCCGATCGGCCATGGTCATCGCCTCCACCTGATCGTGGGTGACATAGATGATGGTGGCCCCCAGGCGTTTGTGGAGCTTGCTGATCTCGGCCCGCATGGCCACCCGGAGCTTGGCGTCGAGGTTGGAGAGCGGCTCGTCGAAGAGAAACACCTTGGGCTTGCGCACGATGGCCCTTCCCACCGCCACACGCTGCCGCTGACCTCCCGAGAGCTCCTTGGGTTTCCGCTCCAGCAGGTCGTGAATGCCGAGGATATCGGCCGCCTCCTGCACCCGCCGGTCGATCTCCTCCGCCGGGAATTTCCGCATCTTCAGGCCGAAACCCAGGTTATCCCGGACATTCATGTGGGGATAGAGGGCGTAGTTCTGAAAGACCATGGCGATGTCCCGGTCTTTGGGCGCCATCTCGTTGACCAGCGTGTCGCCGATGTAGATCTCGCCCGAGGTTATCGTCTCGAGGCCGGCGATCATCCGGAGCGCCGTGGTCTTCCCGCATCCGGAAGGCCCCACCAGCACGGCGAACTCCTTGTCGTGGATCTCGATCGACAGGTTGTCGACCGCCGTCACCGCGTTGAACCGCTTCACAAGGTTTTTCAGAATCACGTTGGCCACGACAATTGCCCCTTTTCAATCACATACTTAAATCGAGTAAGACGAAAATCCCCCATCGATCGGCACCACCACGCCGGTCACAAAGCCCGAGGCGTCCGAAAGGAGCCAGATCAGGGCGCCGATCAGATCGTCCGGGAGGCCGTACCGGCCCATCGGCGTATGATCAATCACCTGGCGGGCGCGGGGGGTGAGCTCCCCCGTGCTCTGATCGATATGGAGGAATCTGAGCTGCTCCGTCATGAAGAAACCCGGCGCCAGGGCGTTGACGCGGATGCCGGTATGCGCAAAATGGACCGCCAGCCACCGGGTGAAGTTGCTTACCGCCGCCTTGGCCGCCGAATAGACCGCCACTTTGGTCAGCGGCAGGAAGGCGCTCATGGAGGAGATGTTGACGATGGCCCCCCCGCCTTTCGCGACCATCCCCCGGGCAAAGGCCTGGGTCGTGAGAAACGTGCCCATGAAATTGAGATCGAACACCTGGCGGAAACCGGATGGATCGAGATCGAAAAACGACTGGTCTGCCGGATCGCCCGGTCCGGCGGGGTCGTGGAATTCCATCGATGTGGTGCCCCGGGGGTCGTTGCCGCCGGCGCCGTTGATCAGAAAATCGGGTTGACCCCAGAGCCGTGTTATCTCTTCGCAGCACTCCTGCAGGCGGAGGGGGTCGAGGACATTGCATTGCAGAGCCGAGGCTTCTCCTCCGGCGCGGATGATCGACTGCGCCCGGGCTTCGGCTTTTTCCCTGCCGATGTCCAGGACGGCCACCTTTACCCCTGCCGCACCCAGGGCTTCAGCCATGGCGCCGCACAACTCGCCCCCGCCGCCGGTGATAGCGGCAATTTTTCCGGTCAGATCGAAACGCTGCAAGACGTTATTGTTCGTCATAACCCGCCCCGCTCGTCCATAAAGGCCGACACCTCTTCCCAGGAGGGCATGGAGATGGAGCAGCCGTGACGGGTCACCACCATGGCGCCGCAGGCATTGCCCAGCCGCGCGGCCCTCCGCAGGTCCCACCCCTTGACATAGCCGTACAGGAACCCCGCACCGAATGCATCGCCTGCGCCCAGGATGTTCTGGACCGTTACCGGAAACCCCGGGACATCCTCCGCCGCACTGTCGCGCCGGTGAATCCGGCAGCCGTCTTTGCCGCGCTTCTCCACCACCACCGCGGGCCCCCGCTCCATCAGGGCGCGGGCATGTTCGGCGGCATTTCCGGCTACCCGGGCATCGGTCAATTGGGAATCGGTCAGACGGACGGAGTGCGTGTCGGCCAGCATGGCGGCGTTGATCTCATCCTCGGTGCCCAGGATGATATCCACGCAAGAAAGGGCGGAGCGGACCGCAATGCCGTAAGCGCGGGGATCGCACCACTGGTCCGGCCGGAAATCCAGGTCGAGGACGACGGCGGTGCCTGCCTTCCTGGCGAGTTCCGCCGCGTAAAGGGTTGCGCTCCGGACCGGCTCTTTGCTGAGATTCGTGCCGGCGAACTGAAACACACGGCTCTGCGCGATCGGGGCGGCGGGCACATCGTTGATGTCAAGGGCGCAGTCGGCGCAGTTTTCGCGGTAAAAGACAATCGGAAACTTGTCCGGCGGCTCGATGCCCAGAACGACGATGCTGGTATGCCGGCCCGGTTTTCTCGGGCTGAAACGGACGTTCACGCCCTCTTTGCTGAGAAAATGGACCACGAAGTCGCCGACGGGGTCTTCTCCGAATGCGGTCAGAAGCGCCGAGGTCAGGCCCAGCCTGCGGCAACCGACGCTCATATTGGTGGGAGATCCGCCCACGTATGCGGCAAAGCTTTTGATGTCGACAAATGCGGCCCCCACATCGTTGCTGTAAAGGTCCATGCAGGATCGGCCCATGTGAAACGTGTCGTAGGTGTGGCGGGTGCGAGGGGGGTCTTGGCTGCCCATAGAGTGAGTTCCTGTTAGCGGGCTGTTGAAAAACGCTCATCTGTTGCGTTGCGCTGCAAACCGCATCGCTCAACGCATTTTCCTATACGTCTCGCTCTTCTGTGTTTGCACGCTTTGCATCTAAACATTGTTGTATCTGTATATATCACATCCGCCTCTCTTGACAAGTTGCAAATGGGTCCTTATCGACCCCGGAAGGGCCGGGTGCGTAAAGGACCGGGTGGATACTTGCACGGAGGACCATTGATGCTTTAATGGATCCGGGCGGACCGGCAGGCGAAGGCGAGGCGCCGCCGCCCAAACCATCCGGGAGGAGAAATGCCATGACCGCTGAGGTAGGCTTCCGGCGTCCGGCCTGCCCTACTTCCGTGGCCGGACGGATGAGCCGTCGCGGATGGAATCGTCGGGATGGGCGATCACCTTTTCCCGCTCTTTGAGGCCGGAGATGATCTCCGCCGTGAGGCCGTTTCTCTGCCCCACCTCAACGCTGCGCAGCCGAGCCCTGCCGCCGTCTTCAACAAACACCGCCCACCCGTTTCCCGAACGGAAAAGGGCGCCGGCGGGAACCTGGAGGATGGCCTTCCCCTCCCAGACGACAAAGTGCGCTTCCAGGCGGTAACCGTCGCCAAGGAGGCGCCATGCCTCCGCGCGGAGAGGTGATATCCGCAAGAACGAGTACCCGCTGTTCTTCAACGCCAAGGCTTGAAACCTTCGTGAATCCCGCCGGCTCGACCACCCGCACGACTCCTGTCAGGATCCCGTCGCCGCCCCACCGTTTCAACAAGACCGTCATCCCCTTTTTTATCTTCACTGCATCGGAAGAGAGCACTTCGACGCGGACTTCGAGATTGTTCGCGTTCCCGATATCCATCAGGGGGGCGCCGGCAGCGACGGCGCCTTCGCTTTCCCGGTAGATTCGGAAAATGGCGCCGTCGACCGGCGACGCGACACGCACGATATCCGGTTTTTCGGATCTCCCCGTCGGGTTGACGGATTGCAGCGTTGTTTTTATCCGCTCAAGCTCGGAGCGGGCGACATCGACCGCGGCTTTTGCCGCGGCGTGGGCCGCCCGCGCCTTTTTCGCCTCGGAGGCGGTCTGCTCGTACTGGTCCTTTGCAACGGACCCCTTCGCATGGAGATTCGCAATCCTCTGCCAATCGTTTTTCGAGGTAGTCGGCATCGGCCTCTGCGGCGCGCTCCTTCTCCCTTGCCGCGCTGAGCGCCGCCTCGGCGGCGGAAACGGCGGCTTCGGTTTCCGCGCGGCTTCGGGGATCGAGGGCTTGCGAGCGCAGCGGTTCCAGAGTGACCACGGCCTGCCCCTTTCGCACCGGATCTCCTACCTTGGCATCGATGCGCCGCATGTATCCGGCGGTCGGGGCTGAGAGGACGAACCGCTCTTTCAGACGGGTGCGCCCCTCTTCTTCAATCGTGACCTGAAGGGGGCCGCGTGAGACCGCAAGGAGATCGACGTCGACCGCTCTGGGGAGAAAACCGTAAATCGTTGCCGCAATCGCGATCATGATGATGGCGATGACCGATAGATTTCTGCGCAGCGCAGGCTTCATAAGGCTACTCCCTGGTTTTGAGGACCTCGACGAGATCCAGATGATCCAGTTTATGGCGCACGATCAGCCCCGATACCGAAGCCGACGCAAGAACGACCGCCGCCGCGAGGGAAAACGTCCGGGGTTGGATGATCAGCGGCACCCGGAAAAGATCGGAGGCCAGCGCCTGCGCGATATACGCGCAGAGCCAGTATCCGATGACGAACCCCAGGGGGATGGCGATGAGCGTGATAATCCCCAGTTCTCCCAGGAGGATGTACGAGATCTCGCCCCGCGTGTAACCCAGCACCCGGAGGCTGGAGAGCTCCCGGCTTCGCTCCGAAAAGGCGATCCGCGCACTGTTATAGACGACGCCGAAGGCGATGGAACAGGCCATCACTGTAGCAATAAACGTGAAAAAAAGCATTCCTTTGGCCTGCACGTCATGGAAATTGCGGATTTCGTTTCGTCTGAGCATGGTTCCGGAGACCCGCGGCATTTGGATGAAACTCCGGAAGAGTTTCCCGTTGAAGAGCGGATCGGTAGCCAGATACGCGCCGGATATGGCATCGCCCTCTCTCAGCAAACGGTTGAGCGCCGTAACATCCATATACCCCATCACCCCCAGATACAGCCTGACGAGCGCAACGACCGGCACCTGGCGGAGCGGCTTCGAACCTTCGAGTACCTGGACGGTCACCAGGTCGCCGGCCTTCACGCCGAGCATTTCGCCCAGATGATCGGTCAGCACGATCCCGGAAGGCGGAAGGGAGATGACCCGAAGATCCGTGTCCAGGAGAAGATACAGGCGGCTGCCGGATTCTATCCCGTTGATGACCGTCCGGTGGCTGCGGGCGCCATACGTCAGTTTTACCGGGACCGTTCGAAAGGTCTCGGCGTGATGAACGCCCGGGAGTTCTTTGAGCTCATAGAGCGCCCTGCGGGAAGTCGGGTCGGTGAACACCACCTTCATCTCTTCCTTTTGGGAAAGAACAAATTGGACGTTGACCATAAAATCGACGGCATCTTTAAAAAATCCGCTGGAGATCATCGTAGCGCAGGCGACGGCGATGCCCATCATGGAGAGAAACGTTCTGATCGGCTTGCGCTCGATATTGCGCAGGATGATCCGCGACGGCTGGGTGAGCCAGCGGCCGATCCCCGTTTTCTCCAGGAGCGTCACCCGGTACTGCGCGGGAGGCTCGGGCCGCATCGCCTCGGCAGGCGGCTGTTTGGCGGCCCGCCACAGGGAGTGCACGGTGCCGGCAAGGGCCGAGACGATGCTGATCAGGACGGCGGAAACGATCACCCCCGGGATGCACGGTATACAGAAGGGAGGGGAAACGATAGACCGCCATGTAAATATCGCCCAGCATCTTCCCGAACCAGATGCCCGCAACGATGCCTCCAATCAAGCCGGGAAAGATAATCAGCACAACCAGCTTCGCATAATGGATGCCGATATCGAGATTCGCGTAACCGAATGCCTTCAGGGCGGCAATCTGTTCACGCTGCGTGTTAATCGTCCTGCTCATCACGACATTCAACAAAAATGCGGCAACACAGACGAAAATGGTCGGGAATATTTCCGAGCTCCTCTGGAGCTGCTGAAATTCCGCGTTCAGGAGGCGGTGAGATATCTGATCCTTGCGCGCATAGGCGCCGAACCCCCCGTACTGTTCCACGATCGTGTCAATCTGCGCGAGGACATCGTTCAATTTGGCGTCCGGAGTGAGGGTCAGGACGACATCATTGAACGCCCCGTCCATGTCATACGCCTTGCTGAGCACCTTGCGACTCATCCACAGAACGCCGAACCGTTTGAAATCCGGGCTCGCCGACTCCGGCTGCATCAGAAGAACGAACTCCGGAGAGAGGGCGATGCCGGTGATCGTCAGGGTCTTCCATTTGCCGTTGATGATCGCCGCAAAACGATCGCCGAGAGTGAAGCCGTGCGCCTGAGCGAAGGTTTCATTGATCACGGCCTCGTTATCCTTCGCCGGATCGGGAAGCCGCCCTTTCCTGAGGTAGAGGCGGTTCATCAGCGGGTCGCCGTCATCGGGCAGGGAGATAATCCTGGCGTTCACCGGCTCCGGGAAGCTGCCGATTGAGAGTTTGCAGTAGGCGGAAACGCGGGTTTCAAGCTGATTGACGCCGGGAACAGCCTTGATTTTCTCCTTCAGACTTTCCGGCGCCCGCTTCAGGGTGACGAAAACATCGGCAAAATGATAATCCCGGTAAAAACTGTCGCGGGTGAGATTCAGCGAATCCATCGTGCTGATGAACATGATAAAGGTCGCGACCCCGCTCATCACGACCAGGGTAATGGCAAATACCTGACCCTTCATGCGCCAGAGATCCCGCCAGAGCTTCCGGTTCAGGGCCTTCATCATCTCACCATTGCAGCTCGCCGGGCGGTTTTTTCACCGTGTTGACCTCCACCTGGGTTATCCTCCCGTTACTGAGATGGACGACGCGGTCGGCCATGCCGGCGATGTCCGCGTTATGGGTAATGATCGCCGTCGCCGTGCCCAGCTCACGGTTGATCCGCTCCAGGGCTTCGAGGACCACGATTCCCGTTTTGGAATCGAGGGCCCCGGTGGGCTCGTCGCAGAGCAGTACTTCCGGATTCTTTGAGATGGCCCGCGCGATCGCGACGCGCTGCTGTTCGCCGCCGGAGAGCTGGGCGGGGAAATGATCAAGCCGCTCGTTGAGTCCGACAAGTCCCAGGGCATCTTCCGGCGCCATGGG
Organism: uncultured delta proteobacterium; assembly: GCA_963817385.1. Taxonomy (GTDB): domain Bacteria; phylum Desulfobacterota; class Syntrophia; order Syntrophales; family UBA5619; genus JAKAFS01. The sequence continues at coordinate 80,066 of CAWFOM010000025.1, forward strand.
ATTACTTGCGATCTCCGTCACGACCGCCACATTTTCCCGTGCGGTCAGGCTGGGAATCAGGTTGTAAAACTGAAAGACGAACCCGACATGGAAACGGCGATACTCCGTCAGCTCCTGCTCACTGGCATTCGTCAGGTTTTTGCCCCGGTAGGAGACCGTGCCGCTGGTGGCCGTATCCAGTCCGCCGAGGATGTTGAGCAGCGTGGATTTCCCGCTTCCCGAAGGTCCGAGCAGGACGATCAGCTCCCCCGGGTAGAGCTCCAGATTCGCCCCCCTGAGCGCATGAACCGAGACCTCTCCCATGACGTACGTCTTCGTGAGGTCCCGGACCTGAAAAACGACCTCTCCCGGAGTATTCGCGTTTCCTTTGTTCGGGAACATCTGTTCGACACCCCCTGGTGGAATAAAAAGGATGAACTCGTTGGCTGCCTTCTCAAGATCTAAACTCTCGTTATATTTGTCAAGTGATTATTGATGGCCTGCATTTACCACAAAATACGGGCTGCGGTATCGGTGATCATGGAGGGTGCGGTTCTTTCGGAAGATTGCAGGTTATCGGACCAGGGGTGGATACTTGCACGGGAGGACCATTGATGCTTTAATGGATCCGGGCGGACCGGCAGGCGAAGGCGAGGCGCCGCCGCCCAAACCATCCGGAAGGAGAAATGCCATGACCACGCAGGATAACGATCAGCCGAAATGGAGTCAGGAAACGATTATGGCTCTGAGCCGGGCCTTTATGGAAAGCCGCGTCTTTTTGACCGGTGCGGAGCTCGATCTCTTCACCCTGGCGGCGTCTGCGCCGATGAACGCCCGCGAGATCGCCGAGCGGATCGGCGCTGATTTGCGTGCGCTGACGATTGTGCTCGACGCCCTGGCGGCGATGGGACTTCTGATCAAGCGGGATGATGCCTACCGCACCGAACCTTCCGCCGCACGGCTCCTGGCCGCCGACAGCCCCGAGTCGATCCTGCCGATTATCCGGCACAGTATCGATTTGTGGGAACGCTGGGGTCGGCTCACCGGCAAGATTGTGAGGCCGCGGAAACCGGATAAGTCGATGAGCGCCTTCATCGGCGCGATGCACGTCATCGGGAGGCCGCTTGCCCCGCGCATCGTAGCGCTGGTCAACCCGGCAGGGGCGCGGCGACTCCTCGACGTGGGAGGAGGGTCGGGGACTTATACACTGGCGTTTTTGCAGGCGGCGCCGGCGATGCGGGCGACGATTTTCGATCAGCCGCCGGTGATCGACATGGCGCGCGAACGGATGGATGCCGCCGGGGTGCGTGAACGAGTGACGCTGGTTGCGGGGGACTATCGGAAAGATCCGCTGCCCGGGGGGCACGACCTCGCATTCGTCTCGGCGATCATCCACCAGAATTCGCCGGCGGAGAACCGGGAGATGTTCCGCAAGATCTTCGCCGCCCTGGAGCCCGGGGGGCGGATCGTGGTGCGCGATCATGTGATGAGTCCCGACCGCACGGAACCCCGATCGGGCGCCCTCTTCGCGGTGAATATGCTGGTTGGTACGGAGGGCGGCAACTCCTACACGGAGGCCGAGATCCGTGAGGCGCTCACCGAGGCCGGCTTTACCGGCGTCCGGGTCATCCACCCGGATACGCGTATGGATGGCCTGGTGGAGGCCTTCAGGCCGCGATAGGGAATGCCCCCCTGCTGCGATCGTCTCTCCCGTTTACGGCGTCTGCGTCAGGAACCAGCGAATGTTGCTTGCCTGCACGTACGCTCAATTCTCACGGCGTGTACGCAAAATCCCAGGTCCAGCTTATAGAGTTCGGAGCGGGGATTGCGGCGACATAGTTTCCCTTCATATGGTTGTTGACATCGAGCTGAGGAAATGTGCCGATAGCGGCTGTGCCCCACCCAAGCCCCAAGGGGAAGAGAGAGGAGTAATTGACCCCGGGAGCGGGACACTGGTAATCAACAGTCACGGTTGTCGCAGCCCCGAGCGCGGCGGTATAACGTCCATCCGAGAACAGCGTCATGACATCCTGGGATGCGGTGAACTCGGACAGGGGCACGGCCTTCTGGCCGTGGAACGTGCAGCCGCTGCCCGTCCCATCCACCGTCACCGTAGAGATCGCGCTGTCCACACGGTACTCTGTAGTCCAGCTATTCACGAGAACGGGGTGACCCCAGGTTACGGTTCCGCTCCAGACCACCGTCTGAGAGGAAGAACTGTCGGTGTATTTACTGGTGTAGGAAAAGGGGCCTGACCACGTGCCAGCGCAGGGCGTTTTGTATGACCTGGCCGTAAATATCGCAGGGACGCTCTCGCCTAGCCTAAATTGGTGATTGCTCAGGACAAGGCGGATGTCCTCGAGCGTTTCCCCGGACTTGTCGAAGCAGAACTTCAACTCCGTCTTACCGTTCAGATCGCGCTTTTCCCAATCCTTGCCCTGGGTCTTGATCAAAGCATCGACATCGAGGCCCGTGGCCGCGGCCAGACCATCAAGATCGAAGACCACCTGCCTGACCTCGGGATCGCTCACGGTGAACTTCAGATAGTCCGCGGTCAGAGGCTCCAGCATCGCGGTGTACGTCAACTCGGAATCGCCAATAAGCGGCCCGCCGCCGTAGGGAGGCTCGACCTTGTCCTTGCGGAATTCCGAGTCGAGGCTGATATAGCGGTCGCTCCGCGGCAAAGGATCGCCGGGCAAAAACTCGGTGTTCAGGTTGCGGACCGCAAACGTCCGGAAGTTGTCCTTGAAGGGGAAGAAGAAGTCGAGGACATTGTCCCCCTGCGCGAACGTGCTTGCGGTTTCAAGGTTCGTCCAGATGCCCCCCATCATTTCCGGGCCGCCGGCTTTCTGTTCAAGGAAGTATGCCCAGATGTAAGCATCGTACATGTGCGGCACCGTCGAGGCGTTCAGTGATTCCTTGCTTTCTTGAAACCGCTCGGTGAAGGTCCTGTGGGCCTCATCCCAGGCCCCACGGCCTCCGATCCATGGGGCGAGCTTCCGGTCGTAGTACGCGGCAGCCCACCGGGCGGAGGCCTCCGTGAACCAGTAGTGATCCATGACATTCGCCACACCGGTTCTCGGCTGTTGGCTGATATCCGCGTTGTGCGCATACTGAAGAACGTGGAAGAACTCGTGGATCACGCTCGTGTGGAAACGATTGGAGTGAAGAAGAGATCGGGGGATCAGGATAAAGCCGCTCGTTTTTTTCCCTATTCTCGGGAAGTCCCCGAAGGTGCTTCCAAACCATTTCGGCGCGAAATCATTACCACTCCGATGAACGCTGCTCAACCAATCGACGATGTAAACATCGATTGCATTGTCTCCCCCCTCAATGTCATAGATCGGTTCGCCCATAAGTTTGGTCATGGGAATCCAGATCTTTTCGAAGATGTCGAGTGTTTCGGTGATTGCCAATGTGCTCGCAAAATCATAGCCGGGATCACCGTTTACCTGCGCCCAAACGCGGATTGGGATCGTGCGCCGGTCCGAGACCCATTGCCACCCGGAGGCATCTCCGGCGGCTTTTGACCGTGGACTTGAGGGGACTGGGGCTTTCATGACCGAACGTGAGACAATCGGGGCCAAGGCGGTGGAAAACTGGTTGAACCAGCTCTTCGTATCCGCGGGCCGAACCGTGAAGGAGTCAAGCGCTGCCTGGAGTTCGACCGAAAAGCCACTGCGCGCGGCGACGATCTCGGAGCGCAGATTATTGTCTCCTTCTTCCGATCCCGATCCCTGGAAAGCATCGGGGAGTCTCGCATCACCATAGAGAGCATAAGCGCGATAGAGAAGCGACGTGCCGTAGTCGATTGTTCCTGAGGCGAGCGCCGCCTTAATCTTCGCCTGTGAACTGGGCTCTGCCGGCTTGACCGTAAGCGGAAGAAGCACGGTTGCATTCGATGTGCCGTTCGAACCGATGACCGAGAGATTCACGGGACCGCCTGCGGAGACGTCCGGGGTCAGGTAGATCCTGAGGAATCCGGTGCCGATGCCGCCGGCAAGAGTGAGCGTATCCGCTGTTACACCGGCTGGTGCGTTTGCAATCGTCACGGAAACTACTCCGGTGAAACCGGACGTGCGAGCCACGGAAGCCTTGACCGTGATGCTTGAGCCTTGGAACGCAGCAGCGCTCGACGGCTCAACGGTCACGGTGTAGTCGGGATTTCCGCCGCCCCCGCCAGTGTCCACGCCCCCGTTTCCACCCCCGCCTCCACTACTGCACGAACAAAGAATCATGGCAAGATAGAGTAAACCAATGGCATGGATGGTCAATCTGGTTTTCATGGGGAAACCCTCCTTCGATGAAACGTGATGATACACGACCCGTGCGGGAATCCGGCCGTGTTCTTGAAACGAAACCCCTGATGATCTACTTTCTTGCCATCAGGCCATTGATTGAAAATTGGTAAATAATTGATAAGAAATTACTTTTGTGAGGCGTGAGAATACGGAAGGGAGTCTTGTATGTCAAGGGGAATTTATCAAAATTTATCAAAACCTGTAGTGTCGAACGATGATGCTATTTCGAGAACGCACTTATTTGTGAAGAATCTAAAAAGTGCTATAATAAAAAACACATCAAATCTCGCATCATCTGATAGGAGGTGAATCTTATGGATGAAAAGGAGAACAAACCCCCGGAAGAAGAAAAGAGGCAGGAGGGATCTTTCAAGGTTTCCCGGCGTTCCTTCCTGAAGGGGATGGCAACGGGGACCGTTGCCGCAACTATCGTTACACTCCCCGTGCCATCGATCCCGCAGGCAGAGGCTGCCGTTCCTCCCGGAAAAAAAGAAGCCTTGATTCTCCTGAATGTCAACGACAGGCACTACCGCCTTAAGGTAAAATCGCACTGGACGTTACTCGATGTGCTGAGGAGAGAACTGGGTCTCACCGGTACGAAGAAAGCGTGCGATCACGGCAATTGCGGCGCCTGCACGGTGATTCTTGACGGCAAAGCAGTCTACGCCTGTTCTCTTCTCGCCATCGCCATGGACGGGAGGAAGATTCTCACGGTGGAAGGGCTCCGGCAGGGTGAAAACCTCCACCCCATTCAAAAGTCCTTTTCGGAACACGGCGGCTATCAGTGCGGGTTCTGCACGTCCGGTCAGATGATGTCCGCCAAAGCGCTCCTCGACAAGAATCCGAGGCCCACCCCTGAAGACGTGCGCCTGGCCCTGGCCGGCAATCTCTGCCGCTGCGGCGCCTACCCGAAGATCATCGAATCGGTGTTAGGCGTATCCTCGAAGACGTAAAGGAGGGGTTATGTCAAGCGAACTCAACGTTGTCGGAAAGAAAGTTGAACGGGTGGACGCTTTCGAACGGCTCGTGGGCGAGGCAAAATATGCCGCCGATATTTACCTGCCCGACATGCTCACGGTGAAGATCCTCCGAAGCCCCTATCCCCACGCAAAGGTGATGAGGATCGATGCCGCCAAAGCACAGGCCCTTCCGGGGGTGAAGGCCATCCTCACCGCGGCTGATATGCCTGACTACCCTATCCACAGAAGGGAGACACCCCCGACGGTGGTCATGCCTGTCCTTGCAACGACGGCCCGTTATGCCGGCGACGAGATCCTCGCCGTGGCGGCCGTGGATGAGGAGACGGCAGAGGAGGCCCTGGAGCTGATCAAGATTGACTATCAGATCCTTCCCTTTGTCCTCGACGTGGAAGAGGCGGTTCAACCCACCGCCCCAAAACTCTATCCTGAGGGAAATGCGATCCAGGAAAAGGCGGACATCACGATCCGCGGCAACATCGATGAAGGGTTCAGAGCAGGCGGAGGTGATCCTCGAAGGGAAGTACAAAACCCACATGATCCAGCATACCACCCTGGAGCCCCGCGTCACGGTGGCGAGGTGGAGCGGAAAGAGACTCACCCTATGGGATTCCCACAAAGCCCCTTTTAGCTTGCGCACCGGCCTTGCCCGGGCATTAAGCATCAGGGTCAACCAGGTCCGGGTCCTCACCCACTTCATCGGCGGCGATTTCGGCGACAAGGGCAATCTGGAGAGGCAGCATATCATCGCCGCCCTTCTGGCAAAAAAAACCAGCCGGCCCGTCAAGCTGGAGTTTACCCGCGAAGAGAACTATCTCGGGGCCCATCACCGCTATCCAACGACTTGGTATCTTAAATACGGCGCGAAGAAAGACGGGACGCTCACCGCCATCCAGGTGAAGCTCTATGCAGATTCGGGCGCTTACTATCACTTCGACGGCGCATGGAATTCCCTCGAAGTCCCGCAAAAGGTCTACCGATGCCCCAACGTGAAGCTTGAGGGCTGGAACGTCTTTACCAATAAGCCCGAGGGTGGGCATATGCGCTGCGTCGGCCACCCGGCGGGCATGTTCCCCCAGGAGGTCCATATGGACCGTCTGGCCGAGAAGCTCGGCATCGATCCCCTGACCTTCCGCCTCAAGAACTACGCCCGGAAGGAGGACGGCGACCAGGACCGAAAGATACCCTTTTCAAGCTGCGGCATGGAGGATTGCGTCAAGCTTGCTGCGGAGCGGTTCGGTTGGGATGCACGCTGGAGGAAGCCCGGCACAAGCGAGGGCCCGGTGAAGAAGGGCCTTGGCGTGGCCTTCCAGTCGTGCAGGCACGGGTCGCAATTCGGTCCCATGTCCGCCATCATCAAGCTCGACCCGGACGGCACGGTCGAACTCCTGAGCGGTCTCAACGACAGCGGCGGCGGCCAGAAGACGACCATGGCCATGATCGCCGCCGAGGGGCTGGGTATCCCTTACGAGGCCGTTGAAGTGACGACGGGCGATACGGACACCACAACAGACGCAGGCGGTCCTTCGGGGAGCCGGGGTACGGCCAGCATAGGCAATGCCGTAATGGACGCCGTCCGCGACGCAAAGAATCAATTGCTTGATGCCGCAGCCGAGCAATTGAAAAAGAAAAAGGAGGACCTCGAAATCAGGGACGGACGGATTTTTGTGAAGTCAGAAGAGGGTAAGTCCCTTTCCTACAAAGAGATCCTTTCGAGGGTACCCAGTCCGATCATCGGCCGCGGCACTGCCAGGCCCCCGGTAAATACCGCGACGCACGGCTTCGGGGCCCATTTTGCGGAGGTGGCTGTGGACACGCGGACCGGCAAGGTTGAGATACTGAAGCTGATCGCAGCCCACGATGTGGGCCGGACGATCAATCGCATCGGCTGTGAAAACCAGATTCAGGGCGGCGCCATCATGGGGATCGGCTTCGGCATGCTGGAAAAACAGCACATCGACCGGCAGACGGGCATCTGTACGAATCCCAATATGGTCGATTTCAAAATACCCTCCATCCTCGACGTGCCGATCGTTGAGCCTATTATCGTGGAATCGGACGACCCCCTTGGACCCTTCGGCGCAAAAGGGATAGGCGAGCCCCCCTATGGAGTGCCGGCTCCTGCCATCGCCAATGCCATCTACAATGCGGTGGGCGTGCGGTTTGATGAGATTCCGATCAATATCCAGGCGGTCCTCGACGGGCTGAGCAAGGGGCAAGGATAAAAAGAAAGGAGGAGCCGATGAGAGGTTTTGAATATTATCAGGTAACAACGATAGCCCAGGCCACTGCTCTTCTGACCCGGCACCAGGACAAGGGCGCCATCCTCGCGGGCGGCAGCGACATGCTCGCCATGATGAAGGACAGGGTGGAAGGGCCTAAGCTTCATCCGCCCTCGCACCTCGTCGATATCAAGGGGATCAAGGATTTGAACACTATCAGCGAGCAGAGGAAGGGACTGAAAATCGGCGCCGCGACGACCGTGAGCGATATCGCATCCTCCCCCCTGGTTGCTGCCAGATACCCTCTGCTTACCCAGGCGGCCTCTCAGGTGGCGGTTCCCCAAATCCGCAACGTAGGCACCCTGGGAGGCAATCTCTGTCAGAGACCCCGTTGCTGGTACTTCCGGGGGAAGCTCTTTAAGGAATGTTTCCGCAAGGGAGGAGATACCTGCTATGCACCGGGAGGAGAGAACCAGTATCACGCCATCTTCGGGGGAGAAAACTGCTACATGGTCTGCCCTTCCGATCTGGCCCCGGCACTGACAGTCCTCAACGCAAAGGTGGAGATCGCAGGTCCCAAGAGGAATAGGGTCGTTCCTTTGGAACAGTTCTATGTCCGACCGGAGAAAAACATCCTGAAAGAGACCATCCTCGGTCCCGCTGAAATGGTGCTGGCGGTGGAGATTCCGGCGCCGGCTTCCGGATCCAAGGGCGTTTATCTCAAGCTGAAAGAGCGTCAGGCCTTCGACTTCGCGATGGTGAGCGTGGCTGCCATGGTTGCCATGAAGGGCAATACTGTCTCCGCAGCCCGCATTGTTCTTGGCGGCGTAGCTCCGTTCCCTTTCCGGGCAACACGCGCTGAGGCGGCACTAACGGGAAAAACGATCAAGGATGGGATGGCAGATGCCTGCAAGGCCGCAATAGAAGGGGCTCAGCCGCTGAGCGGCAACGGATACAAGGTAAAGGCAGTGCAGGGGATAATTGAAAAGGCGCTGACCGCCCTGGTCTGAGATGGCCCGGAGTGGAACGCCTCTTGACAGATGCACAGATGCACATCGATTATGCATTATTGATACATACAGTATTGCACATGAGGGAAAAGGGGTGAAATTGTGAGAACGACACTGAACATAGATGACAATCTTTTGGATCAGGCGGTGCAGTTGACCGGCATTTCGGAAAAAACCCAGTTGGTCAGACTGGGACTCGAATCACTGATCGCAAGGGAAAGCGCCAAGCGGCTGGCCCTGTTGGGTGGAACAGAGAAAGGGCTGAAGGAGATACCCCGTAGGAGAAGCGCAGGGGCATAACATGGTCTTGGTCGATACCTCCGTATGGGTAGCGCATTTGCGCGACGGCAATAAGAGACTTGAAGCACTGCTCCATGAAGGTCATGTCCTCTGTCATCCATTGATCGTCGGGGAATTGGTATGCGGAAATCTGAAGAATAGAAGGCCAATCCTTCGTTTTCTGGAGCAACTGCCGATGGTCGCCGTGGCCCGGCATGAAGAAGTGCTGATCTTCATCGAACGCCATGCCTTGATGGGAAAAGGGTTGGATCGGATCTCTTCTTCACTCGGGCTGTCTTATCCAGGTGGGCTGGAATAACGTGAAAGCCTGCCTTACCGGTTCACAAGACCTCCAGCTATTTTTTCCCCGACGAATGGATGTCATCGCTTTGCTCGAAGAGAATGTCCACGTTCAGGGTTTGGTCCTGCCGTTCAATCTGCAGGAGCCCGTGCGAGCCGGGCTGCTTCTGTTTCAGGGCATAGACCAGGTCGAAGGTATCTAGCAGGGCTTCTCCATCGATGGCTATGAGCAGATCCCCCGGCCGCAGGCCGGCGCGCTCGGCATTGGAGCCCGGCGCCACGCTCTTGACCGCCAGGCCGCGGCCCGTCGGCGCGGGCTCCATCATCACACCGAGCGTGACTCCCGTTTGCGGCAGGTCTTCGTAGGCAAGGTAAACAACAAAATCATAGGGCACCATGGGAAAATCGGGAACATCGACGTCCAGCAACCGGTTTTGCTTGTCGGCCGAAAGGTTGATTTCCCTGCCGCCGATCAGGACATACGACACGGGCAGCCGGCGGAAGACGCGGCGCGGGATGCCGAAGCCGCTCTGCACGTGGTTGCCGCCGGCAACCACCAGGAGATAGTTGTCTTTGCCGGCCGGGCTCGACAGGTAGCGGGCCGCCGCCTCGGCCATGGTCTCATCCCACAGCGTCTGGATACGGACGAAACCGTCGAGCTGCATGCCCCCGTGCCTGCTGTCGCCGAAGATAGCCTCCACCAGGCCGCGGTGGTAGGGATCGGTCAGGTCGAGTTGCGGCAGCCGGGCCCGATCCTCCGCGCTGAGTTGGTCCGGGGTCTTGCTGCGCAGCGCGGTCACCAAGCTCTTTTCCGCGTTCAGGGCGATGATGGTGATGCGCCGCTCGCGCGCGAAGTTCAGCAGATCACGGTAGTAGCCGAAGTCCATGTTCCAGTTATCGAACCAGCGCGATTCCTTGAGAAAGGTCTTCTCGTCCAGAAGGCCGGCAATCCAGCGGTCAAGGACAGGCTGCTGAGCGCGGGAAAACATCTCCATGCCGATGGCCTGGCGGCCGGGGTGGCGCTGGGCGAGGGCCTCCAGGAGCTGTACCTCCAGACGGTGCGACGCAGGGTTGTCATGGGTTTCGCCGAGATAGACAATGCGCGCATCGCCGGCGACGGCGAACATCTGCTCCTGACTGACAAGGATGCCGGTCGGCAGGTGCACGATATCGCCGATTTTTGGCGGAGCCTGAAGGGGGTAAGGGTTCTGGGGATCGCCCATCAGGTGTTTTCCCAGGGGGGTGCAGGCGGTCAGGGCAAAAATGCTCAGCGCCGCGGTGAGATGCAAAGGGGAAGAAAAACGGATCATGCCGCCTCCTAAACAGTTGAGGATACGATTGGTACTATCCTGATGTACTTTTATCGTGCACCCAGCCGCCCGTCGGGACGGCCGGATATGACAAGAGCTTACTTTTTCCGAGGGGGAATGTAAAGAAAAGGAGATTCATCGTCAAGAAAACAACCGGGGTGACGCGTTTTCATGGTCCGGCGGTCGGTGACCGGCCATTCAATACTCTGATGGCTCGGACGCTGCGCGCCGAGCCATCGGCGCTGCGAATTGCCATCCACTTGCTGTCCCGGCGCTTCGCGCCAGGCCATCAAGCGGCTGCAGCGGACAGCCGTCCCCGCGAGCAAGCTCGCGTGTACGCCAGCCGCTGATCCGCAGCGCCGTTCAACAATCTTGCTATCGGCAGACCGATTTCATATAATGGGCCGGCAATGAATCGGCGGGGCCTTGTCATGAATGGGCGCGTCATTGGCGTCGCCACCCCGGCCCAATAGTCTCTTCCCGGATACTGTTTCGTCGAGCGAGAGGGTGAAGATGAACCGAAAAATCATCGAGAGGTTGTCGCCAAGATCATGGACACCCGGGTTCATCGTATCGATTTCGATCACCCTGGTTTCCCTTTTTTTGATCTATCATTTTGTCCGACCCATTCCCCCGGATACGTTGACCATGACCACGGGGATGGAGGGCGGGTCGTTCGTTGTTTTCGCCGAGCGGTATCGGCAGGTACTCGCCCGCGACGGCATCCGGGTCAAATTGATTCCCTCATCGGGGATGGTGGAGAATCTGCGGCTTTTGAGCGATGAGTCCCATGGGGTTGATGCGTCTTTCGTCCAGGGGGCGATCGGCAGGGGAGAGATCGCGGCGAATCTGGTGTCGCTGGGCAGCCTCACGTACACGCCCTTGTGGGTCTTTTACCGGGGTGATGAAATCCTTGATGACCTGTCCCAACTCAGAGGGAAGCGGATCGTCATCGGACCCAAGGGAAGCGGCATTCAAAAGCTCTCCCTGAACCTGCTTAAGGCCGCCGCCGCCGCTGATCCTCCCACTGTTATGTATGAGTATCCTTACAACGGCGCCATGGAGGCGATCATGACGGGCAGGGCGGATGCGGTCATGGCGTTCGGTTCGGCCGACAGCCAGGTGGTGACGAAGCTGCTCAATGCAAACGGGATCAAACTGATGAACTTCAGCCAGGCCGAGGCCTATACGCGGCTTTTCCCGGCCCTGTCGCACGTGATCCTGCCCCGGGGAGGGTTGAGCCTGCCGAAGCGGTTGCCCCCTTCGGACATCCATCTATTGTCTCCGACGGCGAACCTCATCGTCCGCAAGAGCCTGCATCCCGCCCTGGCGTATCTGCTTTTGAAGGCCTCGGTGGAGATCCACAGCGGCGCGGGATGGGTACATAAGGCGGGGGAATTCCCCTCGCTCACCAAACAGGACTACCCGATCAGCGAGCAGGCCGAGCGGTTTTACAAGTCGGGCGGCTCCCTGCTCTACCACTACCTCCCCTTCTGGGCGGCCACGTTCATCGACCGGATGATCCTGGTCCTTATCCCCTTGGGAATCCTTCTGTTCCCCGTCATTGGAATCATGCCGCGGATTTACACCTGGCGTAACCGGTCGAAGTACTACCGCTGGTACCGTGAACTGAGCAATATTGAGAAAGAATTACTGGTACATCCGCAACCGGAAGTGCTCAAGAGCTTTCGGGCGCATCTCGACCGGATCGAAAAGGCCGTCAGCGACATCCGCGTCTCGGTTGGTTTTTATGATCAGGTGTTCACGCTCAAGGAGCACATCCAGATGGTAAGGCAGAAACTGCTCAGTTTGAAGCACGAATCTCCGGATAAGTTTGATTAATGTTCAGGGCTTGCCCCGTTCCAGGGCGATGACCCCGGTTCGCGAAAAGTCCTCCATTCCCAGCGCAGGCGGGTCGGGATCTCTTCGATCTCCTCTGTTTTTGTTCGTTTGTGCCTCTTTTGGTCTTTGTGTACGCTGGAATGACGAAAAACGGCGATGTATGAATTTTTTCCGGTTCCGTCAATCCTCCTGCCGGAATGAAAAAATGGCGCTCTGGATAATTTTTGTGACTTTGCTCATCTGCTCCGCTGTCATGTATGCCCCGCGAAGCCTGTGAACCTGCTGGCGATATTCCCTTGCATGTTCTTCTGACCAGAAGAAGACGCTCTCCCTTCAAAAGGCATTGATAATGCTTACATCGTCAAGTTTGAGAAGATTGATATCGGGTACGAAGACAATCGGGGCGCACCCTTTTTCTTTCACCTGATAGTTGAGATCGCTGTCGATCTCTATTTCCATGGATCTGGAGCAGTGGGCGCATTCTGTTTTGATGACGACCGATACGAATTCTTTTCTGAGTCGCCCTTGCACGAAGGGCGTCGCAAACGCGTCGGCTGCTCAGGCTGCATACAGCCGCTCGCCGGTATGAAAAATCACTTGGTGTGGTGTTTTTTCAACCGTTACGGGATATGCCCACTCAATTTCCCCGTGTGCGTTCCTGAAGATAAAAGTCATGTGCGATTCCAGGTCATCCAGGATGGCAATCATCCGCCTGACGGGAATATTCAATGCATTCGAGATAAACTCCGGTGATAACGGTTTTCCTGCAATCGGAAGTTCCCGGACGACGAAGTGGTGTACCAGCCGATGCTCCTCAGACATAAAGGCAAGATTGTCGGCAAATTTCCTTTTTCCTCTGGCGATCTGCTTTTCCCACAAGAACGGAGGAACGTTGAGCATGTATCGCCACAACCCCATCATGAGTCTATTTTTCATCGTGTGGACCTCCTGTTAGTTACCATGATGTTAACGAGCATCCCCATCATACGGAATGCAGCCCAATAATCAGGTTCGGGACCATTGACGGATCCGCTCGATCTCTTCGCCGGTAATGCCCAGCCCCTCGAGGAACTCCTGATGCAGTAAGGGGGAGAGTTTTTCAAACTCCTGATGCCATTTCACCATTCCCTCGTCGTCAAGGCCAACAGCTCGGAGAAGGGCAATCCATCCTTCCTTGTCCATGAAGGGGATCCGTTCCCGAAGCGACCTGTCACCCAGCATACGGATAATAACATGTTGCTGTTCACGCAGGCTGCCGATCTCCTTTCCGAGGGCAAGCAAACGTTTCTCCAGGATGTCTCGCACGCCGCTCTGCGGTGACTTGAGGATCTCACGGATTGAGGCCATAGAGAGCCCTACCTGGCGGTACATGCAGATCAACTGCAACCGATTGGAATCTTCCTGCGTGTATCTTCGGTAATTTGCCCGGCTTCTCCCCGATGGTTGCAGAAGGCCGATCGAATCATAATAAAGGAGTGTGCTTCGGGAAAGGCCGAATTGTTTAGCAAGTTGTCCAATGGTCACTGCAGGCGATGTCATCTTGGCCACGCCGATTTCTTCAGCACAAAGCCGATCGTAACGAAATGATTTATGCGCACACCTGATAAACGCACCTTGGATGACATGTTTCCCCTCTTTGCACTTGTGTTGTGTGTCGTCATGGTTAGCACCTGAATCTGATTCTGAACTATGAGGTGGTAGTCAGGTCAAGCTTTTTTTGGGGTATTCCCGGATAGGGTTTTTGAAGTGCACTTGTACAGACGTCGCCGAGCACCTGTGTTAACTTGGCGTGATGGGGTTATCTATGCCTCCCAGGGGGTAGTCGGGATCGCCGTAGGAGGTATTGTGTTCAATGATTGATTGACCGGCTGGATCCCGGGATCGCTCAAATGGCCTCATTGAGCAGCGATCCGGGCGAGGGATGGCTTCCTGTTCAGGGTTTGCCCCGTTCCAGGGCAATAACTCCGGTTCGCGAAAAGTCCTCCATTCCCAGCGCTTCCAGGCGGGTCAGGATCTCTTCGAGCTCTTCCTTGTCCCCGGTGAATTCCAGGACAGCCAAACCGGATTCCTCGTTCACCATCTTCCCGCCGCGGGTGTCGACAAGCTCCCGGATGGCCGCTTGCCGCTCCCCGGTCAGGGGGACGCGGGCCAGGATCATCTCGCGTTGCACCGAATCGGGCCGGCGGAGCCTCCGGGCCTCCAGCACATCGACCAGACGGTTCAACTGTTTGATGACCTTGGCGATCGTATCCTGCGTTGTCAGGGTGGTAATGATAATCTTGGTGACGGCCGGGTTCCGGGTGATATTCGCCGAGATGCTTTCGATATTGAATCCCCGGGCGCTGAAGGTGCCGGCTATGCGGGCCAGGACATCGGGCCTGTTGTAAACGATTACGGATATCGCTCGTTCTTTCAACTGGGTTGGCATGGTCGCTCCTCTTCGTTCTGTTTATTCACGCTACCGCACGGGCGCGGGAGTTTCCGAAGGACATCTCCGTCAGCGGCGTTCCCGGCTTCACCATCGGGAAAACATTCTCCTCCGGCTCCACATGGAAGTCCATCACTACCGGTCCGGGGGTCTCCAGCCCCTCCTTGAGCACCCGCTTCACCTCCGCGGGTTTGGTGGCTCTGAGGCCCTTAATGCCGTAGGCCTCGGCCAGCTTTACGAAGTCGGGGGCCTGGGTCATGTCGGACTGGGAGTAGCGGCGCCCATAGAAGAGCTCCTGCCACTGGCGGATCATGCCAAGGTACAGATTATTCAGGATGACGACCTTGACGGGAAGGCCGTAATGGACGATGGTCCCGAACTCCTGGATATTCATCTGGAGGCTGCCGTCTCCCGCCACATCCACGACGAGCCTATCCGGGCAGGCCACTTGGGCGCCGATCGCGGCGGGGAGTCCGAATCCCATCGCTCCGAGTCCTCCCGAGGTGAGGAAGGCATTCGGCTCGTCGAAACGGTAAAACTGGGCCGCCCACATCTGGTTTTGACCCACCTCGGTGGCGATGATCGCCCGGCCTCCGGTGAGCTGATGGAGCTTTTCGACGACGTATTGAGGCTTGATGTTCTGGCTTCGGCAGTAGCTCAGGGGCATTTCCGCCTTCCATTGGCGGATCCGGTTGCGCCAGGCCCGGATCGGCCGCTCGGGCAGCGTCAACCCCTGCTCGTCGACGAGGCGATGGAGGGTCTCGAGGGCCGGGGTGCAGTGGCTGACGATCGAGACATCGGTCCGGACGATCTTGTCGATGGAGACGGGATCGATATCGATATGGACGATCTTGGCATGGGGGGCAAAGGCCTCGACCTTGGAGGTAGCGCGATCATCGAACCGGACGCCGACCGCCATCAGGAGATCGCAGTTGCTGACGGCCATGTTGGCCGAGTATGCGCCGTGCATGCCCAGCATGCCGCTCCAGAGCGGATCGCTCGCGGGAAAGGCGCCCAGCCCCATCAGGGTCGAGACGACCGGGATCTGGAGTTTCCTTGCAAAGGAGCGGAAAACGCCGGAGGCCTTTCCCAAAATCACCCCTCCCCCGACGACGATGAGCGGTTTTTTCGCCGCCATCAGCAGCTTCAGGGCTTCGCCGCAGAGCCCTTCGAGATCCGGACAGGCCTCCTCGCCGGGCGGCAGGGCGCTCGTCAGGAGATCCGCTTCCATGACCGACTGGATCACATCCTTGGGAAGATCGACGAGGACCGGTCCCGGACGTCCCGAACGGGCGATCTGAAAAGCCTCACGGACCGTCCGATGCAGATCGCCGATCTGCCGGATGAGGAAGTTGTGCTTCGTGCAGGTCCGGGTGATGCCGGTGATGTCCACTTCCTGGAAACCGTCGTTGCCGATCATCGCCGTGGGGACCTGCCCGGTGAGAACGACCACGGGAATCGAGTCCATATAGGCGTTGGCAATCCCGGTCACCGTGTTGGTGGCGCCGGGTCCGGAAGTGACCAGGCAGACGCCGACCCGCCCCGATACCCGGGCGTATCCGTCGGCGGCATGGATGGCGCCCTGTTCGTGGCGCACCAGGATGTGACGGATATCCTGCCTGAAGAGCTCGTCATAGATATCCATGACGCATCCTCCCGGATAACCGAAGAGGGTATCGACGTTTTCTTCTTTCAAAGCCCTGAAAAGGATCTGCGATCCGGTCTGCTGCATGGCACTGTTCCTCCTTTTGTTTTTCCCAAATAAAAAAACCGTTACCAGAGCTGGTAACGGTTTTTTTGTTCAATCTTTTTTAAGAACAGACCATCACCCAGCCCCTATGCAGGAGGGAATAATAATCCCGCTAATTATCGCGATCTGTACGGGGCCGATGCCTGTCCTGACTCTTTCCATGACTATCCTTCCAAAAAAAGTGATTCACCAATAGCAATCCATTTTCATCTTGTCAAGTGGATTTTTTATTACTGTCAAGAGCAAATAGACTTGTCCGGTTTGTTAGCAAATGAATTGTCCGCTTTTCTGTTCTTCAATGAAAGCCATTGGGAACAGGAGATGAGCGCCCCGCTTGACCGACTTCAAAACCAAGCCCTTCGATTGAAGCGTGTTCTTCACCCACATGTGACTGCGCCTGCCACCATCACGCCGATACCAACTGTAAAAATGATTCACACGCCAACCTCGATGCCAACTCTGATACCGTTGAGCAATCTCCATCACTTCATCCATCGGCGCTCGACGAAATGAGGCCTGTGTTAAGCGCTTGTCCAACAAACCTTCCGTGCCGGATTCTTCATACCTCTCAACGTACCGACGAAACGTCCGATTACATATCCCGAGAATCATAGCAGCTTCTTCCTGGGTCAACCGACTCTCATTCCACCTTGAATACACCTCTTCAAATCGCATCTTCCGAGTCTCCTGCAGCAACTCTGTCCGTCTCATCTGTCACCTCCAACGATGACCATCCTAAACCGGACAGATTGTCTGTTACAAACCCGGACAGTTTACGTGTTACTGACAGAACAAGGATAATCATTGACAAAATAGATTTGACGTTTATATTACTGCCGATATTTTCAAAACTTATTTACCGGAAGTATATTCTGCGTATCCCGCGGTAAGGCGTGGGAACGCATGATGAACAAATTGGCTAAACGTTGGAGGACAATATGAATTCAGCAAAGAGCGGCAGAAAAACCTTTATCATGTTTCTTTTGGCATTTCTGATTGGTTTTTTTGTGGTGTCTGTAGTGGAGGTACTGCGTTCTTCTCTAGCACCCTCAAGCCCAGGACCCGACGTTCAAGTGGCCGCGGCGGTTTCGACCGGCGAAATATCACGCACACCGCTCTCGTTTGCTGATCTGGCCGAAAAACTCAAACCATGTGTAGTCAACATCAGCACGACAAAAACGGTCCGCGGTGGAAGATTCCGCTCCCCTTTCGGTCAAGGTATGCCTTTTGATCGTTATTTCGGCGGAGATGATTTCTTCGAGCGATTTTTCGGTGATATACCACAGCGGGAGTTTAAACAGAAGAGTCTGGGTTCCGGATTCATCATCAGTTCTGACGGATATATCTTCACCAACAACCATGTCGTTGAACAGGCAGACAAAATCCTGGTAAAACTCTCCGACGGTAAGGAATATGAGGCAAAGGTCATCGGCAAGGACGCTAAGACGGATATCGCCTTGATCAAAGTCAAACCGACGGAGAGTCTGCCCGTCGCAGAAACGGGGGATTCCGATAAACTTCGTGTCGGTGACTGGGTCATGGCCATCGGGAACCCGTTTGGCTTGGAACAGACCGTCACCGCCGGCATTGTCAGCGCAAAGGGACGCGTCATCGGGGCCGGTCCTTATGATAATTTCATCCAGACGGACGCTTCAATCAATCCCGGCAATAGCGGCGGCCCCCTTTTCAACATGGAGGGAAAGGTCATTGGCATCAACACCGCCATCGTTGCCCAAGGTCAGGGAATCGGTTTTGCAATCCCGATCAGTATGGCTAAAACGATTCTGCCGGATCTGAAGGCAAAAGGGAAGGTAACTCGCGGCTGGTTGGGGATCTCCGTGCAGGACATCTCCGAAGATATCGCCAAGAATATGAAGCTCAAGGACCGTAGCGGGGCGTTGGTGGCCGACGTATTCAAAGGCGACCCGGCTGACAAGGCCGGCTTGAAATCGGGGGATGTCATTACCGAGATCAACGGAAAAAAGATCAAGGATACGCATGAACTGCTCATGATGATCGCCGGATTCCGCGTGGGGGAGACGGTCAAGATCAAGATTCTCCGGGACGGCCAGGAGAAAGATATCAGTATCGCTGTAGCCGAACGGAAGGAGCAGGCGGAAATGGCAGCGGCCGGTGAATCCGGTCAGGCCTTCGGCATGGTCGTCCAGGAGATTACGCCGGATATCGCTAAGCATCTGGGGCTGTCGATTAAGAAAGGGGTAATTGTCGTCGAGGTACAGGAGGGAAGTGTCGCTGATGAGGTTGGCATCCAGCCGCAGGACATCATCCTTCAGGTGAACAAGATGAAGATCACCACCATGAAGGAATACCTCAACGAGATCGGCAAGGCCGGCGAAAAGGGCGGGATACTTCTGTTGATCAAGCGCGGGAAGTCGACATTCTTCGTGCCGCTGACAAAATAAATACCCCTGCGGAGCAAGAATGTGCGAAATGGTTATCGGAGCGAGCTGCTGAGAATCTACGATCTGCTGAACGGGTACTTCGGCAATCTTAACTGGTGGCCCGCCGAGGGACCTTTCGAGGTCATGGTCGGGGCGATCCTGACCCAAAACACCGCTTGGATCAATGTTGAAAAAGCCATAAGAGCTTTAAAAGAAAAGCGGCTTCTATCTCCCGAAGCCATGGAGCATATCGATGAGGAAACACTGGCCAGGATCATCCAGCCCTCGGGGTACTATCGCGTCAAGGCAAAGAGACTCAAGTCTCTCGTCCAGTTTCTCCTGGAGGAGTATTCGGGAAACATCGAGACCATGTCTGCCGAGGAGTTACCCTTCCTCCGGGAAAAGCTCCTCAGCATTCGGGGCGTCGGACCCGAAACGGCTGACAGCATTCTCCTGTATGCCTGTGGGAAGCCTGTTTTCATCAGCGACGCCTATACGCAGCGGATCCTTCAGCGGCACAGTCTGATCTCGGAAGAAGCGAGCGTACAGCAGATCCGTGACCTGTTTATGACCCATCTCCCGCACGATGTCCCTCTTTTCAACCAGTTTCACGCCCTCTTGGTGTACACGGGAAAAACCTTCTGCCGAACAAAACCGCAATGCGATCCCTGCCCACTTCGCATACTGCATTCGGAAACGAATCCCTGAGACACGAATGACTTCAATTCTTAACTTGACCGATCATGTCGGTGTAATCCACCTCCACTCAGCGTATTCCTTCGACGGACGCGCGCCTGTTCCGGAGATCATCGCTGCCGCCAATAAATGCGATCTCGATTTCCTGCTCCTGACGGATCACGGAACGCTCCAGGCGCGGGATGACGGATGGGAGGGGTGGCATGACGGTACGCTCGTCATCGTCGGCGAGGAGGTCGCGCCCCGCTTCAACCACCTGTTGGCCTTCGGTCTCGAAGAATCAATCATGCCCGCGGCGGACTCCCCGGAGGCCGGTCCTCAGGCCTACCTTGACCGGGTTCAAGCGAACGGAGGGAGCAGCTTTATTGCCCACCCGGACCATGAAGGCACCGCCCTGTTTCACGTGAAACATTACCCCTGGACAGATTGGTCCGTCACCGGCTACACGGGCATGGGCATCTGGGATTTCATGACCGACTGGCAGAACGGTCTGACCAGCTATATGCGGGCTACCTTGAGTTATCTCTTTCCCGCCTTTTTCCTGCGCGGCCCCTCCCCGATAACCCTCGCCCGCTGGGACCGTCTGACTCAGGAGCACCGCATCGTCGGGATTGGCGAGTTGGACAACCACGACAGTCTGGTGCGAATCGTAGGGATGAAACTTGCCGTCTTTCCTTTCCAGAGGGTCTTCCGCATGATCCGGACGCATATCCTCACCACCGGTTCCCTATCCGGAAACAACCGCGCAGACATCGCCACAATTCTCGGCGCCTTGAGAAGTGGCCGAGCCTATATCGCCCTCGACCATTACCGCTCAGCGTCCGGATTCTCCCTTCTCCTGACGGAGGAAGGACGAGGCGCCACCATGGGCGATCAGTTTATCCTTAATCGCTCTGCGAATCTCAGGGTTTCCATTCCCTATAATGCATTGATACGCATTTTGAGAAACGGCACTGTTTTCCATCAGGAAACGGGTAACGATATCTCCGTCCCTATCCGCGAACCCGGGGTCTACCGAATCGAGGCCTATCTGAGGGTTTTCAGCCGATGTCGACCCTGGATCTTTTCCAACCCCATCTACGTCGTCAAAGCGAGCACATCTCATCCGGGTCCCGATTTCCCCCCTCAGCAATAACGGATGGGGAAATTTCGTGCCCGTTATGCACGGCGTGTGATTTTTGCACATATTTTAATAAGCCAATCCCCTTAAGACTTTTCTTATATCGTTCATTTTTTTTGTGCGGTACACGCACCTTTTCACCGATCGGCTACTTTTTAAACGGTACCGAGCTTTTATCCTCTTGCAAGCGACCGTTCTTTGGAACCGGCGCCATCTTGCAACCTCTGTTAATTATTGCCCTTTTCTTTTTTAGGATCGGTAGGAGGCCAGCATCGAATTTTGCCCACATTGGCACTCTTGTTGCTATTGAATCACCTATATTGAACTTGACACGTTCGTTTTGAATACGCTATAGGGGCATATCAAAGCGTTCAATCTTGGTAAGTAAAGCGAACAACAGAATCAATACGATTCGTCAGGAAGGAGAAAAAAGATGGCAGATATAATGAAGGAGGGACCCGTCAATCCCGTTAAGATCCAGGACAACACATTGCGCGATGGCCATCAGTCCATCTACGCAACCCGTATGCGCACGGAGGACATGCTTCCCATCGCCGAGCAGATGGACGAGATGGGCTTCTGGGCAATGGAGACATGGGGCGGCGCCACGTTCGACTCGATGCACCGCTTCCTCGGCGAGGACCCGTGGGAAAGACCGAAAATCCTGAAGAAATATATCAAGAAAACCCCGTTCAGCATGCTCCTGCGCGGCCAGAATCTGGTCGGCTATCGCAATTACGCCGACGACGTCGTCCGGGCCTTTGTCGATAAATCGTGTGAAGTGGGCATCGACATCTTCCGGGTATTCGACGCCCTCAACGACCTCCGCAATTTCCAGACCTGCGTGGAGCGGATCAAGGCCAACGGGAAGCATTTCCAGGGCGCCATCTGCTACTCCCTGACCCAGCCGCGCCTCGGCGGCGACGTTTTCAATCTCGACTATTTCGTGAACAAGTGTAAAGAGCTCGAGGTGATGGGCGCCGACAGCATCTGCATCAAGGATATGGCCGGGATCGTCTCTCCCTATGACATCTATGATCTCGTCACGAGCCCTGAAGAAGGTCACCAAGCTTCCCCTTCATCTCCACACCCATTACACCAGCGGCATGGCCTCCATGTCCTACCTCAAGGCGATCGAGGCGGGTGTCGATATCGTCGACACCTGTCTTGCCCCCTACGCCCTCAGGACCGCGATGCCCGCCGATTGAGCCGCTCGTCGTCACCCTGCAGGGAACGAAACGCGATACGGGCCTCGACGTGCGCAAGTTGATAAAGCTGGGCGATCATCTCGAGAAGATCGCCCCCAAGTACCAGAAGCACCTCGCCTCGAACAAGCTCTCCCTGATCGACGCGGGCGTCCTGGCCCACCAGGTCCCCGGCGGGATGATCTCCAACCTGATCAGCCAGCTCAAGGAGATGAACGCCCTGGATCGTCTCGACGAGGTCCATGCGGAGATCCCGCGGACGAGGAAGGATGCGGGGACGCCGCCCCTGGTCACCCCGACCTCGCAGATCGTCGGCGTGCAGTCGGTGATGAACGTGGTCTCCGGCCGGTACAAGATGATCAGCAACCAGTTCGGCGACCTGATGGTCGGTCTCTACGGCAAGACCCCGACCCCGGTCGACCCGGAGGTCCAGAAGCTCGTCCTGAAGCGCAGAAAGGGCCAGGCCCCGATCACGGGAAGACCTGCCGACAACCTGGCGCCGGAGCTCGAAGAGGATAAAAAGAAGATCGGCGATCTCGCCAAGACCGATGAGGATCTCCTGATCTACGCCCTCTATCCGTCGACCGGCGAGCAGTACCTGAAATGGAAGTACGGCATAGAACCCATGCCGGACAGCGTGAAACCCCAACCCCCCGCAGAGGTCAAGGGGAAATAAGTCCTTAGCTTCATGACTTATCGGTGATGACCTCGCTTCCTCCACTTGACTGAGGCGTACTTCAACGGTACGCCTCAGTCGTCAGAGGAGCATTTCCGACGACCCGGGCCTTCCCATGGTCAAAGGTCTATCCAGATTCGCCATTAAATACGGCCTGATTCCCGTCGCCTATGCGATCATCCGCCTCTATTTCTGCCTGATCCGCATCCGCTCCATCGGTGAAGATTCGATCATGCAACACCTGCATCAGGGCGGCAAGGCGATTGCCGCCATCTGGCATCAGCGGATTTTCCTCGTCGTCACCTACGCGCGGCGTTTCGGCGAATTCGCACCCTCGGTGATGATCAGCCAGAGCCGAGACGGGGATATGATCGCGGATGTCTGCCGCCGGCTCAACTTCCGCCCGGTCCGCGGATCGAGTTCCCGCGGCGGCCGGGAGGCCCTGGCAACCATGGTCGCGGACCTCGCGGAACACCCCTTCGCCGTCCATGCCGTGGACGGCCCGCAGGGCCCCCGGGGAATCATCAAGGCGGGGCTGATCAGCATGGCCCAGCTCTCCGGCGTCCCGATCGTGCCGGTTTCCATCTCCGTGAACCGGGCCTGGGTCCTCAATAGCTGGGACCGCTTCCTGATCCCGAAGCCCTTCAGTACGGTCTTCGTGCACTGGGGTACGCCGATTCCCGTTCCCGCCGCCTTGGACAATGCCGCGTTCGAGGCGCTCCGCAGGGAGGTCGAAGCAACGTTGCGGCAGATGCAGGACGATGCCGACCGGCAATGCGGCTGGCAGGCATCCCTTTTTTGAGAGCCGCTCCAGACCTCCCCGCATCAAACCGCGGATCCCTCAGGACGAAACCCATTCCATTCCGTCTGAAACCCTCTCTCGAAGCCCCGCCAGAACTGCCGAAAATCGTCGATCCTTACGGAAGAGACCATTCAGTTTTCGCTCGCCGCCCGCGGCAGGCCGCAGTGTGTCCGCTTGCCGTCCGGATTAAAATCACTCTCGCTGGTTTTGTGTTATTTTGTAGTCACCCTATGAAATAAGATAATACTTGACAGTAAGACTATGATGATGTAGCCAATAATCAAACTTGCCAAAGAGAATCTCCATGACAGAAAATGGCAGAACGAAGAGCAGAAAAGACCGGATTATGGACGTCGCCCTGCGTATCTTCGCCGAAAAAGGGTTCCAGAATGCCACGATCTCCGAAATCAGCAAGGAAGCCGGCTGTTCGGAGGCTACCATCTACGAGTATTTCGGCACCAAGGAAGATCTGCTCTTCGCCATTCCCGAAAAGATCTCCAAAGAGAGCATCCAGGAAACGGACCGCGCGCTCTCCTACATCAGGGGCGCCGAGGGACGGATGCGGGCCCTGCTTCTGGCCTACGTCCGGCTCTACCAATCGAATCCCCATTATTCCGCCCTGGTCCTCCTCCAGCTCATGAACAACAAGCGGTTCCGCCAGACCCCCGCTCACGCGGCCATCCGCCAGTCGGCTCACCGGCTGCTGGATTGCATCAAGGAGGGGATCGCCGACGGGACGTTTAAAAAGGATTCCAATCCCTATCTCATCCGCTCCATGCTTCTGGGCACGATCGAGCACCTATTCATCCATTGGCACATGCAGGGGATGCCCAAGAAAGAGACGAGCATCATGGAGATGCTCGACCCCTTCATCGAGATCGTTTTGGACGGCATCCGGGCCAACAAGGGAGAGCAGGGCCTGACCCTGTACCTGAAACGCGATGACGCCCGGGCACTCGGGGAGCTTCTTCAGGCCAAGGGGCGATTGGAATAAGACCTGGAGTAAATGGCCGGGAAATCTCCCCGGCCGGTAAAACCTATCCGGAACAATCATCAGTAACCAGAAAGGGGGAACACCATGAGAACCAAAGAGGATTACATCAAAGGCCTGTCCAAGATGAAACGGAATCTTTACCACGACGGCCAGTTGCTCGACAGGACGGACGAACTCCAGATGGATTGTCTCAACACCATCGGTACAACGTATGATGAGGCGGCCAAGCCGGAGAACCAGGAGCTGTGCACGGCGATTTCCCATTTGACGGGCGAGCGGATCAACCGCTTTACCCATGTCCATCAGAACAAGGACGACCTCCACAAGAAGCAGGACATGACGCGGATGCTCTGCCGGAAGGTCGGCGGCTGCATCCAGCGCTGCATGGGGATCGACGGCACGAACGCCATCTACAACGTCTCCTACGAGGCGGACAAGGTGAACAAGGGGGCCACCCAATATCATGAAAACTTCAAGAAGTGGCTCACCCGTTTCCAGACGGAAGACCTCATCGGTTGCTGCGCCCAGACGGACGTGAAGGGCGACCGGATGCTCCGCCCGGCCGACCAGCCGAATCCCGGCGCATACGTGCGGATCAAGGAGCGGCTGAAGGACGGAATCGTCGTCGAGGGATGCAAGGTCCATATCTCCGAGGCCTCCGTGGCCGACGAGGTCCTGGTCGTACCCACCCGGGCCTTGCGTCCCGAGGACAAGGACTATGCCGTGGCCTTCGCCGTTCCGGGAGACTGGGATGGGCTGAAGCAGGTTGTGACCATCCATAACCTGCGGCCGCGGGAACATTACAAGCGGGGATTTGTACCGGGGGCAACGGATTCCTATATGATTTTCGACAACTGCTTCGTGCCCTGGGAAAGGGTCTTTCTGGCCGGAGAATATCAGCACGGCGGCGCATGCGCGCTCCTCTTCGCCCTGTTCCACCGCCATTCCTATTCGGGCTGCAAGCCAGCCATCGGCGATGTCATCCTGGGAATGGCCGCCCTTGCCGCCGAGGTGAACAACATCCACAAACAGCCCCATGTGCGGGAGAAGCTGGCGGAGCTCATCATGACCATCGAGCTGGGGTATGCCGCGGGCTACACGGCATCCGACCTGGGCAAACCGGAGGTCTTCATCCCCGGGATCGGTTTTGTCCCGTACGGCCCCGGTTCATACATCCCCAATTCGATTTACTGCAACGTCGGCCGGTGCCTCTCGGGGGAGGCGGTCTGGCGCGAAGCGGAAATCCTCTGCGACATCGCCGGCGGCGTTGTCGCCACGTTCCCGCACGAGAAGGATTTCCTGAATCCGGAGACGGGGGAACTGCTCCTCAAGTACACCAAGCGCAATCCCAACATGTCGGCGGAGGATCAGGCCAATTTCTGGAGATTCCTGGGAGACGCCCTCTGTTCGGCCACGGGCGGGATCCACAACATCGGCAACTATCACGGCGGCGGCTCTCCGATCATGGAGCAGATCGCCATCACGACGCAATACGACATCGAGTCCCGGAAGAAGCTGGTGAAGCACATCGCCGGTATGAGCGGCGGCGACCGCGAAGCCTGCGACAAATAGAGAGAGCCGGGCCGGGGATCATGCGCCGGCCGGGGAATCCATCGGTTCGAAGTCTGTCGGATGTGAGGAGGATTGAACCATGTTTGATGTATCCCAATTTTCACTGACCGGAAAAGTAGCCGTCGTTACCGGCGGCGGCCGCGGGATCGGCCAGGCCATAGCGTTCGGCTTCGCCAAGGCCGGGGCGCAGGTGATCGTCACCAGCCGCAAGGCCCAGGATCTCGAGGCGACTGCCGCAGCGATCCAGGCATTCGGCGGCAAGGCGTTTCCCCTTCCGGCTCACCTGGGGAAGATGGAAGAAATCAACCGGATGGTCGATACGGTGATGGAGAAATTCAACCGGATCGACATCCTGGTCAACAACGCCGGCGCCAGCCCCGCGATGGGCTCCGTCCTCGAATCGGACGAGCGCCTCTGGGACACGATCATGAACGTGAACCTCAAGGGTGTCTACTTCGTCAGCCAGGCCGTGGCCAACATCATGAAGCTCCAGGGAGGCGGGAAGATCATCAATGTCGCCTCCATCGACGGCTTCAATCCCGAGCCCTTCGTCAGCGTCTATTCCATTTCCAAGGCCGGTGTGCGCATGATCACGAAGGCCTTTGCCAACGAACTGGCCTCCTTCAATATCCAGGTGAACACCATCGCCCCCGGACCGATCGATACGAAGATGATGAATTCCCACTGGGCGCACCTCCCGCCGGAAGAGGCCAAAAAGGCGAGGGGTGCCCTGGAAAAGATGCTGCCGACGGGCCGCCTCGGCCAGCCCGATGAAATCGCCGGCGCCGCTCTCTACCTGGCATCCGAGGCCTCCAGCTACACAACGGGCACCGAGATCGTCATCGACGGCGGCTTGATCCTGGGAAACCACTTGGCGATACCATCATAACGAAAGAGTCCTCCCCCGAGTCCCG
>CAWFOM010000026.1:0-40635 GCA_963817385.1 uncultured delta proteobacterium
GTGATTCACCAATAGCAATCCATTTTCATCTTGTCAAGTGGATTTTTTATTACGCGGAAACGGATCACGCCTTCCGGTGTTTGATGAAGGTGCCCTTTTCGTACTCCTCGAAGGCGATCCGCAGTTCTTCCTGCGTGTTCATGACGATGGGGCCGTACCAGGCAACCGGCTCCCCGATCGGTTTCCCGGCCATGAGAAGGAAGCGGACCGGCTCCTCCCCGGCGGAAACGACGATCTCCTCCCCGTCGGTGAACAGGACGAGTTCGCCGTCGGTCACGAAGGGACTCCGTTTGATGTCGAAATAGTTCCTTCCTTCGACCTCGTAGGAAAACGGGTTCTTTTCCCTGCAGAAGATTCCCCGGCCCGCGATCACATAGGCGAATACCGTATGCCCCGGACGGGTGGGGTGAATGAACTCCGTCCCCGCGGGGAGCGTCACGTCGAGGTACTCGGGATCGGTGACGATGTCCCGGACCGGCCCCCGAGTCCCGGCGACCTCGCCGCAGATGATCCGGATCGTTACGCCGTTTGCGGCGGAGATCTCCGGGATCTGGCCGCTTTTCACGTCGCGGTAGCGGGGCTCCATCATCTTGTGCGAGGCCGGAAGGTTGGCCCAGAGCTGGAAGCCCCCCATGCGGCCCGCTGCATCCCCTTTGGGCATTTCCTGATGGATGATGCCGCTGCCGGCCGTCATCCACTGGACGTCCCCGGGCGTGATCGCGCCCTTGTTCCCCATGCTGTCCCCGTGCTCGACCCGTCCGTCCAGGATATAGGTGATGGTTTCGATCCCGCGGTGCGGGTGCCAGGGGAAGCCCTTCAGGTAATCCCGGGGATCGTCCGCGCGGAAGTCGTCGAGGAGCAGAAAGGGATCGAACTCCGAAGCCTTGCCGAAACCGAACAGCCGCGACAGGCGGACCCCGGCCCCTTCGAGGACGGGCTTACCCTTGATTACTTTCCGGATCTTACGGGTTTTTCCCATGGCATACCTCCCTGGCGGCGGAAAGCCGAGACGCTCTGAGACCTCACGCCTTCTTCTTGGCGATCTCCTCCTCGACTTCCCGAGCCCCTTCGGCATAGAACCTCTCTTCGTCGGGGGCCAACTCTTTCAGGAGGCGGAGGAACTCACCGGCATGCACCCGCTCTTCATCGGCTATGTCCTTGAGAACCGCGATGGCCAGGGCGTCGTCCGTGGACTCGGCGAGCTGCATGTACAACTGGACCGCTTCGTATTCAGCGGCGACCATGAACCGTATGGCCCGGATCAGCTCTTCCTTCGACAGTTTTCTGTTATTGGCGAGACCCGTGAATGGTGAAGAGAATTCCGGCATGACCGTTTCTCCTTTCTTCCGGTTGTGTTCGTATCCCAACTCGTGTGAGAACGCCGCGTTATTCGAAGGGATTCTTGTACCCCGGTTTCTTGGTGAGGGTATGCTGCTTTTCCAGGATGTCGGGTTTGTAGACCTTCTCCGGCCAGTCCGCCGGCGAGACCTCCTCAAAGGCCACCGAGACGGATGGTTCCGGGCACTTGGCGATCGCCATCACATCCTTGACGATTGCTGCAGTCAGCTCTTGCTTCTGCTCCTCTGTCCTGCCGGGATGCAGCTTCACGATGATATGGGGCATCGTTCATTCCTCCAAAGGGGATGTCTAACCCGAGGGAATCGCCTGATGGGAGGCGGTGCGGTCCCGCATTGCCCGTCGTCATCGCGGAGGAATCCGGAACAGCGTCTTCGGGAGGGGCGCATTGGAGATTTTCCGGGGTTACCGTGCAGACCGCAGCGGAGCGAGGATGTGCACGGTCGGAAAATGTCCAGCGCCATGGCGAAGACCTTTCCGGATTCATGGGATGGCGAGAAGAACAGCGGCAATCCCCTGACGGACGAATATTTTATCATCAATCGGGTGAGATTGCCAAAGGTGAAATTACGGTCAATTGCCGTTGCTTGTTACGTTGAGGTGGGAATGACGTAGAGAAGGATTGCAAAGAAATGGCAGGCGCTCCCGCCCAGGACGAACAGGTGCCAAACGGCGTGGTGGTATGGCAGGCGACGCCAGCCGTAGAACACGAGGCCCGAGATGTAGGTGACGCCCCCGGCGATAAGGAGCAGCATGCCGGACGGTGTGAGGGTCGCGAGCAAAGGCTTAATGGCGACGACCACGATGAGGCCCATCCCCACATAGATGCCGACGGAGGCGACCGGCCAGCGGCGCAGGAGGGGAGCCTGAAAGATAACCCCGATCAGGGCGATCATCCAGACGATGCCGAACAGGGACCAGCCCCAGGGGCCGCGGATGTTCACCAGCACGAAGGGGGTGTAGGTTCCGGCGATCAGGAGAAAGATGGCCGCATGGTCGAGGACCCGCAGCACGGTCTTTGCTTCGGGGAGCTGGATGCTGTGATAGAGGGTCGAGGTGGTGTACAAAAGGATGAGCGTGGCCCCGAAGACGCTGCAGCTCACGATATGCCAGGCAGTGCCGAACAGGGTGGCAAATGCGGTCATGACGGCGAGCCCCACGACCGCCAGAATGGCGCCGACTCCATGCGTGATGCTGTTGGCGAGCTCTTCCGCCTGGCTGTAGCTCGGCAGGGTTAATGAAGTGATTCTTGAGATATCCGTTATTTCCCTTCCTTTTTTATCGGTTGCACCGTTCAGACGAAGCGAGCGGCTCTTTAACACCCAATTTCCGAAAAATGCAAGCGGAAAATGGAACGATATCCCCTCCCCGGTGCCGGAGTCTCTCTTGGTTTAAGGGTTGAAAAGTAGCCATACAATGGATATAGTGGTGAAAAGTTCTGCAGATGATCGTCATTTGCATGATTCGATGGGCGGTGCAAGAAAAACGCATAATCAAACGGGAGGGAGGTGTCTATGATGTATCAAAAAGTCCTGGTTCCCCTTGACGGTTCGCCGCTGGCCGAGTGCGCATTGCCGCAGGTGAAAAAAATGGCAAAGGAAGGTTTTGTCAAGGAGATTATTCTTTTGACGGTGATCGATATCCATCCGAGCGCCTTTATGGAAGGCTCTGATGTAACCGTTATCTATCAGGCTCAATTGGACAATTCCCGGGACTATTTCAAAAATCTGCAAGCCCAGTTCCAAGCGGAGGGGATCGACGTAAAAACCGAGATACTGCAGGGTGCCACCACCCAGACGATCGCCGATTACGCGAGGCAGAACGAGGTGGATCTGATTGTGATTGCCACCCATGGACATACCGGAATGAAACGACTGATGTTCGGCAGCGTGGCGCTCAGGATCATGCATGAATCCCAGGTGCCCGTGCTTTTGATCAGGCCGGACGTCTGTCGGACAACGGGAAAGAGGTAGGACGTCAACGACACTCCCTCACCACTTGACGATCTCCACGTTGGAGAGGGTCCGTCCGAGGATCTGTTCGCCGATCGTCTGGAAGCGGTAGGGGACATCGGTAACGAAGAAGCGGTATTCGGGCGCCTTCCGCCGGGGAGTCGCGAGGCCCGATTCCGCAAGCAGATCGGCCGTGATGGCGGCCATCGCCTCGGCGGAATCGATGAGGGTGATCTGCGGTCCCGTCTCCTCCTGGAGGAGCGGCTTGAGCAGGGGATAGTGGGTGCAGCCGAGGACGAGCGTATCGATCCCCTCGGCGAGGACGGGCTTCAGGTACTCACGGGCGGTCAGCCGGGTGACCGGGTGGTCGAACCATCCCTCTTCGACGAGCGGCACGAAGAGCGGACAGGCCTGGGAATAGACCCGCATCTCCTGGTCGTAGCCGTGGATCGCCCGCGCGTAGGCGTTGCTGTTGATTGTGGCGGGGGTTCCGATCACGCCGATTGTCTTGGCGCGCGTGACGCTCACGGCCGCGCGCGCCCCTGCGT
Source organism: uncultured delta proteobacterium (assembly GCA_963817385.1). GTDB lineage: Bacteria > Desulfobacterota > Syntrophia > Syntrophales > UBA5619 > JAKAFS01. The sequence goes on from CAWFOM010000026.1 coordinate 3,857, forward strand.
CGATGACATCCAGGACGGGAACAGGAGATCTCTCCGCCACGGTCGGGCGAGCGACGGCGGCCATCGTGTTGCAGGCGATGATCAGGAGCTTGACGTTTCGATGCAGGAGGAAGTCCGTGATTTGTCCTGCATAATCGGTGATCGTCTCCACCGATTTCACCCCGTAGGGGACGCGGGCCGTGTCGCCGAAATAGAGGATCTCCTCGAAGGGGAGGCGCTCCATCAGGGCGCGCACGACCGTCAGGCCGCCGACCCCGGAATCGAACACGCCGATGGGATCGTGCGAGGTCCTTATTCTCCGTCATGAACCTTTTCCTTTCGCCGGGTCCCCTCGTAGAGCTCGTACTCCAGGAGGCGACATTCGATTTCTCCGTTGTAGAAGGTGATCCGCCGCTTCGTCCGGAGTCCCACCCGTTTTCCCAGGGCGGCGTTTCCGGTGAAGATGTACCCCCGGTAGCCGCCGCAGCGCTGTTTGAAAAAATCACCGATCTCCCGGTAGAGGCCGATCAGTCTCGACTCCTCCCCGATCCGCTCGCCGTAGGGGGGATTGATCAGGACGATCCCGCCCCGCTCGGGGATCGGCGTTTCGGCGAAGGGGCAGACGGCGAATTCGATGATGTTCTCCACCCCGGCCGTCCGGGCGTTCTGACGCGCCGCGGCGACGGCCTTCGGGTCGATATCCGTGGCGATGATCGCGGCCGCGGTCTCCTTCTGCGCCGCGTGTGCCTCCGCCCGGATCTTCCGCCAGGCGGCCGGTTCGAACCCCTTCAGATGGCTGAATCCGTAGTTGCTCCGGAGGAGTCCCGGCGCCTTCCCTTGGGCGAATAGCGCCGCCTCGATGGCGAGGGTCCCGCTTCCGCACATCGGATTGACGAAGCTCGTCCGCCCGTTCCATCCGGTTGCGAGGATCACCGCGGCGGCGAGGGTCTCCTGCATCGGCGCCATAAGCGGGATCTTCCGGTAGCCGCGCCGGGAGAGGGGCTCGCCGGAGGTGTCCAGGTAGACGGCAAGCTCGCTTCCCTTCCAGTAGACGTGGACCACCGCCCGATCCCTCTCGGGACCGGAGTCGGGACGCACGCCGCAGCGCTCCAGAAGCCGATCGACAATGGCGTCCTTCGTCTTGACGTTGACGAACCGGGTGTCGGTGATCGTCGGGGTGTCCGCCGTGGCGGTTACGCAGAGGTAGGCGTGCTCGCCCCGCTCGTGGAGGAGCTCCTCCCAGGGGATCTCCCGGATGCCCCGGTAGAGACCGTCCGGATCCTCCGCCCGGAAGGCGGCAATGCGCCAGAGGACCCGGTGACCCGTCCGGAGATGGAGGTTCAGCCGCATCGTGTCGGCGAGGGTCCCCTCCGTCTCGACGGCGGCCTCCCCCTCCGCGAGGACGGGAAAGCCCAGGGCGCGGACCTCTCCGGCAAGCCAGGGGACGATCCCCTTCGGGCAGGTGATGAGGATTTTCTGCTTTTCGACCCAAGGATTCGTGAACATCCCGGATTTTTAACACAGCCTTCCGGAAATGCAAGGGAAAGAAGAAGGTCACCGCCTGAAGCGCCACCGCAGAAGCGGCGGCACTACAAGCAGAATGGAGAACAGCCTGAAGAGATGATAGGCCAGGACAAAGGTAACATCTGCATTGAGCGAGAGGGCGACGATGCCCATTTCTGTGAGGCCGCCGGGCGCTGTGCTCAGGAAGGCGGTGAGCAGGGAGACCGGGGTGATGAGCGTGAGGCCCAACCCGAGAAGATAGGTGAAGGCCACCAGGGCCACCGAGCCGCCGATGGCATAGGGGAATACCTTGCCGAGCTGCCGCAGGCTCTCCAGCGTGATGATAAGCCCCATATAGATCCCGAAGAAGAGCTGCGCCGTGTGCATCAGGAGGCGGGGGACCGGCGGGGCCGGAGAGCCGAAGAGAACGGCCGCCGCCGTGGCGAAGATCGGTCCCAGAAGAAACGGTATCGGTAGTTTCAGGCGGGAGGCAAGCCAGGCGCCCAGGGGAGCGATCAGGAGGGCCGGCAAGACTGAGGCGAGGCTGTACGTGAACGTTCCTCCGGTCGGGGTCACCAGCGGCCCGCCGGGCAGGTGGGCCATCCCGTAGGCAGCGATGAACGGGACGATGAATACGACCGTCAGCACGCGGGACATCTGCATGAAGGTCACGACGGTCATATCCGCATCCGCGATCTCCTCGCAGAGGAGGACCATCTGCCCCAGGCCGCCCGGCATGCTGCCCAGGATGCCGCTCGCGAGACTTATCCCCGTCCGCCGGTGCGTGACGTAGCCCGTCGCCGCGCAGAAGAGGACGGTGAAGAACGTCACCGCCGTCATCGCCGGCAGGTTGGCCAGGATCAGCTCGGCGGTTTCGACGGTCACGGTCCTCCCCATGGAGTACCCGATGACGATCAAACCGGCGTTCCGGAGTTGTATCGGCCAGCGGGCGCGTTTGCCGCCGGCCGCGTTATAGAGCAGGGTGATCGTCAGCGGCCCCAGCATCCATGGCAGGGGCATGTGCAGGAGTTCAAAAATGAAACCGCCGGGAATCGCAATGATGCCGGTGGCAAGGATGGGCAGTAGTTTCATCGCACGGGGCTCTTCGGTATCAATCGATCCCTGTTCCGGCACGCAATGGCGTGATAAATTCCCCTTGACACCCGAAGCTCCTTTCCCTATCGTCAACGAAAAATACAGCGGGCTCTTATCATTAAACCAAGGAGGAAAGCCATGAAGGACCTCTCCTCCATGTCCAGCAGCAACCGCTTCTACACCGGCGACGCCCAACTGCGGATGCTGGGGGGGATCACCATGTCGTTCAAAACGGCAGCGGAAAAGCTGGGCAAGAAGCCGTCGGGCGAGGCGCTCGACGCGCTCGTGGCCAAACATTTCCCGGGCTTTAAACTCGATCCCGATCTGCGCGAAATGATCCTCACGCAGAAGACGCTCGAACGCAATCACACCTACGTGGTGCAGAATATCCTGGGGCGGATGGTCGCGAGGCAAACCGGTTACTACTGGGGAACCGGGGGGCACACCGGGGAGCCGGTCCTGGTCGGCACCGCGGGACCGGGAGCGGATCTGTTCAGGGGGTACCAGGACAACACCGATTTCGGCAAGAACCTGCACCGCCTGATCGAAGCCCGTTAGGCCGCCTGCGGTAACCCGTACTCTCATCGGAGCCGGCCGCGGCAGTCCCGTTCGGGGATTGCCGCGGCCTCACCCCCTCAACTCTTCATCCTCTCGCTCAGGGACCTGCATCTCTTCCCTCCCCCCCGACGTGGAGGGGGTGATGGGGTTAATGGATGCAAAGCCGAAGAATAGTTTTAAGTGCCCCTGGTCGCCCTCCGGCGGGAGGAAAGGGAAACGGTTTTTTGCGGGGTCGTCGATTTGGGAACCTTGAACAGAATATTCATCCTGATCGTATCCATTATGTCTCTTATCGGCTGCAATCTGCAATACAGCATGCTCTATTATCCGGACGCGTCGGTGCCGTCCCAGGCGGAGCTTGCCGCCCATCAGCTCCGGTTCTGGCCTTCCGGACCGAACGGTTATCGGGGTTTCATCGGCACAGCCGAGATCAGGAATATCAAAGGCACGATCATCGTCTTCCACGGCAATGCCGGCACGGCGGCCGACAGGGTCTATTACCTGAACACGCTCGGCTCGATGGGATATCGCGTCATCCTTGCCGAATATCCCAAATATGGGAAGCGGGAAGGGGATTTGGGCGAAAAGTCATTCGTGAACGATGCGAAAGCAGCGGTTCGTCTCGCCTCTGAACGGTACGGGGCCCCCCTTTTCCTCCTGGGCGAATCCCTCGGGTGCGGGGTGGCGGCGGGCGCGGCCGCGGATGCGTCCCTGAGGATCGACGGCCTCCTGCTCATTACTCCGTGGGATAAACTCCTGGCGGTGGCCAAATCCCATTTTCGATTCCTGCCGGTTGGCCTGTTCATGAAAGATCAGTATGACAACAGCGAAAATCTCAAGGCGTTTCCGGGGAGAATCGCCGTGGTGGGGGCGGAGTTGGACGAGATCGTCCCTGTCCGGCATGCCCAGGAGTTGTACCGGTCGCTACCTGGCCCCAAAAGGATGTGGATCATCAAGGGGGCCGGCCATAATGATTGGCCTATGGCTGTCGATGGCCCGAGGTGGCGGGAATTCATGGCTTTCATCGAAGGGGATCTTCGCCGGAATTGATGCCCCGCCCCGGGAGAACATACTCAATAGGCCGAGCGGTGCTCATGCACCCTCCCTCTTCTGCCAGCGATTTCAACTCCTCACCCTCTCGCTCAATAGCGTGTACCTCTTCTCGGTCTTGTTGTTTCGGATCGCGATGGCCATCGCCTTTTTGGTCCCGATGATCACGACGAGCTTTTTCCCGCGGGTGACCCCGGTGTAGAGGAGGTTCCGCTGGAGGAGGATGTAGTGCTGGGTCAGGATCGGGATCACCACGGCCGGGTATTCGGAGCCCTGCGATTTATGAATGGAGACCGCGTAGGCGTGGATGAGCTCGTCGAGCTCCGAGAAATCGTAGAGAACCTCCCGGTTGTCGATCGAAACCGAGACCTCCTGCGCCTCCGTGTCGATTCCCGTAATCCGGCCGATATCCCCGTTATAGACCTCCTTGTCGTAGTTGTTTGCAATCTGCATCACCTTGTCGCCGACCCGGTAGAGCCTCCCCATCCGGCTCACCCCCTCCTCGCCCGGGTTCAGCGCCTTCTGGAGCTCGACGTTGAGGTTCGTCCCCCCGACGATCCCCCGGTGCATCGGGGTGAGGACCTGGATGTCATCGATGGGATCGAAGCCGAATCGCTTGGGGATCCGTTCCTTCACCAGGGTGACGATCAGCTCCAGCACCTTCTCGGGGTCCTCCTGCTCGATGAAGTAGAAATCGTCGAGCTTCTCCGGGGAGCTCTGCAGATTGGGCATTTTCCCTTCATTGATCATATGGGCATTGACGATGATCGAGCTCTCTCGCGCCTGGCGGAAGATTTCGGTTAGCTCGACCACGGGTACGGCCCGGGATTCAATGACGTCCTTCAGGACATTCCCCGCTCCGACGGAGGGGAGCTGGTTTACGTCGCCCACCATCACGAAGGTCGCCCGCGGGGGGACGGCCTTCAGGAGGTGGTGCATCAGGAGGGTGTCGATCATCGAGGCCTCGTCGACGATTAAAAGGTCGCAGTCGAGACGCGATTCGGCGTTCTTCTGAAAGCCGCCCTTCTGGAAGCTGTACTCGAGGAGGCGGTGGATCGTCTTTGCCTCATGGCCGGTGGCCTCGGTCATCCGTTTGGCGGCCCGGCCGGTCGGGGCGGCCAGGAGGGTCGTGGTCCGAAGCCCGGCAAAGATCCGAATCATCGCGGTGATGAGGGTCGTCTTTCCCGTTCCGGGGCCCCCCGTGATCACCAGGACCTTGTGGCCGGCGAGGGCGCGGATGGCCTCGATCTGTTTGTCGGCCAGGGTGATGGCGAGCTTCTCCCGGATCCAGGGGATCGTCTTTTCCGCGTCGATTTGCCGGATAACCCGGGGCGCTTGGATGAGGGCCTTGAGGTTCGCTGCGAGCTGCGTCTCGGCGGTATGGTATCCGGCGAGATATACCGCCTTATGGTTTTCCCGGAAGGCTTCCGGGTCGCGGTTGAAGTCCTCGATGACGATCCTCTTGTCCGCGGCGATGGTCGCGATCGCCTTCACGATGATCTCCCGGTCGATTGCGAGGATCTCCTTGCATTTGACGATAAGCGGCTCGTAGGGGTAATAGACATGCCCCTCGTCGGTCAGCTCGTGGAGGACATAGAGGATCCCCGCCTCCGCGCGGAGTTCCGAATCTTTGGCGAAACCGAGTTTCTCGGCGATCTTATCGGCGGTGACGAAGCCGATCCCGAAGATGTCGGTCGCCAGGCGGTAGGGGTTCTCCCGGACGACGTCGATTGAGTCGTTCCCGTAGTGCTTGAAGATCCGGGCGGCATAGCCCGCGCCGACACCGTGGGATTGCAGGAAGATCATGATCGTGCGAATCTCCTTCTGTTCCTCCCACGCCTTTTTTGATCATGGCGATCCGTTTCGGACCGATCCCGTCGATCTCGGTGAGCTGCTCGATGTCCCGTTCGATGACGTTGAGGGTTTCCTCCTTGAACTTCTTGACGATCCGCTTGGCCATGACCGGACCGATCCCCTTGATCAGTCCAGAGCCAAGGTATTTCTCGATCCCGATGACCGTGGCGGGGACGGCGCTTTCGCAAAAGGCGATCTTGAACTGCTCGCCGAACTTGGGGTGGTGGCCCCATTCGCCCTTCATGGAGAGGATTTCGCCGGGGGTGGGGTTGATGATGGTGCCGATGACCGTTACCAGCTCTTTGCGGCCGGCGACCTTAATGCGGGCGACGGTGTAGCCGTTCTCCTCGTTTACATAGGTGATCCGCTCAATCTGGCCGCGGAGGTCTGTCAGGTTTTCTGAAGCCATGGGCAGTCAATTCCGGTAAGGGGTGAACTATCGGCCGACGGCCGGTACGCGTAGCGGTACTTTAGGCCAAGCATGGGGCGATTGCAAACGATTTCAGCGCGTTGGGGTGATGAACCGTCGAACCGTTGTTGTCGTTCAGGACGTCGACGCGGGAGAAATGCGTGACATCACAACGATTATCTGATATGGATCCTTCATGATCAAGAACCCGGAACTGCTTGGAAAATTTGAATGCACATCCGCTTATCATGAAAAATCCCTTGTTCAACCTGTCTGAAGGCGAGGTTCATCTCTGGTTTGCCTATCCGGACGAATGGGAGGAGACGGCCTTGATCGCCTCGGCCCGCGATATCCTCGACGGCGGGGAGATCGCCCGTTCGGAGCGGTTCCATATTCCGGTGCACCGGCGGCTGTTTCTGGTGAGCCATCTTCTTGTCCGGATGGCGCTTTCGCATTACGCGGACCACTCGCCGGCTCAATGGCGGTTTGTCAGGAATGACCACGGCAAGCCGCAGATCGATCCGGCCATAGGGGCATCCTCGCTGACCTTCAGCCTCGCCCACACCGCAGGCATCGGGGTTGTCGGCGTGACCAGGGGGCGGGACATCGGTGTGGACGTGGAGAGAAGGGACCGCCGCGTCAATGCGCGGGGTCTCATCCGCCGTTTCTTCTCGCCGGCGGAGGCGGTCGGGTTGGGGAAACTGCCGTCCGCCTGCCTGCGCGACCGGTTTTTCTTCACCTGGACCCTGAAGGAGGCTTACATCAAGGCACTCGGCCGCGGCCTGTCCCTGCCTCTTAGTTCGTTCGGCTTTCAGCTCGCGGGGAGAAGGCCATACCGAATCGGGTTCACCGGTTTTCCCGGAGCGGAGGGGAAAGAGGCCGGACCCTGGCGCTTTGCGCTGATCGAGATTCTACCGCACTATATTGCGGCGTTGAGCGTCGCGTGCGATCCGACAACGGTGGTCGCGCTGCGATGCTGCCAGGCCGTTTGGCCGGGGGAAGCAGCGCCGCTTGCGTGTGTCCCCTTTGTTTCCCCGATCATCGCCCTCTCGGCGGGTGTCACCTGTATAAAATTGTAATCCGAGATTATTTTTTTATACAACCGTTCCTTGCCGACGATCATACATGATTACAAAAGTTTCTACGCTTTTGCACCTGTCTTTCGGGAAGGCGTCAATCCTTTGAGAGTATAAGATAATTATACATTCCTCCCTACCGCTCCGGGCGGCGCCACGGGTTGTTATCGATAATAAGCAGTGATTCCAAACTGATACATTAATTATGGCGATGGCCCCTCTTCATGGCATGCCTGATGCAATAACATAAGGCAAAGGGAAGCAAAAGGAACCATCAACGAAAGGAGGACGCCATGAAACGCACACTGACCACACTGGGAGCCTTGATGATCACAACGACACCGGCGCTCGCATACGGCGGCCCGGAGACAACGGAAACGAGTCTGCTCACTATCCTGCTTATGGGATTCGGGATTATCATCATCGCCGGCCAGTTGATTCCCGGACTGATTCTGTTCACTTCGACTATCAAGGCCCTCTTCGGCAAGACGGAGAAGGAAACGGCCCCGGCAACCGGCAGATAAACTCGAAAGAGGAACGTATATTATAAAGGATAAGGAGGATGTCATGAAAAACACAGCGATCATAAAAAAAACGGCTCTGGGATTGATGGTGCTCCTCGCGAATGCCGCCACCGCCTGGGCGGCGGATGTCGCCCACGAGGATAGCAGCGACATGTTCGTCTATATCTTCCTGGGCTTCTGCGCCCTGATCATCATCGCGCAGCTGATCCCCGCAGCGATGATGGTTCTGGGAATCGCCAAGGGTGCGAAGAAACCGACCACGGAAACCGTTCCGGTGACGGCCGATCACACAATCCCCCGGGAGGGATAGAAAAGGTTACTCAGCAGGTACGCCGATGGGCGGGGGGCGCCGGAATGGTGCTCCCCGCCTGTTATTTTATCCCGCGCTCGATTCCGTAGCCTTTCTCCAAATTGAAGCCATCCTTGAGCATGCTGCGGAGAATCTCCAATCCTTAAGATGAACAAACCACTTTGTCGTTGCCCGCTTACCCCGCGGGCAAGCCGTGATGCGTGCGCTCGCCAGCGGATTCAGACCGTAATCATCGATTGACAGTCGGCGCCCGATCTCATACTATCCACCGATGGGGGCGTCGCGCAGGCGAACGACAGACATCGGTTGAAGGGTGGGCATGAAGCGGATCATCGTGCAGCTATACGAAATCCAGGAGCCCCGCGAGGCGGAATGGCTCATCAAGCTGGGGGTGGACCATATCGGGAGTGTGATCCTCTCCCCGGAGGCCTGGAAGCTCCCCGTCCTGAGGGATGTTGTCCGCCTGGTCAGGCAGTCCCCGGCGAAGAGCACCCTGATCCCCCTCCTCACCAAGCCGGACGATATCCTCCGCACCCTGGACTACTACCAGCCCGATTTCGTCCATTTCTGCGAACTTATTCCCCTGTCGTCTGAGGAAAGCGGAAGGCGGGAGGAGCTCTGCGCGGAGATGATCAGGATCCAGGAGCTCGTGAAGAAGGAGTTCCCCCTGCTCGGGCTCATCCGGTCCATGCCGATTCCCGAGCCGGGACCGGCCGATCCCGCCTCTGTTCGGGAGGCGATCCTCGCCGTCGCCCGCACGTTGGGGCCGTACTGCGATTACTTCATGACCGACACCCTCCGGGGCGTTGGGAACGACGCCGTTCCCCAGCCGGTCGCCGGGTATGTCGGCATCACCGGGGAGGTGTGCGACTGGGAGCTGGCCTCGGCGCTCGTCGCGGCGAGCCCGATCCCCGTGATCCTCGCCGGGGGGATCTCGCCGGAGAACGTCTTCGACGCTATCGGCCGGGTCGGGCCCGCGGGGATCGACAGTTGTACGCAGACCAACGCCCGCGACGCATTGGGGAAGCCGATTCGCTTCCGGAAGGACCGGGAGCGTGTCCGGCGCCTCCTCGACGAGGTGAGGCGGGCGGAGGAGTAGCGGGTTGATGAGGAGTCAAACGATGCAGGCGATGCGGAAGGCGAACCGGGAGATCAAGGAGCCGAACGCCGTTCGGGCGATCATGGAGGAGGCCCTCGTCTGCCGGATCGGCCTTTCCGACGACGGGATGCCCTATGTAGTCCCCATGAACTTCGGCCTGGGTGAGAACTGCCTCTATCTCCACTGCGCCGCGGAGGGGCAAAAGCTCGACATCATTCGGCGAAACGACCGGGTCTGCTTCGAGATGGATCTCCTCCGGGAGGTAGTGCGGGGCGAGTCGGCGTGCGGCTGTTCCGCCCGCTACGAGAGCGTCATCGGTTACGGCCGGGCGGTTATCGTGGAGGACGCCGCCGAGAAAAGGGCCGCCCTCGACCGGATCATGGAGCACTACGGCGAGAAAGGGCCGTTCGCCTATCAGGACGACATCCTCGCCAAGACGACGGTCATCCGGATCGCTATCGAAAGCCTCACCGCCAAACACCGCGAGTGATCAAATCCCCTCGCAGGGGCGGGGGGCGGGATGACAGGGTTTGTGAGGGGTTGAATCCCATGGCCGATGCGGCGAACAGGGGATTGCCGCGACAGATGCTCCTTCTCTTTTTGGGGGCGGCATTTCTCGTTGTTCTGTCTCTTCCTTTTTTGTATCATCCCGCGCCGCCCATTCAGGAGTCCAGCAAGCCCGCCCAATCCCCCGGTCCGGCCCGCAAACTGATCATCATATCACCTCACTGGGAGGGGATTCGCCGCGAATTCGGGTTCGCTTTTTCCGCGTGGACACAAAAGAACCTGGGCTACCAAACCGATGTCGAGTGGCTGGATGTAGGCGGCACTTCCGATGCCGTGCGCTATGTCCGTTCCGAATTCAGGCGCGCACCCGAGGGAATCAACGCGGATCTTTTTTTCGGCGGCGGCATCGATCCCTTTCTGCAGTTCAAGAAAGAGGGACTGCTTCAACCGGCCGGGAATAGCCCCCGCCGTGATCGACCGGATTCCGCCGACCTTTTCGGGCATCGAGCTTTACGACCGGGACCGTCAGTGGTTCGGCGCCTGCCTGAGCGGATTCGGCATCATCCACAACAAGAAAGTGCTGGAGACCCTGAAACTGCCGGCGCCGCGCGAGTGGGCCGACTTGGCCGCACCGCGCTATTTCAGTTGGGTGGGCTCGGGCGATCCGCGTTCGAGCGGCAGCGTGCACATGGCCTACGAAATCATCCTGCAGGCCTACGGCTGGGAAAAGGGATGGTCCATTATCCTGCGCATGGCGGGCAACATCCGCAACTTCTCCCGCGCCGCCAGCGACGTCCCCAAGGACACGGCCCTGGGTGAAATCGCCTGCGGCCTGGCCATCGACGTGTACGCCTGGCGCCAGGTGGCGGAGGCGGGGGCCGAGCGGATCGGATTTATCCTTCCCGAGGGACTCACGGTGATCAATCCCGACGGCATCGCAATTCTGAAAGGCGCCCCCCATGCGGAACTGGCGGCGAAGTTCATCGAGTTCACGCTTTCCGACGCGGGCCAGAGGCTCTGGGTGCTCCGCAAAGGAGCGCCCGGCGGACCAAAGGAATATGAACTGGGCCGCATGCCCGTCATTCCCGGTTTTGCCAAGGCATTCGGCCGTGAGGCGGCGGTGCCGTTTGATCCCTTCGAGTGGAAAGGCGGCTTTATCTATGACGCACGAGAAAGGTTCCAAGCGCTGGACGCTCATCAACGACCTGATCGGCTCGGTCCTCATCGACAATCACAAGGAGCTGGCGGCGGCGTGGGACACGGTGCGAAACCGTCCGCCGGATGATCCCGTACTCCGGGAGCTGACTCGGCCGCCCTTTTCGGAGGCGGAAGGGCTGCGCCTGGCCGAAAAGGAATGGAATCAGCCGGAACAACGGGCCAAAATCCGGGCGCAGTGGTCGGCGGATGCCAGGAAGCTATATCTCGGAATCAGCGGGCGCGAGGAGAAGCCGGGGGCGTCAGGCGGTCCCCGGCAGTAACGTGCCCTCCCCCCATCATTTTTTTGTTGGAGCACGGACAGTGGACGATATCATCGTGAAAAACGCGACCAAGCGATTCGGGAAAACGGTGGCCGTGGACCATGTTTCCTTCGAGATCAAAGCCGGCTCCCTCTTCTTTCTGCTCGGACCGTCCGGTTGCGGCAAGACCACGCTACTTCGGATGATCGCCGGTTTCTGCGACATCGAGGAGGGCGATATCCTCTTCGGCGCCCGTTCGCTCAAGGCGGTGGTGCCCGGCAAACGCAATACCGCCATGGTCTTCCAGAATTATGCCCTCTGGCCGCACCTGAGCGTTCACGGGAATGTCGCCTACGGTCTGGAAGAGCGGAGCGTCCCGCCGGCGGAGCGTCGTGCGCGGGTGCAAGAAGCGCTCAGGACCGTCCACATGGAGGAGTACGAATTCCGCAAGCCCAACGAGCTCTCCGGCGGCCAGCAGCAGCGGGTCGCACTGGCCCGGGCGCTTGTGGTCAAGCCGGACGTGGTGCTTCTGGACGAACCGCTCTCCAATCTCGATGCCAAGCTCCGGATGGAGATGCGCCACGAGATCCGCCGCATCCACGACGAAACGGGCGTCACCATGATCTATGTCACCCACGACCAGAAAGAAGCGCTGACGATGGCCGACCAGATCGCCGTCATGAGCATGGGCCGCATCGAGCAGATCGGAACCCCCCAGGCCATCTATCACTCCCCGGCCAACATCTTCGTGGCCACCTTTATCGGCGAAGCCAACCTGATCCCGGGAGAACTGATCGAAGCCGGCGACGGGTACGGCTCAATCCGGACGCCGCTCGGGGTTTTTCAGGGGCGGCTCGCCAATCCGGGGATGCGCACGGGAGAGGCCGCCTGCTGCCTGGTCCGGCCGGAAAACCTCCTTCTGTCCGGATGCCGGGGAAAACCGGATTTCGGTGACGGTGGAGAACATCGTCTTTCTCGGCGAGTCAGAACAATATCTCCTGAAAGCCGGCGATACGCTCCTCAAGGCGCTGACGATCGGCGCCCCGGCCGGGATCGGGAAAGGGGTGCAGACGCAGGCGAGCTTCAGGCCGGAAGATACCCTCCTCCTGCCTTCCGAAGGGGGAACGGGCGTATGAAAAGAAGCACCGGACTATTTCTCTTTGTCGTTGCCGGATTCCTCGGCATCTTCCTGTTTTATCCGCTTTTTTATGTGCTGCGGGAAGCCTTTTTCTCCCCCGGCCATTTCTCGATGGCCTATTTCCGCCACATCCTCGCCAACCCGGCCAGCCGCGACGGCCATGGCCAACAGCTTCTGGCTCGCGCTGGCGACCACCCTGGTCACGGCCCTTCTGGCCATTCCCCTGGCCTTCCTGACCACCCGTTTCCGCTTTCCCGCGCAAGGCGCTCCTCACCGGCCTTTTGCTGGTGCCGATGATCATGCCGCCCTTTGTCGGCGCCATCGGCATGCGGCAATTGCTGGCCCGCTTCGGTTCGATCAATCTCCTGCTGATGGAGGGCGGCCTGATCGCCTCGCCGATCGACTGGCTGGGTTCCGCCCGCTTCTGGGGCGTCGTCCTCGTGGAGGCCCTGCATCTCTATCCGATCTTTTACCTGAACGCCTCGGCCGCCCTGGCGAATGTCGATCCGGCCCTGGAGGAGGCTGCCTTGAACCTGGGTTCGAGCCGTTTTCGCACCTTTCGGCGCGTGACCCTGCCGCTCATGATGCCCGGCCTCTTTGCCGGCGCCATCCTCGTGGCGCTCTGGGCCTTTACCGACCTGGGAACGCCGCTGATCTTCGAATACCGCAACGTCATGGCCGTGCAGATCTTCGACCGGGCGAACGATCTTGCCGACAATCCGGAAGGCCACGCCCTGGTCGTCCTGATGCTCGTCATTACGACGGTGATGTTTTTGACCAGCAAGAAATTCTTCGGCGCCAAGGGCTATGAAACTCTCGGCAAGGGCAGTGTCGGGGCGGCGGAGAAGACCCTGAGTCCGGTGATGGGAGCCTTGGCCGTGCTCGCCGTGAGCCGGCGTGGTGCTGATTGCCTGCCTTCCCCATATCGCCGTCATTCTTACCTCTCTCCGGGAGAAATGGTTCATGACGGTCCTGCCGGAAAGCTACACCTTCCTGTACTATGAAAAGGCGCTGGGACACCCCCTGACCCTGCTCGAGCATCAGAAACAGCATCCTGCTCAGCACCCTGAGCACGATACTGGATATCGTCCTGGGCGTGGCGATTGCCTATCTCCTGGCGCGCCGTAAATTCCGGGGCGCGAACCTGCTGGATGCGGCCGTCATGCTGCCGCTGGCCATTCCGGGCGTGGTGCTGGCCTTCGGCTACCTGGCCTGCTTCGCCGGGACGGCGCTCGATCCGCGGATCAATCCGATGCCGCTTCTGGTGATCGCCTATTCCGTCCGGCGTCTGCCCTACATGGTCCGGACAGCCTACGGCGGATTCCTGCAGATCAGCCCCTCGCTCGAAGAAGCGGCGATCAATCTCGGCTCCAGCGCCTTCCGGACGGTGCGGAAAATCACCCTCCCCCTGGTGAGCGCCAACATCGTGGCGGGCGCCATCCTGGTGTTTTCCTTCGCCATGCTCGAGGTCAGCGAAAGCCTGATCCTGGCCGTGAAGGAACAGTACTTCCCCATCACCAAGGCGATTTATCAGTTGATGGGCAGGATCGAGGACGGCGCCTTCATGGCCAGCGCCCTCGGCGTCTGGAGCATGGCCCTGCTGGCCATCTCCCTTCTGATCGCCGGCCTTCTCCTCGGCCGCAGGATGGGTCAGTTGTTCCGGGTGTGATCGTTGATTTGTTAAATAATTATTGACATAATATTAACTAATGGTTAACATAAGTCATGTATGAAGTTTTCTACCAGCAACAAGCGTTGAAAACTCTGCAAAAACTGCCGCGCAATCTATCCCGGTTGATCCGGGAGAAGATCGATCAGCTTGCGCAGGACCCTCATATCCCGAATCCGAATGTCAAGTTGCTGGAAGGGCGAAGCGGATATAGACTCAGGGTCGGAGACTGGCGGGTCCTTTATGAACTGTTTGACGATAGATTGGTTATTGGAGTGATCAAGATTAAGACGAGGGGAGATGTTTCCGAATGAGTGTCCAAGTAATTGAAAAAGAAGGAAAACCGGAATTTGCCGTCCTGCCCTTTGAAGAATATGAGATGTTGCTGGAGCGCCTTGAAGACCTAGAGGACGCCCGTGATCTCCGGGAATACCGGACCAATCCCGGTGAATCCTTCCCGACGGCATTCGCAGACCGCCTTCTCGAAGGGGAAAATCCAATCAAGCTCTGGCGGGAGTACCGCGGGATGACGCAGGGCGCATTGGCGGAAAAGGTAAAGGTCACGGCCGCCCATATCAGCCAGATCGAAAGTGGGAAAAGGGAATGTTCCGTAAAGCTGCTTCAGTCGCTCGCCAAGACTCTAAATATAGATATGGAGCTGCTTCTTCCCCGGGAAGAATCAGCTCGCTAAACGGGTGGCGTAATCGGTATACCCCGTGCCCAATTGAAGAGAACATTATTAGTTTCGGTGGTATGCGTAATTGAATTTCATGAAAAGGGGAGCTTTAAATGGGAAAATCTATGTACAACTTCGGCAAGCAGGGGAAAGAAAAAGCAAGGCAGCAGAAACAGATGGATAAGGTGGCAAAGCGTCTCATGGCTAAGCAGCAGAGGGCCAATCTGAAAGCGGGCACTCAGAACGCAGAACCGGCGATCGCTGAACCGAAAACACAACCTAACGGACAGGATGAACCAAAATAAACATGGCCAAAATAATCCTTTACTAACCCGCGAATATTTGTTTGATTTCGCGTGCACGCAAAATTGTATTGAAATATCAAAAAGAGCGCTTGAATTTTCAATATAGATCCTTTATCCGATCACGCTGTGGCGGGAGGTCCGGAGGCGGGGAGATACCGAGGAATCATGAGCCAGACCATAGTCATGATCCATGGGATGTTCGGCGGTTCGTGGTGCTGGGAGCATTACCGGGGCTTCTTCGAACGCAGGGGGTATACCTGTCTCACCCCGGTCCTCCGGTATCACGACGTCGATCCGAAGGACGAACCGCATCCGAATCTGGGGACCGTCAGTCTCCTGGATTACGCCGCCGATCTTGAAAAAGTGATCCGCGACCTCGATGAAAAACCCGTCATCATGGGCCATTCCATGGGCGGCCTCATTACCCAGATCCTGGGAAGCCGGGGACTGGGCAGATCCCTGGTCCTTCTGTCATCGGCAGCCCCGGCCGGGATATCGGCCATCACCCCCTCCGTATTGAAAAGCATTTCGACCGAGGCGATCGAATGGGGCTTCTGGAGGAAACCTGTAAAATCGACCTTTGAATCCACCAGCTACTCGGCGATGCACCTCCTTTCCGAAGGGGAACGGCGGGCCGCCTACAGCCGGTATGTATATGAATCCGGACGCGCCTTCTTCGAAATCGGCTTCTCGTTCCTCGATCCCGCAAAAGCAGCCTCTATCGACGAAAAGAAGATCGATGTCTCCGTGCTCGTCGTCGCCGGCGCCGAGGATCGGATCACCCCCGCTTCCGTCAATCGCAAGATCGCCCACAAATACAGTAATGTCGCCACCTATATGGAATTTCCCCGCCATGCCCATTGGATCTTCGGTGAACCGGGATGGGAAACAGTCGCCGGGAATATCCACTTCTGGTTGAATCAAACTGAAGCAGGCGTAGGCGACAGCAAACGGCAATTCTGAATCGCTTGCAGGTCCTGTTGTTTTTCTTGACAAGTATGTAACCAAATACTATATAGAATTTGCAAAGTCTTTATCATGAAAAGGCTATATAGAGGTTATTACGATGCAGGAATACCCGCATATTTCATTTCAGAAAAACTGGCGACTTGATGAGGAAACCATTTTCATGCTGGGGCAGTGCGAATCCATCATCCAGGCCATTTCCTCAGCGCCGGTCAAGCCGGAATACAGAAAACGGATGCTGACGGTATCTCTGCGGAAAGGCGCCAGGGCAACGACGGCCATCGAAGGAAACACCCTGTCCGAGGAAGAGGTTGCACGAATCGACGCAGGGGAAAATCTTCCGCCGAGCAAGGAGTATCTGCAAATCGAGGTCAAAAATGTCATTGAAGCCCTGAACCAGATCCGTACCGAGGTCATCACCGAGGACAAGGCCTTTATCTTGTCCCCGGAGCTGATTGAGAGATTCAACCACTTCGTGGGAAAGAACCTGGGGGATCACTTCCAGAGCGTACCCGGCAAGTTCAGGACGCCCGGACACAACGTCGTCGTGGGCGGTTACCGGCCGCCGTTGGGCGAGGACGTTGCGCCCCTGATGATCCGGTTTTGTGAATGGATGAGGGACGCCTTCCGCTATGAAGAGGGGAAGCAGTCGTTTCAGGACCAGGTTATCCAGGCGATCGTTGCTCATGTCTACATCGCCATGATTCACCCCTTCGGAGACGGCAACGGACGGACGGCCCGGCTGATCGAATTCACTATCCTCCTGAGGGCGGGTTTGCCCGATATGGCCTCGCACATCCTGTCGAACCATTATAACGATACCCGGCAGGAATATTACCGCCAACTCGATCAGTGCGTCCGGGACAGGGAGCTGTCCGGTTTTGTCCGATATGCCGTCCTCGGATTTCGCGACGGGTTGAAGGGTGTTCTGGATATCGTTCAGGCAAACCTTCTGGAAATGTCATGGCATAAATTCATCTATGACACCTTGGACAGCAAGAAGGCCACGGGCAAGACCCGCGCCATTGTGAAGCGGCGGCGCACCCTTGCCCTCCAGTTCCCCGTGGACCAATGGCATACCCCCGACGATCTTGTCGTCAGCTCCGGCATTCTGGCGAAGGAATATGCCACACTCTCCCCAGCAACGCTCATGCGCGACCTGGCGGAGTTGGAACGGCTTGAATTGATCGTCAAGGAGAAAGGCCGATACAAGGGAAACATCGAGATCATGCGCGGTTATCTGCCGATGCGGAAGGTGAAATAAGATGAACGTTTGTCGGGATATCTTGCAAATTCGCAAACGAAAAGGTGTGAAGTAGAAACCATCCGTATTTATCATCATATTGAAGTTGAACTGGTCCATAGGAAGACCGGACAGAAATTGTTCAGCATTTGTTAGCAACTTGCATAGGGCAAAATGATGAAATATCGAATTTATATTGACGAAGTTGGCAATCCAGATCTGGAAAGCTCGGAGAATCCGAATCATCAATTTCTAAGTCTCACCGGTGTAATCATTGAGCTTGGATATGCCGCTTCCGTGATACATCCCCAAATGGAGGAAATCAAGCATCGATATTTTCAAGCTCACCCTGATGAGCCGATTATTTTCCATCGCAAAGAAATGTTCAACAATCGACATCCCTTCGAAAGTTTGGCAAATCCTGCCGTCAGGAAAACTTTTGACAAGGACCTTCTTTCCCTCATGAAAGATTGGCAATATAAGGTGATCTCTGTCTGCCTTGACAAGAAAAAACACAAGGAAACTTACTCTGTGTGGCGTTTCGATCCCTACCACTACTGCCTGGCTGTCCTACTGGAGCGATTTGTATTCTTCCTGAAACGAAAGGATGCCTGTGGCGATGCTATGGCAGAATCACGTGGCGGCAAGGAGGATAGACGGTTGAAAGACTCCTTCGAGCGTCTTTGGGAAAATGGAACGGATTTCGTTGCTCCCGATCAGTTTCAGGCCTGCATGACAAGCCGTCAATTGAAGGTAAAAACAAAAGCAAACAATATTGCCGGCCTTCAGCTTTGCGATTTGATTGCGCACTCCAGCCGCAATGAAATTCTGAGGGAACAGCGATTGTTCAAGGGAAGTGTTTTCCCTTTCGGAGAAAAGGTCATCAAGATTCTTGCGAGCAAATATGATCAGGAAGGTCAGCGCTGCTTTGGAAAGAAATTTATTTGAAGAGCGCAATAAAAAAGGCCCTTACGGGCCCGATGGCTTCGCCATCCACCTCCGGATAACCGGATTGGCTTTATTCTGACGGATTGATTTTAGGATGTCAAGCTTTTTCTATGGTTAAAATGGATAGAGCTGCATGATATAGGAGACTGCATGGCCGAACGGAAACAAAAGCTTGAACTCACGTGGATTGGGAAGGAGAACCGGCCGAGGCTGGAGCCGCGGATATTGCTGGAGGACCCGGATCAATCCTACCATGCCCCGCGCCGGGTGTCGGACAAGGACATCTTCGACAACCGACTTATCTTCGGCGACAACTTGCTGGCCTTGAAGGCTCTGGAACAGGAATTTGTTGGGAAGATCAAGTGCATCTACATAGACCCGCCATACAACACAGGTTCAGCATTTGCCCACTACGATGATGGGCTGGAACATTCTATCTGGCTGACGTTGATGCGGGATCGGCTCGAAATTTTGTGGAGGTTACTAACTGGTGACGGTTCGCTCTGGGTTTCTATCGACGACTACGAGATGCCCTATCTTAGAATCCTACTTGATGAGATCTGTGGCCGAAAAAGTTTTGTTGCCTGCAACGTATGGCAGAAGAGGTACTCACGTGAGAATCGTGAAGCTATCGGGGACACCCATGAGTATGTTCTTGTTTATGCAAAGAACATCGATTCCTTCAAAGAAACGCGCAACAAGCTTCCTTTGGGCGAGAAGCAATTCTCGGCCTATAAAAACCGAAACAACGATCCCAATGGACCGTGGCGTGGCGTGTCACTATCAGCACAGGGCTACCGGCCCAACCAAATGTACGAGATCATCTCACCGATTACGGGCAAGAGACATAAACCTCCTGAGGGATCGTGTTGGAAGGTCATTGAATCTGAGTACAAGCGACTACTTGCTGATGGCAGAATCTACTTCGGGAAAGATGGCAATGCAGTGCCATCAAGGATACAATACCTGCGCAGCATCGAGGGCATCGTCCCTTGGACGTGGTGGCCTCACGAGGAGGTAGGACATACCGATGAATCAAAGAAGGAGATACAGGCGCTTTTTGGGAAATCTGATGCCTTTGACACTCCTAAACCAGAACGACTGATCAATCGCGTTGTACATATCGCAACACAACCTGGTGATCTCGTCCTCGACTCCTTCGCTGGGTCAGGCACGACCGGCGCTGTTGCCCACAAGATGGGGCGGCGCTGGATCATGGTGGAACTGGGCGAGCACTGCCACACCCACATCATCCCGCGCATGAAGAAGGTCATCGACGGCTCCGACCAGGGCGGCATCAGCAATGCCGTGAACTGGCAGGGGGGTGGCGGGTTCCGCTACTATCGTCTGGCGCCATCGCTCCTGGAAAAGGATAAATGGGACAACTGGGTCATCAGCAAGGATTACAATGCCGCCATGCTGGCAGCGGCTATGGCCAAGCATGAAGGATTTTTCTATGACCCCGATGAGACCCTTTACTGGAAACAGGGGCGGTCCACGGAAAAGGACTATATCTTTACCACTACGAATTTCATCACCGTTGAATATCTGGACGGCATCCACGAAGAGATGGCCCCCGGAGAGAGCCTCCTCCTCTGCTGCAAATCCTACCAAGAGGCCTGCGCTGACCGCTATCCGAACATCACCGTAAAGAAGATTCCCAATATGCTTCTGGGCCGCTGCGAATTTGGACGGGATGATTACAGCCTGAATATCGCCGATATGTCCGTTGATCCGGACGGCCGGGAGGTCGTGACAGTCGAATCGGAACCGGTTAAGAAAAGTTCCCGGCGAAAGGTATCAAGAAATCAGTCCATCCTTTTTGACGAAGGGGGAGAAGCGGCAGATACTGGTGATAGAGATGAAAATCCGGAGAGATAACCATGAATAGAATCGCCGTCTCCATCCGCAATCGTTTGAGTCTGCGCTGGCCCCAGGAGGTGAGTCTGAACATTCTGGCGGATCTCGCGGACAAACTCACCCTGCAAAAGAATGCGGACCTGACCGGCGAGCTGGAAAAGGTGAAGAGCGCCTATCCCATCTGCACGGACTTCGAACGGGATTTCCCCTCCCTCTGTTTCGCCCTGGCCACAGGCGTCGGCAAGACCCGGCTCATGGGCGCTTTCATCACCTATCTTTATCTGGCGAAGGGAATGAAGCATTTCTTCGTTCTGGCGCCCAATCTCACGATCTATAACAAACTCATGGCGGATTTTAAGGATTCCACGAACCCCAAATACGTCTTCCGCGGTATCGGCGAGTTTGCGACCGTAAGGCCCCGCGTCATCACCGGCGAGGATTATCAATACGCTTCTCAACAGGCCATTTTTGACTCCGAGGTCCAGATCAACGTCTTCAACATCTCCAAGATCAACGCGGAGACCAAGGGGGGGAAGCTCCCGCGCATCAAACGGCTTTCCGAATATCTGGGCGATTCCTATTTCAACTACCTGGCCAATCTGGACAACCTGGTCTTGCTTATGGATGAGTCCCATCATTACCGGGCGGACCGGGGGATGGAGGTCATCAATGAGTTAAAACCCGTGTTGGGGTTGGAACTCACGGCCACCCCCCAGGTCGAACGGGGCGGCAGCGCCGTGAAGTTCAAGAATTGCGTTTACGAATATTCCCTGGCCAAGGCGATTCAGGACGGTTTCGTGAAGGAGCCCGCCGTGGCCACCCGGAAAGACTTTGATCCGAGTCACTACCAGGAAGAGGAGTTGGATCGAATCAAGCTGGAAGACGGCATGCGCCTCCACGAAGACACCAAGGTGGCCCTGGATATCTATGCCCGCGACACCAAGACAAGGCCTGTGACGCCCTTTGTCCTTGTGGTGGCCAAGGATACAACCCACGCCGCCCAGTTGAAAAGCCTGATCTGCTCACCGGGATTCTTTGATGGCTATTATGCCGACAAGGTGATGGAGATCCACTCCAACCAGACCGGCGGTGAGAAAGATGAAAATATCGCCCGGCTGGTTTCCCTGGAGAATCCGGACAATACCATCGAAATCGTCATCCATGTCAACATGCTCAAGGAAGGATGGGACGTTACGAATCTTTACACCATCATCCCCCTGAGAACGGCTGCTTCCCAGACCCTGCGGGAACAGACCATCGGCCGGGGGCTGCGCCTGCCCTACGGAAAGCTGACGGGAAATGATAAGGTAGATAAGCTGACCATCGTGGCCCACGACCGGTTTCAGGAGATCATCGAAGCGGCCAACAGGCCCGACTCGATCATCCGCAAGGGAAATATCATTACCATCGACGTCGAGGAACTGGGGCAATCCAAAGAGGTCGTCGTTTCCGTGTCCCGGATGGAGAAACAATTCGCGGAAGAGCAGGAAAAGATAGCCGCCATAGGGCCGCCGGAAGAAAAGCAAAAGGCCCAGGTGGCCCTGGATGCGAAAAAGGCCCTGTTTTCGATCTTGCCGGAACTTAACGTCGGTATTTCAGGCATTCAGGACCTGAAAAAAGACGAGATAAAACAGATTGCCGTAGAAAAGCTTAAGGCGCAGATTTATAGTACGCCCCAGCAGACCTTGTTTGCCGAGGAGATCATCGAAGAGGCCAGGAATGCCTACGAACAGACAGTGGAAGAATTTGCCGATAAAACTATCGAGATCCCCAGAATCATGATCCAGCAATGCGGGGACGTTAAATCAGATTTTCTCGATTTCGACCTGGATACGAAAAATCTCAATTACCAACCGGTTTCGGAGGAGATCCTGGTCAAAAAGCTCCGCGAGCAGGAGGACAGCCTGGATATCGTCATCGGCAAAGGCCGGATCGTCATCGACGAGCCGGATCGAATCATCGTCAATGAGCTGATCAATTACCCGGAGGTCGATTATGACGAGCAGACCAACTTGCTGCGCGAGCTGGCAGCCCAAGCCGTGGAGAAATTCAAGACCTATCTGGACGACAGCCAACTGATGAACGTCATCCAGTCGCACAAGCGGGAGATCGGCCGATACATCTACGCCCAGTTGATGGAACACTTTTACTATGAAGCCCCCGCCTTTGAAAAGCCGGTAGTCAAGCCGTTCACGAAAATCGAAGAACACAACCTCTCCAAATACACAAAAGACAGCATCCACCATTATACGGAGACCATTACCCCTGCCGGCGCCATCCCCGGCAAGGTCTTCAGCGGCTTCCGAAAGGCGTACCACAGTTTATACAAGTTCGACTCCAAAACGGAAAAGGATTTCGCCGTAATCCTGGAGCAGGACAAAGGGGTCGTCAAATGGCTGCGGCCTGCCCAGAACCAGTTCAGGATTTACTGGCAAAACAATTCGAAACTGTACCATCCCGACTTCATTTCCGAAACGGACACGGCGATTTACATGATCGAGACGAAAAAGGAAATGGATATGGACACGTCGATGGTGCAGGAAAAGGCCCGGGCGGCGGAGCAGTACTGCCGCGCCGCAACCGAATTTACATCCCGAAACGTCGGGAAACCCTGGAAATATGTCTTAATCCCCCATAACGCCGTGTTCTACAATATGGGGTTTGAGTCGTTGATGGTACGATATGCTTATCATGGCTGAGTCCCGCATCGGGCGGCTTTATTCCGTCGATGTTGGTATGGAACTCTTGTGTGGATTGTAAACCTTGACAGATCGTAAGCTGGATCAACTTTCCAAGGAGGATCACAACATGAAGGTCGTAGCATTTAACGGGAGTCCCCGGAGAGACGGCAATACCGCCATCATGATCAGGCACGTGTTCGGCGAACTCGAAAAAGCGGGAATCGAAACCGAATTGGTGCAGCTTGCCGATAAGCCGATCCATGGCTGCATCGCCTGTGAAAAATGCAGTGAAAACAAAGATCGGCGTTGTGCCGTCGACAACGACGCAGCCAACGAGTATATCGAAAAGATGCTCGGCGCCGACGGGATCATCCTGGGCTCGCCCGTCTATTTTCAGGATGTGACATCCGAGATGATAGCCCTCATCGACCGTACCGGCTATGTGTCCAGGTCCAACGGCAGGATGTTTAAAAAGAAGGTCGGCGCTTGTGTGGTTGCGGTACGTCGATCGGGTGCGATTCACTCGCTCGACACCATGGGCCATTTCTTTCTGAGCGGCGAGATGGTCATCGTCGGCCGGGCGCTGGGTGTCGGCAGGGCAAAAGGGGAGGTGGAGAAGGACACCGAGGGTATTCAGCTCGCGAAATCGCTCGGGCAGCGGATGGCATGGGTGCTCGAAAAACTGCACGGGTGAGCGATAACAGTTGGAAAAAATGGATAAGCGGTTTATGATAACCGATCACGAATTCAGGAGGAGATTATGCCAGAGTCGGAAGAAAAAGGCAGGAAAGCCAAATTCAATCAACAGAACCTTCATTTGGAGGAGGTTTTCAGCGATCTGACGGTTGGTTCGATCCGCCGGCTGTCGCCGGTCAAGCAGAACGGGGAGCCGGATAAAACCCGCCCGATTCTTTTTGTTGGGCAGGCTCAGATCTACACCCAGCAGGGCCCCATGCCCGTTCAGTTCCCCATCGATGCCAAAAATCTCCAGCAGGCTATGGACAAATTTTCCGATGCCATGGAGGAATTCGTGGCGCATCTGGTCGAACAGGCCAAAGAATTTCAGCGGCAAGAGGAGTCCCGGCTGATCGTTCCGGGCGGCTCGGCTCCCGGAGGAAGCGGCATCATTCTCTAGTGAGGACTTCTGAAATTTCGGAGGTCGAATAATATGCGGCAACACATTGATGATAAGAACAACGAGCTCGGGCCTTTCGCAATCCTCATCCACCTGGGACTTCTGGCCTTCGGCCTCACCGCGTTGCTTACGGGACTTCTGGCCGGCGATTATAAAAGGATGATGCACCCGGGATTTACGGTCCATAGCTGGCTCGGCATGGGTCTCGCTGCCTTTGCCTGCCTGAGGCTGATCACAGGAATCGCAGGCCCCCGAAGTGTGCGGTTCCTGGGATGGATTCCTTTCACGATGGCGCGGATCAAACTTGCAATAGAGGATATTGAAGGCTTGTTGAAGTTTCGTTTGCCCGACCGGGCCACGCATCAGGGTGTAGCCGGTGTGGTCGAAGCCTTCGGACTGGCCGTTTTCTTTTTCATGGCAGCGACCGGCGCCTATCTGTATTTTTCCCTGGAACCGGGACAGAAGCCGTTGGGTTTCGTACACGATGTTAAGGAGCTGCACGAAACCGGCATGGTGCTTATTCTGATGTTCCTGTCGATCCACGGCGGCGCAGTCATCATGCATGCCCTGCACGGCAACCATATCTGGAGGAAAATGGTTTTCATCTCTGATACTTCGCACGATCCAATCGTCGTCGCCGAGCCTGACGAAACTGATTAACAATCTCCTTTCCCTCGCCCGGCTTGATGCAGGGCTTCCTTCTCCGTTCTTATCAATTTCATCAAAGTGAGACTCCGAGCACCGATTCGAGCACCCGGGCCAGATCATCTTTTCGATACGGTTTTGCCAGGCGAGCGCAAAATCCATGATCCGCGGGACTCGACATGACAGGGTCGTTTGAATAACCGCTTGAAGCGATCGCTTTCAGTTTCGGATCGATTTTCAGCAGCTCCGACACGATCTCCCTGCCGCCCTTTCCGCCGGGGATCGTCAGGTCAAGGATCGCCGCGGAAAAACGCTCACCCGATTCTTCCGCTTGCCGAGTAAGCGCGATGGCCTCATCGCCGTCTCGCGCGGCAGTAACCACATATCCCATGGATTGCAGCACGTGCGTTGCCACATCGAGGACGAATTCCTCATCGTCCATGACGAGTATTCTCCCTTCGCCTTTATGAACCTGCCTGATTGCTTTCTCCGACACGGCAACCTGCCCCGGGGATGCGGGAAGGTAGATGTGGAATGTCGCCCCCTTCCCCGGCGCCGATTCCACTTCTATGATGCCGTCGTGATTTTTCACGATCGAATAGCTTGTCGCCAGCCCCAGGCCGTTCCCCTGCTGCTTGGTCGTAAAGAATGGATCGAAAATACGCGGCAGGTGCTCTTTTGTGATCCCCACACCGTAATCCCTGATGGAGACGCAAACATAGGTGTTCTTCGCCAGTGGCGCCGGCGCTTCATGGGGTGCAACGTTTCTCACCGTAACTTCTATCTTGCCCCCCAGCGGCATTGCCTGGCGCGCATTGATGGCGATGTTATCAAATACCTGCGCCATCTGGTTTTCATCAAAATCGCAGAGCCAGACATCGGGGGGGATGGTAAAGACCGGCGATATGTTGGATCCGCTTAAGGCAAACGATACGGACTTACGTACATGATCCGCAAGCGACAGGGTTTTGCGGAGCGGTAGTCCGCCTTTCGAGAAGGTGAGTAGCTGCTGGGTGAGATTTTTCGCCCGGTCAAAAACACCGATTCCTTTATAGAGGGTTTTTGCGGCGCCCCTGCCATCGCCACATTCCGCCTGTTCCCGAGCCAGCTCAAGGTATCCGAAAATCCCGCCCAGGAGATTATTGAAGTCATGAGCGATCCCCGCCGCCAGGACGCCCACGGCTTCGAGTTTTTGTGCGTTCTGCAGAGCCTGCGCATTCTTTTCCTTCTCCGTAATGTCGCGAAATACCAGCACCACTCCGATAATCCTGCTCTCCCGATCGCGGATGGGCGCACCGCTGTCGGCTATGATCATTTCCGTGCCATCGCGGCGGATGAGAGCCGTATGGTTTGCCAGCCCCACAATACTCCCGCTCTTCAATACCTTCTCTACGGGGTTCTCGCACTGCTCCCGCGTCAGCTCATTGATGATATGAAATACTTCGGCAAGCGGTTTTCCGAGGGCATCATCAAAAGACCAACCGGTGAGCTTCTCCGCCACCTTATTCACCAAAGTTATTCTGCCCTGCCGGTCGGTAGTGATGACGCCGTCGCCGATACTGCGCAGGGTCACCAGGAGCCGCTCTTTTTCTTCGGCTATGGTTTTTTCCGCTTCTTTGATTGCGGTGATATCCTCAAGCATGATGAGAAAATGCTCAAACCGGCCATCCCTGCTGCGCATCGCTGAAACCTTTAGCCTACCCCAGATAATCTGCCGATCTTTCCGGACATACTTTTTATCGGTTTGATACACCGGAATCTCTCCCGCCAACAATTTCCGGATTTGTTCCGTATCCTGAGCGATATGATCGGGATGAGTCAAGTCCTTAAACGTCAATGCAGTTAATTCGTGCGTGCTATAGCCGAAGGTTCGGCAGAACGCCTCATTGGCATTGAGAAAACGGTAGTCCGAACCACTGGTAGCCATTCCAAGCGGACTCTCATCAAATATCTTTCGGAACCGTTCCTCGCTTTCCCGCAGTGCCGCCTCGGCCAGCTTACGCTCCGTAATATCCCGGATGATTGTCTGCAGGTGCTTATTTCCGTCGATCGCAAAGAAACGCGCACTCACTTCTACGGGGAATGTGGTGCCGTCTTTCCTGACATGCCTCGTTTCATAAACCATTCCCTCCCCTTCGACTACTTCCTCAAACAATTCCGGTAAATCCGATTGCTTGTCGGGCATACGGAAATCCCGAATATGCATCTGGAGCAGTTCTTCCCGGGGGTATCCGTATTTGACGCAGGCTTGATCGTTCACTTCCACGACCTTTCCCATGCCGTCAAAAAGAATGATGATGTCGTTGGCATATTTCACCAGATAATCAAAATGCTTGAGCAAGGCCTGACGTTCAACCTCGGCGCGATAGAGCTGGCGATAATGGCGGGAACGATTATGACGCCACCCGAGGCCGAGTACGGCTCCGGAAGCAACGATGATGAGGATAACAATGGATATGATCGTCCACTGGTCGTATTGGAGGGAACGATAAATCTCCTGCTGATCGACTTTCGTGACAAGAGCCCAGGCGGTCTTCGGCACCTTTCTCGTAACCGCCAGAACGGGGACACCCCGGTAATCAATCCCCTCCATGACCCGCTCGATCCCCTGCGCGGCCAGGCTTGCGGGCAGTTCTGCGCGTGTCAGCGGAAATCGCAATTTCAGGGCCGTATCTTTCTGGTGACGAAGTTCATTGAGAAATACTACCTCGCCGTCTGTCTGCCGCACCAGCAGGGTCTCGGCGGTACGGCTCGGGGTCGGCCATGACTGGATCAGGGGATAGAGCACCCGGTACGGATCGATCCGGAAGAACAAAGCGCCTATTGTCGGATGATCTTTCTCCTCCCAGAGGATCAACGGGATGATAAAACCGATCGTTACTTTTTTCGTCACATCGGAAATATGCAGATCCGACATGCCATAGTGCTGCCGTTGCATCACCTCATGAATTCGTTCGTACCCTTTTTCCCCTATGGTCTCGCCGCCGGGACCGTACATGTACCGTACCGTTCCCCGGGTATCATAAATGGTGGCGCTTGCATAACCGTTATGAATGCACACTGAGTCGATCCAGCGGGTCAGTTCCCTCTCCTGTGTCTTCCGTTCGATATAATTCTTTACCAACCGGGCAATAGCGCTGTTTTCCTGGATCATGACGGCATCGCCCTCGCGTTCATCGAGCCAGCGGACAATCTGTCCCACTTTCAGATCCGCAATGGCAGCAAGATTCTGCTCCTGGTTCATCCTGATTGATGTTACTTCGTTCTTATAGTGATGGTAAGCGACGGAGATGATGCCGATTGTAAAAATAATAAATACGATGACCGGTATTCGGGGAAATGTCCTAGTCGATTGATTCATACTGGATTTCATTGACCGAATCTCCACAGAAAAAACCTGATCCTTCTGCAAAAAAAGGCACTCCGTCAGGCTATCTTTCCCGCGGAAACACGCAAGAAAAATGTCTCCGGATTGATAAGAACTTGCTTTTGCGCAAGGTGAGGTTACGGAAAGGAGTCTTGTGTGTCAAGGGGAATTTCGAGAAATGGCTGAGGATCGCAAGCCGCTCGCCGGGAGGCGGATCCGCTGAAATACGGGATCTGCCTCCTCGGGGCGAGGCGGCTGCCGTCTTTATTGCAGAAGCTCTCCCCGGGTGGAGATCGTCACAACCTTCAGCGGGATGTTCTTCCCCGCCTGGGCCATCGCCTTCTTGACGATGACCGGCATCCCCTGGCAGCAGGGGACCTCCATCACCGCGACCGTGACGCTCTTGATATCCGCCTGCGAGAAGATGGCGGCGAATTTGTTGATATAGGCCTCCGCGTCGTCGAACTTGGGGCAGCCCATGAGGACCGTCTTCCCCCGCAGCAGGTCGTCGTGGAACCGGTGATAGGCGGCGGGCGTGCAGTCCGCGGCGACGAGCAGGTCCGCCCCGCGCAGGAAGGGCGCCGTCGGCGGAACGAGGTGGATCTGGATCGGCCAATGGGTCAGGGCCGAAACGCCCGAGCCGGGACGCGAAACCGGGGTGTTGGCCCTTTCACAGGCGGTCTGCGGCGCGAAGGTCTGGATCACCGAGGAGGGGCAGCCGCAGGGTAGTCCCTTGTCGGCGTGGGCGGCCGGTTTCGGCGCTGTCGCGTGGGCGTGACCCGCATGCGCGCCTGTGTGGCCGGTGGCGCGGACATGCTCCTTCGCAGCCTCCTCATCGAAGGCCTCCACCTCCGCATCCACGACATGGAGCGCCCCCTGCGGGCATTCGCCGAGGCAGGCCCCGAGGCCGTCGCAGTACTTCTCCGCAACGAGCCGCGCCTTGCCGTCGATCACCCGGATGGCGCCCTCGGCACACGAGGGGACGCAGATCCCGCAGCCATCGCACTTGTCTTCATCGATTTTTATGATCTTCCTGGTGCTTTTCATATCAGCCTCCTTTTTTTTCGGCCTTGTTTGGTACCGCCGCCGCCGTTCAGCGGCTCCGTCATTGTTTACGACTCCCTTATCTCACGGCATGATAAAAAGTGCTTTGACATAAGTCAAAGAAATGTGTAGTTTATTCGCGCTCAGGAGGCTAAATGATCGATGTGGTGAAACAGCTTGCCGGCATCCCCCTTTTTGCCGGCCTTTCGAAGGCGCAGTATGAGGCGCTGGCCCGGATCGGCGTGCGGCGTTCATGTCGGAAGGGGGAGCGGATCTTCTCCGAAGGCGACGACGGGACGGGGTTTTATGTGATCGTCGCGGGCCGCGTGAAGATCTTCAAGGTCTCCGCCGACGGGAAGGAGCAGATCCTCCACCTCTTCGGTCCCGGGGAGTCCTTCGGGGAGGTCTCTGTCTTCACGGGCCAGGGGTTCCCGGCCGACGCGGTGACGGCCGCCCAGACGACGCTCCTCTTCTTTCCGCGGATGGCCTTCAGCGCCCTCATCCAGAGGGACCCGGCGCTCGCACTCAACATGCTGGCCCAGCTCTCCCGGCGCTTGATGCAGTTCGCCGGCCTCATCGAGGACCTCTCGCTCAAGGAGGTGCCGGGGAGGCTCGCCAAATACCTGCTCTTTCTGAGCGACAAGGATGGAGAAGGCGGGGTGGAACTGGATGTCTCCAAGGGGCAGCTTGCGTCGCTTCTGGGGACGATCCCCGAGACCCTCTCCCGGATCCTCGCGAAGATGAACCGCCGGGGGCTGATCCGCTCCCGGGGGGCGCAGATACGGATCATCGACCGCCGGGGCCTGGAAGAGATCGCCCTGGAGGGAAAGAAGCTACCGTGAATCATGAATAACTACCCTGAATGAACCTGAGGTGAGGCGCGATGGATATTATCGATTTGAAAAGCAGGGAGATTTTCGGACAGGAGGGGCGGGGCGTTGCGGCGCTCGTGGAGGAGCCGTATCTGAAGATCCGGCAGATCGGTCTGGAGCCGGGGAAAAAGGTCCCGGTCCACACGGCGGATGCGCCGGTGACCATCCAGGTCGTCCGCGGCGAGGGGGTGTTCATCGAGGGTGACCAGAGCGTCCGGATGGGGCCGGGGAAGCTGCTCCGCATCCCCCAGGGCGCGTCGATGGGGATTGCGAACGACTCGGAGGAGTCCCTTGTTTTTCTGGTCTTCAAGACGTCCCAGCCGGAGGAGGCCGCCCGGGAAGCGGCATTAAGCGACAAACCGGAAACCTTTGTCAATCTCGTCGATTTCGCACCGGTCAAGCCGGGGAAACAGGAGGCGTTTTTGGAGTGGTTCCGCCGTTCCAGCGAAATCTTCGCACGGCATCCGGGGTTCATCTCCCGGACGCTCCTCGGACCGATCGAGGGGGGCAACCGTTATGCGGCGGTCGTCGAACATGAATCGAAGGGGTCCTTCATGGACATGCACCTGAGCGATGACCGCGTGCAGCTCTTCCAGGAGGTGGAGCCTCTGGTCCTCGGCGAGTCGACGCCCCATTTCTACGAACTGCTCATCTCGTACCGGAAAGGGAGAACGACATGAAGCCGATCGGACCTTTGATGTGGGAACACCGGCTCATCGAGAAGATGCTGGAGATCGCCGGCCGCGAGGTGGAGAAGATCCGGGAGCGTGGAACGGTCGATCCCGTCTTCATCGATACGACGGTCGATTTCGTCCGGACCTACGCTGACCGGACGCACCACGGCAAGGAGGAGGACATCCTCTTTCGGGATCTCGCGAAAAAGAAGATGAGCCCCGAACATGCGCGGATTGTCGATGAGCTCATCGAGGAGCATAAATACGGACGCGCAACGGTCAAGCGGCTTGTCGAGGCCAAGAACCGTTATCTGCAGGGGGAAGAGACGCTCCCCGAGATCGTCGAGTGCCTAAAGGCGCTCGTCTCTTTTTACCCGCGCCACATCGAGAAGGAGGACAAGCACTTTTTCTTTCCTATTCTGGACTATTTCAGCGCCGAGGAACAGGAGAGGATGTTGGAGGAATTCCGGGAGTTTGATCGGGAGATGATCCACGAGAAATACCGGAAGGTAGTGGAGATGGCATCGGTTTCCGATAGGGAGATTCAATGAACGCAGCGGAGTTGATTCGGAAGGCCAAAGCGGAAGGCCGGACCGCCCTGACCGAGGCGGAGTCCAAAGAGGTGCTGAAGGGGTACGGTGTGCCGGTTGTGGCGGAGTCCGTGGCGGCGACGCCGGAGGATGCGATCGCCTCCGCACGGAAGATCGGGTTTCCCGTCGTCCTCAAGGGTCTCGGCGCGAAGCTGACCCACAAGACGGAACGCGGCCTCGTCCACCTGAACCTGAAGGGGCCGGAGGAGGTGCTCAGCGCGGCACAGCAGGTGGCCGGATCCGCCGGGGCGGATCTCGAAGGATACCTGATCCAGCCGATGCTCTCCGGCCGCCGGGAATTCGTCGCCGGCCTCTTCCATGACGCCCAGTTCGGCCCGGTCGTCATGTTCGGTCTCGGCGGCATCTTCACGGAGGCCCTCGATGACGTCGTCTTCAGGATCGCCCCCTTCGACGAGAACCATGCCGGGCAGATGATCGACGAGCTGCGTGCGGCAAAACTCCTCGGTCCGTTCCGCGGCGAAGCGGCGGCGTCCCGTGAAGCGCTCATCCGGACACTGGTCGGCCTCTCCCGTATCGGACTGGAGCTTCCGGAGGTGACGGAAGCGGACATCAACCCGCTCCTCGTCGGTCCGGACGGCCGGGTGACGGCCGTAGATGCCCTGATCATCCTGGGCGAACGGCAGAAGGCAAAGGCCATGCTTCCGCCGATAGACCCCATGGCGATCGCGAAGCTCTTCTATCCCCGTTCCATCGCCTTCGTCGGCGCTTCCGCGAAACTTGGCAAGTGGGGATACCGGCTATTCTGCAATGTGGTTGCGGGCGGATACAAAGGACCGATCTATCTTGTCAACGCCAAAGGCGGCCAGATCGCCGGCCGGCCGGCCTTCAAGACGGTGACGGAGATCCCGGGGCCGGTGGATCTGGCCGTAGTGACCATTCCGGCGGCGAAGGTCCTGGACCTGATCCCCCAGTTCCGGGAAAAGAGGATCAGGAGCATGCTCTTGATCACCTCCGGATTCGCCGAGACCGGCGCCGAGGGGAGGCGCCTGGAGGAGGAATTGGTCCGGGCGGCGCGGGAGGCGGAGATCCTGATTCTCGGCCCCAACACCATGGGAATCTGCAACCCCCACGAAAGCCTTTTCTGCTGCGGATCGAACGTCCGCCCCCGCCCCGGCAACACGACCATCGTCTCCCAGTCGGGCAATCTCGGGGTGCAGCTCCTGGATTTTGCCGAACACGAAGGGGTCGGCATCCGCGCCTTCAGCGGGTCCGGAAACGAGGCGATGATCACGATCGAGGATTACATGGAGGCGTTCGAGGTCGATGAGCTGACGCAGACGGTGGTGCTCTACCTGGAAAGCGTCAAGAACGGCCGCCGTTTCTTCGACGCCGCACGGCGCGTGGGCAAAAAGAAGCCGGTCGTCATGCTCAAGGGGGGCCGCACCCGGGCGGGAAACCGGGCCGCCGCGAGCCACACAGGGGCGCTTGCGTCGAACATCCGGGTCTTTGAGGCCGCGGCCCGCCAGGCGGGGATCGTGGTCGTGGAGCAGCCGATGCAGCTCCTCGACCTGTCGGCCGCCTTCTCTTCCCTCCCCCTCCCCCGCGGCAACCGGGTCGCGGTGATGACCCTGGGCGGCGGCTGGGGGGTCGTCGCTTCCGACCTCTGCGTGGAGAACGGCCTGATGATCCCCGATCTCTCTGATACGCTGATCGCGCGGATCGATCGGATCCTCCCCCCTTACTGGAGCCGCTCGAACCCCATCGATCTGGTCGGCGAATTCGGTCCCGAGATCCCGATACAGGTGATTGAGGCGCTCATCGAGTGGGACGGGTGCGACGCGGTGATCCATCTGGGAATCTTGGGACTCCAGGTGTTTATCAAGCAGATGATCGCTTCCATCCGTGAGATGGATCCGACGATGGACCGGAAAATCCTGGAGACGATCCCCGGGGCGCTCGCCGAATTCGAAAAGAATTACCTGGAGCATGTGGCCCGCCTCATGGAGAAGCACGGCAAGCCGGTCCTCGGGGTCAACCTGCTGCCCGATGATAATGCCCGCACCGTCATGGACATCGAGGGGAGCCCTTACAAAGCGGTCTCCTTCCTGACCCCGGAGCGGGCGGTCAAGGCACTGGCCAGGATGTACACCTACCGGCAGTGGCTCGACCGTGAAGGGCGCCCCCCGAAGCACCCCGCCTGATGCATGAAGATGCCCGGGACGGTCGGGGGATCGTAGGGCTCGTGTGGGGCGCGGATCGATAGGCTGCCATGGTTCTTCTGCCGCAACCGGAACAAGTCCCGGCAGGGATTGGGGGGGCAACCCCGTCGGGACTCGAGGGAGGATTCTCTCGTTATGATGGTACCGCCAAGTGGTTTCCCAGGATCAATCCGCCGTCGATGACGATCTCGGCGCCCGTTGTATAGCCGGAGGCCTCGGATGCCAAGGTAGAGGGCGGCGCCGGCGATTTCATCGGGCTGGCCGAGGCGACCCGTCGGCAGCATCTTTTCCAGTGCGCCTTTCGCCTTTTTGGCCTCTTCCGGCGGGAGGTGCGCCCAGTGGGAATTCATCATCTTGGTATCGATCGGCCCGGGGGCGATGGTGTTCACCTGGATATTAAAGGAGGCCAGTTCGTTGGCAAATGCCTTCGTAATCATGCGCACGCCGGCCTTGGAAATGGAATAGATGCTGACGAAAGGCTCGGGATTGAATCCGTCGATAGAGGCAATATTGATGATTTTCCCGCCTCCCTGGAGCTTCATGATGTTGGCCACGGCCTGGCTGACGAAATAGACCCCCTTCAGGTTCACGTTCATGATCGTGTCCCAGAGGCGCTCGTCCGATTCGAGGACGGAGCCCATCGCGGGACTGGCGCCGGCGTTGTTGACCAGGATATCGATCCGGCTGAATTTCTCCATCACCGTATTGACCATCCGGTTGATTTCGTCCATCTTCCCCAGATGAGCCGGAAGGGGAAACGCCTTGCCGCCGAATGCCTGGATCGCTGCGGCAGTCGCCTCGAGATCCTGGGTCTTGCGGCTGGTGACGATCACCTGCGCC
Source organism: uncultured delta proteobacterium (assembly GCA_963817385.1). Taxonomy (GTDB): domain Bacteria; phylum Desulfobacterota; class Syntrophia; order Syntrophales; family UBA5619; genus JAKAFS01. Next base: position 38,111 of record CAWFOM010000026.1, read on the forward strand.
CCGGCTTTGGCGAAACCGAACGCTATGGCCTGGCCGATCCCGCGGCCGCCGCCGGTAACGACGGCTACTTTTCCGGTCAGTGAAAATTGGGATACATCAAACATTGTTCAATCCTCCTCACATCCGACAGACTTCGAACCGATGGATTCCCCGGCCGGCGCATGATCCCCGGCCCGGCTCTCTCTATTTGTCGCAGGCTTCGCGGTCGCCGCCGCTCATGCCGGCGATGTGCTTCACCAGCTTCTTCCGGGACTCGATATCGTATTGTGTCGTGATGGCGATCTGCTCCATGATCGGGGAGCCGCCGCCGTGGTAGTTGCCGATGTTGTGGATGCCGCCCGTGGCCGAACAGAGGGCGTCTCCCAGGAATCTCCAGAAATTGGCCTGATCCTCCGCCGACATGTTGGGATTGCGCTTGGTGTACTTGAGGAGCAGTTCCCCCGTCTCCGGATTCAGGAAATCCTTCTCGTGCGGGAACGTGGCGACAACGCCGCCGGCGATGTCGCAGAGGATTTCCGCTTCGCGCCAGACCGCCTCCCCCGAGAGGCACCGGCCGACGTTGCAGTAAATCGAATTGGGGATGTAGGAACCGGGGCCGTACGGGACAAAACCGATCCCGGGGATGAAGACCTCCGGTTTGCCCAGGTCGGATGCCGTGTAGCCCGCGGCATACCCCAGCTCGATGGTCATGATCAGCTCCGCCAGCTTCTCCCGCACATGGGGCTGTTTGTGGATGTTGTTCACCTCGGCGGCAAGGGCGGCCATTCCCAGGATGACATCGCCGATGGCTGGCTTGCAGCCCGAATAGGAATGGCGGTGGAACAGGGCGAAGAGGAGCGCGCATGCGCCGCCGTGCTGATATTCTCCGGCCAGAAAGACCCTTTCCCAGGGCACGAAGCAGTTGTCGAAAATCATATAGGAATCCGTTGCCCCCGGTACGAATCCCCGCTTGTAATGTTCCCGCGGCCGCAGGTTATGGATTGTCACAACCTGCTTCAGCCCATCCCAGTCTCCCGGAACGGCGAAGGCCACGGCATAGTCCTTGTCCTCGGAACGCAAGGCCCGGGTAGGTACAACCAGGACCTCGTCGGCCACGGAGGCCTCGGAGATATGGACCTTGCATCCATCGACGACGATTCCGTCCTTCAGCCGCTCCTTGATCCGCACGTATGCGCCGGGATTCGGCTGGTCGGCCGGGCGGAGCATCCGATCGCCCTTCACGTCCGTCTGGGCGCAGCAACCGATGAGGTCTTCCGTCTGGAAACGGGTTAGCCACTTCTTGAAGTTTTCATGATATTGGGTGGCCCCCTTGTTCACCTTGTCCGCCTCGTAGGAGACGTTGTAGATGGCGTTCGTGCCGTCGATCCCCATGCAGCGCTGGATGCAGCCGCCGACCTTCCGGCAAAGCATCCGCGTCATGTCCTGCTTCTTATGGAGGTCGTCCTTGTTCTGATGGACATGGGTAAAGCGGTTGATGCGCTCGCCCGTCAGATGCGAAATCGCCGTGCACAGCTCCTGGTTCTCCGGCTTGGCCGCCTCATCATACGTTGTACCGATGGTGTTGAGGCAATCCATCTGGAGTTCGTCCGTCCTGTCGAGCAACTGGCCGTCGTGGTAAAGATTTCGTTTCATCTTGGACAGGCCTTTGATGTAATCCGCTTTGGTTCTCATATTGTTCCCCCTTTCTGGTCACTGGTGATGGCTCCGGATAGGTTTTACCGGCCGGGGAGATTTCCCGGCTATTCCCTCCCGGTCTTATTCCAATCGCTCCTTGGCTTGAAGAAGCTCACCGAGGGCCCGGGCGTCTTCCCGCTTCAGGTACAGAGTCAGGCCCTGCTCTCCCTTGTTGGCCCGGATGCCATCCAAAACGATCTCGATGAAGGGGTCGAGCATGTCCATGATGCTCGTCTCCTTTTTAGGCATCCCCTGCATGTGCCAATGGATGAATAAGTGCTCGATCGTGCCCAGAAGCATGGAGCGGATGAGATAGGGATTGGAATCCTTTTTGAATGTCCCGTCGGCAATCCCTTCCTTGATGCAATCCAGTAGCCGGTGAGCCGGCCGGCGGATGGCCGCGTGAGCGGGGGTCTGGCGGAAACGCTTGTTGTTCATGAGTTGGAGGAGGACCAGGGCGGAATAATGGGGATTCGATTGGTATAGCCGGACGTAGGCCAAAAGTAGGGCCCGTATCCGTCCCTCCGCGCCCCTGATGTAGGAGAGGGCCTGTTCCGTTTCCTCGATGCTCTCTTTGGAGATCTTTTCGGGAATGGCAAAGAGCAGATCTTCCTTGGTGCCGAAATGCTCGTAGATGGTAGCCTCCGAACAGCCGGCGTCCTTGCTGATTTCGGAGATCGTGGCATTCTGGAACCCTTTTTCGGCGAAGATACGCAGGGCGACGTCCATAATCCGGTCTTTTCTGTTGTTAGCCCGGCCATGATCTGTCATGACTATTCCCTTTGACAAGTTTGATTATTGGCTACATCATCGTAGTCTAAGCGTCAAGTATTATTTTATTTCATAGGCTG
>CAWFOM010000027.1:0-93961 GCA_963817385.1 uncultured delta proteobacterium
TGAATCCGTCGATAGAGGCAATATTGATGATTTTCCCGCCTCCCTGGAGCTTCATGATGTTGGCCACGGCCTGGCTGACGAAATAGACCCCCTTCAGGTTCACGTTCATGATCGTGTCCCAGAGGCGCTCGTCCGATTCAAGGACGGAGCCCATCGCGGGACTGGCGCCGGCGTTGTTGACCAGGATATCGATCCGGCTGAATTTCTCCATCACCGTATTGACCATCCGGTTGATTTCGTCCATCTTCCCCAGATGAGCCGGAAGGGGAAACGCCTTGCCGCCGAATGCCTGGATCGCTGCGGCAGTCGCCTCGAGATCCTGGGTCTTGCGGCTGGTGATGATCACCTGCGCCCCGGCCTTGGCAAAAGCATACGCTATCGCCTGGCCGATCCCGCGGCCGCCGCCGGTAACGACGGCTACTTTTCCGGTTAGCGAAAATTGGGATAAATCAAACATCATTCAATCCTCCTTGCGTCCGACAGACAGGAGCCGATGAATTCTCCGCCCGGTGCATGATCCACGGCCCGGCTCCCCCTATTTGTTGCAGGCTTCGCGGTCGCCGCCGCTCATGCCGGCGATGTGCTTAACCAGCTTCTTCCGTGACTCGATATCGTATTGCGTCGTGATGGCGATCTGCTCCATGATCGGGGAGCCGCCGCCGTGATAGTTGCCGATGTTATGGATGCCGCCCGTGGCGGAACAGAGGGCGTCTCCCAGGAATCTCCAGAAATTGGCCTGATCCTCCGCCGACATGTTGGGATTGCGCTTGGTGTACTTGAGGAGCAGTTCCCCCGTCTCCGGATTCAGGAAATCCTTCTCGTGCGGGAACGTGGCGACAACGCCGCCGGCGATGTCGCAGAGAATTTCCGCTTCGCGCCAGACCGCTTCCCCCGAGAGACAGCGGCCGACATTGCAGTAAATCGAATTGGGGATATAGGAGCCGGGGCCGTACGGGACAAAACCGATCCCGGGGATGAAGACCTCCGGTTTGCCGAGGTCGGATGCCGTGTAGCCGGCGGCATACCCCAGCTCGATGGTCATGATCAGCTCCGCCAGCTTCTCCCGCACATGGGGCTGTTTGTGGATGTTGTTCACCTCAGCGGCAAGGGCGGCCATTCCCAGGATGACATCGCCGATGGCCGGCTTGCAGCCCGAATAGGAATGGCGATGGAACAGGGCGAACAGGAGCGCGCACGCGCCGCCGTGCTGATATTCTCCGGCCAAAAAGACCCGTTCCCAGGGCACGAAGCAGTTGTCGAAAATCATATAGGAATCCGTTGCCCCCGGTACGAATCCCCGCTTGTAATGTTCCCGCGGCCGCAGGTTATGGATTGTCACAACCTGCTTCAGCCCATCCCAGTCTCCCGGAACGGCGAAGGCCACGGCATAGTTCTTGTCCTCGGAACGCAAGGCCCGGGTAGGTACAACCAGGACCTCGTCGGCCACGGAGGCCTCGGAGATATGGACCTTGCATCCATCGACGACGATTCCGTCCTTCAGCCGCTCCTTGATCCGCACGTATGCGCCGGGATTCGGCTGGTCGGCCGGGCGGAGCATCCGATCGCCCTTCACGTCCGTCTGGGCGCAGCAACCGATGAGGTCTTCCGTCTGGAAACGCGTTAGCCACTTCTTGAAGTTTTCATGATATTCGGTGGCCCCCTTGTTCACCTTGTCCGCCTCGTAGGAGACGTTGTAGATGGCGTTCGTGCCGTCGATCCCCATGCAGCGCTGGATGCAGCCGCCGACCTTCCGGCAAAGCATCCGCGTCATGTCCTGCTTCTTATGGAGGTCGTCCTTGTTCTGATGGACATGGGTAAAGCGGTTGATGCGCTCGCCCGTCAAATGCGAAATCGCCGTGCACAGCTCCTGGTTCTCCGGCTTGACCGCCTCATCATACGTTGTACCGATGGTGTTGAGGCAATCCATTTGGAGTTCGTCCGTCCTGTCGAGCAACTGGCCGTCGTGGTAAAGATTTCGTTTCATCTTGGACAGGCCTTTGATGTAATCCGCTTTGGTTCTCATATTGTTCCCCCTTTCTGGTCACTGGTGATGGCTCCGGATAGGTTTTACCGGCCGGGGAGATTTCCCGGCTATTCCCTCCCGGTCTTATTCCAATCGCTCCTTGGCTTGAAGAAGCTCACCGAGGGCCCGGGCGTCTTCCCGCTTCAGGTACAGAGTCAGGCCCTGCTCTCCCTTGTTGGCCCGGATTCCATCCAAAACGATCTCGATGAAGGGGTCGAGCATGTCCATGATGCTCGTCTCCTTTTTAGGCATCCCTTGCATGTGCCAATGGATGAATAAGTGCTCAATCGTGCCCAGAAGCATGGAGCGGATGAGATAGGGATTGGAATCCCTTTTGAATGTCCCGTCGGCAATCCCTTCCTTGATGCAATCCAGTAGCCTGTGAGCCGGCCGGCGGATGGCCGCGTGAGCGGGGGTCTGGCGGAAACGCTTGTTGTTCATGAGTTGGAGGAGGACCAGGGCGGAATAATGGGGATTCGATTGGTATAGCCGGACGTAGGCCAAAAGTAGGGCCCGTATCCGTCCCTCCGCGCCCCTGATGTAGGAGAGGGCCTGTTCCGTTTCCTCGATGCTCTCTTTGGAGATCTTTTCGGGAATGGCAAAGAGCAGATCTTCCTTGGTGCCGAAATGCTCGTAGATGGTAGCCTCCGAACAGCCGGCGTCCTTGCTGATTTCGGAGATCGTGGCATTCTGGAACCCTTTTTCGGCGAAGATACGCAGGGCGACGTCCATAATCCGGTCTTTTCTGTTGTTAGCCCGGCCATGATCTGTCATGACTATTCCCTTTGACAAGTTTGATTATTGGCTACATCATCGTAGTCTAAGCGTCAAGTATTATTTTATTTCATAGGCTGACTATAAAATACCACAATCCGACAGTGAGCTAAAACACCCCGGCCTGCCATGGGCATGAGATGAAAACTGAATGGTCTCTCCCTTATAAGGATCGAAGATTTTCCGCAGCTTGCTGCCGGAGAGGTTTAACGAAGGATGGGGGGGTCGGATCGGGTTGATCGGGGACGATCTCAGAAAAGGGACGCCTGCCAACCACATTGCCGGTCGGCATTGTCCTGCATCTGCCGCAACTTTGCTTCGACCTCCCCGCGGAACGCCTCGAACGCGGCATTATCCAGGGAGGCGGGAGCGGGAATCGGCGTCCCCCAGTGGACGAAGATCGTGCTGAAGGGCTTCGGGATCAGGAACCGGTCCCAACTATTGAGGATCCAGGCCCGGCTTACGGAAACAGCAACCGGCACGATCGGGATGCCGGAGAGCTGGGCCATGACGATCAGCCCGGCCTTAATGACACCCCGCGGCCCTCTCGGCCCGTCCACAGCGTGGACGGCACAGGAGTGTTCCGAGAGGTCCGCGACGATTGTTGCCAGGGCCTCTCGGCCGCCTCGTGAACTCGATCCGCGTACCGGACGGAAATTGAGCAGACGGCAGACATCAGCGATCATATCCCCGTCGCGGCTTTGGCTGATCATCACCGCCGGGGCGAATTTGCCGAAACGCCGCGCGTAGGTGACGACGAGGAAAATCCGCTGATGCCAGATGGCCCCGATCGCCTTCCCGCCCTGATGCAGGTGCTGCATGAGGGAATCTTCACCGATGGCGCGGATGCGGATTAGGCAGAAATAGAGGCGGATGACCGCATAGACAACCGGTATCAGGCCGTATTTAATGGCGAATTTGGAAAGACCTTTAACCATGGGAAGGCTCGAGTGTCGGTAATGCCCCTCTGACAACTGAGGCGTACCTTTGAAGTACGCCTCAGTCAATCGGAGGATCCGAGGTCATCGCCGATAAGTCACGAAGCTCGGGGCTTATTTTCCCTTGACCTCTGCGGGGGGTTGGGGTTTCACGCTATCCGGCATGGGTTCTATGCCGTACTTCCACTTCAGGTACTGCTCGCCGGTAGATGGATAGAGGGCGTAGACCAGCAGATCCTCGTCGGTTTTGGCGAGATCGCCGATCTTCTTCTTGTCTTCGGCGAGTTCCGGTTCGAGGTAATCGGCTGGCCTCCCCGTGATTGGGGTCTGGCCGCGTTTGTTGTGCTTCAGGACCATCTTCTGCACCTCGGGATCGACTGGGGCCGGGGTCTGGCCATAAAGACCGTACATCAGGTCCTTGAACTGATTGGTGACCATCTTGTACCGGCCCTGGACCACGTTCATGACCGACTGCACGCCGACGATCTGCGATGTCGGGGTGACCAGGGGCGGTGTCCCCGCTTCCTTCCTTGTCCGCGGGATCTCCGCATGCACTTCGTCCAGACGATCCAAAGCGTTCATCTCCTTGAGCTGGCTGATCAGGTTGGAGATCATCCCGCCGGGGACCTGATGGGCCAGGACGCCCGCGTCAATCAGGGAGAGCTTGTTTGTGGCGAGATGCTTCTGGTATTTGGAGGCGATCTTCTCGAGATGCTCGCCCATCTTTATCAGCTTGCGTACGTCGAGGCCTGTATCGCGTTTCGTTCCCTGCAAGGTGACCACGAGCGGCTCGATGGCGGGCATCGCGGTCCGGAGGGCATAGGGGGCAAGACAGGTATCGACGATGTCGATGCCCGCCTCGATGGCCTTGAGGTAGGCCATGGAAGCCATGCCGCTGGTGTAATGGGTGTGGAGATGCAGCGGAAGCTTGGTGACCTTTTTCAGGGCTATGACAAGATCATAGATGTCATAGGGAGAGATGATCCCGGCCATATCCTTGATGCAGATGCTGTCGGCGCCCATCACCTCGAGCTCTTTACACTTCTTCACGAAATAGGCGAGGTTGAAAACGTCGCCGCCGAGGCGCGGCTGCGTCAGAGAGTAGCAGATGGCGCCCTGGAAATGCTTCCCGTTGGCCTTGATCCGCTCAACACAGGTCTGGAAATTGCGGAGATCGTTAAGAGCGTCGAATACCCGGAAGATGTCGATGCCTACTTCACACGATTTATCGACGAATGCTCGGACAACATCATCGGCGTAATTGCGATAGCCGACCAGATTCTGGCCGCGCAGGAGCATGCTGAACGGGGTTTTCTTGATATATTTCTTCAGGATTTTCGGTCTTTCCCACGGGTCCTCGCCGAGGAAGCGGTGCATCGAGTCAAACGTGGCCCCGCCCCATACCTCCATCGCCCAGAAGCCCACCTCGTCCATCTCGGCGGCGATGGGAAGCATGTCCTCCGTGCGCATACGAGTCGCGTAGATGGACTGATGGCCATCACGTAACGTGTTGTCCTGGATTTTAACGGGATTGATGGGTCCCTCCTTCATTATGTCTGCCATCTTTAATCTCTCCTTCCTGACGAATCGTATCGATTCTGTTTTTCGGTTTACTTACGAAGATTGAACGCTTTGATATGCCCCTATAGCGTATTCAAAACGAACGTGTCAAGTTCAATATAGGCCGTGCAACAGCAATAAGAGTGCCAATATGGGCAAAATCAGATGCCGGCGACCTGCGGATTCTGAAAAAGAAAATGGCAAGAATAAACAGGAGTTGCAAGATTGTACTGTTTGAAAAGAGCGGTCGGCATGCAAGGGAATAAAGGCGTGGCACTGTTCAAAAAGTGGCCGATCGGTAAAAAGGTGCGTGTACCGCACAACAAAAGGTGAACGATATAAGGAAAGTCTTCAGGGGGTTGAATTATTAATATATGTGCATAAATCACACACCGTGCATAACAGGCACGAAATTTCCCCGTCCGTTATTGCTGAGGGGAGGGATCGGGACCCGGGCGAGAGGAGCTCGCTTTGACGACGTAGATGGGGTTGGAAAAGATCCAGGGGCGGCGGCGGCCGAAAACCGTCAGATCGGCCTCGATTCGGTAGACGCCGGGTTCGCAGACCGGGACGGAGATATCGTTACCCTTTTCCTGATGGAAAACAGTGCCGTTTCTCATAATGCGTATCAATGCATTATAGGGAACGGAAACTCTGAGATTCGCTGAGCGATTGAGAATAAACTGATCGCCCATGGTGGCTCCTCTTCCTTCCTCCGTCAGGAGCAGGGAGAATCCGGACGCCGAGCGGTAATGGTCGAGGGCGACATAGGCCCGGCCGTTTCTCAAGGCGTCGAGAATGGTGGCGATGTCTGCACGGCTGTTTCCGGACAGGGAACCGGTGGTGAGGATGTGCGTCCGGATCATGCGGAAGACCCTCTTGAAGGGAAAGACGGCAAGATTCATCCACCCGATTTGTACCAGGCTGTCGTGGTTGTCCAACTCGCCGATTCCGACGACGCGGCGCCCCTGAGTCAGATGATCCCAGCGCGCGAGGGTTATCGGGGAAGGGCCGCGCAGGAGCAAGGCGGGAAAGAGATAACTCCAGATGGCCCGGATATAGCCGGCCAGGCCGTTCTGCCAGTCGGTCATGAAATCCCAGATACCCATGCCCGTATAGCCGGTAACGGACCAATCGGTCCAGGGGTAATGTTTCACGTGAAACAGAGTGGTTCCTTCATGGTCCGGGTGGGCGATAAAGCCGATCCCCTCGTTCGCTTGCACGCGGTCGAGGTAGACTTGGGGGCCGGCCTCCGGGGGGTCCGCCGCGGTCATGATCGACTCTCCGAGACCGAAGACCAACAGGTGGTTGAAACGGGGCGCGACCTCCTCGCCGACGATGACGAGCGTGCCGTCATGCCACCCCTCCCATCCTTCATCTCGCGCTCGGAGTGTTCCATGATCCGTGAGGAGCAGGAAGTCGAGATCGCATTTATTGGCAGCAGCGATGATCTCCGGAACCGGCGCGCGTCCATCGAAAGAATAGGCGGAGTGGAGGTGGATTACACCGACATGATCGGTCAAGTTAAGAGCTGAAGTCATTCGCGTCTCGGGGATTCTTCGTTTCCGAATGCAGTATTCGCAGCGGGCAGGGATCGCATTTCGGTTTTGACCGGCAAAAGGTTTTCCCCGTGTATACAAAAAGGGCGTGAAACTGGTTGAAGAGAGAAACATCGTGCGGGAGATGGGTCATGAACAGGTCACGTATCTGCTGCCCGTCTGCATTGTCCGGGATCAGACGGTGCCGCTGAAGGATCCGCTGGGTATAGGCGTCGCTGATGAAAACGGGCTTCCTGCAGGCATACAGGAGAATGCTGTCAGCCGTTTCGGGTCCGACTCCCCGAATGCCGAGGAGCTTTTCCCGGAGGGAAGGCAACTCCTCGGCAGACATGGTCTCGATGTTTCCGGAGTACTCCTCCAGGAAAAACCGGACGAGGGACTTGAGCCGCTTTGCCTTGACGTGATAATACCCCGAGGGACGGATAATCCCGGCCAGGGTTTCTTCATCGATATGGTCGATGGCTCCGGGAGACAGAAGTCGTTTTTCTTTTAAAGCCCTTATGGCCTTTTCAACATTGGTCCACGCGGTGTGTTGGGTCAAGATCGCCCCAACCATGACCTCGAAAGGTCCCTCGGCGGGCCACCAGTGAAGATTGCCGAAGTACCCGTTCAGGAGATCGTAGATTCTCAGCAGATCGCTCCGACAGCCTTTTCGCACATTCTTGCTCCGCCGGGGTATTTATTTTGTCAGCGGCACGAAGAATGTCGACTTCCCGCGCTTGATCAGCAGAAGTATTCCGCCCTTTCCCCCTGCCTTGCCGATCTCGTGGAGATACTCCTTCATGGTGGTGATCTTCATCTTGTTCACCTGGAGGATGATGTCCTGCGGCTGGATGCCAACCTCATCAGCGACACTTCCCTCCTGTACCTCGACGACGATTACCCCTTTCTTAATCGACAGCCCCAGATGCTTAGCGATATCCGGTGTAATCTCCTGGACTACCATGCCGAAGGCCTGACCTGATTCCCCGGCCGCGGCCATTTCCGCCTGCTCCTTCCGTTCGGCTACAGCGATACTGATATCTTTCTCCTGGCCGTCTCGGAGAATCTTGATCTTGACCGTCTCCCCAACGCGGAACCCGGCGATCATCATGAGCAGTTCATGTGTATCCTTGATCTTTTTCCCGTTAATCTCGGTAACGACATCCCCCGATTTCAAGCCCGCCTTGTCAGCCGGGTCACCTTTGAATACGTCGGCCACCAGCGCCCCGCTACGGTCCTTGAGCTTCATGTTTTTGGCGATATCCTCGGAGATGTCTTGGACGGAGATCCCCAACCAGCCGCGGGTTACCTTCCCTTTCGCCTTCAGATCCGGCAGTATCATTTTCGCCATGCTGATTGGGATTGCAAACCCAATTCCCTGGCCTTGGGCAACTATGGCGGTGTTGATGCCAATGACCTTTCCCTCCATGTTGAAAAGGGGGCCGCCGCTATTGCCGGGATTGATTGAGGCGTCTGTCTGGATGAAGTTATCATAAGGACCGGCCCCGATAACGCGTCCCTTTGCGCTGACGATGCCGGCGGTGACGGTCTGTTCCAAGCCGAACGGGTTCCCGATGGCCATAACCCAGTCGCCGACCCGAAGTTTATCGGAATCCCCCGTCTCCGCGACGGGCAGACTCTCCGCCGGTTTGACTTTGATCAAGGCGATATCCGTCTTAGCGTCCTTGCCGATGACCTTTGCCTCATATTCCTTACCGTCGGAGAGTTTTACCAGGATTTTGTCTGCCTGTTCAACGACATGGTTGTTGGTGAAGATATAACCGTCAGAACTGATGATGAATCCGGAGCCCAGACTCTTCTGTTTGAACTCCCGCTGAGGTATGTCGCCGAAGAATCGCTCGAAAAAATCATCACCGCCGAAATAACGATCAAAAGGCATACCCTGACCGAAAGGGGAGCGGAATCCTCCGCCGCGGACCGTTTTTGTCGTGCTGATGTTGACTACGCACGGTTTGAGTTTTTCGGCCAGATCAGCAAACGAGAGAGGCGTGCGTGATATTTCGCCGGTCGAGACCGCCGCGGCCACTTGAACGTCGGGCCCCGGGCCTGAGGGTGCAAGAGAAGAACGCAGTACCTCGACTACAGACACCACAAAAAAACCAATCATAAATGCCAAAAGAAACATGATAAAGGTTTTTCTGCCGCTTTTTGCTGAATTCATATTGTCCTCCAACGTTTAACCAATCTGCTCATCATGCGCCCCCACTCCTTATCGCGGGATACGTAGAAGATACTCCCGGTAAATAAGTTTTGAAATTATCGGCAGTAATATAAACGCCAAATCTATTTTGTCAATGATTATCCTTGTTCCTGTTCAGAATCCCGTTTGCGCTTCTGCCCCCTTCTGTGCTAATATTTTCTGTACCTTTTCAAAGGACGGGTAATGGTGTACGCCATGATTGCCGCCATCGGAAGCATCGGACGGAGTGCGCTCAATACTTCCGCCTCCCTTCGCCAGACACTGACATTTACCGTGCAGATCATTCTGCGCCTGTTTACCCTCAAGACTTACAATAGCGCCTCCCGGACGGTCTTCATCAGCCAGTTCTATTTCACGGCGGTGCAGATCCTGCCGTTGTTTCTGCTTGTGGCCGTCATCTTCGGATCGATGGTCAACGGGATGGCCTTTCAGGCGATCAAGGACTTGGGGCTGAGCGACTATCTGGGACGCCTGCTGATGGGGTTCGTCGTTACGGAGATGTCGCCGTTTGTGACGGTTCTGCTGATCGCGCTCCGCTCCAGCTCCGCCATCAACGCCGAGATTGCCGTCATGAAGGTCAACCATGAGCTCTACACGCTCGAATCCTTCAATATCGACCTCATCGACTATCTCTTCGCTCCCCGGATCCTCAACGGAATGCTCTCGATGGTCCTTCTGAGCAGCCTTTTTTCCCTGGTGGTCCTCTCCATCGGCCTGCTTGTTTCCAGCGTGATCTTCGGCACGGGTGTCGATGCCTATATCGATATCCTGCTGCGGTCCGCCTCCGTGCCGGACATGATTATCGTCCTGTTGAAGTGTGCGACATTCGGCTTTTTCATCACCCTGATCCCGATCAGTCAGGGCCTGACCGCATCGCAGGATCTGACAAGTGTTCCCATCGCGGTGCTCAACGGGATGGTCAAGGTCTTTCTGGCCATCGTGGTTATCGAGGTGCTGTCATCGATCGTAAGGTTCATTTAGAGTTCTTCGATAGGGAAGGGGAACTGCAGCGGGCGCTGAAGGAGTTCATCGCGGCGCACAAGCCGCGGGTAGGCCTCGTCTCTCCGGATGCCCCCCTGATCTCGAATCTATTGGTGTGGAGCAATATTGCCCTGATCCGGCAATACCATCAGAACATGCCCGTGCACGAAGCCGAAGCGCTGGCCGAGAATCTCCTGCGTCGATTTGCCATGGAGTCGATCACGGAGCGGAGAAATGCCTCCCTGACGATGGAGGAGCGCTTCTGTGCGATGCTCCTGCGGGCGGCGATGGTCGAGGATGCCATCCTCGTCCTGGACCGGCCCTTCAGCATCCTGGCGGACCACCGGAGCGGGCGTTTCCTTGACGGATGCGCTGCGGAAGGTAGACGATATGATTGCAGAAACCCATATATTCGACTATAGTTGGGATAAAGAACGCTACGAGGTCCCGGATGTCGCAGAAGCTTGAATTCAAGGTCGGCCTCTTCATCACGATCACCACCCTGCTGATCATGGCCTCCATCGGGTATGTCTTCTACAAGAAGGGCATCTTCGCCCCGGTCCACACCTACACCCTCTCCTCGAAGACGGGCGAGAGCCTGACGGAAGGGATGCCGGTCGTCTTTGGCGGCATCGTCATCGGCCGGGTCAACTCGACGGAGTTGGACGAACAGGGGACGGTTATCATCCGGATCAAGATCCCGGAGCGTTACAACCGGGTGATTCGTGCCGACAGCAAGTTCGTCATCGAAAAACCGCTTCTCGGGGCTTCGCGGATCGTCGTCACGACGGGCAACCTCCAAGGGCCTCCCCTTTCGCCCGCAACCGTTTCGGAGATCACCGCGACCAGTGACATCAATGAAATCATCCAGCGGGCGCGGCCGATCGTCGACAAGGCGGATCGAATCATGGAAAGCGTGGCCCAGATCACCGAGAACCTGGCCGACCCGAACGGCGAGGTACGGCAGATACTGAAGGACGCAGAAACGGTGACCTCCCGGTTCTCCAAAAAGGAATCGATCCTGGAGATGGCTGTCGGCGATCCGGAGAGCATCCGGGCGATTCATGCAACCCTGCGAAAACTAGGGGACATCTCCGTTCGGGCCGATTCGATTCTCGCCAAGGCGGAGACGCTGACGGGAAAGACCGGCGAGGAGATCTACGGCCCCGACGGCGTCCTTCCCCTTTTCCGGGACATCCTCCGCGATCTGCTCGCGAAGCTTGCGAAGCTTGACGTTACCCTGGACAACATCAACCGGGTCAGCGGTGAGGCCGCCGATTCCACGAAGGATCTGAAGGCGCTCCGGAGCGAGATCGATGCTGTGATCATCGCCATTGGCGATCTGGTGGCCGAAGTGGATCGGAAGATCCCCTTCAAGTCGAAGCCGGAGATCAAACTGCCATGAGGAAGATCCTCTGCCTGCTGTCCTTTCTTCTGTTGCTGACCGGCTGCGGCCCCAAGCCGATCCCGTGGCTTATGGAGGCGCATCAGCGGTTGGAGGACTTCAAAGTGGATTTTCTGACCGGCCGAGCGCCGGTCGTCACGGAGATGCATTTTCGGAAGGCCGTCGAAGAGATCAAGAAAAGCGGGGATCTCGACCTCCTGGGGAAGGCCTGGCTGACGCGGATGGCCCTGCAGGCAGCCGTTCTGGAAGAATCAGAGAAAGGTGAATATGGAAAGATAGATGCCGCATCGCCCTCTCCTGCAAACAGAAATTTTTATCTCTTCCTCACCGGTAAGTTAGGCAAGGTGGACGACGCGCTCCTGCCTAGGCAATACCGTCCGTTTCTGAAGGCTCTCCAGAACGAAGACACTGTGGTGATAGTCAGGAGGATCAGGGAGATCGGTGATCCCCTCTCTCGACTGATTGCGGCGGGCCTTGTGGTGCGCAGCGGCCCCGAAAATGAGTCGCTCCTCCAGGATGCGGTAGAAACCGCCTCTCAGAACGGCTGGAAGCGGGCCCTGATCGCTTGGCTCGAACGCTTGAGTCGTTTCTATGAAAAATCGGGAGAAGTCGCAAAAGCCGCAACGGTCCGCCAGCGTCTCGACCTGATCACCAAATGATCTATGTACTGGATATTTATTAGGCTTATCACTATGGCTGGTCTGAAATGTTCGGGACCACCCCATTAGCGGACGCACCGTGTGCGTTTCCTTCTCAGCGGGTTGCCCGGCGTTTTTCAATCGTTAATTCGCGGGCCGGAATGGCGATCTTTCGTTTTTCCGGATCGGTCTGCCGGCGGTAGAGAATGGCTGTGTGACCGATCATTCCGACCAGCTCGCTGTCGGTTTTGCCCGCAAACTCGCCGGTAATCGCCTCCTTTTGGTCTTTTTCCTTGAAGTCAGTGAACTTGACCTTGATGAGCTCATGCCGGAAGAGGCATTCATCAATGGCCCGGATAACACCCTCCGTGATACCTTCCCTGCCGATCTGAACAACCGGCTTCAGCGAGTGGGCGAGCCCCCGTAGGTACTTCTTCTGAAATCCCTTCAGTGATGTCATGTCTATCCCTATTTGATCTTGGCAAGTTGCGTCCAACTCGTCATGTTCCAGGAATGATCGACAACCGTACCCGCCGCGCGCGGTTGAAGACCGCATTTGCGTGCAAAATAATGGTGGAAGGCGAGGCACCCCGTCAACTCCGGATGAAAGACCGTTACCAGGATATCCGGCGATTCGGCGGCTGCGATAAAATCGTCCATCCGGAGGAGGATCTCCACTCCCGCCCCCACTTGAAGGATTTTGGGTGCGCGAATGAAAGTGAGCGGCACGGGATCCGGTGAAATCCGCGGGATGGAGGCCTCGCAGGCAAAACTGTCGAGCTGACTTCCGAAACCGTTCCTCTGGACCTCGATATCGATGAGCCCCAGATGCGGCTCTTCCCCGGTGAGCGAGCGCGCGAGGAGGATCGCCCCAGCGCAGGTTCCCCAGAGCTTCATCCCTTCATGGAACTTTTGGATGATGACGGGTTCGATGTCAAAAATCCGGAGCAGCCGTGCGAGGCAGGTGCTCTCGCCGCCGGGCAGGATCAGGCCGGCCAATCCTTCGAAATCTTCAGTCTGCTTGACAGGCCGGGCGTCGATGCCGAGGCGCCGGAGATGGTCGAGGTGTTCGCAGACACCGCCCTGAAGATCCAGGACGCCAATGGCGTGACCGGCTATGGATGGGGGAACGGTCTTTTCCTCTGTGCCACTCATGGAATCGGTCCCGAAGCCCTCGCTACCAGCCGCGTCCGGCGAGAAGCTGTTCCTTGGGGATCGAAGCGATCTCGAGTCCCGGCATTGCTTCTCCAAGTCCCATGGAGGCCTCGAGGACCTTGGCCGGATCGTTGAAATAGGCAGTCGCTTTGACGATCGCCCGTGCGCGCACGGCGGGGGTAGCCGATTTGAAGATCCCGGAACCGACAAAGATCCCGTCGCATCCCAATTGCATCATCAGTGCCGCATCGGCCGGCGTCGCGATTCCGCCTGCGGCGAAGTTGACCACCGGCAGACGGCCGAGCTCCTTGACTTTCAGGGCGAGTTCATAGGGGATGCCGTTAGCCTTGGCGAATCCTGTCACCTCCTCCAGCGGCATGGCGGCCAGCTGGCGGATCTCCCGGTTCATCGTCCTCATATGGCGGACGGCCTCGACGACATTGCCCGTGCCGGCCTCGCCCTTGGTGCGGATCATCGCCGCCCCTTCGGCGATCCGTCGAACGGCTTCCCCAAGGTTCCGGGCGCCGCAGACGAAGGGGATGGAAAACCGGGTCTTGTCGATGTGGCACTCCTCATCGGCGGGGGTGAGGACCTCGCTCTCGTCGATGTAGTCGATCTTCAGGGCCTCGAGGATCTGCGCCTCCACGAAGTGGCCGATCCGAGCCTTCGCCATGACCGGAATGGAGACCGCCTTTTTGATCGCGGCGATCATCGCAGGGTCCGACATCCGGGCGACACCGCCGTCCCGCCGGATATCCGCCGGTACCCTCTCCAGGGCCATGACTGCCACGGCGCCCGCTTCTTCTGCAATCTTTGCCTGTTCCACGTTGGTCACATCCATGATGACGCCGCCCTTGAGCATCTGCGCCAGCTGGACATTCAGTTCATATCTTTTTGCATCCACGATATATCGCCTCCCTGAGGGTAGTGTTGATTATCTCTTTTCATCCTTATGCATTTAATAGTGCGACGTCAAGGACAATTATCAAGAGGCCCATCCTTCTACCAGTACCGGCGCGTCTTCACGTCGCGGCCGTGCAGAAATTCCTTGATCTCCGCAATAGTAAAGGACCGGTAATGGACCATTGAGGCGATCAGGGCGGCGTCCGCCTGCCCCCGCGTAAGGACGTCAAGGAGGTGCTCCGGGCGTCCCGCGCCGCCGGAGGCGATCACCGGGATCCGGACATTGCCCGATATCAGCGCCGTCAGGGAGATCTCGTAGCCGTCCTGGGTTCCGTCGGCGTCGATGGAGTTGAGGCAGATCTCCCCGGCGCCGAGCCGCTCCGCCTCCTTCGCCCACCAGAGGGCGTCGATGCCGGTCGGGGTCCTCCCGCCGTGGATGACCATCTCATAACCGGAAGGGACCTCAGGAGATGGATGAATTCTCTTGACGTCCATGCCCAGGACGATACACTGGCTGCCGAATGCCCTTGCCCCCTCGGCGATGAGGGGAGGATTCTTCACCGCCTCCGTGTTGACGCTGACCTTCTCTGCGCCGGCGAGGATCACCCGGCGCATGTCCTCGACCGTCCGGATGCCGCCCCCCACGGAAAAGGGGATGAAGATCGTCTCGGCCACCCTGCGGACGACATCGATCATGATCGCGCGCCCCTCGGCGGAGGCGGTGATGTCGTAGAAGACGATCTCGTCCGCCCCCTGCTCGTAGTACGAGCGCGCCGCCTCGACCGGATCGCCGATGTCGATATTCCCCTGAAATTTTACACCCTTTCGTCAGCTTTCCCGCCCGGACATCGAGACAGGGAATGATCCGTTTACTGAGCATGATTCCCTCCCCAGCGGCAGAAGTTCGCGAGTATTGCCAGTCCCGGCCGGCCGCTCTTCTCCGGGTGGAACTGGACGGCGACGAGGTTTCCCCGCGCCACGGCGGCGCAGAAGCGAATCCCGTAGTCGGTCCACCCTATCGCCCATCTCTGGTCGGACGGTTCCGGATAATAGGCGTGGACGAAGTAGAATTCCGCCTCTTCCGGGATACCAGCAAAAACCGGGTGTTCATTCGTGAACGCGACACGGTTCCATCCCATATGGGGGATCTTCAACCGCCGGTCGCCGGCCCTGAGATCGGCAGGGAAGCGTCGGACGGAACCGGGAACGATGCCGAGGCAGGGAGTGTCATCCTCCTCGCTGGTGTCGAAGATCACCTGGGTGCCGAGGCAGATCCCCAGGACCGGTCTTCCCTCCCGCACCCATCTCCGCAGATGTTGATCCAGACCGCTTTCACGGAGATTCGCCATCGCCGCACCGGCGGCTCCGACACCGGGAAAGATGATGTGGCTGGCATCATCCAATTTCCGGTAGTCTTGCGTAATGATGCACGGCTCCTTTAGGTATTCCAGCGCCCGGGCCACGCTGGTCAGATTTCCCGCCCGGTAATCCACGATGCCGATCATGTTTCTTCTCCGTATCTCTTCCCCTGCCAGCTTCCTCTCACTTCCAGTTCGCGGTCGATCGCATTGAGGACGGCGAGCTTGTTTGCCGCCCATGCCGGACCGAGAAAAATCTCCCGGTAGCCGTCGGCCGTCAGCCGCTGAATAACCATCTCCGGCGGCAGGGCCTCCAGGATATCGCAGACGGTCCCGACATACTCCTCCCGGGTCATGAGGCCTACCTCTCCCCTGCTGTACTGTTCACCGAGCGGCGTCCCCTTGAGGGCGAGGAGGCTGTGGATCTTGATGCCCCCGATGGGGAGTCCGGCGATCACCCGCGCTGTTTCCAGAATGTCCTCGTGCGATTCGTCCGGCAAACCCACGATGATATGAGCGCAGATCTGTATCGGACCGCCGCCTGCCCTCCTGACGGCATCGATGAACGCCGCCGCGTCATGGCCCCGGTTGATCGCCCGGAGCGTCCGGTCATGGATCGACTGGAGACCGAACTCCAGCCATACGTGATGCCGCTCTGCATAAGCGCGAATCAGGGCGAGCGCCTCGTCGGAAATGCAGTCCGGGCGAGTTCCGATAGAAAGGCCGATCACGTCCGCCTCGGCGAGGGCCTCGTCGTAGAGCGCCCGGAGCCTCTTCACCGGCCCGTACGTGTTCGTGAAGGTCTGGAAGTAGGCGATGAACTTCTCCGCCTTCGGCCGCTTCCGGTAATACGCCCTTCCCCGGCGGAGCTGCTCGCCGACGGAGGGGAGCTCTCCCGCCTGACGGAGCGCCGATCCGCGCCCGTCGCAGTAGGTGCATCCCCCTTCGGCGATGCTTCCATCCCGGTTCGGGCAGGTGAAGCCGGCATCGATCGGGAGCTTGTGAACCCGGCAGCCGAAGCGGTTCACCCAGTAGCTCTTCAGATCGTAATACCGCTTCGCGTTGTTCCAGAAGGCCGGTTTCGGCACGGCGACCTCTTTTTTCATTGAGTTTTCCTTGTTGATCATATTAGATTGGCTCAGGAACTGCAAGGGATGAAAAGGCGAAATCCCGTCCGTTGCCCTTACCGGAGAGTGGCTGTTACACTTCCCGATGGGGAGGGGTGACCCTATTGTGGAGGTTTGCGTTGAGTCGGGAATATGACATCATCGTCGTCGGGGGCGGCCATGCGGGCTGCGAGGCGGCTCTTGCGGCGGCGCGGATGGGGTGCGAGACGCTTCTGTTCAACATCAACCTCGATTCCATCGCGCTCATGTCCTGCAACCCGGCGATCGGGGGCCTTGCCAAGAGCCAGCTCGTTAAGGAGGTTGACGCCCTGGGGGGCCAGATGGGGAGGATCGCCGACCGGACCGCTGTCCATTTCCGGCTTCTCAACGCCTCCAAAGGGCCGGCCGTCCAGTCCACCCGCTTCCAGTGCGACAAGCAGCTCTACCGACTTGCGATGAAGTCCGTCGTGGAGAAGGAGCCGCGACTCCATCTGAGGCAGGGCTTGGTTGAGGGTCTCGTTATCGAAGACGGACGGATCCGCGGCGTCATCGATCAGACCGGCATCTTCCACGGCGGCCGGGCCGTGGTCCTCACCACGGGGACCTTCCTCGGCGGCCTCATCCACATCGGGGACATCAGCTATCCGGCGGGCCGGGCCGGCGAAATCGCCTCTCTGGAGCTGTCCGCTTCCTTGAAGGCGCTCGGTTTCGAGATGGGACGGATGAAGACGGGGACGCCCCCCAGGCTTCGCGCCTCGACGGTCGATTTCGCACGCCTCGTCCGACAGGACAGCGATCCCGATCCGGAGCCCTTCTCCTTTACCACGGAAAAGCTGCGCGAGGAGCGCCTCCCCTCCTTCTTTTCGGCGACGACGGCGGAGACCCACTGCCTCATCCGCGACAACATCCGCTTCTCCCCCCTCTATGCCGGGATTATCAAGGGGGTGGGCGCGCGATACTGCCCCTCTCTCGAGGATAAGGTGATGCGGTTTACCGACAAAGAGAGCCATCCGGTCGTCCTCGAACAGGAAGGGCTGGAGACAGAGGAGATATACGCAAAAGGACTGGGGAATTCTCTTCCGCCGGAACTGCAGGAAAGGATCGTCCACAGCGTTCCGGGGCTCGAACAAGCGGAAATCATGCGTCTCGCCTACGCTATCGAATATGATTTCGTTCAGCCGACCGAACTTCGTCGGACGCTGGAGGCGAAACGAATTAAAGGACTCTATCTGGCCGGGCAGATCAACGGCACCTCCGGTTATGAGGAAGCGGCCGCCCAGGGGTTCTGGGCGGGAGTCAACGCCGCCCTGGCGATCCAGGGGAGACCTCCCTTTATCCTGGACAGGTCCGAGGCCTACATGGGGGTGATGGTGGATGATCTGGTGACGCGCGGCGTCGACGAGCCCTACCGGATGTTTACTTCCCGCGCCGAGTACCGGCTGATCCTCCGGGAGGACAACGCCACGATCCGCCTCATGGGGAAAGGCCGCGAACTTGGTCTGATCACGGAAGAGCAGCATGCGCGCCTGCGGGAAAAGGTCCGTCAGGTGGAAACAGGCGTCCGGCGGCTCTCTTCCGTCAGGATCTTTCCGATTGTGGATATCAACAAAACCCTCGCGGAGCTTCACTCGCCACCGATCCGGAACCCGGTGACCCTCTTCCAGCTCCTCAAGCGGAGCGAGCTTGGCTACGACGATCTTTCCCGCTTCGAAGGATGGGAGCAGGTAGCCGATCGGGCGGTTAAAAGGCAGATCGAGATCGAGGCGAAGTACGAGGGATATATCCTGCGACAGCGTGACCTTGTCTTGAAGATGAAGGAACTCGAGGAGATGAAAATTCCGGTGGGCTTCGATTACACCGCCGTTCCGGGACTCTCCAACGAGCTCAAGGGTAAACTTTCCCGTGTGGAGCCGTCCACGGTCGGCCAGGCGGAACGCATCCCGGGGATGACACAGGCCGCCCTCACGGCGATCCTCATCGTAATCAAGAAGCGCGAGTTGGAGGCGGCCCGAATGAGATGAGCAACCGGCCAAAACGGTCTTGTATGCAGCCGGGAAGATTCATGATACAAATAACTACTTCGGAGGTACGTGGCGCGGTGGTGAAGAGGTTAACCATGCTGATGTATTACCGATTTAGTTTATTGAGCGTGACCGGAAGGGATTTTTATGGAAGAAGCCCTGCAAAATGTCCTTGCGATGTTCCTGATCATGATGGCGTCCTACGTCCTCATGAAGAAGGAGCCTTACCCGGTAGAGGTGGTCAACAACCTCGTTTTCCATTTCTTTCTGCCGGTGACGACCTTTTATTCCATCGCCCGCCTACAAGAGATCCCGGCCGGAGATCTGTTGCTCTTGACGGCTACCGGATTTATCACCCTATACGCTACGTACCTCATTGCAATCCTCATCGCATGGATGTGCGGCCTCAAGGATCAATTCCGAAAAACCTTTCTCCTGGGAGCAACGTACGGTAATCAGGTCTTTCTGGGGGTTCCCGTCTGTTATGCATTCTTGGGCGAACGGGGAACGGTCCCGGCCCTGTTCTTCGCCCTCGGCGGTTACTGCTTCCTTTACGGGGCGGGGACTTACATCATGACCGGCCGCGTTACACCAGGCGCTGTTTTCAAAAACCCCCTCATCATGACGATGGTTGCGGGTATTGTATGTGTAGTGCTCCGTTTCCCCCTGCCCTCCCTTCTGTCGCATACCTTCTCCCTGATGAACGCGGCGACCTTCCCCCTTGCAATGATAGTGGTGGGCGGCGGGCTGAAATTGCGATTTTTTATCGACTCGGGCAGAATGGTGCCTACATTGTACGCGTCCGGCATCAAATTGATCATTTCGCCATTCGTAACCTGGGTGGTCTGTCTGGCGCTGGGCCTGACTCAAAATCAACGGGAGATCTGTGTCTTGCAGTCGGCAATGCCGACTGCCGTCCTTGTCACCATTTTTTCAGTGAAGTACGAAGCCGATCCCGTTTTCAGCAATGCTATTGTCTCCCTTACGACGCTTGCCGGCATGGGGACGATCACCGCGCTGTTCCTTCTGATGAAGTAAGAGATTAATCCACTATGGAAGCTCTGCGCAGCAAGGTTCACTTTAAAAAGCATGCCGTTTCTGCCGAAGTAGCACTTGCCGCCGGCAGATAAAAACGTTCAGTATAATCTTTTACCATACGGTCTGCACTGAAACGCCAGCCGAGACTTGCAATGGCATGCTTTATCCTCTTGATCCAGTGATGCGGAAGTCCGTCTGCGTCCCTCTCATAGTAAAGGGGTATCACCTCTTTTTCGAGTGTTTCATAGAGATATTCGGCATCTCTCTGATATTGCACCTCCGAATCGTTATGCATGCCGCCATGACCGATGGCGAAACCGTTTTTCCCGTCGTATGCCTCACTCCACCAGCCGTCAAGGACGGAAAGGTTCAGCCCCCCGTTGAGAAGGACCTTCTGACCGCTGGTGCCGCATGCCTCCAACGGTCGTCGGGGAGTGTTCAGCCAGACATCCACGCCTTGAATAAGGTGCCGCGCCACGTTGTAATCATAGTTTTCAATGAAAACAACCCGTTTTCGATAGGCGCCGGTATAGCTGAATTGCGCGATTCTTTGTAATAACCGCTTGCCATCGTCATCCCGGGGGTGGGCCTTCCCGGCAAAAATGATCTGGATCGGCCGTTGCGCATCTTCAATTAACTTTGCCAGTCGCTCGGGCTGCGATAAAATCAGGTCCACCCGCTTATACGTTGCAAACCTTCGGGCGCAACCGATAGTGAGAACATCCGGATCAAGGATCTGATCGATTTGCTCCAGGGTCTCGCGATGGCCCAGACGCTCGGCCTGCACTTGCAGGCGTCGACGGACGAAGCGTATGAGGTGGATATTTAAATTCTGGTGTGTCTCCCATAACTCTCCATCATCAATATCCGCGATACTCCTCCACATGTCCGGGTGTGTCATTCGTGTGGACCAATCCTGTCCGAGGCGGGTCTCAAACAGCTGGTACTGTTGAGGTGCCAGCCACGACAATATGTGTACCCCGTTGGTAATATGGCCGATAGGAACTTCTGCCTCCGGTCGATTCGGCCAGAGAGGATTCCACATCATCCGACTGACTGTCCCATGGATTGCCGAAACGCCATTTGCCCGGCGTGAATTTTTCAACGCCAGGACCGTCATGCAGAAAGGTTCCGATCCGTCTTTCCGATTGACACGTCCCAAGGCCATAAAATCGTCGTGAGATAATCCCATTTTCTCTCGGAAGATACCGAGATGCTCTTCGATCAGCTCTGGCGAGAACCGGTCATGGCCGGCGGCCACCGGAGTATGAGTGGTAAATACCGTATTCAGCGCCACACGTCTTTGGGCGCGGTGAAACGGTATCTGGTCGTATTCCATAATTCTTCGGATTTCTTCGAGAATGGCAAATGCACTGTGTCCCTCGTTTAAATGCAACACCCCCGGGGTAATATTTAATGCCTGTAAGATACGCGCACCGCCAATCCCCAGCAGCAGCTCCTGTCTGATGCGTAACCGATTGTCACCACCATACAGTCGGGAAGATAATTTCCGGTCTTCGGTTGAGTTCCCTTCGACGTTGGAATCCAGCAAAAACAGGGGTACCCGTCCAACCTGCAGTTGCCAGACCCGAGCCTGAAGAGAGCCGCTCCGCGTATCCATTCGTACGACGAGTGATTGTCCACTCGTATCCGTAACTCCTTGCAGCGGCAAGCTGGCGATATCGAGCTCGACGTAATCTTCTTCCTGCCAACCCTCCTTGTTCAGACGTTGACTGAAATAACCCTGACGGTAGAGAAGACCGATTCCGATCAAAGGAATTCCCAGATCAGAGGCGCTTTTTAAGTGATCTCCAGCCAGCATGCCTAATCCGCCTGAGTAAATCGGCAGTGATTCATGGAGACCGAACTCGGCGGAAAAATAGACCACCGGCCGCTTGTGTAAATTGCCGCAATGCACGACTCCCCACGCCTCACTCCCTTCAACATACTCACGCAGGCGCCGGAAGGCATAGTTGATTCGGCTGTGGAGCACCAGTTCAGCGGCTCGTTCCTCGATTTCTTCCGGTGCGATCTGATTCAAAAAAGCGATTGGATTATGATCAACCTGACGCCAGAGGTGCGGGTTTAAGTCTCTGATAAGGCTGATGACCTCTGGATGCCATGTCCACCAAAGGTTCATAGCCAGCGCACGGAGACGGTCATGCAGATGGTTTTTCGGAGTTGTCATCGGTATGCCTCCCTGGTAATGTTAACAAAATAACATCTGACCTGTTCTCCATCTTCCGTAACGGCGGATAATTATCCGAGGACATGAGGAGAAGCTCTCCCAGGGAAGTGTCGAGGCAACCTGGTGGCCGATTTACCTCGGCGCCCCTCATCGAGGGATTCTATCAATCACAATACAGCATATCAGAAACGTTAACATATTGCCTCAAGAACCCACCGCCAATCAACTTTCCCATAACTGTTGAAACTTGTCAATGCTATCCTCCTCATACGCGCTCATCCGGCGTCTTGATTCTCCCGTCATTTATGATAGGATGGGCACTCTTTTTTTACTGCGCCTGATTGAAGCACCGGGAGCCACGGGCGGGAAGAGGAAAAGCGCTGCTGGGGCGCGCATGAGACAATGAACGATGACATGAATACAATGCTGGTCCCGATCACGACCGTGAAGGAACCCAAAAGATGCCTTTCGTGCGGGGCGACGGAGAACATCGGGCGACGGCGGTACTGCTCCGTCGACTGCCGGCAGAAACTCCGGCAAAGACTCGACATGCGCAGCGGCCTCCTCCAGGCGCTGAATACTCGGTATGCCACCTTCTACTTTTCCGATTTGCTGATCGTCATGGACGTTCTGCCCTGCGGTTATAAGGAGATCCGCAGCTTTTTCTACCCCCGCACGCCGGGAAAAACCCCGGGAGAAGACTTCAGCCGAATGGCGGACATTCTGGGCGAGACGTGGTGGGCCGAACAACGGCGGACGAAGAAGCGGTATTTTGCCACGCTTCACGTCCTGGATCTTGCGGTCCGGAACCACGTGCCGACGCAGTACGTTAAACCACCGATCATCCACACGCCGGCCGTCACACCGACCTCCCTGATCTATCTGAATCTGGAGAAGTCCAATCTCGATTCCCCCGCACTACGGAAGATCATCAGGGACGCCTATCGGCGGCAGGTGAAGATCCATCACCCCGACCTCGGGGGCGATGCGAGGATGTTCCGGCAGATCCATCAGGCGTACGAAGACCTGATCCGCTGGGCAGAAAATCCGAACTTTATCCGGCATCGCGGCTTTCCGGACAAGTGGTTCTACGAAGGGGATAAGAACCGCTGGGTACAACCGACGCCGCTCCCGCCGCGCGGTAAATAGCCATATTCCTTGACGCACGTCTGCCCGCTCGTTATAATCCGCCAAAATCAACGCATGGTTAATTGTTTCGGAATAAAGTCGACTCGGAAGGATAAAAGGGGGATGCCATGGGCGAGCGGTTGAGGATAGCGGTCAACACCGGCGGCGGGGATGCACCAGGACTCAACGCCGTCATCTATGCCGTAACGATGGCAGCCTACCGTCGCGGCTGGGAGGTTTACGGAATCCACACCGGGTATAACGGCTTGCTGGATACCGATGAGATCACCCGGTTGACTCCGGAGAAGGTGGCAGGCATCGTCTCCCTCGGCGGCACGATCCTCGGTACGACGAACAAGGGGGATCCGTTCAATATGCCGGTCAAGAATGCCGTCGGCGATGTCGAACTCCGGGATGTCTCCACGCGGATTCTCTCCAACTTCAAACGCCTGGGCATGGACGTGCTGATCGCCGTCGGCGGCGACGGCTCCCTGCGCATCGCCAACCGTTTCGCCGAAATGGGAATGCCCGTGATAGGGGTGCCCAAGACGATCGACAACGACCTGGCCAGCACGCTCGTCACCTTCGGCTTCGACACGGCGGTGACCACGTCGACGGAGGCAATCGACAAACTGCATTCCACCGCCAGCGCCCACGAACGGGTGATGGTGGTCGAGGTGATGGGGCGCAACGCCGGCTGGATTGCGCTCAACAGCGGCATTTCCGGATCGGCGGATGTGATTCTGATTCCCGAAATTCCGTTCAAGATCGAAAGCGCCTGTAATAAGATCATGGACAACGAGCTGCACGGCAAGCACTACGGCATCGTCGTCGTTGCGGAAGGGGCCAAGGCCGAGGGCGGCGAGGTGGTCCACAAGGGCGGGGGCGAGGATGGCCGCCAGGAGGTGCTCTTGGGGGGGATCGGCGAGTGGGTGGCCCGGGAAATCCATCAGCGGATAGGCAAGGACACACGCTCTCTGGTTTTGGGACACCTGCAGCGCGGCGGTTCACCCACCACGTTCGACCGTCTCGTCGCCCTGCGCTTCGGCGCCGCGGCCATTCGTTTTATCGCAGAGGGCCAGCGCAACGTGATGGTTGCTTCCCGTCCGCCTATCATGCTGGCCGTGCCGCTGAAGGAAGCCGCCGACAAGATGAAATCGGTGCCCCTGGATTCCGACTCGATCCTCACCGCGCGCGATATGGGGATCAGTTTCGGCGATGATTGATGGTTGTTCGTTTGGGAAGGTCGCACCGGTTGCGAGTTCCAAAGCGGCGCCGGGAACCGGCAGGAAGAATTCTTTCAGGAGGGAAGCGATGAACGGCATTGCATATGGTCTGGAGGAAAAGGTAGTCGTCGTGACGGGAGGAAGCCGGGGGATCGGTCTGGAACTGGCCCGGAGCCTCCTCGCCCAGGGAGCGAAGGTCGTCATCTGCAGCCGGAAGCAGGAAAATCTCGCGGCCGCCGTGGATACACTCGGCGGCGGTGAGCGGCTGTATGCCCTGCCGGCCCATGTCGCCCGCGAAGGGGATGTGGAGAACCTGTTCGACGCGACCGTCAGCCGTTTCGGGGGCCTCGATCTCCTCGTCAACAATGTCGGGATGAATCTGCTGACCGCCTCCGTTGTCGATACGGACCTCGCCGTCTGGAACAAGATCATCGAGGGAAATCTCACCGGCGCTTTCCTCTGCTCGCGCAAAGCCGCCCGGATCATGCGGGAGAAGAAGCGGGGGAAGATCGTCAGCATCTCGTCCCTTGCCGGGACCAAGGCCTCGCCGGGAATGGGGATATACGGGATCGCCAAGGCCGGCCTCGAGATGCTCACGAAAGTCCTCGCCTTCGAGCTTGCCCCCTTCAACATCCAGGTGAACGCCGTCGCCCCGGGGGTCGTGCAGGACCGATTTCAGCAAACCCTTCTGGTCGACGCCGGCCATCTGCGAGCAGATTCGTCCGGGCTGTCCCGGCGGGCCGCATCGCCGAGACGGCCGACCTGGTCCCCATCGTCCTGCTGCTCGCCTCGCGCCATGCCGATTACATCACGGGGCAGACGATCATGGTCGACGGGGGGGCCTCGGCGATATGAGCTGCACGGCCGGCATCGACATCGGCTCCATCACCGCCAAGGCAGCCGTCATGCGGGATGGCCTGCTTTTGGGGTCGCGGGTGATCTTCACCGGCTATAACTCCGAGGCGGCGGGCCGCCGCGTCTTCGAGGAGCTCCTCGGAGAGCTGGGGCTTGCCCGTGCCGAGATCGGCCGGATCGTCGCCACCGGTTACGGCCGGAAGAGCGTGACCGTGGCCGACAAGGTCGTCACGGAGATCATGTGTCACGCCGCGGGGGCGCGGTTCCTCGATCCCTCCGTCCGTTCGCTCATCGACATCGGCGGGCAGGACAGCAAGGCCGTTGTGATGGACGCGGGCGGGCGGGTGACGAACTTCACGATGAATGACAAGTGTGCCGCGGGAACCGGCCGTTTCCTCGAGGTGATGGCCCGCGCCCTGGAGGCGGATCTCGACGAGTTTGGAGAGCTCTCCCTCAAGGCGGAGCGGCCGGCCAAGATCAGCAGCCTCTGCACGGTCTTCGCCGAGTCGGAGGTGATCTCGCTCATCGCCAAGGGCGAGACCCGGGAGAATATCATCGCGGGGATCCACGAGGCGATCGCCTCCCGGGTTTCGGCGATGGCGAGCCGGATC
This sequence comes from uncultured delta proteobacterium, assembly GCA_963817385.1. Classification (GTDB taxonomy): domain Bacteria; phylum Desulfobacterota; class Syntrophia; order Syntrophales; family UBA5619; genus JAKAFS01. The sequence goes on from CAWFOM010000027.1 coordinate 25,671, forward strand.
GGCCTCACGGCGCCCGTGATGATGACGGGGGGAGTGGCCCGGAACATCGGCGTCGTCCGGGCCCTTGAGAAGGTGATCGGCATGCCGGTCGTCGTCTCGCCCCACGCCCAGGTGACCGGGGCGATCGGCGCGGCGGCTCTCGCGCGGGGGTGAACAATGGATGAGGATCTGAAAGGGAAGACGGCGGTCGTTACCGGGGCGGGAAAGAAGACGGGCATCGGGTATGCCATCGCAAAGAGCCTTGCCTCCCGGGGCGCGCATGTCGTCATCGCCGATATCGGCCGGCCGACGGAAGCCGTAAACCCCGTCCGGACGGGGACGCGCGAGGAGATGGAGGCGATCGCCGCTGAACTCGGTGAACGTTTCGGCGTCAGGGCATTCGCCGTCGAGGTTGATGTGACCGATCCCGCCTCCCTCTTGCGGATGGCAGAGACGCTCCGGGAGCGGTGCGGCCATATCCACATCCTCGTGAACAACGCCGGCGCCTCCTTCGGCGTCCCCGCCGATATTCTTTCGTACGATGAAGCGGCCTGGATCCGGACGGTGGATGTGTGTCTTTTTTCCGTTTTCCGCGTCAGCCGGGCCGTCCTGCCGCTTATGCTGGGAGAGCCGGGCGCGATCATCAACACCGCCTCCCGGGCGGGGAAGGTGCCGCCTCTGTTCAACAGCGCCTACGCCGCGGCGAAGGCCGGGGTGATCATGCTGACCAAGACGATGGCCAAAGAGCTCGCCTCCCGCAACATCCGGGTAAACGCGATCTGCCCGGGACAAATCCGAACCGATCTTAAGCAGTGGCACTTCGGTTTGGAAGCCTCCTTTTTCGGGAGCACGGTCGAGGAGCGGGAAGAGGAGATGTGCAAAACGATCCCCCTCGGCCGAATCGGCGATCCGGAGGATGCGGGGAGGCTCGTTGCCTTTCTCGCCTCGGAGGCCTCCCGGTACATCACCGGACAGGCGATCAACCTCGACGGCGGGCAGTGCATGGAGTTGTGAATGGGAGGTGGGAATGGAGCAGATCATCGGCGGCAGGCTGGCGGCGGAAGCGCTCATCGAGAGGGATGTTGAGTACGTGTTCACCCTGAGCGGGGGGCAGATTACCCCGATCTACCAGTATCTCGAAGGATCGCCGGTCGCCCTGTTCGACACCCGCCATGAACAGGCCGCCGTCTTTATGGCCGAAGCCTGGGCGCGGATGACCCGGAAGCCCGCGGTGGCCATGGTTACGGCCGGGCCGGGTTTTACCAACGCACTCTCCGGGATCGCCAACGCCCGGCTTTCCAACGCCCCGGTGGTCCTGATCGCGGGCTGCGTCGGTCTGGAGAGCGCAGAGAAGCTCGACCTCAACGACTTGAGCCAGCTTCCCGTCATCACGCCGATGGTGAAGAAGGGGTGGGTCTGTCCCGTGGCGGAGAGGATCCCCGAGTTCGTCGACCTCGCCTTCCGGACCGCGGCGTCCGGCCGCCCCGGCCCGGTCTACCTGGAACTTCCCTGTGATGTCCTCAACGCTGCGGTCGATCCGGAGCGGGTGAAGCGGCTCCGCAGCCGCGTGGAGTCCCGACCGGTGGACCCCGAAGGGGCGCGGGAGATCCTGACGATGCTCCAGGCGGCGCACGCACCCGTTGTCATCGCCGGGAGCGGCGTCTGGTACGCCGATGCGGGAGAGGCGCTGCGCGCGTTTGTGGAGCGCTCCGGCATCCCGGTCTTTACGGGCAATTCCGGCCGGGGGAGCATCCCCGATACCCACCCCCTCTGCTTCGGGTCCTCCCTCGCCATCCGTCCCGGCGCGGCTTTCTTCACCCTCGCGAGCGCCGACCTGATCCTTTTTTTTGGGAGCCGGCTCAGCCTCTACTACGTCTTCGGTGATGTCTTCCGCAAGGATGCAAAGTTCATCCAGGCGGACATCGAGGCGGAGGAGATCGGCCGGAACCGTTCCGTGGACCTGGGCGTCGTCGGCGACGTCCGCGCCCTCTTGGAAGAGATGAACCGCATGATCGACGCGCAGAGGATCGGAAAGACACTCCGCGGCCGTTTCCAGGGATGGGTGGAGAGCGTCCGGAAGGCCGATGCGGATGGGAAGGCCCCTACGCAACCTTTGTGGGAAAGTGACGCCGTTCCCATCCACCCCCTGCGCCTTGCACGCGAGGTGGACGCTTTCATGGACGGCGATGAGGATATCGTCGTCGCCGACGGGGGCGACACCCAGGTATGGATGGGGATGACGCGGACCGTCAGACAGGGGGGCCGCTATCTCGACTCGGGCCTCTACAGCTGCCTGGCGGTGGGGCTCCCCTTTGCCAATGCGGCGAAGCTCCGCCATCCCGCAAGCCGGGTCCTCCTCATCACCGGAGACGGTTCGGTGGGCTTCAATTTCATGGAGTTCCACACGGCGATCCGCCGGGGACTCCCCATCGTGGCCGTCATCGCCAACGACCAGAGCTGGGGAATGATCGCCCACAGCCAGACGCTGCGGATGGGACACAGCATTCCCGACGGGACCTGGCTGGGACGGGTCGACTATCACCGCCTGGTCGAGGCACTGGGGGGATTCGGGGCCCTGGTCGAAAGGCCGGAGGAGATCCGGCCGGCCCTGGAGGCGGCCTTCGCCTCGGGAAAGACGGCCTGCATCAACGTGATGGTGGATCCCGCCGTCATCAGCCCGGGGAGCGTCGCCCTCGCCAATCTCGGCGGCTACTGCGCGGGGAAACAGTAGCCCGGATGGCTCACCTTCCCGCAGAGATCTTCCGGCGGATCAGGCGGACCGCAGAAACCGATCAGAAGAATCATCAGGACATGGAGGAGAATTCCTATCCCGATCGCCCCGTAGGTGATCCCGTTCCCGCCGGCGACAAGCCGGATCGGGTTCCATGAGGGGGCGGCGGAGAACCGGCCTTCCGATTGCCGGTACCGTGCGGGGATATCGGGAATCCCGTTTCCATCGGTGTCGGGAAAGCTCTTCAGGTACTCGGCCAGGGCCACCCACTCCTTGATCTCCTGGTTTCCCGGTGTCAGGGGATCGGTGTCGATGATCCCCTGCCTCGCATCGGTAAGGGGGCGCCCCTCCCGATCCCGCGGCAGGACCGACCAGCAGGCCGTGCGAGACCGTGCGGACATACTCCACCATCTGCGCGGTGTAGTAGTTCAGGCAGATCCGGTAGAGCTTCTCCGGCGCCACCGGCTCATAAACGCCGGCTTCGTTCTGGACCGCAATCGACGTGACGCGGTCGAAGGGAACCCGGTGGGGGTTGAAGGAGAACCTGACCCCGGAGAGCTGCAGGTGGGCGTCGTTTTTGATCTTTGCCACGGTGGTTTCGACCTCGAGGAGGTCCTTGAGCTCCTTCCCGGTGATATGGGAGGAAATCAGCGGATAGCCGGGCATGCCGTCCGTCCCGAGCCCGAGGGAGAGGACGCGGAAGATGTCGTCCACGGTGATCGGCCCCTTCAGGAAGGAGTCCCGGATCAGCCCGAGCGGCTCCACCACTACATGGATATGCTCATACCGCGGGCCTTCGGCCTTCCTGACGGCGTACCGAAAAGCATCGGTGATCATGTCCCCGATCCCCGTCTCCCCGGGGATGGCGTAGGCGGCCTCCAGGGTCTCCATGTCAAACCCGGTCTCGGCAACGACCTGGTCGTACCGGTAACCGGTGGCGGCCAGGTACCCCCTGTCCACGTCTTCTTTGAATCGGGCGATCTGTCGTGCGAGATCCGGGTCATCCGGTACATCCCGGAGGACGGGCGTAAGCTCATAGCCGGAGGGCGTTGCTCCGGTCCCCTTTGCATAATTCAGGTCCAGCCGGCCGAGATAGGCGCCGTAGCTGCCGGCCGCGACGATGACGGTCTTTCCGATCATGATCGGCTTGGCCAGGACCGTGTGGGTGTGTCCGCTGATGATCACGTCGATCCCCGGGACCTCACGGGCGAGGTTTTCGTCCTCGGAGTGCTTCTTGACCGGCGACGTGCCGGTGTGGGAGAGACAGATGACGAGATCGACCTTCTCCTTGTCCCGCAGGAGCGCCACCATTGTTTTGCTCGTTTCGACGGGGTCGGCGAAAGTGACCGGCTTGGCGAAGGGGGTGTCCGTCTGCGCGTCCTTCCCGAGGATGCCGAACAGGCCGATCCGGATGCCCTGCCGCTCCAGGACCGCATAGGGGGTGACCGGATACTCCGTAAACGCCTCCTTGAGTTCGGTGTCCCCCTTGCCGTCCGGGCTGAAGACGACGTTCGAGGCGACCATGGCAGGGAGTCGTTTTTCTGCGGTGCGGGCGGCCCGGAGGGTTTGCGCCAGGCCCTTCGGATGGAAGTCGAAATCGTGGTTCCCGAGGGTCATGGCGTCGTACCCCATCGCCGCCATGAGACGCAGTTCCGCCGCCTCGGTCATGAAGGCGGTATGGAACAGCGTCCCCATGCTGAAATCGCCGGCATCGACGACGAGCGTCCGGTCGCCTTCGCGGGATCGGGTTTCCCGGATCAGCGTCAGGAGCTTCGCATATCCGCCCTGCTCGACCGGCGGGCCGCCGGGGACGGCCACCCGATGCGGGAGGAAGTAGGAGTGCAGGTCATGGGTGAACAGGACGACGAGCCGCTCGCCGGCCACGGGATCGCCTGCGGCGATGTCCGCCCGGGGAATGCCGGAGAGTATCAGCAGAAGGAGGCCTATCGCCAGGATCGTTCGCCGCAAAAGGTCATTGTGTCTCATAAACCGCCCCTTTCCGAATGGAGAATCATACCCTGACGGGTCCATTCCCACGTCTGCCGCTTGTTGGAATTGGTATTGCGCCTGTGATTTCCGCCGGGTCGCCGGAGGTAGGGTTGAGGTGTCTCTGCATGAACCCCTGGATCATGACATGGAGTATAAGGAGAACTCGGCGGGGTGTCAATTTGCTACAAAACCGGACAAATCTATTTGTTGCTAACACCGGAAAGGATCTCCGGGAGAGACATTTCACCGTTCGCGAAAAGGACCCTCGTGCGCACGATCAGTGGTTTTTGGTCTCCGAGATTTCCAGGCGGGTTATGAGGGGAGCCGACAAAAGGGTGATGATGCCGACGAGGATGAATGAGAGGCTGAACTCCCCCGCATCTCCGAAGATGCCCAGAGCGGTCGGGATAAGACCGGCGCCGATCAGATAGGCGATGAAAATGGTGAGTGAGACGGAGAGGTTCCGCGCGTGCGGCGGGACAATCCGCGAGAGAACGGTGAATCCCGCTGGGAAAAAGCAGACCGTCATCATTGGCTGAAGAAAGACCATCAGGACGACCCACCTGCCCGGGAGAGCGCCGAGGAGGATCGCCGTGAGGCCGTTGAAAACGGTCACCATGGCGATCGTTGGTTTCGGGCCGATACGGTCCGAGATCCAGCCGGAGACGAAAGTCATGGCCACGACGGGGATCCGCGAAAGACCGAGGAGTGTATTGGCCAGACTCCGGTCGATACCCCGCTCGTCGACGAGATAGAGCGGAATCATGTTGTAGATGCCCATGCTGGAGGCAATAGCCAGGCTGAAAAAGACGACCATGATCCAGAAGGCGGGTTTACCGGTCATGAGCCTGATATTTCCGAGGGTCGGCGCCTCGCCCGTGAAATCGCCGCCAGTGCCGAGACGGAGAAAGGTCAGGCCCAGGAGCAGGGAGGCAACACCGATCAGCGCGAGGATCCCCTGCCAGGGGAAAAGGATGAGAAGGGCTTCTACGATGAGCGGTGCGGCGATATATCCGAGGGAGGGGGCGAATTCGTGGACGGAGATCGCCTTTCCCCAATGAGCCGAGTCGATCGCGGAGGTGATCGTCGTTATTCCCGAGGGGAGGTACATCCCGGTTGAAACGCCGATGAGAAACAGTCCGAAGCGAATCATCCAGAGGGTGTGACTTGCGGCGATAACGAAGAACGCGCAGCCGCAGGCGACGGCGGCAAGGGCGATCGTCCGGCGGTGGGTGATCCGCGCGGAAAGAAACCCCGACCCGATGAGTCCCATCGCATAGCCCAGCGCGATCATCATGAAAAACACCCCCGCCGCTGTATGGCCGAGGTCGAGATCCCGTTCGATCACCGGCAGAAGGGGCGACAGGACGACCCGCGAGAGGAAGTTAACGAAAAAGATGGTCGTCAGAATGCCGAGCAGGAAGATCTGCGATTTGCGGGATAGGGAGATCTCCGTCATCTTTCGCCCCCTCCGCTGCGAAGATGCGGCTCCCGGCCGGAAGCGCGGTGACTGAGAAGTGCGAGAGTCCCCCCGCTACCGATGCTCCTCCCGGCGGCGATCAGGTAAGCGAGCCCGACGGGCGGCACTTCGGCGCCCGGCACCTGCTTGACGGCGGTTTGCATCTTCAAAAGCGGGCTCCTTTCTTGGATCACTTAAGCCGGATCGGGCGCAGGCCGGCGATTCATGGCCATCTGCTTCCGGCCTTCCCGGAAGAGGACCTCCATGCTATCCGCGGTGATTTTTTCGACGAATCCACGTCCGAACTGGGGATGGGAGATAACATCGCCCAACTCGTAGTGTTCCGTAAGTCGATAGTCCCAGGTGACGACGTCCGGCGCTGCGGCTGCATTCCGCTGCTCCCACTGCCTCGCATCCGCCGGCCGCACGGGCCGCTGCGCCCTGGCCGCGACCCCACCGTAGCGGCGTTCCGCCGGGATCTCTCTTCTTTTTTCCGGCTTCGGCCCGTGGTAGCGGTGCTCTGCCCGGCAGGTCTTGCATTTCACCCCGTGGACCGCCCCTCCCACTTCGTACAGGACGATGTGGGCCAGGGTGAGCTGGCAGCGCGAGCAGAAAGCATCGATGGTTTTTCCGACCAGTGACACGGTTATCAACCCCCTTCATGATATCGAGGTGCAGCCTTTATCATGCTCGCCTCTTTTTTGATACCCTTTTGTACGGGGCGCGGACCGTGTCCGAAAGCCCTGTTCATACGCCCACAAACAGGCAAGAAAACGGCGAGAATCTGAGACATTTATGAGAAGAGTGTCAAGTATTTTTTCCGATTCCCTGACGAGGTCCGGGAGGGAGGACCATCTACATCACCCCGTATTTACGAAGCTTCTGGTGGAGGGTTCGGCGGGTGATGCCGAGACGGCGGGCGGCTTCGCTCTTGTTGCCGCCGGCGGCCTCCAGGGTTTGGAGGATCGTCTTGCGCTCGACTGCTTCGAGGGAGGGGGCTCCGCTGCCCGGCGCCGCTTGTTCAGCGGCTAACGGCATGCCGTCCAGGGCCGTCTCTCCGGCGGCTTCATACGAACCCGGGGAGGCCTGTTCCACGGCAGCCGCGCTCCCGGCAGGCGGCGGCGGTGCGGTTCCTCCCTGCCCCGGCAGGATGAGCGAGAGCTCGGTTTCGTCGAGATACTCTCCGCGTGAGAGGACGACTCCCCGCTCCACGGCGTTCATCAGCTGCCGGACGTTCCCCGGCCAGGGGTGCCGGAGGAGCCGGTCCATCGCCTGAGGCGTGAATCCCTTGATCGTCTTGCGGTTCTTCTCGGCGAACCGGGCGAGAAACTCCTGAGCGAGCAGGGGGATGTCCTCCTGCCGCTCCCTCAGCGGCGGAACGGTGAGGGTGACGACGTTGAGACGGTAGTAAAGATCCTCCCGGAAACGGCCCGCCCCGATCTCCCTGAGGAGGTCCCGGTTCGTGGCGGCGATGAGGCGGACGTCGATATGGATCACCTCTTCGCCGCCCACGCGGGTGAGCTCCCGCTCTTGGAGGACACGCAGGAGTTTGACCTGCATCCCGACCGACATCTCGCTCACCTCGTCCAGGAAAAGGCTCCCCCCGTCGGCCTGGCGGAACTTCCCCTCTTTCCGCCGGTCGGCGCCGGTGAAGGCCCCCTTCTCGTGTCCGAATAGCTCGGACTCCAGCAGGGTCTCGGTGATCGCCGCGCAGTTGAACCTGATGAAGGGACCTTCCTTGCGGAGGCTGTTGTAGTGAATGAGCCCCGCGATCATCTCTTTTCCCGTTCCCGATTCGCCGGTGATGAGGACCGTCGCCTCGGAGGGGGCAACCTGGGAGGCGGTCTCGATCAGGCGCGTCATGGTGGCTGAGCGCCCGATCAGGTTACGCCGATCAAACCGCTCGCCGAGGCTCGCCCTCAGAAGACGGTTCTCTTCCCTGAGATGGCTATGGTCCATCGCCCGCTCCAACGTGAGACGGAGCTCGTCGAAATCCAGGGGCTTGGTAAGATAGTCATAGGCCCCCTTTTTCAGGGCCTCAACGGCCGTTTCCACGGAGGCGTAGGCGGTCATGATGACGATGGGGATCGCCGGATTGAACGCCTTGATCTCGGCCAGAGCCGTAAGACCGGAGACCTTGATCATCCGGACGTCCATGAGGATCAGATCGAAGGGCTGACGGCGAACCGCGGAGATGGCGCTGCCGCCGTCATCGGCCTCCGTGATTGCGTAGCCCCATCCGGAGAGAAGCTTCCGGAGCATCGTCCTGTGGGCGGTATCATCGTCCGTTACAAGGATCGATTTTTTTTCCTTCATGACGGGTCACCTTTTATCGTTTCTTCGGTAATCGGCGCGGGCAAGAGGAGCGTCGCCGTCGTCCCTCTTCCCGGTTCGCTTTCAAGGAGTATCTCTCCGCCGTGCGCTTCGACGATCTTCTGCACGATGGGAAGGCCGACGCCGGTCCCGGAGGGCTTCGTCGTGAAATAAGGGTCGAAGACCCGGGGGAGATCCTCCTTCCGGATGCCGGCGCCGGTGTCGGCGATTGCGATCCGGATCGTCCGGTCGTCGCGCCGTTTCAGGGAAACGCGGAGGAGTCCCCCCTGCTCCATTGCCGCAATGGCATTGAGGAAGAGGTTCAGCAACACCTGGCTTATCCGGTCGGCGTCGAGCGAGACCTCCCCGATCTCCGGCGGGAGTTCCGCTTCAATGATGATCCCCCGTTCCCGCGCCTGGCCCTCGACCATCTTGAGGGCATGGCGGATCACCGTCTGGATCGAGGTCGGGAGACGATTCATCGGCATCGGCCGGGCAAATTCGAGGAGCTGGGTGATGACGCGGTTCAGCCGGTCCACCTCGTTGATCATCGTCTCCGCGGTCTCGCGGTCGTCGGGGTTGTCCTCATAGCGCTCCCGGAAATAGGTGGCGAACCCCTTGATCGAGCTGAGCGGATTCCGGATCTCATGGGCGACGCCGGCGGCCAGGCTTCCCAGGGAGGCAAGCCGCTGGCTCCGGATGATCTCCTGCTTGAGACGGCGCATCTCCGTCATATCCCTGAAGAGGATTACACGGCCGAGAAAGGCGCCGTCATCCTCATGAAGCGTCGTCGCGATCACCTCCATCGGGATCATCCGGCCTTCTGCAACGGTGCAGTCGATCTCCTGCTCCACGATCCGCCGGCCGTCGGCAAGCTGGCGGATGATCTCCCGGCAGCTCCCGGGGAGGACCTCTTCGGCCTGTTTTCCGAGGACATCGCCGGCTCTCCGGCCGAGGATGGTCTCGGCGGTCTGATTGAAGGCGGTCAGTATCCCCTCCCCGTCCGTGGCAACCAGACCGATGGGCATGTTCTCCACAAGACTGTTGGAGAAGGCCCTGATCCGCGAGAGCGAGCTCCGTGCGGTGCGGTATCCCTGCGCAAGGGAAAGCATGATGATACCGGAGGAGCCGATGAGGAAAAAGATGACGGCCATCCAGATGATACGGCGTCTGTCTTCATTCTGCGCAGTGATAAGCGGTCCCATGTCCAGGCCGACGAAGATCACGAAACCCGGCCTCCGGGTCTCTGCATCTTGAGGCCCGGGCGGTGGTACGAGCAGCGGATTGTGAAATCCCGGGAAAGGGCCTCTGGTCGGTGCAAACCGCCGGTAGATTTCGAAGGTGTCGGCCTCCTCACTGTGCGAGACCTGCCTCCAGGCGAGCTTCTCCGAATGGGCGATCTTCTCCAGGTCGAGATCGGTACCATAGCTCAAGCCGATCCGCGCGGGGTCGCTGTCGGCCATGATCACCCCCCGTGCGTCCGTGACGATCAGATAATCGATGTCCGGCTGTTGGGCGGTCTCCATGAGGAGTTTCTGGAGCTGAAACCCGCCCCACCGCATACCGATTCCCGTCCGCGCGCCTGCCTCGAATGAGCGAATTAGCGCCTCCCCTTTTTCAATGAGGAGGCGCGAGGTCAGTTCTTTCTGGCGGTTGATGCTTTCCAGAGTCATAACAATGAACAACGGTACGAGGATCATGACAGAACCGATGATCATCCAAGGAGGGATCATCGCCCAGAGCCTCCGCTTTTTTCTCTTCTCTTGCCCAGCCATCGCGTTCCCGCTTTATCCGCTCCTGCTACCGGCGCCTTCTTTTCCCGCACAACCTCCGGTGCAGCCACTTACCGTCCGCCTTGAATATGGATACTTATTGACCAACTGGATACCATAGATGGATACTTATCATCCAGTTTTTCTTTGCGGAGAGGGGAAACGGAGCGGCAGCCTAGCCGTGATTTTAATAATAGTCTTATGATATCGACAAGCTATAATTTTATATGCATTCTGGCATGCCTGTTGCTCTAAGTGAAAACCAAAGAGAGAATGCTCTAATCAAGGAAAATATGAAGGAGAACAGATGATGAAGAAAGCAACAAAAGTGACGATGACGGCGGTAGTGCTGCTCTTCGTGGCGACAATGGCAACCTCGGCCTTCGGTTTCGGCTGGGGGAGAGGTCCGGGGTGCGGCTACGGTCCGATGGGGAGGGGTGAGTTTGCGGGATTTGCAGGTGCAGAGCTGACCGCGGATCAGAAGGCCCAGCTCCAGGGAATGCGCGACGCCCAGTTCAAGGAGATCGCACATCTTCGGGAACAGATGTTCGCCAAACGGGATGAGGTAAGAAAACTCTGGCTGGAGGCAAATCCGGATCAAGGGAAGATTACGGAGGCCCAGAAGGAAATGCGGTCACTGCGGGATCAGTTGCAGGACAAGACGACGGCGTTCCGTCTGGATGAATTGAATGTCCTTACGCCCGAACAGCGGGAGAAGCTGAAATCTACTGCAGCCGGTCGAGGATTTGGACAGGGGCGCGGTTTCGGAGCGTCCAGCGGCGGTGGCTGCCCGGGCTGTTGTGGTCCGGGAGCCGGGGCAACAGGTAAACCATAACTACAACAGGGGGGATCGTCCGGGAGGTTCAGGCACCCTCCTCCCCTTCCGGATGATGCCCCCTTTTCCTCTTTCCCGCCACGTTTATCAAACATCACAAGAGTTTTTTCATCGATCGGCATCGCCGCGGGAAAATCTCCGCAGCAAGCTGGGCGAATCTTCGATCCGTTGACGCTGAAATTACGCCAAAAAACATTTGACAGCTGGTATGATGAGTATTATGAATAAGCGCAAATTTACCGGCTGTGTGCGTGAAGGTATCAATGCAGCGATCGGGCTACCGCAGCGGTGACGGTAACGCTAACCGGCTGTGTCAGCTCCCGTGTCGGCGATGCCGGTGGGGGAGTATTTATCGTTATGAACGTGTATTATTTCCCAAAAGCTGTTGGAGGGTATTAAGATGCCAATTTATCACATTGCCGAAATGAAAAAAATCAATCCTGACGTGAATCCTGCCATGATTATGCAAACGGTAACGGGGGAATTCATGAAGGTGGGGATCGTCACGAAACCTGCGGGTGAAGGCCCCCCGCTTCACATGCATCCGAATGAAGAACAGTTTACCCTGATTTTGGAAGGGAAACTCCATATGATTCTGGGAGATCAAGACTGTATTGTGGAGCGCGGAGACCTTATCCATATTCCCCGATTCACCCAGCATCGCAGCAGGGCCGTAGGCGGTCCGGCAGTTTTTTTTACGGTCAAATATCCGGCCGGCAGCGGAGACCTGAACCAGGATTACCATAAGGTGGCGAACGCTGAAGAGGCCGAAAAGAAATACCCTGGAAAGCAAGGGTGATCGGCTGGAAACAGGCGAAGAATGAAGTGAAAGGAGTGCCCGGTGAAACTGGAGTTACGCAACAACAAGGATTTCTGGGCCGGTCTGGTGTTCGCCGGGACCGGCGCCGCGGCGATGTTCATCGCCCAGCATTACCCGTTCGGCACTACGCTGCGCATGGGGCCCGGCTACTTTCCCCGCGTCCTAGGCGGGATTCTCGTTCTGTTTGGTCTCTACGTCATGGTCAGGGGGCTGCGCATCAATGAGAAGATCCAGGGCAACTGGTCCGTCCGTGCCCTGATCGTGCTGCCCCTCTCCATGGTTCTGTTCGGCATCCTGATGGAGTATTTTGGCTTCCTCCCGGCGCTGGTGACTCTGGTCTTCGGATCGGCGGCCTCAAGCAGGGAGTTCAAGTTCAGCGAAGTTCTGCTGCTTACGCTACTGCTTACCGTTCTTTCCGTGGCGCTGTTCATCTGGGGTCTCGGACTGCCCTACCCCCTGGTCAAACTTTTCTGACGAGGAGACCGTCATGGAAATATTTCATAACCTGATCTTCGGGTTCACCGTCGCGCTCTCGGTGCAGAACCTGCTCTACTGCTTCATTGGCTGTCTGTTGGGCACCCTGATTGGCGTCCTGCCCGGGATCGGGCCACTCGCGACGATCGCGATGCTGATGCCGCTCACCTTCAATGTTTCGCCGGTTGCGGCACTGATCATGATGGCCGGGATCTTCTACGGCGCACAGTACGGCGGCTCGACCACCGCCATCCTGGTCAACCTCCCCGGAGAAACCTCAGCGGTAGTCACCTGCATCGACGGCTACCAGATGGCACGACAGGGGCGCGCCGGCGCGGCGCTGGCGATTGCGGCCTACGGTTCGTTCTTTGCCGGCACCGTGTGCACGCTCTTAATTGCGCTGTTCGGTCCGCCGATCGCCGAGATGGCGCTGAAGTTCAATTCACCCGAGTACTTCTCCCTGATGCTGATGGGCCTGATTGCCGCTGCGGTGCTCGCTCAGGGCGATATGATCAAGTCTCTCGCGATGGTGGCGATGGGCCTGCTGCTCGGCAGCGTGGGAACCGACGTCGATTCCGGGTGGGCGCGCTTCAGCTTCGACATCATCGAGTTGACGGACGGCATCGGTTTTGTGGTCGTCGCAGTGGGGGTGTTCGCGGTGGGTGAGATCGTGAGCAACCTCGGCGAAACGGAGGAGCGTGTGGTCTTTACCTCCAAGGTGGGGAGTCTCTTCCCCACCTTGCGTGACATCAAGCAGGCGATCGCCCCGATCATCAGAGGAACCGTGCTCGGGGCGTTCTTCGGCGTGCTTCCCGGCACCGGGCCGGCGATCGCCTCCTTCTCCTCTTACATGGTTGAGAAGAAGATGGCCAAAGATCCGTCGCGATTCGGACACGGTGCGATCGAGGGGGTGGCGGGACCCGAGGCCGCCAACAACGCGGATGCGCAGTGCAAATTCATCCCGATGCTCACGCTGGGGATTCCTGCGAGCGGGGTGATGGCGCTAATGCTCGGCGCCCTTACGATCCACGGTATCGCGCCGGGACCTACGGTGATGACCAAGAATCCCGACCTCTTCTGGGGGCTGATCGCGAGCATGTGGATCGGCAACCTCATGCTCGTCTTGCTCAACCTGCCGCTCATCGGCCTCTGGGTGAGCCTGCTCAAGGTGCCCTACCGCATGCTCTTTCCCGCCATCATGGTGTTCTCGTCCATCGGCATCTACAGCATAAACAACAGCTCGTTTGAGATCTACCTCACTGCGATCTTCGGCCTCATCGGCTTTCTGTGGCTTAAGCTCGGATGCCCTCCGGCGCCGATGCTGCTCGGATTCGTGCTTGGTCCGATGATGGAAGAGAACCTGCGACGAGCGATGCTGATCTCGCGAGGCGATCCCACGATTTTTATCACGCGGCCGATCAGTCTCGGTTTCATCATCGCCACGGTCGTGATCGTGATTGTCATGGTAGTGCCGGCCATGCGCAAACGGCGGGGCCATATTACGGGCTGATGCCTTGACCATATCCCGCGAATAGGGTCTGTGAAGGAGCAAGGGTGTGTTGAAAATCGGAATCCTGCTCGGGGACGACATCGGACGGGAAGTTGTCCCCGAGTGCGTCAAGGTGATGAAGGCGGCAGCCGACAAAGCCGGTCTTGATGTTGCGTGGGAGGAGTTGCCCATCGGACGCAGGGGGCATGAGCTGCATGGCCATACCTTGCCCGCGGTAACGGCGGAAGCGCTCGATAGGCTTGACGGCTGGGTGCTCGGGCCGATCGGCCACAGCGCTTACCCGCGCAACGATCCGACCTGGATCATGCCGCCGGTGCGCAAGCGCTTCGAACTCTTCGCCAGCATCAAGCCGGTAAAGTCATACCCAAACCTCCGGTCCGTGCACAAAGACGTGGATATCATATTCGTTCGGGAGGTGAATGAGGGGATGCAGTCATCCATCATCGCGGCGATGGGCGCGGGTGAGTTCCGGCCGAACGATGAAATCACGATCGGTACCCGCGTGATCACCCGCAAAGGAGCCAGCCGCGTCGCCCGCGAAGCCTTCGAGATCGCCCGCACGCGGCGCCGCAAAAAGGTGACCGCGGTGCACAAGGAGCCGGTCTTCAGGCTCGCCTGCGGTATGTTCGCCGAGGAATGCCGCAAGGTGGCGGCCGAGTTTCCGGAGGTGACCTTCGAGGAGGCGATGGTTGACACGGTCGCGATGAAGCTGGTGATGAACCCGCAACAATACGACGTGGTGGTCACCACGAATATCTTCGGCGATATCCTTACCGACGAAGGGGCCGGTCTGGTTGGCGGGTTGGGGCTTGCGCCGGGCCTCTGTGCGGGCGAACGCCACGCCATGGCGCAGGCCACGCACGGCTCGGCGCCCGACATCGCGGGGAAGAATATCGCCAATCCGTATGCGATGATCATGTCGGGGAAAATGCTGTTCGAATGGCTCTCCCGCAAGCGCAAGGAACCAAAAGCGGCGGAGGCGGCCGAACGGATCGACCGGGCAATGGACCAGGTGATCGCGGAGGCGAAGGCGCTGACGGCGGATCTTGGCGGCAAGGCCGGCACCACGGAAATGGGCGACGCAATCGCGGCCGCGGTATAACAGCAGGTCGATGAACTCCGTGCCCGCACCCGGCAGGCGCGAGACGATATACCGATTCCGGACGACACCTGGGAGGCCGTCTGCGACATGGTGGCGGAGACGGCCAAAAAGCGTTTGACAGCTGGTCTGATGAGTATTATGAACGCTCAAAATCACTGCCGGGCATGTGGGAGGAGTAATAGACGCAGACCGATTTAATGAATGAACGGGTAATGAAAGCTTCCGGTCCTCTTCGCGGGGGATCGAGAAAAAAGGAGAGCGCACGCATGAAATATTTTTACCGCCTTGACGAGGAAGAGTCGGTCAATGTGGGAGGCACCTACAGCACGGCGAAAGGTCCTCTCGTCCAGGGAGAACGCATTCAGGTCAGTCTGGTCCATAAGGCCGCAGGAACCGGTGCGAAACCGCATACGCATCCGAACGAGCAGTTCAATTACCTGCTTAAGGGGACGCTCAAGGCCATGGTCAACGGCGAGGAACAGCTGGTGACCGCCGGAACGCTCATTCATATTCCCGCAAACGCGGTGCATGCCACTGTTGCGACAACCGATGAGGATGTTGTCTTTCTGGCGATGAAGGATATGTCATGGGGTATCGCCGGGACGGCCGTCGACAAGGATGATCCGGGGCCCTATTATGAACCGGGGTTTGGGCCGGAAAAAGCGGGTAAATAGCGGACGTTTTCGGTAGGGGATGCGGGGAGAGGGGGAATTATGGCAAAAAAAAGATATCGAATCGGGATCATTCCCGGCGACGGCATCGGACGAGATGTCATCAAGGCGGCACGGATCGTTCTGGATGCGATTCATGAAACATCGCAGACCTTTGCCCTGGACTTCAAACCCATGGATACGGGTGATGCCGCCGTCCGGAAGTATGGGGCCCCGTTTCCCAAGGAGACGCTCGACGGAATCGCCGAAACGGATGCCGTCCTGTTCGGGGCTGCCGGGAATCCCCATACCGTCCAGGTTCTGATGGGATTCCGCATGGGTTTCAATTTGTACGCGAATGTCCGCCCGATAAGATCGTTGCCGGGATCCAATGCCCTCAAGACGAATGCGGATCTGATCGTCGTTCGGGAGAATACCGAAGGGCTGTACCGGAATGTTGGGTATATCGACGGTGATTACCACGTCAATCTGCGGGTGTTTACGACGAAGGGAATGGTACGGATCCTCAGGTTCTGTTTTGAACTCGCCCGGAAAGAGCGGCGCAAGAAGGTCACCTTTACCCATAAGGCCCACGTCCTGACCTATACCGACGAGCCGATGAGGAAGATCTTCTATGAGATGGCCAAGGAATATCCCGATATTATCGCGGAGGATATGACGATCGATGCCTGCGCCATGCAGGTCGTCATGCACCCCGAGCGATTCGACATCATTTTTGCCGAGAATGCCAACGGGGACATCCTGAGCGATGTCGGGGCGGGGGTGATCGGCGGGATGGGGTTTGCGTATGCCGGAAACATCGGCGATTCCATGGGGGTCTTCGAGCCGATCCACGGAACGGCGCCAAAATACGCGGACAAGAATGTCGTCAATCCAATCGCGGCGATCCTCGCCGGTAAGATGATGTTCGAATATCTTGGAGAAGGGGAAACAGCGGCGAGGATGGAGAAGGCCATCATCGATGTTTTGGCGGAAGCGAGGGTTCGGACCTATGACCTGGGAGGGCATTCCTCAACCACTGACATGGCCGAGGCGATAGCGGAAAAAATGCGGCAGAAAGAAGAGGAGGATAGGGATGCCCGCATTGTTTGATCCTTTCACCATTCGCGGCGTGACCTTGCGTAACCGTATCGGCGTGTCACCGATGTGTCAGTACAGTTACCGGGATGGGTTTTCGAACGAATGGCAGCTTGTTCATCTGGGGGCACGGGCGGCGGGCGGTGCAGGATTGATCATTACCGAGGCCAGCGCCGTGGAAGCACGCGGCCGAATCACCCCCTATGATGTCGGGCTCTGGTCGGACGCGCATATCGAACCGCTGGCGCGGGTGACGCGTTTCCTCAAAGAGCGGGGGGCGGTGGCAGGTATCCAGATTGCGCATGCCGGCCGCAAGGCATGTACGGACCGTCCGTGGGACGGAGGCAAGCCGATCCCGCCCGGCGATCCGCGCGCCTGGCAGGCGGTTGGTCCCAGTTCCCTCCCATTTGCCGAAGGCCACCAGGTGCCGCATGAACTCAGCGCCGATGAAATTCGCGAAGTCCGGAAGGCGTTTTGTGACGCGGCGGCGCGGGCGCTGGAGGCGGGTTTCGAATGGCTGGAGATCCACGGAGCTCACGGCTACCTGATCCACAGTTTCTATTCACCGCTTTCCAACCGCCGCACGGACGAATACGGCGGCAGTTTCGATAATCGGATCCGTTTCCTGCTGGAAACCGTCCGCGCCGTTCGGCCGGTCTGGCCGGAGAGTCTGCCGCTCACGGTGCGCATCTCCGGCACGGATTGGGTTGAAGGCGGCTGGATGGTGGAGGAAGCGGTCCAGTTGGCATCCCGTCTCAAGCAGGAGGGGGTAGACCTGATCGACTGCTCCGCGGGCGGCAATGTCGCCACTGCCCCGGCGCCTGTCGGGGCAAGCTACCAAGTGCCGATTTCGGAAGCCATCCGCCGGGGAGCGGATATCCCGACGGCAACGGTCGGACTGATCACGGAGCCGATGCAGGCCGATGAGATCATCCGCAACAACCGCGCCGACGTGGTTCTGCTGGGCCGCGCAATGCTGCGCGATCCTCAGTGGGCGCTGCATGCTGCGCAGTCGCTCAAGCAGCCTGCTCCGGTGCCGTCCCAGTATCTCCGGGCGTTTTAGGCTGTTAGGTTACCAGACTGGGCAAGCAAAACGAAGGGAGGATGGACACATGAACCAGAACGGGTGTGCTTTTTCCACGAAGGTCGTTACATTTCTTCTGAGCGTTCTTTTTGTGCTCTGCTCTGCGGAAGGGGTCTTTTCCCAGGAGTACCCGACCAAGGCGGTCACCATGGTGTGCGGCATGGATCCCGGAGGGGTGGTCGACGTGGCTACCCGGGTTCTCGCCGACAACACCAAGAAGATTCTCGGGCAGGATATCCTGGTGGAGAATAAACCCGGGGCAAGTCACATGGTGGCGGCCAGTTATGTCGTCAAATCCAAGCCGGACGGCTATACCCTCTTCCCCTCAACCGACGCCCCGTTTGTGCGCGTTCCCCACATGATGAACCTGCAATTCGACCCCATTTCCGAAACGACGCCGATCATCTTTTTCGGAATCTTCACCCACTTCATCGTTGTTTCAGCGGACAGCCCCTTTAAGACCCTGAAGGATATGCTCATCTATGCCAAACAGAACCCCGATAAACTAACGTTTGGAAATCCCGGACACGGGACCGTGCCTCACCTGACCATGGCGGGAATGGCGCTGGAAACGGGATTGAAATTTTCCCATATCCCCTTTGCCGGTGAGAACAAGGAGATAGCCGCGCTGCTGGGAGGCCATCTGATGGCCGCCGGGATCGCCATTGAATCGTGCATCTCCCAGGTACAGGCGGGAAAGCTCCGGGCGCTGGCGGTACTGCAGGGTGATAATCGGCTTTCGGCCTTCCCCGATATCCCGACCCTGAAAGAGGTGGCAAAGGATTTCGGTATGAAATCGAGCGTGATCTACCCCGGGTTGATGATCTCCGGCCCGAAGGGTCTGCCCGACCCCGTCGTCAAGAAGCTTGTCACCGCCTTCGACGCGGGCCGCAAAACCCCCGGTTTCCAGAAGTATGCCACACAGGGGTATATTTTCCAGGATAACATGCCCGTTATCGGCCAGGCGCTCAAGGACCACCTTGTCAAGGCATTCAAAGAGACGGGAGCCTTGATCCAGGCCCTTGAGATAAAGAAGAAGTAGAAGGAGAAGGAGAGCGAGAGCGATGCTGAGACGAGGCTGGATGGCCCGCAAGGGGGCGGACTTTTGGACGGCCCTCGTTCTGATGATTTTTTCCGGAACGGTCATCCGTGGGGCGCTGAATCTCGATGTCGGTACGCCGGCCAATCCGGGGTCCGGGTTCATGATCTTCGGCACCGCTGTCGTGCTCGGGGTGATGGCCTCCGTGCAGTGTGCCAAATCGCTCCGTACCCCGGATCAAGAGACGGGGGAGCTGCGGGAGAAGATCCATCTCTGGCGGATAGTCTCCGTCATCGCAGCCAATGCCATCTACATCGCTCTCCTCGATCGGGTCGGGTATATCATCAGTACGTTTATTCTCCTGTGCTTTCTGCTGCAGGTCTATGAAAAAGGCAGGTGGGCTCGGGCTGTGGCGGGCGCTGCCGCAACCTCGGTTTTAACGTATCTGACCTTTGCGAAGTTGTTGCAGTTGAATCTTCCCAAAGGGTTGATCCCTTTTTGATGGGGAATCAGGGACAGTGTCATCTTCATGGCGGGAGCGGCGAGGTGATACGCCGGGAGCGGCATTCGGAAAAGAGCGATTATGTGGACGGATATACTCTACGGTTTCCAGGTGGCAACAAACCCGATGAACCTCCTCTTCTGTTTTGTGGGAGTGTTTCTCGGGACGCTCATGGGCGTCCTCCCCGGGATCGGGCCGGCTGGGGCGATGGCGATTCTCCTCCCCATCAGCCTGCAGATAACCCCTGTCGGTTCGATCATCATGCTGGCGGGGATCTATTACGGATCGATGTATGGCGGCTCAACCACGTCGATCCTTGTCTCCATCCCCGGGGAACCGGCCAGTGTCATGACCTGCGTGGACGGTTACCAGATGGCCTTGAAGGGAAAGGCGGGGCCGGCACTGGGTATCGCCGCTTTTGGTTCCTTCACTGCCGGGACGTTCAGTGTCGTCTGCCTGATGTTCCTCGCCGGTCCCCTGGCCACGGCCGCCTTGAAATTCGGCCCCCCGGAGTTTTTTTCCCTTGTGCTGATGGGGCTTACCCTGGCCACCTACCTTTCCCGGAGAGCCCCGGAAAAGGCCTTCATGTCGGCGCTGATCGGGCTGCTTTTCTCCTGGGTGGGTATTGACTTGGTGAACGGTACGTCCCGTTTCACGTTCGGCCTGCTTGAACTGAGTGACGGGGTCGGCGTCATTCCCCTGGTCATGGGTCTGTTCGGGATATCGGAGGTCCTGCTCGAACTGGAGAAAAATGATTACGGTTACATTACCCAGACAAAGATCGGGAATCTCCTGCCGAACCGGGAGGAGTGGCGGCAAAGCGCGTGGCCGATTGCCCGGGGGTCCGTGCTGGGCTTCTTCCTGGGAATCCTGCCGGGGGGCGGGGGGATCATCGCGAATTTCATGTCCTACATCATGGAGAAACGCCTCTCCAAGCACCCCGAGCGATTCGGGTCGGGAGAGATCGCCGGAGTGGCGGGACCGGAAGCGGCCAATAATGCCGCGGCCGGAGGGGCTCTCATCCCTCTTCTTTCCCTGGGGATACCGATGAACGCAACCGTTGCCCTTCTGTTTGCAGCCCTCATGATCCACGGGGTCCGGCCGGGACCGATGCTCATCGCCGAGCACCCCGAGGTCTTCTGGGGAATTGTGGCCTCCATGTATATCGGCAACGTGATGCTGCTCATCCTCAACCTGCCGCTGATCGGGATATGGGTCAAAGTCCTGAAGATCCCGTACCGGATTATCTTCCCGATGATCGTCCTTTTTTGCATCATCGGCGTATACGCAATCAACCGCTCCATACTGGATCTGGCTTTGATGCTGGGGTTCGGCGTTTTGGGATACCTGATGCGGAAGTTCGATTTCGACCCGGCCCCCCTCTGCCTGGCCTTCATTCTGGGGCCGCTCCTCGAGGTCGCCATGCGCCAGGCGCTGCTCCTCTCCCAAGGGAACTTCATGATCTTTTTCACCCGACCTCTTTCCGCTGTCTGTCTGGGAATTGCCGTTGCACTGCTGTTGACGAACCTGATCTCGTTCAGGAAGAGTAACAAGGCGAAGTCCGGGGAGCACGTATGAGAAGCGAAATACGATTATCCAAGATCTCCACCGCGGATGCCGTCGTCAACTATTTGAAGCAGCAGATTGAAGACGGCCTGCTGAAGCCCGGAGAAAAACTGCCCAGTGAAAGGCTGCTGCAGCAGAAGCTTGCGGTCAGCCGTTTTACGCTGCGGGAATCTCTGGCCAGACTCAGTGGGCTCGGCATCATCAAGACGATCCACGGCAAGGGGACAATCGTTGCCCGGGAAGTGAACAGCTCCACCCTGGCGGATGTTTTCATCCCGCTATTTGCCAATCAGAGCATCAAGGACGTCATCGACTTCTTTGAGGCCCGCGTGCTCATCGAAAGCGAAGCGGCGGTGTTGAGCGCCAGACGCAGATCGGATGAAGATTTGCGACGGTTTGAGGGAATTCTTGCGGATAGCAGGAAGTTCCTCGATGACCCGGACCGGTATGGGGAGCTCGATTTTCTGTTTCACATGCAGATTGCTCAATCTTCGGGGAACGTATTTATTCAAAACATGGTGGGCTGTTTCAATGAATATACGAAGCGCTACATGCAGGTCGTTGCCAACGCGGCGATAAACCGTAACGCGTCGATCGTAGCGCATGAAGAGATTTATGAGTGTATCAAGAACAAGGACACGAGCAAGGCGGGCATTGTTACGAGAAAGCATTTAAGCCGGATGTTGGCAATTATGAGACAAGTACAGGCGGAACAAAAAATTGCCGACAACGGCGGAGGATTGACGAGCGTCCTGGATTTGCTGAGACAGAAGGAAGGTTTCCTCCCGCAGAGTTCAACGAGAAAAAAAGGGGAGCTACCGCGGATTAAGAAATGATGATTCACTCAGAGAAAGGAGAATAGCCATGAAGACGTTGACACTATCGGCTGCGTGCTGCATCGCGGACAAGGCCCTGGAAAAGGGACGGGAACTGAACTTGGCGCCGTTGACCGTCGTGGTCCTTGACGCCGGGGGATATCCCAAAGTGGTGAAACGTGAAGACGGATCCAGCCTGCTTCGCCCGGAGATAGCCATGGGAAAGGCGTGGGGAACCCTGGGCATGGGGTTTGGCGGTCGTGATCTCGCAAGGCGGGCTGCAAAAGCACCTGCATTTTTTAATGCTCTTTCCGATATGTCCGGTGGCCGCATGGTCCCCGTGCCGGGTGGCGTACTTATCCGGTCGGAGTCGGGTGACATTCTCGGGGCTGTTGGCATCACGGGGGATAAGTCGGAAAACGATGAAACCTGTGCGGTCCACGGCATCCGCTCCGCGGGTCTGACGCCGGATACGGGTGATTAGTCTGGGCATGGAGTCAAGGCCCCGTCGGCAGCGGCAGAAAAAATGAATGAGGTAGTCGGGAAACCTTTGGTGTAATAGGAGTAAGGGAATATTTTCTTGACATAGAAAAACTCTCCTGTAATACAAGTTGTCTATGATCAAACCAAAGGTTTGGGTAATTTAAATTTTTTCAAAATAGTAAGGAGGTAGATGACAAATGCAGTACGGACAATATACCGTGGATTACGAACAGCGCCCCTACAACCCGGAGCGCATGCGGAAAGAGCGGTGGGCGAAAGCTCAGGCTGGGATGAAAAAGTGGGGCCTGGGCGCGATGATTTTGTACGATTACGACTATCACCGCTACATGGGCTATTACACCTTCCACCAGTATGCCCGCCGCCGTCTGGGCACCTATGTCCTCGTCGTTCAAGGCGAGGAGATCCCCTATGTGAATACCGACAAGTATCCGAATTCCTGGGAAGAGCTCCGCATGCCCTGGTTCAAGGACCATTATGTCTTGAAGTCGTCCCGGCCTTACCAGTTGTGCAACGGGTTGCCCGAACACCCCAAGTACATGGCTGAATCCTTCCAGCGAAACGTCGACGACATCGTGCCCCTGCTGAAGAAGCACGGCGTCGCCGACATGCCGATCGGCATCGACGTCGTCAGCCCCACCATGATGGACGTCCTCACCAAGGGCGGCATCAAGATCGTCGACGGCAACAACTGCATGGTCGACATCATCACCGAAAAAACCGAGGACGAGCTCTTCTGCCTGCGCATGGCCGGCGCCATCACCGAGGCGGCCCACTGGGATGTCTGCCGCGCCCTGCGCCCCGGCATGACGGAGCTGGAGATCGCCGGCATCGCCGCCAACAGCTGCTTCAAGCACGGCGCCGAAGAGCTCGAGGGACCCAGCTTCGTGGTCTGCACCGGTGAGCGCTCCGGTTACGGCGTGCCCGCCATGCCCACCGACCGGCGAGTCCGGCCGGGCGACTTCGTCGTCATCGACATCAACGGCGTGAGCTTCAACGGGTACCGGACCTGCTACTACCGGACCTACCTCTGCGGCGACAAGCCCACCCAGTTCCAGAAAGAGGTTTACAAGGCCGCATATGACGGCCTGATGGCCATGCAGAGTGTCGTCAAGGTGGGCAACACGACGAAGGATGTCCAGACGGAATGGCTGAAGCTGGGCGACTTCCCCGGCGGTTGGGGCCGCGAGCACAAGTTCCCCGAGCCGGGCCGCTACTACTTCGGCTCCGGCGGCCATCCCATCGGCATGCGTTCCGGCGACCCCGGCTACACGCTCCTCGGCGCCGGCGAGATCTTCGGCAACTTCCCCGGCGGTTCGATCAAGAAGAACTACACCTTCGCCGTCGAGGTCTGCTGCGCGACCTGGGACGGGACGAAGTGGATGAAGGACGGCGTGAAAATAGAGAACAGCGGTTTCATCAATCAGGACGGCATCTGGGAGTCCTTCTATCGGTTCCCTGCGAAGGACATCATCGTCTGCGGATTGCCTGGCGAATACTACCCTACTTAAGTAAGACATAAAAGCCCTCACCCCTGATTATAGGGGTGAGGGCTTTTACCCCCCGGGTGCATCATTCGTCAAAATGGCGTTAAGCGGAGATCGATACGCTCCGGTTGTATCCACAAAGCAAAAAAGGAGAGTCGTATGCAGAAAAAAGTGAATAAAAAGGCTACCCCCTGGAAAACGGATAACTGGTTCGTTAGTCCCTGGAACTATCTGGAGGAGGTGACCCAGGGTTTCAAGCCGCCCAAGAAGGTGAAGATCCATGACGTCACCCTGCGTGACGGAGAGCAGCAGGCGGGGATTATTTACCGCAAAGATGACAAAATCAGGATTGCCGAAAAGCTGGCGGAAGCGGGCGTGCACCGGATCGAGACGGGAATGCCGGCCGTTTCTCCCATGGACGAAGCGGCGATCCGGGAGATCGTAAAGCGCAAGCTCGGCCCGGAGATCTTCTGCTTCAGCCGCTGCATCGTGGACGACGTGAAGCGGGCGGCGGACTGCGGCGTGACCGGCGTCGTGATTGAAATCCCCGTCAGCGCCCACATGGTGAGCCAGGCCTACAAGTGGCCCCTCGAGAAGGCGATCGATCTGTCGATCAAGGCGACGGCCGCCGCCAAGAAGGAGGGTCTCTACACGGTCTTCTTCACGATCGACGGGACGCGGGCCGACATGGACTTCCTGCTCAACCTGGTGGATCGGGTGGCCACGGAAGGACACATGGACGCCTTCACCCTCGTCGATACCTTTGGCGTTCTTAATCCCCAGGCCGCGACCTACTTCACCCGCAAGGTGAAGGAACGGGTGAAGAAGCCCATCGAGGTCCACTTCCACTCGGACTTCGGCCTCGGTGTGGCCAATACGATCATGGCGGTTCTTTCGGGGGCGGAGGTCATCCACTCCACGGTGGGGGGCATCGGCGAGCGGTGCGGAAACGCCGCCATGGAAGAGACGGTGATGGCGCTCTTGACGATGTACGGAATCGATGTGGGCATCAACTACGGCAAGCTCAATGAGCTCTCCAAGTTGGTCATGAAGATTTCCGGGCTGGAAGTCCCGCCCCAGCGACCCTTTGTCGGCGAGAAGGCCTACACCGTCGAATCGGGGATCGTCACCGGCTGGTACCGGAACGCCTACGAGAAGAACCCAACGACCGTGTTTCCTCTCCTGCCCGAGTTTGTCGGTCACACCAGACCCGAAATCATCATGGGCAAAAAGAGCGGCGTGGATAACATTGCCGTCTGGGCGGAGAAGCTTCGCCTCAAGATCGGTGAGGACAAGAAGATGGAGATCCTCAAACGGATCAAGCGTCGTTCCCATGATTTGCGGCGCGTCCTTACCGAAAAGGAGTTCAGGGAGATCGTCAGAGAGGTAAAGGCCGGGAAATAATCCGCCGGAGAGATCGATGGGGACCGGTGCGTGTCCGTATGCGGGAGCTGTTCATTTGCCGTCACGTTCTAAGAAAATGGCCGGCCCCGCAATTTCTTTCTGGCGATGAGCCATCGACAAGAATCAAATCCTCAACAAGAAGGGGGATGAGCGGGGATGCTGGATCAAGCCGTCAAAGACGAGCTCAAAGCGATTGTGGGCGCGGGGAGGTACTTCGACAATGAGGAAGATCTTCTCCTGTATTCGTACGACGCCTTCATGGTTCAGGGGAAGCCGGATGTGGCGCTTTTGCCGGTCAGCACGGAAGAGGTTTCCCGGATCATGAAAGTGGCTTCCCGGGAGAAGATTCCGGTAACCGCCCGGGGCGCGGGGACCAACCTCGCCGGGGGGTCCATAGCCACCCGGGGAGGCATCGTCCTGTCCTTCACCAAGATGAATAAAATACTCTCCATCGACAAGGAGAACCGGGCGGCGGTCCTTCAGCCCGGCGTGATCAACATGGAGTTCCAGCAGGAGCTCACGAAAAGGGGGCTGTATTACCCTCCGGATCCCGGATCCATGGCGGTTTCGACCATGGGCGGAAATGTGGCTGAAAATGCGGGCGGACCACGGGCGGTGAAATACGGCGTCACCAAGGACTATCTCCTCGGCTTGGAGGTCGTCCTCGCCTCCGGGGAGATCCTGCGCACCGGAGGGAAGACCCTCAAGAACGTGACGGGGTACAATCTGACGCAGCTGTTCTGCGGTTCGGAGGGCACCCTGGGTTTGATCACCGAGATCACGGTGAAGCTGATCCCGCTCCCCGAGACGAAAAGGACGCTCCAGGCCGTCTTCAAGAACCTGAGCGATGCCGGAAGGACCGTCGCCAGGGTCTTCGAAATCGGCATCCTGCCGGTGGCCCTCGAGATCGTCGACAAGGTTTCCCTCAACATCATCGAGGACTATATGCATCTGGGTCTCCCGCGCGAAGCGGAGGCCCTTCTGTTGATCGAAGTCGACGGCCCGGAGGCGGCGGTGGCAGGAGAATCGGAACGGCTCACCCTGCTCTGCCGGGAAATGGGGGCCCACGAGGTGAAGGTCGCCAGGACCGTTGAAGAGAATGACGAGATCTGGAAGGCCAGGCGTTCCGCGTACGGAACGGGGGCGCGGCTGAGACCCACGGCGATTGCGGAAGATTGCACGGTCCCCATAGGGAATCTGGTTGCCATGTTTCAGGCGGTGGCCGAGATTGCCGAGAAGTATCAACTGCTCATTCCGGTGGTCGCCCATGCGGGAGACGGGAATCTCCATCCCATGATCCTCACGGACAGCAGCGATCAGGAAGAGATGGCGCGGGTGCTCAAAGCCATGGACGAGATCTCGATCAAGGCCGTGGAACTGGGGGGCACGCTGACCGGAGAGCACGGCATCGGGATCGCGAAAAGGGAGATTCTCCCCTTTGAAATCGGAGAGGTAGCGATGGCAATTACGCGGAATATCAAGAAGGCCTTTGACCCGTTGAATATTTTAAACCCGGATAAAGTGGTCCGGATCGTATAGTCAACAGCCTGTTACACGTGCCTGGAGTTGGTGGATGGATCCTCAGGAAATGCAAGCAACGAAGGATATCGTGGATCACTGCAACAAATGCGGGCTCTGCATGTCTGCATGCCCCGTTTACCAGCAGGTATTGATCGAGGCCGCGAACCCCCGGGGCAGGATTCAACTGGTAAAGTACTTCCTGGACGGGAAAATCCCCCTTACGAAACGGTTTAAGGAGATCATCCTTACCTGCCTTCTGTGCGAGACCTGCGTGGTGAATTGTCCGAGCGGCGTGCGACACGATCAGGTCTTTAACAACATGCGGGCGGAGCTGGTCAAGCAGTACGGCCTCAATTGGAAGAAGCGCCTGGTTTTCAATTTGCTGACCAACGAGAAGTTGCTTCATTCATCGATCATCTTTGCCAAGCTCGGCCGAAACTGGCTGATAGAGAACCTTGCGAAGGGGATGCCGATCGGAAACATTCCCGCCGGCAGACTTCCGATGGTAAACCGCAAACCATTCCGCGATCAGTTTGCGGGGATGATCCGCCCCGACGGGGAGGCGAGAGGCCGGGTGTTCTATTTTACGGGCTGCTTTACCAACTATTTCGCCGGGGACGTGGGTCAGGCGGTCGTCAATGTCCTCAAGAAGCTCCACGTGGAGATCGAGATCCCCGCGGCCGAGGATTGCTGCGGGATCGCCGCGATCCTCGCAGGGGAAGGAGACCTCCCCCTGAAGAATGTCGAGAAGAATATCTCGACCCTGTCCCGTGCCGAGGTGGATACCGTACTGGTCGATTGCGCCACCTGCGGCGCCGCCTTCAGGAAGGAGTACATCGACCTGCTGAAACGGAAAGGGATGGACACCACCCAGGCGGAGATCCTGAAAGGGAAAACCCGGGATGTTCTGGAGTATGTCGCGGAGCGGCTCGATGAGCTTCCTCTGCCGAAGGACTACCATGGAGAGAAGATCCGGGTGACCTATCACGACCCCTGCCACCTGGTTCGCGCTCAGGGGGTGAGCGAGGCCCCGAGAAAGATTCTCAAGGCATTGCCCCAGGTCGAATATGTGGAGATGGCGGAGGCAAACGCCTGCTGCGGCGGGGGCGGTTCCTTCCAGTTCGATTTCCCCGGGGTTTCAAAAGGGATCACGGAAAAGAAGATTCGGCACATCCGCGAGACGGGCGCCTGCTGCGTCGTTACCGGGTGCCCCGGATGCCGGGTGACGATCGGCGGCAACATGGGCGATGAGGACCGCATCACCGTCCTGCATCCCATGCAGCTCCTGGACATGGCCCTTTCCGGCAAGGAGCTCGGAAAAATAGCTTGACAGTCCGGTCGAATTGATTTAAACAGACCACAAATCAGCGATGATCCGAGCTGCCTCTGCGCAGGCCGGACGGGGACCCGGAAAGGGTACGGAGAGGTTTGATAAACATGACAGCGGCTGCGGCAATGGCGAACATCAGCTTGATTCTGCCCATCCTTTTGGGTCTCGCCCTTCTTTGCCTTACACTCAGGAGCCGCCGCCCGTCGTTTTTAGGACTTCCGTAACCACCGATCAAAAGATCAAAACCTAAAGGCCATGGGCGACAAACCCATGGCCTTTTTTATTTCGTGTGAAAGGAGTCGGACATGCAGCAGGCTACAGGAGAGAGGGTTTTAATTTTTGACACGACGCTGAGGGACGGCGAGCAGTCGCCGGGGGCGAGCATGAACCCGGATGAAAAATTGCGGATCGCCCGCCAGCTCGAAAAAATGGGTGTGGATATCATCGAGGCCGGTTTCCCGGTCGCCTCGGACGGGGATTTCGAATCCGTACGGCAGATAGCGCAGGAGGTTCGGGGATGCCAGATCGCGGGGCTCGCCCGGGCGAACGCCCCCGACATCGACCGCGCCTGGGAAGCGGTGGCCAAGGCCGCCTCCCCCCGGATCCACACGTTCATCTCCTCATCGGACATCCACCTCAAGTACCAGCTCAAGAAATCGCGCGCGGAGGTCCTCAAGGAGGCGATCGCCGCGGTCGCCCACGCCTGCGGCTACACGCGCAATGTGGAGTTCTCGCCGATGGACGCAACCCGGAGCGACCGGGACTACCTCTGCGAGATGGTCGAGGCGGTCATCGCCGCGGGGGCGACGACGGTCAACATCCCGGACACGGTGGGCTATGCGATCCCGGAGGAGTTCGGCGATCTGATCGCGACGCTCTTTGCGAAGGTGCCGAACATCCGCCAGGCGGTCATCTCGGTCCACTGCCACAACGATCTCGGCCTCGCGACCGCCAATGCGCTTGCCGCCGTGAAAAACGGGGCGCGCCAGGTGGAGTGCACGATCAACGGGATCGGCGAGCGGGCGGGGAACAGCGCGATGGAGGAGATCGTCATGGCGCTCAAGACACGGAAGGACCTCTTCGGTCTCCAGACGGGGATCAAGACCGAGTACATCCACCAGACCTCGCGGCTCCTCACGCAGATCACGGGCATCCCCGTCCAGCCGAACAAGGCGATCGTCGGGGCGAACGCCTTCGCCCACGAGTCGGGCATCCACCAGGACGGCCTCATCAAGGAGAAGATCACCTACGAGATCATGACCCCCCAGTCGGTCGGGATCGCGGATACCCATATCGTCCTCGGCAAGCATTCGGGGCGCCACGCCATCGCCGACCGCCTGAAGGGGATGGGCTACGGCATGTCCGATGAGGAGATCAACCGGATCTTCGTCCGGTTCAAGGAGCTCGCCGATGTCAAGAAGGAGGTGTTCGACGAGGACCTGGAGGCGATTGTCTACGAGGAGACCTCGCGGCACGAGGAGAAATACCGCTTCCTCTACCTCAACGTCGTGAGCGGAAACGCCGCAGTGCCGACGGCGACGATGCAGATGGAGGTGGACGGGAAGATGGTCCAGGAGGCGGGTTTCGGCGTCGGGCCGGTGGACGCCACCTTCGCGGCGATCCGGAAGATCACGAAGACCAACTACCCGCTTCTGAAATACGCCGTTACCGCGGTGACGGGAGGAACCGACGCCCAGGGGGAGGCGACGGTGCAGCTCAAGTTCGACGGCCGCTCGGCCGTCGGCCGGGGCGCCCATCCGGACATCCTGGTCGCTTCGGCCAAGGCCTATATCAACGCCCTGAACCGTCTGGAGTGGCTGAGCAAGGATATCAAGAAGGTCGAGGTTGCATAAAAGTCGAGGTTGCATAAAATATGAAGATCCGGTAAGCAAGGGCGGACGTTCCGAGTCACCAAAATTTTCGAATCGCCTAAGGAGAATGAAAACATGTCAATGACCATCACGGAAAAGATACTCAGCCGGCATGCGGGCCTCGACGAGGTCCGTCCCGGGATGCTGATCAACGCGCGGGTCGATATCGCCCTCGGAAACGACATCACGGCGCCGATCGCCATCGATGCCTTCCGGAAGGCGGGGGGAGGCAAGGTATTCGATCGGGAGAAGGTGGTCCTCGTGGCGGACCACTTCGCCCCGAACAAGGACATCGATTCGGCCGAGCAGTGCAAGCTCATGCGGGACTTCGCCCTCGAACAGCGGCTCACCCACTATTACGATGTCGGCGAGGCGGGGGTCGAGCATGCGCTCCTCCCGGAGAAGGGGATCGTGGGTCCCGGGGATCTCGTCGCCGGCGCCGACAGCCACACCTGCACGTACGGGGCCGTGGGGGCCTTCTCCACCGGGGTCGGGAGCACCGATCTGGCCGCGGCGATGATGACGGGCGAGCTCTGGTTCAAGGTGCCCGAGACGATGAAGTTCGTCTATCACGGGAAAAGGCGTCCCTGGGTTGCCGGAAAGGACCTGATCCTCCATACGATCGGCCGGATCGGCGTTGACGGCGCCCTCTACCGGGCGATGGAGTTTACCGGCGACACGGTCGGTGGGCTGACAATGGCCGACCGCCTGACGATGTCGAACATGGCCGTCGAAGCGGGCGCGAAAAACGGGATCTTCATCCCCGACGCGGTGACGGAGGCCTACGTTCGAGGGAGGACCGAACGTAAATACGAATTCTTCACCTCCGATCCCGATGCGCTTTACCATTCGGTCATCGACATCGATGTGGCGAAGATCGAGCCCCAGGTCTCCTTCCCCCATCTCCCCTCCAACGCCAAGGGGATCAGCCAGGTCGGTGACGTCCGGATCGATCAGTCGATCATCGGCTCCTGCACGAACGGCCGGATCGAGGATCTGCGCATCGCGGCCGAAGTCCTGAAAGGGCGGCACATCGCCCCCAACTACCGTCTCATCGTCATCCCCGCGACGCCGGCGATCTACCGCCAGGCGATGCATGAGGGGCTCTTCGACATCTTCCTCGACGCGGGCGGGGTGGTCAGCCTGCCCACCTGCGGCCCCTGCCTCGGCGGCTACATGGGGATCCTCGCGAAAGGGGAGCGGTCGGTCGCGACGACGAACCGGAATTTCGTCGGGCGGATGGGCCATCCCGGGAGCGAGGTCTATCTCGCGGGACCCGCGGTGGCCGCGGCGACCGCCGTCGCCGGCCGCCTCGCCGGGCCGGAGCAGCTCTAATTTACAATCGATCAGAAAGGACGTGACGATATGAAATTCAGAGGGAAAGTCTGGAAATTCGGAGACAACATCGATACCGACGCCATCATCCCGGCCCGGTATCTCAACATCTGGGACCCGAAGGGCTTGGCCGCCCACTGCATGGAGGACGCCGATCCCGACTTCATGAAGAAGATGAAACCGGGGGACATCATCGTCGGCGGGGAGAATTTCGGCTGCGGTTCGTCGCGGGAGCACGCCCCGATCGCCATCAAGGCGGCGGGGATCGCCTGCGTCGTGGCCAAGAGCTTCGCCCGGATCTTCTACCGGAATTCGTTCGATATGGGGCTTCCGATCTTCGAGTCGCGCGAACTGCCCGACCGGGTGGCCGAAGGGGCGGAGATCGAGGTCGATGCCGACAACGGGCTGATCCGGATCATCGGCGGCGCGTCCGAGCCGCTCCGCATCCAGCCGGTCCCGCCCTTCATGCAGGAGCTCATCGCCGACGGCGGGCTGATGAATCACATCGCAAAAAAGCGGAGGGCGAAATGAAGGAATATCGCATAGCGGTCCTCCCCGGCGACGGGATCGGGCCGGAGATCATGCGGGAGGCGCGGAAGGTCCTCGACGTCGTGGCCGCACGCTCCGGCGTCCGGTTCGCGATGGAGGAGGGGCTGGTCGGCGGATCGGCCTACGACCGGTTCGGCACCCCGCTGCCCGAGGATGTCCTGGCGATGGCCGTGGCGAGCGACGCCGTTCTCCTCGGCGCCGTGGGCGGCCCGAAATGGGAGCCGCTCGACTACAGCCTCCGGCCGGAGCGGGGCCTCCTCGGCCTCCGGTCGGGTCTCGGCCTCTTCGCGAACCTCCGGCCGGTCGTCGTCTTCGAGGACCTGATCGACGCCTCGCCGCTCAAGCCGCAGGTCGTCCGGGGCATCGATCTCATGATCGTCCGTGAACTCCTGGGCGACGCCTACTTCGGCAAGCCCCGCGGCGTCCATATCGAGAACGGCCAGCGGGTCGGGATCAATACCATGGTCTATACCGAGGCGGAGATCCGGCGGATCGCGAAGGTGGGCTTCGATCTTGCCCGGGCGCGGCGCAAGAAGCTCCTCTCCGTCGACAAGGCAAACGTCCTCGAAACGACGGAGCTCTGGCGGGACGTAGTCACGGAGATGGGCCGCGACTATCCGGACGTGGCGCTCCAGCACATGTATGTCGACAACTGCGCGATGCAGCTCATTCGGAACCCCGGCCAGTTCGACGTGATCGTGACCACGAACATGTTCGGCGACATCCTGAGCGATGAGGCGTCGATGCTGACCGGATCGCTGGGGATGCTCCCCTCGGCCAGCCTGGGCGCGAAGACCGCGATGTACGAGCCCTCCCACGGCTCCGCCCCGGACATCGCCGGGCGGAATATCGCCAACCCCCTCGCCACGATCCTGTCGGCGGCGATGATGCTCCGCCACTCCTTCGGGATGGAGGATGAGGCGGCGGCGGTTGAAAAGGCCGTCCGCGCGGTCCTGAAGGACGGTTTCCGGACGGAGGATATCCGCCAGGAGGGTGCCAAGATCGTCGGCACCGTCAAGATGGGGGATCTCGTGGCCGAAAAGACCGGCTCGCTCATGGCATGAGCGAGCGGAATCCGAAGCGCTCACGGGAGGAGGACAATGGGTATTCCAGAGATGAAAGAACGGCTGATCGAGATGATCCTCGAGAGGTCCTTCAAATACAGCGACAACCCGCCCTTCACGCTCGTCTCCGGACGGAAGAGCAACTACTTCTTCAACTGCAAGCCGACGACGCTCGATCCGGAGGGGATGAACCTCATCGGGGCACTCGTCTTTGACATGCTGGCCGATTCCCCGGTGACCGCGGCCGGCGGCCTGACCCTCGGGGCGGATCCGATCGCCAATGCCCTGTCGGTCATCTCCTTCCAGAAGGGGAGGCCCATCAAATCCTTCATCGTCCGCAAGGATGTCAAGGATCACGGCCTCAAGGACGTCATCGCGGGGAATGTCCAGCCCGGGGATAAGGTGGCGATCCTCGACGACGTAATCACCACCGGCGGCTCCACCATCACCGCCATCGAGCGGGCGCGGGAGCAGGGGCTGGTGATCGACCGGGTCATCGCGCTCATCGACCGCGAAGAGGGGGGACGGGAGAATATCCTGGCCCACGTCAGGCGGGTGGACGCCGTCCTCACCCGGACGGAGATCATGGCCCGGTACCGGGGGAAGCCGGCGGCCTAACGCTGAATTTCCGGCGAGTCTCTATGTCGCGGCTTGCCTAGACCAATGTCGTCATTCCGGCGAAAGTCGGGACCGAATCCAGACGTTACCCCGGCAAATTAGCCACCCACATGTCACCCCGGCGGAAGCCGGGGTCCAGTGTTTTTGTATACACATCTGATATTTCTGGATACCGGCTTTCGCCGGTATGACATCTTATCCCCTTACCCTCCGCCTAAAGCCCCCGTCACCGTTCCGCGTGGAGGATCTTCCGGGCTTGGGCGATGTCCCGATCGATCTGGGCGATCAGCTCCGCGGGGCTCGCGAAGCGTACCTCGTCGCGGAGCCGTTCGATGAAGAGGACGTCCAGCGTCTTTCCGTAGATATCTTCATTGAAATCGAAGATATGGACCTCGATGGAGAGCTCCTGGTCGGCGAATGTCGGGTTGAAGCCGATGTTGAGGACCCCCGGGCGGCGGTTTCCCTCGAAGAGGACCTGGACGGCGTATACCCCGCGGGGGGGGACCAGCTCCTTGTCGGGTTTGATGTTCGCCGTCGGGAAGCCGAGCTCTACGCCCCGGCGGTGGCCGGCGACCACCCGGCCGCCGAGATTATAGGGCCTGCCGAGGAGCGTCGCGGCGAAGCCGACCTCTCCGGCGAGAAGGGCCTCCCGGATCCTGGTGCTGCTGACCGTTGTCTCTCCGACCCGGACCGCGTTCATCACCTCGACGGCAAATCCGAGCCGCCCGCCGAGGGCGGTCAGGAAGGCCTCATTCCCCTCCTTCCCCCTCCCGAAGGTGTAGTCGTGGCCGATGATGATCTTCCGGATATGGAGCTTCTCCCAGAGGACGCCCCGGACGAACTCCTCCGCCGTGGTCCGGGCGTATTCGAGCGAGAAGGGGATCAGGATGAGGGTGTCCATATCGAGGTCCGCCAGGAGGCGGATCTTCTCTTCCGGGGAAGTGAGGAGGTAGAAGGGGCGCCGCTCCGGGTGGAGGACCATCTTGGGATGGGGTTCGAAGGTAATGACCACGGCCGGGCAGTTCTCCCGGCGCGCCTCTTCCGAAAGCCGGTGAAAAATGAGCTGGTGGCCGAGGTGGATGCCGTCGAAGTTGCCGATGGTGACGACCGCGCAGCGCAGGTCGGCCGGTATGTTTTCGATGCCCCTGATGACGTCCATGAACGCGAATCGACCTCCTGAAATATCGACGCTACCATAACATCAATCCCAACAATTTCAAGATCAATTGTGACGCGCCGCCGCCTCATTTTCGCTTGACAAGGTCCCGATCCTCAGTGTAGATAACCCCCAAGTTACGTACACCAAGGATATTGCCGAAGTGGCGGAATTGGTAGACGCGCTAGGTTCAGGGTCTAGTGGGTGTACGCCTGTCCGGGTTCAAATCCCGGCTTCGGCACCAAAAGATGAAAAATTTTCTCAGTGGCGATGGGGAGTTAGAGATACAGTCTAACTCCCCATTGTCATTTGGGGGACTTTTCCAGGGTGCGCTGATTCTGAAGTGCTTCCTGAACTGGCGGGGAGAAAACTGGACGTAAGCTTCCCTGTCAAGCAGACAATTGAAAAATAGAGTTTCCGGCGTTCTTTGACAAATATTCCGCTGGCGTCAGGTCGTCCAGGGAATCATGGGGCCGCTGCTCATTGTATTCGATCATCCACCAATAGGTTGCCTCTCTGACCTCGGCCAGGTTACGGAACAGGTAGAGATCAAGCAGTTCATTCCGGTACGTCCGGTTAAAGCGTTCAATGTAGGCGTTCTGATTCGGTTCCCCGGGCTGGATGTACTGGATCATCAAACCGGCGGATTCAGCCCAGGCAACGAATTCGCCACTCAGGAACTCCGGGCCGTTATCTACCCGAAGAATATCAGGCAGGCCCCGCTCCAGGCGCAAGCGCTCAAAGACCCG
Source organism: uncultured delta proteobacterium (assembly GCA_963817385.1). GTDB lineage: Bacteria > Desulfobacterota > Syntrophia > Syntrophales > UBA5619 > JAKAFS01. Next base: position 60,994 of record CAWFOM010000027.1, read on the forward strand.
AATCAGGCGTCTGCCGGTTATGGATGTGTCAATCTCGATATGAAGCACCTCGCGGTTAAAATCGTCCATCACGTTAAAGGTTCGAATCCGTTTGCCGGTAGAGAGCATATCGCTCATGAAATCAGCCGACCAGACCTGATTGGGCAACGGAGGCACCAGCAAGGGCTGCTTAACCCGCTGGGGCAACCGCTTCTTGGCCCGTCGCTTCTGGTTCAGCTTAAGGTCGCAGTAGACACGGTACACACGTTTATGGTTCCAACCACGGCCGCTTCGTCGCAGCGCCTTGAACGTTTTCCAGAAGCCCCAGCGGGGGTGACTGTCGATCATCGCATTAATGGCGTCAATAACCTCGGCATCGCCGTCTCGGCCTTGTGGGGGGCTGTAAAACGCCGCCCGGGATAATCCGACAGATCGGCAGCTTTGCCGAACAGAAAGCTGGTGTTCGGCCACCAGATAGATCACTGCTTCGCGCTTCTCTGGCGGCCCTAGAGTTTTTTTTCGATCAAATCCTTCAAAGCCCGATTTTCCATGGCCATGTCGGCATACATCCGCTTGAGCTGCGAGAGTTCCCGTTCCATCTCTTTCAGGCGCTTCAAATCCGAAGCGCTCATCCCGCCGTACTTCGATTTCCAGTTGTAGTAGGTGGCATCGGAGATCCCATGGGTGCGGCAGATCTCCTTAACCGGGGTTCCGGCATCAGCTTCCTTGAGAATGCCGATGATCTGGGTCTCGGTAAAACGCGCCTTCTTCATAAGAGCCTCCTGGGGGTATTGTGCCAGAAAACTCTACTTTTGACATGTCTACTTTTTGGGGAAGCTTACGCCTTTATGTGCCGTTATTGCCTGTTATTAAAAGAGTTTTACACTGAATAGTCAAACAGCCATGATTTCAAGCTAGTATAACATACATACTATTAGTAGTGTAAGTATTTCTTGCAATATACCATATCTTGTGGTAAGAATAACCAATAAAAAAGCCCCAATATATGAGATCGGGGCTAGAACCGGGTAAAAATCACCCGTGCAGTGGTTTTGGAAGACGTCTAAAGCCTAGCATACGGGAAAATCCCACCCCATGTCAAGCAGAAGACTCTTTCCTCGGGCGATTTTTAAATCTGACCGGGGAAGGGGTGGTGATAGAATGCCTGCAAAACCAGTAAAGAAAGCAGCTGTGAAGAAAGTAGCAGCTAAAAAACCAGCAGTTAAGAAACCAGCGGCAAAGGTAACTAAGAAGAAATAGCCATTTAGCAGGGGCTCTGTCCATGACGGGCAGGGCCTCTTTTTATTTGAGCTTGACTAATATTTGCAGAGCCACTTCGATCCGGCCTCTCCGTTGAAAATCAATATTTTATTCTTTTAACGTTGAGTGGATATACCTTATCCAACTGGATAGCTAAGATGGATACTTATTATCCACTATTTCTCCTGATGATGAGAAGAATAGGCATCGATGGACTCGACCATTTAGTAAATATTTAATTAATTTCGCTTAGGTATATTGCTTATCGAGCTCCTGGTACAGCAAATGCAGTACAGAGCTAAAACGAAATAAATTAAAAAGTAGAATAATCACGTCAACGATTAAAGAAGGGGTAAGCAAATGCAGATAAGAAGTCTCAAGAGCAGAGCAGTTTCCATTGTCCTTTTGATCATGGTGACCTTCGTCTGCAAGCCCAACTCTGTTGAAGGAGCGTCCGTTATACGTACTGACAAGGAGATCTATAATCAAGGTGAAGTGATCAGAGTATATTTTTCGAACGCGCCAGGTTTTGACAGTGATTGGATGTGTATAGTACCTGCAGGTTCTCCAGATACTGATGCCGGAGACTATAAATACATGCCCGCGAGATCGGGTCAGGGTTTCCTAATCTTTGATCCTCGCTCTCCGGGAGAATACGAAGTGAGGGCTTATTACAACTATAGGCGAAACGGATACGTGGTATCCGGACGTTATGCCTTTTCGGTGGTGAGCGATCCTATTAATGACCAGGCATTGTCTCAGAGTATGGAACCGACAGAACCTGACGACTTCTTAGAGACCAACCTCCCTCCACCGATTCCGTTTGCCGCACCGCCCGAGTTGATCGTGCTGCCCGAGACGTATGTCTACGTCGCTCCTGATGTAGACGTGGACATATTCTTCTACAATGGTTGGTGGTGGCGTCCGTGGGGAGGACATTGGTATCGCTCTCGTTATTATAACCGGGGTTGGGGTTATTATAACAGCGTCCCAAGATTCTATTTTGATATAGACCCAGGTTGGAGAGGATACTATAGAGACCGTAATTGGTACGGGCACAGGTGGGACTATCAACGGATCCCTAATCAACGACTGCAACAGAACTGGAAGCGCTGGCAAAATGATCGACGTTGGGAAAGGCAGGGGACTTGGGGCGTCCAGAACTATAAACCTCGGCCACAACAACAGAGACAGGAACTAAGACAACAAAGGCAACAGCAATATCAACAGAGACCTGAAGTTCAGCGGCTGCAGAGACAGCCTCAGGTTCAGCAGCCGCAGAGATTGCCTGAGGTTCAGCAGCCACAGAGATTGCCTGCAGTTCAGCAGCCGCAGAGACAACCTCAGGTTCAGCGTCCGCAAAGACAGCCTGAGGTTCAACAGCCACAGAGACAGCCTGAGGTTCAAGCAGCCGCAGAGATTGCCTGAGGCTCAGCGTCCGCAGAGACAGTCTCAAGAAAAACCAGACAGAGGGGAGGTAGAGCGTGGAAGGTAGGATGACGGAATCCACTGCCTTCCGATTCTTTATCAACGGATAGAACACTGTTTTGAAACCTTTGTGAGTTTATGATAAGCATGTCTCACGTCAGTAAGGATTCTGGTGACCTTACGTCCAACAGAGATCAAGGGGCTATGATAAAAGTATTTCGGACAAGATTAGAAGTGATTCTGGCACTGGTTTTCGGATCGATGCTGTTTTTTCTTATTCCCGGCTCCGCCCTGTTCGCGGCGGGTGATCCCGATAAAAGTGCAACCCAGGCCGGGTGGAATGAGGGGATAGATTATCTCGCGGCCCTGCTCACGAGCAAGGAGACGTCTCTTGATGTCAAGAAAGTATCCGGTCTGCTCGATTTCGTGGTTTCGGAAAAAGGGGCTGATGCAAACCTGAATCCGGGCAAACGCGAAAACGCGACCGGGGCTTACTTTTTTTGCGACGTCAAGGCTCCCTTGTCCAAGGTCGTCAATTACGCGTACAATCCAAAGATCCCGGCCTATGCCACTCTCCCCTCGGTTATCCGCCTTGGCGGCTGGCGGGTCAAACCGGCCGGCCCGTTTGACAATTTGTGGGAAAAGGTCGGGAAGGTGCAAGAGCCGCTTATCATCCGGGGCGTTGAGTATGAGGAAATCACCCCGGACCTGACCACGGGTACTTACTATCGCTATGATATGGACCGGCTGATGGTCCTGCTGAACTATCGGGGAAAGGATTTTTTCCTCTCCGTGACCCGTCAGAAGAATCCCTCCACCGTGGGCCGGAAAGGTGCGATAATCGGTCCGGATACGAACTGGAATTATTTCTATTCCGGGACAAAAGGGTGTGAACAAAGCCGGCCTCGGCTGGGTCAGCTCCTATATGTACGACGCCTTTTCGGTCTCGATACTGTTTGAGCCCGGTGCATCCAAAGCCCAGACTCGCTATGTGTCCTTCAAATGGCTCAGAGCCGGCTGGGGGGGGATAAACATGGTCAGCCGGGAAAATATCATCGAGGGCTGCAAACGCTTTGCCTCCGGTTTCAAAATGATCCTGGAATCCCCGCAGCTCCCCGATGCCGAACAGTTTATAGACATGTATGCCAAGATCAAGAGTCTGCCGGATCAGGAATTGATCACGCGGCTGCAACCGATCGGGAAGGCGTTGAAAATACTTCGCCGAACAGATCCCGCCCTCTCAAACGGCGATTTTCAGGAGATGATCGAGAGCGGGCAATACATTGGCGGCATGAGCCGGGAAGAGCGGGAGAATCTACTGATGTCCGAATTTGTAAAGCTCGCAGTCGGCAAGAAGTCCTTTCTTGACAGAGTTACCCTGATTGATGCTGTGGAGTTGTAGGCGTACACAAGTCAGAAATTATTGATATTTTATCAAGTCCATCCTTATTGACAACAAATACCTAAGCGAGAGGTTAGTTAATAGGACTAATTCATTGAATTCGATTAGAAAGATGCAACCACTGGGAAAGTTGTCAGTAGCTATCTATTCACCTTCCAGAATCTGTCACTCATATGCCTACTCTATAGGCTCCTATACTTTGAATAGAAACAATTAGTTCTTGAATTAATGACCTTGACCTGAGGTGCAATTTACTCTATAGTCCGCACGCTACCCGGAATTCCGATCAGATGATTTGCTTTAAGATAAGGAACCAGCATGACTCTATCGGAAGCCGACACATCGCGAAAATTCATCATCCCCAAGCTGCAGGCTTCCGGCTGGGACGACGATCCACACTCCATTGCCGAACAGCGATCGATCACGGATGGCCGCATTGTTCCGGCCGGCAAGGGCTTTGTTCGCAAGCCACCTAAGCGCGTCGATTATCTTCTCCGTTATGAGCGCAATTTCCCCCTAGCAATTGTCGAAGCCAAGGCGGCTTGGAAGACTGCGGGTGATGGGCTTCAACAGGCGAAGGAATACGCCGAGATGCTCGGGCTTAAATTCGCCTATGCGACCAATGGCCTGGAGATTATCGAGTTCGATTATCTGACCGGAAAAGAAACGATCATTACGGCCTACCCGACACCTACCGATTTGTGGGCACGCTATCGGGCTGGCAAAGGCCTTTCCAGCGACACGGTTGCCGCGCATCTGACCACTCCGATGAATCACGCCGTCGGCAAAGGCGAGCGTTATTACCAGGAAATCGCGATCAACCGGACCGTCGAAGGGATCCTCACCGGCCACCGCCGCCAGTTGCTCACCATGGCGACCGGCACGGGCAAAACGGCCGTGGCCTTTCAGATCTGCTGGAAACTTTGGAACGCACGCTGGAACCGGAACGGCGAATACCGGCGACCTAAAATTCTCTATCTGGCCGACCGCAACATCCTCATCGATCAACCCAAGGATCGCATGTTCGCCTCATTCGGCGATGCCCGGTGGAAGATTGAAGGCGGTGTTGTCAATCTGGGCAGGGAAATGTATTTTGCGATTTACCAGGCCATTGCCCGAGACGAGCACCGGCCGGGTTTATACCGAGAATTTCCGAGGGACTTTTTCGATCTCATCATTGTGGATGAGTGCCACCGGGGCAGCGCCCGTGACGATTCCAACTGGCGTGAAATCCTCACCTGGTTCGAACCGGCCTATCAACTCGGCATGACCGCAACACCCCTTCGTGAGGACAACCGCGACACCTATCTCTACTTCGGCAATCCGATCTACGAATACAGCCTCCGCCAGGGGATTGAAGACGGCTTTCTGGCGCCTTACCGAGTCCACCGGGTCATCACGGAATGGGATGCCGCAGGGTGGCGACCGTCGAAGGAAGACCTGGACCGTTACGGCCGCGCCATTCCCGACGACGAGTATCAGACAAAGGACTTTGAGCGAGTCGTGGCGCTTCTGGCCAGAACCGAAGCCATCGCCGGCCATCTGTCGAACTTTCTCAAGAAGACGGACCGATTTGCCAAGACCATCGTCTTCTGTGTTGACCAGGAGCATGCTGATGTAATGCGCCGGGCTTTGGCGAATCTCAATGCAGATCTCGTCAAGGATCACCCGGACTATGTCTGCCGAGTGACCTCCAACGAAGGGGACGTAGGCCGTGGCCACCTAGGGCGCTTTCAGGACGTTGAGTCTCAAACACCTGTCATCCTGACCACGTCTCAACTGCTAACGACCGGGGTGGACATCCCCACATGCAAAAACATCGTCTTGGCACGCGTCGTCGGCTCGGTGTGCGAGTTCAAACAGATCATCGGGCGCGGCACCCGCGTGCGCGACGATTACGGCAAACTCTGGTTCAATATCGTCGATTACACCGGCTCCGCCACGCGCCAGTTTGCCGATCCGGATTTCGACGGCGACCCGGCCCGTCTCACCGAAGAAGAGATGGTCCAAGGGGTAACGATTGGAGAAATCCGGGAAGACGAGCCGCCTGAAATAATCGATAACTTACCCCCGGGTGGTGTCATCGAGCCACCCTCCGAGGAGCGACGCAAATTTTACTTCGATGGCGGTCGCGTCGAGATCGCAGCGCACCTGGTCTATGAACTCGACACGGATGGAAAGCAATTGCGGGTGATTCGGTACACCGATTATGCGGCGGAGAAGGTTCGCAGCCTCTGCCCCTCGGCGCCGGAGCTTCGCGCTCGCTGGGCCGATCCCCAAGGACGTTCCGAGATCATCGAGCGACTGGCCGAGCGGGGTGTCAATTTCGAGGACCTGGCCGACGCCGCCGGGCAGTTGGAGGCCGATCCTTTCGACTTGCTCTGCCACTTTGCCTTCAACGCACCGTTGCGCACCCGGCGGGAACGCGCACAGATGCTCCAGCGTGAAAGGAAAGGACTTCTTCGAACGCTTCGGTCCCGAGGCGCGAGCCATCCTCGAAGAGCTCCTGGAAAAGTATGCCGAACATGGGGACGCCCAGTTCATCCTGCCGGATGTTCTCAAAGTACCGCCCATTTCCGGCCATGGTCAACCTTCCGAGATCATCACCCTGTTCGGCGGACCGGAACCACTCCGCCAAGCCGTAACCGAGCTTCAGAATCTCCTTTATGCAGCATAGTAGAAAGGCATTAGATGGCACGAACCACCAAGAAAACAGACCCATCCCAGACCACCACCCAGTCCCTCGGCAGCCTGCTTAAATCCGCCCGCGACATCATGCGCAAAGACAAAGGTCTCAATGGCGACCTTGACCGGCTGCCGATGCTGACCTGGATTATGTTTCTCAAGTTCCTCGATGACCTGGAGCTTCAGCGGGAGGCAGAGGCCACCCTTGCCGGTAAGCGCTTTCGACCGGCCATCGAACCACCCTACCGTTGGCGCGACTGGGCCGCCAGCCCCCAAGGCGTCACCGGTGATGAACTGCTCGCCTTCATCAACCAAGAAGAGTGCACCCGACCCGACGGCACCCGCGGCCCGGGGCTTTTTGCTTACTTGCGACGGCTCACCAGTTCCAACGGCGACGACCGCCGCGAGGTGATTGCTACCGTTTTTTCGGGGTCCAGAACCGCATGGTCAGCGGCTATCTCTTGCGTGATGTCATCAACAAGGTCGCAGGAATCCACTTCACCGCCACAAGCGAACTCCATACCCTGGGGGCGCTCTACGAAGCAATGCTTCGCGAGATGCGTGACGCTGCCGGTGATTCGGGAGAGTTCTACACCCCACGTCCTGTTGTACGCTTCATGGTGACGGTCGCCAATCCAAAGCTTGGCGAGACTGTCCTTGATCCGGCCTCCGGTACCGGCGGGTTTCTCGTTGAATCTTATAACCATCTCGCCGGACAGGTCAAAACCGTGGCCGATCGCCGGATACTCCAGGATAAATCTCTTTTCGGTTGCGAGCCAAAACCCCTGCCGTATCTTCTTTGCCAGATGAACCTCCTCCTCCACGGCCTCGATGCTCCGCAGGATCGATCCGGGCAACTCGCTGCGCTTCAAGCTCACAGAGATCGGCGAGAAGGAACGCGTGGACTTGATCGTGACCAATCCGCCCTTTGGCGGTGAAGAGGAAAAAGGGATCCAGGGAAACTTCCCCGATGACAAGCAAACAGCCGAGACTGCGCTCCTCTTCCTGCAACTCATCATGCGCAAGCTGCGCCGCGGAACAACTTCAGCAGGAAGGCCCGCCCGCGCCGCCGTTGTCGTCCCCAACGGAACCCTCTTTGGAGACGGCGTCTGCGCCCGGATCAAAGAGGAACTCCTAAAGGAATTTAACCTCCACACCATCGTCCGTTTGCCGAACGGTGTTTTTTCGCCCTACACCTCTATACCGACGAACCTTCTCTTCTTTGATCGTTCCGGACCGACAAAAGAGATCTGGTATTACGAACACCCCCTTCCCGAAGGACGGAAGAACTACACCAAGACGCAGCCCATCCAGTTCGAAGAGTTTGCAGAGTGCATCGCCTGGTGGGAGAAACGTGTGGAGAATGACCGCGCCTGGAAGGTACCGGTGGGAGAGATTCTCAAGTACAATGGCGAGAGGCGTCTTGCCTCAGTGAACCTCGACATTAAAAATCCTAAAGGCAAGGAGGATGTCGCGCACCTGCCGCCGGAACAATTGGTGGCGAGTATCCTGGAGAAGGAGCACCGTATCGTCGAGATCGTCAGACGGATCAAGGCCATCCTAGAGAAACAGTCATGAGAAAGACAGACCAACCGAAGCTCGCGCGAGAGGCACAGCAATTGACAAAGAATTGGCCAAAGGTAAGGCTAGGAGCTGTACTGACACGTTCGACAGAAACTACAGAGCTTAGACCTGACGTCGAGTACCGTGAGATCACGGTTCGACTATGGGGTAAAGGCGTTCTTGAGCGCGGTCGGGTGATCGGGGCTGAGATAGCGGGGGGGCGACGTTTTACAGCGCGGTCAGGACAATTCATCGCCTCAAGGATTGATGCACGTAACGGAGCAATGGGAATTGTCCCGGACTCCCTTGATGGGGCTGTTGTCACCAACGATTTCCCCTTGTTCAACCTGAACGTTGATCGTCTTCTTCCTTCTTACATCGGTTGGTTATGTCGGACAAACAGCTTCGTGGAGCTTTGCCAACGTGCAAGTGAAGGTACGACCAACCGGGTACGTCTTCAGGAAAACAGATTTTTGGCATTGGAAATCCCCTTCCCGCCGTTAGCTGAGCAGCGGCGGATTGTGGCGCGGATAGAGGAACTGGCCGCCCAAATTAATGAAGCCAGTGCTCTCCGTCAGCAAGCGATGAAAGAATCTGAGATGCTATACATGGCGCAGTTGGCACTAACCATGAGTCCACATGGAAATGGTTGGGTCCAAGAGACGGTAGCCGATGTCATCGTTTCGCTGGATGCTGGCTGGAGTCCTCAATGTGACAATATTCCCGCTGATGAAAACCAATGGGGTGTCTTGAAAACTACATCTGTACAATGGTGTGAATTCCGTCCATACGAGAATAAAGTGTTGCCACCAACGCTCACCCCAATTTCAAAACTGGCTGTGGTGAAAGGCGATATCCTCGTAACACGTGCTGGGCCAAGAAAAAGGGTCGGAGTAGTTGCTGCAGTCCGTCGAGACGAACCTCGGCTGACGATCTCCGATAAACTAATTCGCCTCCGCACAAACACTCAGAAGATTGAGCCACGATTTCTTGAACTATCGTTGGCATCGCCGTTTTCACAAGAGCATCTGATAAAGCGGAAAACGGGACTAGCGGATGCACAAGTTAACATTTCACAAGCGATTCTTCTGGCAACACCGGTTGCGTATCCCCCACTTCCCGAGCAGTGCCAAATCATAGACACCCTCGACACTTTAAAAACGGAGCTAGACAGACTCAAACTTTCACAGGCTCAAACCGCCACTGAGCTGGGCGCCCTTTTGCCCGCCATTCTCGATCGTGCCTTCAAAGGAGAACTATTATGAGCACCAAAGACACAGCTATTTGGGGGATTCATGCAGGTAAGACTGGTGATGCCGATGCCTTGTTTCTCAAAAAGCACGTCATTGCCATTGGCTGGATGAAGATGGGTGATCTTTCCACACTTAAGGCAGATAGAGAAGTCTTTAAAACAAAAGTATTGGAAGCATATCCCGACAAAAAACCCGGGGCAATACCTAACACTGCGGGACAGCTATTTCGCTTTGTCCATGAAATGAAACTGGGTGATCTCATCGTCTATCCCTCCAAACAGGGCCATCAGATTCACCTCGGCGAGATTACGGGCCATTACTCTTATGATCCGAAAACCGAACCGAGCTACCCCAATTTGCGATCAGTCAAATGGCTGCGGGTACTCCCGCGAACCCATTTCACACAGGGTGCCCTCTATGAAATTGGCTCAGCCCTCAGCCTTTTTCTGGTGAAGAATTATGCGGACGAGTTCCGCATTGCCATTGAAGGGAAGGCAGCCCCGACACCGGTGGCCCAGGACGAATCGGTCGCTGCCGTGGCCGACGGCATTGAGGAGACAACCCAAGATTTTATCATTAAGCGACTTGCTCAGGAAGTGAAGGGCCACCCCTTCGCCGAGTTCATTGCCCATCTGCTGAACACGATGGGGTATCAAACACGTGTTTCTCCGGAGGGGCCGGACGGCGGTGTAGACATTATCGCCCACAAGGATGAGCTGGGATTCGAACCGCCGATCATCAAGGTGCAGGTTAAAAGCACAGAAGGCAGCATAGGCGAACCGATTGTATCAGCGCTCTGCGGCAAAGTGGGACCTGGAGAGCACGGGTTATTGGTGACTCTCGGCAGCTTCACACCAGCAGCCAAAAACTTCGCCAGGGGCAAAACCAACCTGCGGCTGATTGATGGTGAGGAACTTGTAAAGCTCATTCTTGCACACTACGACCAATTTGAATCACGTTATAAAGGGCTCATTCCGCTACGACGTGTCTTCGTGCCGGAGGCGCTGAAGGACGTGGACGAGTGAATCTATAACTTTTTGAATGGCATTAATGACTGGCGGTAATTTTATTCGCATGATTGGGATGTAAGCACACGAATGATATATTGACAGATACGGACATATTATGTAACACTGTAACTATACGCTGGAACCCAGATTTCATTCGATTGCATCATGCTAAGGGGGTGAATGATTGATACCCGGTCATAGTATATCTGGAGTTCTACCACCTTTCCTCCCGAATTTTAACCCCGCTCAATCGGCAGCGATGTCACCGTACCAAGTAACCCTGATGGAAGTAGCTGAAAAATTCGTAATAAGCGCAGAAAGGGCAAGAATATTTAGGGGCTTCCTAAATTTTAGAAACGAACTAAAGAAGGAAGGCTTTATCCATGGCTTCCAATGGATCGACGGCAGCTTTGTCGAAGACTGCGAGGCAAATAGAAATCGGCCGCCTGAAGATATAGATGTAACAACATTCTCACCACGGCCAGATAAACTTTGTGATGTGAATATTTGGAAGACATTTATAATTTCAAGGCCGGATCTATTTGACCCACTACAGACGAAAAAGAGTTTCATGTGCCATGCTTCATTTGTCGATTTACGGATACATCCTATAGCATTGGTTAACCAGACGAAATATTGGTTCGGCTTGTTCTCTCATCAACGAATTACGTTGTTGTGGAAAGGCATGCTAGAAGTTCAGATGCAAGAGGATGATTTGGAAGCCCAAAACTTCATGCAAAGATGGGTCTGAGTATGTCTCGTAAGTTAGAGAAATTGGATATTGAGACAGAGATTGCAGCTGTTGATAAACTGCTGGCTGAGTCAATAGAGCTAGGGGATCCTGTTGGCGAGTATCAATTCTCAAAAAGGAAAGAGTTATTGCAGCAAAATCTCAAGGAATTGGAGGAGACACCTAACGGTTCTGCAAACGTCGTACTGTACTTTGGTGGAGATCCAGTATTTGGATCGCGGGGTATATTATCAGAATTTGCAGGAACTGCGCTTGGAAAATTTCAAGAATTGATAACCAAGGCGTACGCTACGAACGAACTTGGAAGACTCGGCGAGAGAGGGCCTATCCCTTTAAAACAAGCTGCTAGTCTAATGATCACCAACATTGCCAGGGGATCCTTGGGTTTTGTTCTAGATGAATCCCCGAGCGAAGAGTCGTTATTCAATTCAGAATTAAAAGATGTCGTTGAGAGTGTTTCCGCCCTAATAGAGGACACTGCCTCACCTATTGAAGAACGGTTCGAAGAAGCAATGGCGGAGCTAGATCCACGGACCCTGATGGCCCTCCGGGAATTCTTTGTCATCCTTGACTCTGGCGGAGCGACCTTAAGATTAGTTGAAGAGCAATTTGATTTTACACTCGATAAGCCATCCATTAGAAGGGCTAGATTAAGAACAGAGAGCACAACCATTGATGAGGATGATGATATTTTGGAAGGACTCTTTGTTGGGTTGCTGCCCGGACATAAAAGATTCGAAATACAAGTGGCTGGTGATCTTTCCTATGGGACGGTTTCTAAGGAAGCGGGTGAACAATATTCACAATACCTCAAGACGGGTTCAATTATTCCCGGAATGTCGGTGACTATCAAAGTAAGAAGAAGGATTGTGCACCCACTGAATAGACCTCCTAAAGAAGCCTTAAGGCTTTTAGAATTCATTAAATTAGAGAAGAAGGAGGCATAAGGAATAAACTGCCGGTGCGGGGCAAGCCAGTACCATGCGTGCGGTTGATGTCTGTCTTCTAATATTCGGAGGTAATTTTATTGGCCTCGAATCAGACGCTACTGAGCAGTGCTAGAACCCGCCGGCCGATCTTCCTGGCTTCAACCTGGATTGACATTGTTTTCAGTTGCCCGCGAGAATGTTTCCACCAGTCAAGATTTTCGGTTTTTAAGACGCTCTCATCCGAAGAGGTATTATCGTATAATTCTGTGATAATCGATTCTGTGGGCACTTCCATGTTACGATATATCCACAGTCCGGATTTTGTCGCTTCAGCGTTACCAATCACATCAATAGCCCGAATTTTGAGGGAAGACAAATCAGGTTTGAATGGGAAGAGTTCCTCCTGCTCTGAGGCGATTAATCGTTCGGCCTGTTTCTTCAGGCCGTAATCAGCGATAATCAATAGCTGCGGCAAAGGACAACGTTTTACCGCAGCACGGATTGTTGCTTCTCTACTGGCACTAGGGCAGATCCTTATTCGCAGATTTTCTATACTATCGAAGGATAATCGACCATCTATTTTTATTAAAGCCAGCAGCTCTGGTAAAAATAACGGAGAATAAAAAGCCAAATCACCAGCAACGCGGTCTACCATTTGTTCAGTGGGTTCTTTCTTTATCGCGGGAGTGCGTCTAAACTGAAAGGATGCTTGGGGTGACATCGTTAACACATGGGCCAGCTCATGCCATTTAGAGAAATAGGCCTTGAATTTTTTATGCCCTCTACAATCAATAACTGCAACATATTTCCACTGCTTTAACCGCATTAGACGAATGAGAACCGCATCGGTCTCATTGTCAAGCTGACTATAAAGCTCGACAAAGGCTATTTCCCCTTGTGAAGCAAACCTGGATATCAATTCCTTTAGATCATCGTCTTCCCCAATATGCTCGAACTTTACGCCTAGGCCCGAGCTAACTATCTCCAGAAAACCATCGAGGTTGTTTATGCTTTTAAATGGTTTTATTAACTCTTCTACTTTATTTACGCAGTACTCCCTAATCGCATTTTCCGCATTGCGATATCTCTTTAACCCAAGCTCTTTTGCCATTTGCTTTATGGCAGTCATGTCCTCGAGTTTCATGTTACTCCAGATAATCTCTTATGCGTTCGTAAAATTCCTCCCAACCGCCCTTGTCCATCTCGCCCTTTCCTCTGTCATTTCTTCTGGCGATTAGAGAGTGATGTGCATTAAGTAATGTTAGCGTTTGCTTGTATGTTAATCCCTTTCTTTCAGCTAAGCTTGATAGCCCCTGCGGTATTTCCACGGGTCGCTGTTCTTTCTCGCCAGCAGGAGTCTCACCCTTCATCAGATAATCCAATGATACATTCAGAGCATTGGCGATTCTTAATAGGCTATCGCCGCTGATATTGGTTTTGTCATTTTCAACCTCACTCAGGAAGCTTTTACTGGTTTTTGCCTCCTGGGCCAGCTTATCCTGGGTCCAGCCTAACGATTGCCTCAAAGATTTTAATCTCTCGCCAAAGGTCATGAGACGCGTACTCCACTAAGTAACTGTTTTAAATATAATATTTAGAGACGCAAAAAATCTAGCAAAAAGCTTGACATCTCCAATATCGAACATTATAATACATACCGAACAATAGGTTCGACATTCAAAAAGAATGTCGTTGAAAGCGATATTAAGCCTGAAAACCTTTGGCGTCAAGAGATTTTTGTGAATGTGGTGATCTCTAAGTTATAACCAACTAAAGTTACAGGAGGATAAAGAAATGAACAACGAAAGAGACAAAAAAGAAGATAAGGAAAACGGGGACAAAGAAGACAAGAAAGACAGGGACCTGACCATTACGATCGAAACAACTGAGGGGGCGTGGACGGAGACTTTTGCACAGACAGACAAGATCAAGGAAGTAATCGCAGCAGTAGTCCGGCATTTTGTTTTTGCTGCCGATGGAAAGTATGAGTTACGGCGGGAGACTGATCCAGACACCCCCCTTGATCCAGAGCGGCCTCTTGTCAGCTATCATATCAAAGATGGCGATACACTGATTTTCACTGATTTGGGGATTGCCGTATGAGTGTCGATCCCAGAATATCATTAAACATTTTTCAAAACGAGCTTCGTGACAGCCAAAAAGACGCGGCACGATTCAAGTGGGAAATATCGGAAATCGATGGCTCCAATCAGTTGGTTACGGTGAGGATGACATCTCCTTGCGATGGCGAGCAATATATACTGGAGATAAAGTTCGATAATTACAAGGAATGGCCACTATTGATCGAGTTTGTTGACCCTCAAACCAATAGAAAAGGCACCACGCGTGCATACCCATCTGAGAAGGGAAACTATGGCAATTTATTTCATGGACACCCTTGCATTTGCCATCCTTGCTCAAGAAATGCCTATCAAGGCCATAGCAATGTGCACACAGATTGGAACCTGACTAACTGGCAGCAAAATCCGAAAGTCGGCACTCTTAAGGCTATTCCGGCGATCTTGCGAGCCATTTACTCCAGAATCAGCAACCCTGATATCTATAATGGGCGCAGACATGCTTAATCTATTCAAATTCTTTCATACGAATATCAAGCGTGATCCACACGATACTCTTAATTACAACATACCAAAGCAAGCGATCATTTATACAGAAAGGGTGCTGCAAGGATATGCAAGCATGAACCCACCGAACGAAGGACTCGTCTATTGGGGTGGCCGAAAAAATGGGGACAGTATTACTGTTTCTATAGTGATCGCTCCTCAAACGAATTCAAACTGGGGACGAGTAGCAACATCAAATCGATCAAATTTTGATTTTGTCAGGACACTAAATAGACGCGGGCTTACGCAAATAGCCCAGGTGCATTCGCATCCAACGGATTGGGTGGACCATTCGCCTGGCGACGACTTATATGCCGCTTTCAAGAGGGAGGGGCTCCTCTCAATCGTTGTGCCTGAATATTGCGCAAATGGCATGCCGAGCTTAACAGTCTGTGGATGCCATAGGTATGCAAACAAGTCCTTCATCCGCCTGTCTGTGGCATATGTAAAATCTCATTTTCACATCGTCAATCGTAATGATTGCCTTTTCGAGGACCAACGAATATGAGCAATTTCCCCTTAACCAAAGATAATTGGTATGCGCTTCGGGATGATAGGACCAAGAGGATAGACGGGGCCAACGGTTTTGAAAACTTCAAGGTAGGTGTCATCATTGATTCCAATATAGAAGCGTATCCAACACAAGTTATGGCTGCTGTTGCGCTTAATATTCTTGCTCGATGGTGCCGAAACATAAAAATAGAAATCCTCGGTGACGCAATTTCCCTCTTGCCAATTTATAAAGACTTGAAGCTTTCCGATGCACTAATGAAAATGATATCTGGTGCCGATCCCTATGGGGACTTTAGCTATGCACATGTTAATGAGAGCGAGTGCGATGAGATTTTGATCATAGGAGACAGCGAGAGGATGTTCAAGAACCCACACATATGGGTAAATGCGTCAGGCTGGCTTGCCTCAATATCCTATAGCACGCGCGCAATGGCACTATCTGGGAATAACCACAATATTATTGGGCCGGCATTTGCGTCTTGCCTTGGCGTTGCGGAAATATTCAAACGAGCGATTGGACTACCCCCGGTTGAGAATTTCTCACATTGTCTCTCACTCTATGATCTTGGTCATGGCAGCAGCGCTGATGGGCTAAAAAACCCTCAGTTTTCGAATCAAGTGGATTTCGGAAGAATTCATCAGGTCGGCTGTGGCGCTGTCGGCTCATGCCTCGATTTCCTTCTAAGCCTTACTTCCTGGAAAGCTAATGTTGACTTAATCGATTTTGACCAAGTATCCTTATCAAACTGCAACAGATCGCTAGCTTTCAGCGCCTATGATGCGATAAAAGAACGCCAAAAAGTCCATGCTTGTTATGATCTGTTTAAATCAAGCAATTTTTCAGCTAAATCATTTAACGACAGCTACGATGCCTTCATAAAGGAAGGAAGGTTTTTGGATACGCCCCCAGACGCTATCCTATGTCTAGCAAACGATAGAAATATTTGGTATTGCATTCAAAATAATCTTCCTCCTTTGGTGTTACATGCTACTACAACTCCCAATTGGGGATTGAATTTTGGCCGGCACATACCCAAGAAAGAGTGGTGCATCATGTGTAGGTTTGGCCAGGAGGTAAATACTGGTTTCGTTCCTCCGTGTAGCGAAGGAGTCATAAGCAGAGATGTACAGACTGCAATACCGATTCAAGGAGTGCTGCCTTTCCTGTCATCTGCTGCTGCCATACTAGTCATAGCGGAACTAGCCAAAATGAATATGGACGGCTACCCAGTAAACAGGAACTTCATTCAATTCTCGACCAAGACACCGCTAGTAGGGTTCCGGCAACAACAGAGAATAGCCAACCATGATTGCATGTGTAATGGACAGCCGTTGGAATATTATCCAGGACAAATTAAGGCAACAAGATTTTGGAAACTCACTGAGAACAACTCTCCCCAGCAGGAACAGGGGGCATCTTTGGGCTACAAGTGCGAATCCGCTTGAGCCCTATGGACACCGCGACATCTCCAGACGGAAGCCTGGAATTTTATGCGGCTGAATAATCGCTCGTTACGGTGTGATTTTTCATCTGGGGTTACTCGACGGTTACGTTCTCCGGCCTCATTATCACCATACCGCCTGTATATCAGGATAGCCTTAACCGGTCATGATCTGAGATTACTTCGATTTTGATCGGACCACCGCCGATACGAGCTTCATCCTTATAATATCTCCATCCTCTGGATGGTCAACATTATTCCATCCGTCGCCTGGCCCCACTCCACCAGATGGAATTGTGGGCCGTCTTCAAAGGTGACCTCAATCCCCGTGATACTTAGCGGATGAACGCAGGAGCCGGTGTTGTAGTAGGACCCATCGGGCTGATGCTTGATCTCGATCCCCTCGGTCTTGACCTTGGATTCCAGGTAGCGTCGCTCCGTCAGAGACAGGTTCTCGAAGACCGCCCGGTGGGTGTGCCGGCGATGACGGCGACGATACCCTGATCGTTGCGGAATGTGAATCAGGAAATGATCGCCGCCGGCATGGCAGAGGCCTATGTGGAATATCTGAAGCAGCCCTATCGCGCCCCTTCATCTAGGCGGAACAGGAGGCCAAGCCCCAAGGGAGAGGGGTCTGGTCCCAGGGTAGACGCTATGAGAGGCCCTCGCAGTTCAGAAAAAGGATGGGGAGCTTAAGCCCTGGGGCTTTAAAAGCTCTTGAACAAGTCTAATTTTCACTAATTTACTTATTTTCAGCAAACGTTGAAAGTGCAATATTAGCTGAAATTACCGCTTGACGACTTGATATTTTCACTATAATGTGCAATTTCAGCAAATGTTGAAAGGCTATTTAGTAATGAAAGTATCTGAAAAAAACATAGAGGCAGATGTTGAAAACGCCTTGAGGGCATGTCTGCAACGGGTCCCTTTTCTGGAGATCGAATCTATGGAAAGAGACCTCCGCAGTGGAGACGCCCGTATCGATCTCGTCGCCACCGTGCGTATTGCCGAGCAGCGACAGCGTCTGGCACTGGAAGTCAAGAACAGCGGTCAGCCCCGCATTGCCCGTACAGCCGCCTACCAACTGGCCCGTGTTCGGGAGCAGGACCCGGCACTCTATGGCGTCTTTGCCGCCCCCTATATCTCTCCGCAAACAGCAGAAATCTGTAACCAGGAGAAGATCGGCTATCTCGATCTTGCCGGCAACTGCCGACTGACCTTTGGCCAGGTCTATATCGAACAGATGGGCATGCCCAATCCCTATGCGGAAAAACGGGATTTGCGCACCCTCTATTCCCCCAAGGCCGCACGGGTCCTGCGCGTGCTCCTGACAGATCCTCAAAAGGCCTGGCGGGTCCAGGCTCTTGCAGTAGAGGCGGCCGTCAGCCTGGGGCAGGTTTCCAATGTCAAGCGCCTCCTGGAGGACCGCGAATGGATCAAGGGATCCGAGGAAGGGCTTCTGCTCAAGGAGCCTGGCAGCCTCCTTGCTGAATGGACGACGAACTATAATGCCAGAAAAACGGTATCGGGAAACTACTACACCCTGAAAGGCCTCGCCGAGATCGAGGCCGACTTGGCTCAAGCCTGCGAAAGAGAAGCGATCCCCTATGCCCTGACCGGATTTTCCGGGGCCGCACGTTACGCCCCGGCGGTGCGCTACCAAAGGGCCATGGCCTATGTGGGGCGTGACATGGAAAGGGTCGCAGAGCAGCTCTCCCTGAAGAGGGTCGATAGCGGCGCCAATGTCACCCTCTATGCCCCCTCTGACGAAGGAGTCCTGTACGGCGCAAGCCCCATCGACGGGATTTGCATTGCCTCACCGGTGCAGGTTTACCTTGACCTGGTCGGTGTGAAGGGACGCGGCGAGGAAGCGGCGAGGGTACTACTGGAGGAGGTGATCAAGCGCTCATGGTAA
The DNA here is from genome assembly GCA_963817385.1 of uncultured delta proteobacterium. GTDB lineage: Bacteria > Desulfobacterota > Syntrophia > Syntrophales > UBA5619 > JAKAFS01. The sequence goes on from CAWFOM010000027.1 coordinate 79,748, forward strand.
CACGCAGGGATTATACGGCTGAGGCAGTGGAAGCGGCAAAATCGGTCCTGATTGAACTGACGCACCTTCTGGGCGAGTACCGGGACAGTATCGTCCTCATTGGCGGCTGGGTGCCGGAACTCTTGATCCCCCAGGAGCCACGGCCCCATGTGGGAAGCATGGATATCGATCTCGCCCTGAACCATGTGAAAATCCGGGAAGAAGGTTACAAGCTGATCGAGGAATTGCTCACTTCCCGCGGTTATTACCAGGAGAGTGACAAGCAACCCTTCATCTTCTTCCGCGATGTGCCGCTCGGCGATTCGACTATCAAGGTGCAGGTGGATCTTCTCTCCGGCGAATATGAGGGAACCGGCAAGAAGCACCGCACCCAGGCGGTCCAGGGAATCAAGGCACGCAAGGCGCGGGGCTGTGATTTGGCGTTTGACATGGTCCGCGAAGTCGCCGTGGAGGGGGAAATCCCGGGCGGGGGGCTGGACCGCGTGACTATCAGGGTCGCTTCCATTGTGCCGTTTCTCGTCATGAAGGGGATGGCGTTGGATGATCGGCTCAAGGAAAAAGACGCCTGGGATATTTACTACTGCCTCCTTAACTACCGTGGCGGGATCGACGCTCTCGCGGAGGAATTTCGGCCCCATCTCTCCCACGGCTTGGTTCAGGAGGGACTCACAAAGATGGGCAAGCACTTTTCCTCTCTCGAGGCAATCGGGCCAAAGTTCGTCGCCGACTTCGAAGAGGCGGATGATCCGGAAGAAAGGGAGCGAATCATCCGTGACGCCTTCGAGCGGATCAATGCCTTCCTGAAGGGGCTGGGGGTGGCGTGAACAAAGGCAAGGACGACTCGTCACGCTCTACAGGACGGCCCTGGCATCATGAGCACAAATCCAATTACCGTTCATCGGGTGCCCGCCACGCCAGGAAGTGATCGAGAGCATCAACGCTGCCGACCATTTCACGGGCAAGCTTCAGCCGCCCCAACAGCCTGAGCCTTTCATCGTCACTCAAGCCGGCGGTCCGCTGTTCGGCATCCCGGAAGAATTGCTCAATACGGTTTGCCCTTCCCCACCGATCGATAATCTGAAGGAGTTGGCGGAGCCCGGTACGTATTATCACGCATCGAGCACAAAGGTGGGAGTTTGGAAAGACAATAGTTGACATCCTGTCCCCGCTTTGCGAACATCTGCGCCGCTATTGAATTCTCTAAACTGACAAGGAGGTTGTTATTTAAGATGAGCGAGACCGACGAACGGACAATTCCGATTGCCGAAGCTGATCTAAGCGATTTTTGCAGAGAGGTTTTGAAGAAGCTCGATCTGCCGGCAAACGAGGCGGCGCTTGTGGCCGACTGCATCGTGGAGGCTGACCTGCGCGGGGTCCATTCCCACGGAATGATCCGGTTGCCGGTCTATGTACGCCGCCTGCAGTCAGGGGTCTTCAATCCGCGTCCGGATATCCGCGTCGTCCGTGAGACGAGGACCACGGCCGTCGTTGACGGCGACAACGGCATGGGTCAGTTGGTAAGCCTCCGGGCCATGGAGCTTGCCATCGAGAAGGCCAAAGACGGGGATTGCGTGTGGGTTTCGGTGGGCAACAGCAACCACAACGGGACCGAAGCCTATTTCGCCCAGATGGCGGTCGCGCATGACATGATCGGCTTCTGCTTTTCGGTGGGAGGGATCAACCATATGACCCCCTGGGGCGGCGCGGAGGCGATGCTGGGAAACAATCCCTTTGCCATTGCCATCCCCGCCGGTGACGAGCTTCCGGTGGTTCTGGATATGGCCTGCAGTGTGGCCGCACGCGGCAAAGTGAACGTCGCCGCCGCGCGCGGAGAGTCGATTCCCGAGGGGTGGTGCACAGATGCGCAGGGGCGCCCCACCACAGATCCGAGCGAGGCGCTTAAGGGCTTTGTGCTTCCGATCGCAGGACCAAAAGGGTATGCGCTTACCACCGTTATCGGCATGCTGAGCACAATGCTTTCGGGGGGCGCCTTCGGAACCGACGTGACCCACCTCTACGACGATTTTGAGCGGCCGCAGAATATCGGCCACCTGCTCGGGGTTCTGCCGGTAGGCTCTTTCGTCGATCCTGCCGAGTTCAAGCGGCGCATGGACAAAGGCATCCGGGAGATCAAAGGGGTCAAGAAGGCCCCGGGGGTAACCGAAATCTTCCTGCCGGGGGAACGCGAGCACAGGACCCTGCTCGAACGCCGGAAAACCGGAATTCCGCTGGCAGTCGGCACAGTCTCTGAGTTGCGGGAGCTGAGCGAAGAATTCGGCGTTCCACTCCGACTGAAATAAATCGGTTAAAGATAAGTTCCTATTCAATATTAAATGAGATTTTCAAGTATCCAGACCCTGCGGGCGCTCGCCATTCTGTTCGTTGTCCTGACTCATCTCACCTTGATCGAGACTAAGTTTGGGAATGGTCCCGCCGTATTGCCTGCTTTTCTGGGCCGAGGGCTAGGCGGTATCGATTTCTTCTTTATCATCAGCGGCCTGATGATGGTCACCATAAGCCGCGGAAAGTTTCATTCAGGAAAGCAAGCCGTTTCCTTCATCTATAACCGTCTGGTTCGCATTTACCCCCTGTACTGGATATACAGCACTGTGGCCCTCGCGGCCTTTTTAATCCATCCCGTCTGGTGGGGGACCAACGCCCCGGGAAACTGGGGCGACCTGCTGGTCTCATTCCTGCTGTTGCCTAGCCGCCTGCTCCCGCTACTCAACGTGGCCTGGATGCTGACTCATCTGATTTATTTCTATTTTATCTTTGCCCTTTTTCTCTGGATATTGAAGGAGGAGCGGCTGCCGGCGGGCCTAACCCTTTGGGGTTTGCTGGTGCTGGCAGGTCAAGTCTATTTTCGTTTCGGCACCATCCCTAGTCCCACACTTGCCTTGCTGTTGCATCCCTACACCTTGGAGTTTATTACCGGATGTTTTTTAGGGATTTTTTTTCACCGCCACGGTGACCGCCGAGGCCTGATTTACCTGACGGGGGGGATAATCCTTTATGGGGGCGCTTTGTTCCTGTTGAACCTGTTTCCTCCCCAGGGCGTCATCACTGGCTGGAATCGAGTTTTACATTTTGCTCCCCCGGCTGCTTTGATCCTTTATGGAGCGATAACTTTGGAAAGGCAGGGACGGCTATCTCTTCCGCCGGGGTTCAACCGACTGGGCGACGCTTCCTACTCGATCTATCTTTCCCACGTTCTGGTACTGTCGGCAGCCGGCAGCCTCTGGACCCTTTTCCCCACACCCGCTTCGTTTCACCATGGATGGATCTTGACGGCGATGGTCGGTGGGGTAATTTTTTTCGGCTGGCTAAGTTTTCGCTACCTTGAATCCCCTTTACTAATAAAATTTCGGGATTGGGGGAAAACGACTTACTGACCCCATTTTTGCATGCAGGGTCTGGTGGGGTGTACGCCTGTCCGGGTTCAAATCACGGCTTCGGTACCATAAGGAAAACAGGTGGTTAGATGAGAAACTGGTTAACCCTCTGCTCGTTTGAAAGGTGCTTCATGGTGTTGCACTATTTTGATCGTCATTTTTTTTCTTACATTAGAGTAATGAAAAGTGATAATGAATGTTAATATTTTTAACACTTAATGTCTTCTTAATTAAGTGATTTTTTTAGCTTTAAAAAGGGACAATAAAATCTTAACGATGGAGTGTAAATAATTTGAACACTTTTCACGACAGTCAGTTTATCCGAATATCTCAATAAGCTTTTGCTTAGATGTATAAATATTTAATAATATTGAATATATTTAGTGCTGGCCGACTATTGTTCAGATTTATTGTGATGGGCATAGTTAATGCTATGATAATAGGCAAAGAAAAAATACAAATGGGAGGAGGAAATGATTATGAAACTTACATTTCTAATTATCATCATTCTGTTGGCCTTGATGATTCCTTTTTTGTGGATTACAGGGGTGTTGACATCTATCATTTATTTCTATCGACATAGGGCAGGTACAACCCGCGAAGAGCGGACTGTCGCTCTTAATCCCCAACTGGGACTCACCATGGCTGATGGTGGTGATCCGATGGATGAAGAGAAAAAAGAGTCAGAAGCGGTTAAGCAGGTCAGCATGACCGAAGCGCCGCTGGGCTCTCCTGAGCAGATTACACTGAGACCTGTCGGCGGCAAAATGTTTTGGTGGGGGGGATATTACTAGCCGCCCTCCGGGGTTTGCGATTGACGATGGCGACAATTCGATTAAGTGAATATATCCTTTCCGGATTGAGGTTGAAATTTAACCTTGATTTTTATTTGCCAAGTTTTGAGCATTCAGATGAATTATAAGCCGGCAGACGGTGTTTGGAATACTGCCAACATCGTCGGAACAGGAAACATCAATAAAATAAAAGGATAACATAATGGAATATTTAACATATGCGGATGTCTCTGTGGCAAACCGTATCGAGTATCTGATGGCAATAGGTGTTAAGGTATATTACCATCAGGGTCATAGTTGGGCAATTCCGGAGAGTGGCAATGTGGTAAGAGTTGGGATTGATGATTTTGCGCAAAAGCTGGTGGGAAAGATCGATGCCATAAAATGTCCGCCGGTCGGTTCCGAGGTAACACAGGGAGAAAAGGCATGGACCCTGCTCGTGAACTCAAAATCCATCGACATGCTTTCACCTTTGGACGGTAAAATAGTGGACATCAATGAGTGTCTGTTGAGTTCACCGGAAAGAATCAGTAAAGATCCATATGGCCAGTCTTGGCTGATGAAAGTTCAAGCGCCAAAACTCTCGGCCAATCTAAAGAAGTTATTGTATGGCGGGACTGCGAAGAAATGGATGGAAGAAGTAAGTGAAAATCTGCTTTCACGGGCAAATTATAACATTGGCCCGGTATCCCAAGATGGTGGTGCTCTGGTCAATGGGATCGCAAGAAATTTAGATCGGGAAAGATGGGATGAGATAGTGAGGGAGTTCTTTCTGATCCCCCTGGTACCCTCTTCCCTATAAGCACCTCTTTTGCCAACATATTGCAAACCTGTTTCCCTGCCTGAAAATCCCGGCTTGACTTAATGATGGGGGTTTAGAGTGGTACTCTAAACCCCCATCATCGTTATACCGATCAAGAATTTTGTTGCAATAGTCCCGCAGGGGGTGATAGAAAAAGCCATGAGATATCCACGGATATTTAATAAAATTGTTAATGTTACCAATTCTCTCGGCGTTAAGTTCTTCGTTTTGCTTGTTGTCTTACTGGTACTTTCTTTTGGAATTATCACCTATGTCAACATCTATTTCTTTACCTCCCTGTTTAGGGAGGATATCGTCAGCAATGCCGTCCAGGTAAGTAATCTCATCAAACGGGCGACGTATCAAAGTATGCTGGAAAATCGCCGGGACGATTTAACCAATACGATACTGCACCTCGGGAAGGAGGAAGTGTTTGAAGGGATACGGATCTATAACAAAATAGGAGTGATTGCCTTTTCCGACAAGCTTGAAGAGCGGGGTCAGGTTGCGGATAAACGGGCGGAACAGTGTTATGTGTGTCATGCGGAAGAGCCGGCAAAGGGGGTTGTCCCCACCGAAGACCGAACCCGGACATTGAAATCCCCTGCCGGATACCGCATTTTGGGTCTCATCAACCCGATTGAGAACGAGCCGGCATGTTATAATGCATCGTGTCACGCCCATTCTCCCCAAGAGAAATTGCTGGGCATTCTGGATGTTAAACTCTCCTTGGAGAAGGGAGACCTGAGAATTGCCGAGACCAGAAACAAGATGATTCTCTACTCCGCTTTGCTGATATTAATCACTGCACTGGTGAAGGGGGGGTCCATCCGGAAAATGATCCACAACCCCATAAAAAAGCTGAACACTGCCACTCAGGAAGTGGCTAATCTCAATCTTGACCATAAGGTTGACATAAATTCCCGGGATGAACTGGGCGATTTGGCTTATTCTTTCAACAAAATGACCTATCACCTGAAAGAGGCAAACGAAGCCATCCAAGACTGGTCTTCTCAGTTGGAGAACAGGGTGAAGGAGAAAACCGGGGAACTTGAGAAAACTCAGTCCCAACTGATCATGGCAGAAAAGATGGCCGCCATGGGGGAGCTATCGGCGATGGTGGCCCATGAAATCAACAACCCCCTTTCCGGGATTCTTTCCTATGCAAAAGTCTCATCCAGATATCTGAGCCGGGGGGATATCGATTCCGAGATTTTGGAATCGGTTAAAAAAAATCTTACCTTCATCAGCACCGAAACGAAACGGTGTGGTAATATCGTCAAAAATTTGCTGCTCTTTGCAAGAAAGACCTCAGGGGACATTAAAGAAGAACACGTCAATTCCATCATTGATAACAGCATTGAAGTCATTGACCACAGTGTGAAAATGAAGGAGCTGGCATTGATCAAGGAACTTGATCCGGGAAATGACGTAATCGAGTGCGATGCCAACGGAATCCAGCAGATTTTAGTTGCGCTGGTCATTAATTCTATCGAGGCGGTTCCCCGTGGTGGAAAAATAACGATTAAAACCGACTACCAGAGAGAGAAAGACCGGATTCGGATCATGGTGATGGACACCGGCAAGGGAATCCCCGACGATGTCCTCCCCCATATCTTTGAACCATTCTTCTCCACGAAAGCGAAAAGCACGGGGCTTGGCTTATCCGTAGTTTACGGCATTGTAGAACAACACGCCGGCGTCATCGACGTAGAATCGAAAGTAAATGAGGGCACTACTTTTACTATTGTCCTTCCCCGGGTATCACCCAAAAAAAATAGTCAAAGCAAAATGACACTCTCAAACCTGATTTGATGAAACACGCATGATTTACCTGGAATCACTAATAATGATGAAGCATCACCTCTCGCCCGGATAGTCAAGAGGGAGATAGGGATTCTTCAACTCCATACAGTCGGCAAAAGATGATAGATATGCATTCCCGCGAAAGGAGATAACCTGTGAAACCGGAAGAGATAGGAATACTGATCGTTGACGATGAAGCCTCGGTGAGGGATTCTCTGTACCAATGGTTCAAGGCCGATGGTTATCGGGTAGACACCGCTGATGAAGCCACCAGCGCCTTGAAGAAGCTTCAGGAGAATCCATGGGATATTATCCTGCTGGACATCAAGATGCCGGGAATGGATGGCATAGAACTTCAGAATCGCATTAAGCAGATTGATAAGACTATCGTTACCATTATCATTACTGCCTATGCCTCTGTGGATACCGCTATTCAAGCGCTGAAGGACGGGGCTTTTGACTACGTTACCAAGCCGATCGATCCTGATGACTTGAGCAGACTGATCAGGAACGCCATAGAGAAAAGAAGGCTTGTTACGGAAAACACTCAACTTCGCCAACAGATTGAAGAACTTCTGCTTCCTGATGAGGTGGTGGGAGAGAGTCCTGCCATGAAAAAAGTGATGGAGATGGTCAATACGGTCGCCAAAACCGATTCTACCGTGATGATTTTGGGGGAAAGCGGAACCGGAAAAGAGCTCATTGCCCGGGCGATTCACAGCCGGAGTTCACGCAGATATTTCCCCATTATTACCATAAACTGCGGCGCTTACCCGGAGGGCCTGCTTGAAAGTGAACTCTTCGGTCATGAAAAGGGTTCCTTTACCGGAGCCATGTACCAAAGAAAAGGTAAGTTGGAGATGGCCGATAAGGGAACTCTCTTCTTGGACGAGATCGGAAATATCAGTGAGAAGATGCAGATGGATCTCCTTCGCGTCATTGAAACCAAGAAGTTTACCCGGCTGGGTGGCGATAAGACCATCGATGTCGATTTCCGTGTTATCTCTGCAACCAACAAGGACCTGGAAAAAGCGATAAAAGATGAAAACTTCCGGGAAGATCTCTATTACCGGTTGAATGTATTTTCCATAGTTTTGCCTCCTCTGCGAGAAAGGAAGGGAGATATTCCTTTGATAGCCAAGTATTTTTTAACAAAATACGCCCAATCGATGAATAAACATATAACCGATTTCTCCCCGCAGGCCCTGGAGATGTTCACAGCATACGATTGGCCGGGAAATATTCGGGAAGTGAGAAATGTTGTGGAACGGGCGATGGTCGTTGCCAAAGGAACCCAGATTCAGGTGGATGATCTCTCGTTTCCCTTTCTGACGCCATCGATCCCCTCGGAAGGGGAATCTCTTGAGGAGGTGGAAAAAAGACAGATCGAGAAAGTCTTGAATCAGACGAAGGGGAATATCGCGCAGGCGGCCGATATCCTGAAGATCAGCCGGCTCACCATCTACAATAAAATTGAAAAGTATCATCTCAAACGATAATCGTAACAAACAACATACGTGATGTCTTATATTTACGTTGTCCCCATCGAACTGGACGATCATGCTTCCCTGGAAAAACTGGAGAGCTGCATCTTCGAAACGTTTCATCAGACAATCAAAAGAAGCGTGTTTGCGGTCAACTTACAGGAGACGTTCGATCCGAATCGGGTTCAATACAACTCCTCTCTCATCCTCCGGCAGTTGATCGCGAACCCTCCCCGGGATGCGGGAAAGATCTTGGGCGTTGTGGATGTGGATCTTTTTATCCCCATTCTGACGTTTGTCTTTGGCGAGGCCCAGCTTCAGGGAATCGGATCAGTCGTTTCCACCCACCGTCTTCACAATCGCTTCTATGGTTTACCGGACAACCGGGAGGTAACGACCGATCGCCTGTTGAAGGAGGCGGTGCATGAGCTGGGACATACCTTCGGGCTGATCCACTGTTCACAACAGAAATGCGTCATGAACGCTTCCACCTATGTGGAGAATATCGATCAGAAACCGGCCGAATTCTGTCCCGTGTGTCAAAAAGGGATACCGGGGAACAGCAGTTCGGCCGTCAACAAAGGGTTCCCGTTTTCCTGGTGGGGTAAGAGCAGATAGTCTGCTCGGGCTTCCCGTTTTCAGTGCGTGAGGGAAGAAGTGCAAGGCGATTGGCGGGACGTCTATTTCGTGCCATCCGGACTATCTATGTTGGATTCTCCCCTTGGTGTTTACCCGCGTACTATCTCCCGCTTTCGGCAATAAAACGCTGAAGGTCGTCCCCTTGCCCTGCTCGCTTTCCACGGATATAGAACCGAGATGATCATCAACTATACTCTTGACGATGGCCAGACCGAGGCCGGTTCCCGCGATATGGCGGGTCTCTGGTGATTTTATCCGGTAGAATTTGTCAAAAATGCGGGGGATGTCTTCTTTCTTTATGCCTATACCAGTATCGACTACGGAAACCTTCACAAAGTTGCCGTGTTCTTCGAGGGAGATCGTTCTTCTCCCCCGCGGTGCCGTATTTGATGGCATTGGAAATGAGATTGGTAAATACGCTTTCCATGCCGTTGCGGTCGGCGTGAATGAACGAAAGCGCGGGGGGATGCAGAAACTCGATGTGGATATTTTTCTGATCAGCGTCGGTTTTCAGCACTTCTACAACACGGGGGATTACCTCGGCAAGAGACAACGACTCCCGATACTGGACCATTTTCCCTGCCTCGGACTTCGAAAGATCCAGCAGATCCTTTATCAAAAGCAGGATACCCTGTGTCCTCTCTTTGGCGCGAACGATAAGCTGTTTCTGGGTTTCATTGAGTTCACCGGTCATATTGCCTAAGATGACTGATAATTGTTGCACCACCGTGGCAACGGGGGCACGCAATTCGTGGGCAACCATGGCGACGAATTCAGACGTTACCTTGTCTTGCTCTCTCAGGGGAGAATCTTTTTGTCTGCTAATGACGAAATCCAATATTCGAGTTCTCTGTTGGGGATTCATGAGTGCGAGCATATCTTCCAAGGAGCCCACCGCGACCCCGCCATCCTGCATGGTGGCGCCCACTTCTCGGAGGTTGGTTCTCAGCAAAGAGTCTGACTGGGAGATGATTTCCCGTTCCTCCCCTTGATACCAGGAGATCGCTTTTCTTCCAAAAAGAAGATTCTTGAGGTCACCTTCAAGATGATCCGGTTTTATCGTGATCAGCCACCCAGCGCCTCTCGGATCAGCGGTTACGAGTTCCGGTTCCTTTTTCAATCGGTGATTCACCGTCTGAACTACTCCGGAAAGAGGGGAGATCACGGGCAAGATATGATCGTCCTCGATGATATGGGCACAGCAGTCACCCTGGGCGGTAACGCTTCCCACTTCCGGCAGGATGACAACCTTAACCCCCGTGATGAGACGACTTACCAGATCATCGATTCCTATCCTCGCTTCTTCGCACGTTTCCACCTTCACCCAGCAGTGATCAGAGTGATAGAAGACGGATCCATTGATCCGCGCGGGAGGGTCAGCAGGGTAAGATCCCTCCGTCCAATTGCCATCCACTCCCTGTGCAATACCGTCCTGGTGTTTGATAGCCTGGTCGAAGTGACACTGCTCACACAGATAGTTTCTATCGCACAGTTTGTAGGATATTAATCCGGTTGTCATCCAGATGCATTTCCGTTCTTCCTCGGGGATCAACGGATAATGGTTACTCTTTTCTTTCCTGGTAGCCATCGTCCTGCTCACTTTATCCTGTGCATTAGGTGCTCAGGAGAAATTCCTTCACTATCTCGTCCCATCGTTCCCGATCCAAGTTTCTCGCTATCCCGTCAACCGGCACACCACCGTCCTGGGAGACCGCCCCCAGGTTGTAATTCATCCGAGCGAGTAGGTTTTCCCGTACCTCTTCCATCCACTTCCGGGCGAGCCCACCCGACAACAGGTTCTTGAGGTTCGCTGAGATCTTCGGCGCCTGAACCTTCATCAGCCAGGACTGACCGTACGGATCTTTGCTCACACTCTCCGGTGAGCTCAGTAGATTCTCATTGATGGCAACGACTTTCCCATCCACCGGGGAGAGCATGTCGATGGATTTTCCCCCCGCAAGGAGGCTCCAGCCCTTTTCTCCCTGGGAGACCTCGAGCCGACCTGAGGGAACTGTATGGCGTCGATTCGCCCCACCAGTTTCTGGGCAAAGTCGTCGATCCCGACCTTTACCAGGTCGCCTTCAGGCATTGCCCAGCTATGCCCCTGGTGGTAATAGATCTTCTCCTCCGGGAGATGAAACCAACTGCTGATCGCCGGGATGATACCCTCGGCGGCCTCGTAGATCGCCGCGGCCGGTCTGCTTACCATCCTCCAGAAGGGGATGAAAAGGAGAAGGGCACTGATGACCAGCAGATATTCAATCCCCTTGGTTGCAAAGATATCGACATACGTGAAGCCTTCCATAGTTTGTCTCCTTTTTATTCAGTGGTTTTTAATGGTTCTCGCGCGCCCATTCGGGTGGTTTTCCAAACACCGGCATCCGGGTGACGATCCATCTGAACACCCAGACCTCGGTAAATATGATCGCCAGGGTGATGACAATTTCCATCCAGGACGGGAAATATCGTTCGCTCAACGGTATCCACCATTTGTACGCGATGATGGAGATGTTAAGCCTATTGATGATAATTCCGATCATAGTAAGGATGGCGGCTATCCGGATGATCAGAATGTTTCCCTGTTTCACACCCTGGAGAAACATGATGCAGGGAATAGCTACCAGCCCGATGATCTCAGTGAGATACCAGTAACCCATGGGAGTGGTTAACTGCGACCAGTGCCATCCGTGGATGAAGATCAGAACTTGCGCGAAGAAATAGACGAACATGGCTACCGCGCATCCCCTGCTCAAGCCGATGATGATACCGTCATAAGCTGCATGATCTTCATGGTCTATCTGATCGCTGAAGACCCGGTGACTTATCGTTCCCTCGAATATCACCATGGAAAGTCCGGCAAAGATGCTGGAGACAAAGAACAGTACGGGGATGAACTCCGTATACCACAGGGGATGAACTCCCTTGGCCATCATGAACAGCGCCCCGAGGCCCGCCTGATGAAGAGTGGAAAGCGCAATGCCCACCACAACTGCCCCGACGGTCAGCGAACCAAGAAATTTCCTGACTTTTCTCATACCTAGCCACTCCGCGATGGCCGGAGAGAATTCGACGAACTCGGCTAACATATAAAGCAAAAAGTGCCAGGCGATAAGGAAGAGCACGGAATTTGCCCCGAAGCTGTTTCCAAACAGCGGATTGGTAATATTCCACCAGCGACCAAGATCAAGGAAAATTGCTCCGGCATAAACATAGGCAAGGAGGCCGTTTAAGACGGTTGCCCGGATGATCGAATGGTATTTATCCGATCTCAGGACATAAACTGCGAAGGTAAGCACATAGGCCCCGCCCGCAAAGGCAACGCCTACCATCACATCGAAGCCGATCCATATTCCCCAGGGGAATTCCTGGGAAAGGTTGGTAACGGCGCCCAGGCCCTTGACGAGCCGGTAGAGAATAAGGAGGGCGCCGAGAAGGATTATCGGGGCGGAGATAATATTGAAGGGTGTTAACATCTTTCCCCTCGGCTTCATCTCACTGAGAATGAAGGCGACAATGTCTTTAAAGGACCTTTTTTCTTCTATCGCTGTCACTGCGGTTGCTTCCACTCCGTTCATTTTTCTCCTCCTTCTTTTCTTCTCACGTCACCTTCCCGTTTGGTTATGGTGTTTACGCCGAGTAAAAATGCAGGCCAGAAGAACAATGGGTACGGCATAGAGGAACCCTTTACTCAACTCTGGATAAGCGGTTTTCCCCAGATCGGTCCGGAAACCGATCTGTTCGAAGGGAACCGCGGAAAGATAGAGATATCCGGTGCCGCCTACCTCGTGCTCACCGTAGATGTGGGAGACATATTTCCCCGGTTCCTTGTATATCCGGCTGTTTGCCTCTTCAAGGAGTCCCCGGCGGGAGCCGAAGGAGAGGGCCTCTCCCCGGACAGGCCTCCACACAGGCGGGCTTTTCTCCTTTTTGGAGTCTCTCCCAGCAGAGGCTGCACTTCAGGATTTTCGGAACGGCGCTGTTGTATTCGAACTTGGGTATGTCGAAGGGACAGGAGACCATGCAGAACCTGCAGCCCATGCAGTTGTCGTCCCAGGTGACGGCTCCTTTCTCCCTTTTTTGCATCGCCTTCACCAGGCATGCCGAGACGCAGCCCGGCTGATTGCAGTGCATGCACTGTTTCTTCGCAAAGACCTCCCCCTTGTCCGTTTTATAGCGGTTGACCACGGTCAGTTGTTTCTCCGAGGTCGGGCGGATCTTATCGAACGCCGATGTGTCGCTGATATCCGGAACCGACATCTTGTGTGCCTCGGCGCAGGCCATCTCGCAGCTTCGACAGCCGACACACCGGGTGGTGTCGACCAGCACCCCCATGAATTCCTTGGACGCGGGAACCTCCTTTGCCTCCGAGCCTGCCGGGGGATATGATACTGCTGCCCGGTGCGACCCCCGCGATACCCACTCCCAGACCCTTGAGAAATGTCCTTCGATCTATCCCCATACGTAGTCTCCTTCTCCTCTCTTCGCGAATCGTATTGTCGCCGTCGTCCATTGCCCGCCCGGGATGGGGCGGGCTCGCCGTTTACTCTTTCTCCCCGGCATCGATGGGATCGCCTCCATCGGCCAGGGTGAGCCCCAGATGGGGATCAAGGGCGAACGTCCGCTCCTTCTCCTTGCGGAGATAGAAATAGACGATGGATGTTACCGTCCCTGCAATCCACAGCAGGGGCATCAGTAACCCGAATGCCGTGATGATGCTTAGGATCGTATACTTCATGGCTACTTCCTCCTTTCATTCCGGATCGGCTTGCCGCCGTCGTCCCCTGGGGATCGCGGCACCGCTTCTTTCTCTTTATCGATGGTGTCGCCGCCGTCGGCCATGGTGAGTCCCAACTGTGGGTTGAAGGCGACGGCCTGGCGGGTGGTATCCAGGGCCGCGGTTTCTCTTCTCCCTGTGGATGCAGAAATAGATGACTGATGTCACCGTGCCGATAATCCAAAACAGGGGCAACAGCAACCCTAACGCAGAGATGATAATTAGAATGGTAACTTTCATGATACTTTCCTCCTCGAACTCACCCCACCGAACCTGCTGATTGTTGTTCATTCATTTTCTGTCGCTACCCCTTGCATCACGAATTTTCCTCTTTGCCTGGTAATAACCCAATAATTGTGCCAAAATAAAAAACCACGGCAATATTCCGCTGGTATTCAAAAATTATCTAATTAAATAAGATACTTAAAATTATCGGTGAGTGCTCACTCTATGTTCCCATATGAGGCCGTCCGAAAAGTGTTATAAATATTTACACTCTCTTATCGAGAATTTGAAATGTCTG
>CAWFOM010000028.1:0-82392 GCA_963817385.1 uncultured delta proteobacterium
GCCAAGGGGAGGATCGAACGACTCTTTGGGGTGCTCCAGGACAGGCTCGTCAAGGAGATGCGGTTGCAAGGCATCAAGAGCAAAGAAGAAGCCAATGTTTTTCTTGAGGCATATCTGCCAAAGTACAATGAGCGGTTTAGGGTGTGCCCAGCCGATGAAGCCGATGCCCATGTCAAGCTCCCCCGGCATGTCGATCTGGATAGGTATCTGTGCATCAAAACGGAAAGGACCATCCGCAAGGACAACACGATCGCTCTCGATGGCAGGCTTTACCAGTTGGAGGAACAGGGCGGCAAAAAGGTGATGGTAGAGGAAAGGGTCGATGGGTCTCTTCTTCTGGTCAGCAAAGGCGTATCCTTGAAGCATAGGGAAATCACGGAAAGACCTCAGAAGGAGGTGGCTACCAAGCCAATCATCAGAGAGTACAACCGGCCTCCCAAACCTTCGAAAGATCACCCTTGGCGAAGTCGATGGAAAATCGAAAGGACAACGTCTCAACGCAGGGTCACGGCCTGTTAACCAAATAGGACATTTCTATTTTGGTAGGAATAGGACATTTCTCACTTTGGCTTGACAGTGATTATTTTTTCATTGATTCCCGCGGCCGTGCATAGTACGCTTCAGCGGAGCGGGCCAAGAACTTCGAAGAGCGGCAGACGGGAGAAATACGTTCAGCACGCCTGCCCCGGACTCGAACCGGGGAGCTTTACGGCGCAAAGCCGCAGATGAGCGTTCTTCAACAGCCTGTTAAACGAGTTCCGGCATAGGCAGCCTCAATGAACGATGATTTGGCACTCGTATTAAGCGGAGGGGGCGCGCACGCGGCCTATCAGGTGGGTTTCCTGCGCTGCCTTGCCGATCATTTTCCCGACCTCCGTATCCCCATCCTGACGGGCATTTCCGCCGGCGCCATCAATGCCGCCTTCATCGCCAACTATCGGGGGACGTTTGCCGAATCGATCGATGCCCTCAGCTCCTTCTGGCAGCGCCTCAGCATCGGCCACGTTTTCAGGACGGACGCCGGAAGTCTCGCCAAGAATCTCTTGCATTGGGGGGTCCATCTTCGTCTCCGGGCGCATCTCCGAGATGCACTCCCAGGGGCTGGTCGATACCGCGCCGCTGCGGCTGCTGCTGGAGGAGGGGCTCGTTGCAGCGGACGGCGGGATGGCCGGCATCCGCGAGAACATCAGGCAGCAGAAGCTCAAGGCCATCGCCATCACGGCCACGAATTACGCGACCGGCCAGAGCGTGACGTGGGTCCAGGGAAAGAATTTCGAAATCTGGGAACGGCCCGACCGGCACAGCGTGATGACGGAGATCACGGTGGAGCAGATTATGGCTTCCACGGCGCTGCCCATTTTGTTTCCGGCAGTGAAGATCGGCGATTTCTGGTACGGCGACGGCGGCATTCGGCAGTATGCGCCGCTCTCGCCCGCCCTGCATCTCGGGGCAGGACGGATCCTGGCCGTCTCAACCCGCTACAAGCCGTCCCTGGAGGAGGCAAGATCCGCCGCCCACAGGGAATATCCCTCCATCGCCCATATCATGGATATCCTCATGAGCGCCGTTTTTGTCGAGCACCTGGACCAGGACGTGCTGGGTCTGGAGCGGGTCAACCGGCTGCTGGAACATGAAGCGATGCAAAAAGACCTCAAACTGCGACTGGTCCGCGCATTCACGCTGCGCCCCTCCCTCAATCTGAGCAGGATCGCGGGCAAGTTCGAACCCGATCTGCCCCGGCCGTTCCGTTTCCTGACCCGGCGGTTCGGCACCCACACGACGGAAAGTTTTGACTGGCTCAGCATGGTCATGTTCGATGCGCGGTATATCAAAACCCTCATGGATATCGGGGAGGCCGATGCCCGAGCCCGGATAGACGAAATCTCGGCATTGCTGACCTGATCTCTCCGCCGCAGACTCCTCCATCCGGGTGCGTTTCAAGGGTCGGCGGCGCCTGATCGCGGCGCTTCCGGTCCGAGGCTGCCGGACCCTTTCACCGCGTGGCGTGAAGAAGACAACGGGAGGCGGTCATGGGTATCATGGATTACTTCCGGCCGGTGCAAACCTGGCCGCCGCCGAAGGTCCGGGAATTTCTGAAGGAGCAACGATCCGGATCAATACAACCTCGTCGATGTGCGTCAGCCGGAAGAGTATGAGAAGGCGCACCTGCCGGGCGCCAGGCTGATCCCGCTGGGCGATCTCCCCAAACGGCTGGCTGAGCTTGATCCCCGAAAACCCACCATAACCTATTGAGCGGCGGGTGGACGCAGCCGTGCCGCTGCATCGATTCTGTCCCGCGCCGGTTTCAGGCAGGTCTCCAGCATGGAAGGGGGAATCAACGCCTGGAATGGCGTCGTTGCCGAAGGGCTCCCCGGGCAAAGCCTGAGCTTCTTCGCATCCGCACGCTCGGCCGAAGAGTACATCGCCCTGGCCTGGCTCCTGGAAGACGGAACGAACGTGTTTTATCGAAGCATCGGCGAAATGCCTGCCGGGCGTGAGGCGGCCGCGCTCTTTCAGGAGCTCTCCGTCGCCGAAGAGCATCACAAGGCCCTCCTCGACGATCTCAGCTTCAGGTTTTCGCAAAAGAGGATCGATCCCGATTCGCTGCGCTTGACCATTTCCGGTCTGGAGTCCGGACGCTACATCGAGGGCGGGCTTAGCCTGGAGGAGGCGATTCACCGGGCAGAGGGGAGGAAGACAGCCGACATCCTGGAGATGTCGATCACCCTCGAAGCGAATGCATTCGACCGCTATCTTTTCATGAGGCAGGAGATGACGGATGCGCGGGTGAAAGAGGTGTTCACCGTTTTATCGAACGAGGAAAAGACGCCACCTGGAAAGACTCTCCGAATTTTCTCGTCCGGCTCAGGTAACGGTATCGCCGTGGCGTCACCGGCGGGAGGAGGCACGGCTGGTGACTACCCAGGGCATCCCGCTATTTTGCCGGTAGTTTTCCCCTGCCTTTCTGCTTCCATTCAATCCACATTGATTTTCGCCGGGAAAGGAGGATGATTTTGCCGTAGGCTCTTAAAGGCGGCAGCGGGGAGGCGCCCATGAGAGACACCCTTTTCAGGAAGCACGGAATGGCCGACACCATCAGGGCGCTCCTGACTACCTTTCTTGCAGTTACTTTTGTGGCCTGCAGCGGCGGTGGGGGCGGTTCGGCCGGAACGCCCTCCTCTTTCCCCCCCACCATTTCTCTGACGCACTTCGCCGGTGGTCTTGCGCGACCGGTAGCCATCACCCATGCCGGGGATGGAAGCGGCCGGCTCTTCGTAGCCGAGCAGGGAGGGCTGATAAGAATTCTCAGCAGCGGCGTTGTCGCCCCTGTTCCCTTTCTCGACATCTCAAACCTCGTCACGCCCGCCGGAGGCGAGCAGGGGCTGCTGGGGCTGGCCTTTCCGCCCGGCTTCAACGTCCGCCGCTCCTTTTACGTCAATTACACCAATCGGACCGGCGTCGGCAATACCGTCATCGCCCGTTTCAACCTTACGGCCGACGCCAACCGCGGCGACCCCGCCTCCCGCCAGGAGCTGATGAACATCGTCCAGCCCTTCGCCAATCACAACGGCGGACAGCTTGCCTTCGGCCCTGACGGCCATCTCTACATCGGCACCGGCGACGGCGGCAGCGGCGGCGATCCCCTGGGCAACGGACAAAGCCTCGCCACACTGCTCGGCAAGCTTCTGCGCATCGATGTCCTTTCCGGCGTCACCCCGTATGCCATTCCCGCCGGCAACCCATTCGGCAACGAGATATGGGCGTACGGCCTGCGGAATCCCTGGCGCTTCTCCTTCGACCGGCAGACCGGCGATCTATACCTGGCCGACGTGGGGCAGGACCTGGTTGAGGAGGTCGACTTCCAGCCCGCGGGGATGGGCGCCGGCGCCAACTACGGGTGGAACGTGATGGAAGGGAGCCGCTGCTTCGGCAGCCCCATCTGCAGCAGCGCCGGGCTTACCCTGCCGGTGGCCGAATACCTCCACGGGAGCGGCGACTGCTCGGTGACCGGCGGGTATGTCTATCGGGGGGCTATCGCAGCGCTGCAGGGAATCTACTTCTACGGCGACTTTTGCAGCGGCCGGATATGGGGCCTGCGCCGCACCGGGACCGCGTTTGAAACTGCGCTCCTGACCGATACGACACTTTCGATTTCGACCTTCGGCGAGGATGAGGCCGGGGAGCTTTACGTGGCCGACTATGCGACCGGCGATATCTACCGGGTAACGTCGCCGTAAATGGACACCAGTGTTAACGGGATCAACTCTTATTCACCGTCCTTCTCTTCTGTTTTCCCTCTCCCTCTCGTTCAGGTTTCCCCTGTCGGGGATTAGATTGAGGGGGTGCTCCAGCACACGCATGAATGAAGTCGGTCAGCTGTTTCTCGTTCAGGCCCATGCCCGGGACGCCGTCCAGCCGTCTTGAAACTTTTCCCTTCTCAAAGAAAAGCGCGGTCGGCACGATTTCCACCGAATAGTTATCCCCGATGCATTCCTGATCGTCCTTCACTGCCAGAAAAGTCAGCCCCTCTCCTGCGGCGTGCCTCTCGAATACGGGCAGGAACGATGCACAGAAGGGACACCAGGAGGCATAAAAAAGGGCGATCACCCGCTCCTTCGGCCTTCAGCATGTCGTTGAGCCCGTGTTCATCATCGACCATAACGCATTTGTCAGTTATCTTCATCGCAGATCCTCCTTGTCTATCGGTTCTGCTTTTTCATTTTCTACCACCCGGCGGGCCTTCGGTCAAGGCGGAGCCGCCCCTTTTTCTTGACAAAGCAGGGCCCTTTTCCTATACTTCTACCGCCGTTACGCCGCAGTGCCCGCGCATCCCCGCGGCCGGCGGCGCGCCCGTACCGCTGGATAACCCCGGAGTCGGGAGAGTCACAGCGCCTTATGTGAAAAACGTGTGTCGGTAGAATCATCCAAGGAGGCCATCCATGGCAAAGATTGACGCCTTTTTCCAGTTGATGCATGACCAGGGGGCATCGGACCTGCATCTCGTCTCCGGCCAGCAGCCGGCGCTCCGGCTCCGGGGGGAGATGGAGCGGATCAAGTTTGATGTTCTGACCAACGACGGGCTCAAGGCGATGATCTACGAGATCACCCCCGAGCACAAGGTCAAGCAGTTCGAGGAGACGGGGGACATCGACTTCGCCTACGAGATTCCGGGGCTCGCCCGTTACCGCGCCAATTTCTTCCAGCAGCAGTTCGGCTGCGCGGCGGTCTTCCGGGAGATCCCGAGCAAGATCGTCTCCTGCCAGGAACTGGGCCTGCCCAATGTCGTCTCGAAGCTGGCCTCTCTCCCGCGGGGGCTGGTCCTCGTCACCGGGCCCGACGGGAAGCGGCAAGTCGACGACGCTCGCGGCGATCATCGACGAGGCCAATTCGACGCGGAAGGACCATATCATCACGATCGAGGATCCGGTCGAGTTCGTCCACCAGAGCAAGAACTGCATCGTGAATCATCGGGAGGTCGGGCGGCACACGAAATCCTTTACGGCGGCCCTGCGCGGGGCGCTCCGCGAGGACCCGGACATCATCCTCGTCGGCGAGTTGCGCGACCTGGAGACGATCTCGCTTGCCGTGGAGGCCGCCTCCACGGGACATCTCGTCTTCGGCACCCTCCACACGACGAGCGCCGCCAAGACCGTCGACCGGATCATCGAGGTGTTTCCCGCGAGCGAGCAGATGCAGATCCGCTCGACGCTTGCCGACGGCATCCGGGCGGTCCTCGCCCAGGTCCTCTTCAAGCGGATCGACAAGAAGGGGCGCTGCGTCGCCCTGGAGATCCTGATCGCCAACTCGGCGGTGCGGAACCTGATCCGCGAATCGAAGACCTTCCAGATCCCCTCCATGATCCAGACGGGGAAGAAATACGGCATGCAGCTTCTGGACGATGCGATCATGGAGCTCCTCAACAAGGGGTGGATCAGCGGAGACGAGGCGTACATGAAGGCGAACGACAAGACAGCGGTTCCGGCCGTTCCTGAAGAACCCGCCGACGGACTTCACCGAGGCCTGATCCCGGGGCGCAGATCAATAGAGAAGCGGTGCGGCAGGAGCGGAGACGGCGGCACGGCCGGCGAAGCCCGCCGGATGAGGGCGGCCTTATGAGCGGCCGGCGTCGGCAACGATCCAGTGCAGGAGGGATGTGATGAGAAAACCGGAGATCGATTATATCCTGGGAAAGATGCTCGATTCCCACAAGAATGTTTCTGATCTGAACATCACGGTGGGAAAGCCATTCCAGGTGGAGAGCTCGGGACTGCTCTACGGCGTGGAACTGGACCCGCCCATCCAGAAGCTGACCCCTTTTCAGACGGAGATCTTCGCCCTGAACCTGATCAACCAGGACCGGCGGCTGACGGAGATCCTCCTTTCCCAGGGGTCGTGCGATTCCTCGTACGACTTGCCGGGCAAGGCCCGCTTCCGCGTGAACATCTTCTCCCAGCAGGGGAATTACTCCGTCGTTCTCAGAAAACTGGAGACCCGAATCCCGACCCTCACGGAAATGAACCTCCCCGAGGCCTTCCGCCAGATGGCCGAGGAGAAGAACGGGATCATCCTCGTTACCGGCGCCACGGGAAGCGGCAAGTCGACGTCGCTTGCGGCGATCCTCAATGAGATCAACGAGCATAAGTCGGTCCACGTCGTCACGCTCGAGGATCCGGTGGAATTCGCCCATCCCCATAAGATGGCCACCTTCAACCAGCGGGAGATGGGGAACGATTTCGACACCTTCGCGAACGGGCTGCGCGCGGCGCTCCGCCAGGCGCCGAAGGTGATCCTCGTCGGCGAGATGCGGGACCGTGAAACGGTGGAGATCGGCCTGTCCGCTGCGGAGACGGGCCACCTGGTCCTCAGCACCCTCCATACGGTGGATGCCGGCCAGACGATCAACCGCATCCTCGGCATGTTCTCCTCGGAAGAGGAGACACAGATCCGGATCCGGCTTGCCGACACGGTGCGCTGGATCGTCTGCCAGAGGCTCCTTCCCAAGGAGGGGGGCGGCCGGGTCGCCGCCTTCGAGATCATGGGTTCGAACCTGCGGGTGAAGGATACGATCCTCAACGGCGAATCGGAGGGGAAGACCTTCTATGAAATCATCCAGGCGGGCAAGGCCTTCGGGATGATCACCTTCGACGACTACATCATTGAGCTCTACCGGCAGGGGCTGATCAGCGAGGAGACCGGGAAGGCCTATGCTTCCAACAGGGGGATCGTCGGCCGCGGCATCGACAGCGTCAAGAGCTCCATGGGACAGGCCACGACGGACATCGGCAAGCTCGAAGTGGACAAGAATTATGGAAAACCGGCGAGACGATTTTAGAGGGGGAGCGGGAGATGGAAGAGGAAAAGACCCTGGTGAATGAAGTGGCGTCTGAAGATTACGACGCCGCGGACCGGCCGTTCGACTTTGTGGGAGAGGGGGGTGCGACCGCCCTGGTCTGTGAATCCGATCCGGCCGTCCGGGAGAAGATCAGCGGCAGTCTCAAGGATCTGGGGTATCAGATCACGGAGCCGGCGACGGCCAAGGACGCCCTCAAGGCCATGCGGTTTCATGTGTTCGACGTCGTCGTTTTGAATGAGCGCTTCGATGTGGATGATCCGCAGGCGAACAGCGTTCACCGGTATCTGGAAGGCATGGCCATGAGCACGCGGCGGCGATTCTTCGTGGCCCTGGTCAGTGAGAAATTCCGGACGATGGACAACATGGCCGCCTTCAACCAGAGCGTCAACATCGTCATCAATCTCAAGAATATCGATGAGGCGGGGAAGATCATCAAGCAGGGGGTGGCCGACAACAAGGCCTTCTACCACGTCTTTCAGGAGACCCTGCAGAAGATGGGGAAGATCTGATACGGTCTCCGGCCGGTCGCGCGGCCAGCTTTGAAGGCTTCGCAAAAAGTCGTAAATCAACCACGAATGACATACCGGTAAACCCCGGATCAGCGTTCGGGGCAGGCACCGGTATCCGGACGTTTTCATCAACGATAAGCGGCCTGCCCGAAGGCAGGGATTTCGGGCTGCCATCCCCGCGGATGTCTCCGCAAAAGGTTTTCCCATGGTAAGGTTCGGACCGCTCTTGGCCGCCGCAATTCTGATATCATTCCTGACATGTTTCGTCACTCCTCTGTCCGCCGCCGAACCGATCGAGGTCGTCGTGGAAGGCCTTGAGGGCGATGTCCTGAAAAATGTACGGGACACGCTTGTACTCCCCTCGGGATTGGTTCAGGAAGGAAAGGTGGACCGGCTGTGGCTCGAACGTTTCGCACGGCAGGCGGACGATAAGATCCTGACGGCGATGGAGCCCTACGGCTATTACAGCGCCCGGGTCACCACCGCGATCGAAGAGGCAGGTGCAGGCGCCTATCGCCTGCGGGTCAGCGTGATTCCGGGAGAGCCGGTCCGCGTCACGGGGGTGACGCTCACCCTGCACGGTCCGGGCGCGGACGAGGAGGCGTTGAAGAGACAGGCAGCCGCCTTCCCCCTGAAAAAGGGCGACGTGCTCCTGCAGCAGAGATATGAGGAAGCCAAGGGGGAGCTCCTCGCCCGGGCGCAGGAGCTGGGGTACCTGGATGCCGATTTTGCCGTGCATGAAATCCGCATCGCGAAGACAGACCTCCACCGCAGATATCCGGCTGGAGCTGGAGACCGGCAGCCGGTATTTTTTCAACGGGACGAGAATCGAGGGGGCGTCCGATTATCCCGACCAGTTCGTGCGGCGTTATCTGGCGTTCAAGCCGGGAGAGCCCTTTTCTTATGCCCGGCTCGGGGAGACGCAGCTCAACTTCACCAACTCCGAACGTTTCCGGGAGGTCAATATCACCCCGGAAAAAGCGGAATCCCGGGACTTCCAGGTGCCGATGCTCGTACAGCTGAAACCCTCGCCCAGCAGGAGTCTTCGCCAGGGAATCGGATACGGTACGGACACGGGCGGTCGATTCAATGTCCGGTACCGCGACCTCAACGTGCTGCACCGCGGCCATGAATTCTATTCGAATCTTTATATCTCCGAGCGTCTCCAGGGGATGGCGGCCGGTTACATCCTGCCGGACGCAGTGGACATCAGGAGTTCAATCGTGCTGCAGTTCAACCTCCAGCAGGAGGATGTCACCACGTACACGAGCCGGCTGATCGCACTGGAACTGGACAAGAACCAGAGCTTCGGTAAGAGAGAACTGGGGACCGCCTACATCAGGCTGCAGCGGGAGGAGTATACCATCGGCGCCCAGGACTCGAGTTCGCGACTGGTCTTGCCCGGCCTGCGCTTGACCGGGGATCATTACGACAACCCGATCCGTCCCACCCGGGGATTCCGCTATGCCTTCGATCTGCGCGGAACAAACCGAGTGGCTCGGCTCGGACACGGAACTGCTCCAGCTCATCTCCGCGGGGAGTTTTCTCCTGCCGCTGCCCTGGCGGCTCTCCCTCCAGACGCGGGCCAGGGCGGGGATCACGCTCCTGAGCGATCCGTTGAGCGATCTGCCCCCGTCGCTCCGTTTCTTTGCCGGCGGGGATCAGAGCGTGCGCGGCTACGCCTACCAGTCCCTCGGCCCGCTCGATGCCACCGGCCAGGTGGCGGGGGGAAAGCATCTCCTCGCCGGGAGCGTTGAACTCGAACGGGCTCTCTTCAGCGACTGGGGCGTCTCGGCGTTTTACGACGCCGGCAACGCCTTTGATTCCTTCACCGAGGTCCGCCTCTTCGAGGGGGCGGGGGTCGGCCTGCACTACTACACCCCGGTGGGCGCCCTGAATCTCTCGCGTGGCCCGGCAGATCGGGGTGGACGATCCGGGGTTTCGCATTCACTTCACGGTGGGGTTCGAGTTTTGAAACGCGCGGCGATATACGGGCTGATCGCCGTTCTGGCGGCAGCTCTCATCGGTGCGGGGGTGTGGGGCGCGGCCTGGCTCACCGGTACGACGGACGGCGCCCGCTGGCTCATGGACGCGGTTTCCCGCCATACGCCGCTTACGATCTCCGCCCGGGCAGGTCGAGGGGAGGCTGCTTCGACCGCCTGCAACTGGGGGGCGTCCGCGTGGTCCTGGCGCCGGTGGAGGTGGAGATGGACAGCCTCGACTTCCGCTGGGCGCCGCTCAGCCTCCTTTCGGGACGGATTGCCGCGAAAGAGCTGACCCTGACAGGCGTGCGGATCCGCGACAACACGCCCAAGGAAACGCCGCCGGATCTCACCTGGCCCCGGGTTTCCGGGTTGGCGGCGTTTTTCGACGGACGGATCGAGCGACTGCAGGTGAACGGCCTGACCTACCGCCGTCTCGACGGGCCGCCGGTGACCGTGACCGCCATCTCCTCCTCCGTGACCTGGCACAGCGCGCTGTTCTCCCTCTCCGATCTTGCCGTCGCTGCGCCTGTCCGGCCGCGTCACGGGGAGCATCGCGGCCGGCTTTTCCCGCCGTCCCTCCGGTTTGACCTTGCCGTGGCCCCGGCCGCGGCCGTCGCGGGGATGGATGCCTTTTCCCTGCAGGGCCGGTTTCTTCCCGGGCGGAGCCCCGAGCAGCTGGCGGGGGACTTCACCGTTGCCGGTTCATCGGGCAGTGTAAAGCGCCTGGAGCTCGCGGGGGAGGCGGGGATGACCAGAAAGGCCTTCAATCTGCGGAAGCTTCGCCTGACCAGGCCGGGCCGGGCGGGTCGGCTCACGGGCGGGGGGACGGTCACGCTGACCGCACGGGAGCCGCTCCTGGCGCTGCAGCTTGAGGCGGCCGGCCTCGATCTGGCCCCCGAACTCAACGTGCCGACCGACCTCTCCGGGACCCTGACGCTCGCGGGAACCCCGGAGCTCTACCGGGGTGAGGTTACGCTTGCCAACCGGGGAAAGGGTGGCAGACGGCGCGTCTCTCCGGTTCGTATCAGGGCGACGGCACAGGGGTGAGGTGGGCTCCGCTCCGCGGCTCGCTCCTTGCCGGGTCCGTGCAGGGGAACCTGGGTATCCGCTGGCGCGACGGGATCTCCCTGGAGGGGACGATCCGCGGGAGGAATCTCAATCCGGCCGATGTTGATCCCGACTGGGCGGGGGTGGTCAACTTCGATCTCGCGGGGGACGCTGCGTGGCCGGGCCAGGCCCCGCCAAAGGGGAAGGTGAACGGCAGGCTTCTGGAGAGCCGCCTGCACGGGCAGTCCCTGACCGGGGACATCCAGGCGGATTTCGCCGGTGGCGACCTCCATGTCGATCATCTGGCGCTCCAGGGAAAGGGATTCGATATCAATGCGGCGGGCGACCTCGGCCGCCGGCTGGCCTTCGATGCCCAGGTCGGCGATCTGGGACGGCTGATCCCCCGGACGGCCGGGGAGCTTCGGGCCGACGGGTGGGTGCGCTGGCGTGACGGGCGTCTGGACGGCTCCGTCACCGGCCGGGGGTGCGAACCTTGCCGCGGGCGGGGTGCGGATCGCCGCCGCGAACCTCACCGCCCGGCTCGGGGAAGAGAAGGGATCCCCCCTGCACGTCGCCGCAACCCTCCGCAAGGTGGCCTATGGACGCTTTCAGGCCGATTCGGTGAACCTGGAGGCGGACGGGACCGCCCAGCGGCACACGATCAACGCGGCGCTCCAGGCGGCCGGCGCCGAGGCGCGGACAGCCCTCTCCGGGGCATACAGCCGGGGAAGCTGGCAGGGGGAGATCGTCCGTTTCTCCGGCCGGGACGGCATCGGACCGTGGAGCCTCGATGCTCCCGCGGCGCTGTCCGTTGCCGCCGGGCGAATCACGCTTGCCCCCCTCGTTATCGCGGGCGGGCAGTCGGAGCGGCTCGAAATCGCCGGCGATCTGACCGGGGAGCCGCCGGGCGGTTCCGTCCGGGTAGCGTGGAAGGGTCTGAATCTGGCCAGGGTGAACCCCTGGCTCACGGAGGTGCGGGTCGCGGGAACCAGCGCCGGAGCCGTCCGGCTGCGCTTTCCGGAGGGGGAGCAGCCTGCCTTTTCGGGGAACGCCCGGGCGGCGGGAACGGTGACGGCGGAGAGGTACGGGATTACCGTGCAGGAGGGTTCGCTCAGTCTCGACGGGGACGAACAGGGGATGAAGGCCGGGATGGAACTCCGCCTGGCCGGCGGGGGAATGCTGAAGGGAGCTTTTTCGTCTCCTGCGCCGGCCCGTCTGTCCATCCCGGAAACCGGGAAAGTGACGGCGGAATGGGCGGATATCGACCTGGCGCTGCTCCGTCGCTGGCTGCCCGGCGATCTCAGCCTCGCCGGACGCCTCGCCGGGCGGGTCACCGGGAACATCCTCCCCGGGGAACGGCTCGATCTCACGGGGAAGATATCCCTCGCCCGGGGAAAGATCCGTTGGCAACAGGGAAACGAGGCCGTCGACGCGACCCTGCCCCGGCGGATCTCGAATGGGGCTGGCAGGGGGCGCTGCGCGGCCCCGCCGCGGAGATCGGCGCCGGACGGCTCGTCGTGGCCGGGCGGATCGGCGCCTCGGGCGTCCTGACCGTGGACGGGCGCCGGATCAGCGTGGAGCAGGTTATCGCTCAGCCTTGACGGAAACGAACGCGGCCTGCACGCGACGTGGAGCTCTCCCTGGCCGGCGGGGGAAGCCGTGAAAGGGCGCTTCTCCTCGCCCCGGCCCGCAGGTCCTGGCCGTTCCCGGCGAGGGGGAGGTGGATCTGGAATGGGCCGGCATCGACCTGTCGCTCATCCGTCCCTGGCTGCCCCGTGCCGTCAACCTGGAAGGGCGTCTCGCAGGCCGGGCGACGGGGAATCTTCTCCCGGAACAGCGGTTCGCCCTGAAGGGCGACGCCGCCCTTTCCGGGGGGAAGGTCCGCTGGCTGAGGCCGGAGGGGGAGATCAATTTAACCTGCGCTCCGCTTCCGTCTCGTGGGACTGGCAGGGAGAGGCGCTTCGCGGCACCGTTGCCCTGGCGCTGATGGAGCAGGGACAGGTCCGGGGGAGTTTCCAACTGCCGATCCCGGCGCGCCTCCCGACCGCCTTCGACCGCAAGGGGCCTCTTCAGGCGTCCCTGACCGGGCAGGTCCGGGAGAAGGGGCTTCTCACCTCCCTCTTCCCGGGATTCATCCGGGAGAGCCGCGGGGAACTCGACGCCGATCTGCGGGTCGGCGGGACGCTGGGAGGAGCCGACGATCGAGGGGAACCTGAAGCTGGCCAAGGCGGGGGCGTATCTGCCCACGGCGGGCATCCATGTCAGCGACGTCCAGCTCGCGATGCGGCTGGAAAAGGACCTCCTCCGCATCGATTCCTTCCGGGCCCTCGTCCGGCCCCGGCCATATCGAGGGGACGGCCCTCGTCCGGCTCAAGGGGTGGCAGGTGGCCGGCTACAGCGGAAGCATCAACGGCGAGCGGTTCCAGATTGTCTATCTCCCCGAGCTGCAGATCCTGAGCATCGCCGACGCCTCACGTTCGAGGGCACGACGGAAAAACTGGCCATCCGCGGCGAGGTGCGCCTGCCGGAGCTGCTCATCTTCGGCCCGCCGACCCGGGCGGTGATCCTGCCCAGCCGGGATGTGATCCTGGAGGGGGCGCCGAAGCCCGCCGAAAAGACCTCTCCGCTGGCCCTGGATGTCCAGGTCCGCCTGATGCTCGGCGAGAGGGTCCTGGTCAAGGTGGAAGGGATCGACGCCCAATTGGGCGGGAGGATCGACCTGATGTTCCAAAGCCTCGACAAGATCACGAGCAAGGGCGAGATCAGGGTGGTCAAGGGGCGCTACAGGGCCTACGGCGTGGATCTGGAGATCGTCCGCGGGCGCCTGTTTTACGCGGGCGGACCCATCAACCAGCCGACCCTGGATATCCTGGCGCTTCGCACCGTCGGCGACGTGCGGGCAGGCGTCACGGCCGGGGGGATCCTGCGGGCGCCGGTGATCAAGCTCTACTCCGAACCGGCCATGCCGGATGTGGATATCCTGGCCTACATCGTTTTCGGCCATCCGCTCG
Organism: uncultured delta proteobacterium; assembly: GCA_963817385.1. GTDB lineage: Bacteria > Desulfobacterota > Syntrophia > Syntrophales > UBA5619 > JAKAFS01. The sequence goes on from CAWFOM010000028.1 coordinate 13,907, forward strand.
GCAACAGCAGCAACAGCGAACAGGCGGGCATGATGGCGCAGGTGGCCAGCGTCCTGCTTTCCGGGGGCAATCGGTCGTCCTGCAGGAACAGATCAAGAACCGGCTGGGGCTCAGCACCCTGGAGCTCCAGTCGGACCGCAGAGGCCGCCGGCCGCATGGGGTATAAGGAGATCCCGGTCGCCCCGCCGGCGTCGCCCCGGCAAAGCAGGCGGCCGGCGTCTCCCAGACGATGCTGACCGTGGGGAAATACCTGACGCCCCAGCTCTATTTCAGTTACGGGCGGTCGCTGTTCACCGGCGGCAACCTGTTTCGCCTCCGCTACGATCATCTTCAAGCAGTGGCAGATCGAAACGCAGACGGGGAGCGAGAGCGGCGTGGATCTCTATTACAAGATCGATTTCAATTGATGCGCGTGCCGGTCGGAAGATGATGCAGATCCGGCGACGGAGACGCTATAAATATGGACGAATCCTATCCCAATTTCGTCTTGGTCAGTTTTTCCACCTGGAGAAGCGTTGCGCCGGGCGAGGTCGCTCAAGCCCCGGGCGTCGTAGGACGCCGCCAGGCGCAGCAAATAGCGGGGGTTTTCCGGTTCGGCCGCTACGGCTTTTGCGACTGCTTCCGTGGCCTGCGCAGTGGAGACCTCTCTTTGCAAGGAGTTCGCCCAGACGGTACCAGCAGGCCCCTGCGGAAGCGGGATTGAGGAGCGCCGCCCGGGCGTAGGCGTCCGCCGCCGCCTCCGGCTTCCCCCGATGGATGAGGATGTCGCCGAGATCCATGAGATAAAGCGGGTCATCGGGTTTCAGCGCCAGGCACCGCTCCATGGCCGCCTGTGCATTTTCCGGACGGCCTGCACGGAGAAGGCCGTCGGCCAGACGGCTGAAAAAGAGCGGTGCGTCCGAGGGGTCGATCTCGGCGGCCCTTCTGTACGCCGCTTCGGCCTCCCCGATCCTGCCAAGGGCGAGTCGGGCAGCGCCCAGCGCACACCAGTGCTCCGGGGCTTCCGGTTCGAGGGCGATCAGCGTTTCGCAGACGCGCAGGGCGTCGACGGCCCGATCCGCCGTGAGATATGCGTCGCCGAGGGTTTTGAGCAGGCCGACATCTTCCGGCTGTGCAGCCGAAGCCCGCTCGCAGACCGAGATAAGCGCTTCCCAGTTCCGCCCCTCCCGATAGATGCGGACGAGTTCGTCATAGGCAAAGCCGGTGAAGAGTTTTCGCGAGAGCTCCTTCTGGAAGAGGCGCTCGAAACAGCCGGCGGCCTCCTGCGGCCTTCCGCTGTCGTGAAGCGCCCAGGCCAGGGAGAGGAGATGGGATTCCTCTTCCGGGAATGTCTCGGTGAGTTTCCGGTAGAGCGCGACGGCTTCGGTGTGACGTCCCGTCCTGATCAGGGCATCGGCGAGGTTACGGTCGGGGAGGGGTTGCTCGTCTTTCATTTATTGGGGCATTTGGTGGCATTTATGGCTTTGCCGGGGATGTCGTTGGGCATGACGAAAAAACCCCGGAGGCTCCGGGAGCCTCCGGGGTGCGCTTTCAGCAACTGCAAGATGATCCGCAGGCGCTTTCCTGACTCAGGCTGGAGGTCAGTTTGAATCCCGATCCCCGCGGGGTGGTAACGAAATCGATCTCTATCGGTTTGACCTTTTCAAAGAGGGCCTTCTCGACCAGGTAGGTCACCCCCCGGTCCTCGAATATCTCATCTTCCTTTGTTGACTCATCCAGAGCCATGCCCAGTGAGGGCCCGGATCAGCCACCCTCCTGCATCACCACCCTGATGGAGGGGGCTTCCGTGCGACTCTTAAGGAACTCCTTAATCATCTCACTTGCTTTTTCAGATACGGAAAACATGCTTATCTCCTTTTCTTGGACCCTCTTCCGGTCCGTTTTGAATTTCTCTCTAACTTAACGATCAAATCATTTTTGTCAAACGATATTTACCATTCCTTCAGAAAATTCGCCTTCCGCGCCGGGCTACATCTTGTGGCAGCGGTCACAATTTTCCTTTACGGTAAATGCCCCTTTGCCTTCGTTATGGCAGGCGCCGCATGACTTTGCCGCCTCCATCTCAGCCATCGTGATTCTCTTGTTCTTCGCAGAGGGGAGATAGAGCTTGACGTGGCAATCGCCGCACTTGAACATGCCCGTGTGCAGTTCGTGGCTGAATTTGACGTCACCCGTATCCGGCACCTTGAAATTCACATCCTTGAAGGGATGGCACTTGATGCACTCTTCGGTCTTGAAGGCCTCTTTGCCGTTATGGCAGGCGCCGCAGGATTTGCCTTTTTCCATCTGGGCCATCGTGACCGGCTTTTTTGCGGCCATATCGTAGATCTTGGGATGGCAGACGGCGCAGTTGTTCGCCTTGAGGTGCTTCTTGTGGCTGAAGGTTACCGGTCCCGTCTCCTTCACTTTCATGGTTATATCGGCAACTTTGTGACATTTGATGCAATCCTTGAGATCGAAGGCCCGCTTGCCGTTGTGGCAGGCGCCGCAGGATTTGCCTTTTTCCATATCCGCCATGGTGTAATGAGCTTTTTTCCTGAGGTTGAAAATGGCATTATGGCAGGTCTTGCAGTTATTCTTGATGCCCTCCTGTCTGAAATGCTCGTTATGGTTGAATATCGACCTTGCCGAAATTTGCTATTTTAAAGGTGACATCCTTGATGTCGATCGCATAAGCGAAGGAGCATGTCAACACCGTTATGGTCAAGATGAAAAACAGATACCGCTGCTTCATGATTGCCTCCAGAAAAACAAAAGAACAGAGTCTCCGCCCTGCGACACCGTCCTCTATTTGCCCTGTTACTCTTTTTTCACCCGAAAAGATCGATAGGCATAAGAAGGAAATCGAGCCACACCTTCTATGTGAATGTTCCATTATAGAATAATTGTCGATTAGTCAATGCTTATTGCCTGCCGTGGTGGATTCCACCTCTTCCCATCCGGTCCACATCTGACGGAAATGGGCAAAAGGCGTATGTCCCAGCGTGGCCATGTAGATGTGGACGCAGAGGAAGGCAAAAAAAGAGCAGGCGATCAGGTAATGGGCGTCCACGAGAAACTTGATCCCTCCGATCATGATGATCCACCCCCGCAGAGGCGCGACGTTCATGAGGAGAAGGCCGCTGATGATGACGAGCGGCAGGAACAGGAACATGATGAACAGGTAGCTCATTTTCTGGATGGCGTTGAACTTGTTGTCCAGCGTGGCGTTATGGGGATTCTTTCGCCCCAGAAAGTAGTCAAAGAAATAAAAAAACGCCTGCCGGAATATCCCCTGCTTGATATCGTCCAGATTGGGGACATAGACTTTTACCAGATTCCTCGCGACGAACAGATAGTAAAAAAACCAGAGGAAGAAGGAGATCGCCACGGTCACGCCGGCGATATCGTGCAGCTTGATGGCCGCCTTGTACGTGCCGAAGATATTGGCATACTCCGGGAATCTGATCTGTATGCCCGTGACACAGAGGGTGACGATTCCGAGGGCGTTCAGCCAGTGCCATATCCTTACCGGTGTGGGGGTAAAATAGATCAGCTCTTTGGGTGTTTCATGTGACATGATCAATGCTCCTTTCTTCTCTTCCTGGTGAGGAAACGTAATGTGCCGTGCAAGATGGGCACCATGAGCCCCCCGGCTGCGATCACCGCCCCGATGATGCTCAACAGGGTGCTTCTCGTTGATCCCAGCATGTAGAAATCCGGGGTGCCGTACAGGATGTCCAGGATGGCGCCTTTCTCTACCGGTATCCGGCTGTATGTGCCGTCCTGCTGAGGAAAGGCAAGATAGCTCGTCTGTTGTGCATTGGGTCCCGAGGCGTGGCAGAAGGTGCAATCCCAGCGGTTTTCCAGAATCTGATAATTGTGTGTTACCACCTCCGGCATCATTGTCCCCATGAGGCTCAGACTTCGATATTTGCTGCTCGTATTGAAATTCTTCAACTCGCTCAAGGAGAGAAAGTTGTCGCCGTTGGCGTCGATCAACGACTCGGCCTTTTTCCCCGCCGCTAAGAATGGCTGCAGCTCGTCAGAATCGGCCAGCTTGACGCCGCCCAACGGTGAGTCTTTTACATTTTTTGCGATGTACATGGTGATCACATAATTTTTCGAGCCCGTATGGCAGGTTATGCACGGTAAGTCGTCGATATGGAGCGCCGCCTGGGGCAGCCACTTGGAGTGGGTCTTGATCATTTCCGCATATTCGTGACACTTGGCGCACTGGATGTTGATGTCGCGGCCGGAAACGGCCAGCAGCGACTTGACGGCATGAGGCTTGTGGCAATCGGTGCAGCCGGCATTCTTTCCATGCAGGCTTTGATTATACTCGGCAGCGACAGCGGCGTGACAATCCTGGCACTTTGCGCGGGACGGTCTGATGCCGTCCTCCGGATGACGTTTCGTTACTTTGTCATGGCAGGAAACACATCCGATGCGCGCATGGGTCGTTAACTCATATTTTACCGGATCGATATAGAGGTGAACCCCTTTATTCATGATCGTCTTTTCGCTGTGACAGGTCATGCATCTGTTTTCAGCTGCATCAACCGCCGGCGCCGCCATCATGAGCATGAGCGCTGATGCCAGTAAAATCAGAATCCACTTTGTCTGACTCATCAATCTTCCTCCTTGCTGTCTGTGGGCTTAGCGCCGGCACATCCCATTAGAATGAATCCATTCATCTACTGGTACGAATTTTCCGGGGATCGATCATTGCCAAGAGTAGTTCCGCCTCTGCCGGGGCAGGCTGATGTATGACTCCCCTGTACCGTGAATGCGCCACAAAAACAAGGGGAATCGTTTGCATACCCATAATCAAAGCGCCGACCGCGGAAGAGCATTGGCACAGCCATAGGCCCGATTTCATCCGACCCGGCGGATGGGTTGCTGCCCATGGGCGCGGTACGATCTCGTCTTCTGCCAATAGCTATTACGGCCACCCCTTTCGCTGAGGACGGATCTCGCCGCTTGCGCCACGTCCTTGCAGTGGTTGTGCCAGCTGGTGCCGGTAACGGGAAATAATTGCAGTTAATGGATTTCATTATAATAATATTCGTCAGCGAGGGGAAGATGCTCTGACCGGTCCGGGAAGATGTACGCAATTATTATACACAGGAAAGAGTGCATCCGGAATGCAAATTGGTGAATTGCGGCAACATTCCTGAGATACGCCGCACATTTCTCCGATCGCGGCCTGTATAAAAAAATATACGAAGAACTGATCGTAATTTTACGCTTACTATGGTAAAAAGGCGGGGAATGCTCAATCTCACCGATGATGCATTGATTTGACTAAAGAGTTGGATTGCTATACAAGAAAAAAGGGAGTCACGACAGACGGTTTGTTTTTAGTCATATGTCGCGGGCAAGAGACGACACCGGTATTCCTTACGATCGAATTATGGAAAAAGGCAATCAAGAAAAATTGCAGGACGGACGCACCCTCCTGATTGTTGATGATGAGGAGGTGATCAGGGAGGGGATGCGCCGCATTCTTACCGCTGAAGGGTATCATGTGGAAACATCGGCCAGCGGACGATCGGCCATCGAGAAAATCCAGGAACAGGATTTCGATGTGGTGATTACGGATCTGAAAATGCCCGGCATGGACGGGATCGAAGTGTTGAAAAATATAAAGATTCTGCAACCGGAAGTGCCGGTGATCATGATTACCGGTTACTCGACCGTCGACACGGCTGTCGAGGCGATGAAAAACGGCGCCTTTGATTATATCGCCAAACCGTTTACCTCGGATCTGATCATCGATAAAGTACGGAAGGCCGTAGACCATAAAATAGCCACGACGGAGAGTTTTTCGGTCAAGACAATACCGGGCGACGGCCATGGTTTCGGTGACTTTATCGGCGAAAGCGTCGAGATGCAGAAGGTCTATCGCCGGATCATGCAGGTGGCCCCGACCGACAGTACGGTATTGATCACCGGCGAAAGCGGGACGGGCAAGGAACTGGTGGCACGCGCCATACACAAGAACAGCGCCCGGCATGACCATCCCTTCGTTGCAGTGGACTGCACGTCTCTTCCGGAAACCCTGCTGGAGAGCGAGCTGTTCGGCCATGTAAAAGGTTCATTCACGGGTGCCATCCACAGCAAGACGGGACTATTCAAGGTGGCCGACGGGGGCACCCTGTTTCTGGACGAGGTTTCCAATATAAGCCTCGCTACCCAGGCGAAACTCCTCAGAGTTCTGCAGGAGCGCGTGCTGACCCCCATCGGCGATACCCGGCCGGTCCCGATCGATATCCGCCTCGTGGTGGCCACCAATGTAAACCTGCGGGATATGGTGGCCAAGGGCACCTTCCGGGAGGATCTGTTTTTCCGCATCAACGTCATTCCGGTCAATCTTCCCCCCCTGCGGGAGAGGAAGGGAGACCTGCCGCTGTTGATTCTTCACTTTTTGGGCAAGTTTTCCGAAGAGATCGGCAAGGAGGTGCGGGGTCTGGCGCCCGATGCCATGGCGGTGCTGGAGGGATACGCCTTTCCGGGCAATGTCCGCGAATTGGAGAATATCCTGGAGAGGGCGGTTGTCCTGTGCGAGGGTGACGTCATCCAGAAGGCAAACCTGGAATTGAGATCCGCGGAAGAGGAAAGATATCCGGATCCGGATATCGTCCCGCTCAGTCTTGAGGAGTTGAAGGAGACGAAGAAACAGATCCGCGAGCGGGCGGTGGAACCGATTGAAAAGGCGTTCGTTATCAACGCCCTCAAACGGAATAACTGGAATGTTTCGCAGGCGGCGGAAGAAACAGGGATGCTTCGTCCGAATTTTCATGCCCTCCTGAAAAAACTGGGCATATCCGTAAAGGATGAGCAAAATAACCAGTAACCGTTAAGGCCCGCTTACCCAGCGGGAAGCCGCAGGGTAAGCGCTCGCGGACGGATTCAGGGTTGATCGGCAGGACCGGGGGCGGGTTGTACGGGTTCCTTTTTTATCCCTTTTGCAAATCCCAGCAGCATCAGTACGGCGGGAATAAGCTGAGCGACCACGATCAGGGCGCAGAAAGCCAGGAATATCCAGACAAACAGATTGCTGTTATCCTCCCGACGCGGTTTCGGCCCACAGCGGGGCGGCACTGAAAAACAGCGCGATAGCCGGGGCGATCGTTTTAACGCGTGCTATCTGTTTCATAATTTCCTCCTGAGGCGGTTCGTTCAGTTCGCGTGCGCTCTTCTTGCATAATCAGTCCTGGTCAGGCTTTCCATGGCGCACTTTACCACCTGCCTGATTTCTTCTTCGTCCTCCGGTTCCGCCGGCCGCAGGGCATGATAGAAAATTCCCTCTTTGCGGACTTTCCTTATCAGGGGCAGGGGCGCGTCATCGGCGATCAGGATGATCATCAGTTTGCGGTTGCATTGTTTCAGGAGCGGCACCAGCTCTGCGGAGGTGAATTCATCAAGTTCGGTTCCCAGAAGCACAACCTGGGCTGTTTTTTTCAGCACGCCGTGGATGGCCTTTGCGGCAGAGTCCGTTACCGTCACGTCATAGCCAGCCTCTATCAGCAGATTTGCCATCTGCTTTCGGGTCGCCACATCCTTATCTGCAATGAGCAATCCCAGCATGATTTCTATCCCCTCTCTTGGTCTGGCGTCATAACGTCTTGACGCCCGTTTTCGGCATCGTGCTTTTCGCGGCGCTCTCAAAGAGCCCTTTGAGCATCGAATAGAAAAGCACTAAACTGGGTATCAGCTGGCATACGACAATTAGAGCGCCAAATCCCAGGAAAAGGAGCACCAGCAGGCTGGTGCCTGCCGTCTCTTGGCCGCTGGAAGCCAGCACCGTTGTTGCCTTGACCAGTATCGCCGTTAAAATCGTTATTATGAGTTTCATGGCTTCCTCCTTTCATTCGCTGATCGTTCCCGTCACTGAAACTATCCTTTTGACTTTCTATGTTGCAATGGACATGCCATGCGAAGAGTTCCCGGGATTGTCTATTTATCTTATTGTTTTTAATTGCTTTTTTATCAGAGGAGAAATGCCCCGACAATCATTTTATGTCGGCGATGTATAATAACCCTATACAGGTAAGTGACGAAAAAGAATCAGAACTTGAGGGCTCAGGCAGCTACGCTTGATAACTATTGAAGATATTAATAAACGATGATTTGTATAAAAAAATATACGTCCGGACGGGAATGATTTATAAGGGATAATTGACAATGACAACGAGGTGAGCCGCTCAGGCGAATTCGATTAAGTCGGATAAGGGTATCAGAGCAGAGTCCCTACTGGGCAGGGCTGCTGGCGGCCAGGGTCTCTTTGCCCTGCGGGCGCAGGGGCAATTTGATGGTAAAAGTCGTGCCTTCGTTAACCTTGCTCTGCACTTCGATCTTGCCGCCGTGCCTCTCGATGATCCCATAGGAAACGGAAAGACCCAATCCCGTGCCCTTATCGCTTTTCGTGGTGAAAAATGGATCAAATATCTTCCCCAGGTTTTCTTCGCTGATCCCTGCCCCGGTATCGGTTATTTGAGGCAAGCGTATTCTTCATTTTCCGTATAGGTCTTAATGCGGATGCTTCCGCCGCTGGGCATGGACTGGCTGGCGTTCAGCAACATGTTGATAAAGACCTGTTCCATCTGGTTCTCATCGACCGGAATAAGCGGCAAATCCGGCTGATAGTCCCTGACGATATCGATATTGTGAAAGCTTGATTGGCGACCGATGAGGGCGAGGGTGGCCTCCATGACTTTGTTCAGGGATGCCGGTTTCTTCTGCGGTATCGATTCACGGGAAAAATCAAGCAGCCCCTTGACGATCTTTGCGCATCGCTGGGCTTCGTTGATGATGACATCAATGTCGCTTTTCAAGGATCGGGTCCAACTGAGGACTTTGGCTGGTCAAGTTGGCGAACATCAGGATGCCCGTGAGAGGATTATTGATCTCATGGGTAATGCCGGCCACCAGTCTTCCGAGGGAAACCAATTTTTCCGAACGGATCAACTGGGTCTGCATCTGCTTGATTTCGCGCGTTCTTTCTGCCACCTTCGCCTCAAGATTCTTCCCCCATTCTTCCCGTTCCATCCTGGCACTCTTGAGGCTGGCCGTCATCTGATTGAAGGCTCGGAAAGTTCGCCCATTTCATCGCGAGATACATTTTGCACCAGGGCATCGAGATCTCCCTGGGCAATTCTTTTGGTTTGCGTCAAAAGGTTCTTTACGGGACGATTTACCAGGCGATGGGTAAAGAAGGTGATGGCCAGAGAAATGGACAACAGCAGAAAAATCGTCAGAAAAATGATTTTGTTACGGTAATAGCCTATCAAGCGTATGCATGTTTTCCAGGGAAACGATGATGTCCAGGACGCCCAAAATCCTTTGCTTGGGCGGGTGAAAGTGGCATGATGACAGATAACAGCTTTTTTCGTTGTAGATGGCCTTGGCCATGCCCACCACCTGCTTGCCCTGCTTATCAAAAAAAACCCGGCTCCTGTTCATCGTGGAGGCTTGCACTTTCGGTTCACCGCTGGTGTGGCACATGTTGCAGCCGGCCTCTGTTTTGTCGAGATACCTGCCGATTTCCTCTTTTTCCGTCGAGAAGGTTATATTGCCGCTTTTATTGATCATCCGGATATGCTCGACCCCCTGCAGCGTGCCTACTTCCTGGATCATTTCATAGGCCCTTTGCCGGTTATCCTCCAGCATTTCATAATGGGTGGTTTTGATGATGGTTTCGCTTAATTTGTCGGCATCGGAGATCGCCGCTTCCAGGAGCATGGTCTTGAGGGTGGCAATATTGATGTAGGCAAAAAACACCATGAAGACAAGCAGGATGAGGCTGGTGCCGATGGTCAATTTGGAAATCAGGCTGATACGCAAAAGTTTTGTTCCCCGAGTTACAGGTGACTTTCATGCTGTCCGTCAGCGCATTATAACCGCACAAAATACCGGATGATATTAATTTATCGGGAAATGATAGTCAAGGCAGATGTTTGTTTGGTCAGATGTTCGGTGCCAGCCGCCCCGGGGAGGAGTGCCGATTTTTTTCATTGCTTTTTACAATCCTATGTATTAAAAAAATATACTTTTGTCTTATTACAGCATTATCAACTCATGCACACAAAGCCTGCGTGCAACGCCAGAGGGTTTTCTGCACGCGGCTTTTCATTTATTCGCTGTTTGCAGGAGGCTTAGTATGTTGAAGATCATTTCCCGTGCGTCATCCGTGATCTTGCTCGTTTTGCTGTCAGCCAGCCCCCTGTGTGCTGAACAGGGTATGGCTGTTGATCCGGCCACCTGCCTCGGTTGCCACGGCGATAAGATCTCCGCGGCTGCTTTTGTTGCTTCCGTTCATGGAAAAAATGGCTGCAACAGCTGCCATATCCAGCTTACCGACCTTTCCCGGCACGTGAAAGGTGAAATCAAAATGGAAAAGGTCAGGTGCGAGCGCTGTCATAAAAAGGAAAATGCCGAGCATTATGCCAGCGTGCATATTCAGAAGGATGTCCAATGTGCCGATTGCCACACCGACATACACTCGCACCGGTACTGGAAAAATGACAAGCGGGTTGTCGTTGCCAAGTGCATCCAGTGCCACGACCAGGAGGCGGTTTACCGGCAATCGATCCACGGGCAGGCGGTGGCGGCAGGCAATCAGGATTCTGCCGCCTGCAATGATTGTCACAATCTCCACGATATCAAGCCGATGAATGACCCGAAGTTCCATACCGACCGGGTATTCCATACCAAGGTCTGCCTGAAGTGCCACAGCGACGAAAAGATGATGAAACGCAACAATGTCTTCAATGTGGCGACGAGCACCTACATGGACAGCTATCACGGGAAGAACTATCGACTCGGTTATCCGGAAAAGGTCGCCGGGTGTTCCGATTGCCATACGGCCCATTCCGTGCAGAAGGCGGCGGATCCGCGCTCCACCGTCAATCCGGCCAATCTGGTGACCACCTGCCGGCAGTGCCATGAACACGCCACGACAGAACTTTACAAAATTCTATGCCCACGGGGAGCACACGGACCGGGCGAAATATCCGCTCCTGTACTGGACCTTCATATTGATGGTCAGCCTTTTGGTCGGCACCTTCGCCGTCTTCTGGGTCCATACGCTCCTCTGGCTCTACCGGGGATTCGTGGAGAACCGGGAAAAAGCGGCGCTTCTCGAGGAAGGGGCTGTTCCGCATGTACCCGGCGGCTTCAACCAGTACCGCCGTTTCAACGGCCGCCAGATTATCCTGCATATCCTCGTCATGGTCAGTTTCCTCGGCCTCGCCTTGACCGGATTGCCGCTTAAGTTCAGCGATCAGGAATTGTCAAGACTCCTTATGGCGCTGTTCGGCGGGGCCGCAAATGCCGCCTTGATCCACCGGATATGCGCCGTGATTACCTTTGTCTATTTCCTTTCGGCAAATTACCTGTGCATCCATTTCCTCTTTATCCGGAAGGATATCCCGGGCAACTGGATGGAGCGGCTGCTCGGTCCGGACTCGCTGTGTCCCAATGAGCGGGATATCAAGGATATCACGGGGATGATCCGCTGGTTCTTTTTCAAGGGGCCGAAGCCGACCTTCGAGCGCTGGACCTACTGGGAGAAGTTCGATTTCCTGGCGGTCTTCTGGGGCATGTTCGCCATCGGCGGCTCCGGCCTGATGCTCTGGTTCCCGGAGTTTTTCGGCAGCTTCCTGCCCGGCTGGATGTTCAACCTGGCGACCATCGTCCATTCCGATGAGGCCCTGCTCGCCACGGGCTTCATCTTTACGGTCCATTTCTTCAATACCCACTTCCGCCCCGAGAAATTTCCCATGGACTTCGTCATCTTCAATGGTCAGCTGTCGAAACATGAGTTTATCGAGGAACGTCGGGATCAGTGGCAGCGTTACGAGCAGGAGGGAACCACCGAACAGTTCAAGGTTACGAAGAGAAAAGGGGTGTTCTTCGATTTCTTTTTCAAGGGATTCGGCTTTCTGGCCCTTTTCGTGGGGATTGCCCTCCTGTTCATGATGCTTTACGCCTTCCTGGCGCCGCATTAAACCCGCCGTCAGGTGGGAAGCAGGGGCTCTTTTTATTTGACGAGGGGCAAGGCCGTGTTATACCGGAATCGGCGGCCGTTTGTCCGGGCAAGTGTGATGAGTTTAGAAAAAGAATACCGTATAAGAGAAGCAAGGAGGGATCATGCCGGCAAAGCGGAATGACATACTGGGTTATTTCTTCAATATCATAAGCCTCATCGGGATGATACTGGCCACAATGGCCACCGGTCTCATCATCGTACTGCTCTCCGTGGAGCTGATAACCGGCGTGGAGAGCCCTTATCTGGGCGTTCTGGTGTACTTCATCTTCCCCGCCATGCTCATCCTGGGCCTGTTTCTGGTGCCCGTCGGGGCTTACCGCGTCAGACGGCAGCGCCGCATGGCGGCGCCGGAGACCATTCCTCCGTATCCCGATCTCGATCTGAATGACCGCCATAAGCGCCGGCTGTTCGTCTTCTTTATCCTCGGCACAGTTGTCTTTGTCCTTATTATTTCCATCGCGGCACTCAAGGGGTACCATTTTACCGAGTCTGCCGACTTTTGCGGAAAGCTCTGCCACACGGTCATGACGCCGGAATACACCGCCTGGAGCAAATCTCCCCACGCCAGGGTTCGATGTGTCGAGTGCCACATCGGACCGGGGGCGAAATGGTACGTCAAGGCGAAGATCTCCGGTCTGAAACAGATCTATGCCGTGGTGGCCCATACCTACTCGGTACCCATCGAAACGCCAATCACTAATCTGCGCCCGGCACGGGATATCTGCGAGCGCTGCCACTGGCCGCAAAAGTTCTATTCCGGACGCCAGAAGGTATTTTATCACTATGCGCCCGATGCAAAGAACACGGCCCGGGAGATCAACATGCTGGTCAATATCGGGGGGACGCCGAAAAGCCCCACCGCCATGGGTATTCACTGGCATATCGGCAGCGAGGTGTTGTACATCGCCCGGGACAAGAAACGGCTTGACATCCCCTATGTTGCCGTCAAGGATAAAGACGGGAAGATAACCGAGTACAACGATGAGCATGAACCTCTTTCCAAGGAAGCGATCGCCAAAGAGGAAAAGCGTCTCATGGACTGTATCGACTGCCATAACCGCCCGACCCATATCTACCGTTCACCCGGGCAGGAAATGGATGAAAATTTTGTTTCAGGCCATATCGACCCCGCGCTGCCTTTCATCAAGAAGGTAGCGGTGGATCTCCTCACCAAACCGTACAAGACCAGGGAAGAGGGCAAGGCAGCGATTGCCAGCGGTATCGAGGGATTCTATGCCAAGAACTACCCGAAGGTCGCCGGTGACAAAGCCGCAGCAATCAGGCAGGCCATCGAGGGTGTGCAGGATATTTATGACCGGAACTTCTTCCCGAATATGAAGGTTGCCTGGAACACCTACCCGGACCATATCGGCCATTTCTATACTCCCGGCTGTTTCCGTTGCCACGACGGGAAGCACAAATCCCAGGACGGGAAGGTCATCTCCAAGGACTGCGACCTCTGCCATACCGTTCTCAACCAGAAACAGGAAAACATCCGGCCCGGGACGAAGGTGACAGGATTTGTCCATCCGACGGATATCGGCGACAGCATGGTCGCCCTGAATTGCAGCGAATGTCATTCGGCCGGCGGGGAAGATGTGCCGGGCGGCGGGAGCAGCAAGGGGAAGTAAGTTACCCTGAGCGGACGGGTTCCTCATGAGGGGAGAGGCAGTACATGAAGCCGGCCGGTGTGTAGGCCGGGATCAGTGAAAACAGGGCACAACAAAAGGCGGGGGTCTCCCCGCCTTTTTACACCAGAGCGCGCAGACCTCGCACCAGAGCAAAAGATGATGCAGGGAGGAGAAGATGACGGACAAGCTATCATCTCTTGAAGCCCGCGTGGAACAAATCGCCGCCCAGGTAGACGCACTGACCAGGAATGTGGAGGCGCTTTCCGTCCGGATGGATCGTTCCGATACCAGACCGGCCCAGAGCGGGGGGATGCCTCAGGCGGATGACCTTCCTGATCCATCGGAGGAACTCCTGTCATGGGTTGGCCGTTCCTCGCTCCTCCAGCGCCTTTCGACGATCTGTTTTCTCCTGGTCGTCGCCCTGATCCTGCGCACGGTCACCGAGAACGAAATAATCAACCTCCAGGTCGGTTCTCTCATCGGTATGAGTTACGCCGCCGCCCTGATCTTCATGGGCTGGAGGAGGTACCGGAGAGCCAACCCGCTGGCGCCCATATTCACCGTGTGCGGCACCGTTCTGATGTTTACCATCGTCGTGGAAGCGCACACCCATTTTGCTGCCATTCCCTCGGTCCCGGCCTATATCCTCCTGATGCTGACCGGCCTCTCGACGGCCGTGATCAGTTACCTCTATCGGGTGCCGGCCCCGATTGCCGCGGGCAATCTCGGCATGTGTCTTGCAGGGGCAGCGATCGATTACCCTACGCCTTTTTTCCCCTATCTGGCGATTGTGCTCCTCACGGCCAACGTGCTCGGCACTCTTGCTGCCCGGGCACACCGATACTCCTGGCTCCGCTGGATATTGCTCCTCGTGACCCTGTTCATGATCCATCTGTGGGGATTCAAACTGGGGATGACCCTGCTGGGCGGCGAAACACCTTCCCCGGCGCTGGCGGCCGCCTGGTTTCTTCCGTTCCTGGCTCTTTTCACCGCGACATACATGGCAACGGCATTTCTCGACATCATCCGCAGCTTGCCGGGCAGGATCAGCAGATTTGACCTTGCCCTTCCGACGATCAATGTGGCCTGGGCTTTCTTCCTGGCCCAGTATGTGGTGTCCGCCATGGGGGGCAGCAAACTGCTGCTCGGCGTCGTCGGGGTGGCCGTCGGAGCGGGACATCTGGCAGCGGCGATATGGCTGTCCAGCCGGGACCGCACGGGCGCGCGCGGAACCAACGCCTTTCTCTCGGCCGGCGTCGTGCTGCTGGCGCTTGCCGTGCCAATGTCCACTGACAGCATTCTCCTGTCTCTCCCGCTCCTCGCTGCCGTCGCATTCGGGACAGCGGTCGTCTCGGCAAAGTGGCACAGCGGGAGCGTTCGGGTAACGTCATACCTCCTGCAGATTTATCCGGCCGTGGCAATGGCGGTCATACTGCTCATCCGGGGAGCAACCGCCCGCCCCATTTCCGGTGAGTGTGGCGTCAGCCGGTGCTCTTGCCTGCATAGCTTTCCTGCATTACCGGTGGTGCGCCGCCGAAATCCGCCCGAAGAAGCGGCTTTCTTCCAGAGGATTGATAAAGGCGACTTCAGCGCCGTCGCAATTTTTCTGGCTGCTCTCCTGAACGCATTTTTCATGCTGCGGTTGATTGTCGACCGGGTTCTCGCCGCACTTCTGGTCCCGGCTGAATTGAACAACGCGCTCTCCTGCAGCCAGTCAGTCATCATCAACCTGTCAGCCATTGCACTGATGTTCTTTGCCCAGGCGCAGCGCGACCAGGGAGGTGCGCAACGTGGCAATTCTCGTGACCGTGATCGGCGCCGTCAATGTTTTCCTGTATGATCTCATCCGCGGGCACGGCATGCCGCTGGTGATCAGCGTATTGTCCTTCGGTCTGGCTACGGCGGTTGAATCGGTAATCCTGGGGCGCTGGCAGTCTCCATCACCGCCGGCGCAGGAAAGCGGCCGCTGAGGATGCCCGCATTCCTGCGGACGAAAAGCGGGTCCGTGTCGGAAACCGCCCTCATGCCGGGCGCGCGTCGGACCTCGTCGGATTTTCGGGGAGCCCGGACCGCAACGGGTTTCTGCCCGCGGGATAACGCCGGTGCGTGCGCGGGAGCCGGTTACAAGGGGTGTTCCGGGAGGGGGGACGCGTCACGATCAATGATGAATCCAGTCGCACAATCATCGGCCGGATGGAGGAAGAACAAGCGACACCGACCGGCAGCGCGCCTGGTTGAAGCAGGCTTTCTCCCGGCAGGGTGAACGAAGACATTTGTCCTTCGATGTCAGGAAGGCTCCGGAAAAGGGAGGGGCAACTGCCGCCAGCGCACGAGACAACGGCCACAATATATCCTCTGCAGCGCCCTGGCTTGGCAGGCGTCCACATCGATAAAATAGCCGTGCCTTTCGCACCACCGGTTTTCCGTTGTCCGCCGCTCCCCGGGACCCGTCCCTTCGGCCGTTTCGGTCCCCTTCTCCGTATGCATCACGGCGCCTTTCGCACTCATCTCCGGACGGTTTCACCGGATGCCATTAACCGGGAGCCCGCTCCGTGCAGGCGGGCCCCCGGCGAATGGTTTTAACCGACGGTAGAGAGGATCACTTCTTCGCCTTCGCGGGCTTTTTCGCCGCCGGCTTGGCTTTTGCTGCCGCCTTCTTTGCCGGTGCTTTTGCCGGTGGCCTTTTTTGCCGGCTTGGCCTTTGCCGCCGCTTTCTTCGCGGGCTTGGCCTTTGCTGCTGCCTTCTTCGCGGGCTTGGCCTTTGCCGCCGCCTTCTTCGCCGGTTTGGCCTTTGCTGCCGCCTTTGCCGGTGCCTTCGCCGCCTTCTTTACCGCCTTTGCCATTGCCATAGATACATCCTCCTTTGGTTGCTTCAAAAGTCGATCCCGCCTGAGCGAGACCGCGTAATCCATCTCATTGTTCCTCTGCCGCAGGGAGTGGAAGAACTCCCGGATGATACGGGTTACCTCCCGCGGACGTTCCATGGGAACCAGGTGACCGGCGCCTTTCACCGTACGGCGTCGGGAATTCGGAATAAGGGATTGGATACGGTCGACATCGATGAACCCCTTGCTGTCGCTCTTTTCCCCTTCGACGATAAGAACGGGGCAGGATACCTTGGGGAGGAGGGGCCAGGGATCGAACTGTCTCCCTCCCATGAAGAGGGCCGCCTCCCGCTGGGGACTGCAGGCGAGCCGGAGGCCGCCGTTATCCCCTCCGGTCATGCCGTGAAGGATATAGAGTTCCAGCATCTCTTCCGTCCATCCCTGAAACAGGGTGCGGGAGCGGAGATAGGCCATGGCATCGTCCCGGTCTCGCCAGAAGTTCGTTCGTTTGATCGCCTTGGCGGCGAGGGGGTGTTCGTCAACCCTCATGGCGCCCCGGTAGAACTCCGGGGGGAGGAGGATGGGTTCGATGAGGATCATGCCCGCAGCGGGAAGTCCGCAGAGGGCGTTGGCGATCAGAAGCACCGTTGCTCCCATGGAGTGACCGACCAGAAAGGGTCTGTCGAGCTGCAAAGCGGTGCAGAGGCGGACGGTATCCTCTGCGAGGGTCATCCAGTTGAGTCCCCCTTCGTCCGGATCCGTCTCGCGATGATCGCAGAAGGAGGGGGCGATGATGCGGTAGTCGTCGGCAAGCTCCCGCGCGAGGGGATGCCACAGCCAGGGCTGGAAGCCGGTGGCGTGGAGGAAGATCAGCGGCGGGCCCTCCCCTTCATACCGGAGATAGGAGAGCTCCGCGTCACCGATGTTCTGAACGCAGGCTTGCGGAGTATGTGTGGTCGACTCGATCACCATTCATCTTACCCAGGTGGTAAATTCGTCCGTGGCCGCCCGTTCCCTGTCAAAATTGTTGATCGGCGCACCCCCGTCGGGATAGCCCATGGCGGCGCCGATGATGATGGCCTTCGTCTCCGGGATCGGGATGATCTCCCGGATTAACGCCGGGTAGCTGACCGATGCGGCCAGGATGCAGGTTCCCAGCTCCCCGGGCATGGGCCAGCAGGCAAACGGTCTGGAGGATCGCGCCGACGTCCAGCATCGCGTATTCCCGGGCCAGGCTTTTCTCCACGCAGAAGAGAAGCAGGCAGGGAGCATCGAAGAGGGCGGACATGTCGCCTGCGTAACGGAGACGAGCCTCCTGATCCCCGCGGGCAATCTCCAGGGAGGTCAGGACCTTCTTCCCCACATCCGTATATCGCCGCTTCAGGGTATCCGGCCAGACGCCGGGCATCGTGGTGTCCGGTGCAGCGACAACCCCGTCCAGCATCCGCTGCCGGTTGGCCTGTTTGAATCGTTCCAGGGGCTCCCCCGTGACCACGACGATCTCCCACGGCTGGGTATTCCCCCAGGAGGGCGACCAGCGGGCCGCATCCAGGATCTCCCGGATGAGCTCCTCAGGGACAGGGTCCGGCTTGAATCTCCGGATGCTCCTTCTCGTGGTGACAGCCTGAAAAACGTCCATTGTTCTCCCCTTCGCCGGGCGGCGCTCAGAAGATGAAAACGGCCGCTGCGATGACCGTGGTGAATCCTCCGCTTTTCACGATGGTCGACTGGGTGACGTTCCGGGTTCTGACGATCTTGCCGCTGATCTTGAAGATCTCCTTCTTCTCATCCCAGCTTTCGTCGACATTGAAATCGATTCCCAGTGTGGAGGCCAGCATGGCTGCAGCCATGTCCTCCGCGTAGTCTCCCGCCTGTTTTTCCGTCTGGCCGTAGGCATGGTGTTCACTGATATAGCCGTAGGAGGTCTGGTCGGCCGGAATGGCGCAGCCGACCGACGCGGCCAGGAGACGCTTCGGTTCGTTGCTGCAGCAGCGCCCCATGACGCAGAAGGTGATTCCCCCCGAAACGAGCTCCTTGAGCCCCTGGGGTTTGGAGATCATCCGGCAGTGGGGCGGAATGATGCTGGAGACCTGCACCAGGTTGCACCGTTCTATCCCTGCGTCTCTCAGCGCACGCTCGAAAGAGTGGAGTTCATCCCGGTGGGTGCCGACGCCTTTTGTGAAAAAGATCCTACTCGGAACAAGACCCTTCATCCGTCGTATCGCCTCATCGATATGATGTGACCCGGAAGCAGCACATGCAGCATCGCGATGAACGCAAACTCTCTGACTCCATTTGCCGAGATCATGAGCCCGTGCCTTCCCTTCTTCCATCGCGGTTCGTCGCCGTCCGTCCCCGGAGCGGAGGCGGAGGGACAATTAATTCGCAGGGAATATACCAAGCTTCCCGGGCGAATGCCATAAAAATATTTTTCATCCCGGACGGGATCATCCCGAAAACGGTTGCAGGAATCCACGAAAATCTCTACACTGCGGAAAAAGGAACGGGAGGGTTTCTTGAGAAAGAACGGATACGGCCCGATACTGCTGATGCTGCTAGCTGCTGCTCCTGTCGGGCGGCGATGCCCGGGGGGCGGCGATCCGGGATCTCAGCGATCTCAGGCAGGATCCGCGCGTCTATGTCGATCGGAGGGCAGCGGATCTTCCCCTCCTGCCGGCGGAGATACAGGGCAGCCTGAATGCCGCCTATGACGCTCCTCGCATTTCGCCCCCTGGCATCAGACAGTCCCCCGTCACACGCTGGAACAGGTTTCCTGGGGGTTTAAGGAATACGGCAGCAATCCCGGGTTACGGGAAGGACGGGAGACGGCATCCCGCGGACTGGATCCGGAAAATGGCCGTGAATGCCCATCTCGACGATTATCCGCAGGGCGGATTTCCCGCCGTAACCGTGAGCCGAATCGATTTTCGCGTCCTCCCCACCCGGGATCGCCATTCCCGCATTCCGAAGCGTCCGGGCGGAGACAACCCGTTCGACAATCTCCAGGAATCATCCGCCCCTCCCGGGACGCCCGTCCTGGTGACGCCATATCAGCCGCGACCGGAAGTGGCTTCTCACGGAGACGAGCTACGCCCTCGGCTGGGTGCCGGCGACGGATCGTCGCGGCGGTGGATGCGGAGTTCATGCAGAGCTGGGAGAGCGGCCGGTATGCGGCGATCGTCCGGGACAAGGCGCCCGTCCGGGATGATGCGGGCAAGCGCCTTTTTCCGGGCGCCGCTGGGAGCGGTCTTCCCGAAGGACGGGCGAGGGCGCCGGCTACGCCTGGATCCTGACGGCGGTGCGCGACGCCCGGGGGAAGGCGCACCTCCGGAAGGCGTGGGTGCCAAAGGCCGCGACGGCGGACAAACCTCTCCCGTTCACCCCGCGTCACATGGCGCAGCTGGCCGCCGGAGCTCGCCGGCGAACCCTACGGATGGGGCGGGATGAATGGGAAAAGGGATTGCTCCTCGCTGATCCGCGATCTCTTCACCCCGTTCGGGCTTTGGCTCCCCCGCAATTCCCGGGAGCAGGCCGAGGCCGGGAGGTTCATCAGCCTCAAGAATCTCCCGTCGGCGGAAAAGGAGGCGCTGATCATCCGGCAGGGGGTGCCCTGGCGGACCCTCCTCTGGACGCCGGGGCACATCATGCTCTATATCGGCGTCCATCAGGGGCAGCCCCTGATCTTCCACAATTTCTGGAGCATCAAGACGCGGGATGCGGCGGGGAACAAGGGACGGGTCATCGTGGGACGTGCGGCGGTGACGACGCTTCAGCCGGGCCGCGAGCTCTCCGGCGGGGATCTTCCCCGGGCCGATGTCGAGGGGATGACCCTCCTCGGGGAGCCGCCGGAGGCGGAGCCGACGCAGCCGGAGGCGACGCCATGAGCCGGGGGCGTCTGCCGGCGGATCGCGGAAGGCAACGGGCTCTTCCCGGTGGCAAGTACAAGCTGACGATCGAATACGACGGGACCGGCTTCAGCGGCTGGCAGACGCAGACGAACGCCCGGAGCATCCAGGGGACGCTGATCGATGCGGCCCGGGAGCTCTTCGGCGGGGAGGTGGATCTCCAGGGGGCGGGAAGGACCGATGCCGGCGTCCATGCCCTTGCCCAGGTGGCCCATCTGGACGCCCCCCGCCGCCTCCCGCCGCAGCGGATCCTCTATGGCCTGAACGACCTCCTGCCCGCCCCGATCAACATCCTGAAGGTCGAAGAGGCGCCGGCAGGCTTCCACGCCCGCCATCATGCCCGCCAGAGGAGCTATCTCTACCTGATCTCGCGATGCGCGGACGGCCTTCGGCAAACGCTATGTCTGGTGGGTGAAGGATGACCTCGACCTCGGCCGGATGCGGGCAGCGGCGGAGATCTTCCGGGGATTCCACGATTTCGCCTCCTTCGCCGACAAGCGGATCGACAAGCACCTCTCCACGGAGGTGCAGATCGACCGGACGGACCTTGCGACCTGGGGAGACCTGATCGTCTTTCGGATCGTCGGCTCCCACTTCCTCTGGAAGATGGTCCGCCGGCTCGTCGGGATCATGGTCGAGGCGGGACGCGGGACGCCTCTCTCGCAGCCGAGATCGAGCAGATGCTGACCGAGGCCTCGGCGCTCCCCGCGCAGTGCACGGCGCCCCCCTCGGGGCTCTTCCTCGCCCAGGTCCTCTACGAGGGGGATCGCCTGGCGCCCCTCACGCTTCCGCCGTTTCCCCTTCTTCCTCCGGTCGAAGGCTTTCCTCGCCTGCCGTCAAAATCCTTGCAGATACCGGAGAACCTGTGATAAATTTATCATCCACATTTCACTGGCGGGCCTCTCCTTCGCGGTACGGAACTTCTTCCCGATGCCGGAGGGGACGCCGGGCGTCGGCAGGCGCAACAGCGCCTCCGGCTTGCATTTCCGGTGACGATTTTCGGTTTCTCTCTTTTTACCGCGGAGACACGCGTACGGGCGGCTAAAACACTGTCCCCTCACATCCTTCCGTTTAGCCCGATGCATGCGCGGCTTTCCCACGCGGATGGAGGGGGAACGATCAGCGCAGAAGACGACAGGAGAGGTGAACCATGGCGAAGGGGTATGCCGGGCGGTTTCTGCGTGTCGACCTGACGGAAGGTCGCTGTCGGACTTCACCATCGACGATCAGCTGTTGCGGAAATTCATCGGGGGGAGCGCCCTGGGGGCGAAGCTCTTTCTGGACGGCTATTCCCTGAGCGCCGATCCCCTCGCCCCGGAGAGCCCGCTCATGGTGATGACCGGGCCCATGGTGGGGAGCGGTTTCCCGGGGACCTCCCGCTTCGCGGTCTGCGCAAAGTCCCCCCTGACCGGGATCTGGGGGGAGTCGGCCTGCGGCGGGACGTTCGGTCCGGAGCTGAAGAAGGCGGGCTATGACGGGATCGTGATCACCGGCCAGTCAGCCGCACCGGTCCTGCTTTCCATCGTGGAGGGGAAGGCGCATCTGATCGATGCCGCGGGACTCTGGGGGAAGGACGTCTATGAGACCACCGATCTGCTCAAGAAGGGCGATCCCGGCCTCAAGGTCCTCGCCATCGGTCCCGCCGGGGAGAACCTCGTCCGGTTCGCCGCGATCGGAAACGACAAGGGCCATTTCGTCGGCCGGACGGGCCTCGGGGCCGTCATGGGGGCCAAGCGGCTCAAGGCGATCTCGGTCCGGGGGAGCGGAAAGCTGGAAAAGGCCGACGAAACCCGCTACCGGGAGCTCCAGAAGGAGGCCCTCCAGGAGATCAAGGAGTCGGCCCTGGCCGGCTCGCTCCGCGCGATGGGCTCCGACGCGAACATGGACATCGGCATGATCAACGGGGACGTGCCGGTCAAGAACTGGTCCGTCGGCGAGGATTTCGAACTCTCCTCGGCGCTGAGCGGTCCGACGCTCTCCGAAACCTACCTCACCCGCGCCCACGCCTGCACCAACTGTCCGGTGGCCTGCAAGCGGGTCGTCGGGGTTCCCGACGGCCCCTTCCGGACGGAGGAGGGGCCGGGGCCGGAGTACGAGACCTGCGGCACCTTCGGGACGATGATCATGAACCGGGATCTCGCCGGGGTGATCAAGGCCAACGAGCTGTGCAACCGCTACGGGATGGACACGATCAGTTGCGGGGCGGCCATCGCCTGGGCGATGGAGCTCTTCGAAAAGGGGATCCTGACGACGAAGGAGACCGACGGCCTCGAGCTGACCTGGGGGAACATGGAGGCCGTCCTTCCGCTCCTGCCGCGGATCGCCCGCCGGGAGGGATTCGGCGATCTGCTCGCCGAGGGGAGCCTCCGGGCCGCCCGGAAGTCGGCGGGAGCGCCGAGGACGCGGTCGTCCACGTCAAGGGGCTGGATCTTCCGATGCACGACCCGCGCGGTTTCCACGGGATGGGGCTCGCCTACATGATGTCGAACCGGGGGGCCTGCCACCTCCAGCATGCCGTCCTGGCCACGGAGCAGGGGATGGCCTCCTGGCCCCAGCTTTTTCCCATGAAGGACGACTACCAGGGGACGACGAGCGAGGGGAAGGCGGAGCTCGTCTTTCATGCGGAGAACTACGGGATCCTCGGGAACTCGCTTTCGATCTGCCACTATCTCACCGACTGCCTGAAGCCGGAGACGATCCGGGACGCCTTCAACGCGATCACGGGCTTCGATTACAGCTTCGGCGACCTGATGGCCTGCGGCGCCCGGGACTGGACGCTGAAACGGGGGATCAACAATCTCCTCGGGGTGACGGCGAAGGACGACGTCCTGCCGAAGCGGATCATGACGCCGCTCAAGGAAGGCGCCGGCGCCGGTTCGGTTCCCGACGTGGAGAAGCTGAAGAGCGAGTATTACACCCTCCGGGGGCTGGATGAACGGGGGTTCCCGCGGGAGGAGAAACTCCGGGAACTGGGGCTCGACGATCTCCGGGAGAGGCTCTACGCAAACAATAAAGGAGGTGCGGCATGTACAAGAAAGTCCTGGTTCCGCTGGACGGTTCGGCGCTGGCCGAGTGCGCGCTGGATCATGTCAAGGCGCTGGTCAAAGAGGGCTCCGCGGGAGAGGTGACGCTGCTCAATGTCGTCAAGGTGGATGTCCCCTGGGCCGAGCTGTACGGGCAGCATTTCGATATCAACGCGATGCGGGAAGCCCTCTTTGCCTCGGCGAGGAAGTATCTTGCCGATGTGGAAGCGCGCCTCGGCGCCGAAGGGATCAAGGTAAAAACGGAGGCCCTCGAGGCCAACCGGCCTGCCCACGCGATCACGGATTATGCCCGGAAGAACGGCATCGACCTGATCGTCATTGCCACCCACGGGTATACGGGGATGAAAAAGCTGATGCTGGGCAGCGTGGCCCTGAGCGTCCTGCACGACTCCCAGGTTCCCGTGCTCTTGATCAGGCCGGAATCGTGTCGCGGATAGGGGACGGGAACATCATGACAAAGGAGGAGACGATGGCGAAATATCAGGCGATGACACAGGAATGGCTCGATGCGTGGAAGCAGAAGATCGCGGAGTCGAAGGAGTACAGGGAGATCGCGAAGAACTGGGAGGGGAGCGTCTCGATCATCGTGAACCCCGATCCGGAGAAGGGGATCCCGGAGCCGATCTACCTCTTCACGGACTACTGGCACGGCGACGTCCGGGATTTCCTCATCTGCGACAAGGCGAAGGCGGAGAGCGCCAAATTCGTCATGTCGGGCGACTACGCCCGCTGGAAGCAGGTGGCGAAGAAGGAGGTCGATTCCACCAAGGCCCTCATGCAGGGGAAACTGAAGCTCAAGGGCGATCTGACCTACGTGGTCCGGAACATCAAGACCGTGAACAAGGTGATCGATCTGCTCTGTGAAATCGAGACCGTCTGGCCGGACGAGGTGTAACGGGGCGGCGGGGATCCCGCCGCGGAAGGAGGCATCCATGGCATACGATCGGGATTTGTCGTTTGTCTATTTCGGTCCGACGAAGGTCGTCTTCGGCGCCGGCGCCGCACGCGACTGCGAGATGGAGATGGCCGGTCTCGGCTGCGGCCGGGCGCTCGTCGTGACCGATCCGGGGGTGATGAAGGCGGGGCTGGTCGAGGGGGTCCTGAAGGCGCTCGGAGAGAAGTGCGTCGGCGTCTTCAGCGACGTTCCCCAGGATACCGGCGTGGGCGTCGTGAACCGCGCCGCCGCCTTTGCCCGCGAGAAGGGGGCCGACTGCGTCGTCAGCGTGGGGGGCGGGAGCGTCATCGACACGGGGAAGGTGGTCTGCATCCTCCTGACGGAGGGGGGCGGCCTCGAGAACTTCGAGGGGATCCAGCTCCTCACCCGGCCGCAGACGCCGCACATCGTCATCCCGACGACGGCCGGGACGGGGAGCGAGGTGACCAGCATGGCCGTCATCCTCGACGAGCGCAAGGGGCAGAAGATCCTCATCGTGGAGTACTTCAACACGCCGCGGATCGCCATCCTCGATCCCCGGATGACGGAGAAGCTCCCGCCGCTCCTGACGGCCTCGACGGGGATGGATGCGATGACCCACGCCGTGGAGGCGCTGCAGTCGATGCAGCGCGAGCCGATCGCGGACGGGCTGGCCATGCATGCGATCCGCCTGCTCTCCCGCCATCTTCCCGTCTGTACGGAGACGGGGACGGATCTGGCGGCCCGGGGCCAGGTGCAGCTCGCCGCGACGATGGCCGGCTGGGCCTTCGGGAACGCGATGGTCGGCCTGGTCCATGCGATGGCCCACTCCCTCGGGGCGGTCGCCCGGGTGCCGCACGGGATCGCCAACGGCATCCTCCTGCCGCATGTGATGGCGTTCAACCTGGACGACGCGGCGGAGGGCTATGCGATGGTCGCCGAGGCCCTGGGCGTCCGGGAGAAGGGGATGGACGAGCGGGAGGCCGCAGAGGCGGCCGCCGAGGCGATCCGCTCCTTCCTCGGGCGG
This sequence comes from uncultured delta proteobacterium, assembly GCA_963817385.1. GTDB lineage: Bacteria > Desulfobacterota > Syntrophia > Syntrophales > UBA5619 > JAKAFS01. The sequence goes on from CAWFOM010000028.1 coordinate 39,286, forward strand.
ATCGGCCATCCCGTGCGGCTGTCGGCGGTGGGCGTGAAGGAGGAGGACCTTGCGAAGGCGGCGGCGCTGAGCCTCTCCGACGGGGCGATCGTCAACAATCCGCGGCCGGTCCTGGATGCGGAGGAGGTCCTGGCCGTCTACCGGACGGCGTTCTGATCCTGGCAGGCTGTTGAAAAACGCTCATCTGCTGCGTTGCGCGGCAAGCCTCATCGCTCGACGTATCTCCATATACGCCTCGCTCTGCGGTCTTTCGCACGCCTTGCATCTAACCGTTTTTGAACAGCCTGCAAACCGCGGTGCATTTCAACACCCTTCTTATGGGGGCGGCATGGAAGAGGGATTCATCGACAATCGCGCCGGAGAGGTTCCCTTTGCCGGAATCCTCGCGGACCTGCTGACGACGAACCTGACACAGCATCCCGAGAAGCAGGCGGTCTTCCGGCGCATGCGGGGAGTGGTGACCATCGATCTTGCGGATATCGAGACGGCAGTCACCCTTGTTTTCGAACGGGGGAGGCTCCGGATCCAATCGGAGCTCTCCGCCTGTCCGGATCTTCTCATCCGGACGGCGTCCGAGCTGGTGATGGACTTGAACGCCCTCAGGATCGTCGGGGGGCTTCCCTGGTATTTTGACGAGGCGGGACGGAGGGTGGTCGCCCATCTGCTGACCGGCCGGCTGAAGATTGCGGGGATGTTTTCTCATCCGCTTCTGCTGACACGCTTGACAAATATCATGTCCGTCATGTAAGGGAAATCCGGTTACGTGCGGACAATGGGGCGGTACCTCTGCTCCCCGATGCGGGACGAACCGGTTTCTATTGATCCGGGCAAGAAGGGACACCTGATGCAGAACCCGCCGACCGTCTGCGGCAAATCATACGAAGAGTTCTATCACGCGATAGAGCGCTTCCACGGATGGAAGGCCCCCGGCGTGGTCATCGGGGGGTTCATGGTCGATTTGGCGCAGGAGCATATCGGCCCCGGCGTGGAAGCGGATGCGATCGTGGAGACCATCCACTGTCTGCCCGACGCAGTTCAGATCTTTACGCCGTGCACCTACGGCAATGGATGGATGAAGGTGATCGATTGGGACAAATTCGCCCTCACCCTCTACGACAAGAAGACGCTGGAGGGTGCACGGGTCTGGCTCGACATCGAGAAGATCCGCCGCTTTCCCGATGTGTACAACTGGTATATGCGGTTGGTGCCGAAAGCCGATCTTCCCCTCGACGTCCTTCTGAAAAGCATCGAGGAGGCGGGGAGGCGACATGCTCTCCTGCGCTCCCGTGCGGGTCATCCGGTACCAGGGAAAACTCAAGAAGGGGAGGATCGAGATCTGTTCCCAATGCGGTGAAGCGTATCCCGCCAGCCAGGGCGACCGGTGCCTCTCCTGCCAGGGAAAGGGTTATTACGAATTTTGCACCTCCCCGGATAGCGGATTTCTTCGGGGAAAACGGATCAGTCCCGACCGGGACGTTCTCGTTCGCTACCGGGAAAACCGGGGCGATCTATCCTTCTTTCAGTCCGTCCGGAGGATATCGAGGAGCTCCCCGCCGAAACGGTGCACCTTCTCGGGAGTCAGGAGGCCCGCGCCCGCCATGGCGTCGAGGGAGGCATTCTCCAGCCGTGAGAGACCGACGAGGTGCTGATCGGGGAGGATCATGAAGGGGGCGCGGTTGGTCTCCTGCGCCTTTTCGAAGCGCCAGCGAAAGAGCTCCCGGAGGCGCTCCTTCTGCCCGGAGGTCAGCGTCGAGTATCCCGGGAGCCTCCGGTGCGCCAGACGGTCAAGGATTTTGGGCTGCCAGATGACGGCCGTCATCCCGACGAAGAGCTGCTCGGCCTCTTTTTCCCTCCCTTTTTCATGGAGCTCCCGGTCGAGCCTCAGGGAGAGGTCGAGCAGATGGGCGGTATCGAGGGCGGCGTAGTCGAGTTGCTCCTGGGTGAGGGGGCGAAGATCCCACCGGGAACGCTGCATCTTCTTCACCAGGGTGACGCCGAGGTAGGACTCAAGAAGCTTGCCGAGGGCGAGTTGGCGACAGCCGATCAGCGAAGCGGCGCGGTGCGTGTCGAAGATATTCCGGAAGGCGAAGGCGTAGTCCCGCTTGAGGATGCGGATATCGTTATCGCCGGCGTGGAGGATCTTGAGGACATCGGGATCGTTCAGGACATCGCCCAGGAAGGAGATATCGAGGCCTGCCAGCGGATCGATCAGCCAGGTCTTCTCCCCGGTCTGGACCTGGATGAGACAGAGCATGTCACGAAAATAGCGAAAGGAATCGTACTCCGTGTCGAGGGCGATAATCCCGGCGGCGCGGATCGACCTTTCGGCCTCTGCCAGGTCCGACGGCGTTTCAACGAGTGTCCAGCGGCGTTTCATGCAATAATCCTCAGTCCGAAGTTCATCAGTATCAGGGCAGTCATGACGGCAAAAGCGGCGGCGTCCGTTCCGGTCAGCTTCAGTTCGCGAAGGGTGGTCCGCGGCCCCCGCCGGTAGCCCCTCGCCTCCATCGCCAGGGTGAGCTCGTCGGCGCGGCGGAAGGCGGAAAAGAGAAGCGCAACGGCGAGCGACGTGACGGCCCGCATCCGGAGCCGAACGCCTCCGGTTGTGAAATCGGCCCCCCGCGCCATCTGCGCTATCCGGAGCCGGTCGTACTCTTCCAGGAGGATCGGCACGAAGCGAAACGCCAGGGCGATCATCACGGCGATCTCCTGGGAAGGTATTCCCACCCGCGCAAGCGGCCGGAGCAGCCGTTCGATCCCCCCGACCAGATCGGAGGGGAGGGTGGTCATCGTGAGAATGGCGGCGCCGATCACGAGAGCGGCGAACTGCCATGTCACCTGGGCCGCCTGGAGCGATCCCCTCCCGGGTGATCGCAAGCGGGAGGGGCGAAAGCGCGAGGAGCGGCGTCCCTTCGGTTCCCAGCAGGTGCATGAGGAAGATCAGCGCCATGAAGACCGCGACCGGTCTGAGCGCCGCCGCCGTCTGCGCAAGCGTCAGCCGGGCGGTGCGGATGACCGCAGCCAGAAAGAGGCTGATGAGCGCAATCCCCGCCGGCGTCGCCGCGAAGATCAGGAGACTCAACGCCATGACCGCGCCGATCTTCACCCGCGGATCGAGCCGGTGGAGGAGCGTATCCCCCGGCAGGTACTGACCAAGGGTAATCATGATGCCCTCGCAGGAATCCGGCGATACTGCCGATCAATCACGACAAACCCTCCGCACGGCAATCAAGGCCGATGGCCCGGAGGCAATCGGGACGGCCGAAAACCTCCCCCGGCGTTCCCTCGGTCAGGATGCCGCCCCGGTCCATCACCACGATCCGGTCCGCACCGGCGACATCCCGCATGATCGTGGGCGATGTGGATGATCGCCATCCCCTCCCGGTGCAGTCTCCCGATGATCTCCAGCACCCGCTGCCTTCCCGCGGATCGAGGTAGGCCGTCGGTTCGTCGAAGGCGATGTAGCGGGGGGCCATCGCGAGCACCCCGGCGATGGAAAGGAGGCGCTTCTCGCCGCCGGAGAGGGTATGGGGGGGGCGCTTCTCGACTCCTGACAGCCCGACCATCGCGAGACAGTCGTCGACTCGCCGGCGAATCTCCGCCGCGGGCAGGGCGAGGTTGCCCGGACCGAAGGCCACGTCCTCCTCGACGGTCATTCCCACGATCTGGCTGTCCGGGTTCTGGAAGACCATCCCGACCCGCCGCCGGATCTCCCGGACGGAGGCGTTGTCGGTCGTGATCATCCCGTCCACCCGCACCGAGCCCGCCGTGGGAAACAGGAGGGCGTTGAGGTGCTTGATCAGTGTTGTCTTGCCGCAGCCGTTCGGGCCGATCAGGGCGGTATGCGTCCCCTCCCCGATCGTGAGGGTGATCCCTCTGAGGATCTCGGGGGTCTCCTCATCGTAGCGGTAGACAAGGTCTTCGACACGGATCATCGGGGCTTCTCGTCGGACTGAACCCGGTACTGAAACGCGGTAAGCGTTCCCGAATGGGAAGCAAAGGCCCTGCCGCGGAGGGATGTCTGTTCGGTATTCATCGTTTCTCGTATGCCTTTCACGCTCCCCCACGGGGAGACTGGGGGCGTATTCTTTTCAATTTCTCTTTCCGGTCCTTACCGGCCGGCCGAACGAGGATACTCATACTGCGCTTCTTCAAGAAATTCAACATATTTTGCGCCACCGAAGACGGCCCGCCGTCTCTTCTCCCGGCCGGCCGGTCGACAGGGTAACATATCAGCGAAGATTATCATGAATAGATCTTGACAATGAGAAAAATATAACTATTATGAATGCCTAAACGAGGGGTTGTCCCTCAGTTCCTAATTCCTGAAAGGAGGAGGTACACACATGAAGAAAGTATTAGCTGTTATTTTTTCCCTGTTTTTCTTCGCGGCATTATCTTTTGCAGTTGTAGGGTGCAAGAAGGCCGAAGAGCAGAAACCGGCTGAGGCGCCCAAGGCGGCTGAGGCTCCGGCTCCTGCCGCGGCTCCCGCACCGGCTCCCGCGCCCGCTCCGGCTCCTGCTCCGGCGGCACCGGCACCGGCACCGGCCAAGTAATTTACCCGTCACCATAGCCACGAAGAGAGAACCGGCCGAACGTGTTTCATACCGTTCGGCCGGTTTTTTGCGACTTTTTCAACATGCGGTCAGGGCGGTTTTTGACCGCTCTTTCCACGAAGCAGCAATCATTTGATCAGGCGTTTGCGCATCTTGCGGATCGCGAGCGGAAAGGCAGCCGCGGCGAAGGCGGCCAGGTAGGCCGTTCCCGCAAGGAGCGAGGCGTCGATGCGGCCGCAGCTGAAGGCCCGGGAGAGATCGACCAGGTGGGTGAGCGGCATGAGCGCTGCCGTCCGTTGCGCCCAGCCGGGGAGGTTCTCGAGGGGGAAGAAGGTCCCGCCGAAGAGGAACATCGGCGTGACGAAGAGAAAGACCGGCAGGTTGAACAGTTCGATGTTCGGCACGAGCGCCGTGCAGACCATCCCCGCCGCGCCGAAGGCGAGGCCCCCGAGGAAGGCCAGCGGCAGCAGGAGCAGCCCCTCCGGGTAGCGGATGAGGCCGAAGCAGCTGATCACGACCATCATGATCGCCGTTGCGATCAGGGCCTTGGTCGCCCCCCAGATGATCTCGCCGGTGATGATCTCCTCCACGGTGAGCGGCGTCGCCATCATCGCGTCGAAGGTCTTCTGGTAGTACATCCGGACGAAGGAATTGTAGGTGTTTTCGAAGAAGGCGCTGTTCATGACGGTGATCGCGATGAGCGCCGGGGCGATGAACGCGACGTAGGAGATCTCCTGCCCCTGATACGCGGATGTTTCCCACCAGCCGCTCAGGCCGAGGCCGAAGGCCAGGATGTAGAAGAGGGGCTCCAGCAGCGGCGGGATGAAGCTGATCTTCCAGCTCTGCCGGTAGACGGTCAGGTTCCGCTGCCAGACCCGGATAAACCGGCGGGAGATCGGCGGATAGAGTTTCATTCTCGCAGGTCCCTTCCCGTCAGGCGGAGGAACACATCCTCCAGCGTCGCCATCCGCATGATGCACCCTCCGGCGCAGAAGCGATCGCTGATCTCCCGGTAGAGGGCGCTTCCGTCCTCCACGGAGACGATCAGCCGGTGGCCGAAGTTCTCGAACTGCACCCCCCTTTCGCGGAGAAAGTCGGTCAGGCCGTCGGCGGGATCCGCCACCTCGATCACATGGCGGCCGACGTGGCGGCGGACCAGTTCGGCCGGTTTCCCCTCGACGAGAAGGCGCCCCCCGTCCACGATGATCAGCCGGTCGCAGAGGCGGGAGGCCTCGTCCATGTTGTGGGTCGTGAGCAGGATGGAAAGCCCGTCCGCCCGGAGCTCCTCCAGGCGCTCCCAGACCTGATGGCGCGACTGGGGGTCGAGGCCGGTCGTCGGTTCGTCGAGGATCAGGAGCTCCGGCCGGTTGAGGAGCGCGCGGGCCATGACGAGACGCCGGATCATCCCGCCGGAGAGGTCGACCGTCCGGGCATCTCCCCGGTGGTCGAGGGCCATGAATTGCAGGAGCTCGCCGGCACGGCGCGTCGCCTCGGCCGCGGGGATGTTGAAGTAGCGGGCGAAGACGTCGAGGTTCTGGAAGACGGTCAGGTCCGGATCGATGTTGTTCTCCTGCTGGCAGACGCCGATCCGGGACTTCACGGCGCGCGTCTCCCGGGTGATGTCGAGGCCGAAGACCCTGAGCGTTCCCGCCGTGGGCGGGGAGAAGGCGTAGACCATCCGGATCGTGGAGGTCTTTCCCGCCCCGTTGGGACCGAGGATTCCGAAGCACTCGCCGGCGGCGACCGAAAAGGAGAGGTCGTCGACGGCGACGAGCTCTCCGAAGGTCTTGCGGAGATGCTCCGCTTCGATGACCGCGTTCACCGGGCCTCCGCCTTCCGTTTGCGAGATAGGGGATCGCGTAGGGCCCTTCCCGGATGAAGGCGACCGAGGGTTCGATCCCCTTCTTCCGGTAATCGGCCACGGCGAAACGGAGGGCGTTTTCGACCATCTCCCGGACCGCCCGGGCGGGGCGGTGCTCCGTTTCCGCGTCCAGAAAGTCGAGGCCGCAGCGGCCCGGGATCAGGCAGTACTCCTCCCGCGGGATCGTGTGCGTGCAGTAGACGAAATCCTTGTCGTCGATCTTCCGGAAGACCTTTGCCCACATCTCCGGCTCCCACTGGTCCTTGGTGAAGCGCCAGCCGGGCGCCTCGATCATCTGCAGGTAGTGGTCCTCCCCCTGGATCTTGAGCATGTGGAGGAGGCTCCGGTATTCCGGCCCGCCGATCGGCTCCTCGTCGCGGTTGTCGGTGGCGACGATCAGGATTCCCCCTTTGCGGATCGCCGGGAGGGCGTTGTGGGCGGCCTTCACCGCCTGGTAGTGGTTCCGGCCGACATAGCCGCCGTGGGTGAGGATGATGTCGTACTCCCGCTCCACCGGGACGGAGACGTAGTCCCGGACGAGGTCGCCGCCGCCTCGTGGGCCGCCTCGAGATCCCCGGCGAAGACGCCGGTCAGGCGCATGTCCCGGTCGAGGGTCGCGTTCACGATGAAATCGACGCCCACCGTCCGGGCGATCGCGAGGGACTCCTCGTGGCAGGGGTTCCCCTCGAGGATCAGGTTCTGCGCCAGCGGGGATTCGAGAAAGGCGGGGCTGTGGAACTTCTCGATGGTTCGCTTGTCGACGAGGCCCGGGCAGATCGCCTTCCGCCCGCCGGAGAGCCCCGCCATGAAGTGGCTCTCGACGAGGCCCGTGGCGATCCGGAGATCGGCCCGGTAGAAGGCGCTGTTCACGAAGACATCGCCGCCGGTCGCGCTCTTGCCGATGAAGGTGAGCGATGCGAGGTCCTCGCAGTCGTGGTCGATCACCGGGTAGTCCCGGAGGATCTCCTCGCCGAACATCTCGACCCGCTCCGCCGGGGTGCTCGGCCGGTGCATCCCGTTGCCGATGACGATCGTGATGTTTCCGGGGAGATCCCCGCCGCCTCCAGGCGGTTCAGGAGCGGCCGGAGGAGGCCGTTTTCCCCGCGGTAGGGGACGGGTCGGGTGATGTCGGAGACGGTCACCGCGGCGGTGAGTTCCGCCGCCGGTTTCCCCTTGGTCCGGATGATCTCCGCAAGCGGCGGGCAACCGATCGGATGCGAGAGGGCCTCCTCGAAGGCGGCCCGCGGGATCGGAAAGGATCGGGATCTCCTTCATCGCAGGATGTCGCAGTTCGGAGGGACGCGGACAAGCCGGATCTCCCGGCCGTATTCGACGGGGATCTCTTTCCAGTCTGTGGTGTCGGTTTCCTGGAGCGACGGCGTGTATCGGGATGCATGGCAGTCTCCTCTTCCCGGATCAGGTGCCGAAGAATCTACCCGGAAGGGAGGAGCCTGTCAAGGCCGAAGTGTCGCTCGAACGCCTGCGCAAGTGGCCGTTGCAATTCGAGGTGTTCGGTAGTGCATCTTCAGCTTTGCGGTGAATGTGGACTTTTGAGCAGGAGCTGTCAATCAGCCGTTGCAATTCCCGGATTGTTGCGATATGAACGCAGTGCAGCTATTCCATTATGAGGCGACTATGAAAGTAAGATTTATGGGTGCGGCAAGGACGGTGACCGGCTCCTGTTACATCCTGGAGGCCGGCCGGCCATCGGTTTGCGATCGACTGCGGGATGCATCAGGGCAACGCGGAGATCGACAAGCGCAACTGGGACGTCGAGATCTACGATCCCCACGGGATCGAATTCATGCTGATGACGCACGCCCACATGGACCATTCCGGGCTCCTCCCCCGTCTCGTCCAGAAGGGGTTCCACGGCAAGGTCTACATGACCCCGCCGACCGAGGATCTCCTCCGGATCATGCTCCTCGACAGCGCCCACATCCAGGAGATGGAGGCGCAGTGGAAGAGCCGCAAGCGGCTCCGCCACGGGGATGCGGACGACGTCATCCCCCTCTATACGCAGAAGGACGCGATGGCCACCTTTCCCCTCTTTTCGACCGTGACCTACGGCGAGACCTTCTCGCCGTTCCCCGGGCTCACCGTGACCTTCCGGGACGCGGGCCACATCCTCGGCGCGGCGATGGTGGAGCTCGCCGTCACGGAGGACGGGCAAGACGAGCCGGGTCGTCTTCTCCGGCGACATCGGCCGGCCGGCGCAGCTCCTGATGCAGGATCCGACGGTGATCGACGAGGCCGATTTCCTCTTCATGGAGTCGACCTACGGGAACCGGAACCACAAGGACGAGACAGGACAGCCTGAACGAACTCGCCGAGGCGATCGCCTACAGCTACGCCCGGGGCGAAAAGGTGATCATCCCCGCCTTCGCCGTGGAGCGGACCCAGGAGATGATCTATTCCCTCCACCTGCTTGGCGAAGGACGGCCGCCTGCCCGCGGACATGCCCGTCTTCGTGGACAGCCCGCTCGCCATCCAGGCGACGGAGATCTTCCGGAAATACCGGGATTATATGGATGCGGAGACGAAGCGCCTCCTCGCCGAACGGCGAGGATCCCCTGACGCTTCCCCAGCTCCGCTACACCCTCTCGACGCAGGAGTCGATGGAGATCAACAACGTCCAGCGGACCGGCGGTCGTCATCTCCGCGAGCGGCATGGCCGATGCCGGGCCGGATCAAGCACCACCTCCGCCACAACCTCTGGCGCGAGGGGGCGAGCGTCGTCTTCGTCGGCTTTCAGGCGCAGGGGACGACGGGCCGGAAGATCGTCGACGGCGCAAAGAAGGTCCGCATCTTCAACGAGGAGGTTGCCGTCCGGGCGAAGATCTTCACGATCAACGGCTTCTCCGCCCACGCGGGGCAGAGCCAGCTTCTCGACTGGCTCGGCCACTTCAAGACAGAAGGGATGCGGCTCTTCCTGATCCACGGCGAGTACACCGCCCAGCAGGAGCTGGCCGGACTCATCCGGAGCCGCTTCGGTATCGAGGTCTCGATTCCCGACTATCTCGAAGAGGTCACGCTGGCGCCGGGCCGCGAACTTGCGCGCGTGGCGTATCCCGAGAAGGCGGCGCCGCGGATCGACTGGGGTTTCCTCATCGCCGACATGGAGACGAGACTCGCCCAGCTCAAGGAGCGCCGGGACCGGTGGAGGCGAAGGCCTGGGTGGAGCAGACCGAGCTCCGCGACCGTCTGCTCGAGGTGAACCGGAGCATGGCCGGGATCATCTCGGAGATCTGACCTGTCTATTCCCCCATCCGGTAGCTGAAGGTCGCGGTGACGTGGAGGCGGGAGAGGTTGAAGGCCTCCGGCAGCGGTGCGTACGGGGCGGCGGCCCGGACAACGGCGAGCGCCCCCTCGTCCAGGGCTTCGAGCCGGAGGTGGACATGACGTAGTAACCGGACAGGCTGCCGTCGGCGTCGATCGTGAAGCGGATCACGGCGTTTCCCTCCTCGCTTCTCGGCGAGGGCCTGCGGCGGGTAGGACCAGAGCCGTTCGATCTTCCGGCGGATCTGGAGGAGATAGGATTCGTAGGGGCCGCCGTTCGCTCTGCAGGGCGACCGAATCCTCGCGGTCACCGCCGGTTGCCAGCCGCACCGGCTTGGCCGGCTCCGCGCGGTCGCGGCGGGACGATGCGGCCGTGGGGCTCGCCCGTTCCGGGGGCGCTTTAGTTCGACGTTCATCACCTTCTCCGCTGGCTCATCCGGCGGGCTGCCCGGCCCAATCGACGCGGGTCGTCAGGGCGAGGACCAGCGCATGGCCCGCAAGCGACGCCAGCACAAAGGGGATGAGAAACTTCTTCGCCGTCATGGGATCGGAAAGCCTCTCTTATTCGACGGGCGGATGATGGCGGAATTCGACGAGAAAAGTCAAAGATGGAATATGGCGGACGGATTGCGGGAAGGAAACAACCGATGGAGCCGGATGAGAAATGGATGCGGCTGCCCTGGAGGAGGCCGCACGGCCGCGGCGGCCGGGGAGGTGCCGGTCGGGGCGGTGATCGTCCGGGACGGGGAACGGCTCGCCGCGGGCCCACAACAGCCCCATCGCGCTGCACGACCCCTCGGCCCATGCGGAGCTTCTGGCCATCCGCCGGGCGGCCGCCGCCGTCGGAAATTACCGCCTCACCGGGGACGACGCTCTATGTGACGCTCGAACCCTGCCTCATGTGCGCAGGCGCGATCCTCCACGCCCGGATCGAACGGCTCGTCTTCGGCGCCGCCGATCCCAAGAACGGCGCCGTGGTCAGCCTCTATCGCCTCTTCGATGACCGGCGGTTCGAACCACGCCGTCGCGGTCACGGAGGGGGTCCTCCGGGAGGCATGCGCGCGAAATTTTGAGTGGATTTTTTCGTGAAAAGAGGCTAACATCGCCCCCGTAGGACCTGCAAGGGCGTCGCCTCTTTCCACGGGGGCGGAAGAACAGCCGCCGGCCGGGTCGGATCACGGTTGCTTGCAGGCGGGCGGTGGGAAGAACGATCCGCCGGATATGAAAGGACAATCCGGAGAGATACCGAAGTGGTCGTAACGGGATCGACTCGAAATCGATTTGGGGGCCAAAAGCCCTCACGGGGGTTCGAATCCCCCTCTCTCCGCCAGATGGGACAGGGCGTTCGGCAGCGGCCGAACGCCCTTCTTGCTCAGATCCGGAGCGTGAACGCGCCGGTTGGCCCTGCCTACCCGACCAGGGAGAGACTGACCCGCACGAGATCGTCGGAGACGCGCTGCGGGTCATGCCCAGCTTCTCGCACAGCGCGGTCATCCGGCCGTTCGTCGGTTCCAGAAATCCGTAGAATTCCTTGCAGGCCCCGCTCCGCGGCGATCCCGATGAGGACATCCAGGAGCTTGGAGGCCAGTCCCCGTCCCTGGAACTCGTCGTGAACGATGACGGCAAATTCCCCCGGCGCCGCCGCCGTTGGCGTCGATGGTCGAGGCTTCCGATGCCGATGAGGCGTTTTTTCTGATCCTGCCGGATCTCGGCCACGATCGCCATATCCCGGTCATAGTCGATGTGGCAGGAGCGCACATGCATGGCGTGGCTGATCTGCTTGAGGCTCTGGTAGAACCGGGAGCGGATGGTCGCCTCCGAGACGGTGGTGAGCATCTCGTGCTCCAGGGGCTCGTCCTCGGGGCGGATCGGCCGGAGGATCACCTCGGTCCCGTCGGACAGGCGCCAGGGCGTCACGTACCGCGTCGGATAGGGGGTGATGACCAGGTGGGGATAGGCGGAGGCCTTTCCGGTGAAGCACGTCCTGATCCAGGATGATCCGGGCGTCCAGCGCGATGGCCTTTCCCTGGCTGACGGCGATGGGGTTGATGTCCATCTCCCGGATCTCGGGAAAATCGATGATCATGTTGGAGAAACCCACCAGGATCTGTTCGATCTGGCGCAGATCGGCGGCGGGCTTTCCCCGATAGCCCTGGAGCATGCGGTAGACGTTCGTCTCCTCCATGAGCCGCCGGGCCAGGGTCTGGTTCAGGGGCGGCAGGCCGACGGAGAAATCCCGGAACAGCTCCACGCCGATCCCCCCCATGCCGAAGAGGATGACGGCGCCGAAGTGGCGGTCCTTCTTCGCCCCCAGGATCAGTTCGTAGTCGATGTGCTCGACCATCTTCTGGACGGTGACGCCCCGGACCGTCGCCTGCGGGGCGAACTGGCGGACCCCGTCGAGGATGCGCTGGTAGGCGGTCTTGAGCGCCTCGTCGGAATCGATCCCCGTGATGACGCCTCCCACGTCCTGGCGGAAGATGATGTCGGGAGAGGCGACCTTGAGGACCACGGGATAGCCGATCTAGCCGGCGTGGGAGAGGGCGTCCTCCAGGGTGAAGGCCATCCGGGAAGGGATGACGGGGATTCCGTAGTTCCGGAGGAACTTCCAGGAGTCCTCCTCCGTGAGGATGAAGCAGGACTCCCGGCAGGAGCGCCGGATCAGGGCCTTGAGATGGTTCTTCGGCGGCGCCTCGTCCAGGGGGAGTTCCGCCGGCGTCTCGTGGAGGAGCTGGAGGTTCCGCTCGTACTGGGTCATGTAGATGTAGGTGCGGACGGCGGCCTCCGCCGTCTCGTAGGCGGGGATGCCCTTCTCGACCATCAGTTTCGCGCCCCTTCTGGACCTCCCGTCCCCCCATCCAGGCCGTCAGCAGGGGCTTGTCCGTCTTCTGCCGCCGCGTCGATGAGGGCCTGCCGCCAGTTCCTCGGAGCGGGCGAAGTCCTGGGGGGTGTAGATGACCAGAAGCCCGTCCACCCCGGGATCCTTCAGGCAGATGTCCGCCGCCTCCGCGTACCGGCGGAGTATCGGCGTCGCGGAGCAGATGGATGGGATTTCCCCGGTTCCAGTAGGGAGGGATGAGGGCGTCCAGCGCCCGGATGGTCTCGGTCGGAGAGGTTCGCCAGCTTGCCCCCGGAGCGCAGCAGGTGTTTGGTGGCCATGATCCCGATGCCGTCGGCGTTTGTCATGATGGCCAGACGCGGTCCCCTGGGGCGGTTGCGGGCGTACAGGACGCTGGCGGCGTTGAAGAGGTCCTGCGCCTCGCGGACCCGGACGACGCCCAGGCGGCGGAAGAGGGCGTCGTAGACCTTTTCCGGGCCGGCCATCATGCCCGTGTGGGTCAGGCCGGCGCGGTCGCCATCCTCCATGGACCGGGGGTTTGAGCAGGATGACGGGCTTGTTGCGGGCGAAGCCGCGGACGGCGCTGACGAAACGCTTCACGTTGCCGACGACCTCCTCCATGTAGAGGATGATGCTCTTCGTGTGGGGGTCGTCGCCGAGGAAGTCGATGACGTCTCCGAAATCGACGTCGATGGCCGAACCCAGGGAGACGACCATGCTGAAACCGATGTGGGCGCTGATTCCCCAGTCGAACAGGGTCCGGCCGAAGCTCCCCATGTCGGAGATGAAGGCGATGTTTCCCGCTTCCGGGTTCTCCCGGAGGAAGGTGGCGTTGAGGCCGACGGAGGGCCGCATGATCCCCAGGCAGTTGGGGCCGACGATCCGCATGCCGTAGGCCTTGTTGATCCGGAGGATCTCCTCCTCCAGGCGTCTTCCCCTCCTCGCCCGTTTCCCGGAAACCGGCGGAGATGATGATGATCCCTTCTACGCCGGCCCGGCCGCAGGCGTCGACGATCGCCGGGACGGTGGCGGCGGGGGTCGCGATGATGGCCAGATCGACCGGTCCGGGTACCGTGTCGATTCCGGTCCAGCAGGGGTGTCCCAGGACTGTTTCCCGGTTCGGATTGACGGGATAGACCGTACGGTCGCCGGAGGCCAGCGCGTTTTCCAGGATGGTCCGTCCGAAGGTCCCCTCCTGCTCGGTCGCGCCGATGACGGCGATCGTCTTCGGATTGAAGAGCTTCTGCAGATCACCCATGCGGTTCCCCCTTTTGAATCCACATCGCAGGGTAAGCGGGCCAATTCCGGAAGGTCTCTTCCTTGCGGATCGGAGCATCTCCCGAGCGTTCTGTGGAGAGTTTCCATTCCTCACTGCACCCGCGAATACGAAAGAGGCGCCGGCAGGCTCCGGCATTAACCCAAGGCGAGCCCATACTAGCGTCCAGTATACGGAAATGCAATTATTTTTTGGGTGGGGCGGTTCAAAGGCCGAGGCGCCCGCTCAGTCATGGCATACGCTTCTTCAGGGACTCGAGATCGAGAATGCGGATGGAGTTGCGCAATGTCGATACGACGCCTTTATTCCGGAGAATCTTCAATTCCTTGTTGATGCTTTCTCGGGAAACGCCGAGGATGTTTCCGAACTCCTGTTGGGATATTTGAGGTTGTATTCATTGGGATTGTTCTCGAAGGGTGCCTGCTGTTCGGCCAGTTCGACGAGTCTTCTGTGCCAGCCGGGCGGATAAATTCAGGAAGCACATTTCTGCCAAGTTGATCGTCCGTCTTGCGCAACCTCAGGGAGAGGGAGGTGAGTATGGCGTAGACGGTGTGTCCGTTGTTGCTTAAGAAGGAAAGAAAATCCTTGCGGTTGAGAACGTAGAGTAGCGAATCCTCCAGCGCTATTGCATCGGCTGAACGGGGCAGATCGTCCAGCAGGGCCATTTCCCCCAGAAATTCACCTTGACCGAGAATCGCCAGCGTCACGTTATCCATCCGTCTTGATAGCGAAATTTTTATCCGCCCCTGCGCGATGATGTACAGTGCCGTTCCTTCATCGCCCTGCTGGAAGAGGAGTTCCCCTTTCCCGAGCTGTTTCCGCCTCAGCAGACTCGTCAGGTTCTGCAGGTCCGCCTCCGAAAGCGATGCAAATAAGGGAATCTTTTTCAGGACATACATCGGTGTAAGCAAGGGAACCCTCCTTCCGTGATCGATATCACACAGGAAATGTGAATTAATTCACATAGATTAGTCCATTTCTTCTTGACGGAACCATAACCCGTCTTTATCTTGGAGGCAAGAGAATTTACCATGGTTGCCGATACCGCTTGTTTTCAACCATGATAGCACAGAGTTCGTGAAAAGGGCAAACCACTACAACAGTATGGGGCGCAAAGCCGTTGACCTGAGTCCCGTTCCCCCTCTTTTTCAATCCGTCAGCGACCTGACCTCCCCGCGGCAAGAGGAAAGGTGGCGTCAGAAATGGCAATAGAGCACGCCCTCTCGGGTGGAATGGCTGGAACGCATCGACGCCTGTTTGAACTTTTCAACTACCCCGGAGGATCAGTATCCGGCAGTTGCGTAAAAAATTATTAAACTTTTGACCGGGTTTTGACGATATAGGTTGTAAATAGAGGGGACATTCACCGCAATCAGCCGTTTATCAGCGAATTTGCCGATATCGGAACGGATCGAATGGAAGTTTCATACGGGGCGATCTGAGCGTTTTATGCAACCAGATCAGACCGGTACAGGTGAATGCTGATTGAGTGGTCGCGTCAATGCATAACCGAATTCATGAACTGAGGTGTTCAGGGATAATTACGTGTTTATATCGCACTCCGGTGCTTGCGTGGCTGGATTGGCGCTCAGAGCCGGTTGCAGGGAGCTGAGATAATCTAAAGGGTCTGACAAAACCGTATTGACGGTACCGGCTCGCGCAGCATGGGATAAGCCGCTATTTCTACATGAACAGGCGAGTGTGACAACGATATAACAGAGGAGGAAGTATGGAGAAGATTTGCCTTGTCAAGCTGAGGAAGAAGATCATCAACCCCGTCCGCTCCCAGGGAGAGCAAGGGGTCATGAGTCAAGAAAGGGTACAGGTGATACCTCAGCAATTTACTTCCTCTTTCACCAACAATGACATCATAAACAAGGCAGTTTCTCATCGACAGGGAAGAGATGAGGAGTTAACACGGCAATTCATCTCTTCCTTTGTCGAGCATGACATCATGAGCAAAGCGGTTTCCGGGAGCCCGGGAGGAGATGAGGGATTAACACACCAATTTGTTTCTTCTTTTGCCAAGAATGACATCATAAACGGCGCAGCGTCCGAAAGTCAGGAAAGGGAACGGGGAGGAGCACGGCAATTCATCGCTCCCTGCGCCGACAACGACATTATGCCTCACAACAAAATTACTCAGAATATCACTCCCGATGCCGATAAAAGAACGGTTCCCGGGGAGACCGTTTCCTTGACGCTCACCCAGGAACAAATCAAAACCATCAGATCGAGTTCGGGTTTGCAGTCGGTTTTCAATGGGGAGCTTGCCGGCGGACAGGCGGAGCTCAATTACCGAGATCAACCGATTACCATCAAATTCGAATGTGAACCGCTGGCACCTGTCCGCCTGCTCATGACGGAAGAGGTGACGCAGATGCTGAGAATCAGCAGCGGGTTTCTCAAAACGATCGTAAGGGATGGGAAATTGAAGAGCTACAAGGTCGGCAAAGGGAGGCGCTATATGCTCGAAGATATTCTTGCGTATCTTGCGGAAAACCTGAATTCCCATGGTTCGCAGCAGGAGACGTTACGAGCTGAAACACTCTAAGTTAAATGATAACATATACTTACGAAAGGGGCAGAAAGCTATGATAGAGACTACGGCAGAAACTTTGACGGAAACGAAATATTATGAATATTGGGGTCTCAACAGGGCGCCATTCGATAATGTCCCCGATCCTTCCATGTATGTCGATTGTCACGCTTCAATGGAGAGTGCTGTAGCTGAAACGCTCTTCGCCATCGAGGAGGGTGATGAGTGCATATCGGTAATCGTTGGCGACGTGGGTTTAGGAAAAACGCTGACGATTCGGTTGGTCATCGATTTGCTGGAACAGGAGAAATACAAGATTGCCCTTATCACTAATCCCGGCATTACGTTCATCCAGGTCCTCCAGGAGATTATCGGCCAGCTTCAGGGAAAACAGTGTGAAGAAAAAAGAAAAGTTAACCTGCTGGAAGCATTCAACAAGCTTCTTTTTTCCACCCTTGAGGAAGGCAAGAAGATACTGATCTTTATCGATGAATGCAATGCCATCAGCCCGGAAAATCTGGAGAATCTTCGCCTCCTGACCAACATGCAGGGTGACGGGAGAAACCTCTTTACCATGGTGCTTGCGGGACAGATTGAATTTGCGAAGAGACTTGAACATCCCAGCCGGGCCAACCTCTTTCAACGGGTTGGGACTTACTGCAAGATAACCAGATTCGAGTCGGTAAGTGTTGTCAAGAAATATGTCGAAACCAGACTGAAGCTGACCGGTGCAACGAGGCAAATCTTTGCTGACGATGCCTTTACCAAGATATGGGAGAATTCCGACGGAGGTGTCCCCCGGCTGATCAATAAGTTGTGCAAACTCTGCCTCAAGGCAGGGGAGACGAATGGCCTTTCCTCAATAAAGGGAGAAGTTGTGGACCAGATCGGCTCACGCTTCAACAAAATGACGAGACCCAATGTTCAGCGGAGACTCCCGGCTCAAATTCCGGCGAAAGCTGCGTCGAGCGCCGCCAAGGAGCCAAAGACCCATAAGGCTGCGGAGAATATTGACAAAGTGAGTGAAGGGTATGACAAAAGAACAGCTGAAGAAGTCTCTGCTCTTTCCCAGGAGGCCCCGTCGGAAGGGACGGGTGACGGAACGGATCGGCGAGTCTGTCAGCGAGGCGGCAGGATCCGCATCTTTCGTAGCAACAGGATAGCGTACAGATGGAAGAGGAAAGTTTCGCAGCAGGTCCAACCTGATGACGAGACGGATGAAGGAATAACCCTGAGCTTGGCGGAAGGTGCTCCGGCAGATCACGAAGACGCAAAGATGAGTGAGCCCTGCACGGAGGCACGGGAAGAACTATCTTCCTTCCCGGAAGAGACACCTGTCGGCTGAAGTCGGCGGGGAAGGATTGAAGAGTCTGACCATACGGTAGAAGACGTATCGTCTTTCACGAAACAGGAAAGCGAGACGGCCAGAGAGGCAGGCGCAGAGCAGGTCCAGCCCGCTGAAGGGGCAGGGGAAGAAACGGCTCTGGGCTGCGCAGGGAGCTCTCCCGGCGGATCGGGAAGATGCAACGTCAGGCGAGCCCGTCAAAGAGGCGCAGGAAACGATCGCTTCTCTCCAGGAAGATCACTCATCAAAGGGACGAGGGAAGACAAGAGGTTGCGGAGTTCGGCAATAAGACGGCAAGCGTATTGCCTTTCAGACAACCGGAGAGCGTGCCCGTAAGGGAGCAGAGTGCAGAGCCGGCAGAGCCCGATCAGGAGATGGGAGAAGAACAATCTCTGGGGGAGCAGGACGGCCTCTCGGCAGGGAAGGAAGATGCAAAGGTAAACGAAACCGTCAACGGGGCGCAAGAAGTAACGTCTCCCCTTCCCCAAACGGGATACCCGAGGAACCGGTGAATGCCAGAGGCGGACTCCCCGGATGAGCTTGAAATTCACGGCTGCAGAATCAAGATCGATTTCCCCGAAGAGCTGCTGAACGCGATCAAAGTCATCCACCGTGGAATACCGCTATAAGATGGCCGGGGTGCTTGCCGCTGAAGCGCTGAAGAATAATTCACAATTGATCACATCCTATACGGTGGATCCCGTGCCTATCTGGCAGGAGATAAGGGATTATGTCATGACCCGGTTTAACCAGGCAGAGCTAAGGTGAACGTAATTTTGCGGGGGTTGGTGTATGGAAAATGAAAAGAGACAATCGGCCCGCCGGCTGTTTTATAAAGGCAGCCAGCACGATGACAAACTCGAGGAGGAGCGTCAAAAGGCGATCGAGTCTTATCTCGCGCGTACCGCCAATGACGAATTCCACGCCGATCCGTATGTTAACCTGGGGTTTCTTTACCTGGAGCAGGAAAGTTACGAGGAGGCGCTCAAATGCTTTAGCAGGGTAAGAGAGCTGGAGCCCGGCAATACCGAAAATTATAACAACATGGGATATACCTATGAACGAATGGCCTGCCTGGCCAGTGCACGCTATATGTATCAGAAAGCCCTCGAATTGGAACCGGAAAACGTGGAAGCAATAATCAATATTGCCAATATCAGGGATCTTGAGGGTGATTACTATGGAGCTCTCCAGAAATATCAAATGGCCATAGGCTGCGAGCCGAACAATGTAGATGCCCACTTCTGCCTTGCCGTATTTTACGATCGATACGATATGTTCGACGAAGCGGTGAGTCACTATCTGAAAGTCCTGGCGTGCGATCCCTCTCACCGGGATGCCATCTTCAATCTGGGCAATCTCTATATCCAGATGGGGGATTACCGTGGGGCGATAAAGCTGCTGCAGCGACTGCTTAAATTGGAGCCGGCCAATACAAAAGCCTGGAACAATATCGGGTCGCTCTATGAGGCACTCGGTAATATCGAAATGGCGCGGGACGCCTGGCAGGGGGGCATAAAGTGTGATCCCGTTCACGAAGAGATGAATGTCAATCTGGCTCGGATCGATCATGCCCTGTGGAAATCGAATCCGAACAGCATGAGCAAGGATCATATAACGAACAGGCTCCAGTTTGTCCTGGCACTCTATCCGGAGAATGAAAAGGCAATAGAGCTTCTGAAACTTGTTGAAAAAGAGTAAGGCCGTCAGTCTGATTCCAGCAGACTTTGCGGATGGCAACCCCTCCGTTTCCTTTGTCGGTAATTCCTGGCTGTCCCGGGGTTTCCAGCTCGATGGCCCGTGATTTCCCTGTTGCACCTTCCCGGAAGGGTTGTGCCCGTCGTCCTTATCCCCTTAGGGATTCATGATGAGAACGAGAATCATAGAAACAACGGTCTCCCCTCTTCAAGGGACCGTGAATCTTGACGGCTATTGCGCCCGACGATTCACGTACTTCACCCGGGAACAATGGAAAGAAGAGATTCTGAGGGGGAAAGTGTCCCTCAATGGTAAGGTTGTCCGTAATCCCGCGGCGGATCTGAAAGGCGGCGATATTCTCGCGTACGACGAAAGCGGGATCGTGGAACCATCGGTCGATGAGGGCATTGAACTGCTCTATGAGGATGAATGGTTTGTTGCGGTCGATAAGACCGGAAATTTGCCGGTACACCCCGCGGGGAGGTATTTCAACAACACGCTCGTTTCTTTGCTTGAAGACCGTTACGGGCGCAGACTCTATCCGGTGCATCGTCTCGATCGCGAAACTTCGGGGGTCATTCTCCTCGCCTTTGATGCTCGGAGCGTGGAGAGTCTGTCAGATTCGATTTCGCACGGATCTAAGGAGTATCTTGCCCTTGTGCACGGGAATTTCCCCGACCATGAGATGATCGTGGACCTGCCCCTGGGACCGGATGCCGCCTCTGCGGTGAGAAAGAAGCGCAAGGCCTGGATAGGCGGTACGGAAAGGGCAAAGACAAGATTCGGGAAAGTGCTCGCCGCCGGCGATATTTCGCTGGTGCGGTGTCTTCCCGAAACCGGGAGGTTGCATCAGATTCGCGCCCATCTTCTTTCCGCGGGTTTCCCCATCGTCGGCGATAAGCTGTACGGAAAAGACGAGACCGCGTTTCTCACCTTTATCGAGCATGGGCTCACCCCCGAAATCGAGAAGCTCCTGATTCTGCCGCGGGCAGCTTTGCACAATGCCAAAATGATCTTTCGGCACCCTCGAACAAACCAGCGAGATGACCATCCGCGCACCCCTTCCCGCCATGTTTTCAGAATGTACCAGGGTGAATGCTCCAGCCACCGCGGACACGGTGCGAAGCTGGTATAGTCCCCAGCCGGCGACGTGTGAACTCAGAGCACCGGCCCAGACAAGAAGCTTGTGGTAGACGACGATTTTCTCGTCAAGAGGAGGGAGATCGCGGAACAGGTCGGAAATGATAACGCCCCGCGAAATTAGAGAGTAAACCTGCTGTCCAATCCAGGCCTCGTCGATCAAGATTGTGCGATTCACCAATGTGAAAGAGAATAGGACGAGAAAGATCCCGAAAGCAATACCGACGGCAAGAGTCCGTCTCCGGGTGGCCAGCTGAGAACGAAGTTTTCGTTGCCCGATTGCGCATGAAACGGTCGGCGCTTCTCACTTAATAGACCTCGAAGACAGTTGAGCTGTCGTCATCATAGATATTTCTATACGCTCTGCGTAGACCTCTGGGTCGACTCACTTGCGCGGCAGAAATTCCTTGTGAATCACGACATACTTGACCTTGGCTTCAAGCAGTTGTTCTCTTTGCCTATTCAGGTCAGCGAAATCAAGTCGATCGATTAGGGATTTCCCGATCTTGCGCGACGCCCAGCCCTGCACAATCGGGAGTTTGTGAAACGATTGATACATCATATAGCGGTCGACTTCAGCATACCCGGACGGCAGATCGAGAACACCATAACGTTCGCCGCCGTGTTCCATCATCTCGTAGCACGCTGGTGCTGACACTGTGGTGGTCGTGTCGTGGATGAAAGAATAGTCAAGCAGCAGGAGCGCGACAATAGATACTGCCAGCATGATAGTCTTTCGCTTTGTTTTCGATGCCCGCAGAATCCAGTCCAGCGAGAGAACGGTCACTATGCTCCAGAAAAGATAGGCATACACGATGAATCGAGATGGTGCGCGAGCGTTGCCGAGAAAGGGCAGACACCATTACAATGCGATCGGGAAGAGGGATCGGCAACGCTTTGCCAAATAAGTGAGGCTGTGCACCCAGTGTCATCAGCGCGAAAGCCAACGCACCCACAATGTACTTCGCCGCTCGCGTCAGAATTTGGCGGCAGGCTATGACGAAGATAACAATAGCTATAATACCTAAGTAGACAGTGGCTTCCCAGAGATTACCAGTGTACGTCGTATTGACGAACTTGACAAGATCAAACCCACCCGCCAGGTGAGCGACGGGAGGCACAACCAAACCTGCCAGATCTCCAACGAACGAGTTGTGTCCGAGGGTTGCCGTACCGGGGTCGCTTATTCCCAGAACAACCATCGGAATTAGCCAGGGCGAAAGAATCACGATAGTGGTTCCAAGAATGACACCGCCTTTGAGTACTATGTCAGGAAGCCAGAATCTTCCGCGTCTGATTGCCAGATACATATAGCTAAAGACCATGAACCAGAACGCCATGATCATATAGTTCCAGTCGCAGAGAGTATTGAGCAGAAAAAACAGAGCGGCTAGCGCCAGATTCGCTTTTCCCTCTTGTCGCACGGCCTTGATGAAGAATAGCACGAAAAAAGGGACGAATTGAATCGAGGCGATATTCAAGTGATGCTGTGCATGCGCAAAATGAGATGGATTAAAGGCAAAGAGAAACCCTCCGAGCAATGCTAAATAGGGATTGCCGATAAGATACCGAAATAATAGAAACGCGCCGATTCCTGCCAAGGGAAAGGTTAGCAAGATCAACAGGTTGTAGCACGCCACCTGATTGCAGAACTGGCGGAGAAAGCCCGAGGCAACTTGATTGTAGAATGACCACGAGTGATAGTAGAACGAACTCCCTTCCGGGTAGAACAAATCAGAGACAAAGGTAAAGCTTTCCGTGCCATGCAGCACCCGATCGTATCCCCACGACAGCCCCCAATAGGTCTGCATGTTGTCCTCGGCTCCTCCAATAAGGGACGTGTCGATTGTCGCGAGACAGGGGTAGAAATAGGCGATCGTGATCAGACAGTATACAAGGCCGGCAACCCACCAACCCAGGGCAGTCTTCGGATAGACGTTCGGGACGGAAGACGTTTCCTCATGGCCAATTTTGCGCATAAGCAGCTGAAACAGCTTGTAGAGAAGGAAGAAGGTAATGATTGTCGCCGGAATGCCTATTACGACATAGATCAGCAAGCGGCTGTTTGTTTCCCGCAGGAGAGTCGGGAAGGCTTTTCTCGGCGTGATGGAGTTGGAAACCGAGGAAGCTTGCACGCTGTCCCGAGTAGAGTTCGGTAATGATCTGTTCACCGAACAGCAGGTAGAGAATCGTTACCACGGCGACCACAATCAAGGACACCAGCAGTACTCTAACGAAGATTCTGGTTTCTCGGCGGCTGTCCCACATGGTATGTCTATCCGCAGTTATCTTGGTTGCTGTGGCTCGGTGATGCCCGGAAATGTCGTCCTGCGCCACAGCCCCCAGTGAACTGTCTCGCCGAATCGATCCCAAGCGTAAGCTGGCAACTAATTTAGCGATTTGACGCTGGAAGGCAAGTATCGTTGCACGTTTGTCGGGATCGGCTCCCTCCCGTTTCCCTACAACTCCTGTACTTTAGATGAGCAGATGACAACTTTTTCGCTTGACGCGGGCCCGTAATAGTATAAGTTGAATAATTCTTGGAGTGATAGTATGGCGCAGATAAAGAAAATCAAGACCGGCCGCAAAATCGATCAATCGGTTTTCGGCAAAAGAAACTGGATCGTTCTCGGATCAGGCATTGGCGCGATTGTACTCGGCTTTATTGCTCTCGCTTCCGGTTCGATCACGTTAGCGCCGATCCTGCTGGTTCTGGGCTACTGCGTTCTGATTCCGGTGGGAATAATGATTAGGGACAAGGACGGGGAGAGCAAAGTCGAGGGCGGTTAGCTCAGTTGGTTAGAGCACCTGCCTTACACGCAGGGTGTCACTGGTTCGAATCCAGTATCGCCCATTTTATCGCCGGGCGATCGAAGCAGGAGACTGAGGAGAAGGAACGGTTCGAGACCCCGAGGGTCTCGACGACACAAAGACGAAGCAACACCCTTGATGGGTTATATATATAGATTTCCCGCATTTAGTCGGGGCCGTAGTTCAGTTTGGTTAGAACGCCTGCCTGTCACGTAGGAGGTCGCGAGTTCGAGCCTCGTCGGCCCCGCTTTTCTTTCCCATAGGGAGTGTTGAAAAAGCCCGGTAGTCTGTCATTCTGAGCACGGCTATGAACCTAACGCACTTGCCCCGCAACGAATCAGAGATTCTTCGTCGTCCGGTAACCGCCGGGCTCCTCAGAATGACTCCGGAGAAGGTTTGTCAACAGTTCCTTTAGGTCCCACGCTCGGCCGACGGAAATCTCCCCATAGTATATAATCGGCCAAAACCTATGTTTTCCTGATAGTCATTGTCCTGAATAAATGGGCGCCAAAATGGCATTGGAGACTCCGCAAGCAGCAGTCGTGCCGTGGCGCCGTCTCACCGATCTGCTTGACATTCAATCGCTTTGACCGTATTGTAGCTGTTCGTTATTGTTATGACCAAAAGGCAATTTCTCAATCGTTTTCTGCAACTGCTGCTTCTGGCGGCCATCTGTTACTTCTTCGCGCCGAGTTTTGTCGACAGTTTCAAGAAGTTCAACCCTTCAGCCTGGGAAATCAACTATCCGCTGTTGGTCGCATCGTTGTTGCTGATGCAGGTCGTGCTCTATGCCCAATCGGCGATCTGGTCGACGATCATCACTTTCTTCGACAAGAAGGTGAGCTATCAACAAGGCCTTCCAAGATTGCCTATCTGTCGCAACTCGGCCGCTATTTGCCGGGACGCATCTGGCAATTGTTCGGGATGATTTATCTTGCCGCGCAAAGAAGGCATCACCAAGGAAGAGGCGACGGTTTCGTTTCATCCTCAGCCAGATTTTCGGGACGCCTCCGGGTTTGTTGATTGTAGTCGTTTACCTCTTTCTGCTGGAAACAGCCGAGAAATATCACCCGTATTCCGGCTTCGCCTGGGTGGGTGGCGCGATCTGTGTCGTGTTCCTGGTGATCTATTTTCTGCCAAATCTGTTCAGGAAAATGATCAATTTCGCTACGCGCCTGTTGAGACAACCGGAAGTGGAGTTCCATCTGAAAAAAAAGGTGGGAATGCAGGTGCTGGCGTTTTATTTTGTGACTTGGAATCTGTATGGCGTCAGTTTCTACTTGTTTCTGAAGTCGATTCTTCCGGGAGTTGAGTTCAATCTGGTGGAGATAATTGGCGCCTGGACACTGGCGTATCTGGTCGGCTACTGGGCGATAATCCTGCCGGCGGGAATCGGTGCGCGTGAGGCAATTTTGATGTTGCTGCTGACGCCAATCGTTGGAGGTGATCGCGCCGGTATCGCCGTCATCGGGGCCAGAGTTTGGTCGATGCTGGGGGAATTGATTTGCACGGCGCTGGCTTGGAGAGTGAAATAGGCGAGAAGCTTACCATGGAGGGTGACATGTCGCCTTCAGTGGACGTTTCGGTGATGATATGATTTTAGGATCGGATATAAAATGGTAAAACGCAAAGCGCAGACACAAGGCACCTCGTCGAAGGCGTTTGACTTTGTCAAACAGATCGAGGAGCACCCCCGGTTCTTCTGGTATTATGCCGCCGCCACTTTGGTCTTCGTCGTTGTTCTGTTCAACAAGTTCATTTTCTCAAACGCGATGCTCTATGGTTCGGATACGATTCAGGCGGGAGTCTTTTTCCGTGAGTTCATGGTCGATTACTACAAGGCACATGGCAGCGTGCCGATGTGGAATCCCTACATCTTCTGCGGCATGCCGTTCGTCGACGCTTTCCACGGCGACATTTTCTACCTGCCGACTTTCATTCTCAAGATGCTTCTCCCGCTGCAGCGGGCGCTTGGCTGGGGACTGATTCTGCACATCTATCTGGCCGGAATTTTCGCCTATATCTGCGCGCGCGGATTTGGACTGTCTCGAGTAGCGTCAGCGTTTGCCGGTGTATCGTACATGTTTGCCGGCTATCTGGTATCGCTGGTAGCGCCGGGACACGACGGCAAGATTTTCGTTACGACACTCTTTCCGCTGGCCTTTCACTTTCTCAATCGCGGGACAACGACATTTCGGCTCAAATGGTTTCTGCTGCTCGGACTAACGATTGCTTTGATTATTCTTACGCCACATCCCCAGATGGCGTATTTCACACTTTGGGGGCTCGGTGGGTTCTTCGTTTACCGATTGGTTTTCATGTTCCGCGACAAGATCGGCACAGCCAAGATGGCGCTGACTACCGCCATGTTTGTTCTTGCTGTTGTCATCGGGCTGTTCGGTTCGGCAATCCAATTCTATCCGGGTTACAAATACATTCAGGAGTTTTCACCTCGCGCGGGGACGGGAGCCGAAGGGCGTAGCGGCTACGAATGGGCTACGTCGTGGTCGCTGCATTTGGAGGAGTTGGTCGGGCAGTTCGTTCCCTTTTTCGCCGGCGTAAGCGTAAATGACCCGGAAGCAAAAGGTGGTTATTGGGGAAGAAATGCCTTCAAGGACAACACCGAATACACCGGCTTCTTCCCGATACTGATCGGCATCGTCGGCATAGCTCTCTGGCGACGGCGAGAAACCTGGTTCTTTGTGGGCATGGCCGCCTTTGCGCTGGTCTATGCTCTCGGAGCCACTACGCCTCTGTTCTACATTTTCTATGCGATCATACCAAACGTCGGCAAGATGCGGGCGCCTTCGATGATTATGTTCCTGTTTAGTTTCTCGTTTGCGATGTTGGCCGCATTTGGAATCGACGCCCTGATCAAACTCCGCAACGAAGCCAAGACGCGCATCACGCAGAAACTCCACAAGGCACTAATGATCACGTCTTCGGTGCTGACCGTTTTGGCGCTGTTGTTTACGGCTGCCGGCAAGCCGTTGCTGTCGGTCTACACTTCGATATTCTACTCAGGGATCGAGGCAAGAAGCATCCAACTGATGGAAGGCAATGTTCCGACCGTTGTGATCAGTCTCTGGCTGATCGCCCTGCTTTGTTGGGCGGTGACTTACCTGATACGTGGCTATGTCACCGGCACGGCGGGTCGCGTGGCGCTCTTTGCCTTGATCTTTATCAGCCTGATCGATCTCTGGCGGGTTGATTTTCGATTTATCGATACCGTTGATTACAACCGCGTCTTCCCACGCCTGCCGATTGTGGACAAACTGAAATCAGAGAAAGAACCATTTCGCATTATGAATCTGACGCGGCCGCAGACGCTGGCTTCCAAGGACTATTTCCCTCTTTACGACATTGAAGAATTGACCGGCTATCACGGAGCACAATTGAAGAGCTTCGACGAGTTTGTTGGCGGCCTGGCATACTCGCGGCTGATCGCAAACAAAGGCATCAATCTGCGGCCATTCAACTTGACCGGCACCAAGTACATCATTCTTGATCGCGGCACGCAGATCCCCGAGGGACAGGGATTCAAGAAAGTCTATGACAATGAAGTTGTCGCTTACGAGACACCAGGTCCGATGCGCCGCGCATCGATCTACCACGCCTGTCAACTTGCGTCCAACACGACCTCTGATCTGGATCTGCTATATGATGAGAATTTCCCTTACATGAAGCGTGCTCCTGGTCTCCGAAGCGCCGGAATATCAGCCCGTTTTGCCTGATTCAGGTGCGCAGGAATCGGTCGAGATTGTGGAACACGAGATAGCTCGTCAGCGCTACAAAGTGGAAATGGCGACGGCGGGATTGTTGTTCATTTCGGAGAATTACTTCCCCGGCTGGAAGGTCAAGGTTGACGGTGTCGAGAAGAAACTGCTGAAAGCAGACCACACTTTCCGCGCCGTATCGCTTGATAAAGGTTCGCACGATGTCGAAATCTATTGGGATTGGCCGCGTTACACCGGCAGTCGTCTGGTGACGATTCTTACCGTCATCTTTTCCGGCCTGGGTGTCGCCGCCTGCCTTTTCTACGAACGCAAGACGAAAGGAACATCCGCTTGACTGAACGCGCCTTAGTATTGCTGCCGACCTACAACGAGAAAGACAACATCGAGAAGATCTCTCGTCAGGTGATTGCGATCGACCCCCGCATCGAAGTGTTGATCGTTGACGACAACTCTCCCGACGGCACCGGCCAAATCGCAGACCGACTATCCGCCGAAAACCCGCGCATCAAGGTGCTTCATCGTGCCGGCAAACAGGGTCTCGGGCGGGCGTATATCGCGGGGTTCCACTTCGGTATCGAACAGAAGTACGACTATATCTTCGAAATGGATGCCGACTTCTCGCATCAGCCCAAGTATCTTGCCGATCATCTCAAGAACATTCAGACGTGTGACATCAGTTTGGGTTCGCGCTATATCAAGGGGGGTGGTGTCGAAAACTGGCCCAAGACCCGCTGGGCAATCTCATACTATGCCAATGTATACTCCCGTGTCGTCACGGGTCTGCCGGTGCGCGATGCTACCGGTGGATTCAAGTGCTTTCGCCGACACGTGCTGGAATCGCTCGATCTCGACAACATCCGGTCAAATGGCTACTCGTTTCAGATCGAGGTCAGTTTCCGGGCGTGGTTGCACGGATTCAAGATTCGGGAGACTCCGATCATCTTCGTCGAGCGGGAGGCGGGACACTCCAAGTTCTCCAAGAAGATCATCTATGAGGCGGTCTTTATGGTACTCTATCTCGGCATACAGTCGATTCCGTTTCGTGTCAAACGGCTTTTCAGCTTTGGGAAAAAATGAGCGAGACTTACCCCTCGGTCTCCAGTCATCATTGTCAACTACAACACTCCCGAGCTTACGGCTGAACTGATTGCATCAATTCGCCGACACACCGCCGGTGTGGGTTATGACATTATTGTCGTCGACAACGGTTCCGAGCCATCGCGCCGATTTTGCGCCGATCCCGCCGAACCTGCTCTAAAGACAATCCAGTCGGAGACTAATCTCGGTTTTGGGAAAGCAGTCAATCTGGCGGCAAAAAGCAGCGCGGGAACATATCTGTTGTTCGCCAACTCCGACTGCCGCCTCACGTCTAATGCTCTCCCGGTTATGGTTGCCTATATGCAGCACAACCATGATTGCGCCGCTTGTTCGCCGCGATTGATTCAGAAGGACGGCAGAGTGCATTCGTCAATTCGTCGTTTCCCCGACTACGGCAACATACGCCACTCGCGCGGTTCGATTCTCAAAACCGACTCGAACTACACACTGGTGGCAGATACTTCTCGCAAGGAGGTTGAGGCGATGTCGGCAACGTTTATGATGGTTAGACGCGATCTGTTCGAGCAACTTGGCGGCTTTGACGAGCGCTTCTTTATGTATGTCGAGGACACCGATCTCTGCAAGCGATTCCATGATGCTGGGAAGCAGGTGGTCTACCTCGGTGATTTGAGCGTCGTCCACCACTGGGGAGCGTCAACCCGGCTTCATCCGTGGCGGATGAAGCTGGAACACCACCTGTCGATCCGGAAGTACTTCCTCAAACACTACTGCGAACAGGAGACTGGCCAATTCTCTGCTGACACTCCAGTTGGCAGTCAATTATCTTCTCGTGGCCGTAAAGATGCTGTTTGTTCCGAGTGCGAGGTAATTTGGTGACTCTGATTTTGTTCGCTGTAGCGGCGGGAACGCTTGCTATGAGCTACATCACCATGCCCATACTGATCCGGCTGTCTCATCGCTTTGGTTTTCTCGACAGGCCGCACGGACGTAAACGCCATGCTTCGCCTACTCCGTTTACCGGTGGTTGGCCGATCTTCATCTTCTTTTGGCTTGGACTACTGATCTGTGTGCAACTGCTGCCCGAGTTGAAGAATGAATTGGGGCATTACCTCCCGTCCTTTTTTGTGGCGCACGCTCTGGTTTTCGTCGGCGGAGTCATTGATGATTTCGTCAGCCTGCGGGCGCCGGTTAAGCTTCTGATACAGATTGCCGCCGCCAGTATTCTCTTTTCCGCCGGACTGAAGATTGACACGATCTA
This sequence comes from uncultured delta proteobacterium, assembly GCA_963817385.1. Taxonomy (GTDB): domain Bacteria; phylum Desulfobacterota; class Syntrophia; order Syntrophales; family UBA5619; genus JAKAFS01. Next base: position 68,684 of record CAWFOM010000028.1, read on the forward strand.
CATTCCATTCAGCGGCTCCTATCTGCTGGGCGATCTTAGCTATCCCGCGACAGTCCTCTGGGTGTTGCTGATTGTCAATGCGCTGAATATTGTCGATGGGCTGGATGGTCTGGCAGCCGGACTGTCGATTATCGGCGCAGTCGGTCTGCTCTATACGGCAATAAAGCTGCAAATCCCTGTCGTTGCCGCCCTGACAGTGATTCTTATTGCCGTGTTGCTGGGATTTCTGCGGTACAACTTCCCCAACGCGCGCATCTTTATGGGGGATTCCGGAGCACAATCAATCGGTCTGGTCTTCGCGGTTGCGACAATCTACTGCCCGATCAAGAGCTATACGGTCGCCGCAATGTTTGTGCCGCTCCTGACTTTGGGAGTTCCTCTCATCGAACTGGCAATCAGCTTCCTTCGGCGTTTGTCGACGGGCAGATCGGTGGTAAGAGGAGATTTCGGACATCTCTTCCATCTGCTTCCACGTCGAGGAGTCAGTAAGATCAAGACGGTCATGATGTTCTGGGGAGTGGCGCTGGCCCTGCAAATCTTTGTATTTACTCTTTTTCTATTTGACCGCCGCATCGTATTCTCTATATTGGTAGTGTTTATGGCAGTCATAGCTGGCTGGTTTCTGTTTCTTCTGAAACGGGAGGAGCAAAACTGATGGCAGCGGGTGGGTATTTGGATTTCGAAAAGCCCATATTAGAGCTCGAGAAAAAGATCAGGGAGATGAAGGAGTTCGCTTCCGGCGAGGAAATCGAACTTTCTTCCGAGATCGTTTCTCTGGAACGAAAGCTACAGAAGCTACAGAACGAGATTTTTTCGAAGCTGTCGCGCTGGCAGCGCGTTCAGCTTGCTCGTCACCCCAATCGCCCGTATACGCTCGACTACATCGGCCATATCTTCACGGACTTCATCGAGTTGCACGGTGACCGCGGCTATGCGGACGACAAAGCGGTTGTTTGCGGCTTTGCCAAGCTTGATGGCCAGAAGGCTCTGGTTGTCGGGCAGCAGAAGGGGCGGGATACCAAAACCAAGCTGATGCGCAATTTTGGAATGATGCATCCCGAGGGCTACCGTAAGGCATTGCGGCTGATGAAGACGGCCGCACATTTTGGCGTGCCGATCTTTATTTTTATCGACACCCCCGGCGCCTATCCCGGTTTGCAGGCCGAAGAGCGTGGTCAGGCAGAAGCTATTGCTCGCAATATCAGGGAGATGTCGATTTTGCCGGTGCCGATCATTATTACGATTATCGGAGAAGGAGCTTCTGGCGGCGCACTTGGCATCGGTGTCGGCGATGTGCTCTTGATGCTGGAAAATGCGTGGTATTCGGTGATCTCACCGGAAGGCTGTGCCGCCATTCTGTGGCGCGATCAGGCGAAAGCGCCTGATGCCGCTGAAGCGCTCAAGGTTTCGGCGCCGGATCTGCTGGAACTGAAAGTAATCGACAAGATCCTTCCCGAACCGACCGGAGGTGCGCATCGAAATCACCAGTTGGCCGCCCAAATTGTAAAAGGCGAACTGCTGGCTTCGCTGGCTCAACTCAAACAGCTCTCCACGCAAGAGCTTCTGCAGCGGCGGCTTGACAAGTTCCGTTCTATCGGCATTTATGACGAAATCTGATTCAGTCCCGAGCGACAAGCCTGGACGCCGATCTTCTCCAAGTCCTCGCGTGCCCCCGCTGTAAAGGGGAATTAACTTACAGCGCACTCTCCCAATCTTTAGATTGCATGGGCTGCAAATTGCATTATCTTGTCAAAGAGGGCATCCCGATGTTACTGATCGAGGAGGCCCAACCGTTTTGATAGCAAGGAGCGATCACTAAATGAAATTATCCAAGTTCTGCGAGGAGCACCTGATCCAATTCGACCTCGCCGGTACGGCCAAGAGCGAGATCATCGAAGAGTTGGTGGAGTTGGCTTCCAAATCCAAGCTGGTTAAAGACAAAGCTCAATTGTTGAGAGATATTATTACCCGCGAGAACCTCGTCACCACGGGCGTCGGCTATGGTGTCGCCTTCCCTCATGCCAAGACTAAAGCGACGCGCGGCATTGTCATTGCCTTCGGCAGATCCGAGAAGGGGGTCGACTTCGAGGCGATGGACAAGAAACCGGTGCACCTTTTCTTTCTGATAGCCGCACCGGAAGACGCCATCGGCGCTCACCTCAAGGTAATGGCACACCTGTCATTCTTGATGAAATCCGAGAAGAATCGTGAGAAGCTGATGACTGTCAAGAGCCCGGGAGAGCTGCTGCAGATTCTTGATACCATCAATGAATAATCCCAATGAAATGGGCTACCAGCCGGCTTTATAAGAACAGAAAACTCTTCCTGATCATCGCGGGACTGGTTGTCCCGCTGCTGCTTTTTGCGCTGCAGCTTGACCAGAAGACCTTCGTGGCGCGTCCGCTGCAGGAGGTGTTCTATACACCTTTTTGGTCGATTTCCAATAAGCTGACGGCACTGGTCAATGTGTACAATAATAACATGGCGCTGAAGTCCGAGAACGTGCGGCTGAAATTCGAGCGCATGACTTTCGAACAAAACCGTTTGGAGGATCAGCGCTTTCGGGAAATGTTGCGACTGCTTCCCCGACCCGACTACAAGCTGATTTCCGCGGATGTGATCGCGCATGATCAGGGACGCCGCTGGTCATCGGCAATAATCCGGGCCAGCGAGTACATCGACCAGTTCCTTCCGGTGGTCGACGAGAAGGGTCTGGTCGGCAAAATTGCCAGTAGCACTGGCACAGTGGCTACCGTCTCTCTTTTGATCGGCCCCAACTGTCGCGTTGCCGCTCGTGATAATCAGACGCGAACGCTGGGGATCATTAAGTGGAACACCGGGCGGGGACTGCTATTGGATGGTGTCGCGGTAGAAAGTGATGTCTTCCCCGGAGACACGATTATCTCATCCGGCATGGGAGGTGTCTTCCCCGAGGGACTCACAGTTGGAGTGGTCGCCAAAGTCGACACGATTCCGACAGAGGTTTTCAAACAGGTTGTGGTCGAGCCGTTCGTGGATTTCGGGTCGCTCGACAATGTTATGGTCATGAAACCGCTGAGTGGTAGCTTTGGTAATTAGGATTTTCAAATTTCTGCTCCTGGCTTATCTGGTGACGTTTAGCCAGACGATCCTGTCGAATCTGACTTCCATCCTCGGCATTGCCCCTAACTTCGGCACGATCATCATCCTGTTGATCGCCCTGCGGACAGAATATCAGGTTGCGCTGCCGACATCATTTGCGGTAGCGTTGATCATTGATGCGTTAAGTCCCGAGACGCTGGGACTGGGAACAGCCGTACGCTTTGCGATTGCTGTTGCCGTAAGCGAAATCAGACAGCATATCGACGTCGAGCAGCTACCGGCACAGATGTACTTGCTGATCGGCTCCGAAGTATGTTTTCAGACTCTGTTTCAAGCGTTGGCAAATTCCTTCGATTTCGGCACACTGTCGAAGATCTATCTCGAAGTCTCTCTGCCGACGCTGGTGTACACTGTAGTTGTCGGCTTCGTAGTATTGGCGATGGCAGACTTGGAGTTCAAGATCGAAGTCAAGAGGCGCGGCCTTGGTTGATCAGGTTCCCAAAACATCTCGCGGCTGGATACTGACCGGCGGACTGAGTTGCCGCTATCCTGTTGATTCTCGCCAAACTGATCTACCTGCAGGTATTCCAGTACAAATACTATTTTCAGATGTCGGAAGAAAACCGCATCCGCGTTTTGCCACGCTCAGCCATGCGGGGAAAAATCGTCGACCGTGAGGGACGGTTACTGGCATCCGACCGACCGGCTTATACCGTCTCCATCATCCCCTCCGAAGTCTCGAAGATCGACTATCTTGCGGGAGAATTGGCGCCGCTTCTGGAGATGGATGAGAAGGCGATCGTGCGCAAAGTCGCCGATCGTCGCACGCGCAAGTATGAGCCGGTGGCGATCAGACGCGATTTGTCTTTTCCGGCTGTCTGCATCATTGAGGAATCCAACGAACTGTTTCCGGGTGTCATCTATCAGCTTGATCAAACGCGAACCTATTACTACGGCAAATCACTCTGTCACTTGATCGGCTACACCGGCGAAGTTGATGAACGCGAGGCCAAAGATCAGCAGTACCGTATCGGCAGCATTATCGGTCGTGCCGGCGTTGAGCGTCAGTATGATCAGTCGTTGCGCGGCATAGATGGCATCGACTATTTGGAGGTTTCCGCGACCGGCAGGATTATTGGACCGCTGGAGGACAGACCAAGCAAAGATCCGTTGATGGGGGACGAACTGGCGCTGACCATTGATATGGACTTGCAGATGACTGCGGATTCCTGTTTCGGCGACACGCTCTCGGGGGCGGCGATCTTTCTCGATCCCAAGACCGGCGAGATATTGGCTTTGGTCTCGAAACCAACTTACGACCCGAATCTCTTTGCCGGTTTTGTGTCGCGGTCGGAATATCAGTCGCTGGCCGGCGATGAACGTCTGCCACTTTTTGATCGAACCATCCGTGGCACATATCCCCCCGGCTCAACAGCAAAGATTCTCACCGCAGGGGCCGCTCTGGAGGAAGGACTCATCACAACGGAAACTCATTTCGGCGCCTGCCGGGGCGGTATGCAATTCGGCAATCGATTCTTCAAGTGCTGGGAGAAGCGTGGTCACGGTAGCCTGGGTCTGTTAGGGGCGTTGGAGCAATCTTGTGACGTGTACTTCTACCAACTGGGACTGAAACTCGGTCTGGAGAAGTGGAATAAGTATGCACGAGCCTGTGGATTTGACCAGACCACCGGTCTGGACATTCCCGGCGAGAAGGTCGGCCATACGCCGGACGAAAAGTGGTATGAAAAGACCTATGGCAAGTACAACTGGAACAAGTCGGTGATGCTCAATTTGGGCATCGGTCAGGGCGAATTCCTGGTGACCCCGATTGAGTTGGCGCAGTTCTACGCCGGCGTTGTGAATCATGGCGTGGTAATGAAACCGCATGTGATGCGCTATCTTCGCACTCCCAAAGGCGAAACGAATTACTACCATGCCGAAATCGCGCGCGGCCTGCCGTTCTCCGAGGAGACCCTGGAGATCCTCAAAGAAGGTCTTTATCGAGTAGTCCAAAGCGGCACGGCGGGACGGTCGCGAATTCCCGAAGTGACGATGGGAGGCAAGACCGGCACGGCACAGAATCCGCATGGTGAGGACCATTCCTGGTTCGTCGGCTATGCGCCGGCGCTTGATCCCCAGATTCTGGGATGTGTGATTGTCGAAAATGCCGGACATGGCTCGACGGTCGCGGCGCCTTTTGTGAAGGCGGTCTTCGTCAAGTTCTTCCAGAAGAAGGGCATTATCAAGATGCCACCACCGCCAACGCCGATGCCGCCTTTGGTATCCGCCGGAAACGGAGTCAATAGTGCTGCAAACTAGGAATCCGTTTACTTCCGGCGGTTGGTCGATGTTTGTCGCCGGGTGCTTTGCTGACGATCATTTCGATTCTGTTGGTCTATTCAGCCAATCACAATTCTCCCGACCCGCGTCTACAGGACGATTGGGTCAAGCAAATCATCTGGTTCGTACTCGCCGCGGGAATGTTTTTCGCGACTACCGCCATACCGTTGCGAATGCACGAGATTTTCGCGCCCATCTACTATGGCATTGCAATCCTCATGTTGCTGGGACTGATCTTGTTTGGCGCTTCCATGTTCGGGGCACAGCGCTGGTATAGTCTGGGGGCTTTCAGTATCCAACCGGCGGAAATCGGGAAGGTCGCCTTCATCTTTATGCTGGCGCGCTATTTGACATACAGCCGTCGTCCGATTTCGAGTCTCAAGAAGATCGCGGCTGCTTCCGCCATCTGCGGCGTGATTACGCTGTTGGTGGTGCGCCAACCCGATCTGGGGTCGGCGGTCGTCTTCGCCGTGGTCTTTCTGGTGATGATGTTCTGGGAAGGAATGCCGGTCAAGTATTTGCTGCTGTTTATCACGCCGGTCGCGAGTATGATCGCTTCATCGAGCATGATCGCCTGGATCGTGTTTTTCGCGCTGCTGATTTTCGCAGTGGTACCATTGATTCGATCGTCGCTGGCTTTTACGATCACACTGGTTGCCATCAATCTGGCGGTCGGCGCATTCAGTTCGATTGCCTGGAATCGCCTGCATGACTACCAGCAGATGCGTATCAAGATCTTTCTTGATCCCGGACAGGACCCGCTGGGAGCGGGCTACCAGATTATCCAATCCAAGGTTGCCATCGGATCAGGGGGATTGCTCGGCAAAGGATATCTTGCCGGGAGTCAGAATAAGCTCGACTTTCTACCATTGCGGCATACGGATTTCATATTTTCGGTGGCCGCGGAGGAATTCGGAATGCTGGGCAGCGTTGTGATTATCGCGCTGTTCGGATATATCTTGTATCGTGGCATTCGCGCGGCGATGAAAAGCCGTAATAGTTTCAGCGCGTTGGTAGCAATTGGGGCGACCGCGGCGCTGGGCTTTCAGATGTTGGTCAATATCGGGATGGTGCTTGGCCTCTTGCCTGTAGCAGGGGTGCCCCTCCCCTTTGTCAGTTACGGGGGTTCATCACTACTGGTGAGCTGGGTGTTTCTGGGGCTGGTAGTCAATGCCGAGCGGAATTGGCAGGAGTATAGTTAGAATTGAGTAGGTCGAGACGTTCGCGATCTCGACAGAATGATAGTACTGAGGTTGAAATGTCCAAAAACTTCGCAATGACCGGTGTGGCGGGGTATATCGCGCCGCGACACCTTAAGGCAATCAAAGAAACCGGCAACCGACTGTTGGCGGCGTGCGATCCGCATGATTCGGTCGGGTTGCTCGACAGCTATTTTGACGACTGCAAATTCTTCACCGAATACGAGCGCTTCGACCGGCATATCGAGAAGCTGCGGCGCACCGGTGACGACGAACGCGTGCACTACGTCACGGTTTGCAGCCCCAATTATCTGCATGACGCGCATGTTCGTTTTGCGCTGCGAGCCGGCGCGGATGCGATCTGCGAAAAACCGGTGGTGCTTAACCCGTGGAATATCGACGCGTTGCAGGAACTGGAACAGGAATCGGGGAGACGGGTCTATACTATTCTGCAACTGCGGGTACATCCGTCGCTGGTGGCGCTGCGCGAGAAGCTCCAGAAGGAGCGCGCCGCTCACAAACACGAAATCACGTTGACTTATATAACTTCCCGAGGCGCTTGGTATCTCGTGTCATGGAAGGGTTCGGTTGAGCGTTCGGGCGGTTTGGCGACCAATATCGGCATTCATTTCTTTGACCTTTTGATATGGTTGTTCGGCGACGTACAGAAAAACGAAGTGCATCATTCCTCCGCCGAGCGCGCCTGTGGCTTTCTGGAACTGCAAAACGCCAACGTCAAATGGTATCTCTCCATCAACCAGAATGACCTCCCCGCCGATGCCAAAGAAAAGGGCAAGCGGACGTTTCGTTCGATTACGGTCGACGGACAAGAGATCGAGTTCTCGGAAGGGTTTACCGATCTGCACACGGTCGTCTATCGCGAGACGCTGGCGGGACGTGGTTTCGGATTGGAGGATGCGCGGCCGTCTGTCGTGGTGGCACACGATATCCGCGAAGCCAAACCCATCGGAGTCGGGGTACATTCGCATCCGCTGGCGCTGAAGCTGAAATTGGCGTAACGGTAGGTTAGGCATTCTTGCCTGACCAAGACATCAAGGAAAGGACAGGCAGGAATGCCTATCCTACGGCACTTTGCTTCGGCAAGCATTCAGAATCGCAGACTCAGCTTGATTGAGGCGCCCCCTTTGGGCGGCTCGAAATCGGGAGTGATATCGACGTCGAAGCCGGCGAGATGGGCGTCCACATAGGCATCAAACATGCTCAGGAAGACAGTGAGACCGACCCCCCAGAGGTAATCGTCCCGGTTTGTGCGATACGATCTGTAAATGTTGTAGCGCGCGTATTGTTGGGATTGATCGCTGGTCTGCTGAATCGAGTTGTACTGGTCTTCAGTCTTCTTCCACCAATGAACAGCCTTGACGATAAAGAACGTTTCCACGCCAAACACGACAGCGCTCTTGATATACTTGTGATTATAGTATTGCCCCCAGCCGGGCACGGCCACCGAACGCAGAAGCGCCCCCATCGGCGCGCGTTTCGGCTTAACCCTGCTCTGACCGAATCGCCCTGAACGGACAAGCTGTCTGCCGAAATACTGGCGGTAATCGCCAGCAACGAAATCAGCAAAATGAGAAGGACATATCGACGCATCGGATTGTATAATAACTGTGCGCACTAACAGAGGCAAGGCCTTTGCCAACTTGACCTTGACAGCATGGTCGATTTCGGTATATTCTCACGATGCGCATCACCGCGAAATTGATCGAGTTGTTGAGGGCTAATGTCAGGACGGTGGCGTTGACCGGCGCCGGAGTTTCGGCGGAATCGGGCGTTCCCACCTTCCGGGGTAACGACGGGCTATGGAGCAAATTCGACCCCGCCGAGTTGGCTTCGATGAATGCCTTTATGCGCAATCCCAAGCTCGTTTGGGAGTGGTATCTTTACCGCCGCGACGTGATCGGCAAGGCGGAACCGAATATGGGACACGAGACGCTGGCGAAAATGGAGCAGCATCTGAGCGCCTTTACACTGGTAACTCAAAACGTCGACAACCTGCATCGACGCGCCGGATCTCAGAACGTGATCGAATTGCACGGCAACATTCAGCGGAACAAGTGCAGGCAATGTGGCTCGCCAATGAATCAGGTCGAGATCGATCCCGACAACATTCCGCGCTGTTCCTGCGGCGGACAGATCAGACCCGACGTTGTCTGGTTCGGTGAGTTGCTTCCTGAGGAGGCTCTGATGACTGCGATCAAAATGGCCGAACAATCGGCGCTATTCCTTTCTATTGGCACGTCGGCATTAGTCTATCCGGCGGCGGACTTGCCGTTAATCGCCAAGAACAATGGCGCTTACTTGGTGGAAATCAATCCCGAGCCGACCGCGCTGACACCTTATGCCGATGAAGTATTCCGCGGGAAGTCGGGTGAGATTCTGCCGATAATCTGGCAGGCGGCAACGGAGGAAGCATCTTCCGCGGAAGCTTCCCTGCGAACGAATGAAGCATGAGATGAAAGAGTTGCTCTAACACAAATCGACAATCGAGCGAAGCGAACAGCTGCGGCAGCGGTGGTAATCGCATGTTCCGGCAGTTGGCGTTGTCGGTACTGGTTGCGCTCTTCTTGCTGTTGAGTTCCGGTTGTGTCTACTTCAACTCCTTCTATCATGCGCGTACGTGGTTCAATCAGGCGGAGAAGACCCGGCAGAGAGACAATCGCGACGTTGCTGCCGGCGGCGAAATCAAACTCTATCAGGATGCGCTCAAGAAATGTTCGAAAGTGATCAGTGAGCACCCCGGTTCCAGTTACATGGATGATGCTCTATTCATGATCGGCAAGTCGTATTACTATACTGGTGATTTTCCGAAGGCGGAGCGCAAATTCCGCGAGTTGTTGGCGTCGTTCCCCAAGTCCAAGTATGCGGACGAATCGCGCTTTTTCCTCGGCAAAACGCGCTTCCATCTGGAGAATTACGTTCTCGCTATGGAAGTGTTCAAGGAGTACGTTGATAAGACCAAGGGCAACCCTTATCGCGCCGAGGCGATCTTCTTGACGGGCGAGACCGCACTGCTGGAGAATGACTCCGCGGGTGCAGTCGAGCAATACCAGAAGTTCGTAAAAGAGTACAAGAACAATCCGAAGGCACAGGAAATCCAGTTCAAGATCGGCCAGATTCAATTTGAGCGCCAGCAGTTTGGCGAAGCTGCAAAGTCGTTTGCCGCAGCCGAGGCGCTGGCCCAAGTTGACAAAGTCCGTTTTCAGGCGCGATATCAAGAGGGGCGCTCGCTTTTCCTGATCGACAGCGTGAAGGCCGGATTGGCGATTTTCGAGAAACTCGCAAACGACAACAAAGACTCCGTTTTTCAGTCTGATATTCTGCTGCGGATCGCGGAGGGCAACTACCTGGCCGGCAATGAGCGCGAGGCGATTCTGCTATATGATGACGTCACGACCCGCTACCCCAGATGGGTGCAGGCTGCCGAGGCGTACTACTGCATGGGCGCGATTGTGCAGAATGACTGGGGTGACCTGGAACTCGCCAAGAGCATGTATGATCAGGCCGCCAAGATTCCCTCCTGCCGGCAAGTGGGGACAGATGGCAATGACAAAATCGGCTGACATCACTAAAGTAGAGAAATACCGCGCCGAGCCTTCTGATTCGGCAGAGGACATCGCCGATGAAAATCGCTTCTTGCTGGCCGAACTCTATCGCACCACCCTCAACCAGCCCGATTCCGCGCTGAGTGAATACAAAGGCCTAGTGGAGGATTTCCCGGGAAGCGAGTTGGCTCCCAGAGCGCTGATCGCGATCGGATGGCTATATGAGAACCAATACCACGATACTGCCAGCGCCAAAGAGTATTATCAGAAGATACTGGATCAGTACCCGTTGTCAGACGAGTACGGACAGGCCATCAAGTTGCTCGGCCTGCGGGACACGGAATCTGACTCGCTCTATGCCGACAAACTCTACGAATTGGCGGAAGAGCAATACTTCGACCGGGGCGATGCTGATTCGGCGCTGACTCTGTTCCGGCGACTGATGAAGGAGTACCCCGATTCGCGGCTCGTACCGCGGGCCGATTTCGCGATTGCCAAGATCGAACTGAGCAGGTTTGTTCCGAAGACGGAGTCCGCCGACTCAACCTATGTCGACTCTACCATGATTCTGCTGTTCAAGGGATTGGCGGAGAAATATCCCAAAACGCCGATTGGAGAGGAGGCGGCAAAGCTGGCGAGTGGTCAGGGGATGCCGAAAGCCGTGGTTGCACCGACTGATCAGGGCAAGCCCAAGACTAGACAGTACAACTGTGCCCGACACGACGCAGTCTTCGCGCAGATCGACACTCTCTCGGAATCGCAGCGCGCTGAAGAGAAGCTACGTGCGGAAATCGAGGCCACACCAATGATTACGACTGAGGAGCCGGTGACCAAAGGCGAATTCATTTATCCTCTCAGCGCGGCTGGAACAAAGATCGAGGGCAAACTGATGCTCAAGATCAAGATCGAGTTTGACGGCAAGGTCAGCGACGTCAATTTCCTGAAGGGATCAGGGAATGCCGATATTGATCGCGATGTCAAGAAGGCCTTGCTGGAAACCTACTTCAGCCCGATCCAGTTTGACCCGTCGAAGTTCCCCGGCTGGTTTATCTACTACTATGACGTCAAACTGCCGGAGATCTACAGATAGACAAGCGTGACATTTTCCATCACTGCAAAGTAATCGGCAATAATGCTCTTGGTTCGGGGGTTTTTCTTCTCGCAATCAACTTGCCATTGGAACGCTTTCCGATTCCGGGGACCTTTCTCCATATCAAGCCGAATACCACTGGCACTGATCCGCTGCTGCGTCGGGCGTTTTCAATCTTCGACTATGACGAGGCAACCGGAGTTGTGGACATCCTCTACAAGGTCGTCGGTCGCGGCACCGAGGTTCTCTCGCGGGTACGGCCGGGCGACGACCTGGCCATGCTGCAGCGTATGGGCGAAGACGTGCAGCGGCGGATGCAAGGGATTCCCGGCCTCGGCGGGATCGAGCTGTCCACCGAGGAAGCAAGCCCGCAGCTCTCGATCCGGATCGACCGGCAACGCGCGGCCGACCTGGGGCTCGATGTTACGGAGGTCGGGCAGACGGTGCGAACCGCGCTGGACGGCTCGATCGCCACCCGCTTCGCGGAAGGCAGCAACGAGTACGACATCCGCGTGCGGCTGCCCCGCGAGTCGCTCACGAGCCCCGAGAACCTGGGCGCGATCGCGCTGTTCCCCGGAGGCAACGAACCGGTCTATCTGCGGGACATTGCGGATGTGCAGTTGGGAACCGGCCCGACCACCATCTTGCGCGTGAACCAGAACCGCCAGTTGCGGGTGACCGGCGACGTGGACGACGAGGTAGCCAGCGTCGGCGAGGTCTCCCAAGCCGTGCGGGCGGCGCTACGAGACCTGCCCCTGCCCGAAGGCACGTCGCTGATCTACGGCGGCGAGGAGGAAGCGTCGCGGGAGAACAAGCGGAACCTGATCATCGTCACGCTCCTGGCGGTCTTCCTCGTCTTCATCGTCATGGCGATCCAGTACGAGAGCGTCAGCGATCCGTTCACGATCATGTTCTCGATCCCGCTGGGTCTGATCGGTGTCGGCGCGATCCTCTGGATCACCGGAACTCCGCAGAGCGCGCCGGTCTTGCTCGGGGTCATCCTCCTGGCCGGCATCGTGGTCAACAACGCGATTCTGCTGGTCCAATATGTCGAGATCGCGCGCCGCGAGAAGGGATTGCCGATCGAGCAGGCGGTGGTCGAAGCGGGCGCGGTGCGGTTGCGCCCCATTCTCATGACCACCGGCACCACGGTTTTCGGCATGTTGCCGCTGGCGCTGGGACTCGGCGAGGGCTCCGAGCTGATGCAGCCGCTCGCCATCACCGTCATCGGCGGTTCGACCGTCTCGACGCTGCTTACCCTGATCGTCGTGCCCTGCGCCTACCTGATCGTGCAGAGAACGGCGGGGACGCTCAAGCGATTGGTGATCGGGGAACCGCGAGGAGGCGGGAACGGTCTCGAGGATCCGACGGAAGACGGGGCGCACGGGTAGTACCGCCCGCCGCGACGGCGCGACCGGGGACGGGGCAAATCCTTCTGGGCCCGCCCCCCGCACCGTGTACAATCCACCGCCCTATGATCAAAGTCTTCAGCGGCATCCAGCCCACCGGCACCCTGCACCTCGGCAACTACCTCGGCGCCATCGCGAACCTGGGTCGCGCACCAGGTCGCGCCCCGACTACCGAGACACGATGTTCTGCGTCGTCGACGCGCACGCGATCACGGTGCCGTACGACCCGGAGCGAGCTCCGCAAGAACATCGACGACGCTCGTCCGCGATCTTCTCGCCTGCGGCCTCGATCCCGAGAAGACCACCCTCTTCGTGCAGAGTCGACGTGCGCGAGCACACCGAGCTCGCGTGGTACCTCGCCTCCGTCACGCCCGTGGGCGACCTCGAGCGCATGACGCAGTTCAAGGACAAGGGCGAGGGCAAGGACTTCGTCTCGCCGGGCTCTTCACGTACCCGGTGCTGATAGCGCGGACATCCTCCTCTACAAGGCGACGCGTCGTGCCCGTCGGCGAGGACCAGGTGCAGCACCTCGAGCTCGCGCGCGAGACGGCGCGCCGCTTCAACCATCGCTTCGGCGAGACCTTCCCGGAGGTGCTCCCGCTCCTGACCGACGCTCCCAAGATCCTCTCCCTGCGCGACCCGGAGCAGAAGATGTCGAAGAGCGCGGGCGAGGGGCACTTCCTGGCGATGGACGCGACCGAATCCGAAGCGCGCGACATGATCAAGCGCGCGGTCACCGACGTGGGTCCGCGGCCGGAAGGCGAGATGAGCCCCGGCGTGGCCAACCTCTTCGTCATCGTCAAGACGCTCGGCGATCCCGCCGTGTACGCCGGGCTGATGAGGGATTACGAGGGGGGCAAGCTCCGGTATGTAGAGCTCAAAGGGGCCGCCGCCGACTCGGTGTGGGCCACGATGGCCCGCATCCAGGAGCGCAAGGCGCAGTTCCCGGTCGAGAAGGTTCGGGAGATCCTGCGCGAGGGAGCCGCGAAGGTGCGGCCGCAGGCCCAGGCCAAGATCGGCGGACGTC
>CAWFOM010000029.1:0-23443 GCA_963817385.1 uncultured delta proteobacterium
CCATTACCTGAAATCGCTCTGCCCGTGAAGGCGGAGCAAGGGGGGGGACAGAATAGCTATTTCCTCGAAGCGGCTATCATGGATGAGCCTGACGGCGGAAGAGATTGTTTTTATTCCATGCGAGAGGGCGCTTTTTTTTCACGAGGATCAACATGAGGTATCATGATGCGTGAGTGGGGATCTTCATCACCAAGGCGGCGGCGACACGGCGCGGCGCTCATCCTGCTCATCCTGATGTTTTTTACGGAGGCGTTGTCCGCGTCTGACGCCGATATCGCGCCGGCGGTCGATTTGTACCCCGTCGGCTGCATCCTGCCCCTGTCGGGGCGCAATGCCGCCTACGGCAACCGCGCCCTCGATGCGGTCCTCCTCGCAACCGGTGTGTTCAACGCAGCGAAGGAGACGCCGATCCGACTCCTGATCGAGGACTCCCAGAGCGAACCCGCCGTCGCCGCAGCGGCGGTGGGTAAACTGGCAGGCGCCGGAGTCACCTGCATCCTCGGGCCGTTGGGGAGTCAGGAGGCTCTCGATGCGGCGAAGGAGGCCCAGCGCCTGAAGGTACCCATCCTGACCCTGACGCAGCGGGAAGGGATCACCGGGATCGGGGATCACGTCTTCAGGAATTTCCTTACCGCGGCGATGCAGATCCGGACAGTGGTTCAATACGCCCAGGCGGATCTCGGACTCCGCCGATTTGCCATCCTCTCCCCGGAAGACCCCTACGGCCAGGAGATGGCGCGTCTCTTCCGGGAGGAAGTCGTGCGGAAAGGCGGCGAGATCCGGAAGGAAAAGACCTACAAGGCTGACCAGGCCGATTTCGGGGAAGAGATCCACGCCCTGGCCGGAATTGTGCCGGCCAGCCCCGGTGCGGAAGAACCCGCGGCGGTCCAGCCGAAGCCAAACCCCGGCTTCGAAGCCCTCTTCATCCCCGATTCCGCCCTCCGGGTCGCGATGATCGTTTCGCAACTGGCCTATTACCAAATCACCGGAATCCGGCTTCTCGGGACCAGCGGGTGGGATTCCCCGGAGCTACTCAAGACGGATCCCGAACACCTGCAAGGGGCCATTTTCGTGGACGGGTTCTTTTCGAACAGCTTCCGGCCCGAGGTCAACACGTTCATCGAATCCTTCTATATGTCCTACGGGCGGGAACCGGACGCGATGGAGGCCCTCGTCTACGACGCAACGGAGATGGCGATACGGCTGATTGTCAGAAACCGCGGAGGCACCCGGGAGGCTTTCCGGAAAGGGCTTATGCAAGTAAAAGGCTATCAAGGCGTCACGGGAAGGACCTCCTTTTCGCCGTCGCGGGATGCGGAAAAGGAGCTCTTCATCCTGACGGTCAAGGACGGCCAGATCATCCAGGTGAAATAGGCGATGCGCTTTCTTCTGACAAATGATGACGGGATCTATGCGCAGGGGCTTGCCGCGCTCTATCGGGAGCTCTCAAAGGATGCGGAGTGCGTCGTGGTGGCGCCCGAGATCGAGCAGAGCGCCGTCGGCCACGCGATAACGATCTCCCGGCCGCTGATGGTTCGGAAGGCCCGGAAGAACGGGAACTTCCTGGGCTATGCCGTGGCGGGGACGCCTGCCGACTGCGTCAAGATCGGAATCTGCGAATTGGCCGGGGGACCGGTCGATCTGGTCGTCTCCGGTATCAACCGTGGCGCCAACGTGGGGATCAACGTCCTCTACTCGGGAACCGTCTCGGCGGCGACGGAGGCAGCCATTCAAGGGATCCCCTCGATGGCGATCTCCCTGGATACCCATCAGGAGGCGGACTTCTCGACGGCCGCCCGTTTCGCCCGGCGGATGGCCGCCTTCATCCTCGAACACCCCCTGCCGCATGTGGCGCTTAACGTGAATGTTCCGGCGATTCCGGAAGAGGAGATCCGGGGGGTCGTGGTGGCGAAACAAGGGCGGGCTCGCCTGATGGAGAGCTTCGACCGGCGGATCGACCCGCGGGAGAACATCTACTACTGGCTCGCCGGCGAGACCGAGCTTCCCGTCCACGAGGACGAGGAGTCGGACGGCAGCGCCCTGAAACGGGGGATGATCACGATCACCCCGATCTGCTACGACCTCACCCGTCATGACCTCCTTGATGGTCTGAAAGCCCGGGTCTGCGACCGCTTCCCGGTTAAATAACAATAGCGCCCAAAAAAATCTTCAGTGGCAATTTTGAAAAATATCCTTGACTACGCCCCGGCTCGGTATTAGATTGCCGAATAGCAATATAAGGAGATCGATAATGAAGGAATTTATCAGGGTCATGAAAGCGCTTTCCGATCCAAACCGGGTGAAGCTCCTCAAGATGCTTCAAAAAAGGACGATGTGTGTCTGCGAGGTCCAGGCTGCCCTGGGAATCGCCCAGCCGACCGTCTCCAAGCATCTGAAACTGCTTGAGGATGCGGGATTGGTAACCAGGAAAAAAGAGGGCCTCTGGGTTAACTACTCCGTGACCGACGGCGGCCGAAGCCCCTATGCGGCGAGCCTCCTGGGCAGTCTTCGCCACTGGCTCTCCGACGATCCCGCAATTCACGACCTGATCGAAAAGAGCGATGCCATCCGGCGGGAGGACCTCTGCGGCACGCATGGCTGATAAATATTTCCTGATCGCAATATATCGGCGTCGGATCACCGGTACGGTCCCCGTGCATTAGCCGGCGGATCACGCCCTGGAACGAACCGATCACGATAACATCCTGCCGCAGGATACCTCGCCACGCCCTGCCGGGGGCCATGTGAGCAGATTTTCTTCGATCAGTGCCCGTTCATATCAGGGAGGCGAGATATGCAAAAGCACAGAAAGATGGTCGAGCGGTTGCTTTCCGAGGCCGGCGTCAGGATCAATGGCCCCGATCCCTGGGACATCCGGGTGCATGATGAGCGATTTTTTACCCGCGCGCTGAAGGATAAAAGTCTCGGGCTCGGGGAATCCTACATGGCGGGCTGGTGGGATTGTGCTCGAATAGATGAATTGATCTGTCGTCTCCTCAAGGAAAACCTGGATGAGAAAATCAGCGGGAATCTCCGGGCGCTTTTATTCTTCATTTCCGCCAGGCTCTTCAATCGCCAGTCGCCGTCCCGGGCGGGGATCATCGCCCGGAGGCATTACGATCTGGGAAACGACCTCTTCTTTTCCTTTTTGGACCCGTACAACCAGTACAGCTGCGCCTACTTTCACGAAACCGAGGACCTGGCGGAAGCTCAGAAGAAAAAGCTTGACCTGATCTGCCGGAAAATCCATCTCCGGCAGGAGGATCATGTTCTCGATGTCGGCTGCGGCTGGGGCGGCTTTGCCCGCTATGCCGCCGACCATTACGGTTGCACCGTTACGGCCGTCAATATCTCCGAGGAGCAGATCCGCTACGCCCGGGAATCCTGTAAAAGCCTGCCGGTAAAGATCCTCCGCGAGGATTACCGGCAAATCCAGGGAAGCTTCGACAAGATCGTATCCGTCGGGATGTTCGAGCACGTGGGGCAGAAAAACTATCGGACATTCATGAAGGTCGTCCGTCGCTGTCTGAAGGAGAGAGGGATCTTTCTGCTCCATACGATCGGCAGCAATGCCTCCCGGGTCAACGGCGACCCCTGGGTCAACCGGTATATTTTCCCCAACGGGATGCTGCCCAGCATCGCCCAGATCGGCAGGGCCGCGGAAGGTCTCCTGGTAATCGAGGACATCCATAACCTCGGCCCACACTACGAAAAGACTCTCCTGCACTGGAACGACCGCTTTCAGGCGGCCTGGCACCGGCTTTCCGGAAGATATGACCAGACGTTCAAGAGGATGTGGGAATACTACCTCCTCTCCTACGCCGGGGCATTCCGCGCCCGGTCTATTCAAGTCTGGCAGATCGTGATGACCAAGGTCGGTACAACGGGGCAGCCCTGGTGTCGGTTCGCATAAACGTCGTGATGGATGGAAAACCGGATAATGACGGCATGGATCAAGGACAAACGATGACCAGTAAGACTATTGGAGGTCTGCACCGGTGCCTTTAGAATATCTCTGGCTGATTCCTCTGGGCTTTGTCGTAGGGGCTTACGGCACGCTGATCGGCGCCGGGGGCGGCTTCGTTCTTGTGCCCTTCCTGCTTATCCTCTATCCCCAAGAGTCAGCCGAAACGATTACCGGCATTTCATTGGCCGTCGTCTTCTTCAATGCCCTTTCCGGCAGCGTGGCCTATGCCCGCATGAGACGGATTGAATATCGCTCCGGCCTCATCTTCTCGGCGGCAACGATACCCGGCGCCATCCTGGGAGCCCTTGCGACGGCTTATTTGCCGCGGCGTCTCTTCGATACCGTCTTCGGTCTGTTGTTGATGGCTGCATCTGTCTATCTGTGTATAAAACCGGGAGTCCGTGTGAATGCGGAGGGGCCATGTCCGCCTAATCACCGGGAATGTAGCGTAACCGATGCCAACGGCACGACCCATCGCTTTTCGTATCACCAGCCTTTAGGGATCGTCGTGAGCATGGCGGTGGGCTTTCTTTCCAGTCTGCTGGGCATCGGCGGTGGGATTATCCATGTACCCGTGCTTGTACAACTGTTGAATTTTCCCATACATATTGCCACCGCCACCTCCCACTTCGTCCTGACCAACATGGCTCTCACGGGAACTCTGACCCATATCGCATCCGGCACCTTCACCCACGGTTTCCGTCGGACGATCATGCTCGCCATTGGCGTCATACTGGGCGCGCAATTGGGCGCGTGGTTTTCCGGCAGGACACAGGGAACATGGATCATCCGCGGATTGGCGATTGCCCTCGGGGCAGTGGGAATCCGCTTGCTCATGACGGTGTTTTAGTGTGTGGCGGTCCTTCCCCCTGTTACGGGAATCTCATGCGGGGCGGGCACGTCAAACGGCTGGTTGATGGGATAAAAGGAAACCGATGATGAAAAATAAAACCATAACCGAAACTCACCCCATGAACCTGTCCAGAGATGACGGCATGCCTAGCTATGAAAATGGCGTGCCGGGCAACCTCGATCATCCGGAACGGCCGGCCGCTGTTCACAATGCCATGCCTGTGCCGGTCGGAAAAATCCGCCTCCTCTTTCTGGGCAGCGGAGACAACTTCGGCAGCGGGGGACGTCTTCAGGCATGCATCCATGTGGATACGGGCACAACCCGTTTCCTGATCGACTGCGGCGCCTCTTCGCTGATCGGAATGAAACGCGCCGAGATCAGCTCTGCCGCAATCGATGCCATCCTGATCTCCCATCTCCACGGAGACCATTTCGGCGGCATTCCCTTTTTCATCATCGACGCGCAGCTCATCAGCCGTCGTGAGGCGCCGCTCGTCATCGCCGGTCCCCCGGGCCTGACGAAGCGTGTCCGGGAGGCGATGGAGGTCTTCTATCCCGGTTCATCCGGGGTCGAGCGGAAATTCGCCGTCGACTATATCGAGATGAGCGAAGACGAGATCAGGCAGATGGGCGACCTGACCGTTCTTCCCGTCCGGGTGATCCACGGCAGCGGCGCTCCCTCCTACGCACTGCGGATCGAATGTGCGGGAAAAATCATAGCCTATTCCGGCGACACCGAATGGACAGACGCCCTCAGGAAGGTCGCCGATGGCGCAGACCTCTTTATTTGTGAAAGCTATTTCTTCGAAAAACAGATGAAGAACCATATCAATTACCGGACGCTGATGGCCCACCGGGCCGACCTGGGGTGCAAACGGTTGATCATCACCCACCTGGGGGAAGACCTCCTGGACCACCTCGGGGAGATCGAACTGGAAGCTGCACATGACGGCATGGAAGTGGTTATATGACGAAAGACGGTACCCGGAAACAGGGCCGCTTCTTCCTTCCTGTATACCCATCATTTTTCGCTATATGCATATATGCACAGTTAAGTAAATGAATAAACCCTCACTAACTATTTATTGATGTTTTTATTACGCTATTTTTGTTTAAAAATTTTACCTTGACAAGATTCCCGGATATCACTATATTCCTTCTCGGAAATGCGGAGAAGATGCCATGAAGGAATTCATCAAGGTCATGAAGGCGCTCTCAGATCCCAACCGGGTGAAGTTTCTGAAGATGCTTCAAAAGCGACAGATGTGCGTTTGCGAGATCCAGGCGGCCCTCGGGATCGCCCAGCCCACGGTATCCAAGCACCTGAAGGTCTTGGAGGCCGCGGGACTCGTAGGGCGGGAAAAAGAAGGCCTCTGGGTGAACTACTCCCTGAGCGACGGCGGCCGTAGTCCCTATGCGGCGTCTCTCCTGGGTAACCTGAAGCACTGGCTGGAGGATGACCCGGAGATCCAGGACCTGTTTGACAGGAGTGAAGGCCTCCGGAGGGCGGATCTCTGCCGCACCCGTGAGTGATTCTCCATTATTCCCAAGGCCATGTCAATTCTCCAAGGTTGACTCCCGGTTCTGCCGAAGGTCTCATCCAAGGATGGTCGTCGCTGTTGCCACGGTTGCTGCCGGCGGTGAAGGAAAGCATAGGGATTTCTCCTGAAATACGAAAGATTTGAGATTATGAAAGAAAAAACCAAATTGCTGATCATCGCGGCCGGGTTTCTGGCTGCGTACTACATTCCCTGGGACCACGAGGTGATCCGCCGGTCGGGTCTGGAGGCCTTCATGATGCTCCAGGAGTACGCCCGGCAACACGTCCTGACCTGCCTCATCCCCGCCTTTTTCATCGCCGGAGCGATCGCCGTCTTCGTCTCCCAGGCGTCGGTCCTCAAGTATTTCGGCGCCCAAGCGAACAAGTTTCTCTCTTATTCGGTCGCCTCGGTGTCCGGGACGGTCTGGCCGTCTGCTCCTGCACGGTCCTCCCGCTGTTCGCCGGGATCTACATGCGGGGCGCGGGGATCGGTCCCGCCACGGCCTTCCTCTATTCGGGGCCGGCGATCAATGTCCTGGCCATCATTTTGACAGCCAAGGTTCTGGGCTGGGAGCTGGGTCTCGCCCGGGCGGTCGGCGCGGTGGCCTTCTCCATTATTACCGGGCTCATCATGGCGTTCATCTTCCGTGAGGACGACGCAAACCGGACCGCCGGTCAGATCTACCTGCCCGACGAGGACGGCAAGACGCGGAAGCTCTGGCAGGACACCCTCTATATGCTGACGATGGTCCTGATCCTCATCTTTGCCGCCTTCGCGAAGCCGGCGACCGACGACGCGGGCGTCTGGAAACTCATGTTCGCCGCCAAGTGGTACGTGACCGTAGCGCTACTGATTATTCTGATCTTCATGTTGAAAACCTGGTTCGTCAAGGAAGAACTCACCTCCTGGGTGCAGGCGACCTGGGGCTTCATGAAGCAGATCTTCCCGCTGCTCCTGGCCGGGGTCCTCGTGGCGGGCTTTCTCCTCGGTCGCCCCGGCTACCCGGCCCTAATCCCGGAGCATTACATCGTCAGCCTCGTGGGCGGGAATTCCCTCTGGGCGAACCTCTTCGCCTCGGTTTCGGGGGCGCTCATGTACTTCGCGACGCTGACGGAGGTTCCGATCTTGCAGGGACTGATCGGCTCGGGGATGGGGCAGGGACCGGCCCTGGCGCTCCTGCTGGCGGGTCCGGCGCTCTCGCTTCCCAGCATGCTGACGCTGACGGGGATCATGGGCGTGAAAAAGACTCTGGCCTACTGTACGATCGTCGTGGTCCTTTCCACGGCGGCGGGGATGGCCTATGGATGGCTGGTTGCGTAAAGAGACGGAAATGATGGGAGAGCAGACGTCATCAGGGATTCGAAGATCCTTCGGCGGCCAAGGGAACGAAGGCGGAGGTTCTCGCGGTTTTCCGGCGGGTCCGTGACGAGATCCGGAACTGGATCGCGAACACGTATTTAAGAAGCGGGGTGGTTATGACGGAAAGCAACGATGTGATGCACATCCGCGTCAACGGCCATCTGATCGGACTCGTGGGTTTCAAGGAGGCGATGGCAGAAGTCTCACGGACCCGGATCGGGAAGACGGATGAGACCATCCAGAAAGCGCTGCTTGACCGTCTCTCGGCGAAAAACTACATCCCCGCAAGCGCCAGGGAATCTTATGGCCCGGCCTTGCTGAGAGGGCTTAAGAAATTTCTGGGCGAGCAGGTCACCGATGAGGAGCCATCTGCGGGTCTGCACATTCTGATTCTGGGGGAGAGTTGCTCCCGGTGCGATCAGTTGGAACGGTCCGTCCTGGAGATCCTGAGCGAGATGAACCTGCCAGCCGGGGTGGACCATGTGACGGAGCCCCGTGAAATAGCGAAATACGGGGTCATGGGCACGCCGGCGCTGGTGATCGGCGGTCGGGTCGTCTGGGTCGGGTCCGTGCCGCCGAAGAGTCGGCTCAAGCAGTGGTTGGAAGAGGCGCGGGAGGCATCCCCCGCAGAAAAACGGTAAATAACAAGAAGCCCTTGATGTTTCATAATTTTTATCACAAGAAGGAGATAGGCTATGGATATCAAGATCCTGGGACCCGGTTGTATAAATTGCCACAAAGTGGAGAAACTGGTCCGAGAAGCCGTTGCGGAGCTGGGCGTCGCGGCGGATATCGAAATGGTAAGCGACATCATGAAGATCGCCCAATACGGTGTCTTCGGAACCCCGGCGGTCGTCGTGGACGGTAAGGTCAAGTCCGTGGGGAAAATCCCGAAAAAAGAAGAAATCCTGGCATGGCTCGGCAAGGGAGCACAATAACCGGGCGGATCAGGGAGAGAGAGGGTGATAAATGGAAAAGAGTGAGCTGATCATTTACGAGGGTGCCCTTTGCTGCTCGACGGGTGTATGCGGGCCGGAACCGGACCAAAATCTGATTGCGTTCAGCGAAACGGTGAAACGCCTGCAAAACAAGTATGGCGAGAGGTTGACGATCATGCGGGCAAGCTTGACCTTCAATAGTCTCATTTTCATGGCCCATCCTGAAATTGCCCGACTGGTCAAGGAGAATGGGGCGGAGATCCTGCCGGTCACGACCATCAATGGGGAGATTATTGCCAGCCAGAAATACTTGAAATACGAAGAATTGAATGCTGCAATCGAGGAGAAGACCAACCCTCTTTAAGGATGTTGCGGTTCACGATGCCGCTGCCATGAAATGCGCCTATGATGCGTCTATATGCCAAATGTGGCAGTGAAACAAAAATATGATAGAAGAGGATGAATAAAACATGATTAAGAATTTGGTCATACCTAATAAAAATACAGTAAAGTTCATTTTTTTCAGCGGCAAGGGCGGCGTAGGCAAGAGCACGATGAGCTGCGCCACGGCGGTGTGGCTGGCCCAGGAAGGATATAAAACCCTTCTGGTGACGACCGATCCGGCGCCCAACCTGGCGGATATCTTCGGTCAGACGATCGGGCATCAGATCGTACCGATACAGGGCGGTGAAAACCTCCATGCGATCGAGATCAACCCCGATACGGCGTCTGAGGAATACCGGGAGAGGATTGTCGCCCCGCTGAAGGAGCTTCTTGATGAGAAGAACCTCAATGTCGTCAGGGAACAGTTGAAGAGTCCCTGCGTGGAAGAAGTCGCGGCCTTCGATAAGTTTATCGAATTCATGGACGACCCCGGATATGATGTCGTCGTGTTCGACACGGCGCCTACGGGGCACACCATCCGTCTTTTGGAACTTCCGAGCGGCTGGAGCGAAACGCTGCAGAAAGACGCCTCCACCTGCATCGGGCCGGGGGCGTCTCTCCAGAGCGCCAAGGCAAAATACGAGAAGGCGATTTCCTCTCTTCAGGATCGGAATCGCACCTCGTTCGTCTTTGTCCTCAAACCTGAGAACTCGTCCCTCCTGGAGACGAAAAGAAGCACCGGAAGAACTCTCCCGACTGGGCATTGCCACCAGCTTTCTCATCATCAATGGACGCCTGCCTGAAGAGGCCTGCACGGATACATTCTTCCGAAAGAAGAAGGCGGAAGAGGATCGGATCATTGCAGGGATCGAATCCGAGTTCGCCTCTCTGGAGAAGGTCATCTATCCCCTGCGCGACAAAGAAGTGGCGGGGATTTCGCTCCTCCAAGCCGTGGGACGCTTCCTCTACGAAGGACGAGAAGACGCCATCAGCGTTGCACCCACAGTGGCGGCCGAAGTGCACGCAAAACAGACGGTCTATCCGAAAGACCGCTGCTTCGACCTGCTGAAGCCGGTAAACGGCCAACGGTACATCTTCTTTACCGGAAAAGGCGGCGTGGGAAAGAGCACCATTGCCAGCACCACCTCCCTGTATCTGGCCGATCATGGGTTCAAGACTCTGATCGTGACGACCGATCCGGCGTCCCATCTTCAGGATATCTTCGGCCAGGATATCAATCATGAGCCGTCGCGAATCCAGGGTATCAACAATCTTTTTGCGGCGCGGATCGATCAGCGGCAGGCTATCGCAGAATACCGGACGAGGATTCTGGCCGCGGTAAAAGATCAGAGCGAGGAGACGAAACGATCGGTGGAGGAGGACCTGAATTCCCCCTGCGCCGAGGAGATGGCCGCCTTCGAGAAGTTCATGAGTTACTTCGAGGGAAACGGTTACGACATTACCGTTTTCGACACGGCGCCGACGGGACACACTTTGCGGCTCCTGGAGCTTCCTACCGACTGGAAGGGCTTTATCGACCTGGGGACGCTGACGAAGCAGACCTCGGAGGCCACGCAGAACAAATACGCCGACGTCATCGAAAAAATGCGCAATCGGGACAAGAGCGCCTTCGTCTTTGTGATGTACCCCGAATACACACCCATCATCGAGGCTTGGAGGGCGGCGGAAGATCTGAAAAAGCAGGTGGGGATCGAAACGGCAGCGGTGGCCGTCAACTATCTCCTTCCGCAGGACACGGGAAACAACATCTTCTTCGCCAACAGGAGGAGGCAACAGGAGAAGTACCTTGCTGAAATCGAGCAACGGTTCCGCAAGCCGATGCTCTTCGTTCCGCTCCTCGATCATGAACCAAAAGGGATCGAGAGCTTACGGGGGCTCGGGAAGGACATGTACGAATCCGGCTGATTGATCGACCGCAATATTCGGATAGGGACGCGGGACTGAAACAAGACTGCCCAATTACAGGCGCCAGAGAGGAGATATATGCTCAAGGTAAAGCCACATGCAGATTATCCGACCGAGGAGGGGCGTTATCTCCGGGGCAACGATTTTTCTCCGGTGGCGGTAGCGATCATCCTGAATCAGGACGACGACAAGATCCCGCCTGATATCCAGGCGCTCGTGCGGGCGGGCTGGGAAAGCGGCGCTGCCCTTTCCGGGACGATCCAGACCCCCAATATCGGTTTTGAAAAGATGATCAGCAATCTGGTCGCCAACCCGAACGTGCGTTACCTGATCTTGGGCGGTCCGGAATCGGCGGGTCACTTGACCGGAGAGGCATTGAAGGCGCTGTTCCTCAACGGCGTCGATGCAAAAAAGTGGATTGTGGGGACGGAAGCGGCTCACGCCGCCCTGTTCAATCTGCCGCCGGAGGCGATTGAACGTTTTCGCAAACAGATCTCCCTGATCGACCTGCAATTCGAGGGGGATCCGAACGTGATCCGGAAAGCGGTCTGGTCCTGTTATCAGGAAAATAAGGTACCTTTCCGCAGCTACACGTTGGGCGATCCGGGCGCGTATCCCGAACCTCCCCTCGGCAACCGGATTACCTGGCGGGTCACTCAACCGTGGGCGCATCCGGTCGATGACGGCGAACTCGAAGCGAAGAGAAAGGCCGAGGAACTGATGGCGCGGCTGCGCACCCGAAGCGGAGCCAAGAACGGGAGTTAACCACTCCCGCCATTGTCTATTCGGAAGGGGGAAACGGTATAGAGAAGAGGAACCGGATCATGGCGGATAAAATCATCATCTATGGAACCGATACCTGACCCTTCTGCCGCCAGGCTCGGGCAGCCTACGGAGACAGGGCCATTTACGTGAACGTGGATGAAGATCCCGAGAAACTGAAAGAAATGCTTGCCCTATCGGACGGCAGGCAACAGGTGCCCGTAATTGTGGAGGGCGACAAGGTAACGGTCGGTTTTGCCGGGGAGGTTTCCCTGCGCGGCGGCATCCCTCTTTTCGGCGGCACCTGACCGGTGAAAACAGCCCCTCGGTGAGGGGCAATAACTTTGAAATATCGGGGAGGCGTTATGTTTGAAGTTACGGAAAAAGCAAGCGGTGTGATAAAGCATTTTTTGGAAAACAACAAAGGACCGCAGACGATTCGACTACTCATGCAGGACGGCTGAGGGGGGCCCACGCTGGGTATGGCTCTGGATGAGCCGCAGGCAAAGGATTTTACCGTCACGGATCGGGGCGTCACGTTTGCGGTGGAGAAGGGTCTGTTTGAAAAAGCGAAACCCATCTGCATCGATTTTTTCGAATCCGTCAGAGGATCGGGTTTCAAGATCACGTCGAGTTTGACAACGGGTGGCGGTTGCGGCGATTCGTGCGCTTGTTGAAACATCATCAGAAGAAAAAAACGGAGGTCAATATGCCGGAGAGTGTGGTTAAAAAGTTGTCATTTCTGGATCGGTACCTGACGCTGTGGATCTTTCTGGCCATCGGCCTGGGGATCGGTATCGGGTATTTTCTGCCGGGGCTGTCGAAATTCATCACCGGTCTCCAGGTGGGGACGACGTCCATTCCCATAGCCGCTGGGCTGATCCTGATGATGTACCCGCCCTTGGCGAGAGTGAAATACGAGGAGATGGGCAAGGTCTTCAAAAACAAGCGAATGCTTGTTATCTCGCTCCTCCAGAACTGGGTCATCGGCCCCCTGGTGATGTTCATCCTCGCGGTCATCTTCCTCCGCAATTATCCCGAATACATGATAGGCGTCATCCTCGTGGGGCTTGCCCGTTGCATCGCGATGGTCATCGTCTGGAACGAGTTGGCCGAAGGGGATCGGGAGCTTGCGGTGGGGCTCGTCGCCTTCAACGCCATCGCCCAGGTCCTCTTCTACGCCGTGTACATCTACTTTTTCATCACTCTGATGCTCAACTGGCTGGGGCTGGCGGAAAGCCTCAACATCCATGTCTCCATGGCGGAGTCGGCCAAGACGGTCTTCATCTACCTGGGCGTTCCGTTCCTGGCCGGCCTGATCACCCGCTATGGCCTGATCGCCATCAAGGGAGAGGAATGGTTCAACACCGTCTTCATGCCGAAAATCAGCCCTCTCACACTGATAGCCCTGCTATTCACGATCATCGTCATGTTCTCCACGCAGGGGAACAAGATCATCGCCTCTCCCCTGGACGTCCTGATCGTGGCGATCCCGATGGCGATTTACTTCGTCGTCATGTGGTTCGCGACCTTCTACATCATCCGGAAGATCGGCGGGAACTACGCCCAGACGACGGCGGTCTCCTTCACTGCGTCCTCAAACGATTTCGAGCTGGCAATCGCAGTGGCCATCGCCATCTTCGGGATCGATTCCGGCCAAGCCTTCGCCACGGTGATCGGACCTCTGCTGGAGGTCCCGATCCTGATCATGCTGGTCAACGTGGCGATACGTTTCAAAACGAAGTATTTCCCGGGAGCAAAGGAATCCCTGGAAGCAATCTGCAGCGTCGAAGCAGCCTGCGACGTCGAGGTCAAGAAATGATGGAAGGCGTTGATCGGAAAGGGAATGCGGTAAGCGTAACGGTCCATGGATGAGCTGAACAAGATCTACGTGGAGCCGACGAACCGCTGCAACCTTATGTGTGTGACCTGCATCCGTCATTCGTGGGACGAACCGTTCGGGGATATGAACTGGCCGGTTTATCAGGCCCTGATCGACGGCCTGGCGTCGTTCCCCGAGGCCAAAACGATCGCCTTTGCGGGCCTGGGTGAACCGCTGCTCCACGAGCGATTTCCGGAGATGGTCCGGCTGGCCCATGAGCGGGGGTTGAGGACGGAGATGACGAGCAACGCCACGCTGTTGACCGCGTCGATTGCCGGGAGGCTGATAGATGCCGGTCTCGACCAGTTCACGGTCTCCATCGATGGGACGTCGGACGGATCCCACGGGGCCATCCGACCGGGGGCATCCCTGGAGGAG
This sequence comes from uncultured delta proteobacterium, assembly GCA_963817385.1. GTDB lineage: Bacteria > Desulfobacterota > Syntrophia > Syntrophales > UBA5619 > JAKAFS01. The sequence continues at coordinate 13,990 of CAWFOM010000029.1, forward strand.
ATCACGAACAATGTCCGGATGCTCTACCGTTTGAGCGAAAAAGCGACCGTAACACCGCTGCGAATCGGGATCGAGTTCGTGGCGATGAAGCGCAACATCCAAGAATTGCCGGCGATGCGGGAAGTTGCCAGCCGGATCAAGGCCTCGTTCATTCTCGTGACGAATGTACTTCCCTACACGGCTGAACTTAAGGACGAAATCCTCTACGATATGGGGCCTGACGCATTCGAAATTCATGGGACGCCTTATAGCCCACTGTGGATCCTTCCCAATATCGACTGGAACCGGCAAACGCAGGGGCCACTGTCCAGTATCATGCGACAGCAGCCGAAACTGAGCTTTCTCGATATCAACTTGAGACAACGAAACAACTACTGTCCCTTCATCAGGGCCGGAAGCACGGCCGTTGCTTGGCATGGCGGCGTCAGCCCCTGTCCGCCTCTGCTGCATTCTTACCGCTGTTTTATCAGGGGCCGCATGAAGGATTTCTACTGTTGCGAATTTGGCCGTTTACCCGGACAGTCCCTGCCTGCCATCTGGCTGAATCCTGAGTATGCGGCCTTTCGCGAGCGCGTCCTGCAATTCGACTTCTCTCCCTGTACGGATTGCGGAGGATGCGATCTGGCAGAAAGAAACGAGGAAGATTGCTTCGGCAATCCCTTCCCCGTCTGCGGCGACTGCCTGTGGGCGCGCGGCGTTCTGCGCTGCGCATAAGGGAAAAGAGCGGCAGCTTGTTCTTAGCGGCAGAAGACCGATACGAAGTAGTTAATAGGAACAGACATTTGAAAAAAACGAAATATGAGGAATCTTACAATGAAAATGAATAGTTCTCGGTTTATGGCCTGCATCTTCTGCCTTTCGCTTCTGCTCCTGTTCACACCGCCGGCGGTTCTCTTTGCAGCCGCGACGGATATTCCCGTGAAGGGAATGGTCACGATGGTCGATCTGGGCGCCGGCGTGTGTATTCCCTGCAAATTGATGGCGCCGATCCTGGAGAAGCTGGAAAAGGAGTACGCCGGGAGGGCGGCGGTGGTCTTCCTTGATGTCTGGAAGGACAAGGCGCCGGTCAAGCGCTTCGGCATTCGGGCCATCCCCACGCAGATCTTCTTCGACCAAAACGGTAAGGAGGTCTACCGGCACGAGGGATTTCTGAGCGAGGAGGAGATCGTCGGCCGGTTCAAGGACATGGGCGTAAAATAGAAAGGTCAACAATGCTGACGCAATTTTTTCTCACCATCAACGACTGGATCACCGGCGCGACCTACCTGGCGGCGCTGGGCTGCTTTTTATGGGGGATGGTCAGCGTCCTTTTGAGCCCCTGCCATCTGGCCTCCATCCCGCTGGTTGTGGCCTACGTGGCCGGGCAGGAGCAGGTTCTGAAACCGAGACAGGCTGCCCATTACGCCATCCTTTTTACCGTGGGACTGTTCATCACCATCGCCGTGATCGGCATTGTTTGCGCCCTCCTGGGACGGATGCTCGGGGATGTGGGCAGCTACTGGCAGATCGTTGTCGGCCTGGTTCTGATCTGGGTCGCCCTGGGGATGCTGGGGGTGGAGAAGTGCAATCTCTCCGGCAGCCGGCTGCATCGGCTGAACGTCAAGGGCCTTCGCGGCGCGTTCCTGCTGGGATTGGCCTATGGAGTCCTCTCCGGCTCCTGCACCTTCGGCTTCATCGCCCCGATTCTGGCGATCATTACGGTTCAGCAGAGGGTGCTGACCGGCGTCATGCTTATCCTGCTGTTTGCCCTCGGTCACTGCCTCCCCATCGTGATCGCCGGCAGCTCCACGGCGGCGGTCCGGCGCCTGACGGAGAGCGAAACCTGGATAGAATCGGGGGGCTGGTTTCGGAAGAGCGCCGGGGTCGTCATCGGCCTGCTGGGGATCTATTTCATCGGCAGTCCTTTTTTGCTCGGATGAATGTAATGGAACACAACCACAATCATGAGCAGCCGGCATCGCTAAAAAACCTGCTTTTCGCCATCGTGATCAATGGCGGGATCGTTGTCTTCGAGATGATTTTCGGCCTGATGATCCAGAGTATGGCGCTCATCTCGGACGCCGTCCATAATCTAAGCGACATCGCCGCCATGATCTTCAGTTACTGGGCGGAGAAGGTTTCCCGCCGCCCCGCAACTGCGCTGAAAACGTACGGGTATCGGAAAATCGAGTTTATCGCGGCTTTTGTCAACAGCATCGTCCTTTCCGTCGTCATCGCGTTCGTCTTCTGGGCAACCCTCAAGAGGTTCGCGGCCGCGCCGGAAATCCCCGGCAAGGAGATGCTCTGGGTAGCCGTCGTCGCCTTTGTCGGAAACGGGGCGGCGACGCTGCTGCTGCAGAAAGTTTCGGCGCGGAACTTCAACATGAAAAGCGCCTGGCTCCATTCGTTGCAGGATGCCCTGTTTTCCCTCGGGGTGATTGTCGGCGCGCTGCTGATCATCTTCTTCGGCTGGCGTCTCGTCGATCCCTTTATCTCGCTGGCTATCTGCGTCGTCATCGCCCGCGAGATTTTCAAGATCGTCCGGCAGGCGATCAATTCCCTGATGGACGCCGTTCCCCCGGGCATTGATTTCATTCAGGTAAAGAACGATCTGCTAGCGATCCCCGCCGTGGCGGAGGTCAACGATCTCCACATCTGGCAGACCGGTGCCGAACAGAAACTGCTCTCCGCTCATCTCGTTTCCGGGGAGAAGTCCCCCGACCATGAAACGATCATCCGCACTGTCCAGGAGATGCTGCTTAAGAAGTACGGGATCAATCACACCACGATCCAGATCCTGCCCTTTTCGGCCGCGGAGATGGAGCACTGCAATCACTGCAATTGAGAGAGGGAGGAAAGGTGAGGACGAGAAAAGCGTTTTTATCCGGTTTGTTCGCATTAATCCTTGGCGGATTCTTTGTTACGGGGATTGTATGAACCGAAGAGTCGAAAAAGTTTCTATTTTCTGGTCACGTTTTGAGAAGGTTGAATTTTAACGATATTATGAGAGGTTAAAATGAAGCGGTTTCTCTTTCCATTAATGTTGTCTTTCTTGTTCGTCATCTTATTCCCTGTTGCCTCTTTTGCGGAGGGTAACATGAGCATCACGATCCTTTACACCGGCTTTGTAAAGGGGACCATTTCTCCGTATGCACTGTGCCCCTGCGGCGTCAACAGTTCGGGCGGTCTGGCCAGACGCGCACATATGATAGAATCCATCCGGAAACACAAACGATCAGTCCTGCTCTTGGATTGCGGGGCAGTTTTCGATCCACAAAAAGATAATACCAATGCCGAATTACATTTGAAGGCAATGGAGCGAATGGGATACGACGCCTTAAACCTGGGAAGCCCCGAGCTTCATTTTGGAAAGGAATTCCTCGAGCGTACACATTCCCTCGTCTCCTTTCCCTATATTGCATCAAATCTGCTTTATCACGGTAGCAGGCTTCCCTGGACCCGGGAGTACATCATCAAGGAGGTGGGCGGTATAAAGGTGGTCATCCTGGGCATTCTCGATCCGGATGATCTCAAGAACATCCCTCGCCAGGATGATGCAAAAGGCTTTGAAGTTATACCCCCCGAGGCCGCCCTTGACAGGCTGTTGCCCGAGGTAAGGGGGAAGGCCGATCTGATCATCCTCCTGTCTCAATTAGACGAAGTCAAGAACCGTGCGCTGGTAGAAGCTGCCCGGGGAATTGACGTTGTCGTTTCCTCCGGACGTAGTAGTATATTGTACAAAGAGCCACCCGAAAACACCGTTGTTGTCCTCCATACAGGCTCCGAGGGAATGACGATGGGACTAGTGACGATCACGCTCGATAATAAGCGGGTGCTTAGGGTAAGCGAAAGAAGGGATGTCTCACTGGATCGTTCAGTTTCCGGCAACAAGGAGATCTTGGGGCTAGTTGAAACGTATCAAAAGGAGCAGGAAACAAACAAGGGGCAAACACAAAAGGCGTTGATGGGTGGACTGAAATTGAGTCCGCAGGAATTCATGGAGCAGTACCGGAAAGAACAAACTGAAAAGAAAAAGAAGAGGCTCGGATGAAAAGTAGACGACCGCTGTTGGCGACGGTATGCTTCTCTCAGGGGATCAGGTAACGGTAAAGGTGAAGATAGACTTTTCAATATGGGATACAACTTAAAGGAGTGTCCCAGACGCAAAACTGGGTTAAAGAACGGAGAAAATGGTTTGTAAAGTCGGAGCCGCAAAATAATCCATATGTCACGCAGGAAACGCAGAAATAACTTATTTTCTACATATTCGCTCCGCTCAAATTGTCATGTTTTTTATCTCGCTCTTAGGCGTCTATTGCATTCTTCAAGCTACTCTGCCTGGTTATGATATGTTCACACCGCTTGTCGATAATCTTCATAAAATCGAGAGCACCCTGCACGTCTCCATCGAGGACGATCCTTTTTATTTTCATATATTCTTCGAGCGTAAATGTGACAACCGCCTGATCGAGCATGACAACCTCCTGAAAATTCCCCTTATCCTGATTGCTTCCTATGGAAAACGGCATACTCTTTTTGCTATATCACTTTTCCGCTTCAGAGAAGGGAGGGGGAAGCGTTTTCATGCCCTCTACGCACACCGCCTGTGCAGGGCGGATTCGACTTTCTTGGCGATGACCCGCACGACGAACCCGAAGATCTCCCGCGGTTCGTTGCGCTGGGAAAGATCGAGCGCCTCTCGCACCTCAGTTTCTTCCAGGACGATCACGGTCCTTTCGATGTTATCTTTTGCCATCGCCGCCTTTTCTCCTCAGGCTTCCGAAGTCTATCGGATCACGATGCTCCGCAACGCCTCAGCCGCGGCACTGATTTCGTCCGCTGTGTTGAAGAAACCGGGACTGAAGCGTAGCGCGCCGCCTTGATCCAACGTACCGGCTATTCGATGCGCCTGCGGCGCGCAGTGGAGCCCGGCTCGCGTCATAACACCGAACACCTGATCGAGCACCGTGGCCAGTTGATCGGGCACGTAGCCATTTACTGCCACGGAAACGACCGCCGTGCGGCGGGTCAGGTCGGCCGGCCCCAGCACCGTCAAGCCCGGCACATCACCCAATACCGCGATCAACAGGGCAGTCAGCGCCATCTCGTGTTCGCGGATGTGCAAGACCCCCGCTTTCTGTACAAAGCGCGCCCCGGCCAGCAGGCCGGCGATGCCGGCGGCGTTCTGCGTGCCTGCTTCCAGGCGCAGAGGAAGCTCCTCCGGCATGGTTTCCGGTTCCGATTTTGCGCCTGATCCACCTTCGATCCACGTCGCCAGCACAACGCCAGGGCGGACAACCAGCCCCCCGGTCCCCTGGGGTCCGTAGAGCCCCTTGTGGCCGGCAAAAGCCAGCAGGTCGATATTCATCGCCGCCATGTCAATCGGATGCGCGCCGGCCGTTTGCGCCGCATCCACCAGAAAAAGAATGCCATGTGCCTTGGCGATCCGTCCGATCTCGGCGACTGGCAGGATTGTTCCCAGCACGTTGGAGGCGTGCTGCAGGGCGATCATCCTCGTGGCCGGACGGATAGCCGCCTCCACAGCCGCGGAGGAAAGCGTGCCATCCGCTGCGCAGGGGACGGCGGTCATTGCCACCCCGCTGCGCTCCAGCGCCTTGAGCGGGCGCCACATGGCGTTGTGTTCAATGGATGACGTGATTACATGGTCGCCGGGCCGCAGGATGCCCTTGAGAGCCATGTTGATCGCCTGAGTCGCGTTCAATGTGAAGATCACGCCGCTCGGGGAAGGCGCGTTGAAGAGCTGTGCCAGCGCCGCCCGCGCGTTGTCAACGATCCGGGCGGCTTTCTCCTCCCGCCGGTGGCCGCCGCGACCGGGGGTCGCCCCCACCTGGCGCATGAATCGGCCCACGGCGCGATAAACCGACTCCGGTTTGGGCCAGCTCGTTGCCGCGTTATCCAGGTAAGCGCCCATCATCTGTCTCCTCGATTTTCACCTGTTGAATCCCACGGCGTTCGGCCGCAGCGCACACTTGCGGCGCGATCACGGCCTGAAAGAAGTTCACTGCCTCCGCGAAATCGCGATCGAGCACTATTCGCTTTAGCTCTATGACTTCTGCAGCTTCCACCGTGACCCATATGGCGAATTTTCCTTTTTTTGTCTTCATCACGTCCTCCATACGTATCAGTGGCTCGTCTATCGTAGGCAGGTCCATGTGGCATGCTCACGGCGAGGGAAAACAGATGGAGTCTCTCAGGGCGCTGCTATGGACGATCTCGCTCCGCATTTCGGCCGCGCAGGACTGCTTTCAGTCGGACCTTTGTTTGGTAAACTATATGAAAGCGTAGATTCCATGTCAAGGTAATTTAACCACAATATATACTAAAATCAATATATAGAGCCGTTATCAATAATTGAATTTATTTTAGTGAATCGTAAATAATTAAACGTTCACTGTCGTATAGATTATATGACGATTCCCCATTGACTTGCGAATCACGGTGCAGTATATCTCTATCAATGAATTCAGTAGAAATGTAAATTACTAACTCGCCAAGATCGTGACGACGCTTCTCGCTGCAAACCGGCTGAAGCTTTATACGATGCCGGAAGAGGATGATGATGCGGGGCGGCACGTTCGATCCATCAGGAGCAATAAAGAAAAAAATGTTCTTTGTTTTTTTCCGGAAACCAGGTCGATGAGGAAGAAAAGATGGGATTGAAAAGGGTGTTTGTCGCCGGTTTTTTCATGTTGATTCTGGACGGTTTGATCGTTGCGGGTGTTGGATCGGCCGAAGAACGAAATCCGCCGTTCCCGTCTTACGGCTCGGGACTCGTCGAGGTGCGGTTGTACACCGATTATTTCTGTCCACCCTGCAGGGCGATGGAACCCGCCGTGGAGTCGATTCTGAAAGAACTGCTCAAGAAAAACGCGATCCGGCTCATCCTGGTGGACGTCCCCCACAACCGGCTCACGCCTCTTTTCGCCAGGAATTTTCTTTACGCCCTCAAAGAGAACAATGACCTGGAGCATGCCTTCCGGGTCCGGAACATCCTTCAGGCGGCTTCCACCAACAAGGAGGTTACGACGCAGGAACGAATCGGAGCGCTGTTCACGGTAAATTGGATCCCCTACACCGTCTTTGACGCCAAGCCCACCTTCGACCGCCACAACGCCCTGATCAAGGAAGACAAAATCAACGCGACACCCACCTGCGTCGTCATCAAGAACGGCCAGAAGAAGGCATTCGTCGGGGGGTCGGCCATCATAAACGCCCTCAAATCCCTCAAGGCTCTGCAATAGATCGGCATCTTCCGGGAGTGATCCCGGCAGGTGGAAAGGAATATCCCTGATGCGCGACCACGTCCTGAAAATCATCAACGTCGCTTTCCCCGCCGTAGGCGGCGGTTCGATGATCTTTTACGAGGTCTGCGACATCTCCTGTTCCTCGCTTCAGGGAACATTTCTGGGCCTGTATCTGAAGGCGATCGGAATCCTTTACATGGCTGCGCTTTTGGCTTTGACCCTGCCGCCGGCATCCCGTTCGGCCGCGTCCGACCTTCACTTGCGAACGATGCAGCTTTGCCGGAGATCATCGTACACGACTCCATGTTCCGGAAGAAATTGATCATTGCCTTCGTGCTGAACGTTTTTCTGGTGGCCATCGCAGCCGGATATCTTGTGGATCTTCTGATCTATTAAGAAAAAGACCGTCAGTTGAAGGAGGCATCATGTTCCCATGCATACGATCGGGGGATCGAGAAATCCTCTCCATGATCATCGAGCTTTCCAAGGCGTTGCGGTGCTGCCGCCAGGATGAAGTTTTCTGCGCCGGGGAGGTGACTTTTACCCAGTTCATCATCCTCGACGCCGTCGCCGGCAACGGGACGCTGGACATGGCGGACCTGCACAACCTGCTTTCGGTTGATAAGAGCACGACAACCCGTTTTATTGCACCCCTGATCAGGAGTAATCTCCTCGTCAGGGAAAGGTCCAGCCGCGATTCAAGAGCGGCGATGCTGAAACTGTCCAAGGAAGGCAAAGCCGTTCATAAAAAAGCGTCGCAAAACCTTGCATCCCTCATCAGAATTATTCAGTCAGAAATCCCCAATGAAAAGAGAGGGGTGTGTTTGGAGGGAAGCCGCATTTTTTTGCATGCTCTCCAGAATGTTTTCGCTATGCGGCCAAAAGGGATTAAGGGTGTTGCCTGCTGTAAATCTTTCTGAGGGAGGTTGCCAACAGGGCTAAAGAGGAAACTTGGATATGCGGAGAAAAGGGATGGATTCCGATGTACCGATCAGAAAAACGATGTTGATACCGATCGCGGCCATCCGAGCTCCCGTGTGCCTCCGGCCCAAGACGGCGATCTCGAACAGTGCTGCTGGCTGGAAAAGGTACGAGGGCGAGTGTGATTCCATCTCTCATCGACGGTCATGAAAACAACGTCAATATCTAATCCGAATTTACTCAGGATATTGGATGAACGCACCCACAAGGCATATTATGGCTGCGACCAGGAATGGTACCCTACGGAGCAGCAGCGTCTTTCGGGATGCGGCCCCTCTGTGGCATGCACGATCATGTCTTATCTGAATCATGCCCGGTCTCCTTCCGATTTAGAGCAGAGTTTCACCAGCAAGGAATATTGTTTGTTTCTGATGGAAGAAATTTGGGAATATGTTACTCCGACAAAGGAAGGCATACCAGCAACTAAAATGTTTTGTGAAGCCGTGCTTGCTTACACAAAATCCAAGGATCTGAATGTCGAATATGGCTTTTGCGACGTGCCTGAAGACAAGTCCATCCGTCCTACACTGCCAGAAGTGTTGATATTTTTGGAAGAGGCCCTGCTGAAGGATGCCCCGATAGCCTTTTTAAATTTGTGCAATGGCGATGAGAAAAACCTTGAGCGATGGCATTGGGTTACTATCATTTCGCTGGAGCACGCAGAGCATGGAGGCAGCGCTTGCGTAAATATTTTGGACGAAGGGCTGGTCAAGAAAATCGACCTTGCGTTATGGTTCAGGACTACAACGCTGGGCGGCGGATTTGTTTACTTTATATCTTCTCCCGGTATTGTTGACGAATAAGCTTTTAGCATTAAGGAGTATCTGCATGGGGATCTGGCCCTCTCGTACCTTGAGCGGCACGGAAACCAACTTCATCATCTTGACGAGTTCGGTTGAATTCAATGGGAACACAACCATCAACATGAACAGCCGGCTTCGCTGAAAAGCCTGCTGTTCGCCATCACGGAACCAGATGCTCGCGAAAAACAAGCGCTTAGGGATGATCTTGGGGCTGGAAACGGCCTACCGCAACGCCACAGGACGGTCAGGAGAAAAACTCGACGCGGCCCTCCGCATCAGGGATGATATCCGGCAGTCAGTATCGACATTTATAAGCGAGACACCAGTCTGAAGCGAAGTGCTGCTCAGTTCACTATTTCTTCAGGGTGAATACTTGTCAAACAAGCGTCATAAATAGTGGTTGAATGCCCACGGCATCCCTTTCCT
>CAWFOM010000030.1:0-5850 GCA_963817385.1 uncultured delta proteobacterium
TAAATACCGCTATGGCCCAGTTGTTGACGATCATCCCCTTTATAGGCTCGTAGGTGACGGAAGGATTCAAAGGCAACGAAAAAAATTTCTGCTCCGCCCCCCACTTCCAGCCGGCCAGACCCATCAGAAACATCTCCGCCCCCAGGGTGATCACAATCATCCCCAGGATGCTGGGATGCTTGGCAGGACGTAAAAAACAATATTCTATCAGAGCTCCCATCAGGACGGAAAAGATCATGGTGATGATAAATGCCAGCCAGAAGGGCAATTCATAAACGGACAAAATTTGAAAAGCAACGAATGAAGAAAACATGGCCATCTCGCCCTGGGCGAAATTGACTACTTCGGAGGTCTTATAGATGATCACCACCGCCGTAGCGAAGAGACCGTAACATGCGCCAATCGCCAGTCCTTCAACTAAAAGCTGTCCTACCGGCATCGTCAATCACCTTTCTTCATACGCTGTTGATAAAACTGCTTTCCCAACAATACCATTGCCACCGCGGCGGGTTCCCTCAGAAAGGCCACGTCATCCAATACTTCTTCATGCGTATCCACACCCCGAACATCCCGAGCGGCTCAAAGATGATGATACCGATCATAATGAGCCCGATCGCCATACTGCTGAAGTTCTCCAGACCCACCAGGGTAAACCACTGTTTTGAAATGGCCACCATAAGAGCGCCGAAATAGGGTACTTCGGCAATATTTTTCAAGAGGTCATATTGGAGATACGTGATCAGGGTGGCGCCCATAATACTCCCCAGGATGGTGCCCAACCCACCTACCACCACCATCACCAGAAACATGATGGAGAGGATCATATTGAAGGTAAAGGGATCGAAGAATCCCAGGACGAAGCCGAACAATCCTCCGGAGATACCGGCATAAAAAGCACTTACGGCAAAGGCCAGGGTCTTGTAAATGGTCAAATTCACGCCGATCACCTCCGCGGCGATATCGCTGTCCCGAATGGCCACAAAGGACCTGCCGACCCGGGTTTTAAGAATGTTTCTCGCGGCTACGACCAGAAGTATCGTGATGATTAATATGAGATAGTACTTCTGAAGGTCCGTTTTTAGAACCCAACTGATATCCAACTGCTTGATCCCCAGATCGAGCGGCGGCACCTTGATTCCCATTCGGCCGCCAAAGAGATCGATGCCGCCGATGACATGCATGATAGTCAACCCAAAACCCAGGGAGACGATCGCCAGGTAGGGGCCTTCCAGACGCAACGCGGGAAGGCCGAGGATGAATCCAAAAAAAGCCGCGATAAACGCGGCGATGACGATTGCCAAGACGAACGGGATTTGGAGCTTGGTCATCAGGAGGGCCGTTCCATAAGCGCCGATGGCAAAAAAACCGGCATGGCCCAGGGATATTTGGCCGGTGGATCCCACGAGGATGTTTAACCCAACCGCCAAGATGACATGGACCATGATAATGTTCAGGAGATAGATGTAATAGTTCGGAGCATACACGGGGAGGGTAAAGAGGAAAAGCAGGAACGCCGATGACCAGAAAAGAACGACCCCGCTTTCGAAAAGCCTGATGTCCTCGTAGTAATCGCGCTTCATATCCATAAGGTCACCTCAACAGGAGCAGTCGGGTTATCCATCTATCGGACATTCTGAGAACAGATGAAAGATACCAGTAAACGAAGTATATTTCCTGTACTTGTATATGATCACTGGCTGGTCGGTTACGATCTGACTGCGACGGCCGAGAGCAACCCGTTGGGATGGAATGAAAAGGCGCGCCGTTGGTCAACTCCTCCGATAATATCACGGATTTTCTAACAAGCTTTCCCGGAGCTGTCAATAACTATTTCCCTCCGGATTTTTCACCTTGACACGGATGCGACTGCCCATATATAGGTTCAAAATAATGCGCGTTCTTTCGATATTATTGTTCCTTACAGATGTCCATCCGGGAGCGCTCCCTTTTCTTCCCACCCGCTTGCAACGGCCCGCTCACCATACGGGAATGCACCATTCAAACAAACACTCCCGCACGCACCATTTCTATAATAACCCTTGAGGTGCCTCATGTTGACAAAGGCGGTTATCGATCATCTCCGGCTGCACGTCGGGGCCGGAAACGTATATCATGAAAAAGAAGACCTCCTCGTCTATGGGTATGACGCCACCCCGGAGATCAGCGCTCTTCCCGATGTGGCGGTTTTTCCGGAGAATATCGAGGGGCTGAAGGCGGCGCTTGCCGTCAGCCGCGAGGAAGGCCTTTCCGTTACCCCCCGCGGTGCAGCGACGGGGCTCTCCGGCGGGAGCACCCCGATTGAAGGCGGCATGGTTCTCGGTCTCACCCGGATGAACCGGATCATCGAGATCGACGAGGAGAATCTGACCGCCACCGCCCAGGCGGGTGTCATCACGGTCGATCTGTTCAACGCCGCAGCCGCTCGGGGGCTCTTCTACCCGCCCGACCCCGGTTCGCAGAGCGTCTCCACGCTCGGCGGCAACGTCGCGGAAAACGCGGGGGGGCTCCGCGGTCTCAAATACGGCGTCACCCGGAACTACGTGATGGCCCTGAACGGCCTCCTCTCCGACGGCACGGAGTTCTTCACCGGGGGGAAATGCGTCAAGGACGTGGCCGGCTATTCGCTGCGCGACCTCCTCGTCGGGAGCGAAGGGACCCTCGGTATCATCACTGAGGTCACGGTCCGTCTGATCAGCCCGCCTCAGGATAAACGTACCCTCCTCGCTTATTTCCGGGACATCCGCACCGCCGGCGAGGCGGTATCCAGGATCATCGCCGCCCGGATCATCCCCGCGACCCTCGAGATCATGGACAAAATGACGATCAATTGCGTCGAGGACTATGCCGCAATCGGCCTTCCCCGCCAGATGGAGGCGCTCCTCTTGATCGAAGTCGACGGCCATCCCGCGGTGGTCGCCGAGGAGGCGGCGGGGGTACGGAAGATCCTGGAGGAGGTCCGGGCGGATGAGATCCATCAGGCGGACAATGCCGCTGAAGCGGCCCGCCTCGCCGCCGCCCGGAGGACCGCCCTGACGGCGGTGGCCCGCGTCTCGCCCACCACGATCCTGGAAGACGCCACCGTCCCCCGGAGCCGCCTGGCCGAAACCTTCGCGGAGATCGAACGGCTCAAGGAGAAATACCAGGTCCGGGTAGCCACCTTCGGCCACGCGGGGGACGGCAACCTGCACCCTACGGCCCTCACGGATGAACGCAACCGCACGGAGATCGAACATGTCCACGCCTTTTTTGCCGAACTGTATGAAAAGGTCCTGGCGATGGGCGGAACGGTCTCCGGCGAACACGGAATCGGGAGCGCCAAGAAGGGCTATCTGCTCCGCCAGTTCGGCGAGGGCGGCATGGGCGTCATGCGCCGGATCAAGGACTCCTTCGATCCGGGAGGCCGGCTCAATCCGGGGAAGATCTTCAGCGATGATGCATCTCCTACGGCCGTCCGGAATACAGGAGGCTGCCATGTCTGAGTCGTCCCCCGCGGGCAATTTCCATCCGGCCGACGCCCCGAGCTACGAATCCATCCTGCAATGCATGCGCTGCGGCTTCTGTCTGGCGGTCTGTCCCACCTACGCCCTGACCAACCGGGAGCGGTCCAGCCCCCGGGGCCGCGCGGCCCTGGCCCGCGCCGTTGCGGAAGGACGGCTGGAATTCACTCCGGCCGTCGGGGAAGAGGCGTTCTTCTGCCTGGACTGCAAGGCCTGCACAACGGCGTGCCCCGCGGGGGTCCGCGTCGGGACGATCATGGAATTCTGCCGAAGCCAGGAACAGAGCTTCCACCCTCCTTCCCTACCCGCCGGATTCCTCCGCGACTTCATCCTCAAGCGGATGCTCCCCTCGCCGACCCTGATGGAGACCTCCCTCCTGCCCGCCCGGCTCTACCAGCGCCTCGGTATGCAATGGGCCGCTCGCCGCCTCGGGATCAACCGCTTTCTCCCCGGCGTCCTGGCCAAGATGGAGGGGATACTCCCCACCCTCGGCCAGCCGCTCCGCCTCGATATTCCCGCGGTTATCCCGGCGCAGGGGAAGAAACGGGGCCGCGTCGCCTTTTTCCTCGGCTGCGCCATGAGCCTGGTCTTCCCCGAGGTCTCCCGTCAGACCGCTCGCATCCTCTCACAGCAAGGGTTCGAGGTCGTCACCCCGGCTGAGGTAAAATGCTGCGGCGCCCCGCACCTCGCCGAGGGTGATCGCGAAACCGCCCGGCGTCTTGCCCTGATCAACCTCGATCTCTTTCTCGGCCTCGACTGCGAACACATCGTGACAGACTGCGCCGGCTGCGGCTGCGCCCTTAAGGAGTACGAGGATATCCTCGAAAATCATGCCGATCACGAGCGGCTCCGTCGCTTCAGGGCGAAGATCCGCGACATCTCCGAATTCCTCGCGGAGGCGGAAATCCGGACCGATGAACTCCGGGAAGTGCCGCTTAGCGTCACGTATCATGAACCCTGTCACCTCGTTCACGGCCAGGGTCTTTCCGGCCCCCCCCGCCAGGTGATCCGACAGATCCCCGGCATCGAGCTCCGTGAGATGAAGGAATCGAACTGGTGCTGCGGTATGGCCGGTTCATTCGCCCTCAAGGAGCTCGATGCGAGCCGCAAACTTCTCGAACGGAAGCTCTCCCATGTCCGGGCCACCGAGGCCGATTTCCTCGTCACGGCCAACCCCGGCTGCCATCTCCAGCTCGCCTGGGGTGTCAGGGAGATGAGGCTGAAGCAACCCGTCCTCCACATCGTGGAGCTCTTCGGACGGGCACTTCCTCGATGAACGATTTGCAACGAAAAAGGAGCGACCCCGTGAAACCTTCCACCCTCCAGGCCGAAGAGAAATTCAGGGAACTTCTCGATCTGCTTGCCAGGTTGAGATCGCCTGACGGCTGCCCCTGGGACCGATCCCAAAAGCAGGAGGATATCGCCTACTACCTCATCGAGGAGGCTTATGAGGTCATCGAGGCTCTGGACGGGGGCTCGCCACCGGCACTCATGGAGGAGCTCGGTGACCTTCTTTTTCAGATTCTTTTCCTCGCCCGGATGGCAGAGGAAGCTGAAGAATTCGACATTGCCGGCGTTCTGAATGCGATCACCGAGAAGATGATCCGCCGCCATCCGCATGTCTTTGGCGATATCACGGCGGAGAGTGATGAAGAGGTCCGCAATAACTGGGAGAGAATCAAGAAGGAGGTGGAGCACAAAGGAATTGATAATGCCCGTCTGTTCGACGGCGTCCCCCGCTCCATTCCTACGCTGGCAAAGGCCCAGTGGATCACCGCCGAGGCTTCGGCGGTAGGATTCGACTGGAACAATGCCGCCGAGGTACTGAAAAAAGTGGACGAAGAACTCGGCGAGTTCAGGACCGCCCTGGAAAAAGGCGATCAGGAGGCGATGCACGATGAAGCCGGCGACCTCCTTCTTCACGTTGGTCAACCTCTGCCGGTTTGTCCGCGTGGATGCGGAATCGGCCCTCCGGACCTCTCTCGGGAAATTCACCCGACGGTTCGCCCATATCGAACGGGCGCTTGCCGAGAGGGGAAAGACGCCGGCGGACTCATCCCTCGCCGAAATGGATCGGCTCTGGAAGAAGCAAAACAGAAACCGACTGAAGGGATAACCTGAATTATCATGGATAATTTTCTCTGCGTCATGGGCATGGTCCTCGTCGTCGAAGGCCTCCCCTATCTCACATTCCCGGATAAGCTCAAGACCTACCTGCGCAAACTGACCTCCATCCCGGACACGACGCTTCGAATCATGGGCTCCCTGGCCGTTATCGCAGGTCTTCCTTGGTCTATTTCGGAAGAAGCTGACGGAGAGCGCATCCCGCGATATTCCGAACTTGCTTCATAAA
>CAWFOM010000031.1:0-200451 GCA_963817385.1 uncultured delta proteobacterium
GGGTGCACCTGGCCGGGATCATGACGGCCGACGGCATTGACCATATCCACGCCCCCTGGGCCGACGGCCCGGCTACCGCGGCCTGGGTGGCTTCCCGTCTGAGTGGCATCCCCTTTAGCTTTTGCGCTCACGCCCAAGATATTTATCCCCCGGATGGGGCGCTGCTGGAGAAACTCTCGGCCGCGGCGTTTATCCGCACCGAAAACCGGTCCAACCTGAGGTATCTGACCGGTTTGTTCCCCCAGACCGCCGGGAAGATGGTGAATATTTACCCCGGGGCGCCGCTGGCCAAGGCTCAGAGGCAACCCATCCCGGCCCCTCCCCCCTTCCGCTTGCTGGCAGCGGGACGGTTCGTGCGCAAAAAAGGCTTCTCGCGGCTGCTGGAGGCTTGCCGGCTGCTGGCGGAGCAAGGGGTGGATTTTCAGCTCACCTTGGCAGGAGATGGTCCGGAGCGTCCTCAGATTGTCAAGCTCCTGCGGGAATATAACCTGACAGAGCGGGTGGAACTCCCCGGATTTGTGGCGCATCGGCAGATCTCGGGCCTTTTGCAGCAGGCCCACCTGTTCATCATGCCCAGTCTGGTGGCGCCTTCCGGGGACCGGGACGGGATTCCGACGGTAATCTTGGAGGCCTTGCTGCATGAGGTGCCGGTGGTGGCCACGGAGGTTTCCGGAATTCCTGAGGTCGTGATCCCGGGAGATACGGGCTGGCTGACCCCCCCGGAGGACCCTCAGGCACTGGCGCGGGATATGCTTGCCGCCCTGTCTGACCCCACCGAGGCCCGGCGCCGGGCCCAGGCGGGAGGGGCGCTGGTGGCCCGGGAATTCGACTCCAGAACGAATTACGGCCGCTTGAAGGCGCTTTTCGAGGGGGCTACCCGGCCGCGTTCTGCCGGATAGCGCCAAAGGACAAGGCGCGCCAAGTGAATAAAAAGGCTACGAATAATTAATGGATAAAACGGTGGAATGGGTTTAAAGGAGAGAGAAAATTAAAATTTCCGTTGTGAGGAGCAAGCAGAGGGCATTTCATTAAAAGTACGACCATCAAGAATTCGTCCGGCTCTTTTTTTACTCGGCCCACCCCATTGTTTGAAGAAGAAAGGTATACGAAGCTTTAGGCATTTGTCACGAATATCTGACACCCAAGGCACTTTCATAATTCTGGCTTTAGGTCCAGATTCACCTCCTGCAATTACCCAGTCTATCCCTCTGAGATCGATATTCGCTAAAGACCCGATAAGAGGCTCACAAGATAAAAATTTAATGTTTGCTCCAATTTCTTTCAAGTGGTCCAAACGGAAACTATAATCCTGATTTTCAATACTCACCCCCATCCAGATGTTCGGCAGCCAATTTAAAAGATGATTAAGTTCGAGAAGACGTTCAGACCTTTTAGTCAATATTTGAAAACAGTGCCAGTGAGCTTGTCGCATTATATTAAATATTTTATGAATAAAATCTAAAGGGACATCAGGGTGGAAAAGATCACTCATAGAATTTACAAAGATAAACCTGGGTTTCTTCCAGCGAAGAGGTAGATCCAATAAATGCTCATGCAAAGTAAGGTTGAATTCATTGATGTAGTTGGGTTGCCCCATCGCTTTCAAACGTTTAGCCAAGCGCTCAGCATAACAGTTCATGCATCCCGGGCTAATTTTTGTGCATCCGGTTATCGGATTCCAAGATGATTCAGTCCATTCTATCTTTGAATTCGAGGCCATTATTTGCACCTTATTCCTTCGGTAGTTATTAAAAATATCCACAATGATTTTGCCAGCCACGGGTTTTTGTGAGGCAAAAAACAGATAATAAACTATGGCTTTCCGTGAATTTCGCATAGGTAATGGCTTCGGAACAAAACTAAACCCAGCTACATCTTTAAGGCGCTGCCGGAAACCCTCAGCTATAGTCTCATTATCTTCTTTTTCAGGATAACCAAAAAGATTTTTGTTGGTTGAATAAGCATTATTGCGCCATGAGTCATCCCCCCAAAAGGCGTTCATTCTCTCTATGTCTGCCGGGTCAACCCCTTCAGGATTGCGCCAAAGGACATTTCTATTCATATCTGCAACGGGGAAATTAAGGAACATATCGATACTTTTCATTTCCCCTGCTGTTTTTATGACTTCCCAATTTAAATGAAGACCATAAGGATCAAGAAGGCAAAGCCCCCGGCGATAATTTTTATATAAGACTCGTGGAAATACATCACTTAATAGAATATCATTGCAGTCGCCTTGATATATAAAGACACTTTTCATCCCTTCGGAAAATTTGTTTAAAAGATCAACTTTCTCTTGTTTCAAGTCTATGAGATGGTACTCACGAAAAGGTGGATCAACCCTTAGGGCGTTTACCGGACTGCCAGGGATATAATCCTTTGTAGCCTTAGAGATATGCACTCCAGCTCCAGCAAAGGCATCGATATAAATATGATAGAGTTTTGGCCGTTGTTGAGCTGTTAGAATCCTTGAGTAGGCGGAGGCGTAGTTTTTAATAATGTTTAGTTTGATCTCTGACCATTCGCCTATTTCATCGAATTTAATCATGATCTTTAAGCCCCTAATATGAAACCTATATCCTTGATTACAATATATTATAACAAATATTTCGCGCGGTGTGCACCCTAACCAATGATCCCCGCTCAATAATCCAACTTTTTCTCGCGGATAAACTGCTCCACCAGGGCGAAGATCTCCTGGTTGCCGCAGAAGTTGCCGGCCTGAATGTTGTCGCGGCAGCGGTCCAGGTGGGTCTCGAAGGCGGGGATGATCTCCGGCCGGGGGTGAAAGCCGGTGAAATACCGGCCGTATCCCAGCCGGTCGATATAAAAGGCGTTCAAAAATTGCTCGAAGGCGTTTTTGATGGGAAAGGAGATCACCGGCTTGCCGTAGTAACAGGGCCTCGGAGGTCAGGGTGTGGCTGCCGCCGCAGACCACGTAGCGGCAGGACGAGAGGTCGTCCAGGAAGCCGGCCTCGGAGTTTTTCTTGAAGATGAGGTTGCCTTCGGTGCGCGCCTCGTTAAAGCCGTAAACCATCACCGGGGAGGGGATGGCGCTCAGGAAGGGGAAAAAACGCTTGAAGGTGGTATAGCCCTGGTAGGCCACCACGTGGCCGCCCAGGCTGGGCCGGCGCTCGATGACGCTTTCCCGGAGGAGCGGCGGCAGAATTTTGGCCCGGACCCCGGGTTTCACCGGAGCCTGGAAAAAGGAGATCACCAGATAATCCGTGGCCCGGCTGAACAGGGAGGCCACGGCGTAGCTGGTGGAGAGATAACTGGGATACTGGGTCCAGGGGATCGGGTGGCGGCAGCAGGTGATGACGTGTTGATGGTCGATGGACAGGCAGGGGACTCCGGCCTGGCGAGACGCCTGGGGCAGGAAATACTCATAATCGGTCATGGTCACGTCGGGTTGGAACCGGTCCATGAGGTCCAGAACCTGGCGCAGATAGCGGCGGGATTGACACCTGACCTTGAGGCTGGCGATGAGGGTGGCGATGACGTCCACCCGATGGCCCTTGACCACCGTCGGCGGGTTGGGGCATTGCTCCACCGGGAATTCCTGCCCCAGGATGGCGGCCCCGGTGTCGTGGCTGAGAAAGAGAAACTCGTGCTCGGGAAAGTGCCGCGCCATGGTCAGGGCCCGCATAGCGTGGCCGTGTCCGATGCCGTGAACCCCATAGAGAATTCTGGCCATGGCGTCAGGACCGGATAAGCCGGGGGGAGCCCGGGGTCAACCGGGGTAAGGGTAGCGTGATGTTTCTCTGAGCTGGATTCATCAGGGGTTCCGTTCGGGTTCCGGTGTGAGGATAATTTTCTGCACCCTGCCGCCCCAGGTAACCTGGTAGGAGATGCCGTGCCAGGCGATGGTGCCGGGGCGCCAGGTTTGGATATAGCAC
The DNA here is from genome assembly GCA_963817385.1 of uncultured delta proteobacterium. Classification (GTDB taxonomy): domain Bacteria; phylum Desulfobacterota; class Syntrophia; order Syntrophales; family UBA5619; genus JAKAFS01. Next base: position 3,900 of record CAWFOM010000031.1, read on the forward strand.
CAACAGGCCATGAAAATGTTGGCATAAAAGGCCAGGAGCCAGGGTCCCAAGGGCGCCGGGTGGGGAATCAGGGTGCGGCACCAGGCCCCGATGCCGGTCAAGGTCAGCAAAAACCCCAGACTTATGAGGGCCAGGGGCGGAGGCACCAGGCCGACCACGCCCCCCAGACCGGCCAGGACCGCCAGAAGAATGGGCCCGGCCAGCACCCACACCACCAGCGCCGAGGCCAGCCAGATGCTGGGCAGGCAGTATTTCAGATACAGCAGTTGCCTGGTCAGCCAGGTGTTCCAGCCGGCCATGGTCTGACCGGCGAGATGGGTGTCCAGGATGGCGGTGGCCACGGGGACCGTCCGGATGCCGAACCGCAGCAGGCGCTGCCCCAGGGGAAAGTCGTCCAGCACTTTTTGCCCCAGGACGCCGGCGATCCCATAAGCGTGGAAGGCGGACCGGAGCAGGGCGGTGGCCCCGCCCCAGGGCAGGGCGATGAAGGCAAAGCCGTGCAGCAGGTGCAGGGTCAACACCGTCTGGAGCATCCCCAGGGTCGGCACCCGGGCATCGCCGGGAATGATGCGGTGGAAACCGGAGGCCAGCACTGCGGCCCCGGTGACCAGGGGGTGAATGAGATCTCGGAGAAAGTTTGGCCGGGCCTGGTGCGTGCTGTCGCAAAACACCAAAATTTCCACGGAGTCGTCCAGGGCCCCGACCCCGGCCAGGATGTTGTGGTTCTTCTGGGAGCAGCCGGCCGCCGGGCCGCTGACGATGTGGCGGCTATGGGGGTGACGGGACAGCAAGGCCCGGACCAGGGGAGTGGCGGGGTCATTCGAGGTCCCGGGTGACCAGGACGGTTTCATAGTTGGGGTAGGGCTGGTTGAGCAGAGAGGTAAGGGCGGCCTCCATTTCCGGCGAGTTCCCGGTCAGGGGCACAATGAGGGCGACCCTGGGGTAGGCGGGCCAGGATTCGGCCGCCGGGGCTGAGCCCCCGGGGTCACACCCCGGAAAACTCCGGCGCACATGCTGGCGGCTGTAGAGCAGCAGCACCAGCAGGAGCACTATCTCCAAGGCCATGGAGGCCAACATCAGGGTCGTCAATCAATTCCTCCTGGGGTCATACGACCCGGCCGGGGCGTCCCACCCTAAAATAAAAGGCCGGGCGCTTTGACCCAGCCAAGCCCCGTACGCTGAAAATCACTTACCAGATAGCCTTCAGGCCTGTCAAGGAAAATACCGGGCCCTCGGGGGGCAAGCCGGCGCCGGCATATACCCCCTAAGCTCTTAGTATCAGGGTAATTTTCTCCCTCGGAGCCACCACCGCCCCCCCAGGATCAGGGTGGGCGCCAGGGCCAGGGCTTCGGTGACTTCCCGGGGCAGGCGACCGTCCCCCACCAGGTACAGCAGGGCGCCTAAAAGGACGGTGAGGCCCAACTGGAGCAGGGGGCGCCGGCGCATGAGCCCCAGACGCCGCTGGCAGAAAGCGACGGTCAGGACCGCCACCCCGCCCTTGGTGAGCACCATGGCCAGGGCCGCCCCCATGAGGGGCGCCCGGGGAATGACCAGGCTGCACCAGACCAGGTTGAAGGCCAGCCCGGCCAGGTAAAAGATCAGGAGCAGCCGCTGGAGCCGCATGCTGATCATGAGCAACGCCGCCAGGTTGTGCATAAAGGCAAAGATCACGGTCACCGACAGGAGCTTTTGCAGCCAGAAGGCTTCCGGGTATTTGGGGCCGTAAACCAGGGTGATGATGCGGTCGCTCTCGATGAACAGCACGAACATGAGCGCCAGGGCGACGGCCAGCAGCCAGCGGCTGGTGTTCTGGGCCAGTTGGGAGACTTTGTCGCGGTCCACCTCCCAGAGCTGGACGAAGAGCGGGAACAGGACGCTCTGGAGGAGCAGGCCGGAGACTATGGCCGAAAGGCCGTCCACTATCTGCCAGGGAACGCTATACTGGGCCACTCCGGCCGCCCCGGCGTACTTCTGGAGGAAAAACAGGTTGGCCTTGTTGTAGATGATGGCCGAGACCTCGATGAGGGCAAACACCAGGCCCAGCCGCAGCAGGGAACCCAGCCGTCCCAGGGAAGGCCACTTGAAGCGGAAGTTCCCCCGGGAGCGCACCAGGTAAAAGCTGCCTCCCAGGTTGACCAGGCTCTCGATGAGCTTGAAGGCGGCTATCACCAGGGGTGCGGCGCCCAGGGCCAGGGCGATGAGGCCGTAGCCGAAGCCCAGGCCGGCCGCCACGACTTTGATCTTGCCCTGGAGGTCCTGTCGGCCCCGGACCTCCAAGGCCACAAAGAAAGAGTTGGACAAGGCCTCCAGCCCCAACCCGAGGCACAGCATGAACATGACCTGCTTGAGGGACCGGGAGTAGCCCTGCCACTCCATGAAGCCCACTACCCCGATGAGCGCCAGGACCAGCAGGACGCCTTTGAGGAGGGATACCTGGGTCAAGGCGGCGTCCGGGTCCCCGTCCTTGCGGGCCAGGAGGGACACCAGGGGCAGGTTGAGGCCAAATTCCGCCACCAACAGCAGGATACTCCCCAAACCCACGGCCAGCATAAACTCCCCGTAGGTGGTGGCACTGACCCGGGCCAGATAGATGAGGAAAACCGCCTGCAAAGCCTCCCGGACCCAACGGGCGCTGAGCAGGTAGGCAAACTTCTGGAGGATGCGGGGAGGAGCGGACTCTTCCGGAATTGACGGGCTGGGGTTGCTTATGAGCATCAAGGGACCGGCGTTGGCCTTAAGGTTGATTTTTGAAGCCCGGGGCCCCCATCAGGGAGCTTGCCGAAACTTCTTTTATACCAGATATTGCCGCCGCCGGTGCGGAAAAGTCGCCTGAGAGGCCGGCTGGGGCCAAAATTCCGGCCGGAACGCGGCCTTGGCCTTCAGGGGTTGGAAAACCGAAAACGGTTTTATCTACCAGAGCCGCCCGGACCGCCCTTCCTTTACCGCCAGGGCCAGGCCGTCGTGTTCCGGGGAGTGGCGGGGCAAAAAGCTCAGCAGGTGGACGGCGCGCCAGGCGGGGTTTTCCATGATTTCCCGGTTAAAATCCGCCGCCCCGGAGAAGCCGACGTTGTCCGCCACCAGGAGGCCGCCCGAGCGCAGGAGCCGCCGGCAGAGGGACAGGGCCGGCAGGTAGGATTCCTTGTCGATGTCCAGGAAGATCAGGTCAAAGGTCTCAGACATCTCCGCCATCAACTTCAGGGCCTCCCCCACCCTGACCTCCACCACCTCGGTGAGCCCGGCCCGGGCGAAGTTGCCCCGGGCCCGGTTGGCCATGGCATTCGTCCAATTCCAGGGAAATCACCCGGCCCGGTATCTGGGCGCAGGCCCGGCCCAGAAAGATGCCGGAATACCCGGTGGCGGTGCCCAGCTCCAGGATATTTTTCGCCCCGGTGGCCCGGGTCAGGACGAACAGCAGCTCCCCCACCACGGGGCCCACGATGGGGATGGACTCTCGCGTCGCCTCGGCTTCCAACTCCAGGAGCAAGGCGTCGCTGTCAGGCGCCAGGCCCCGGAAATAGCCTTCCAGATCGGGCATCATTTTGGTCATGGTCTCTCCTGCCTCTCCTGATAGGATAAGAGAATGCCTCGAATTTTTTCATCAGTTCGGTTACTATTATGGCAGGAAATTGGGGGGAGGGAAGGGAGGCTGCCCGGCCCCAACTGTCTTTCATGCCGGGTCGCAATCAAACCGGTGGCACAGGCTTTCCAGCCTGTGCAGGCGCAGGCTAAACGGGCATGAGCCAAAAGTTTGTCTCACCCCCGGCGATGAAAAATCCCCCCTGCCCCCCTTTTCAAAGGCGGGTATTAAAGTCCCCCTTTGGAATAGGGGGATTTGAAGTTTCTTACGGTAAAGCCTGCGGCTACAATAAGTAGCTCTTTGACGGCAACGCGGTATCAGGGAATCTCAAAAACCAGGCAATCGCCGCCGCGTGGACCATTGCACTGACCAGGAGCAGCCCCCGCAGCCTGGCAAAGGGCTCCCCCGGCGCATCCCGCAATAATTGCGAAGCAAAACGATATTTATGGTAAAATTACTTGTTGATACAAGTCTGTGTAGAGGAGAAGCATGGCGACAGAAAAGCTGAAACGCGCCAACCCCATGACCTGGCTGCTATCCTCCACCAAGGAGCAAGCCAAAGATACGGGGATGGCCATGGTGTTGATTTGCCTGCTCCTGGGGTATTGGGGCAAGTTCCCCAAATTTCTGCCCGTGAGCCTGGTGCTGCTTATCCTCACCATGGCCTGGCCCAACGCCTTCCGGCCCCTGGCGGTGCTCTGGTTCGGCCTTTCCCATCTCCTGAGCCAGCGTCATGTCCCGGGTTATCCTGACGGTGGTGTTCTTCCTGGTGGTCACTCCCATCGGGGTCATCCGGCGGTTATGCGGGGCCGATGCCCTGCAGTTGAAGAAATGGAAACAAGGCCGGGGCTCGGTGTTTGTGGTGCGGGAGGGACCCGTCCAGGGGAAAGATATGGCGAACCCGTATTGAAAGAAAGTTCCACTCGTTCCCAAGTTGCACTTGGGAACGACATTGAATGCCAAGCTAAGCTTGGCGGGTAAGGCGTTCCCAAGTCCACTTGGGAACGAGAAACCGCCACGCCAGTATGTCAAGGAGTTGTACCATGAATTTCTTTAAAGATTTGTGGGGTTTCCTCAAGGTCAGGAAAAAGTTTTGGCTGTTGCCCATCATCCTGACGCTGTTGTTTTTCGGCGCCTTGATGGTCTTTGCCAGCGGTTCGGCCATCGCCCCGTTCATCTACACCATCTTTTAAGGGGATAACAGGTTGTCCGAAGCGATTCTCGGTCTCTCCGCCTTTTATCACGACAGCGCCGCCGCCCTCCTGGTGGACGGCCAGATCGTCGCCGCGGCCCAGGAGGAGCGGTTCACCCGCAAGAAGCACGACCCGGCCTTCCCGGCCAACGCCCTGGCCTATGTCATGGCGGAGTCGGGTCTGAGGCTCTCCGACCTGAGCGCCGTGGCCTTCTATGACAAGCCCTACCTCAAGTTCGAGCGCCTGCTGGAGACCTACCACGGGTTTGCCCCCCGGGGGCTCCGGAGCTTTATCGCGGCCATGCCGGTGTGGATCAAAGAAAAGCTGATGATGCGCACCATGCTCAAGGAAGAACTGGCCAAGGTGGGAGACGGGGACCCCCCCGTCCTCTTTCCGGAACACCACCTGTCCCACGCCGCCTCGGCGTTTTATCCGTCGCCGTTTCCCGAGGCCGCCATCCTCACGGTGGACGGGGTCGGGGAATGGGCCACCTCCACCATCGGGTTCGGCCGGGGCCGCGAGCTCACCATCCTGCGGGAGCTCCAGTTTCCCCACTCCCTGGGCCTGCTCTATTCGGCCTTCACCTACTACACCGGCTTCAAGGTCAACAGCGGCGAATACAAGCTCATGGGGCTGGCCCCCTACGGCAATCCCGACGCCGAGCAGGTTCAGCGCTTTAAGTCCCTGATCCTGGACGAACTGGTGGACCTCAGGGAAGACGGGTCGCTGCTGTTGAACATGGATTATTTCGACTTCGCCACCGGCCTCACCATGTGCCGGGACGATAAGTGGGAATCCCTGTTCGGGGTGCCGCGCCGGGCCCGGGAGACCTTGCTGGACCAGCGGCACATGAACCTGGCCCTGGCCATCCAGCAGGCCACGGAAGAGATCGTGCTGCGTCTGGCGGAGACCGCTAAACAGCTCACCGGGGCCGACTACCTGGTGATGGCCGGCGGCGTGGCCTTAAACTGCGTGGCCAACGGCAAATTGATCCGCCGGGGCACCTTCAAAGACATCTGGATTCAGCCCGCCGCGGGCGACGCCGGCGGCGCCCTGGGCGCGGCCCTGGCGGCCTGGCACATCTGGCAGGGAAAGGCGCGCCCGGTGCCCAATCCCCAGATGGACAACATGGCCGGCTCCTACCTGGGGCCGGAATTCGGGGCCGATGACATCCTCCGGGTGGCCCGGCGGCACCGGGCCCCTTATCAGCACTACCCCGATTACGCTGACCTGGTCCGGGACGTGGCGGCCCTCCTGGCCCAGGGGCAGGTGGTGGGCTGGTTCCAGGGGCGGATGGAGTGGGGCCCCCGGGCCCTGGGCAACCGCAGCATCCTGGGGGACCCCCGGCACCCGGAGATGCAAAAACGCCTCAACTTAAAAATCAAGTATCGGGAGGGTTTTAGGCCCTTTGCGCCGTCGGTGCTGCACGAGGAAACGGCCAACTACTTCGAACTGGACCGGCCGTCCCCCTACATGCTGCTGGTGGCGCCGGTCAATGAAGCGAGACGCAACCCCCTGCCCCCCGGCTATGATAACCTGGAACTGTTTGACCGCCTCTACCACCTCCGGTCCGACGTGCCGGCCATCACCCACGTGGACTACTCGGCCCGCATCCAGACGGTGCACCGGGAGACCAACGAACGCTACTGGCTCCTGATCCGGGCCTTCAAGGAGCACACCGGCTGCGGCCTCATCGTCAACACCAGCTTCAACGTCCGGGGCGAGCCCATCGTCTGCACCCCGGAAGACGCCTACCAGTGCTTCATGCGCACCGAAATGGACTACCTGGTCATGGGCGACTACCGGTTCGACAAGCAGGACCAGCCTGCCTGGCAGGAAGCCAAAGACTGGCGCACGGAGTTTGAACTGGATTAAACCGCGGCGCCGGCCGCACCGGTTTTCTTCAATTTTTTTTTAAGAAGGGCGCACCCGTGGCGCCCTTTTGTCGTTGACCGGACTAATGACCGGATAGCACTCAAACGCGACTACCATCCGTCATTCTGCAGCGTAGCGCAAGCCCGTTGTCGCCCCGTCGGTGACCAAGGTCCGCTCAATGCATGAATTCTTTTGAGCCCAGCTTGTATAAGTGCGGGCGAGGACGCTCGCCCTACCAACTTTGCATAATTTACGGGTGGGCCGAAGGCCCATGATGACTTCCCTGAACCAAAGCTGCGTGAGTTCATTTAGAGGATTATTTTGTGACAGAACGGTTGTGCTCTGGAAAATTATGATTAAAGTGTCAAAAGGGGTAAGATTCTCATCACCTTGATAGTATCTCCCTTGCCAAATAACAGGGGGTCAGCGATGGCTGGGAAAAAGCAGGAGACCACCGGCGCCCCGGATGCGCCCTTAGGGGCGGCGAAGCCCGGGAAAGACTCGAACCAACCTGCCAAGGCCAAGGCCGGCCGCAACCTGCGGAAACCCAAACCCGGGGCGCCGGAGCCCGCCTTAACCTCTCCCGCCGTCGCCGAGACGGGACCCGCCGGCCGCCAGCCGGGCAAAGAAGGCCACCCGGCCCCCAGTCCCCAGGTGGTGGGGATCGGCGCCTCCGCCGGCGGCCTGGAGGCCTTCACCGGGTTGCTGGAGAACCTGCCCATCGATACCGGGATGGCCTTTGTGCTGGTCCAGCACATGGCGCCCCGGCCCCACAGCCTGCTGCCCGAGATCCTCACCCGGGTGACCCGGATGCCGGTCATCGAAGTCAAAGACGGCCAGGAGGTCAAGCCCAACCACGTGTATGTCAGCCCCCCGGAAGTTGTCATGTCCCTGAAAACCGGGATCCTGCACCTCACGGCCCGGGAGGAGCCCCGGGGGTTGCACCACCCCGTGGATTACTTCCTCCAGTCGCTGGCGGCGGACCAGGGGGGCCGGGCCATCGGGGTGATCCTCTCGGGCACCGCCTCGGACGGCGTCAAGGGCATGAAGGACATTAAGGAGGTCGGCGGCATCACCTTCGCCCAGGACGAGGCCACCGCCAAATACACCGGCATGCCTCAGAGCGCCGTTGCCGCGGGCTGCGTGGATTTTGTCCTGCCCCCGGCGCTGATTGCCCAAGAACTGGCCCGCCTCGCCCGTCATCCCTTCGGGCGTCCGGCTCCCCCGCCCCCGGTCCCGGAAATGTCTCTGGAAGAAGAGGGGACGGAGTTCAACCGGATTCTGGCCCTGCTCAAGGCCGAAACCGGCGTGGACTTCACCCACTACAAGCACAGCACCATCAAGCGCCGTATCCTGCGGCGCCAGGCCCTGGACCGGGTGGAGAGCCTGGCGGATTACGTCACGTATTTGGAGGCGCATCGCCCCGAGGTAAAAAAACTCTATGAGGATATCCTCATCAACGTCACCGGCTTCTTCCGGGAGCCGGAGGCCTTTGAGGCCCTGAAGGACCTGGTGTTTCCGGCCATCACCCGGGAGCGCTCCCTGGACGATCCCATCCGCATCTGGGTGCCGGGGTGCGCCAGCGGCGAGGAAGCCTATTCCATCGCCATCAGCCTGCTGGAGTTTCTGGGGGACATGTCCGCCAACTTCCCGGTGCAGGTCTTCGCCACGGATGTCGATGACCAGGTTATCAGGCAGGCCCGGGCGGGCTTCTATACCGAGGCGGCGCTGGCGGACGTCTCCCCGGAGCGGCTGCGGCGCTTCTTCGTCAAAGGGTCCGGGGGCTATCAGGTGAGCAAAACCATCCGGGAAATGTGCGTCTTTGCCCGGCAGAACCTCATCAAGGACCCGCCGTTTTCCCACCTGGACTTGATCAGCTGCCGCAATGTGCTGATCTATTTCGGTCCGGTGCTGCAAAAAATGGTGATCCCCATCTTCCATTTTGCCCTCAAGCCCAACGGTTTTCTCCTCCTGGGCAAATCCGAGGCCCTGGGCTCCTTCATGGACCTTTTTTCTCTGGTGGACAAGCGGTACAAGATCTACGCCCAGAAGAGCCTCCGTGGGCCCCGGGCTGCGGCGGCCTTGGCCCCGGACCATCCTTCCCGGGCCCTGGTCGCCGGTTCGGGGCCGGAGAAGGCCAGAGATCTGGGCGCCAGTGTCCCCGACCTGCTCCGGGAGGCTGACCGCCTCGTCCTGGCCCGCTATGCCCCGGCGGGAGTCATTATCGATGAAACTATGAAGATCGTGCATTTTCGGGGACAGACCGGCGCTTTCCTGGAGCCGGCCCCGGGGGAGGCCAGCCTCAACCTCCTGAGGATGGCCCGGGAAGACCTGGGTAGGGAGATCAGGGCCGCAGTGCAGGCCGCGATCCAGGGAAATTCCCCGGTGCGCAAGGAAGGGGTGCGCCTGCGGGAGGATGGCGGGGTGCGGCGGGTCAACCTGGAAGTCGTGCCTCTCCGGTCGGCCGCCGAGGGGCCCAGGTTTTTTCAGGTGCTGTTTGAAGCCGCGACCACCGCCACCGGCCCCGAGCCGGCCCCTACCGGGGAGAAGCCAGGCCCGCTCAGGCCGGCGCCCCCCCAAGGAACAACGCCTCCGGGAACTGGAGGAAGAACTGGCGGCCACCAAGGAATACCTCCAGGCGGTCATGGAGGAGCAGGGAACCCATCTGGAGGAGCTGCAGAGCAGCAATGAAGAACTCATGTCCGCCAACGAGGAACTGCAGAGCCTCAACGAGGAGATGGAGACCTCCAAGGAGGAACTCCAGTCCACCAATGAAGAGCTGGCCACGCTCAACGAAGAGCTGGAAAACCGCAACCAGGAATTGACCCGGGCCAACAATGACCTGTACAACCTCCTGGGGGCGGTGCAGATCGCCATCGTCATGCTGGGCCCGGACCTGCGCATCCGGCGGTTCAATCCCACGGCCCAGGAGATGCTCAACCTGATCCCCGGGGACGTGGGCCGCCCCATCAGCGACCTCAAGCTGCCCCTGGAGGTGGACGATCTGAAGGGGCTCCTCACCGAGGTCATGGACCAGCTGGCGGTCAAGGAAGTGGAGGTGCGCAACCGGCAGGGCCGCTGGTATTCCCTGCGCCTGAAGCCCTACCGCACCCTGGACCAGCGCATCGACGGGGTGGTGCTGGCCCTGGTGGACATTGACGCCCTGAAGCGGAGCCTGGAGGAGGTGGAAGAAGCCCGGAACTACGCCCAGGGCATCGTCGAGACCCTGCGGGAACCCTTGCTGGTGTTGAACGGCAACCTCAGAGTGATCTCGGCCAACAGCGCTTTTTACCAGTTCTTCAAGGGTGTCCCCCAGGAGACCGAAAACCGTTTGATCTATGAACTGGGGGACCGCCAGTGGGACATCCCGGCCCTCCGGAACCTGCTGGAGGAGATCTTGCCTAAGGACAGCGTCTTCCAGGACTTTGTGGTGGACGCCGACTTCCCCATCATCGGCCGCCGCACCATGCTCCTCAACGCCCGGCGCCTGCATCGGGAAAGGGGACATGAGGATCTCATCCTCCTGGCCCTGGAAGACATTACCGTCCGCCAAGAGATGGAAAACGCTGTTAAAGCAGTCGGGACAGAGGCTTCAGGACCTCAACGCCGAACTGATGAACGCCCAGGAATCCGAGCAGGCCGTGTCCCTGGCCCTGCACGAGGAACTGGCCCAGAACCTGGTGACCTTGAAACTCAAGCTGGGGGAGATTAAAAAGCATCTCCCCTCTGACCAGCCAGGGGCCAAAGGCGCCCTGGATCAGGCCATACACGGCATTGACGCCCTGGTGGAGGGGGCCCGGGAGCTTTCTCAAGGCTTGCGTCCCCGGGTCCTGGACCTGGGCCTGGCCCCGGCGATTCGAGACCTGGTGGCCCACTTCACGCAGTATTTCCAAATTAATACGAATCTCCGGGTTCCGAAGCTCGACGAGCTGTTCACGCCGCCAACCCAGGTGATGATCTACCGGGTCTTGCAGGAGGCCCTGGTTAACGTGGTCAAGCACGCCCAGGCCACCCGGGTCGAACTCAACGTCGACAAACTGGATGGGGAAGTCCGGTTTCAGGTGGTTGATAACGGCATCGGGTTCCAGATGGGCAAGTGCATCGGGGTGGGGGTGGGCCAGCAGATCAAACCGGCGCCGGAAAAGGCCTGGCTGGTGGGCGGCGTGCCGTTCCTGGTGACGGAGAACGGCAAGGGGTTCAAGGTGGTGCCCGAGGTCCTGGGGGTGGATGCCGCCCGCCGGATGGGACTGGCGCTGATCGAAGGGCGCCTCCGGCTCCTGGGGGGCTCCTTTACCATCACCAGCGAAGCCGGCGTGGGCACCAGAATTGACATCACCATTCCCGCGGATAAGGACCGGGCGGTTTAAAATTATTTCTGCCGATTTCTCCTTACCCTGTCCGGAAAAGTTCTTTAACGTTAGTGGCACAGGCGTCCCAGCCTGTGCTCCATAAGTTACCGGTAGGGCGGGACACTGCCCGCCATCCTTCATTATCCGTGCGGTGGCCTGAAAAGTCTATGGTGGCATGTCCGGCATCTTACCGAGTGACGGCGCACAGGCTGGATAGCCTGTGACCATGCAACATGGCGGCGGGCGAGGACGCCCGCCCACCAGATCTTTTCATGCATTTGCGGGTGGTCCGAAGGCCCATGAATGACTGTCCGGCCAAATTAGCGATTGACGGCCGCGGCGGGGCGATATACTTTGACGATGCAACACCATGATATCTGACCTGAAGCGATCATCCAAACCCATGAAGATCACCCTGGCCCAACTCAATCCCGTGGTGGGGGACGTGCGCGGCAATCTGCAAAAAATTGCCGCCACCCTGGCGGCCGAGCATCGAACCTCCGACCTGGTGGTCTTCTCCGAGCTTTTTCTGGTGGGCTATCCGCCCCGGGACCTCTTGGAGAAGCCGGGCCTCATTCGCCAGGTCCAGGAGGCCCTGGAACACCTGGTGGATCTGTCGGCCCGGTATCCCGCCACCGGGATCCTGGTGGGGGCGCCGCAGCCCACCGGCCGGGACACCGGCAAAGGCCTGTGCAACTGTGCGGTGTTGATCCACCAGGGACAGGTGCGGCTGCGCCAGGCCAAATCGCTTTTGCCCACCTACGACGTCTTCGACGAGACCCGGCACTTCGATCCCGCCGGGGAGGTAATGGTCCTCCCCTTTAAAGACGAGATCCTGGGGATCTCCATCTGCGAAGACGCCTGGTACGATCCGGAGCTGTGGTTCAGGCGCCTCTATCCCCTGGACCCCATCCAGACCCAGGCCGAGCGCGGCGCCACGGTGCTCATCAATATTTCCGCCTCGCCCTTCCAGGTGGGCAAAGAGGAAGTGCGCCACCGGCTGTTCCAGTCCCACGCCCGGAAATACGGGATTCCCCTGGTCTATGTGAACCAGGTGGGGGGTAACGATGAGCTCATCTTTGACGGCCGCAGCCAGGCCCTGGACCGGGCGGGGGAGGCCATCGCGGTGCTGCCGGGATTTCGGGAAGCGGTGGTCACGGTGGACCTGGCGCAGGCCGGCGCCCCGGGCCGGTACCGGCCCCAGGAGAGAATCGCCACGGTGCACGAGGCCCTGGTCCTGGGCCTGAGGGATTACCTGGGCAAGTGCGGCTTCAAGCAAGCCGTCATGGGCCTGTCCGGCGGGGTGGATTCCGCGGTTACCTGCTGCCTGGCCGCCGCGGCCCTGGGCCGGGAAAACGTTTTGGGGGTGTTGATGCCCTCGCCCTACACCTCCCGGGACAGCATCGACGACTCCCTCGTCCTGGCCCGCAACCTGGGAGTGGAAACCAGGCTCATTCCCATCACCCCCATTTACGAGAGCTACCGGAAGGCCTTAGAGGGGCCCCTTAAACTGGGGGAGATCGAACTCACCCTGGAAAATATCCAGGCCCGCATCCGGGGCAACATCCTCATGGCCATCTCCAACAAAGAGGGCCACATGGTCCTGTCCACCGGGAACAAGAGCGAGCTGGCGGTGGGCTACTGCACCCTGTACGGGGATATGAGCGGCGGGCTCGGGGTCCTGGCGGACGTGCCCAAGACCATGGTCTATGAACTGGCCGCCTACCTCAACCGGGACCGGGAGATCATCCCGGCCCAGATCATCCGCAAGGCCCCCTCGGCGGAGCTGCGTCCGGACCAGACGGACCAGGACACCCTGCCGCCGTATGACCTCCTGGACCGGATCATGAATTATTACCTCACCGAGGGCTGCGCCTACGAGGACATCGTCAAGCTGGGGTTTGAGCCTGAAACCGTGCAGTGGGTGATCCGCACCATCGACAAAAATGAGTACAAGCGGCGGCAGGCGGCCCCGGGCCTGAAGATCACCTCCAAGGCCTTCGGCATGGGACGGCGCATCCCCATTGCCGCCAAGTTCGAGCTGTAATCTTTCCCAGGCGGCGGTGGGGGAACGGCGGGGCGGTGCGCCCCCAGCTTCCCCCTCGCCTCTCCCCGCAGGGGCGGACCTGCGTGTCCGCCCTTATGACCGGTTCGAAATAACCCCAGCGCTTACATTACCTTGGGCGGCTTGGCCGGGGTTCCTCGGGCCGGGCGGGGCTGGGCGCGGCTCCGGGGGAGCCTGGGCCGGCGGGGCGGTGGGCGGAATGTCGATGATTTTCGCCTTGGGGGACGGCGTGGACCCCGCGGGGGCCGCCGGCGCCTCCCCGGCTGTTTTCACGGTCTTGAAATAGGCCGGATCGACCTGATAAAACACCTCGGGCACCTTCACCACCGACTTCCAGGGTCCTTCAGGGGCAGAGCCCCGATAAAAGTAGTTTTCCCAGAAAAAATAATATTTACCGCCATAGCGGAAAACGTCGGTGGGGAGGTTGGGGGCCCAGGAGACCTGGGGCGCCCCGGGGACCCGGGTCCACTGGGGTTTGACGCCGGGCGGCACCGGATTGATGCGAATGTCCTGGGCCCCGAAGGCCTCAGGGGCCGCTACCAGCGCCAATATTGTCAAGAGCAGGAGCAAACGCCGCATCGTAAAATCTCCTCGGTGTGGTGGTCAAGGCCGGGCCGCTGAGGGTCCCTGCCCTTAATACCGTGTGCCGAATTATCCAATGCACCGCCAATGCCGACCAGAAAACCAGGCAGTTGCCGGTGCAACTGCGGTGAGCCGGACGGGCGGCGTGGCGGTGCCTCCCGCCTTCAGGCGGGAATGCTCTTCTGCCGGCCCACGGCCAGGTCGTGCAGGGGGATGAGGATGTCCGCCACCTCTTTGACCCGCCGGGCGCTCTCATAGGCGTCGATGACATTGATGTGGACCCCCGAAGGAATGGGCGGCCCCGAGGCGGGGAAGTTCACTTCGTTGCAGCAAAACCCGGTGATCACCGCCTGGCCGGCCCGGGTGTTGACCACCACGGACTGGCCCCCCACCGTGTGCCCGGGGGTGAGGAGCACCCGGATGCCGTCCACGATCTGGGCATCCCCGTCCACCTGCACCACCTCCACGTCATCCAGGAGGTCGGGGAAGTAGCGGTGGTCCACCGGGTGGGGCGCTTTAAAAAATTCGTACTCCTTCTTCTGGACGTAGACCCGGGCGTTGGTGCACTTGTAGTCGTTTTCGCAGTGGTCGTTGTGCAGGTGGGTGTGGATGATGATGTCGATGTCTTCCGGCTTGAGGCCGAAGGTGTCCAGGGCCGCTTCGAACTCCTGGATCTTCAGGCCGTACTGCTCCCCCACCTCGGGGGGCACCATGAACTGCTCCAGGCCCGTGTCCACCAGGATCTTCTCCGGCCCCCCCTCCAGGTAAAACACGTAGATGGGTATCCAGATGCGTTTGCCGTAGCCCTTAAGATAGGTCATGACGCCCTGATCCGTTTCGTTGGCCCCCACCACCAGGGGGTGGATGACATATTCTTGCATGGCGCTCTCCTTGGGTGATGCTGGTTGATGAAAATATTATATGCCCAAAGCTAAAATATTTTTACTATCTTTTGAAAGGAAGTTCATTAAGCAGGGGCGGGGGTCGGGGTCAGGGACCCGAGGCTCCGAGGCTGGTGAAGGTCGGGAGGGGAGCATTTCACTTCCCGTTGCCCAGCTCCTGCCGGGGAACCGGAAAAAGGTCTTATCGAAGACCGATAGGCAATGGACCCGGTTAATTCAGGCAATCTTAGGTCAAGCTGTTAATGAAAGGCACCGCACGCGGCGCCAGTTCCATAACTCACATGATATTATTCAAAAGGTTGTTTTTTATAGAAATCTATAGGTACTTTTACCTAACCGGGATTAGGTAGTTTGGCCCATTTACTTTGGGTGGCTTAATGATAATTATGAGATTAACCACAAATGTTGGGGGACGCAGTCGCACCAGATTGATTTTCCGGGGCACCAGCACCCATCGCCCCATGAAGTTTAAACGACAAGGAGGTAGAGCCATGGTCCTCGGTATCTTTATCGGCGGCATTTTCCTGGGATTTTCTGTGGGCTTCGCGACCATGGCGCTGGTGGCCGCCAGGGGCCTTCGCCTCCAAGGCGAAGAGGCGCAAGAGATCGGGGATTATCCTGCTTGCGCCTACACTCCCATTCGCAAGTTTAGCCCTTCGCTAAGGGCCAGGCCACAGGCCTCCGGAGTTTTGCTGACCCCCGGGCCTTAAAAGGGGAGGGGCCCACGCCTGGGCCTCCGGGCTTCGCAGGTAAGTCTCGGCTTCACCGCCCTAGTCCTCGCCCTGAACGCCGCACCGCCGCGTCAGGACTGACCGGCTAGCAGAGCCAGCAGCCCTGCTCCCGGACCTCCTCGTACCACTTGACCAGCAGTTGGCGCATCTTCGGTTTGTCCACCATCAGGAGCCGGCGCACCCCGGCCATGTCAATGAACCCGCCGAAATAGGCGAACTTCACCAGGCCCTCGAGGTTTTCCGGGGAGAATTGCCGGGCCCGTTCCGGCACCCGCTCCCACATCTCCTCGGCCTCAATGATGGACCTCACCTGACGGAAATGGCCCTCAAGCTGAGCGGCCCGTTCTTCCGGGGTCACGGCTCACTTCATCCAGGGGGCGATGATCTGCCGGGCGACGTTGATGGGGATGGCGAAGCCGATGCCCTGGCCCTGGGCGGAGATCATGGAGTTGATGCCCACCACCTGGCCGTTGATGTCCAGCAAAGGCCCGCCGCTGTTGCCGGGGTTGATGGAGGCGTCCGTCTGGATGAAGTCGCCGTAAGTCCCCTGGCCCAAGCCCCGGCGGCCGGTGGCGCTGATGATGCCCACGGTCATGGTCTTTTCCAGCCCGAAGGGGCTGCCGATGGCAATGGCCCACTGCCCTACCCGGATCTGGGTAGAATCCCCCAGTCTTGCCGATCTCAGGCCCGTGACCGGCACCTGGACCAGGGCAATATCAAACCGGGGGTCGGCGCCCACCAACCGTCCCGTCACTTCCCGGCCGTCGTTCAGGTGCACCTGGAGCTGCTGGGACCCGGCCACTACGTGGTTGTTGGTGAGGATGTAGCCCCGGGGGTCGATGATGACGCCGGAGCCCTGGCCCACCATGCGCTTCCGGACGGGCTGGCCGCCCATCTCCCGGAACATGCCCTCAAAGGGCGTGCCCCGGAAAAAATCGTCCGGGGGGCCGTAAGGCTGCACCGTCACCACTCGGATGGCCTTGAGGCTCACCACCGACGGCATCACCTGTTCGGCTACCCGGATGAAGTCATCTTGCAGCCCCAAGGCGGTGGCGCCCAGGGCCGGGTGCGGGGCCGGCGGGCAGGTGGCGAGCAGCAGGAGCGCCGCCAAACCCAAAGCCAGCCCTAATGGTCTTAAATGCAGGCGCATGAAGTCCTCCAGTAAGTCGCGTTATCTTAATAGCATTTGCCATAAATTCATTCCACTTGCTGATTTTTAAATCCCCCTAAATCCCCCTTTTCCAAAGGGGGACTTTAAAAGCAATTCCTTGTAGTTCCCCCCCTTTGCCAAAGGGGGGTTAGGGGGGATTTTGGTTTTTAGAGCATGTGCCATAACGGAAAGAACTTTTGGCGTTCGCTATAAATGACGTCCGGGCCTGGTTGCCTCAGGTCACCGCCGCCGCCTGATTTTCCTGCCGGCCCGCCCGCTAGATCAGGAGCAGCGGGGGCGTCGGTTCAGATTCCGGGGCCGGGCCGATGACGTTAAGGACCTCCAGCCGGGATCATGCTGTCGGCCAGGGCCATGAACGGCAACCCCTGGGCGAATTCTTCGGCACCGCCAGGCCCGAAATGCCGCACCCCGGCATCGCCGCCGATGGCGAGAGCCACCGCCGGGGCCGTGAGCTCATGCCGGGTCCAAAAGATCTTGAGGTCGCACGATTCGCCGGGGGCGGAACCCGACCAGCCCACCAGGGTGCGGACCTCCCCATCGGGATACTCAAGGGTCAGGGCCGGACCCCGCCAGATGGGGATTCAGCAGTTCGAAGACAACAATCCAGGTGTTCAAATCGACAGCACTGTTGAAGCGCTGGCATCACTTGCCGAAGAAGCATCAGGGTAGTCTTCCGAAACGGTCAGATATATTATTACCGCCCGCAAACGACATGCCAGTGTGCGCGATACGCGAAACGATCACATGATTATCGAGGTGTGCAGAATTTTGGGATCCGTAAGCGCGCAGATGAGATAACCCGCTCAAATGATATTGCGATTGACCACGTAGCTGCCGCAAACCGGCGGACAGCACCTGGCTCATACAGGCCATCAGTGCCCTTAACAACCTCGGAATACCCGATCTAAAAGGAGGTTTTCTACTTGGCTTCGCAGTAAGGTGCCCTTTGGTGCCCGTGCACAATATGTTCGGATATGTCGCGCTGGAACATTTCTTTTTCTACTGGAAGATTTATCAGCTTTAAAGGAGTGCAAGCGATGTTGGGCAGGTTCGTCAGCTGCGCTTGACGAAGTATATGAGAGTTTAGCCATCCCCCTGATTCACCTTCATGCCGACGACCTTGTGGATCATGATGATTGTCAGGTTATGAAGTCAAAGAGATTTCGGATCCGACGGTGTTCCAATCACTGACCTTGTGCTGGAACTCATCAAAGCCCTTGCGCAACCAAACCGTGCTATTGCTGGTGCTGTTTTGGTTGGCATTCAGCTTTGATTAAGTATTCCGCTGGAGGGATTGTCACCATTTATCGCGAGGACTTCTACAGCAGCGAATGCGCCGAGCTTGCGGACAATGTTGATGATGGAGCATGGGATGGCAGGGTATTCCCCGATGATAACATTCGCTATAGCGGCAGGGCTCACTAGCACGTTCGGTTCTCCCTCTGCCGAAGACAGGTGGCGCGCAGCTTATAGTATCCGATGTTTCGCGAAATTCGGACGATGGGAGATAGTCGAATCTTTGATTCAAAATCTTAGCGCAACGGACGCTGGGCCATATCGGACCTCCCCCGAGCGTAAGTTTTACCTCCGTGCCGGGTTTTTCGTGTTCTTTGCGCTCGCAAGAATGGCCTTAGATTATCCTAAAGAGATCGCGTGCTTCCAAGACAGTCTCCTTTCGATTGTCGCCAACGAAACGGCCCCGCATGTGCTTATGCGCCATTTCGCAGCGCGGGCACTCTTGTCATGTATCGATGCTGGGGCACTCAAGTTGTCGTCACACATTGAAAAGCGTTTGCGGGTCGTCGACTGTTCACCCATCCCCGTCTAAAGAAAAAGATCAGGCACGGCGGCGACTTCTACCAAGGGAGACCAAGTTCCCTGCCTAAGCCGAAATTTGAATTTACCCTCGATTATGACTTTCAAGCAAGACGTGGACAATTTCAGCCATGTCTTCGGCAAGCGCATTCTGGGAAGTCACGACCATGATGTCCAAGGTCATCTCATCAGCTTCAGATCCAGGTGTTCCCAGCATCTATGACCGAGAAGCGGGAAACTGCCGTATAGCAGGCACTCGTCCCTTGGTGTCAGTGCGCGCTATCATACGTCAGGGAAATCCCTTGGTTGGCACGCGCTCTTCTTTGCTGCAGGCAAGCTTCTTATTGTCACAGACGATTGGTGGTACGAGGACGATCCCTGGGGGGTCTGGCTCAGCCGCTATATCCTCACACGGGATGATGGATTGTGGCTCTCGGACGGTACGGACAGGACACCACTTGATACGGCTGAAATCCTCCTTGAAAAGAGAAAGAAGGGTCTTGTAGTCACCGGCGACCCGGACAAATTTTACAGCTTGCGGGGCTCCCCTCGCGAGTAGCCAAGGAGCTTGTTGTTTATGGGCGTTGGTGCTCGGCCGACAATATAAGAGTTCGTATATTATCTGCACTTGTTCCTCCCGAAAAGGCAGCGCTGTTTGCTAGGAAGCTTACCCGTGAGAAACCAATGATTGTCTGGATTCCCATCTTCAATGAGAGTGAGGATAACCTTGAACATTCAAGTGGGAGCGAGAAGGAGTACGTTCCATGGATCGTCTGTCCTTCCGGTGGTGATCCACGACTTGAAGAACACGATCCGTACGCTAGCCTTGCGCTAATCTCAGGCCGCGCTTGGCGAATGATCAAATGCATTGTTTTTGCTTACCAGCGATGATCCGTTCCTCGCATTTGGCAGGACAAGCACGGCAGACCGGTCGTACGTGCGCAGGCATGGGGCCACGAAGACAGATACACTGAAGATGGGCCGCATTCAGGACTTGGCCTCATTTGCACTTCGATCTATACTTAAGAAGATACTTGTCAAAGACAATAGACCTGCTCCTGCTTATTAATCTTGAACGTTATGAGAAAGAGTCATATCGCGGGAGCGGGAAATGGACACATTCAATCGGTGTTGCCGATATCACCAAGACGCTCAGCCTTGAATATTTCAAAGGACGTACTAATTACCTTCATAAATCCAACTACTAAGCAGATCGCGATTGTCATGAACCTGGTGACACCAACATTGAAAGTGCGAACTCAAACCATGAAGCCATCAGTTAACTGAGATAGGTTGAAAATATGGACACCAATGTTTAGGTAAGAAACCAAGACGGAGGTGTGAAAATGGAAAAGGTACCGAACGGGCGTTACACGAAAGAGTTTCGAGAGGAAGCAGTAAGGATGGTGACGGTATGTAGGTTTGTCCGTGCTGGAGGTATCAAGCCGTTTATCTTTGCCGAAATCGACATTGGAGCGCTGGAGAAGAGTTTCCAAGAAGGGGAATCTGGGTGCGGTTGGCAAAGGTCAACGCCCCCTGACGGAGCTTGAAAGGGAATTGGCGCAAGTGAAACGAGAGCTGGCTCTGGCGAAGATGGAACGGATATCTTAAAAAAGCGGCCGCGTACTTTGCCAAGGAGTCGCTGTAAGGTACGCGGTGATCAAGGAGTTGCGACTGACCTATTATGTTTCGCTGCTGTGCCGTGTGTTGGAGGTGACAACAAGCGGGTACTATGCCTGGGTATGAGTTACCGCTTACCCCCCGTCAGCGGGAAGAGATAAGACTGGAATTGGAGATCCGTGCTGCTCATAAACGGACGCGCCAGACGTATGGTCCGGAGCGCTTACAGCGGGATTTGTCGGATAACGGAATCGTTGTGGGGGTACATAGGATCAAGCGGATTCGCCGGAAGCTCGGCCTGCGCTGCCGGCAAAAACGGAAGTTTAAGGTCACGACGGACTCGCGGCATTCTCTGCCCGTGGCGGAGAATCTGCTGGATCAGAAGTTTGAGGCATCCGCGCCGAACCAGATCTGGTTAAGCGATATCACTTACATTCCCACTGAAGAAGGCTGGCTGTATCTTGCCGGCCATAAGGATCTTTTTACCGGAGAAGTTGTCGGGTATGCCATGGCAGAGCGCATGACGAAGAACCTGGTCAGCCAGTCCCTCTTGAGGGCCATGGCTGCCAAGCGACCCGCAGCCGGTTTGATTCACCACTCGGATCGGGGGAGTCAGTATTGCGCCCAGGAATATGCCTTGTTGCTTGATCGGTTCGGAATGAGGACGTCCATGAGCCGGAAAGGAAATTGGGAGCTACGACAACGCTCCTATGGAAGCTTCTCGGGTGTGCTCAAGAATGAACAGATCCGCCATTGCCGGTATGCAACCAGACAAGAGGCGATACAGGACATTACCGAGTACATCGAGATTTTCTATAACCGGCAAAAGGAACAGGCCGAGCTCGGTTCCGTCTCCCGTCGCTTTTGAACGATGGTTCTATGAAAAACGACTGGCCGCATGAAATGTTTGGTGTCCACTATTGACGACCGACCTCAAACCATTACTATTTCAAGGCTCACGTATTATCAAAAGAAAGCTTCTACAAAAGTGCTTTCAAATAAGATCACTACTTCAATAAATAACCGATACGCCCTGGATAAACTCAAGGGCATGGTTTTGCAGATATCGTCACCAGATTGCCCCGGTACCTGCCGCAGTCGCCGCAGCAAGCTCATTCATCTTTCTGCCATCACGGATGCGCAAGAGGGAGGAACGTTACTTGAACTTAACCGGGTCGATCGCCGTACTTGGCGACGCGCAGGCCCATCATCCGCTCGGTGATGCCCAGCGCGCGCGCCGCCCTGGCCATGTTGCCCCGGGAGCGCCGCAATTCGGCGATGATGATCTCCTTTTCCATGCCGGCCATCGTCCCCTTGAACGTTACCGGGAGATCGTGCGCGGCGGAAGCAACCGTCTGCAGGTTCGGCGGAAGGTGGTGGCTCCGGATATTTCCGTCGCCGCACAGGATGACCGCCCGCTCGATGCAGTTCTCCAGCTCCCGCACGTTCCCCGGCCAGTGATAGTTCATCAGCTTGTCGGTCGCGGAGGTCGATATGCTCTCGATCTTTTTCCCCTGTTCCCGGGCGTATCTTTGCACGAAGTGGTCGGCCAGGAGCATGATGTCCGTCCGGCGTTCGCGCAGCGGCGGGACGATGATGGGAAAGACGTTCAGCCGGTAGTAGAGGTCCTCCCGGAATGTTCCCTCCCTGATGGCTTTCGCCAGATCGCCTGTTGGTCGCGGCGATGATCCGTACATCGGACTTGAGCGTTGTGTTGCCCCCGATCCGTTCAAACTCCTTCTCCTGGATGATGCGCAGCAATTTTGTCTGAACGGCGGGCGGGAGCTCGCCGATCTCGTCGAGGAAGATCGTCCCCCGGTCGGCGAGCTCGAACCGCCCCTTCCGGGCCATCGTCGCGCCCGTGAAGGCCCCCTTTTCGTGACCGAAAAGCTCGCTTTCGATCAGGGATTCGGGAAGGGCCGCGCAATTGACCGTTACAAAGGGCTTGTCGGCGCGCGCCGAGCCGTAATGGATGGCGTGGGCGACCCGTTCCTTCCCCACGCCGCTTTCCCCGAGGATGAGAACGGTCGTATTCGCCCTGGCGACCGTCTCGATGAGCTCGTAGAGGCCGCTCATGATCTTCGAGTTGCCGACGATGGCCTTGGGGCGGTACCGGTCCTTCAATTGATTCTGGAGGCGCTCGTTCTCCCGCAGCACCTTTTCCATCTCCTCCTGGGCGAGCTGGCGCAGGCGGAGCGCCTGGGAGATGGTCGAGGCGATGATCGTCAGGAGGCGCATGTCGGCATCCAGGGCGCTTGCCTCCCGCGATGAGCGGTCGGCGGAAAGGGCGCCGATGGTCTCGCTGCCGATCTTGACGGGGACGCAGATGAAGGCGATGTCGCTCTTGTCGAGATGCTCCCGCGCACCGGTCCGGTCGAGGAAGAGCGGCTCCTCGGAGATCCTCGGAACCGCGATCGCTTTCCCAGTGTCGATCACCGTGCCCGTGATCCCCTCGCCGAGGTGATATCTCCCTTTTGCCTGTTCCTCCGGTCTCAGGCCGTAGGCCTCTTCGATGACGATTTCGCCCCGGTTCCGGTTCAGGATGGTGAGTGTGCCGCGAGGGATCTCCATGTGCTCGGCGGTCATCCGCAGGATCGGCTTCAATGCCGCTTTCAGGTCAAGGGTGTCGCTGAGCTTGATGCTGATATCGAAGAGTAGCGAGAGTTCCGTGAGCCCCTGAGATTTTATGCAATCGGACAAATTTTTCATATGTGGCCGGTAATCGGGTCAATACCGGATGACTCCCGACGGAGGTATGACCGGTTTTTCCTTTGAACCATGCCGGGCGAAAGGAAAGGGCGATTCCCCATCCGTGACCGTGGAAAATCGCCCGCCTCTTCCCTCTTTTGCCCGAACACTCCCGCCATCCAAAGCAGGGGCGGGCGGCAGCCGATAGTTCACGCTCCTTGTCCCTTCATTCCCTCATTCGTTTTGCGAAACCGCTCGAGATCGATCCCGTATTTTCGCACGCGGTATGAGAGAATCCGTTTGGTCGTTCCCAGCCGCATCGCCGCCTTGGCCTGGTTCCCGCCGGTTTCCTCCAGGGCGGAAACGATGATGCGTCTTTCAAATTGGGCAATCGAGTTCCTGAAAAGATCGTCGTATGCTGATTCGTTCTCTTTCATGACATCATCTCCGGAATGCGGAAGGGGCATCGAGGTGGGTGGCGCCCGTCAGCCGATGGCCTTCCCGCCCCGTTCGCCGGAGCTGATCCGGACGCAGTCGACCAGATCCAGGACGAAGATCTTCCCGTCGCCGACCTTGCCGTCGCCGGTCCGGGCGGCCTTGTTGATGGCGGCGATCGTCGGCTCGACGAACTCCTCGTTTACGGCGATGTCGAGTCGGACCTTCCTCAGGAGCCCGCCCACCTCCTTCGCCCCGCGGTAGATCTCGGTGTACCCCTTCTGCCTTCCCTGCCCGAGGACGTTGGAGACGGTCATCAGATTCACGTCCACCGCTTCGAGCGCCTGTTTGACCTCCTCCAGCTTGTGCGGCTGGATGATTGCAACGATGTATTTCATGGCATTTCCTCCTATTCTACGACCGTGTAGGCCGATTCACTCTGTTGGGTCAGGTCGAGGCCGACGATCTCGTCCTGCTTTTCCACCCGCATTCCGACGAGGGCGTCCACGGCCTTGAAGATGATCCAGGTCATCGCCGCGGCGAACAGCGGGACGATGATGATGAGCATGAGCTGGACCAGGAAGAGTTTGGCGTTTCCGAAGAAGAGTCCGTCGGCTCCCGCAGCGTTGACCGCCTTCTCCGCGAAGAGCCCGGTCGCCAGGGTTCCCCAGGCGCCGCCCACCCCGTGGACACCGAAGGCGTCGAGGGAGTCGTCGTAGCCAAGCCATGATTTGAGCATGACCACGGCAATGTAGCAGAACAGGGCGACCAGGATGCCGATGAAGATGGCGTTCATGGGGTTGACGAATCCGCAGGCCGGGGTGATGGCGACGAGCCCCGCGACGGCGCCCGTCGCCGCGCCGAGGATAGTCGGCGCCCCATGGTGCCACCATTCGATGAGCGCCCACGTGAATCCCGCGGCCGCGGCAGCGATATGGGTCGTGACGAAGGCGTTGGCGGCCAGTTCATTCGCCCCCAGGGCGCTCCCCGCGTTGAAGCCGAACCAGCCGAACCAGAGGAGCGCCGCGCCGAGGACCGTGAAGGGGAGGTTGTGCGGCCGGAAGGGTTGCTGTTCGTAGCCGCACCTTTTCCCCAGGAGGAGCGCCAGGGTCAACGCCGAGACGCCCGAGCTGACATGGACGACGATCCCGCCGGCGAAATCGAGCGCCCCGAGGTTTCGGAGCCAGCCCCCGGTTCCCCAGACCCAGTGCGCCAGGGGATCGTAGACCAAAGTCGCCCAGAGGACGGTGAAGATGAGAAAGGCCGAAAATCTCATCCGCTCCGCGAAGGCGCCGATGATGAGCGCCGGGGTGATGATGGCGAACATCGCCTGGAAGATCATGAAGAGCTGATGCGGGATCGTCGCCGCGTAGTCGGCGTTCGGCTGGCCGCCGACGAAGTTCAGCCCCGCCCACTTCAGACTGCCGATGATCCCGAGCCCCGTATCCGGCCCGAAGGCCAGCGAATAGCCGAACAGGACCCACTGCAGGCTGATGACGCAGGTGATGATGAAACACTGCATCAGGATGGAAAGGACATTCTTCCTCCGTACCAGGCCGCCGTAGAAAAAGGCGAGTCCGGGGATCGTCATGCCCAGAACCAGGGCCGATGAGATCAATACCCAGGCCGTATCTCCCGTGTTCATGATGGTGTACCTCCGTAAAATGATTTTGGGCAGTATCTCTGCCGGAACAGCCCACCCTCGGATATTCAGAAGGCCGTCGTCCGACGATGCGCCCGTTTGTGCATAGTAGAGCAAGGAGGGTGCCAATGGAGTAAAGGTTGTTTAAGATGTTGAATAAATTTGGATATTAATTGTTACCGCCCATGGAGGGTAATGGATACTTGTGGAACAAATCTGTATCGTGTGGAGAATGGTCCGACAAATTTGAATCCGCCGGCGAGCCTAATCCCCGCGGCGAGGACAGGTCGGGGTGTCAAAAAAATCAGTGAGCGAAGGGCGGGTGAGTATCCGATGCCGGCCGCAATGGGGAAGGAACCCTCAAACGGCCGGTCGTGAGGCCGTCGGGGAGGGTGAAGCGGATGGCTTGAAATCGATCCGGTAGTATGGTACAGGTAAACACGGATTAAATAAGGATTGTGTGAATCATGCCGGTTTACGAATACATAGCGCTTGATTCCGGCGGCCGCAGACAGAAAGGGATCGTCGATGCCGGGAGCATCGCCGCCGCGCGTCAGAAGCTCCGGGAGACGGAGGTCTTCCCCGTGGAAATCGCCGAGACCGCCGATCGGAAGCGGAAGGAAACTGCCGAACGGAGCGGGGCGATCCATCTCTTCAGGAAGGTCGGACTCCAGGAACTGGCCGTGATGACGAGGCAACTGGCCACCCTCATCGGGGCGGGGCTGCCGCTGGTCCCCTCGCTCGCGGCGCTGGTCGCCCAGATCAGGCATCCGGCGCTCAAAACAACGCTTGCCCGAATCAAGGACGAGGTCAATGAGGGGAACAGCCTGACCCAGAGCATGTCCCATTTCCCGGAGGTCTTTCCCCCTTTTTACATCAATATGGTCCGCGCCGGGGAGGCCTCGGGAACGATCGATCTTGTCCTCGATCGTCTGGCCGATTTCAATGAAAGCCAGCAGGCCCTGCGTTCCAAGATCCGCTCGGCGCTGGCCTATCCGCTCTTCATGTTCTTCATCGGGAGCGGCGTTCTCTTTTTTCTGATTTCCTTCGTCGTGCCGAACATCACGAACATATTTAAGGAGATGCACCAGACTCTCCCGGGGATAACCGTATTTCTTCTCGTCGTGAGCGGCTTTTTCAAGACCTTCTGGTGGATCATCTTGACGATCCTCGTCGCGTCGTTCGTCGGCCTGCGGTATGCCATCCGGAATACCGAGCAGGGCCGGCGCCGGTGGGACCGGTTCAAGATAACCGCCCCGCTCTTCGGTCCCCTGAACAGGAAGATCGCCGTGGCGCGATTCAGCCGCACCCTCGGCACCCTCCTGCAGAGCGGCGTTCCCCTCCTTGCCGCCCTGGAGATCGCAAAGAACGTGGTGAACAACCTGATCGTCGCCGAGCAGATCCGCCTGGCGGCCAAAGACGTCGAGGAAGGGCAGAGCCTTTCCGCTCCCCTCGCCCGGAACGATTTCTTCCCCCCCATCGCCGTGGAGATGATCGCCGTGGGGGAACAGAGCGGTAATATGGAGGCGATGCTCGTTCGGATCGCCGACGCCTACGAAAAAGAAGTGGAAGCGAACATCCTCCTGGTGACCTCTCTCCTGGAGCCGGCGATGATCCTCGTGATGGGAATCGTGGTCGGTTTCATCGTCATCTCGGTTTTGCTTCCCATCTTCGAAATGAACCAACTCATCCGATGAGACGGACGAGTAATAGGGAGAACAGCCTCCCTGTTTCAAGGAGAACTGCATGAGAAAAATACAACGTACCGAGCGGGGGTTCACGCTGATAGAACTGATGGTGGTCATCGTCATCCTCGGCATCCTTGCGGGGCTCATCGTCCCGCGGATCATGGGGCGGCCGGACGAGGCGCGCCGTGCGAAGGCGCGGATACAACTGGAGAGTCTCGAAACGGCCCTGAAGCTCTACCGGCTGGACAACGGCAACTATCCGACGACGGAACAGGGGCTCCAGGCCCTGGTGGAGGCTTCCCACCGTGGGCGCGCAGGCGAAAAACTGGCGCCAGGGCGGCTACCTTGAGAAGGGCAAGGTGCCCAAAGATCCCTGGGACAACGACTTCGACTATATCTCTCCCGGCGCGCACGGAGATTTCGATCTTTCCTCACGCGGCGCCGACGGCGAACCGGGCGGCGAGGGAAAGAACAAGGATATCAACAGCTGGGATAGTGAATAACCGGGGTTATACGCTGATTGAACTGTCCGTGGTGGTGCTGCTGATCGGGATGATGCTCCTGATTGCCGTTCCCCGCGTCCAAGACACCCTGCTCAACGACGACCTCAAAGTCGTGACGCGTCGCCTTATCAACTCCGCCCGCGAACTGCGATACGAATCGGTCCGGGAACAGACGGACTATATCCTCCACATCGACCTGAACAATCCGGCCTTCTGGAGCTATCCGGCAGATACGACGGCCGAGAAGCGCGCGGAACTCCGGGAGGAGGCATACCATCTTCCGGAGGGAATCCGGATCGTGGACGTAAGGCAGGCGGATGAGGCGAGAAGGACGGAGGGAGAGGTGCTCATCCGCTTCTTCCGGAGGGGTTACGTGGAGCCCACCATTGTTCACTTGGCCAAGGACGACCGGTCCTTTACGGTGGTCTTCAACCCGTTTCTCCAGGCAATGACCGTGTATGAGGAATATGTCGATTTTTCTTTCAATGAGGAAGAGCGTGCCGCCGGCCTCTGATCCCTCCCCGTTGAGTCGGCCGGCATCCCGCTTTCGCCTGCCGCGAAGGGCCAACGCCCGTCGCGGGGGCTTCACACTGCTGGAAGTCATGATCGCGATGACGATCCTGGCCATCACGCTCGTTACGGTCTACCAGTCGCAGTCTCAAAGCGTCTCGATGGCGTCGAGCTCCCGTTTTCTCACCACCGCGTCACTTCTGGCCCAGGCGCGGATGGCCGAGATCGATGCGGCGGACCCCCGCGGGTTGGTCTCCGCGAACGGGGATTTCGGCGAAGAGTTTCCCGACTACGCCTGGCAGGTGGAAGTCGGGGAGGTGAAGGAGATACCGCTCCTCAAGAGGATTGCCCTTACGGTGACGAATGGCCGGATGACGACGCGCAACGCCTATCAGCTTATCCTCTACAAGGCGGTCCTGCCATGAAAAAATATGGTAAGTTCGGACGGCCGAAAATTTGTATGGCGCCACGCGAAAAGGGCTTT
Organism: uncultured delta proteobacterium; assembly: GCA_963817385.1. Classification (GTDB taxonomy): domain Bacteria; phylum Desulfobacterota; class Syntrophia; order Syntrophales; family UBA5619; genus JAKAFS01. The sequence goes on from CAWFOM010000031.1 coordinate 31,730, forward strand.
ACGCTGATCGAGATCCTCCTGGCGATCTTCATCCTCGGTATCGTCCTTTCCACCGTCTATGCCTCCTATACCGGGACCTTCCGGATCATCCGTGAAACCGAGTACGATGCCGAGATCTACGGCATGGCTCGGAGCGCCCTCGATCGGATGGCCCGTGATCTTCAGTCGGCAGCCCCCTGGCGGGGGGCGTTCTCCTTCGGGACGAAACCCTACACCCTGCATGACCGGGAGTTCGTGCGCCTCACCTTCCGCGCCGCGGCCCATGTCGCCTTCAACGAGCGCGAGATCCCGGGCGGGATTACCGTGATCGAGTACGGTGTCGATGAGGATCCGAAGAAGGAGGGCTATACCCTCTCGCGAAGCGACAACCTTTATCGCGATCCGAAGAAGGAGGCCCCCTCTCCCGGCGGCTACCTCCTGTGTGACCGGGTCGAGACGCTGACTTACCTCTTTACCGACGAAGCGGGAAAGGAATACGATTCCTGGGACTCCGACGGGGAAATTCCGGTGCAGAAGAACAGGGCCCCTTCCGGAGTTCTGATCCGTCTGAGCCTGGTGAATCCCACGAACCGGGAACGCCCCTACCTTTTCATGACCCGGGTTCGCCTTCCATTCAACCGTCGGGAGGTCCCATGAAATTAGGACGGTCGAACCGCCGGGGCGTCGCCCTTATCATCGTTCTCATGATGATCAGCATTATCGTGGCCTTGACGATCCAGCTCAACCGGGATACCCGTTCCGAGGTTTACGGGGCGGCGAACATCAGCGACGGGATCCGCCTCCGCTACATCGCCGAGTCCGGCTTCTACGTGGGCGAGGCGCTCCTCTTGGCGGACAAGACGTCGTTCGACGCCCTGACGGAACTGTGGGCGAACACCGAGATGATCGCCCTCCAATCCGAGGGGTTCTTCGATAACGGCGGGGCCTTTAAACTGGCCATCCAGGATGAGGGAGGCAAGATTGCCGTCAACAGCCTCGTAAACGGAACCACATACAACCCCCTGATCCGTGATCTCCTCCTGCGGCTCCTCACCGGACCGTACTTCCGCCTGGAGCAGCGCAAGGCCGAGGATCTCATCGACGCGATAAAGGACTGGATCGATGCCGATGAGGAGGTGACCGGCGGCGGCGCCGAGGGAGCGTACTACGCGGGACTGGCACGGCCGTACGCCGCCAAGAATGCACCTATTGATTGCATTGAGGAATTATTGATGGTAAAAGGCGTGACGCGTGAACTATTTTACGGTACGGGAGAATCCCCGGGACTGGTACAGTGCATGACCGTTTTCGGCGACGGGAAGATCAACATCAACACCGCCCCAAAGGCGGTGCTCAGGGCGCTCGCGGTGGAGATGACGGACGGGGAAATCGACTGGCTCGACCAGTACCGGAGGGATATGCGGAACGACTTGGCTGACGCCGGTTGGTATCAGAAGATTCCCCGGGCATCCAAACTCAACGTCCCCGCGGGGTTGATCAAGGTCAAAAGCGATATCTTTCAGATCACGGCCGTCGGCCTTCAAGGGCGGATGACCGAGCAGATCACGGGTATCGTCAAACGGGAAGCGGATCGGCGGAAGGTCACGCTGTTGTCTTGGAAGGTGGAGTAATGCCCGAACGAATCTTGGGCCTCGATATCGGCGGAAGCGCCCTCAAGGCGGTTCTCCTCTCCCGGGGGTTCCGGGGTGGATACCGTCTGCTCGACTTCCGCCTGATCGATCTCGCCGCCGCGGGCGGCCTCCCGGAAGCCGTACAGCAGCTTTTCGCGGATGGAACCTTCCGCGGATCGGTCTGTGTGACGGCGCTCCGTTCCGGCGCCCTCTCGTTTCGGAACGTCACGCTTCCGTTTCGCGACCAACGGAAGATCCGTCAGACCCTCCCGTTTGCCATCGAACCCCTGATCCAGACGCCCCTCGATGACGTCTTCATCGATTACACGCTGACCGGTCGGGTGGGACAAACGGAGATCTTCGCCGCACTCGCCCCCCGTACCCTCGTCGGCGATCGGACAACGCTCCTAGCCGAATACGTGCGCGAGACGGCCGTGATCGACATCGATGCCGTACCCCTCGCCACGCGCCTCATGGAGGAGCGGGACTTTCCGGAGACCGCGCTCGTCGTCGATATCGGCGCCCGGGAGACGGTCGCGGTGTTCGCGGGCAGGGAACGGATCATCCACATCCGCAATTTCCCCTTCGGCGGGGAGAGCGTGACCGCCGCCCTGGCGGAGTTCATGAACAGCGGATTGTCCGAAGCGGAGGCGATGAAGCGAAGCGGAGAAATCGCACCGGAGGCGTCGGCCGTCATCCGGGAGCATTACGGCCGGTTCCTGGCCGAGCTCAAAAACACCGAGGAGTACCTCCTCTGGCAGGGCAGCCTCGCCCAACCGCCCGCACGGATCATTCTGACCGGGGGCGGTTCGCGGACGCCCGGGCTCGCGGAGGGGCTCGCGGAGCTCTTTGCCGTTTCGATCGAACGGACCGACCTTGCCGGGATGGAGGGCATTGAGATCGAAGAGACGCTCCGGCAGTCATGGGATGCGGCCCTCATGGATCAGGCGCTCGCCCTGGCGGCCAGGCCCATGGCCAAGGGGCGTGGTTTCAATTTCCGCCAGCGGGCGTCCGAGGCGCGGGCCGGCTATGGGGAGCTCCGGGGTCGCGTGAAGAAGGGCGCCATCGCGGCGCTCGTTGTCTTGATCCTGGCCGGCGTCGAGATCGGTCTCGACGACGCCGCCGCCCGCCTCCGCCTGGCGGCGTTGAAACGGGACGTCAATTCGGAATTCAAGAAAAGTTATCCGGATGTTACGCGGATCGTCGATCCGGTCGCCCAACTGAAGGGGAAAATCGCAGAGGCCCGGAAGCTCTCCGCCGGTATGGGGGACGCCGCCTCGGCGGCGACGGTCCTGGATCTGCTGAAGGAGTTCACCGGTCTCGTCCCCGCAGATCTCCTCCTGACGTCGCTAAACCTCGACGGGGATGTGATCGGTCTCAAGGGGGAGGCGCGGAATTTCGATGCCGTGGATACGATCAAAAAGGCGCTTGCGAACTCGAAATACTTCAAGACGGTAACGATCGGTTCGAGCAGCATGATCAAGCAGGGGAGCGGGGTGGAGTTTGATTTGAAGATCACGGTTAAGAAATGAAACATTTCTGGGATCAGCTGACGAAGAATCAGAAACTTACGGTAACGGCAGGACTCGTCTTTGCAGGGGCGGTCCTGCTCGTCCAGTTCGCCGTCGTTCCCTACTTCGAGGCCCGGCTAACCGTGCGCCGCGCGATCGCCGCCAACGAAAAGGTCATCCGCGAGCTCGGTGTGCTGGGGACGGAGTACGGCGTCATTCGGCAGCGAGCGGAAGAGATCCGGCGGGTTATCCAGCGGCGGCCGCCGGGGTTTGCGCTCCTCTCCTATCTGGAAAAACGGGCCGGCGATGCGGGGGTAAAGGCGAACATCCGCTCCATGAACCCGCTGCCGTCCGCCCCTGCGGGGACCTATGAGGAGACCGCCGTGGAAATGAAACTGGATAAACTGACAATGAAGCAATTGACCGACTTTCTCTACCTGGCGGAATCACCGGAGGAGATGATCCGGGTCCGGAGGCTCTCTCTCGTCAAGATGAAAGAGAGTCCGGAATATCTGAGTGCGCTGATCCAGGTGTTCACCTATCAGCCTCTGTCTCCCGGGAGTCGCTGACATGAAACTGAGGTTGAATGGGGCCATTGCAGGGTATATCCTGGCCGGCATTGTGATGCTGCTTGTCTTCCTCTATCTGCGTTTCCCCGCAGAGGCCCTGAGGAGTTACGCGGAGGCGGTTGCCGCCGCCCGGTATCCCCAGGCCTTGCTCTCCATCGACGCGATCCGCCCGTCCATACCGCCGGGACTTGCGTTTTCAGGTATCACGGTCGCTTTCCGTGACAGCCCGGATGCGGCCCTCCATGTGGATCGCCTGAGCGTCCGCCCCGGAGGGCTCTCCCTGCTGAGTGGGCGCTTTACGATCCTCACAGCGGCGGAAGGCTACGGTGGCGGGATGGAGGGCCGGGTCGATTTTTCACGGCTTTTTTCCCTCCAGGGACCGCTCAGTGCAACGGTGAGCCTCCGGGATATCCGCATCGAGAAGTGTGCGTGGCTCAAGGAGGCCCTTGCCCGCCAGATCACGGGGGCGTTGAAAGGCTCCATCGCTTTCAGCGGGACCGCGGAGACGCTGAAGAATGGTACGGGCAACGTCGATTTCACCCTGACGAACGGTACTTTTCCGCTCCAGGAGAGTTTCTTGGGCATGGAGAAGATCGATTTCAGCCGGGTGGAGGGAAAGGCCAGTTTCCGGAACGGGGCGCTGAAGGTCACCCAGTTGACGCTGAGCGGGGAAAAGCTCAGGTGTTCCCTGAAAGGGAATATCCTCCTTGCCGATGATTTCCAGGCAAGCCAGATCGATCTGAACGGCACCATCGAGCTCCCCGCGCAGGGCAATAAACGGGTGGTGCTGACCATCGGCGGCACCATCGGCAATCCGAAATCGCGGTTCATGTGAGGGGGAGGAGGATGGCGGAGATGGCGTTTCATCGGGGCTCAGGATCTTTTTCCGACCATGCGCATCCTCGCTGCGCTGCCGGGAAAAAACTCGCGCTTCGCGCTCAGACAGTTTTCCCGGCGGTCGCTCCGCTCGGACGGCATGGTGCCCGGAAAAATCTCCCAATCGCCCCTCATGAAACACCAACTCCGCCCCTTGGAGTGGGCGGAATTTCGAAGGGCGTGTGGGGATGAATATGGAAGGTGTGAAGTAGTGGACTGGTCGCGTTTTTTCCATGTGTCGCTTGCTGATTTCCGGGGACTCGTCTCCCGGCGGACGATGATCCTCGCCGCAATGGCGGTGATCCTCTTTCAGGCGACAGGGATCTTCTACAAGGCCCTGACACTCCAGCTCATCAGGATGAGACCGGCGCCGGCGGCGACGGAGAAAGTGCGGGCGACGGCTGTTCCCATCCGCGATCCGGCGGATGCCTACCGGGTGATTCCGGAGCGAAACCTCTTCGGGACAACGACCAAGGCCCTTACGGATAAACAGACCGCCGCAGTGCCGCAGCAACAGGATGTCGCATTGCTCATCGATCTCAAGGGAACCGTCGCCGGGGGACCCAAATACGGGTTTGCGGTTATCGAGGAGAAAGGAACGCGGAAACAGCGGCTCGTGAAAGCGGGGGATCTCGTCGCCGGGGCAAAAGTGGTCCGGATCGAGCGCAACGCCATCAACGTCCTCGTCAACGGTCAGGAACGGACTCTCAAGATAGTGGAGACCCACGAGGGACCGATCGTACCGCCGCCGAGAACTCCGGTCGCGCCGACGGCGCCGCCGACGCCGGCCGGGGCGACCGTGATCAGCCGGAACGAGGTCGACGCAGGACTCCAGGATATGGGAAGCCTGCTCAGGCAGGCGCAGATCCGGCCCTACTTTGAAGGGGGGGTTCCCGACGGTTTCCTGATCAGCAACATCAGGCCGGGAAGCCTCTACCAGAAGATGGGGGTCGTCGATGGGGATATCATCCAGGAGGTGAACAACCGGAAGATCCGGACGGCGGATGACGTTATGGGCTTGTTGAACACGATCAAAGCCGGATCGAGCATGTCTATGACCATCAAACGCCGGGGAAGCTCGGAGACGTTGAATTACCAGTTTCAGTAGCGGTGGGTTGCCGTCATGTATGAAGCCTATTTCGGGCTGCAGGAAAATCCGTTCACGCTTTCGCCCGATCCGCGGTACCTCTATCTGAGCGCGCAACACCGGGAGGCGCTGAACTGCCTGATCTACGGAATCGGCGAGAAGAAAGGGTTCATGGTGGTCACCGGCGGTATCGGCACCGGAAAGACGACCCTCTGCCGCGCCCTTCTGGCCGGCCTTGACGGGGCGACGGCGAGCGCGCTGATTTTCAATCCCGCCCTCTCCGATATCGAGCTTTTGAAGACGATCAACCAGGAATTCGGGATCAAGATGGTGGGACGGGGTACAAGGAAGCGATATCTCGACGGCCTCAATGCCTTTCTCATGCGGAATTTCGCCGCCGGGAAGAACGCCGTTCTTTTGATCGACGAAGCGCAGAACCTGTCGCACAGCGTTCTGGAACAGATCCGGATGCTCTCGAATCTCGAGACGGTCCGGGAGAAGCTCATTCAGATCGTTCTGCTGGGCCAGCCGGAGCTCCGGCGGCTCCTCGCGCTGCCGTCGCTCCGCCAGCTCAACGAACGGATCACGGTCCGCTACGACCTGAAGCCCCTTGCCCGGGAGGATGTCAAGCGGTATATCGAACACCGGCTGGTCATGGCGGGAGGGGAGACAAACGGTATTTTTGCCGCGGGGAGTTATGCGCTGATCTCGCGCCTGTCGCGGGGGATCCCGCGGCGGATCAACGCAATCTGCGACCGGGCGCTGCTCATCGCGTACGGCAGGGATCTGAGGACCGTCGATCGCCGTCTCGTCCGGGCCGCCATCCGGGACATCGGGCCGGGTTATCTGACGGAGACGGATGTGCGGCGGAGCGCGGTCCGGATTCTTCTCGCGGTGCTCGTTGCAGCGGCCCTGCTTTTGGCCGGCGGGTACCTGGTCGTCAAAGTGCTTGACTGAGAGGGAAATGAGTTATATCAATGACGCTCTGAGAAAGGCCCAGCGGGAACGGGACGGCCGCTATGAGCGGTTTGGCGGTATCATCACCGCCGGCCCCGAACGGCCGGGGCAGCCCCGAAAACGGAGGGTCGCCGTCGGCGTAACGGTGATGCTGCTGGTCCTGATTCCGGCCGGTCTGCTCCTTGCCGTTTACGTCTTGCAGCAGCCGTCCCCCGTAAAGAAGGGGACCTTCCCGCATGTCGCCGCGGGAAAGTCAGCCATGCTTCAGACCGCGACTCCGCCGGCAGCGAGGGAAGTGGTTCCGGAGGGCACGGTCTCGAAAGGGCCGCCGGCAGAAACGACGGCGGTTACGGCGGACGGAAAGCCTCTCCGCGGTGAAGCGGAGCTCCGGTATCAGGAGGCCCTTTCCGCCCAGCGCCAGGGGGATGTCCCAAAAGCGGAGGCCCTCTATCAGAGGGTTTTGAAGCTGGATCCCGGTGATGTACGGGCCTTGAACAATCTCGGGGTCATCCTCATGGGGCAGAAGAAGCGGGAGCGGGCGATTGCGTTGTTCAGCAAGGCCATCGTCCTGAAGAAAGATTACGTCGATCCGTATTACAATCTGGCCTGTCTCTACGCTCAGACCAATGAGATCGACGAGAGCATCTGGTATCTGAAGGTTGCCATGGCCATCAATGGCGAGGTAAAAAACTGGGCGGAGAAGGACGCCGATATGAAGAATGTCGTTGCATCCCCCGCATTCAAGAAGATCAGGGAGGGGCAGAAAAACTGATGCCGCTTGCACGCACGATGTTATCCCGGCCCTCCGGAAGGCCGGCTGGTCGCTTTTCCTCCGGCTCTCGCCGGAGCAGTTCCGGATTGTCTGTCACACGGGGACGATGTTCAACGATAGGGGGAATAACCCTCATTATCGTTGCGTTCTCCGTTATCGTTTTCCTCTCACCCGCTGCCGTCCAGGCGGTACGTATTGCGGGGGAAGAGCAGCCGGTGCCGACCGTCCCGTCTCAGCCGCCGGTTCCCGTTGCACCGAAATCCGGCGACCGGCAAGAGGTTCCGGCAAAGACGGGAACGGCGCAGCCTGCCGGCGGCAAGGTTGCCGCTCCTGCCGGCGTCGTTCTACCTCCGCCGGCGCGGTCCGCACCGGTTTCAAAACCTCCGGCCGCTTCCGCGCAAAGGGCTGCCGGGCAGTCGTTGCAGTTCCCATCAGGAGAGCCGCCGGCCGAACCGCCGGCGGAGAAGACGGCGGGAGAGCCCGTCGCCCAGTCACCGCCACAGCCGGCGCCACCGCAATCTTCCGGCCCCGCGCAGGGTACCCGGTATGTGACGATCGACTTCGACAACGTCGATATCCAGGTGTTCATCAAGTTCGTCAGCGAACTGACCGGTCGGAACTTTCTCGTCGACGACAAGGTCAAGGGAAAGGTGACGGTAATCTCCCCAAAGAAGATCGCCATCGACGATGTCTATAAGGTATTCCAGTCGGTTCTGGAGATTTATGGTTTTGCCACCGTTGAGGCGGGCGACGTGATCAAGGTGATCCCCGCCGTCGACGCCCGGGGGAAGAACCTGGAGTTCCTCCGGAAGGGGGATGCGGTCGAGGTCGAGGACAAGATCGTGACGCAGATCCTCTCTCTCCAGCACGCGAGCGCCGACGATATGAAAAAGGTTCTCGACCCGCTGATCTCCAAAACGAGCATCATCCTCTCCTACCCGCCGGCGGGGATGCTGATCATCACCGACGTCCAGTCCAACATCAAGCGGCTCCAGGAGATCGTCGCCGCCCTCGATGTGGAGGGGGTCGGGGAGGTGATCTCCTATGTCCCGCTTAGGGCGGCGTATGCGACGGAGATCGTCAAGTCGCTGATCGCCGTCTTCCCGCCCCAGAGGCCGGGGATCATGGCGATCCGTATCGTGGCGGACGAACGGACCAACTCCGTCATCTTGATGGCGAACGAACAGCAGACGATCCACATCAAGAAGCTCATCGGCTTCATGGACAAGGACATCCCCCGCAGCGGCAGTTCCCTCAACGTCTACCGTCTCCAGAACGGCAACGCCGAAGACATGGTCAAGGTCCTCATGAACCTCCCCAAGGAGGTGTCCAAAGACCCGAAAGACCCGAAACAGGCGGGCGCGGCCAAGACCCCCGTCCTCTCCAAGGATGTGAACGTGGTGGCGGACAAGGCCACCAACACCCTCATCATCACCGCGGACCGGGAAGACTACAAGGTCCTCGAAGGGGTGATCCAGAAGCTCGATGTGCCGCGGCCGATGGTCTACATCGAAGCCCTGATCATGGAGGTGTCGGTCAACAAGAACTTCAAAGTCGGTGTGGAGTGGCGCGGTCTGAAAGATATCGGCAGCGCAGATCTCAAGAACCTGGGGCCGAATGCGACCGCCATCGGCATGGCCGGATTCACCGGCCAATCCATCATTCCCCAGCTCAACACCCAGGGCATACCCGTCATGCCCGGCGGCCTTTCCCTGGGGGTGATCGGTGCGGCGATCAATATCGGCGGCGTGGCCTTTCCCAACATCGGGGCGGTCATCCAGGCATTTAAGGAGGACTCGGATGTCTCCATCCTCTCCACGCCCCAGCTCCTGACGCTCAACAACGAGGATGCCGAGATCAACGTGGGGAAGAACGTCCCCTACATCACGCGCACGGATACCTCCGCGGTCGTCCCCGGCCAGACCTTCGGAAGCAGCTATGAGTACAAGGACGTCGGCGTCATCCTCAAGATCACGCCCAACATCAACGAGGATCAGTTCGTCCGTCTCAAGATCGACCAGCAGGTGACTGCGCTCGCCGACGCAACGACGACCGCGACGCCGACGACGCTGAAGCGGACGGCCAAGACGACCGTCGTCATCAAGGACAACGAGACGGTCGTCATCGGCGGAATGATCGACGATACGACCAGCGTCGATACGGTCGGAGTCCCCTGTATCGGAGACATCCCCGTCGTGGGGTGGCTTTTCAAGACGATGAACCGCAGCCGGGCGAAGAGCAACCTCTTCGTGTTCATCACCCCCCACATCGTCCGGAACCAGGCGGAGGCAGCGGCCATCTACGAAAAGAAGCTGGGCGACATCGGCAACGTCGAGGAGGGTATCATCAAGATGAATGAGAAGAAAACCCTCCAGAAGCCGCAGATCGACCAGAAGAATTGAGAGGCGTTATGCCGGAACAGAACCGAGAGCTAAGGACGCCGGAACGGGCGGGCGCACCGCCGGCCGTGACGGGCGCTACCGCGCCGGAACATCCGGCGACCCGTCTCTTTGCCCGTCTGGAGGCCCTCGGCGTGCCTGCCGATGTTCTTGCCGAGGTGGGAAGGCTCGCCCGTGAAAACGGCGCCGGGATGGTCGAGATCCTGATCCAGAAGAAAGTCCTGCCCGAGGCGGAGCTGCTTTCGGTCCTGAGCGCCGAGTACGGGATCCCCTTCTGGGAGGAGCTTCCCACGGACCATATGAACGCGGACTTCACCGCTCTTTTCTCCATCCAGTACCTGAAGAAACAGAAGATGGTTCCTCTGGAGACGCCGCAGGGATTCGTCGTGGCGATCAATGATCCGTCCGGTTTTCAGGCGGTGGACGACCTCTGCCGCCTCCTCGGCCGGTCGGAGCGGCCGGTGGTCCTCGCCACCCAGGAGGCGATCCAGGCGGCGATCAACCTGGCCTATGATTTGAGCCGGAGCACCGCCAAGGAGTTTTTCCAGGAGATGCACGACGAGTCGACCGACAGCCTCATCTCCGAGATCGAGGAGACGGGGGACCTGCTCGACGAGACGAGCGACGCCCCGATCATCAAACTGGTCAACCTCCTCCTCTCCGGGGCGACGAAGGACCGGGCGAGTGATATCCATATCGAGCCCTATCAGGCCGTCGTAAAGGTCCGCTACCGGATCGACGGCATCCTCTACGACATCCTCAGCCTCCCCCGGAAGATCCACTCGCCGCTTGTCTCGCGGGTGAAGGTCATGGCGAAGCTCAACATTGCCGAGAAGCGCCTCCCGCAGGACGGCCGGATCGAGATCAAGGTTGCCGACCGGAGCGTCGACATCCGCGTCTCCACCATTCCGACGGCCTTCGGGGAGCGGGTGGTGCTCAGACTTCTCGACAAGACCTCGTCGATCCTGATGCTTTCCGATCTCGGAATGGAGAGCAGGAAGGTCGGCATCTTCAACCGGTTGATCAAGTCCCCCTACGGGATCATCCTCGTCACCGGGCCCACGGGGAGCGGCAAGACGACCACCCTCTATGCGGCGCTCTCGAGCATCAATTCCCCCGAGGTGAACATCATCACCATCGAGGACCCCATCGAATACCAAATCGATGGGATCGGCCAGATCCAGGTCAACCCGAAGATCGACCTCACCTTCGCCCAGGGGCTCCGCTCCATTGTCCGCCAGGACCCGGACGTCATCCTCGTCGGGGAGATCCGCGACCGGGAGACGGCGGAGATCGCGATCCAGTCATCGCTCACGGGTCATCTCGTCTTTTCCACCCTCCATACGAACGACGCGGCGAGCGCGGTGACCCGCCTCATCGACATGGGGATCGAACCCTTCCTCGTCACGTCGTCGATCATCGCAATCATCGCCCAGCGCCTCGTCCGGGTCCTCTGCCCGAAGTGCAAGGAGGGCTACACCCCCGATGATGAATCGCTTGCCAACCTCGGGGTCGACAAAAAGCAACTGGAAAAACACCCCCTCTACCGGAAGAACGGCTGCGCGTCCTGCATGAACACCGGCTACCGCGGCCGGACGGCGATCTTCGAGATCCTTATCCTGGACGACCCGCTCAAGAGGCTGATCCTGAAGACATCCGACTCGAACCAGATCAACGACGAGGCGCTGAAAAGGGGGATGACGAACCTTCTTTCCGACGGCGCCCAGAAGGTCCTCGCCGGTATCACGACGATCGAGGAGGTGTTCCGCGTCACCCGGATCCTCAAGCGGGAGGCCGATATGGAAGCATAGCCGGCGGGCATTCACGGGGCGCAAAAGGTTCGCAATCAACGAAAAGAGGGCAGGGTACGTATGACAATCGACCGGTTGAGCGGGGCTTTCCTGGTCTTGGTGGGCCTTTTCGTCGTTTGGGAACGGCGGGTGCTCCCCTTGGGGACCACCCGCCATCCGGGTCCGGGATATTTCCCCTTGCTGCTCGCGATTCTCTTGATCTTGTTTGGCGTGATCCTGATTGTCCGCGGCAAAGATGCGCCGGCACTCCGTTCCGTCTCTTGGCCCGAGGCTCCCCATACGGTTGCGATTTTAGGGTGTTGCATTTTTATAACGCTCTTTATGGAAACGATCGGCTATCGTCTGACCATGGTTCTCGCGTTAGGGTTTTTATTCGGCGTCATGGAACGCATCAAACCATGGCTGGCGGTGACGTTGACTGCCGGTTTCTCGCTCGGTTCATTCTGGCTTTTTGACTCCCTGCTCCGGGTGCCTCTCCCGAGAGGAGGATGGGGTTTCTGATGGAGACAACCCTGCAAAATCTGCTCCTCGGGTTCTCGACTGCCTTCACACCGACCAACATCCTCTACTCCCTGCTTGGCTGTCTGATCGGAACGATGGTGGGGGTCCTTCCCGGCGTGGGGCCTCTCGCCGGGATCAGCATGCTTCTGCCGACCACCTTCGGACTCGACACCACGTCGGCCATCATCCTCCTGGCGGGAATTTATTATGGCGCCATGTACGGCGGGTCGACCACCTCGATCCTGATGCGCATTCCCGGCGAAGCGGCTTCGGTGATGACCTGCATCGACGGGTACGCCATGGCACGGAAGGGTCGCGCCGGTCCGGCCCTGGCGATCGCCGCCATCGGTTCCTACGTTGCGGGAACGGTGAGCGTCGTCGGACTCATGTTCCTGGCCCCCCCGCTGGCCAGGTTCGCCCTCGGCTTCGGGCCTCCGGAATACTTCTGCCTTCTTGTTTGCGGGCTCGTCGTCCTCAGTTACATGACGGGCGGGTCCATCATAAGCAATCTGGCCATGATCTCCCTCGGCCTGATGATCGGGATGATCGGGATCGACCAGATGTCCGGCTATTTCCGGTTTTCCTATGGACTCGTCGCCCTGGGAGACGGGGTCGGCGTGGTGCCGGTTGCGGTGGGCCTTTTCGGGATCTCGGAGATCCTGGCCACCGCGGGCAGTCCGGAGATTCGGGAGGTCTTAAAACCCCGCCTCCGGGACTTGATCCCCTCGAAACAGGAGTTCAAGGATTCCGTGGGGCCGATCGGCCGGGGAACGATTCTGGGATTTATGATCGGGATCATTCCGGGATCGGCGCATATCATCTCGACGTTCGTCTCGTACGCCCTGGAACGGAGGATCTCCAAGCATCCGGAGCGGTTCGGCCAGGGGGCGATCGAGGGGGTGGCCGGTCCGGAGGCGGCCAATAACGCGGCAAGCGAAGGGGCCCTGGTTCCCCTGCTGGCCCTGGGCGTCCCCACGGGTCCCGTCCCCGCGGTTCTCCTGGCCGCCCTCATGGTGCACGGGATCACCCCGGGCCCGCTTTTCATCAAGGAACAACCGGCGGTCTTCTGGGGGCTCATCGCGAGCATGTATGTCGGCAATTTGGTGCTGCTCCTCCTCAACCTGCCTCTGGTGAGCATCTTCGTCAATCTCCTGCGGGTTCCCTACCGGATCCTCTATCCGACGATTCTCCTGTTCTGCGTGGTGGGCGTCTATGCGGTAAATTCCAGCATGGTGGATGTGGGAATCATGAGTATCATGGGGATCCTGGGATACCTTCTCAGAAAGATGGATTTTGAAACGGCGCCGATGGTCCTGGGGGTGGTATTGGCGCCCATTATCGAGTTCAGCTTCCGGCAGGCCTTGGCCATGTCCAACGGATCGTACATGATTTTCATCGAGCGGCCGATTGCCGCCGTTTTTCTGGTGATAGCGCTGATCATGATGCTTCTGGCTCTGAAGCCGTTCTTCATCAAGAAGGGGGATTGGCGCGAACGGTTGACGGAAGCGGAGAAATAAAAACCACACGAAGGAGGAGGAGATGATGAAATCGATGAGAGTACTTTTGGCAGTGGTAGTGATAGTGTGTATGGGAGCCATCGGTCCGGTTGCGGGTACGTCCCTGGCGGCCGAGGCCTATCCGGTCCGGCCCATTCAGATCATCGTTCCGTTCCCACCGGGCGGCGTTGCCGACCTGGTGGCCCGTCCGCTCGCGGCGGCTCTGGAGAAGCAGCTCAAACAGCCGATAGTCATCGTCAACAAGACCGGCGCCGGCGGGGCCGTGGGGATGCAGGCCCAGGCCGTGGCCAAGCCGGATGGATACACGCTGATGGTGGCCCTTTCGAGCATTTCGGTCATGCCGGAGGTCGATGCCCTCTTCGGCCGGCCGCCGGTTTACAAATTAAGCGATTTCGCGCCGATCGCCCTGCTCTCCTCCGATCCCACCGTCCTGGTGGTCAGCAGCAAATCCCCCTGGAAGACGGTGGCGGATTTTGTGGCGGACGCCAAGAAGCGGCCGGGCGAGATCAAGTACGCCTCTTCCGGGGTTTACGGGACCATGCACGTGGCGATGGAGATGTTTGCCCATGCTGCGGGGATCAAGCTGCGCCACATCCCGACCGGCGGCGGCGGACCGGCCCTGACGGCTCTCTTGGGCGGCCATGTAGACGCCATCTCCGGCGGGCCGAACGTCTCCATCCCGCACATCAAGGCAGGAACCGTCAAGGTCCTGGCGGGCTGGGGAGACAAACGCCTTCCCGCGCTGGCGGACGTCCCGACCTTGAAGGAGCTGGGATACAAGGATGTGGAATTCTATATCTGGTCGGGGTTCTTTGCCCCGGCGGCTACACCCGAGCCGGTGATCAAGGTGCTCCGCGAGGCGACGGCCAAGGCGGTCCAGGCACCCGATTTCAAGGCGGCGATGGACAAAATGGAGACGCCGATTGCCTACCTGGATGCCCCGGAATTCAAGAAATTCTGGGACAAGGACGCCGAGCGACTGATCAGGTCGGTCCGCAATATCGGCAAGGTCGAGTAGAGGAGGCGGCATGCAGCGAATCGGATTCGTCGGTATCGGCCTGATGGGCCGTCAGATGGCCAAGTGCCTCCTGACGGCCGGATTTCCGCTCATGATCTGGAACCGCACAAAGGACAGGGCCAAGGAAGTTCTGGACGCAGGCGCGGCATGGGCGGATTCTCCGGCGGCTTGCGCCCGCGCGGTGGATGTGGTGATCACCATGGTCACCGACTCGGCCGCCTCCGAAGAGGTGATCTGCGGGCGGGGCGGCGTTCTGGAAGGGGCCCACCCCGCCATGATCCTCATCGACATGGGGAGCATCACCCCCGAGATGTCCCGGTCGATCGCCGTGCGGGCGAAGGCCAAGGGGGTGCCGATGCTCGATGCCCCGGTGACGGGGAACCCGAAGGTGGCCTCCGAAGGAAAGTTGGGGATCATGGCGGGGGGAGCGAAGGAAACCTATGACGCCTGTCTCGGCATTTTTCAGGCGATGGGGGTGAAAATCATCCACGTCGGCGAGGAGAACGGCCAGGGAACGACGCTCAAGCTCATCAACAACCTGGTCATGGGGGTGGCGATCGAGGCAGTGGCGGAGGCCCTGGTCCTCGCCGACAAGGCCGGGATCGACCCGGTCAAGGTAATCGAGATTACCTCCGTGGGCGGCGCCCGGACCGGGGCGATGGAGACCCGCGGGATGCGGATGATCGCACACGATTTTTCCCCCCATTTCTCCGCCGACAACATGTACAAGGATCTCACCGCGGCGCTGAACCTGGCCGAGAAGGTGGGGGCTTGTCTCCCGGCGGCCAGCATCGCGCGGGAGATGCTCCGGGCGGTGAAAATTCAGGGCAACGGGGGGATGGATTCCGCCAGCGTCATTACCGTCGTCGAGACGCTGGCCAATACGGTTGTAAAGAGACGGGGATGAATTCCACAGACAAATGCCAGGAGGTATGGATGGCATGCCAAAACTCAATCGTTCCCGCATCATTGCAGATTCAATTCCTCTATAACCTTCGATCCCTCAGCCCTGTTGCCAAACGGTCCCGCCATTACCCTGTACCACGTTTCTCCCAGGGATACTTTCCACGGAACAATCTCAATCTCTTTTCCGATTAATGTAACACCCAACTTGTAATGTTCGGCACTTTTAAGATTCGCAAAAGTCTTGAGGTGAACTTTATAGAGACTCTCCGAGTATTGGACAATCAGCAACGAATCGGTAATTTCCGGAATCTTGATTTTCTGATTGACCCGAATCAGATGAGGGTTGGTGATTTCCGGATTGAGTTTCAAAATATGGTCAATGAAGGTTTCGTTAGTCTCTTTATCGTATTTATAGGCCAACGAATACAGGTTGGCCCCTTTTTTCACCTCGACAATCTCTTTTACGCGAATTTCCGTATCGGAGCGCTCCATGGACGTTGACGGTGATGCTGGAATTTGTGGCGTTTCAAGCGGGGCTTCGACAACCTGCGGGTCTGGGCTGCCGGGAACATTTTCACCAACACCGTGCGGTTTAACTTCACGGGAGGAGGCTTTACCGGTGTCGCTAATGACCGGCGGTGTGATTGGATCATTCGCTTTTTGCGTATTAAAGATGGGTTGGACATAGTTCCAACCGAAGAACAGGACCATCGCAAAGACAACGACCGTCAGAATGACAGAGGAAATTTTTTTAGGCAGATATCGTTTAACCCCGGACACGAGAATTTCCGTCCTTTCATCGTTCAAGATGTTTTTTTCACTCCGGACTTTCTTCACCGTGGACGGAGAGATTTTTTTCTCGGCAAGGCCGCATCCCACAGACAAGGCATTGCTGCACAGGGTATTGAGTGCCAGCGGAATCCCTTTGGCATACCGGCAGATCAGGGACAGAGCCTCATTCGTAAAGACTTCTGAACAGCCGCTTCCCGCAATTTTCAATCGGTGATCGATGTATTGCACGGATTCTTCTTCCGTCAAAGGTTGCATTTCGCAACTGATTACAATCCGCTGCTTGATTTGCCGAATAACATCGGAACGAAGTTTTTCCCTGAGTTCCGATTGACCCACAAGCACAATCTGAAGCAACTTTGAGGTGCTGGTCTCCAGATTTGCGAGCAGGCGTACCTCTTCAATCACATCCAGACCTATGTTCTCAGCCTCGTCAATAATTATGGCAACGTTCTCATCCCGCTCCCGGCATCGAATCAGGTAATAATACAGCTCATGCATCATGGAACCCTTGTTTCCCAATCCCAGCGGCAGTTTCAACGTGAGGAGCATCTCCTTCAACATTTGTTCGAAAGGGATTTGACTTTGCGGAAAAAGAACAGTTTTTACCTTTGCATCCAATGTGTTGATCAGGTGATGAATCAGCGTGGTCTTACCGATGCCGGCTTCTCCCAGAATAAGTACAATGCCTTTCCTGTGGTTGATCCCATACAGCAAAGATGCCAGGGCTTCGTTGTGACTTTCCGATGGGAAAAAGAATTTGGGGTCAGGCGAAGTATCAAAAGGATTTTCTGAAAAACCATAGAATTTCGTGTAGTCAGTCATAGCAACCGCCCTCATTTACCGCATGTGCGGTGGGATTTTGTGCAACGATTTGAAAAATGACTACTCCAATAATCGTGCCTGCGGAATTCATCACCACGTCTGTCAGCGAGGAATCCCTTGTGGGAAGATACGCCTGAATCAGCTCTATGGCCAAGCTGATCCCCATGCCGAGGATGGCGGGGATGATATAGGACATCGGTCGCCTCTGAGGGGCGGTCTTCCGGAACAGTGCGGAAAAGGTGAACCCAAAGGGTATAAACCCGAGAACATTGATCGTGATATCCTGGACAGAAGATACATTCCACGGGAACTCCGGCCAGGGCGGGGAGAGGATTTTTCTGTGGAGGGGCGTGAATCTTTCCGGGATGGTCAGGGTGTCGTTTGCATTCGTTTCATTGTGCACCATTGACCCCGTTCTTTCGGTGAACGGATAAAGGCCCGTGAGGCCGTCGCTTCGTTTGATCATGGTGTAATCATTTTCCCGCCATGATCGGTAGTCCCGGGAAACCTGATCTGCCGACAGCGCCCTGCTGTAGATGGCAAGCCCCATGAGATTTCCGTTCCAGTAACTTTCCCCCGTAGAAGAATTGCCGAGGATCAGGCGGACATTTGTTGATGCATTTCCGGCCGGAAAACGGTGGCGGGGGTAGGCGCCTGCAGGCTTACCGTTTACATAGATAGTCGATCCTTCCGGACCCGATGTGATCACGATAAAGGAATCCTGATCCTTCAGGAAGACATTGCGGAGGCCTATTTCCTGGTAGGGTTTGTCGCGCTTGCGGGCGGCCGGGTCATCCGTTCTGCTCCGGATGATCAGGTGCGATTTCCACTGGCCGACAAAAAAAATATCGGGTGTTTTGCCATCGTAATAGGTCAGGATATGGGGAAGATTGCCTGTTTCCATCAGCGGGCGGAGCCAGAGTTCCAGGGTGATGGATGTGTCCGGAAAAAGTGATCGATGGTCTTTCAGCCGGGGGTTGGAGGTTATGATCCCCTGTCCGTAAAAATGGACGCCATTCCGATCCGGGAGCCATGCCACTGCGTTCCTGGAAAAAAAGTTAAAAGGCCAGAGTCCCGCAACCAGGATGATGATCAGGATAGCCATACAGACGGCCTCCAATAACCGAGGGCTCTGAGGATGTAATTGGCTGATATATTGCGAGCCCAGGTTTCTTTTTCCTCCTGTTAGTAATATTCTATTTAAATCAGAACCCTCCCGCTATCAAGACTTTTTCTATCGGCAAACAAAATCTTTTCTAAAATGTACCTCAAATTCCCTTTGATATTTGACAAGAACCCGCTTTGGGGTTGGCCGAGTATATGAAAAAAGTTACACCAGTGCCGGTAGGGGGATACCTCGGGCTGTAATGAAACCAGATGCTTGTACTAAAATAAAAGGCTTTGATATTTTTCCGATTCGCTTCTCACCGGGACACCGTTCCCTCCGGGAGAAATTGTTCTTGACATCCTCCGGGGGATGTTAGTATGCCGTCGACGGTACACCGAAGACGGTACTCCAAAACGATGCCCGGATGATTGGAGAAGGAGAAGCCATGGAACAAACCTTTCTCAAAAAGATGGCCGAACAACCTCCGCTGACCGCCGATCTTCTGGTCCGCAAGATCTACCCCCTTTAAAGATCATCGCAAAGCTCAAATAATTTCAAGAGGAGAGTGTCATGAAAATCGTCATGTATCAATACGCGGAACGGGGGTATCGCCTTGGGGCGATGGCCGGAGACGAGCGGATCATCGATCTGAATTATGCCTATGAGAATCTGCTTGCCGCCGCGAAGGAACCCCGTTACCAGGCCCTGGCGGCGGCCATCGTTCCCAACGACAGCGTCGCGTTCCTGGCGGGCGGCAAGCGTTCCCGGGAGGGCGCCGCCGCGGCCCTCCACGCCGCCAAGGGCCGCCGCTGTCCGGACCTCGGGGCTTCCGGCAGGCGGTTCGTCTTTGAGAGGAAGGAAGTCAAGCTGGGCGCGCCGGTGCAAAACCCGCTGCGCATCATCTGCCTGAGCCACAACTATCACGATTTCCTCAGGGAGACCGGCTTGCCGCTTCCGCCCGCGCCGCGGATCTTCTCCAAGTACAACAACGCCCTCTGCGGTCCCGATGATCCCATCATCTATCCGAAGATGTCGAAGATGCTCGGCTACGAGGCGGAACTGGCGTTTGTCATCGGAAAGAGGGGCCGGCATGTCCCCAAAGAGAGGGCCCTGGAGTACATCGGCGGCTACATGATCCTCAACGACGTGAGTGCGAGCGATCTTACCGAACTGGACAAGCAGGTTCTCCGGGGGAAGACCTTCGACAATTTCGCCCCCTGCGGCCCCTTCCTCCTGTCGGCCGACGAACTGCCCGATCCCGGCAATCTGGAGGTGAAACTCTGGGTGAACGACCGTGAGCTGCAGAGATCCAATACCCGGGAACTGGTCTACGACTGCCCGACGCTGGTGGCCTTCCTGTCGGAGGTGTTCACGCTGGAGCCGGGGGACATCGTGGCGACGGGCACCCCCGGGGGACTCGCAAAATTCCGCACGCCGACGACCTTCATGCAAGTCGGCGACGTCTGCACCATCGAGATCGAGAAGCTCGGGAGGCTCTCGAACCGGATCGTGGCCGAGGAGGAAACATTGTAACATCGTTACCCCTGCGGTGCGGAGCCTTCTCCTTCCTCCCGCACGGAGGCCGGAGGGGGCGGCAGGGACCTCAAAAATAATTCTCATGAAGGAGCGGAACATGTTCAAGAACATCGTATTTCAAACACCAACCATCATCTTCGGCATCGATACGGTCAAACAGCTCGGCCAGGAGGCCAAGAAACTGGGCGCCGGTCGCGTGCTGCTGGTTACGGGTCCCCGGGTCAAGAAGGCCGGCCTTCTTGAGAAGGCGCAGTCCTATCTGGAGGCAGAGGGGATCGAGGTAGAGGTGAATGTCCAGGACCGCGATACCCCCGAACCGGCCACCGAGGTGGTGGAGGCAACGGCCGCGATCGCGAGGGAAGGCACGTTCGATGTGATCATCGGCCTCGGCGGCGGGAGCATCCTCGACGTGACCAAGATGGCCTCCGCGCTGGTCACCAACCCCGGCGTTACCAAGGACTATTTCGGCAGGGAGAAGGTCCCCCTGCGGGGGAAGCCCACGATCATCGTGCCGACGACCGCCGGGACGGGTGCAGAAGTGACCAAACACGCCATTTTTCTGGATCGGGCGATCAATGTCAAAAAAGTAGTCGCCTCCAGCAATCTCCTGCCGACCGTCGCCATCGTCGATCCGGTTCTGACCGTCTCGTGCCCCCCTTCCGTGACGGCCAGTTCCGGCATCGATGCCTATATTCATTCCGCAGAGGCGTTTCTTTCCAAGAACGCCAATACGATCACCGATGCCTTGGCCCTGGAGTCCATCTCCCTGATCACGAAATGGCTGGGGCCCGCCTTCGCGGACGGGCAGGATATGGACGCGCGCTATCAGATGTCCCTGGGGAGCATGATGGCGGGGATTGTCCTCAACAATTCCGGCACCAGTCTGGTTCATGCGATGGCCTACCCGGTGGGGGGGGAGCATCATACCCCGCACGGGGTTACCTTGAGCGCCCTCTTAATCGCCTGCTTCGAGTATGTGGCGGTGGCCAAGGCGGAGAAGATGGCCGCGCTGGCGCGGGCGATGGGCGAGCAAATCGACGGCCTCGCCCCGCGGGAAGTGGTGGAGCGTGTCCTGGATGCCATCCACCACCTGATCACAAGCGTCGATCTGCCCGCTACGCTTACGGACCTCGGAATCAGCAGGGAGAAGACCGATGTGCGCCAGTGGGCGGTGGAAGCCCATAAGGAACAGCGGCTTCTCACCCGCTCCCCGCGGATTCTCACCGTCGAGGATATCGAGAAGATTTATGAAAATGCATTCGAGTAAGGGATGCAGAACAAAACCATCCCGTACCAGGGTCGGCAGCATCATTTAGTGAATGGGCATCAATTATCCCGATACGAAAGAAAAGGAGCTTACCATGAGAAAAAGACGTCTGATTTTTTCAATCATTGTGGCCGTTTCCCTGTTTGCTTTCGCCGTGGCGATTTCTCCCGAGGCCAAGGCAGCCTATCCTGACAAGCCGATCCGGATGATCGTGCCGTTCCCGGCGGGTGGAAACGCGGACATCGTTGCGCGCTCGATCAGCAACGAACTGAGCAAGAATCTCGGCGTGCCGGTCGTGATCGAGAACCGCGGCGGCGCCGGCGGAGTGATCGGTTCGGAAATCGTTGCCAAGGCCCCGGCCGACGGTTATACTATCATGATGGTGTCGGCGAGCCATGTGATCAATCCGAGCATGCAGAAAACACTCCCGTACGACACAATCAAGGATTTCGCCGGCATTTCGCTGGTGGCGGAAGTGCCGACGGTGCTGGTTGTGCATCCGTCGGTACAGGCCAAGTCGCTCAAGGAGCTCATCGCGCTCGCCAAGGCGAACCCCGGCAAGATCAACTTCGCATCCGCCGGCAATGGCACGGTCGGCCACCTGTCGGGCGAACTGCTGAAGTCGATGGCGCAGATCAAGATGGAGCACGTGGCGTACAAGGGGAACGGTCCGGCGATGACCGACCTTCTCGGCGGTCATGTGCAGATGTTGTTTAGCAGCATACCCTCCGCCCTGCCGCACATCAAGTCGGGCGCGCTGAGGGCGCTCGTCGTTACCGCCCCCCAGCGCTCCGCGGCCGCTCCCGACATCCCGTCCACGGCCGAGGCGGGCATGCCGGGGTTCGATGTGTCGACCGGGTTCGGCCTGTTCGCGCCGGCCAAGACGCCGCGCGCGGTCATCAACAAGCTGCACGCCGAAGTGGTGAAATCGGTGAAGTTGCCCGAGGTCCGCGAACGCCTGGCAAGCCAGGGAGCCGAGCCGGTGGGCGGCACACCGGAGGAGTACGATACGTTCGTCCGTACGGAAATTGCGAAGTGGCAGAAGGTGTGCAAGGAAGCGGGCATCAAACCCGAATAACGGCCCTTTACCAGGTGCGGCCCGGATAGGGCGTCCCGTTTTACCCTACCCCGCCCCCCCGGGGGCGGGGTAATTTCATCGAGTCCTTGTGGTCATCGCAACGAAAGGGAGGCTCTTCATGCCAACGCTGAAGAAGGAAGTTTTGCATGCGGTAACCGCCGCGATCTTCCGGGCGACGGGGGCGCCGGATGATTTGGCCGCGCAGGTGGCGGACGTGCTTATCGACAATCACCTGGCCGGACACGACTCGCACGGCATCCTGCGCATCCCGGAGTACGTCAGGAGCGTCCAGGCGGGTGAGATCGATCCGACGGCTCGACCGCGGATTCTTGAAGAGAGCACAACGAGCGCGCTGGTGAGCGGCAACTGGGCGTTCGGTCAGGTAACGGGGAATTTTGCGGCGGACCTGGCCATCGAGAAGGCAAAGCGGGAACGGGTCGCGGTGCTCTCGGTCGTCCAGGTGGGCCATACGGGACGGCTGGCGGCCTTCACCGAGCGCGCCGCCCGTCGGGGCGTGGTTATGTTCATGGCGATCGGGACGGTCAATAAGCTGACCACCGCGCCGTATGGCGGCTCTGTTGCGGCTTTGGGTACGAACCCGATCTCCTTCTCGATTCCCAACCCCGCCGGGGCTCCCATCACGCTCGATTTCGCCACCTCCGCCATCGCCGCGGGGAAGATCAAGGCGGCCAAGGCGAAGCACGAGCGGCTTCCCCCCGGTGCCATTCTGGACGTCCACGGGCAGCCTTCCACCGATCCGCAGGCGTTTTTCGACGGGGGGTTCCTGCTGCCGTTCGGCGGCCACAAAGGCTACGCGCTGGCCGTGATTGCTGAGCTCCTGAGCGGCCCTCTGGCCGGCGCCGACGCGTATCCGGGCGTGACGAGCCGCAGCGGGATCTTCATTTTTGCGGTGGACGCAGCCGTCTTTCGGCCGTCGGCCGACTACGAAAAGGCGCTGGCCAAGACGCTCGGCCGGATCAAGGCTGTGCCGCCCGGCCCGGGTTTCGAGGAGGTGATGCTGCCGGGCGAACCCGAAGCCCGCTCCCGCGCCAGGCGCGAGCGCGACGGCATACCGATTCCGGACGACACCTGGCGGGCGGTCTGCGAAACGGGCGCCGAGCTGGGGGTGAATGTGGAGAAGGACTTCATCTCGTGAGCGCGGGAGAAATCGCCCGCGGTGACCGGCAGTACGTCGTTTTGATGCAAAGGAGATCACCATGAGACTACTGACATTTTCTCCGCAGGCGGAGGGCGGCGTCCCGCGCCTCGGCGCCCTTATCAACGACAATGTCGTCGATCTTGCGGCCCTGGATGACGCATGGCGGCAAGAGAATCCGGGCGTCGAGCCGCTGCCGATGACGATGAGGGGCCTGCTGGCGGCCGGAGAGGCCGGCCTCGCCCGGGTGAGCACGCTCCTCGGGTATGCGGCGCAACCGCAGCGGCGTCTCAGCAACGAATGGATATTCAAACAATCGGGGATCCGGTTCTATCCGCCGGTGACCGATGCGGAAAAGTTCCTCTGCGTAGGCAAGAACTACCGTCAGCATCTGGAGGAGCTCCGGCGAAACGATCTCCTCCTGGAAACACCGCAGGAGCCGACCTCCTTCGTCAAATACAACTACTGTCTTTCCGGTCATAATTGGGAGGTCGAGCGGCCGGAGGGGATCGTGCGGCTCGACTATGAACCGGAACTCGTCTTCGTGATCGGAAAGCGGGCGCTCGGCGTCAAGAAAGCGCAGGCGTTCGACCACGTCGCCGGCGTCACGATCCTCAACGATCTTACCTGCCGCGACCTGCAGAAGCGGGAGGTGGCCTCCGGTTCGCGCTTCTGGACGGGGAAGAACATTCCGGGATTCGGGCCGCTCGGCCCCTGCGTCATCACCATGGACGAGATCCGCGATCCGTACGATCTCTGGATGACCTGTTCGGTGAACGGCGAGCAGCGGATGCGGTTCAACACCGCCGATCAGATCTGGAAATTTCCGCAAATCATCGAGCATTTTTCGCGCTACATCCCCTTCGAACCCGGGGATATGTTCGCGACCGGGACGCCCGGGGGCACCGCTATCGGCAAGCCCAATGCCGCGGAGCTCTTTCTCAAGCCCGGTGACGTCGTGGAGTGCGCCATCGAGGGCATGATGACGCTCAGGACCCGGATCTGGCTCCGAGCCGTTAACCAGTGTGGAGACCATGAAGCACAAAACGAATGATCCTTATGCGGAAGGAGTATGCAATGAATCTGTCGATTCGCAACAACAAGGATTTCTGGGCCGGTCTGATGTTCTTCGGGACCGGCGCGGGGGCGATACTCATGGCCCGGCATTACCCGTTCGGCACGGCGCTGCGGATGGGGCCCGGTTACTTCCCGGTCGCTTTGAGCGGGATACTCATCCTGTTCGGCATCACTGTCATGGTCAGGGGATTGCGCAAAAACGAGAAGATTCAAGGCAATTGGTCGATCCGGGCCCTGATCGTCCTGCCGCTCTCCATGGTCGTCTTCGGGGTCCTGATGGAACTGACGGGGTTCGTACCGGCGCTGGCGGCCCTGGTCTTCTTCTCGGCGGCCTCGGGGCGGGAGTTCAAGATCGTCGAAGTCCTGCTGCTGACCGTCTTTCTGGGGGTGCTGTCGGTGGCCTTGTTCATCTGGGGCCTCGGCCTGCCGTACCCGCTGATTAAAATTGTTCTGACGAGACGCCCACCATGGAACTATTCCATAACCTCATCTATGGGTTCAGCGTGGCATTTTCCCTGCATAACCTTCTGTACTGCTTCATCGGCTGCCTGCTGGGGACCCTGATCGGCGTCCTGCCCGGGATCGGGCCGCTCGCGACGATCGCAATGCTGATGCCGATCACCTTCACCGTTTCACCGATCGCGGCCTTAATCATGCTGGCCGGCATTTACTACGGCGCCCAGTACGGCGGATCGACGACCGCGATCCTCGTCAACCTTCCGGGCGAGACTTCGGCGGTGGTCACCTGTATCGACGGCTACCAGATGGCGCGGCAGGGACGAGCCGGGGCGGCGCTCGCGATCGCGGCCATCGGTTCGTTCTTCGCCGGCACCGTATGCACGCTCCTGATCGCTCTGTTCGGTCCGCCGATCGCCACCATCGCGCTGAAGTTCGGTCCGGCGGAGTATTTCTCGCTGATGCTGATGGGCCTGGTCACCGCGGCGGTCCTCGCCCACGGCGACATGGTCAAGTCGCTCGCGATGGTGGTGATGGGCCTGCTCCTGGGCAGCGTGGGCAGCGACGTCGATTCCGGCGTGAAGCGCTTCACCTTCGACATCATCGAGCTTGCGGACGGCATCGGCTTCGTGGTCGTCGCCGTCGGGATGTTCGCGCTGGGCGAGATCATCGCCAACCTCGGCGATCCGGAAGAGCGCACCGTTTTCACCTCCAGAGTGACAAAACTCTTGCCTACGAAGGATGACCTGAAGCGGTCTTTTGGCCCGATCGTCAGAGGGACCATGCTCGGGGCGTTCTTCGGCGTGCTGCCCGGCACCGGGCCGGCGATCGCCTCGTTTTCTTCCTACATGGTCGAGAAGAAGATGGCCAAGGATCCGTCCCGGTTCGGCCGCGGCGCGATCGAAGGGGTGGCGGGGCCGGAATCGGCCAACAATGCGGATGCGCAGTGCAAGTTCATTCCCATGCTGACGCTGGGAATCCCGGCGAGCGGGGTGATGGCGCTGATGCTCGGCGCCCTCACTATCCACGGCATTACGCCCGGCCCACAGGTGATGCTCAAGAATCCCGACCTCTTCTGGGGGCTGATCGCGAGCATGTGGATCGGAAATCTCATGCTCGTCCTGCTCAACCTGCCGCTGATCGGCCTCTGGGTGAGCCTTCTCAAGGTGCCCTACCGCCTGCTCTTCCCCGCCATCATCGTGTTTTCTGCGATCGGCATCTACAGCATCAACAGCAGCTCGTTCGAAATCTACCTCACGGCGCTCTTCGGCGTCCTCGGCTTCCTCTGGATGAAGCTCGAGTGCAGCCTTGCGCCGATGCTGCTCGGGTTCGTGCTGGGTCCGATGATGGAGGAAAACATGCGGCGGGCGATGCTGATCTCGCGCGGCGATCCCTCGGTGTTCGTCACGCGGCCGATCAGCCTCGCGTTCGTGATCGCCACGGTCCTGATCGTGATTGTGATGGTGGCGCCGGCCGTTCGGAAACGGCGCAGCGATATCACCGACTGACGGTTTGCGCTTCATCGAACTAGTATGATATGTACGCAGCAAAGATATCTCTGCAACGATCACGCAGGACGTCGAAATCATATGGATAAACTTACCCCACAGCCTGCACCAAAAAAGCTGATTCGATAGGAGGCGGCGGCGCATGTACACATACCCGAAATATGATTTAAAGGGCAAAGTCGCGGTTGTGACCGGCGCCGGCCGGGGGCTGGGAAAGTGGATTGCCCTCGCGCTCGCGGAAGCGGGCGCCGATGTGCTGGTGGCTGCTCTCCACAGCGAGACGGCGGAACAAACTTGCTCAGAGATCAGGGAGATGGGCCGCAACGCGACGTTTCGGGCCGTCGATGTCTCGAACGTGGAGGCGGTGAAGGCGATGATGGCGGCTGCCGAGGCAGAGCTGGGCGGACTCGACATCCTGATCAACAACGCAGGGGTGAATGTGCATAAGGCGGCCCTTGACTTTACCCCTGAAGAGTTTGCCCGGATCGTCGATGTCAACGCGAAAGGGGTCTTTTTCTGCAGCCAGGCTGCCGCCGCGCGAATGATACCGAAAGGTGCGGGTAAGATCATCAATATTGCCTCAAGCGTGGCGTTTTTGGTAAGGGCCGGCATTCCCAACTCGATTTACGCCATGACCAAGGCAGGCGTCGTCATGTTGACGAAGGCGCTGGCCGAGGAATGGTCCCGCTTCAATATCAACGTCAATGCCGTAGCACCGGGTTATTTTTTGACGCCTCTCGTTGAAGACCGGTTCAAGGACAGGGAGATGTACAACACCATCGTTTCGTCCACGCCCCTCGGTCGGGCGGGCAACCCCGAAGACATTATGGGAGTCGTCGTTTTTCTGGCCTCCGCGGCATCCGCGTACATCACGGGTCAGACCATCTGCGTCGACGGCGGACGGACAATCCTGTGACGTGAAGGTGAAGATTATGGACCTTGTGCAGTTTCTCAAAGAACGGGTTCGCCGCTACGGCAGCCGGGTTCTCATCCACGGGGAAGAAGGGTCGCTCACGTACCGGGAATTTGATGCCATCACGGACAGGATCGCGTATGGGCTCGAACGTCTCGGCATAGCTCCCGGAGACCATGTGG
Source organism: uncultured delta proteobacterium (assembly GCA_963817385.1). GTDB lineage: Bacteria > Desulfobacterota > Syntrophia > Syntrophales > UBA5619 > JAKAFS01. The sequence goes on from CAWFOM010000031.1 coordinate 59,159, forward strand.
CGGTTCTCCATCCGAACAGCGCCCAGACGCTCCTTGCCTTCTTCGCCATTATCAAGGCAGGGGGCGTTGTCGTGCCCATAAACCCCATGTATACACCCAGGGAAGTGACGTACCTCCTCAACAATTCGGAATCGACGATGCTCATCATCCACGAAGACTTCTCGTCCCTTGCGGATCAGATCAAAGGCGACGTGCCTCGCCTGGACCGTATTGTCCTGAGGAGGCGGACCGAGACCGTCGAGGCCGAGATCGCAGCACTGGCAGGCGCACACCTCGTGCCGGTAACGGAGAAGCCTTTCAACCCCGACGACCCGGCGATCATGTTCTACACCTCCGGCACAACGGGCAACCCGAAGGGCGTAATCCTGACCCACGGCAACTTCTGTTTCGGCGGACCGAATATTGCCCAGAGTTACGGCCTGAGGGAGAATGACATCGCGATCGCCGCTCTCCCCATGGTGCATGTCTTCTCGATTGCCAGCCCCTTTTTCGGCAGCCTGAGTTCGGGCGGCGCCGTTGTGGTAGTCGAACGATTCAAGGCACAGACAATCTTCGAAGTCATAGAGAAGTACCGGGTGACCTGGTTCCCCGGAGTCCCGACCATGTTCATCTTGCTTCTCAACTCCCTGCACGAGAACACCCGCGATATATCGTCCCTGAGAATGGGCCTTTCGGGAGGCGCTTCCCTGCCGGTCGAGGTCCTGAAGAAGTGGGAGGATGCCTTCCGGGCTGACGTGATCGAAGTTTACGGCCTGACCGAATCGACCGGCCTGGTCACCGCCAATCCCGTCTACGGGGTACGCAAACCCGGTTCGGTCGGCATCACCGTCTCCGGAGTGACCGCCAAAGTGGTAACCAAGGACGGCAGCGAAGTCCGGCCGAATGAAGTGGGGGATCTCGTCTTCCGGGGTCCGAACGCCACAAAGGGATACTTCAAACTTCCCGATGAGACGCGGGAGAAAATACGGGACGGGTGGGTTTATACCGGGGATCACGCGTACAGAGACGCCGACGGGTATTTCTTCATTGTCGGCAGGGAAAAGGAGCTGATCATATCGGGCGGCTACAACATATACCCGAAAGAAATCGAAGAGGTCATCCATGCGCACGGCGCGGTCAGTGAAGCGGCGGTCATCGGCGTAGCGGATCCGGTAAAAGGCGAAGTTCCGAAGGCCTTTATCGCACTGAAACAGGGTGTGACGGCGACCGAGGAGGAGCTGGCGGAGCACTGCAGGAAAAACCTTGCCCCGTATAAGCTTCCGAAAATCGCGTTTGTCAGGGAGCTGCCGAAGAACACGACGGGAAAGATCATGAAAAAAGAACTCCCGCGAGAATGACGGCCTCGTAAAATGTATTAGAAGTTGAAAAAATGGGACGGCTTCGTAAAAAGTCCGCAGGCAAGGCGGGCGAATCCTGAGGAATGAGGCGTACTGTTGCGTACGCCGCAATGACGAAGGATGAAGCGCAACGCAGCATCCGGACTTTTTACGAAGCCGTCGAGAATAGAGGTGATCTTATGGATATCCTGCTTTCCGCCGACCAGCGGAGATTCAAGGAAGAGTGCCGGATTTTTGCCGGGAAGGCGATTGCGCCTCTCGCAGAGAAGTTCGGGGAGACGGATGAGATACCCGGAGAACTGATTCGGACGATGGCCGACGCGCAGCTCTTTCGGCTCCTGGTGCCCGAGGAATCGGGGGGCAAGGGCGTGAAGTCGATGCCGATCTGTCTTGTCAGGGAACAACTGGCCGGGGTTTTCTGTCCCGCCGATGTCACCTTTGCGATGCAGGGGCTGGGCAGTTACCCGATCGTCCTCGCGGGCAACGAGGAGCAGAAGGCGAGGTTTCTGACGAAGCTGGGTTCGGGTGAGATCCTGACGACTTACGCCCTTACCGAACCGGAAGCGGGAAGCGACGTGAGCTCCATAACGAGCCATGCGCAGGAGACGGCCGGCGGATTTATTCTCAACGGTGTGAAGCGGTTTATCTCGAACGGAAACGCGGCCGATATTGCCGTGACGTTCGCGAAGACGCCGCACCCGGGAAACGCCAAAGCACTCTCCGCCTTCGTTGTGGAAAAGCGGATGGAGGGATTCAGCGTGCATAAGCGGTTGAAGATGATCGCGCCCCACGACCTGGTGGAGCTGAAGTTCGAGGATTGCTTCGTGCCACGCGAAAACCTCCTGGGGAACGTGGGCGACGGGTTGAGAATTGCCCTGGGGACGCTCGATGTCTTCCGCGTCTCCGTGGGCGCCGCCGCTCTGGGTATCGCCCAGACGGCGTTCGACGCAGCCCTGGACTACGCGAAGAAGAGGGTGCAGTTCGGCCGTCCGATCGTCAGCTTCCAGGGGACCCAGTTCAAACTGGCCGATATGGCAACCGAGTTGGATGCAGCCCGGGGACTCGTCTACCGGGCAGCGCTTCTGCAGGACGCGAAGGGGGAACACATCACTCGGGCAGCTTCCATGGCCAAGATGTACGCCACGGAAGCCGCCTTCCGCATCGTCGATCAAAGCCTTCAGATCCACGGAGGAATGGGCGTCATGGTGGGCACAACCATCGAGAGACTCTACCGCGAGATCAGGGCCCTTCGAATTTACGAAGGCACTACCGAGATCCAGAAGCTCGTCATCGCAAAGAGCCTGACGGATCGCTAATCAAGGAGGAACGATGCAGCAGTTTCTGAAGGACCTGCTTACCAAGGCAAGGGTTTTCGACCTCGGGATGCCGTACTTTACCGGCATGCCGCACCATCCGAACCAGCCGCCCTTTGCTTACACCCTGACCAAGAAACACGGCGACATTACCCTTACGGAAGAGAAGGTGAGCTTCTGCAACGACCTCTTCGTCATGGGGGGGCATACGGGGACGCACCTGGATGCCAAAGCTCATGTGGCGTGCCGCTCCATCGTCTGCGACAATGTCGACATCACGGACCTCCAGGGCTATCAGGACGGTCTTCACGTCATGGGCATCGACACGACGCCGCCCATCGTGAGAAGGGGGGTGCTCCTTGACATCCCCCGTTTAGTCGGCCTTGAAGTGCTGCCGTACGACTTCGGCATCGGAAAGGACGAGATAGAGCGCGCCGCCGAGGCCACAGGCGTGGAGATCGCCGAGGGCGATGTGGTCCTCGTGAGAACGGGATGGATCACGTACTGGAACGACCGGCAGAAATACGTCTCCATCGAGAAGGGGACGCCGGGTGTGATCGAGAGCGGCGCACGCTATCTTGCGGAGAAGAAGATTGCCTTTACCGGTTCCGATACGGCAGCCTACGACAGGGTTCCCCCCCACCATCTGCCGTGCCATGTGATCCTTCTGGTACAGAACGGAATTCAGATCATGGAAATGCTCAATCTCGAAGAGCTGGCCCGGGAAGGGGTTTTTACTTTCCTCTTCATCGCCCTTCCTCTGAAAATAAAGGGAGGGGCAGGGTCCCCCATAAGGCCGATCGCCATCGTATAAGTTTGGATGCTTGTTCTGAATAATTATGGTATGGATACCGATATCAATCACAGGAGGTGTTAGGATGAAATTCGCAACGCGCCAATGGTTGAGGATGGGAATGGGGACGGTCGGTGGAGTGAGCTTCTTCCTCCTGGTCTACATGCTTGCTGTGCCGGGCTTTGCCCCGGCTCAGGAAAAGTATCCCTCCAAACCGATCAATTTCGTTATCGGCTATCCCGCGGGGGGGACTACGGATATCTGCGCCCGGCCGCTCGTAAGCGCCGCCTCCAAGATACTGGGGCAGCCGGTCGTGGTGGTCAACAAGCCGGGGGGCGGTTCGGCGGTCGCCGTCGCCCTCCTGAAGACCGAGAAGCCCGACGGGTATACGATCGGCATTCTGCCCAGCGGCGCGGTCCTGAGCCAGCACATGCGTAAAGTCCCCTACGACTCGGCCCAGGATTTCACCCCGATCATGCAGTACGCCGTCTACCTCTACGGGCTGGTCGTGCAGTCGGATTCACCCTGGAAGACCCTCAAGGAGTTCATCGACTACGCCAAGGCCAACCCGGGGAAGATCCGCTATGCCACGGCCGGACCAGGGACGCCGCAGCATCTGGTCATGGAGCGATTGGCGATCCAGGAAAAGATCAAATGGACCCACGTTCCCTTCGATGGCGGAAACCCGGCGGTCTCGGCCCTGTTGGGGGGCCACGTAGAGGCGATCTCCCAGACCACGGAATGGAAAAAACATGTGGAGTCGGGGCGGCTGCGGCTCTTGGCGGTCTACGGAGAAACACGGATGACCGATTTCCCCAATGCGCCGACCCTGCTTGAGATGGGCTATAAGATCACCGCCCCCAGCCTGATCTCCATCATCGGCCCCAAGGGGCTCCCCCCCCAGGTTGTCGACACGCTGCACGGGGCCTTCAAAAAGGCGATGGACGATCCTGATTTCATCAAAATAGGCAATCAGACGGATCAACCCCTCCTCTACCGGGGTCCCCAGGACCTGGAGAAGCACCTGGTCCAGATGAACCAAGAGGTCGGAGCGTTGATCCAAAGCCTGGGTCTGCGGAAAGAGTAACGGTCCGGATTCCATGGCCAAGTTCAACAACGACCAGGTCAGCGGGGCGATCTGGATTGTCGTCGGCATCGCGGTCGCCCTCGGCTCCCTGCGCTACGGCCTCGGGCCGCTCGAATCCCCCGGTACGGGCTTTTTACCATTCCTGGCCGGTTGCGCCATCGCTTTGCTGGCGTTGATCGGACTGGTCCAATCGACCCTCAAGCGACGCAAGGGGGCCGGGTGGACGCCGATCTTGCGGGGAGTTCGCTGGCAAAAACCGCTTCTCGTCATGGCGGCCCTTCTTGCCTATGCCCTCCTGATGAAGCCCTTGGGCTTCCTCCTGTGCACGGCCATCTTCATCGGTTTTCTGCTGAGGACCGTGGAGCCGCAGCGCTGGCCCGTGGTAATTGTCGGGGCCGTCGCGACGACCCTCGCGACGTTCGCCATTTTCGATCTCTGGCTGAAGACGCAGCTTCCCCAGGGCCCCTGGGGCTTTTAAGGAGCGGCCATGGATTATCTTCAAAGCATCATCCTGGGCTTCCAGGTCGCCCTGCAGTGGAACAACCTCCTGTTCTGCTTTATCGGGGTCTTGATCGGCACCCTGGTCGGAGTGCTGCCGGGACTGGGGCCGGTGGCGGCCATCTCGCTGCTTCTGCCCACGACCTTCCACGTGACCCCTGTCTCCGCGATTATCATGCTCGCCGGAATTTACTACGGGGCGATGTACGGCGGCTCCACCACCTCCATCCTGGTAAATATCCCCGGGGAAGCAGCATCGGTTGTCACCTGCCTGGACGGCTACCAGATGGCCCGGAAGGGAAGGGCCGGGCCGGCGCTCGGTATCTCGGCCTTCGCTTCTTTCATTGCCGGCACGATGGGGGTCGTCGGGTTGATGCTGATCGCCCCGCCGCTCGCCGAGATGGCCTTGAAGTTCGGGCCGCCGGAATATTTCGCCCTGATGATCATGGGTCTGACGATCCTCACGTTCCTGGCCAGCGGCCCGATGTGGAAGGCCCTGCTGATGGCCGCTTTCGGCCTTTTTCTGGGCTCCATCGGGTTGGACTCCATGACCGCGTCGGCGCGCTTTACGATGAATATCGTCGAGCTCTCCGACGGCGTCGGCATGGTCCCCGCGGTCATGGGCCTTTTCGGCATCGCCGAGGTCCTGCTCAACGTGGAGCAATCGATCAAGCGGACGGTCTTTGAAACCAAGATCCAGCATCTGCTGCCCACCTTACAGGACTGGAAGGATTCGATCTGGGCGATCTTCCGCGGGACGGTTATCGGCTTTTTTCTCGGGGTCCTGCCGGGCGGGGGGGCCGTCATCTCCTCCTTCGTCTCCTATGCCGTGGAGAAGAAGGTCTCCAAGTCCCCGGAGAAGTTCGGCACCGGCATGATCCAGGGCGTGGCCGGCCCGGAGGCCGCCAACAACGCCGCCACGGGGGGCGCATTCATCCCGCTGCTCACGCTCGGGATTCCGGCCAACTCGGTGATGGCCATCCTGCTGGGGGCGATGATGGTCCACGGTATGCAGCCGGGGCCGATGCTGGTCCAGGAGCAACCGGGCCTCTTCTGGGGGGCGGTGACCTCCATGTACATCGGCAACGTCATGCTCCTGATCCTGAACCTGCCGCTGATCGGGCTGTGGGTCCGGATACTCAAAGTCCCGTACCCGATCCTTTTTCCGCTGATCCTGCTCTTCTGCCTGATCGGCGCCTACAGTCTCAACAACAGCGTCATTGAAGTCCTGATCATGGTCGGCTTCGGGCTCCTGGGGTATCTCTTCAAGAAATTCGAATACGAGGCGGCGCCTCTGATTTTGGCATTGGTCCTGGGGCCCATGCTGGAGGCCGCCCTCCGCCGCTCCCTCCTGCTCTCGGCGGGAAGCCCCCTGATTTTCATCACCCGCCCGATTTCCGGTGTTCTGATGCTGATCTCATTCATCCTCTTGGCCTATCCGCTGGTGCCCTGGCTGCGCCGGAAGCGGGCCATCCTCCCCCAGGTAGGCGATGAGGACTGATTCGAATGAAATAAGCGGGGGGAATGAAACCATGTCCTTGTATGTCGATCACTTAATGAAACAGCAGGACGCCATGATCGCGATGTTGCGCGACATGGTGGAGATGGAGACCCCATCGAACGACAAACAGGCGGTGCATCGGTTGGCGCAGTATATGGCGGGTCGGTTCGCCCAAATCGGCGCCGATGTCGAATTTTTACCGCCGAACGCCGGCGACCATCTGCGGGCCTCCTGGGGCGGCGGCGATGAGCAGGTCCTGGTCCTGTGCCATCTGGATACCGTCTGGCCGGTAGGGGAACTTGCCAGGCGCCCTTTCCGCATAGAGGACGACAGGGCTTACGGGCCGGGCGTCTATGACATGAAAGGGGGGACAGTCCAGGCCTTTTTTGCACTGAAAGCGATCATCGAACTCAACGTCCGGCCGGCCCACAAAATAGTATTCCTGTGCACTCCCGATGAGGAATCCGGCAGTATGAGTTCGCGGGCGCTGATCGAGGAGGAAGCTCTGCGCAGCCGCTTCGTCCTCGTTCCGGAACCGGCGTCCGGGGCCGCCGGCGCCGTAAAACTGACCCGAAAGGGCTGGGGCATCTATCATCTGATGGTGACCGGTCGGACGGCCCACGCCGGCAACGACCACGAAAAAGGCATCAGCGCGGTCACCGAACTCGCCCACCAGATTCTGAAACTGCAGGCGCTGACAAATTATTCCGCCGGGACCACCGTCAACGTCGGGGTTATCACCGGCGGCATTGTCGTCAATATGGTGCCGGACAAAGCCGAAGCCCGGATCGACCTCAGGGCTGCCAGTCATGACGAACTGCGGAGGACCGAACAGGCGATACTGGGTCTTACTCCGGTGACACCGGGTGCGATCCTCCAAGTGACCGGCGGGATCAACCGTCCACCGCTGGAAGCGACGGAAGGAAATCTGCAATTGTACCGCAGGGCCCAACAGATCGCGGGCGACCTTGGAATAGAACTTCCCGGGGCTCATGTCGGTGGTGTAAGCGACGGCAATTTCACATCGTCGGTCGGTGTGGCTACCCTGGACGGTATCGGCGCAGTGGGAGACGGGGCGCATGCCGTGCACGAATACCTCGAACTGAAGTCGATGGCGCCGCGGGCGGCGCTGGTCGCTCGTCTGCTGACGGAATGAGGGACGCCGGCGGTTGCGCCGAACACCCCGCGGCTCCCCCGCGGCGCAGCGATATCACCGACTGACGGTTTGCATCGGATCGGATTCGGTTTGACCGGGAGCGCAACCCGCAGGCCCCGCCTTGTAGACGGAGATAAAGGTCGCAATAAAAAAATATCGTTTCATCCGGTTGGCGCCTTCTTTCATGATCAAGGATGAGATCAAAGCCCAATAGCATGCAACGTCACTACAAGTTAGTGAAAATGCAAATCATAATAACTAATTAGTACTGTTTGAAATGCGCAAAAAAATGGCAGGCCCATTGCTGAACCTGCCATTAAAGAAGAAACGTAAAACTCGATTTATTATTTTTTACTCTTTGCCTTTTTCCGCCGGGAATAATTCTGCCGTATCAAGTATTGGAACAACCTGCTCGCTCATGAGATCGCTCCATCCCATGACGGATGTCATGATGGCTTTGGGATCATTTGCCTCACAGATCATGAAACCTCTGCCGCCGCCAACATCAAGCCATTCGTGGACCTTTTTCACTCCCTCAGCGAGAGCGGGGCCTTTTTTTTCCATACGTCTTTTAATCAGCGCATCTCTCTGCTCAGGTTTCCATGTGTAAATATTCATGAAAAGCATATGTGACCTCCTTTTTTAATCAATCTTGCAGACATATGAAAAGCGATAATACCCTTTCCTGGATGATTTGATTCCCCAAGCCGCGCTTGGCGTGGTCAGGACACGGGTAAATTAACCCCCCGGAAGAATCGAGTTCTTCCCGAATTCTTATGACGCATGGCGATCCTCGTACCGGCGGGTGCGTTCTCTAACGCTTTTATCAAATCATCGTCAGGCTTCGGCTGGCCGATTGACGTAGAAGTAGATCCACGCCACGGCAAAAACCACCCAAATGAGTACGCTGACCCACCCAAACACTGGGGCACCGCGGAAGAGCAATCCCCACAATCCCCCGACGGTGCTCAGCACAGTCAAGGCGATCTCCATCAGGACGAGGATCCGGACTTCTTCCCACCGCACCCCGTGGTACCCGAACCACGAACTCACGGCCAATGCCAACAAGGCCGCTCCATAGACTCGGGTCATGTTCGCGTCGTACGGGGCCCAGTCGACCATTTTAGCCCACAGCCCCGGCTGCAGATACAGCAAAAGACCGAAGACGAGCGCGACAATGGCATGAATGAGAAACGTGATCTTCAGGCCTCTCGACATTTGACACCTCCCTCATTTGCAGGTTGGCTTTATTGAAATCAAAGACAAAAGCCTCCGAGGAGTTTGAGTAACTTCCACGGAGGCTTCATATCGGCACCTTCCGATAAATCCTTTTCACGGCGGACGCCAGAAGGTTAAGGGGAAGGTTGATGGGTTTACTGAGCGATAAGAGAAACTATCTGTAATCAATGCTCTTATGCGAATGGAAAGTCAAGGGGATAATTGCCCCGTTTTCATCATCGATTACTATTCGAAAGGGTGGGACTTCGTCAGAATTGTCGTATGCTTTGTTACAGTCGATAATGATCAAGATTCGATGAGAAAAGAATTTTGTATCAGGATGATATGCGTCATATGTAACCCCAAAGACCTCTCTGTTACAATCGATTATACTGAATGATTTTATTTCCCATGCAGGACGTCCATCCACCGGATTGCCAACGCACAGATTGATTTTCTTGTTTTCATAATGTCCCTTGGATGAATAAGGTTTCCCTTTTGTGGAAGTGAAAAAGGAAGACTTCCCCCTCCCCCAGTGTGAATGCCTTTAAAAATAGCCCCGTCTTTGCACTAGTGCTGTACGCGCTTACGTGCAAATCGACCTATCTTTTTTGGGAAGACATAAGTGTATAAAGCATATCGGATGAGCCCCGGGAAAATTCGAGATTTAACCGTAAGAATTACGGGTATTTTTTTGCAGAGGGAGCCGACCATGGTTTGCGGTACATCACCAAATCAATCTAATATCTTGGAATCATGAGTATCGTGGATAATATTCCTCTATGTGGCACAATGGTACGGCTATTGCTCAAGGGATGATATATTAAGCCCAGAGGATAGCAAGCCGAGGCACTCGGCGGCCTACTTATCTATGAACAGAAAACCCACCTATAAGGAACTTAAGCAAAAAATCAGAGAGCTCGAAGAACAATTAATTATACACAGTCGCGCAGAGCAGGCATTGAGGGAGAGCGAAAATAGATACCGTGATCTCAGTATTATTGATGATCTCACCCAGCTCTATAATTGTCGACATTTTTATCATCAGCTTAAAATGGAGATCGAGCGCGTTGACCGGTACGGACAGCCCTTGACCATGCTGCTTCTCGATCTTGACGATTTCAAACGATTTAACGATGTCTACGGTCACATCGAGGGAGATCAGGTCTTATCACGGCTCGGCCAAGTGATCAAACAATGCCTGCGCCAGTCAGATTCTGCCTATCGCTACGGAGGAGAAGAGTTCACCATCCTCCTGCCAATGACGACGGACATGGATGGCACTGTTATAGCGGAAAGGATTCGGACGCAGTTCAAGAAGGAACATTTCTTCCCAAAACCTCGCCACGACGCCCACATGACAGTGAGCATCGGCCTTGCGCAATACGAGCCAGGGGAAGACATGAAGGTCTATGTTCATAGAGTTGACCAGCTTATGTATGAGGCTAAGGAGAAGGGAAAAAACATGATTTGTTGGCCAGGGCGCCCAACTTTTTATCAACAGCAAGTTCTATTTTCACTTCAGTAGAAGGATCTCAAGATATTGCTAAGGGGCAATCGTTATGCTGACTTCGTTCGAATACACGCTTTCGTTACTGACTGCGTTATATGCGGTAACGGCAAAATAATATGTCTGTCTGCCAATGAGGTTGCTAATTGTATAGCTCGTTGCATTACCGACGTCTATGGCGTGTAAATAGGTACCGGAGGCCGTTCCGTAGTGTATCATGTAGCCGGCAACGTCAGTGGAAATATCCGGTGGATCCCATGCCAGTTTTGCTTGGCCAATGGGGGAGTTGGTGGTCGGTGTTGAAGCTACTCCGTCGGAGGAGTTCGTAGTTGGTGTTGAAGCCCCTCCGTCAGGGGTGTTTGTGGCCGGTGTTGAAGCCCCCCCACCACAGGAAGACACCATCGTGCTGATGGCAAAAACCGCTATTATGATGACATAACGGCGTAAAGAGTTTCTGAAGTCCGCCTTCATGTTGCCGATCATTAACAGCAACGTATCAAATTCATGCGAATGAAAATTGTTCTTATCATCTTTGTGACCTGTCTAACTCCTTTTTGGGGTTATTGATTTCTTCCTTTTTGTACGCCTATACTGGTACATGCTTCTATACACGAGCATAGAACGTGCCACTCACCTATAGTAGGCAAGTAAAGGTAATTATAATATAATTAATTGCCGAGTATCTATTTTAGAAGGGTTTTAAATACACATGACGAAGGCATTTCTCTACATAAAAAAATGATAATAGATGAAGAACCAATAGGGAATTAAGACGGGCTGAATGGCTGGGTTATCATGTACCTCTTTTGTTCTGATACAGCGAAAATAAAGCCGCATCGGGAAGGCGCATAAAAAGCGTATAGAAAAATTCCGACTCAGATTTCATACCAAATCGAAGATTTACATTCGAAATGATGCATGGATTATCGCGAATAGAAAAACAACATTTCAGGAAGATAGACAGCTTTTGCAAGTACGTAAAAACCGGATGAACGAAAATAAATCTGTCCCGTTTTTCTCCCAAGCAGTAAACAGGCTCCCCCCCGGGCTTATCCTGGAGGCCTACCATCATCTATCGCATAGCGCCGCGGCGCTATCTTGACCCTTCGGCCTATAATCGCGCGTTCTTGGCGCACTGTCCCAGGAATTGCTCCCTGAAGTCTCACGACGAAGTAGCGTAATCGTCAATTATCAAGCAGTCAATCCCCTCGATTTTTTGAAATACCCTGTCATTACATATGAATCCGGTGGCTCCGTGCGAAATAGCCGATGCTGCCTGGATGGCGTCGGGGGTTTTGAGACGATAGTCTGCGCGCAGTTTCGCTGCCAGATCTGCAACGTTCAACGTCATAGGGATCCATGTGAGGTGAGGGTACGTGGTTAGTAAAGCGTAAAACGTGAGCACGAGGTCGTCCTTCTTAAGCCGGTAAGGTTGTACGAGAATTTCAAGCAAGGTGAGCGCGGACATCGACGCCTTGATACGCCCGTGTTCGAGGTTTTCGAATATCGATTCGCAGCACGAAAGGTAACGGGGATGACGTTCGACAAAATAGATGAAGATACTCGTATCAAGAGAAACGGAGCGGTGCTTTTCTAAAAATACTTTGAGCGACGCCGGCGCTACCAAGATTTTCGTTCCTTTTTAAGATAGGTCTTGCCATAGATGACTTTGCCGGCACCGGAGATGGCTGAACGATAACTCTCAGGTTTCGGCATAATCACAGTAACCCCGTTCTTAACCACGACGAGGAGTTCGTCCCGTCCTTTGAGCTTCATTGCATCTCTGGCTTCCTTGGGAAGAACAATCTGATTTTTTGAACTGAGTCTTACTGTCTGCATGAAATCACCTCCATTGGTATGGTTTTACTTTACAAGAAAAAGTAAAGCGGGTCAAGAAGAACACGAGAATCCTCCGGATGCTGTTTTTACAGCCTGTCGCAGCATAAAAAAACGATGGCATTCTCTGCCGCTTCATGGCAAAATCCGCACGTCTCCCTTAACCGGTCTTTTGAACGGAGGGCGAGCGGCTCAGGACGCCTGTAAGTGCGGCGATTGAGGCTCTCCTGACGCGGGGAGACGCTATTTTTTGTGGACAGAGGACAGGAGGATGCAATCCAGAATCGTCACCAGCGGCCTGGCGCCGCTGGACCAGGTGCTCCAGGGACTCCGGCTGGGCGACAACGTCGTCTGGCAAGTGGACCGTCTGGAGGACTACATCCACTTCGCCGAACCTTTCGCCCGGCAGGCGGTCCGGGACGGGCGGCGGACGATCTACTTTCGTTTCGCCCCTCATCCGCCCATCCTGCCTGAGATCGAGGGGGTCGAAACGATCACGGTGAGTCCCCATGCCGGCTTCGACGCCTTCAGCGGCAACCTCAACCATATCATCGAAGCGGAGGGCCGGGAGGTCTTCTATGTCTTCGACAGCCTCTCGGCGCTCGTCGTCGAGTGGGCGACCGACGAACTCCTCGCGAACTTCTTCCAGGTGACCTGCCCCTTCCTCTTCGAGCTCGACACCGTGGCCTACTTCGCGCTCACCCGCGGCCGGCACAGCCACAGCGCCGTCGCCCGGATCCGGGACACGACACAGCTCCTCCTGGACGTCTATCAGGTCGAGGGGCGGATGTACCTCCACCCCCTCAAGGTCTGGGACCGCTACTCCCCCCAGATGTTCCTTCCCCACGTGATGACGGATTCCGTCTGGACGCCGGTCTTCGGGAGCGGGGAAGCAGCCGCCCTTTCGGTATCGGCGAGCCGGAAGCCGCTCCAGGTGAAGTCGAAATCGATCGCCCCCTGGGAGAGCGTCTACCGGCGCCTCATGCAGTACCACGAAGCGGGGATGGACCTCGACGAGAAGACGCCGGAGGTCGCCGCCCTCAAGCAGGAGCTCTCCCGGATGATGATCGGCACCCATCCGGAGTTCAGCCGCCTGGTGGATACCTACATCACGCTCGACGATCTCTTCGCCATCCGGGACCGCCTGATCGGTTCGGGACGGATCGGCGGCAAGGCGGCGGGAATGCTTCTCGCCCGGCGGATCCTCGTTGCCGAGCCGGGGGAGATCGACTTTGCGGAGGTCCTCGAGGCCCACGACTCCTTCTACATCGGCTCGGATGTCTTTTTCACCTTCCTGGTGAACAACGACCTCTTCCGCCTGCGCCTCCAGCTCTCCCGCGCGACGCGCATCTCCCACGAGGAATTCGCGGAGGTGGAGAAGCGCTTTCTCGCCGGGCGGTTTCCGCCGGAGATCCTGGAGCAGTTCAGGGACATGCTCGCCTACTTCGGCCAGGCGCCGATCATCGCCCGCTCCAGCAGCCTCCTGGAGGACAGCTTCGGGAACGCCTTTGCCGGGAAATATCACAGCGAATACTGCGCCAACCAGGGGCCGCCGGAGGAGCGGCTGGAGGCGTTTCTCAACGCCGTGAAGCTCGTCTACGCGAGCGCGCTCAATCCCGACGCCCTCACCTACCGCCGCGCCCGGGGGCTGGGCGAAAGCGACGAGCAGATGGCGATCCTCGTTCAGCGCGTCTCCGGGATGCCCTACAAACAGTTCTTTTTCCCCAGCCTGGCAGGCGTCGCCTTCTCCCGGAACCTCTACGCCTGGACGAACCGGATCGACCCCAGCCGGGGGATGATCCGCCTTGTATTCGGCCTGGGGACGCGGGCGGTGAACCGGGTCGGAAACGACTACCCCCGGATGATCGCCGTCAGTCATCCCCAGCTCCGCCCCGAGTCCGGCGCCCGGATCGCCAAGTACTCCCAGACGGAAGTGGACGTCATCGATCTCGAGAAAAACGAGTTTCGGACCCTGCCCTTGGAGGAGCTCCTCGCCGACCGCGACTACCCGAACCTCCACCTCCTGGTCTCCCTGATGAAAGACGGCTTCCCGACGGACCCCTGGACGAGCCGCCTCGAGGCGACGACGGAGGCGATGATCCTGACGGTCAACAACCTCATTGCCGGGACCCCGTTCGTCCGTATCGTCGGCGATATGCTGGCCCGCTTGGAGAAGGCCTACGGCCAGCCGCTCGACACGGAGTTCACCGCCGCGGTGGACTCCGAAGGGCGGGTCCGGATCAATCTTCTCCAGTGCCGGCCGATGCGGCTCCCCGGGGCGACGGGCCCAATCCAGCTTCCCGAGGATGTCCCGCCGGAGCGGCTCCTCTTCCGGTCGACCAGGACGATCAGCGGCGGCGTAACGGCGCCGATACGCTATATCCTCTACATCGATCCGGAGCGGTACGGTATGATCGAGTCGCCGGAGGTGAAAAAGTCCCTCGGCCGCGTCGTCGGGCGGATCAACGAGCACCCCGCCGTGGTTGCGGGCCGGATCATGATGCTGGGGCCGGGGCGGTGGGGGAGCAGCAATATCGAACTCGGCGTGAATGTGAGCTACGCCGACATCAACAATACGGCGGTCCTCGTGGAAATGGCGCGGGAGGAGGCGGGACAGGTCCCGGAGGTCTCTTACGGGACCCACTTTTTCCTCGATCTCGTCGAAGCGCAGATCATCTACCTGCCGGTCTATCCGAGCGACCCGGAGGCGGAATTCAACCGGGATCTCTTCGAGCAACTGCCGAACGTTCTGACCGATCTCCTGCCCGATGCGGGGCGGTTTCGGGAGATCGTCCGCGTCTTCGACATCCCGGCGGCGACGGGCGGGTGCTTCGCGCGGGTCGTCGCAGATCCGCAGAGCCAGCGGGCGGTCTGTTATCTTGACAAGGAGGGGAAATGATCGATTTTTTTAAGATGAGCGGGAGCGGCAACGACTTCATCCTGATCGACAACCGGGACGGGTCGCTGGCCGTAGGGGATTGCGTCGCCTTTGCGAAGAGCGTCTGCCGGCGGAAGGTCTCCGTGGGGGCAGACGGCCTCTTTATCATCGAGAAGTCCGAGAAGGTCGATTTCCGGTGGCGGTTTTTCAACGCCGACGGCTCGGAGGCGGCGATGTGCGGAAACGGCGCCCGGTGTGCCGCCCGTTTCGCCTATCTTACGGGAATCGCCGGGGCGCGGATGTCCTTCGAAACCGGCGCCGGGATCATCGACGCCGAGGTGCAAGGCGACATCGTGAAGGTGCGCCTGACCGATCCGTATGCACTTGCCCTGGACGAGCAGATCCGGATCGGCAACCAGATCCTCTCCGTCCACAGCATTAATACCGGCGTTCCCCATGCCGTCCATTTCCTGCACGACCTGGAGGGATTCAATGTGTTCACCACCGGCCGGGCGATCCGCAACCATGACCATTACCGGCCGGCCGGGACGAACGCCAATTTCGTCGCCGTCGTGGACGACCATACGCTCCGCGTCCGGACGTACGAGCGCGGCGTGGAGGACGAGACCCTGGCCTGCGGGACCGGCTCCGTCGCCGCGGCCCTGATCGCCGCCCGGAAGGGGCTGGCGGCGTCCCCGGTGGACGTCCGGGTACAGAGCGGGGAACTCCTCCGGATCTATTTTGAAACAACGGCAGACGGCTTTACGAAAGTTTATCTTGAAGGAAAGGTGAAAGTAGTCTATCAAGGCAAACTTTGGGACGAAGCTTGGAAGAGTATGTGATCGCGCTTCCGGGAGTTGATTGTCAGGTTGTGAAAGGAGAGTTACGAGATGCAGATTGCCGAGCGTTTGACGAAGATACCCCCCTACCTGTTCATGGAGCTGCGGAAGAAGATCGCCAAGGCCAAGGCCGACGGCGTCGACGTGATCAGCCTCGCGATCGGCGACCCGGTGGAACCGACGCCCGATTCGATCATCGACGAGCTCTGCCGGACGGCACGTGACCCGGAGAACCACCGCTATCCGACGGACGAGGAGAAGGGGATGCTCGCCTTCCGCCAGGAGGTGGCCCGCTGGTACGAAACCCGTTACGGGGTGCGGCTCGATCCCGCGACGGAGATCCTGGGTCTCATCGGCTCCAAGGAAGGGTGCCACCACTTCGTCATGGCCCGAATCAACCCCGGCGACGTAGTCCTGATGACCGACCCCGGCTACCCCGCCTACCGGGCGAGCATCCTGATGGGGGGCGGGATCCCGTACAACGTCCCGATCCGCCCGGAGAACGCCTACCTTCCGGTATTCGAGGAGATCCCCGCGGAGATCGTCAAGAAGGCGCGGGGGATGTTCCTCAACTATCCGAACAATCCGACCGGCGCCTGTGCGACGCCCGAGTTCTTCGACCGCCTGGTTGCCTTCGCGCGTAGGAACGATATCGCCATCTGCTACGACAACCCCTACAGCGAGGTGGTCTTCGGGGACCAGAAGCGGCTCAGCTTTCTTTCGGCCGCGGGCGCAAAGGAGGTGGGGGTGGAGCTCAACTCCCTTTCGAAGCCCTACAACATGACCGGTTGGCGGATCGGCATGGCCGTCGGAAACCCCGATCTCATCGCCGCGATCAGCAAGGTGAAGGAGAACACCGATTCCGGGATCTTCAACGCCGTCCAGTTCGCGGGGATCCAGGCGCTCAAAAACGAAACCCAAAACATCGAGAAGATGATAGCGATCTACTCGCGGCGGCGGGAACGGGTCCTTACGACCCTGGCGCGGATCGGGATCGCCTTCAATCCGCCGAAGGGGACCTTCTACCTCTGGGTCCCGACGCCCAAGGGGATGGGATCGCTCGAGTTCACGAACAAACTCTTCGAAAAGGCGGCGGTGGTCGTGGCGGCGGGGACCGCCTACGGCCAGTACGGCGAGGGGTTCATCCGGATCTCGCTCACCGTTCCGGACGCCCGCCTCGAGGAGGCGATGGTGCGGATCGAGAAGGCCTTCGCCTGAGAGGAGAAGAATCAGTTCCCTTCGCGCTCAAGACATTTTTCCGACCCTGCACCTCCTCGCTGCGCTGCCGGGAAAAAACTCGCGCCTAAAGGCGCTCAGACAGTTTTCCCGGCGGGCGCTCCGCTGCGAGGGCAGGGTGCCCCGAAAAAATCTCTAATCGCGCTCCCGGGAATTGATTCTTCGGTTGTAAAAAAGGTGGTAAGAGATGGAAATCGGAATCCTGGGGCTTCCCCAGAGCGGCAAGAGCACCCTCTTCGAGATCATGACCGGCGTCCGGAGCCGGGAGATGCACGGGGAGACCTGCGTCCGGGGGCTGGCCACCGTGCCGGATGCCCGTTTCGATAAGCTGGTCGAGATCTTCAAGCCGGTGAAGGCCTCGCCCGCGAAGGTCCCCTTCAGCGACGTCAATGCCGTGGGGGAGAAGGCTTGGGACGCCGTCCGCCAGAGCCTCTCCGGCGCCGAGGGGCTCCTCCATGTCGTCGACGCCTTTACCGCCCCCGGCGTCCTCGAGATCCTGAACAACTACCGGAAACTGGAAGACGAGCTGATCCTGGCCGATCTGATGATCGTCGAGAACCGCCTGGAGCGTCTGGCAAAGATGGCGAAGAAGCCCATGACCCCCCAGGATGCCCTCCACGCCCGCGTCCTGCCCAATCTGACGGATCAACTTGAAGCGGGCAAGCCGCTCCGGGAGCTTCCCCTGACCGAAGAGGAGCGCCATGGCCTGAGGAGTTTCTCCTTCTGGACGATCCGGCCGGAGATGGTTGTCGTTAACACCCCCGAGGAGAATCCGGCCATCGCCGACGCGTTCAACCGTGAGGCAGGGCTCACTGTCCCCGCGATCGGGATCTGCTGCGCCATCGAGGCGGAACTGATGGCCCTCCCGCCGGAGGAGCGGAAGGAGTTCCTGGAATCGCTGGGCATCGCGGAGGCCGCCTTCGGACGGGTCATCCGCGGGGCCTTTTCCCTGCTCAACCGGACGGCTTACTTCACCGTCGGCGAGGACGAGGTCAAGGCCTGGATCATCCCCGTGGGAACCAAGGCCCCGCGGGCGGCCGGGGTTATCCACAACGACTTCGAGCGGGGCTTCATCAAGGCCGAGGTGATCGGCTTCGACGAGTTCATCGCCTGCGGCGGCAGCTATGCCGGCGCCAAGGCGGCGGGAAAGCTCCGGCTCGAAGGCAAGGAGTATATCGTCAAGGACGGCGATATCATCAACTTCCGCTTCAACGTCTGAGCAAACCTTCCAGATTGAATAAACCACTGCGTGAAATTCCGGTTTAAGTTCAGTCGATCTTGCTCCGATACCATACATAAGCCCATCGGGGCCGGTACGATATTCTATTTAAGGAGAGTTTTATGCAGACTCAGGGGCTCAGCCAGTTCGATCCGAACCGCTTCTTCCAGTTGCCCGCAACTGATCCCCAGGCGGGCCGTACGGTCAACGCGCAAGTCGCTGCGATCCAAGCGTCGACCGACTTCTCCGGAACGTTTAGCGTGGTGACGGCGGAAGGCGACAAGGTGACGTTAAGCGTAGACGGTGAAGAAGATTTTCGCTACATGAATTACGGATACAAGGCTCGGAGCGACGACCAACGTCTTGAAGTCAAGATCGAGTCCACTGAATACTCGCTCAGCCAGACGCTTGGTCTGACAGTGGAAGGGGATCTGAATGAACAAGAAGTCGCCGACCTGACCAAGTTGTTTAGGAAAGTGAAGAAGATCATCCGCAACTTTTTCCGGGGCCAGGATGAACAGGCTGTCGCAAAGACGGCCAAGCTTGCGGATCAATTTGGTAGCTTCTCGACATTGGCCGGATTAGACCTGAGCATGGATGTCACACGGTCCGTGACCGCGCTGGCGGCACAACTGGCGACGCAGCAAATGGCTGAGCCTGTAATGCTGCCTTCCGCACCGTGGAAGGGACTGTGGACTCTCCCACGCCTCAGCAGACTACCACGGGTGACGAACCCCCGACGGTAGCGATGATCCCGCCGGCGTCGGCCGGCGCCGAGTCGCTCATTGAGCAGATCTTGAAAGCGGCGGATGACAGTCGAATTGACGACGCGAAACTGCAGAAGTACTTGCCTCGGTTGCTGCGGAAGGCGGTGGCTCATGCCGGCGATCATGAGGCAGTTCAGAAAAATCCGGATCTGATCCAGGAGCTTCTCGAGGCGATTCAGAAGAAAACAGACGAACAGGTCCCTTCTTCCCAGGAGGCTCTTTTTGTCTATTACGCCTCTTCGCAACGGACATCCGTTTCGCTGTCGGTCAGTGCATAGTGAAGCTTCCCACCCACAGGGTCGGAGCTGGTACCTGCATGCGGCGCCATGGTCGCCGTGATCGAGAAAGTGAAAGAAGTCACCACTTATTTCGTCGGCAAGCCCCAACCCACTGATGATGCGCATGGTCCTCAACTACCTGGGAGTACACTCCGAGAACGCGGTCATGGTGGGAGACAGGATGGAAACCGATATCGTCGCCGGCTTTGAAAGCGGGATGAAGACCATCCTGGTGCTCACCGGGGTCACCCGGCGGGAAGATGTGGTTCGTTTCCCTACCGACCAACAAATATTCTGAAATCCGATGAGCAGATCGAGCCGTAAGGACCTCTTTTTTAGTATCCTTTATAACGACTCGTCCTCATCAGAGTTTCCGATGGCAAGCACGAGGACGATCAATAACAAGAAAGGCAGGGTCAATTGACCCTGCCTTTCTTGGAGAAAGATATTTCAAAATGGTGCTTAGTTAATGAACTTTCTCCTGATACCTGCGATACCAACCAGCCCAAGGCCAAGAAGTAGCATAGTGGCCGGTTCGGGAACTTGTGTTCCAAATACCTGGACGTTAGCATCGGAGTTCTTATCCCAGCCAGCTACCCACCCTGAAGTTCCTCCACCAGTGCCCGAATACCAAGAATCTACTCCAACGGCTGATCCGTTTTTCATATGTAAAAACTGGAACAAATCGTCCGCTCCCTCCTGTTTAGAACCGCTGAGAGCCGCATTAGAGGCATGGAGGAATGGACCTACATAGGTTGACGAAGTAGGGCTATAAAGAGCCCATGGTCCATCCAAAAAGAAATAGTATTTACCAGATGTTACATCTTCGTTTATTGTGAAGTCGAGCTGGTAGATTTGTCTAAATGCACCGGAATTTCCCTGATAACCTGACAAATTAAAATATGTAACTGGAGTTGATAAATAGGATGAAAATCTACCTGCATTACCAAGGTCTGACCCAGCCAACAGAGAGAGGCCTGTAGGATCGCTGGTCGTCCATAGACGAACTGTGTCGATGTGGTAAGTACCAGAATTTGTAAATACCACATCGTCTCCAGCCAGCCAGTACTCAGAAGTTGCGTCTGGGTTATAGGGTTCTGAATCAGCCCATAGTACATTGCTGCGACTCGCACCTGCAGTATTGTTTAAATTTGCAGTGGGTAAACCCCGGTCGAACAAAAGAGTCGCCGATGCCATACCGCTACCGCCTATAACCAGTCCTAAAACCATTGGCGTACCCGGCTATCTTCAGAGCTCGTTTCATCCCGATCCTCCCGATCAAATCATGCTTCCCGTTGTGATAAACCTGATGATCCTTGACAAGCCGTCCTGGATATTCCCCGCCGAAAATGTTGCCAGAAAGAGGAAGGCGACATACAAAAAGAGCAGCCGTTTGAAGCTCCGGTTTTCTTCAACGGCCGTCCCCCGCATGTGAAAAGCGGCGGCGCCCGAGGGGCAGACGTCCACGCAGGTTCCGCATTTCATGCAGGTCATGGCTTCCCCCTCCCCCCAGCAGGTACGGAACCAGGATGGGCGCGCAATAGGCCGCGCATACCGCTCCGCTACTGAGACCAAGAACAAACCCCTGCATGACAATCACCCGATGGTTGTTCGATGCCGTCAGTGAATAGGGCTTCCCGCAAAACCGTCACGCTTTGTACGGGAAATAACTATCATAGAATCGGTTTTTTTTGCACACGCGTAAATTGATCCAGGCTCGTGAGCTTCGCCTTCGCAGAAGACGGGTTTATAATTTTTCTTGACTTTGTTTATTGAAAACATTGATGATATACAGAATAGGTGATTTTGTATCTGGATTCGCTTGTGCACAAGTATGGGAAATCGGACGGTAATGTTCTAACAAATTAATTTTACCAATGTATTTATCTTATTCACCGCAAGATGAAGACAAAAAAAGTGGATACCCTATTGAGACGTTTTTCCATTTTGTATGTGGGTTTTGCTCTTCTCCCCTTGCTGTTCATCCTTTATCTTTTCACTCTGTACAATGACCGAAATACGGTAATCGAATTTTCTCGCGACCGATTCAGCCTGTTTGCGCTCTTAGTCGGTGTAACCGCGTTGGTAGGATATCTCAGCTTGCGCGCCGCTCTTGCGCGCTTTGTTACTTTTTCGGAAACGGTCAAAATGTCCGTCCTTGAAAAGATCGATTCCAAAGTCATGCTGAAACTGGTCGATGAGGAAGGGGAAATCGGCGAACTCGCCAAATCGTTCGCTCAGATCATCAAACGGCTCGACGACAACGTTCAGGAGCTGGAGGAAACGAAGACGACGCTTCAGGAGCTGATGAAAAAGATCAGCAATGTGCTTTCCTCCGCGGAGAACTTCGACAGTTTGGTGAATCTCGTTCTGGAGACGACGGTTGATGCCCTGGGAGTGAAACAAGGCGCCTTGTTTTCTTTCGATAACGATCATTACACTCTAAAGGCAAGGGTAGGCATTGGAAATGATGTCACCGACGACTGGGCGATATCGTCCGTAAAATTATATCTGGATCTGATTGCAAAAGAAAACAGGGTCTTCGTTCTTCCGGCAATGGGAAAGACCGAACAACCCGCCGGTTTGTTCACCCCCCCGTTGATCTGCAATTCGCTCATGTATCGCGGAAAAATCTGGGGCGCCTTACTGTTGAGCGGTAAGAAGCACGGCGACAATTTTTCAGATGACGATTTGGGCATCGTTTCAAATTTGAGCAATCAAATGGCTGTTTCATTTGAAAACGCAAAGTTGAACAGCGATGCGGAGCAGACCTATTTTGAAACCATGGCGGCGTTGGCAATGGCGGTAGAGGCGCGCGATCCTTACTCGCGCGGTCATTCCGATCGCGTGGGCGAATATGCGCAGAAAATCGGTTCCGAGATGGGACTCCCCGAGGAAAGCATCAAAATCCTCCTCGCCGCTTCGCGTTTGCATGACATAGGCAAGATCGGGATTATGGATTCCGTTCTGGTTAAACAGGGGGCGCTCAGCACCGATGAGAGAGAGATCATCAACAGGCATCCGATCATCGGGGAAACCATCCTCATGCCGTTAAAGACTTTCAAGCCTCTTCTGGACCCTATCCGGCATCATCACGAAACCCTCGACGGCAGCGGCTATCCCGACGGCCTCCGCGGCGATGAAGTGAACCTCATTACCCGCGTTCTGTCCGTTGCAGACATCTACGACGCCATGACCACGGATCGCCCTTACAGAAAAGCAATGAATTTCTCCTTGGTAAAAAAGGATTTCGATTCCCTTGTCGCCGAAGGGAAAATCGACGGGGAAGTCGTTTCTCATCTCTATCGCATGATCGAAAAAGCGATCTATGCTCCCACAGATAACCCCGTGGGGGGTGATTCTTCACATTAAATCACAAAAAAACTTCTCTGCACGGACATAATCCGACGATTCGCAATAATGATGATGACGAAGGATCCGATGTGAATGCGGAAGTGGAGGCGGGAAGACGATAGCGCTCGTTCCGAGATGTCCCGCGGCGGCTTTTCCCTAACCGGACGGTGCTGGAGGGAAGGTCGGAATTTAGAGCTTGCAATTCAATCTCTGTCGGGGTAAATTTCCTGCCGCTTGCAGTGAATCGGCCTTACAGGGCAGGGTTCTTGACGCGTCGCTGTTCGTAGCGGGGTAGTTCTTTGAGAGAAAAAACAAAATAAGGAGGTTGGGTAAGATGAAACGTTACAAATCGACTGTTTTGATTGTGTTAGCGTTGTTACTGGTTATCGGACCGGGGACCGCCTGGGGGGCATTCCCCGAGAAACCCATCACCCTGGTGGTAGGCTCCGGGCCCGGTTCGGGAAGCGACACCGTCTGCCGGGTCATTTCGGCATCATTCAAGAAGTACAATCTTCTGCCCCAGCCAATCGTCGTCGAGAACAAAACGGGCGGCGGCCATGGTGTAGCCATGGCGTATGTAGGCGGCAAAAAAAAAGATCCCTACTACCTCATGCTCACGACAACGCTTTTCCTATTGACGCCACTGCAAACAAAATTGCCGGTTACCTACAAGGACTTCACACCCATTGCCAACATTTCCTTCGATGAGCATGTGCTGATGGTCAATTATAATTCCAAGTTCAAATCGATAAAGGATATTGTGGATTTCGCCAAGGCGAACCCCGAAACGATCACCATGGGCGGCGCTCATCCCGGCGGTGCGGAATCCATCAACACGTATCGTTTTGAAAAGGCAGTAGGAGTCAAGTTAAAGTACGTCGCTTTTAGCGGCGGCGGTGATGCCATCGTAGCGCTTCTCGGGGGTCATTTAGACATGGCCTCTGCCAATCCCGGCGAGATTACGGAGCTGGTGAACGGCAAGAAGGTCCGTCTCCTTGGAGTTCTTGCGGATAAACGAATGCCGGCATTCCCCGATCTTCCCACCATCAAGGAACAGATCGGGATCGATGTGACCGGCTTGGGGATGTGGCGCGGTGTTGTTGCCCCCGCGGGCATTCCCGATGATGCTTCCAAGGTTTTACAGGAAGCCTTTTTCAAATATTCTCAAACCGAGGACTATAAGAAGTTCCACAAGGACAATGGGATCACCGAGGGGTATTTGGATGGTCCCGCATTTTCCAAATATCTGGAGGCAAAGAATACGGGCTTTAAGACCATATTAACGGGGATGGGTCTTCTGAAGTAACAAAGGACGGTGCAGGGGCATAGATAGATGGCTATCTCCCTGCACCGATGCATTTATCCAAAAGGCAGGAACCCTCATGAAAAGAGCGAATCAGATAACCGGTATTGTCTTATTGATTTTTTCCGGATACATCATCGTGACGGCCATGCAGATGCCTCTGCGGGCAATAACGGGAAGGACAAGTTTTGCTCCGGCGACGGGATTCCTCCCCATGTGGTTGGGGATTATCATGGCGATTCTCTCCATACTCCTGATCGTCAATGCCACCCTGCAGCAGGCTGATTCCACTCGGGAGGCGGTTTTTCCGCGCGGAAGGGCGCTTCTGGCCGTAGTGCTATTCCTGGCGGGCCTGGCGGCGTACATTGCCCTGCTGGAGGTCCTGGGGTACCTCTCGGCCACGGCGCTTCTTACCGCATTTCTGTTGCGCTTCGTGATGCAGGCCAGCTGGAAAACGACTCTTCTGGTCGCCGTGAGCGCAGCCATTGTTCTTTTTGTCATATTCCATGTGCTGCTGCACGTGGATCTTCCGAAAAATATGTTTGGATTCTGACGACTCGCCGTATCGCCCAAGGCGATCGACTGGGGAGTCCGGCTCAGAGGGTTGTTTCAATAGGGAGATACTCGCTTGGATACCATTCAGAATCTCATCATGGGTTTTCAAGTAGCCCTCTCCTGGCAGAACCTTTTTTTCTGCTTTATGGGCTGTTTGATGGGGACGCTCATCGGCGTGCTTCCGGGCATCGGGCCGGCCGCGGGGGTGTCCATTCTCATCCCTCTCACCTTCGGGATGAATACCACTACCGCCCTCATCACGATGGCCGGCCTCTATTTCGGCGCCATGTATGGCGGATCGACCACCTCTATTCTCGTCAATGTGCCGGGTGAAGCGGCTTCCGTCGTGACTGCCCTTGATGGTTACCAGATGGCCCGCAAGGGGCGGGCCGGGCCTGCCCTGGGCATGGCCGCCCTGTCGTCGTTTTTCGCCGGCACCGTTTCCGTGATCCTGATCACATTCACGGCCCCTCTGCTGGTTGCGGTTGCCCTCTCTTTCGGGCCGCCGGAGTATTTTGCCCTGACCTTCCTGGGCTTGACCCTCGTGACGAGTCTGACCGGCGAGTCCGCCATCAAAGGGCTGATGAGCGGCATCTTCGGGCTCATCATCGCCTGTGTAGGCATCGATCCGTCGAGCGGATTCGCGCGATTCACTTACGATCAGCTTTACCTGCTGGACGGCTTCGGATTCATCAATATCGCGGTTGGGCTCTTCGCGGTGGCTGAGGTGATGGAGAATATGGAGCAGCCCGCTGCGGAGATCTACGCCAAGACCAAGCTGAGTTTCAAGAGCATGTTTCCCAACATACAGGATTGGAAGGACTCCTTCGGCGCCCTCTGGCGGGGTACCGTCATCGGTTTCTTTATCGGGGTGCTGCCGGGAGCCGGGCCGACGATCGCATCGTTCCTTACTTACACCGTGGAGAAAAAGGTCAGCAGGCACCCGGAGAAGTTCGGCACCGGGGTCATAGAAGGGGTTGCAGCGCCGGAAAGCGCCAACAACGCCGCCGCCGGAGGTGCATTTGTCCCCATGCTCACGCTGGGAATCCCCGGTTCCGGGGTGACGGCCATACTCCTGGGCGCCCTCCTCCTCCACGGGCTTCGCCCCGGACCGATGCTGATGCAGACAAATCCCGAATTCGTCTGGGGACTGATCGCCAGCATGTATATCGGGAATGTGATGCTGGTCATCCTGAACATGCCTTTGATCGGACTGTGGGTGGCCATGCTGCGCGTCCCCTACAAGGTTATGATGCCGCTTATCGTCGCCATATCCGCTGTCGGTATCTATGCCACGGAAAATAACATCTTTGACCTGTGGGTGATGCTCGGCTTCGGCATCCTCGGTTTCGTGATGCGGAAGCTTGATTTTCCCGCGTCACCGATCGTGCTGGCCGTAGTGCTTGGCCCCCTGGTGGAGAATTCCCTGAAACAGTCGCTGATCATCTCGGGGGGAAGCGTGGCCATCTTTTTTACCCGGCCGATCGCGGCTGTGTTTATCATCTTTGCCCTATTGTCCATCTTTGCACCTCTGTTCAGCACCGCTTGGCGAAAACTGAGGGCGGAAGGGGAGGACGCATAATGGATGACCAAAACTGACAAAGAGGATGTTGTTGAAGGAGCAGACGGTGAAAATGGGAAGAAGGATCGCGTGCTGTTGACCGCTCTGCCATGGCCCGTACCGGGCCTGGAGGCCTGCCCGGTGAGACTCTTAGCGCTGGAAGAATTGTAGGCCGGGCAAGAAGCCCCGTTCGTCTGATGATGAAGCAGTCGGGAGATCACAAGGCCTCCTGACTGCCTTACCTGATACTGAAATCGCACTGCCGGGAAACCAATCCATGTCGGTCATGGAGCGGCGGCTAACTCTGCCGCGCCGTTTTTATCGCATCAGAAAAATACTTTCTTATCAAAGTGATATCGTGTCCCAGCGTAATCACTTGTGCTTTGCCTTTCCACGCAGCCACGGTTTCGGCAAAATCCTGAGCGGTCGGATCAAGGTTTACCGATATGTATTTCCCCCGATTTTTGGCGGCGGTAAATATTTTCTCCTCCAGGGCAAGAACCGCCGGGTGATTCTTCTGCCCGGTAAGACCCAGGGCATTTGCCAAATCTCCCCTTCCGCTGCCGATCATATCAATCCCGTCCACATGCAAGGTGTTTTCCAGGTTATCAGCGGCTTCCTTGCTTTCGATTTGAATGCCCAGCAGGAGTTCCTCGTTCGACCATTTTGCGTAATCCCCGCCGCTGATCGCACCATACCGGGCAACCCTCGAAGCGGCGTACGTGCCGCGATCCCCCATCGGGGCGAAGTGGACGGCGTCAACCACCGATCTGGCCTTTTCAGGAGAGGAGACGTCAGGGATGAAGAGACCCATAGCGCCCATCTCCAGGACGTTCGCGATCAGGTGCGGATCGTTATCCAGCCGGACCATGGGCGTTACGCCGCTTGCCTCCGCGGCCCTGATCATATTGACGATGGTGGGGATATCATACGCGTTATGGCTGACGTCGATACGAACGAAGTCGAACCCCGCATATCCGGCCATCTCCACCATCGCGGGGGAAGTCACGCCGATGTATATTCCGAATACCGTCTTTCCATCCTTGATCGCCTGTTTCACTGGATTTTTTTTCAACTGCATAGTCAAAATTGCTCCTTATCTCACAAGAATACGGGTTAGGGTTTCCCTCACTGCTCCGGTTTCCCTAACCTCACACGACGCGGTTGATGGGTTGACCGCCGTTGAGGTCATTGACCAGTTGCTGCGCTGCCATCAGTTAACTCCTTTTCCCAGCAGGAAGGCGCGGCTCAGGGAAATCGCGGGCGCCTCCAGAATCCGGAATCCCGCGTCCCGGCAGACCGTGAGCGTTCGCTCAAGGCTCTTGAGCGTCACATGGTATTTCGGCTCGACCAAAAGGAGCCGGCCCCCTGGTTTCAAGAGGTCAAAAATCTCGTGAAAAAAACGGGGTTTGTCCGCCACCTCATGGGCCATCCAGAATGCAAGGGCGAAATCGGCAGGCCCCTCGACCCCCAAGCTCTCTTTCCGGCAGCGGCGGCTTATGATCCGGTCGGCAACCCCCGCCCTGATGGACCGTTTTCCCAAGGCGTCCAGCATCCGCTGCTGGAGATCGACCGCGATCACCTTCCCTCCGGGTCCTGCCAGCTTCGCCAGGCCTATGGTGAAGTACCCCATCCCGCAGCCGATATCGACGACGGTCATGCCGGGCTTCACATATGCCCCCAGGAGAGGCTCCGGGTCATGAAAGAGGCGGCGGAGGGGGTTGTCGAAACTATAGCAGAGCCACCAGGGGCATACCTTATCATTCATCCGCCGCATCTTATCGAATAAAACCATGCCGATCCCCTCCCTCGTCCGTTTAGAGCTTATTGTGGGCGCCGTCGCAGAATGGCGGTTTTGCCGTGCGTCGGCAGCCGCACCAGGCGACCGTCTTGGGGTGGTTGATCTCCGTTTCCACGGGGATCATACCGGTGTTGAGCCGTTCGTGGGCGCCGTCGCAGAACGGCTGGGTTTCGGTATGACCGCAGCTGCACCAGGAATACGTTCCCGGCTGCATATCCATGACATACGGCCCCTTCTTGGCAATCTTCGCTTCCATGATTGGCTCTCCTCGGTATCTATATGGTTTATCCGGCAGAACACCCTTTTTCGGCGGGGAAAGTATAGGGGGCA
The DNA here is from genome assembly GCA_963817385.1 of uncultured delta proteobacterium. GTDB lineage: Bacteria > Desulfobacterota > Syntrophia > Syntrophales > UBA5619 > JAKAFS01. The sequence goes on from CAWFOM010000031.1 coordinate 87,529, forward strand.
GGGCTTTACCTGTCAACTGTTTTAACGGGGAGAAGCCAGACATCGTTCGAGACCGGTCATGGACGAACGGGACCGGCATGGGGACGACTGACCGATGGAGGCCGCGGCTGCCCATTCCTGCTGACACCCAGCGGGAGCCTCGGCAGATCGAGAATCGACGGGGCAGCGCCTACTCCACTTTCTTCCAGGTTGCATCGGGATTAAACGTCGTCATGGCCGTAGCGATTCCGGCCGTGTCTCTTCCCATGTCCTTCCGGTAGACCACGCCTTCGTGATTGACGATAAAGGTATGGATGCCGGTGGACCCGTACACGGCGGGGAAGGCCACAACGGCGAAGCCGCCGATCATCTTCCCGGCGATGACGTAGCTATGAGCGCCGCCATTTGCGTTATCTCCTTGAGCCATAAGGATCCTGTAGAGGTAGCCATGGTAAGGGACGGATTTCCCTACCGCATCGCGGTAACCCTCGGCCCGGGCATGGGCGACCAGGGGCCCCAGCGGGCTGGGCGTATCGCCCGGCGACGCCTCCCAGTAGAGGCCGTCTTTCTTCCCCTTCGAACTTTCGAACTTCTGCGCATATTCGGGCTGCCCGTTTATGACATTTATCAGATCCGCATAATCATCCTGGGCATCCGTGATCGCCAGGCATACCTGGATGGCATTGAGCTCATTCGCTCCGATCCGGCGGCAGAAGAGTTCCTCTTTGCCGGCTTGGGTATCGAAGCGCCAGTTTTGCTTGACTTTCACAATCGGGAACGGGAAGGGCCAGTCGTCGTTCCCGATGAACAGCTTCACCGATCCGTCACTGGCCGGTTCCAACCGGTTCTTTTCTTCGTATGCCTTCGAGAACTGCTCCCGGCGCTGCCGATCCTGCACCTTGTCGCCGGATGAGACGAGCGTCGCACTGCCGGGTCCCAGGATGCGCATGAGTTCGTCCGATTTGCCCTCGTTGACGGCCTTCACCAAGGCGTTCACGGCCGCCTCGGGGGATGCAAAGGTCCGCTGTTTCACGGGTGCTGCAAGAGCGTTGCCCGGAAGAAGAGAGGTGATCATGAGCATGGCCGCCATACCGATGGTATTGAGACGCCTTAACGGAATCGATTTATTCGGAAAGATGTTTCGAAACATCGACATGCCTCCCTGAGAGAAAATCACTGTCATCGGCGACCGCCCTGGGGACCGCGTCCGCCTGAACCGCTGCGTGTGCCGCCGGTTGATTCACCGCTGCGCGTGCCGCCGCCGGCACCTGGTACGCCGTCCGTCATCCGTTCCCCGGAGGGAACAGCGGGGACAGCGGGCCTGATCGCAGCCCCCCAGGAGCTCTGGCGGCGAACCTCGCTGCCCTGCCCGATGCCGCGAAAGGCGTCCATATTCCTGCCTCCCCCGCCGGCGGGCCTGCTCACCGACGGGGCGGGGATACGATTTACCGTTCCCTGGGGCAGGGAGGGAGGAGGGAAACGGCGCGGGGGACGCCGGTTCTTCCGCTCGCTGCGCCGGGAACCGACTACCGCACCGCGATTGCCGGTCCCGCCATCAAGAGTTCCCCGAGCACCGCCGGGAGTGCCCATCGTTCCACCCGATCTCCGGGCGGGGCCGGCCGGGTGCCCCGCCGGGACTCCGGTCGAATCCCCTGAACGGACGGCGATTCTCGACAGCACCCGGATTTGTCTGCCTGAGCCGCTCACGGAGAGACGGATCCCGGTAGGGTACGCCCCGTCGATGGCCGGGGTCGTGCATCCAGGGTGTCGTCCTCATGTTCGAGACGTCGATGTTTCTCCGGTTGATATTGATATTACGATTCTCGTTGACGAAAACACGATGCTGTCTCCAGTCCCAGTGCCCCCAGACATGCCCCCAGAAGGCCCCGACGAAGCAGCCGACTCCGAACGCAATGAACCCCGGAGTGATGATCACGCCGGGCCAGTAGGGATAGACGACATACGGGGGATAGCCCGGCCACCACCATGGGCCGTACACCCACGAGGGGTCATAAGCGGGGACATAGACAACCTCCGGGTTGGTTGGCTCGATCCGAATGGAGTCATTTTCCGCGGTCACCCGTTGCTTCTCCGAGCTTCTCAGGTTGTCTGCGGCGTACGCCTTTTGGCGGAGTCGCTGAACGGTGTCCATAACATCGCCTTCCTGGGCCAGAAAAGCGTCTCCCACCATCTCGGTCCAGTCCAGCTTTTCGCTCATCATGGACAGAACGTCCGGGAAAGGCGCCAGGGCCTTAACGCTGGCATCCCAGGCCCGATTGTCAAGGGCATCGTTGAGCCGGTCCCCCTGGAGATCCTTGTTCTGCTTGATCCACCGGTCAGCCATCACCACTTCGAGAGGATAGGTCGCCGCCATCAGGATCTGGGCGAGAAGCGAATCCGGATAGAGCGCGATCGGCGCCATCATCTGGTCCAACTGCTCCTGGGAGAACTTTTTGGCGCCGCCCTGTGCATCCTGGGCGAATACCGGCGCCGGCGCTGCGAGCAGCAGGACCAGTGCCCAGATCACGGCTATCTGAAAAGTTTTTGGTTTCTTCATGACAATCCCTCGTCTGCTTCCATGTTTTCATTCAGTCTGCCGGGTCGCAAAGCCCTCTGTGGTCCCCGTGCCTTCAGGGACCAACGACTTCTTCAGTCTGGTGAATTTCGAACCCGCGATCACACCGCCGGCTATCAATTATAATCTAGGGCTGAAAAAACGAAATACAATGAGGATTGAATGAAGGGTTAATGGTAGGGAGAATCTTCTTTTGCGTCTTATGGGTCTTTGCGGAGTCCAACCGGAAGCCGATATTTATCAAAAATATCTTAAGATAATATCTCGCTTTCTTATGAGCTGAGTATATGAAATTGACTACTCACAACGCCTATGCGCTAAAATAAAATCTGCTCTAGCCCGATTGCGATCAGTAAAATGCCGCCTGCGATTGCCGCTTTGCCAGATATATTCTGCTTGATAAAGAATTCGGCGGTTCGATTCCCCACGGAAAGGGCAATAAAACTCAGTATGGCGGATAAAAATCCTACAAGAAATGAGTCCAAGCCGATCATACCGGCGCTCAAACCTCCCCCAATATTGTTTATTGACAGAGCAATACCAAGGAGAGTCGCCTCTTTAAAATCTAAATGCTTCGAATTGTCCTTATCTGCATTTTCCGACTTCCCGAAGATATGGCAGATACCCTTCCATCTTTTCTGGAAGGGTATTTCGCCACACTTATCTCCCATATATTGGTCCAAAATCATCTTGGAGCCCACAGCCGTAAGAAACACCATGGCAAGAACGGAAGAGATTTTCCCCAATGAACCTGAAATCTTGGTTCCCGAATAAGCCGCAAGAAAAGAAATGACAAAGGTAATCAGGGAAATCCAGAGATTTATGGGAGTAGTTATTTTTATGCCCCTGATACTATAAGCGATTCTTGCTCCGATATTGTCGACGTTGTTTGCTAAAGCAATGAGAAACGCATATAAAAAATGCCGCAATGTACAGGCCTCCTTAAGGAATGTCCCACCGCTTTGCAATCTCCATCACTTCATACATTTTCACGTCGATACCCTTTCATATGAAACTTCTGACTCCACACCATGCGGCATGCGATACGGATATTTACACGCGGCAAGCCTCCGGTCTGATTAACAGCACCGGTACATTCGACTCATGCAGGACCTTTAACGCAATGCTGCCTAACAACATCTTTTTCATGCCGGTATACCCATGGGTTGCTATTATAATCAGGTCTACACCGTTCTTCCGAGCATAATCGGTGATGGTAGAGGATGGCCCGTTAGACTCTATAGCTTCCGTCTTGACATTAATGCCATCGGAAGAAAGCTCGGAAGAGAACCGGTATTTAACTTTTGCAAGATACTTCCGTGATTTATCCATGAATGATTTTATAATGGTATTGATATCAAAAGTTATTGAATGGCCCTCTTCTCCCACATTTAATGCTCTCCAGGGAATATCAGCGACGACGGCATTTAACAGGACGACTTCCCCCCCGACAAGACCGCCTTGAAAAAGTTTCTTGACATGATTCAACGCACATTCAGCCAATTCTGAACCGTCGAGGGGAACTAAAATTTTCTTATACATTTTCGCCTCCATTTTTTATCAGGGTTTTTACTTCTGGACCTTTAATCCCCCATCCTCACTTTCTTCAACAAAGCCATGATTCGACCGACAGCAAGACATTCACGCATGGTTAGGCTTTCTTAGGCGCGCCCAATGGCGTTCCAACTAAATACGGTCTAGGTAAAAAATCATGTGCCTTTTGCTTAAGTCCGTTACACCCTGCCTTTTCGCTTAAGGAGTATCGCCGCCCGGCAGGGAGGATACGTCCCAGCCGCCGCCGAGGGCCTTGATGAGGAGCACGGCGGCCGTCATCCGGCGGCCCAGGATATCGAGCGCCACCCGTCGACTGCTTAAAGCCGCGGTCTGAGCCGCGATCACGTTCAGGTATCCGACGATCCCCGCTTTATACTGATTGGTTGCGATCACGAGGAACTGCTCGGCCGCCTTGACCGCTTCTTCCTGCGCCACCGCCTCCTGCTCCAGAATCCGCAGGGCGGCAAGATTATCCTCCACTTCCTGAAATCCTGTGAGGACCGTCTGGCGGTAATTTGCCACGGCCGTTTCGTAAGCGGCCCGGGCTTGCTCGGTCCGCGCCTGTAAAAGGCCGCCCGTGAAAATGATTTCGGACAATGCAGGGCCGAAGGACCAGAAGCGGCTGGGCCAGCTGAGCCACCGGGCGAGATCGGAACTTTGAAACCCTCCGGATGTGCCGAGCGTCACCGTCGGATAGTAGCCGGCCACGGCAACCCCGATCTGGGCATTTGCCGACGCCATGCGCCGTTCGGCGCCGGCGATGTCGGGTCTCCGTTCCAGGAGTTCGGAGGGCAGCCCCACGGGAATGGCCGGCGGGGGAGTTGCAAGCGACGAAAGGGGGAGTGCAAAAAGGGAAGGGGGTTTCCCGATGAGAACACCGATGGCGTGCTCGAACTGGGCCCGTTGCACACCCAAATCGATGGCCTGAGCTTGGGTGGTTTTCAGCAGGGTCTCGGCCTGCAGCACGTCCCCCCGCGATGCAACGCCGGAGAGGTATCTGTTCTGGGTCATCTCCCGGGATTTCCCGAGCGCCTCGATGGTCCGGTCGAGAAGCTCCTTCTGGGCATCGAGTGCGCTCAGTTGAAAGTAGTTCTGAACCAGTTCGACCCGGGCGCTCAGCCGGACCGCCTCGAGGTCCGCTCCCGTCGCCTGCGCGCCAGCCCTGCTGGCCTCGACCGAACGGCGGATGCGCCCCCAGAGGTCGAGCTCCCACGACGCATCGACGGGGAGCGTGTAGAGCGAGGCCGGTGCAGGTGAAGTCTGCGCCGCGCCCACCGTCGACGACGCCAGAGATCGGGTAAAAGAGGCGCCGATGGTTACTGTGGGAAAGTAACTCGAACGGGCGGCCTGGACCAGTGCGCGGGCCTGACGAAACTGCGCTTCGGCCGAAGCCACGTTCTGGTTGGAGATGTCGATCTGCTCAGCAAGATCGTTGAGCCGGGGATCGTCGAACATCTCCCACCATTTTCCCCGGATCACCTGATCCTTCGGCTCGGCCGTCTTCCAGCCATTCATCTCCCGGTACATTTCGGACACGGGCGCCTGCGGTCTCACATAGTCGGGTCCTACGGAGCAGGAGACAACCAGAGGAAATAATCCGGCCATTCCAACGAGCGAAACGATTTTCAACCAACCGAAATTCCCGTTCACCTTGCCACCTCACCGACCGTTTTGGTCCTGGATATATCACACCGCTACTGCGTGATTTTTTTGCCGCATCGCCTTCATCCTGAGCCTGAACCGGTCGAGATAGAGATACATGACCGGCGTTGTGTACAAGGTGAGCATCTGGCTGAAGATGAGACCGCCGACGATGGCGATGCCGAGGGGACGGCGAAGCTCCGAGCCTATCCCCCTGCCCAGTGCCAGCGGGAGGGCGCCGAAGAGTGCGGCCATCGTCGTCATCATGATCGGCCGAAACCGAAGCAGACATGCCTGATAGATCGCCTCGACCGGGCTCTTGCCTCCCGTCCGCTCCGCTTCGAGGGCAAAATCAATCATCATGATTCCGTTCTTCTTCACGATGCCGATCAAGAGGAAGATCCCGATCAGGGCGATGATGGTCAACTCCGTGCGGAAGAGCAAAAGCGCGAGCAGCGCACCGACCCCCGCAGACGGCAGGGTGGAGAGGATCGTGACCGGATGCACGATGCTCTCATACAGGATCCCCAGGACAATATAGACCGCAATGAGCGCCGCGAGGATCAGAAGGGGTTCGTTCGCCAGGGAAGCCTGGAAGGCCTCGGCGGTCCCCGCAAAGCTGCCTCGCACACTTCCGGGTATCCCCATCCGGTGCGTCGCCGCCTCAATCTCGCGCACCGCCTCACCCAGGGATTTGCCCGGCACCAGATTGAACGATGCGGTAATCGCGGGAAACTGGCCCTGGTGGTTCACGGCCAGCGACGTCGCGTTCCGTTCAAACCGGCTAAACGCGCTCAGGGGCACCATTGCACCGCTTGCGCCGCGCACATAGATATCCCGAAGCGTATCGGGCTGTTGCCAAAAGTCCGGCGCAACCTCCATCACGACATGGTACTGGTTTAACAGCGTATACGTAATGGACACTTGCCGCTGGCCGAAGGCGTCGTACAGGACATCATCGATCATCTGCGGCGTGATGCCGAGACGAGAGGCCGTATCGCGGTCGATCACCACCGTGGCCTCCAGCCCCTTTTCCTGCTGATCGCTGCTGACATCGGTGAGCGCGGGCAGGGTGCGCAGCTGCTGCACGATCCGCGGCGCCCACGCGGTGAGATCCTGCAAGTTATCCCCATGGAGGGTATATTGATACAGGGCGTTACTGATCCTTCCCCCGATGCGCAGATCCTGGACCGGCTGCAGGTAGGTGGGCGCCCCCGGAACCTGGGCGAGTTTCCTGCGCAGCCGCGCCATCACCTCGGGCACGCTGGCCTTGCGTTCTCCGAACGGCTTGAGCGAGATGAACAGCCGCCCGATGTTCGCCGCAGAACCACCGCCGCCGCCGCCACCGGTGAAACCCGCGGCATAGACGACCTCGGGGTCGCTTTTTATGATGTCGATCACCTGGGCGAGCTTCCCCCGCATGGCCTGGAAGGAGATATCCTGCTCGGCCTGGATCGTGCCGCTGATCCTCCCCGTGTCCTGTTCGGGAAAGAACCCCTTGGGAACGACGATGAACAAGGCCACGCTGGTCGCCACCATGGTCAGCGTCAGGGCAAGCATGATCCGTGAGTGGCGAAGCGCCCATTGGAGCGTTTGGTCGTAGCGGCGATACATCCAGTTGAATATCGTCTCATTGACCCGATAGCACTGTCCGTGAACGCAGGCTTCCGGCGGTCTCAGGAGGGCCGCGCACATCATGGGTGTCGTGGTGAGCGACACAACGAGCGAGACCATGATGGCCGCCGACAGGGTGACGGCAAATTCACGGAAGAGCCGGCCCACCATGCCGCCCATCAGAAGGATGGGGATGAAGACGGCCACCAGAGAGGTGCTCATGGAAAGGACGGTGAATCCGATCTCCTGCGACCCGAGGTGAGCGGCCTCGCGGACGGGAACACCCTCTTCGATGTGGCGGGTGATGTTTTCGAGCACCACGATCGCGTCATCAACGACAAATCCCGTGGCAATGGTCAAGGCCATCAGGGAGAGGTTGTCCAGATTGTAACCGAACAGGTACATGACGGCGAAGGTGCCGATGAGCGATACCGCGACGGCGACGCCGGGGATGATCGTCGCGCGGACATTCTTCAGGAACCAGAAGACCACCAATATGACGAGGGCGAAGGAGATGGCGAGACTGATTCCCACGTCCCTCAGGGAACCGCGGATGGAGGGCGATCGGTCCTGAACGACGGAGAACTCGACTCCTCCCGGCATGGCCGCCCTGAGCTGCGGAAGCAGGCCCCGGACACGATCCACGGTATCGATGATATTCGCCCCCGGTTGACGGAACACGATCACCATGACGGACGGCTTCCCGTTGACCAGGCCGCCCGCCCGAAGATCCTCCACCGAGTCCTCCACCATTGCCACGTCGGAAAGCCGCACCGCGGCCCCGGACCGGTAACTGATAATGACGGGAAGATACTGAGCGGCTCTGCGGAGCTGATCGTTGGTCTGAATCTCCCAACTCCGCTCTTGGTTGGCGAGCTGACCCTTGGGCCGGTTGACATTGGTTCCGCTCAGCACGGTGCGGACGTCATCGAGGCTGATTCCGTACTTGTTCAAAGCGGCAGGGTTCAAATCCACCCGGACGGCCGGAAGGGACGAGCCCCCGACGAACACCTGGCCCACCCCCTCCACCTGGGATAACTTCTGCTGCATGATGCTCGACGCGGCGTCGTACATCTGCGTCGTCGTCAGGGTGTCGGACGTGAGGGCAACGATGAGAACCGGCGCATCGGCCGGGTTGACCTTGCGGTAGATGGGATTACTGGGCAGGTTGGCGGGGAGAAAGCCCCGGGCGGCATTGATCGCCGCCTGGACATCGCGGGCGGCCCCGTTGATATCGCGGTTGAGATCGAACTGGAGCACGATCGACATGGAGCCGCGATTGCTGGTGGAGGTCATCTCCGTGACGCCCGCGATGCGGCCGAACTGCCGTTCGAGCGGCGCCGCCACCGATGTCGCCATGGTTTCCGGGTTGGCTCCCGGCAAGCTCGCCGATACCTGAATGGTTGGAAAATCGACCGGGGGCAGCGGTGAGACGGGCAGCAACCGAAAGGCGATCACCCCGGCGAGCGCCAGCCCGATGGTGAGAAGCGTGGTTGCAACCGGTCTCTCGATAAAGATCGCCGAGATGTTCATCGTACACCTCGAGGAGGCGCGCTATCCGGTGGTGCGCCGGAACGGTTCCGTTTCAGGCGCCTGGCCAGCCGGTCGAATCCGACATAGATGACAGGCGTCGTATAGAGGGTCAGCATCTGGCTGATGATGAGTCCTCCGACGATGGCAATGCCGAGGGGGCGCCGAAGCTCCGATCCGACGCCCCTGCCCAGCGCCAGGGGCAGCGCCCCCAGAAGCGCGGCCATGGTGGTCATCATGATCGGCCGGAACCTCAGGAGAGACGCCTGGTAGATCGCCTCGACCGGGCTCTTTCCCTCTTTGCGTTCGGCCTCCAGGGCAAAGTCGACCATCATGATCCCGTTTTTCTTGACGATGCCGATGAGCAGGATAATGCCGATCAGGGCAATGACGCTGAACTCCGTACCGAACAGCAGAAGGGCGAGAATTGCCCCGACACCCGCCGACGGCAAGGTCGACAGGATGGTGATGGGGTGGATGTAGCTCTCGTAGAGAATGCCGAGCACGATATAGACCGTGATAAGGGCGGCGAGGATCAGGAAGGGCTCGTTCGCCAGAGAGACCCGGAAGGCCTGCGCCGTTCCCTGGAAACTTCCCGAGATGCTCTCCGGCAGCTGCAACTGTCGCGCGGCTGCTTCGACCGCCGTCACGGCCTTTCCCAGTGACGCCCCCTGTTCCAGGTTGAAGGAAATCGTGACCGAGGGGAACTGCCCCTGGCGGCTGATAAGAAGGGGTCCGGTTGTTTCCGCAACCTGGGTGAACGCGCTGAGCGGTACCTGGCCGCCGGCGCTGCTGCGGAAGTAAAGCGACCCAAGCTTTCCGGGGTCCTGCTGAAAGTCGGGTTTGACGGCAAGGATGACGCGGTACTGGTTGAGCTGGGTGAAAATGGTGGATACCATCCGCTGACCGAACGCGTCGTAGAGGGTGTCATCGACGAGCTGGGGCAGGATGCCGAAACGCGAGGCGGTGCTCCGGTCGATGGACACGGCTACCCGAAGGCCCTTGTCCTGCTGGTCGCTGCTCACATCCCGCAGTTCGGGACGCCGGCCGAGCGCATCGACCAGCCGGGGCGCCCACGTGTAAAGCTCAGTCGAATCGGGATCTTCCATGGTATACTGAAACTGGGTGCGACTGACCCGGGCATCGACACTCAGGTCCTGTACGGGCTGCAGGTAGAGGGTTATGCCCTCGATTGCGGCCAGTTTTGGCTGAAGGCGACTGATCACTTCGCTCGCGCTCATCCTTCGGACTTCAAGCGGTTTAAGGTTGATCAGGATCCGCCCGCTGTTGAGGGTGGCATTGGTGCCGTCGATCCCGATAAAGGACGAAAGGCTTTCAACGGCCGGATCCCGAAGAATCATCGAGGCAAGCGCCTGCTGGCGCTCGGCCATGGCGGGAAACGAGATGGACTGGGCGGCTTCCGAAATACCGAGAATAACGCCCGTGTCCTGGACGGGGAAAAATCCCTTCGGGATGACCATGAAGAGGGCGCCGGTGAGGATGAGGGTCGCCACCGCCACGATCATCGTTGCCGTCTGCCGTTCGAGCACCCAGCGAAGCGTCCGCCCGTAGGCCGCGATGGTTCGCTCGAACATGCGCTGAGATGCACGATAGAATCTTCCCTGCCGTTCCTCGGGCGTATGTTTGAGGAGGCGGGCGCACATCATGGGAGTCAGCGTCAGTGAGACGACCGCGGAGATGAGGATCGTGACGCCGAGGGTGATGGCGAACTCGCGGAAGAGTCTGCCCACGACATCGCCCATGAACAGAAGCGGGATCAGGACGGCGATGAGGGAGACCGTCAGGGACATAATGGTAAAGCCGATCTGCTGCGAGCCTTTGAGGGCCGCCTCAAGCGGGCTGTCACCCTCCTCGATGAACCGGTTGATATTCTCGATCATGACGATGGCGTCATCCACCACGAAGCCGGTCGAGATGGTCAGGGCCATCAGGGAGAGGTTGTTGAGGCTGAACCCGAGGAGATACATGACCCCGAAGGTGCCGACGAGGGAGAGCGGCACGGCGACGCTGGGGATAACCGTTGCCGACAGGTTGCGTAAGAAGAGAAAAATGACCAGGACGACCAGGACGACGGCAAGCATGAGCTCGAACTGCACGTCCCTGACCGAAGCGCGGATGGTCGTGGTCCGATCGGTCAACACGCTGAGTTGCACCGCCGGCGGCAATGATGCCTGCAGCTGGGGGAGCAGCGTCTTGATTCGGTCTACGACTTCGATGACATTGGCCCCGGGCTGCCGCTGAATGTTGACGATTACGGCGGGGCTATTGTTCATCCACGCCGCCTGATTCACATTTTCGGCATCGTCGACGATTTCGGCAATGTCGGACAGCGTTACCGGCGCCCCGTTCCGGTACGCCACGATCAGCGGCCGGTACTGGCTGCTGGAAAAGAGCTGGTCGTTGGCCCCGATGATGTACGATTGGCGGGGGCCGTCGAAGCTGCCCTTCGCCTGATTGACGTTGGCTGCGACGATTACCGTGCGCACATCTTCCAGGGTCAAACCGTATGCGGCAAGCGCTGTCGGGTTCACCTGGACCCGGACGGCAGGCCGCTGACCGCCGCTGATGCTCACCAGCCCTACCCCGGGGAGCTGGGAGATCTTCTGCGCAAACCGGGTGTCGGCCAGGTCTTCCACCTGGGGCAGGGGCAACGTCATGGAGGTGAGCGCCAAGGTGAGGATGGGCGCGTCGGCCGGGTTAACTTTACTGTAGACGGGCGGGGCCGGCAGGTCCCTCGGCAGGAAGGTAAAGCTCGCATTGATCGCCGCCTGGACCTGCTGCTCCGCCACATCCAGGTTGAGATCCAGGGTGAACTGAAGGGTGATGATGGAACTCCCGCTCGAACTGGTGGAGGTCATCTGGGTGAGGCCCGGCATCTGACCGAGTTGCCTCTCCAGCGGGGCGGTGACCGAGGAAGCCATGACATCGGGGCTGGCCCCGGGGTAGAACGTCCGGACCTGAATCGTGGGATAATCCACCTGCGGAAGGGCGGATACGGCAAGTTCCCGGTAGGCGATGGCGCCCGCAAGCAGAATGGCGACCATAAGCAGGGTCGTCGCCACCGGCCGGAGGATGAAGGGACGGCAAATATTCATGGGCTTCTCCGGAGTCCATTGCCGTTGTCCTGCCCTTTGAGTTCCACCGTGGCCCCCTCCCTCAACCGTTCCGCACCATCCACAACGACGAGGTCGCCTTCCGCAAGCCCGGTGATCACGGAGGCTTCGGCTCCCTGAATCTCGCCGATCACGACAGGCCGGACGACCGCCGTGCGGTCGGCTTTTACCGCGTAGACGTAGGTTCCCCGGACGCCGCGCTGGATCGCCGCCGCCGGCGCGAGGATAACGCCCCGTTTGACGTCGACAAGCAGACGGGCATTGACGAACTGATTGGGAAAGAGCCGGTTGTCCTTGTTGTCGAAGATCGCCTTGAGGCGGACCGTCCCGGTATTCGGATCGATCTGGTTATCGACGGTCAGAAGGAACCCGGTGGCAAGCTTCTGCGTCTGTTCACGATTGAAGGCATCTACGGGCAGCTTCTTTCCCCGGTCAAGAGCGGCAAGGACTGCGGGCAGGCTGTCTTCGGGAATGGGGAAAATAACCGTGATCGGCTGAAGCTGCGTGATCACTACCAGCCCATTTGACGTCGGCGCGCGGACGATATTTCCCGGGTCCACGAGACGCAGCCCGATTCTCCCGGTGATCGGCGACGTGATCCGGCTGTACGCCAATTGCAGCCGGGCGTTTTCGATCTGCCCCTGATCCACCTTGATAGCGCCTTCATACTGGCGAACCAGCGCTTCCTGGGTGTCGAGCTGTTGCTTGGGGATGGAATCCTGCTGCCAGAGGAGCCGGTAGCGTTCGACATCGATTTTCGCATTCTGCAAGAGGGCTTCATCACGCGCCAACTGCCCTTCGGCCTGGACCAGCTGCACCTCGAAGGGCCTCGGATCGATCCTGGCAAGCAAATCGCCGCTCTTCACCGTCTCCCCTTCCCGGAAAAGGACCTCCATGAGCTCGCCGTCGACACGGCTTTTCACGGTAACCGTGGAGAGAGGGGTGACGGTGCCGAGGCCGTTGAGGGAGATGTTCATGTCCCCTTTTCTCGCCGCCACCGCTGTCACGGGCACGGCTCGGGCAAGGGCGGCGCCACCCTGTTTCCCGGAGGGCGCCTCCCCGCCCCGTGCCCTCACGAAAATGACGACCCCAATGGCAACGCAGATGGTCAACGCCGCTATCCACCAGATTCTCCGTTTTTTCTCCCTGTTTCGTGTCAACAAGTTCTTCTCTTCCAAGTTTTCCTCAACCATCGACTTCACAACCTTCCCTGAAAAAAGTCGGGGCCCCTGTTTCAGGGGCCCCGCGAGAAGAGCAACACAGAAAAGATCCGAAGCAGGCAACGCCACGTCCCCGGGGAAAGATCGGGCTTAAAATTTCACCTGGAAGCCGACCTGATACTTGTCGTAATCATTCCCCGCCAAGGTCGATTCATAGTTCCGGCGTTCAAAGGCGACAAAAGGCATGAACTCATTGGCTACGTCATAGGAGAGACCGGCAACATACGTTTTATAGCCGAGATTGGAACCGTTCCTGTTGGGGTCATAGTAATAATATTTCCCGAAGACCCTGAGTTTTTCCATCGTGGGGATACGCACGAACGCATCCACCAGATATCCCTTGCGATCATTCTCTTCGTTGGAAGTGGCCGTGGCCTGCCCCCAATAATACTGACCCATGATGGTAAAGTATTCATGCTGGAGAGAGGCCTGAACGATATTTGCTTGAAAATCCGGATAATCCGTCACCACCCCCGCGCCGGGGGCAAAGGTCGAATTGCTCTTCCCGTACACCCCGACATAGGCGAACTGCAACCCCCTCAGGATGGGCACCATCGGCAACGGACGGACGTAGACCAGTCCGGAAACGACCTTGTTGCCGTTGGCTTCCGTGGTCGTTATATCCCGGCCCGTTGTAAATCCCGACAAAATATCCACCCCATTTGCCGGCAAAGGGTTTGGCGGCAAACTTCAAATAATCGGCATCCATGTAGCCGCCGATGGGACCCTGAATGGAAATACCCAGATCGGACGTGGGTTCTATCCCCTGGCCGTCCCAGAGGTTGTTGCCCTGCACCCGATACGGCCAGATGGCGGAATCGTAGGAATCGGAGGGCGTTGGGATCATGCCGAGTTGCGTCGTCGTGCCGAAGAGATTAATGTTGGCATACGCAAATTTCAGGCGCACTTCCAATCCGTTCCGATTATCGGCGGGATCGACCGAATTGAAAAGATCGGTGGTGATATTCATCCCCAGCCAGTCATTGAAATCCTTGGTCAACGTAAGATAGGCCCGGTTCAGATTGAATTGATTCGTGGAGGGGGCATTATCCGTCGTTTTGCTGTTCCACTCTCCATAGATCGTGGTCCCGAACTTAAAGCCCCGCAATGCCGGCGGCAGAAACTCGCCCTTGCCGGCGGCAACCTTCATCTCTTCTTTCATCTCGGTGCGTTCTTTCTGGGCATTGGCATTCAATTCGGTGACCAAGGAATCCGCTTCCTCCTGGGTCAAAATGTTTTTGCTTTTGAGCAGATTGATCAGACGCGCCACATCCGCCTCAGCCGCGCAGAGAGGCGTAAGGCTGCCCCAGATCAACAAGCAACCCAGCACGGCCATACAAAAGAACCTTGTTTTCCCAAGCATTGTTTTCTCCTTTCTTTATTGCGGGAAGGCGTATGCCGCCTTCGTCAGTTCTCGGAAGCGCTTACGCACCTTTTTTATCCAAACTACGGTCCTCAAAGGGACAAATCAATGAGGATTGAATGGAAGTACAATGGTAGGGGAAAACTACGTTGCGGAATCTTGCGGAATATCCCTGGGGGCTCAGACGCAGACAGGCAGAATTACCGTATCCGTGAACCCGAAGGAGAAATAGGTTTTCTCTTGACTTGGAAGAGCCCGGTCTCTATGCTGGCGGCCGGATCTGGACCGAGTCAAAATGTAACGAAGGAAGGGCGTTTTACTTCACTCTCACCGGAAAGGAGACAAAAATTGCTTAAGCATGTTCTGGATATCATCCTTGTGGAGGACAACCCCAACGACGTGGAGTTGACCCTCGACGCACTGCAAACCCATCGACTTTCCAACCGGGTCAAAGTGCTCAGGGACGGCCAGGAGGCCCTGGACTATTTTTTCTGTACGGGGAAATATGCCGACCGGGACATCTGCGACCGGCCAAAGGTGGTTCTCCTCGATCTTAAGCTCCCGAAAATCGATGGCCTCGATGTCCTGCGCAGAATCAGATCGGACGAGCGGACCAAGATGTTGCCGGTTGTCGTTCTCACCTCATCAAATGAACACCGGGACCGTATCAAAAGTTACGATCTTGGGGTCAACAGCTATATTGTGAAGCCCGTAGAATTCGACAAGTTCGTGGAGGCAGTCGCCGAAATCGGATTCTACTGGGTACTTCTGAATGAAACCCCCTTCTGAAATGAATCGTCCAGAAAAGAACTTCCTTGCGGGAAACCTTTGCAGAGCCCCCCGCCGGAGGAGGCACGAGGAGCTCTGCGCCGGCCCTACTCCCGGTATAATCAGCAGCCAGAAGCAGGTACATCACGGGTACGACAAAGAGGATAAACAGGAATTCTTTTTGTATTGTATAATTAATGGAAAACGCCGGTCATGGCAATGGTCGAACTTAGATGGTTTGTTTGTAGGCTAAACCTCCTAACATATCAATTTTAAGATAAAATACGCCCGATATTCCCAGCCTCCGGCATGCAGTCGATCCCGATGCCTTTGAGAAGGAGCGGATGGCGAAAGCCGTGGATGCGGCAGTTCAGGGGTCGCACCGGGGAAAATCACCGGGCCCCCTGGGGGAGAGAAATGTGGGGTAAAGAAAGGAAAACCGTCCGGCCCGTTACCGGGACGATTCGACATACGCGACGATCTTCTCGGCGAGCGTCCGGACCACCTGTTCGAACTTCTCCTCGTCCCGCTCCAGGAGGGTCATACGGAATCCGGGAAGATCGGTGAAAAAGGAAGTCAGAGGGATGACGCAGATCCCCGTGGCGCCCAGGAGGTAATAGACGAACCGCTTGTCGAACTCGACGGGCTCCTCAACCAGCTTTTCGATATAGTCCCGGATATCTGATTGCCCGATCGCCAGGAACTGGCGGTTGTTGAGGATTGCCTCGTTGAAAACAATCGTCATATAAAAGGCGCCGCAGGTCCGGTTCACCATCACATAGGGCAGGTCCTTGAGAATCCGGTAGGCAATGTTGGAAAGCTTTTCGTAATGCCGGATCCGCTCATCGAGGTAACGCCGATACTCCGGGTGGGTCATGATCCGGGGAATTGCCATTTGCGGAAGAGTCGTCGAGCAGACCTCCGACATCTTCTGGGTCAGGATCGCGTCGATATAGCGGGCGAAGGTCTCGTCCTTATCGGCGTTGTAGATCTCCATCCAGCCGCAGCGGGAGCCGGGCCAGGGGAACTCCTTGGAAATCCCCTTCATGCTGATCCCCGGCACATCCCCGATGATATCGGACAGGGGGACGGTCTTCTTCCCGTTGAAGATGATGTGGTGGTAGGTCTCGTCGAAGATGATAAACAGATCGTAGGTCCGGGCGATCTCCACGATCCGACGGAGCATCTCCTCGGGATATACGTAACCGGTGGGGTTGTCGGGGTTGATGACGAGGATCCCGACAATGGCCCGATGGCTCTTCACCTTCCGCTCCAGTTCGTTGATGTCGGGAGACCAGTCGCAGTAGGGGTTCATCCGATAGGTGTTCGGAGGAAACGAGGCGTGCAGGACCTCCGCCAGCAAGTGTGTGGAGTAGGTCGGCTCCGGCATGATGATCCGCGCGTCGACGCGGATGGCGCTGTAGGCCCGGGCGATCGCGTCGCCGAGGCCGTTGAAGAAGATGATGTCATCCGGTGTGATCTGCATCTTCCCCCGCCGGTTGACCATCTCCGCGAGAAATTCACGTGTCGCATTCATCCCCTTCGTCGGTGAGTAGCCGTAGGTGCGATCCTCCTTGAGAAGGTCGACAAGGACATCCCGCATCCAGGCGGGAACCTTCTCGCCCTTCTGGACCGGATCGCCGATGTTCTCCCAGATCACCTCGACACCTGAACGCTTCAGCCTGTCGGCCACATTCACGATGTTTCTGATCTCGTACACAAGCCCGCTGCCGCTCTTTGCAATGTCGAATCTCATGTTCCCCTCGTATGAATTCCGGTGATGGATATAATGATTTTTGGTCGCATAATACAATTGATGCGATCTGTCCACCTTTTTTATCGTGTTCGTTAAAAAAGACTTGCAAAACGGATCATCGGCGCCTGTGCCGGTACGTTCCGTTCGACCACCCTTTTGCCGGAGAAATCGCAGGATATACCGTGGCGGAGCGTATGACAAAAAACCTGGGCATCCAGTCCCTTTTGAGGGCGTTCGCCGCCAAGCGGCCTGCGGCGGAATTGATTCATCACTCTTGTAAGTCAGGGAGATTCATCATATCATGTCGCACCGAAACAGACGATAACGGAGTCTCAAGATGACGGAACAACTGCTCGCCCTGTTCGCCCGCCTGGGCCACTGGGGGTACCTGGTCGTCTTTCTCCTGCCGTTCATGGAAAGCGCCGCATTTACCGGGCTTTTGGTGCCCGGAGAAACGGTGGTTGTCCTGGCGGGGTTTCTTTCCTCCCAGGGGTACCTCGATCTGGGAGACTGCCTCTTGGTAATCTCCCTGGCGGTGGTCCTTGGCGATACGGTGGGTTACGCCCTCGGCAAAGCGATCGGCAGAGGGTACTTCGAACAACACAAACGGCTGCTCTTTCTGAAAGAAAAGCACCTGCGGAAGACGGAAGAATACTTTGACCGGCACGGCGGCAAGACCATTTTCCTCGCCCGGTTCACCCATTTTCTCCGGGCAATGGCTCCCTTTGTGGCGGGCATGTCGCGGATGCCCTACAAAAAATTCATCACGTTTAACGTAGCCGGCGGAATCCTCTGGACGGTCCTCTTCACGCTTCTCGGATACTTCTTCGGTCAAAGCTGGCAGATGATCGAAAAATGGGCCGGGAGAGCCGGCTTGTTTATCTTCTTTTTGTTTCTCGTGATTGCCGGCTTCAGCCTTCTCTACAGAACGGCTGCAGGGAAGAAAACGGAGCTGCTCGTCTGGTTCAAGGAGGTATTCGCGGCGGTCGCTTCAGTATCCTTTTTCCGGGACTTCCGGGAGCGTCATCCCGGCACTGTCACATTCATCAGGCAGCGACTCTCCCCCGAAGGGTATCTGGGGATCCATCTTACCGTCGGCCTCATGGTAAGCGCCGTCTTCATTTGGATATTCGGAGGGGTAACGGAGGATGTGCTGACCGGCGACCCGCTGGTGAGCGTCGACCGGTGGGTTCTGGAGCAGGTGCATTTTTTCCGGACACCCCTGGCAACCAATTTCATGACGGCATTCACCGCCCTCGGAGGAGGCCGGATGATAGCGGGGGGCGGCCTGACCGTCGCGATTTATCTGATTTTCAAAAAGAGATTTGACGATCTGCTCATTTACCTCACGGCGGTTCTCGGGGGAAGCGTTCTGGTGTTTATCCTGAAGACTGCCGTTCACCGGGTAAGGCCGCACGCCGGGTTCGCCCTGATCCAGATCGGCGGCTGGAGCTTTCCCAGCGGCCACGCCATGATGTCCATCATCTTCTATGGGATGTTTGCCTACCTGTTCATTCGCAGGACGCAGTCCTGGAAGCTGCAGGTTTTTGCCGTCTCGGCAGCCGGCCTCATCGTTTTCCTGATCGGTTTCAGCCGGATCTATCTCGGCGTGCATTACCTGAGCGATGTCCTTGCCGGCTATGCGGGCGGGCTTTTCTGGCTGACCGTCTCGATCACCGGACTTGAAACCTATAAAAGGTTCAGCGCATCGAACGGCTCGCTGCATTCAGGCCCTACGGGCAGGAACCGCTGACATTGGCACGCCGGAAGCGACAGGAGGTCAAGCGGTGCACGCTCAGGGGGTTTTGCTTTTCCGGAAAAACCCCGTCAGGAATTCCTGATCCAGAGGGGAGAGGTCGAACTGGAAAACCGCCTCTTCGATAAGCCTCTGCAGCGGAGTCTCCGGAGCATCTTCCCTGCGGACGGAGATCCACTTGATAGCCCTCTTGATATCTTCCCCTTCAGGCACAATTGTCGTCATTGTCATATCACCATCTCAATAAGATGCCGGCCGGGCTCCCCTTAGAGCCTTCCCAAGTTCGAAGGCAAGTCCCTCGCTTCTGCCCCGTTCACAACCGCCTTCCCTCGACCGGCGCCATTTTACCACATTCAGATGAAGATTAAAGCCCTCGGCGGCACGCTACGAGAAATGCACTCGCCGCCGGATGCGCCGGTCCTTTTTGCCATCGCTCCCCGCTTCCCTCCCGAATGTGCGCCGAGCCCCCGCTGCGGCTACGGGATCGTGCACTCGTCACCCCGTTTCTGCGGTTGCCGGGATGCCCGTCCTTTCGGCGCCAACGCCGTTGCGAAGCCTACACCGATCAGACCTGCTCCCGCTATCGTGAACAACGCATCATAGCGCCCCGCGTCCACCAGCCATCCGAACACCGCGCTGCCGATCGATATCCCCACAAAAAGATTGAAGGCAAACAGCGAAAACGCCTTACCGCGGGCCGCCGAACTGATCTCCGTGCCCCGGACCTGCAATGTGGTGTGCAGGCAGATGTAACCCAGGCCCAGGACGAACATCCCGACAGCGAACACCGGCACCGGCCAGCGCGGAATGAACGCCAGAAATACCCCCCCCATCACCGCACCCCCCAACACCGCCAGCTCATTTTCGGAGAATAGGCGCCGGATCCGGCCCAGCAGAAGGCCGCCCGTCACCATGCCGATGCCGAAGAGGGCGATAAGCAGGCCAACCGTAAACTGATCGAGGCCGTAGCGATAGATCGCAAAAGCGCCGAGGTAGGTCATTGCGCCCCACAGCAGAAAGCCCTGCAGAAACACGGCGGCATAGACGAACAGGGCGTACTTGTTGCGGAGGAGGTCTGCATAGCGTTCAGCGTTCCCCGAGGGTTCACAGGGGGTCCGAATTTTGAGCCGCCACATAAGGCCGAGAGGAATCAGCGCTAAGACGCCATATCCGACGAGCATCAGCCTCCACGAGATGAAATGGGAGATGGTGCCGCCGATCGATGCGGAGAACGCCATGGCGGAAGAGGTGACCACCGCAAAGCGGCCGAGCACCAATTGACGCCGATCATATTCGACGGTGTCTCCGATGAACACCAGGGTCAGCGGTATCACTGCTCCGGCCAAGGCCCCGGCCAGCAGGCGGACAACGATGAACTGCCACGTCGTGACCGCGAGGGCGGAAAGGATCGTACAGATGCTGAAGCCAACACCCGCCGCCCGCACGACCGCTATCCGGCCCAAGCGGTCCGAAAGCGGTCCGTAGAAGAGCTGCCCCGTGCCGTAGGCAAAGGTGTAAGTCGTCATGGCGAGGCCGACGGTGCCGGGGGAAGAGCCGAGCGAAAGCGAGATGGAGGGCAGAACCGGCGTCAGGATCCTGAGATCGACGCATACCAGAAAGGTCAACATGAAGAGCAATATCAGCGGGGTCATGATTCGATAATCGTCCCTGTTTCGATTTTCCTATAAGGAGGAAGTTTCTCCCCCGCACGATCCGAACAGCCCGATCCCGGAGAGGAAGTTCCTCGTCGACGTCCGCTCATGCGCGGGCAGTATCGCGGAATCGATGCCGCATGTCAAGGATGCATCCCCTCCCTGAGGAATAATTGTCTTGACACACCGCGGCCATCTCCCTATAGTCGCCTGGGAAAAGAAGTAAGTCCTCAGCAAATATCAAGAGATACGATCCTCGGCGACTTGGGCGACGGCGGGTCTGATTGAGGCCGTGTTTTTATCAAAAGGAGGTTCTTTATATGGCGAACGGACAAAAGGCAATCCAGAAGATCACGGTGAACGACGTCGAGCTCGCCTACCGTTTCGACGGCCCCGAGAGAGGTCGGGTGGTAATGATGAGCAACAGCCTCATGTCTGACCATACGATGTGGGACGTCACCGTCCCCGCGCTTTCCGACCGCTACCGGGTGCTGCGCTACGACACCCGCGGGCACGGTAAATCGGGCACCACGCCCGGTCCGTACTCGATCGCAATGCTCGCCGACGACGCGGTCAGCCTGATGGACGCGCTCGGCATCCGGCACGTGCATTTCGTTGGTCTGTCGATGGGCGGTATGATCGCTCAGCAGATCGGCGCGCGTTATGCGGACCGTGTCTACTCGCTTTCGTTGTGCGACACGGCGAGCGAGATGCCGCCGCGCTCGGTGTGGGCGGAGCGCCTCGCGATCGCCGGCAGCCAGGGCGTCGCCGGCTTGGTCGATTCGACGATCCAGCGCTGGTTCACGGCGCCCTTCATCGCGCGCGACCCGCAGTCGATTGAAAAGGTGCGCCGGATGATATTGAATACCGGCACGGAGGGGTACATCGCCTGCGCGAGCGCGGTGCGCGACATGGCGCAGACCACGATGCTCCTTCAGGTGAAGGCGCCGACGCTCGTCGTTGTCGGGCGTCAGGATCCCGCCTGCAGCGTAGAGAAGGCAGAGGTGATCCACCGCATGATCGACGGCTCGCAACTGGTGATCGTGGAGGAAGCGGCCCATCTTTCCAATATCGAACAGCCGCAGGTCTTCAACGCCGCGTTGCGCGGGTTCATCGACCGTATCGACAATGCCCTTCCGAAACCCGTCTGAAGGGCAGGGAACAATCCGCTCAATCTCATCGATGTTGCGATCCTCGGGATGGCGCCCTGCGTCGTGGTCACAACACTATCACGTCGTCCGCCCGGGGACTGGGATTGTCGCCTCGCAGGGGACGCCGGTCTGGCAAAGACCGCAGCCGGACGTGTCAAAACCGAACCGGGCCTTGATGGATTTTGACGATACATCGTGGATGTACTGAGCGCATTTTTCCTTGTCATGTCCCTCCCGGGAGATGGCGTCCGCCGGACAGCGCTTAATGCATTTGCCGCAGCTGCCGTCGAAATAAAAGAGGCAGTACGCATGGTGATCGTCGTATGGCCGCTCCGAAGGAGGAACGGCGATCCGGGCGACGACGGAGCCGCAGCGCATCGCCTTTCCCCGGGGCGTGATCAGCCCGTCGCACAATCCGAAGGTGCCGAGGCCGGAGGCGTACGCCGCGTGCCGCTCCGACCAGGAAGAGGCATGACCGTAGCGCTCCGATTTTTCCCAGCGCCAGCCGGGGGCATTCATGGGCGCAACCGCTTCGCGGCCGGCCTCCCGGAGGAGATCAACGACGTGGTTGCGCAATTTTACGTTGAAATCCTCCCCGAATTTGCGGGATCGCGCCCACCTCTCCGCGGAGACGGCCTTCTCCCGGCGGTTGTCGAGCCGGGTCAGCTCCGTCTGCGGGAGGACCCAGCTGATCACGGTCAACGCATCCGCTGCGACGTTCAGCCCGGGAAACGTCACGGCGAAGATCTCCGGCGGCGTCCAGAAAAACGGACCGATATCCTCCTTGAACCGCCGATACAGCGGGTCGTCGCCGCGGGAGAAGCCGACGAGCGGTTCCTCCCACGCCGGTTCACGGCTGTCGTCCATTTCCAGGTCGTTCTCCCCGGAAGCCACGTATTTGCGGATACAATCCCGTATCCATGCCGCATCATCGGGCTTCGCTTTTGGCATATTCCCCATGATAACCTCCCTGAATCCGCCCGCGAGTGCATTCCCCGCGGCTTGCCGCGGGGTAAGCGAGCATAAAAAGAATGGTTTGTTCCTCTTAAGGATCGAAGATTCTCCGCAGCTTGCCGCGGAGCGCTTCACTAGTGTGTCGCTTATCATAGCCCGGATGCATTATGTTTGCCACTGCAAAAGAATCGGAAAAATTTCTTGCATAAAAGAAATTGATCCTGTTAGAAAGAATCATCTTGTTTGTGTTTGAATCCCCGGTCAACCAGTTCTTCGATTCGTCATCCAGATCACCGTCACCCTGTTGCACCGTGACGTCAGCGGCCGCGAGATTGAATGATCACATGAAAATACAAATAATTCGAAATCTGATTTCACGGCTCGGCATGACAGCGGGCACCTTGATCGTAACCGTTTTTTCCGTAATTATTTCCCTTCTCACCTACCTCCTCGTCACCCGGCTCTTTGGCGGCTTCAATTGGGTCGGCATCGCCGTATCACTGGTTGCGCCTGCCATCATTGCACCGATATGCACCATCGTTCTTCTGCGGATGGCGGTGGCCCTCTACGAGGCTGAGGAAAAGCTGCTCAAGGCGCATGATGACCTGGAAAAGAAGGTCGCCGAGCAGACGCAGGAGCTCCGGGAGAGCAACCAACAGCTCAAAGAGGTGATCAAAAAGCAAAAAAAGGCGGAGGAAGAGCGGAACGAAATGGAGGCCTTGCTCCACAGAGCGGAGAAGATGGAGGCCTTGGGCGTCCTTGCCGGAGGGGTTGCCCATGATCTCAACAATGTCCTGGGGGTGCTCGTGGGTTACTCGGAACTTCTGCTCTTGGAATTTCCGGAAGACAACCCGTGGAGAGAACACGTTTCGTACATCCATCAAGCCGGCCAGCGAGGGGCCGCGATCATCCAGGATCTGTTGACGCTCGGCAGAAGGGGGGTCACGATTTCCGAGGTGGTCAATCTGAACGATATCATTTCTCACTATATGCAAACACCGGAGTTTAAGAAACTCAACGCCAATCACCCGACAGTGCAGTTCAGGGCTGAACTTGAGCCGAAGTTGCTCAATATGAAAGGATCATCCGTCCACTTGAGCAAAACAGTCATGAATCTCATCATCAACGCACTTGAGGCGATTTCCGATCGGGGAGAGGTGTTGATTCGTACGGCCAACCGCTATCTTGACAAACCCATCCGCAGTTATGATGACATCGAGGAAGGGGATTATATCGTTCTTCAGGTTTCCGACGACGGCAAGGGCATCTCCCCGGTGGATCTCGAGAAGATCTTCGAACCTTTCTATACGAAGAAAGTGATGGGACGCAGCGGAACGGGCCTCGGTCTTACCGTCGTCTGGGGCGCCGTCAAGGATCATAACGGATATATCGACGTACGGAGTGTCGAAGGAGAAGGGAGCACGTTTACCCTTTACTTCCCCGTCACCCGGGAAGGGCTGGAAACCCGCCAGCGACCTTTATCGCCGACAATGTATTCGGGCAGGGGGGAATTCCTTCTCGTGGTGGACGATGTGGATGCGCAAAGAAAGCTTGCCACGGTAATGCTCGGAAAACTCGGATATGCGGTTGCATCCGTTTCCAGCGGCGAAGAGGCCGTTGCCTTCGTCAAGGCAAAAAAGGTCGACCTTGTCGTTCTGGACATGATCATGGATCCGGGCATGGACGGCCTGGATACCTATCGGCGGATCATTGAAATCAATCCGGGGCAGAAGGCCGTCATCGTGAGCGGATTCTCCGAGACCGAGCGGGTCAACAAGGCGCAGGCGCTGGGCGCCGGAACGTATGTCCGGAAACCCTATGTCATGGAAAAACTCGGCCAGGCGATACGGAGCGAACTCGACAAGCGCTGAGCAGACACCTACCCGCAACAGGTCGTCTTCTTCGCGGTGGGGGAAGAACATCCGCTGTCGCTCGGGCCGCAACACGGCTGATCCGTCCGGCCCAGCATGGCGCCGATCACGGCCGCCGCGCAGCCGACGCCGGTCTTGACGGAAATGGCGTCGAACGGACAATTCCGGCTGCAGGCGCCGCACTCCATGCACGCGTCTCGATCCCGGATCTCGACATGCCGGCTGTTCATTTGAAACACCGCGTGCGGACACACCTCAAGGCACGTTCCGCAACCGGTGCATTTAGCTTCATCGAGTTTCAGGGTAACAACATCTCTAAGGTACGTCAGATCATTCATCTTCATACTCCTAAGCAATCGCGCGCGACACAATCCATAGAACGAGGCCGCCCGCTCCCATCCCGATCTCCAGCGGAAGCGCCCAGCGCATCTCCCGGTTCACGCCGGAAAGGGACGTAAACGTGGAGGCCCCGGTAAAATTCATGGCGAGATAGGCCGTAACGGCCGGGATGATCATGAGCCACGCCAAAGACGCCGAGCCGCCCCGACCATATCGACGGTTCGTACTCCTGCAGGGAAACCATAATGATCGCTATGACCGCTCCGAGCTCTAGACCCTTCGCCGAGAACGCCCGTCCGGGGAGATAGGGTAAAAGAAGGGGATGGATCACCGTCCCCCCCACGATCGCACTCAGAAACGCCAAGACGGCAAAGGAACCGTCATGAAGGGCGTTCTCCCAGAAGCCGGCAGGACCGCCGATGCCGCCAAGGAGGAAGAGAAGAGGTGCGATGATCAATGTCGGTTTTATGGTTTCAACCAGCTCGATCGGGATCAGGACGGCCCTCTCCTTGAGTGGGAACGTCTTGAGGCGCATTGTGCTTGTGGCCTTGAAACCGGCATCGATATAGGCCGGAAGGTCCTCGGCCTTGATGGGGCCGTAACGGACGCCGAATCCGGAGAGCTTCTTCACCGTGTGGGCGGACACGCCCGGCGCCCCCAGCTGGGGCAGGATCAGCAACCGGTGGCTGACGATCTCCTTGAGGCGGCTTGATTCAATTCTGCCGACCAATTCCTCCGTCCCGAAGGTCCCCTTTCCGGCGGCGCACCAGACGTTGATTCCTTTCGTATCAAGGACCAGAATCCAGAGATTCCTTCCGGAGAGGGCGCTCCGCAGCTCGTCAAAGCTCATCTTATAATTGGCGCTCACCAGGACCGGCGACTCCCGATCCGGAACGCCCAGGGCGTAGAGGCCCGGATCGATGGCATAATCCAACCGGCCTACCCCCCAGCGGGCTTTGATAGCCCCCCAGTGATCCCGCCATTCGAGCTCTGACGATACCTGGGGCAGGCGGCCGACCGGCGTCTCGATGGACCCGGTGACAAATCGTTGTCCCGGATCGGGCGATTTCGTTTGCGTTTTTTCAGCCCCGGGACAGCAGCCGGCAGCGCCGGGATGGATCGGAAAAACGGTTGACCCTCCTTGTTGATTCATAACCATATCCTCCTTGCGGCTATTTACCGCATCTGCATGCAAAGGCAGCCTTTCTCATGGCCCCGGAAAAAACCTTCACCGCATCCAGAACTTCTTTCCGTTGCCCTTCCGGGATGCTCCGGGTGATGCCTCCGAAAAATTCCGCCAGGCACAACCAGACCTTCCGGTGGGTTTCTGCCCCCTCTTCAGTCAAACTGAGCGTTGCCGCCCGGGAATCGTGCTTGGCCCGATCCCGCTTTAAGAGGCCTCTTCGGATCAGCGGATTGACCAGACGGGTCGTCGTGCTTTTTTCGACGGACAGAATTTGGTGAAGGTCTGCCAGACCCAGTTCCCCCTTTTTCGCGACGGCATCCAGGATGATGAACTGGTGAAACGTGACGTTCTGGCAGATCGCCTCGTCCCGGCTGCAACACCGGATCTCCCGTGCAAGGACCATGATGATTTCGAACAGCTCTCGGCAACTCTTCTCAAGGTTCGTTAACATGGTTGTGCAATACAACCATATTGGCCCATTGTCAAGAAAAAAAGCAGGGAAAAATATTTTTTTGAAAAACCCCTTGACAGACTTTTCTTTATATCGTAAAAATACGATAAAGGAGCTGCGATCCATGGCCGACAGGAAATTTGCATCCAAGCCGGACCAGAAGCGTCTGGCAATGATGCTCAAGGCGCTGGGCAACCCGATCCGCTTTCAGATCGTCGAATTCCTGGCGCAAGGGAAAACCTGCATAACGGCCGACATCGTGGAGGCCACCCCCCTGGCGCAGTCGACGGTAAGCCAGCATCTCAAGGTGCTCCGCGAGTCGGGTCTGATCCGCGGCGAGATCGAAGGTCCGGCCACCTGTTATTGCCTGGATCGGGAGAATTTCCGCTGGTTGAAGGAGCGGGTCGACCGCTGGTTATCCGGTTGCTGTTGAAATAACGCGACGAGCTTTTACCCTCAATGGGCTTTTTTTTGGTTCGAGTCAATCGTAATTATACGATAAAGGAGCTTGGACATGAACGATCCGAAGGGAGGAAAAATGAAAATACTTTTTGGTGCGCATGAAAATGCCTGGGCTGGATTCCTGGGGTTACTGAAAACCGAACTTCCTCAACATGAATATGAGGCCAGCGGGCGATTTGGATTTGAGAGCTTACGAGGATTTGATGTTTTGATTCCAACCATGAGCACAGTGACCAGGGATCTTCTTGTGGGCGGCGATCATCTGAAGCTCATTCAGCAGTGCGGCGCCGGCCTGGATGGCGTAGACCTGCAAGCCGCCTCGGAAATGAATATACGGGTCGCCAATGTTCCCACCGATATATCCGGCAATGCCGATTCCGTAGCCGAGTTAGGCATATATATGATGATCGGGCTGTCAAGAAATTCCCGAAAAATGGCATTAAGTCTTACCGGCAGACAGATGGGGGTCCCGTCGGGCAGGGCACTCAGTGGAAAAACCGTAGGCATTATTGGTCTTGGCGGTATAGGCCGTGCCCTGGCAAGGCGTCTTAAAGCTTTTAATGTTCATCTAATAGGCATCAAACGCACCGATCCTCAAAAGGTTAAAGCGGAACTTGATTTGGAGTGGGTCGGAACCCCAGAAGATATGAACGAACTTCTTGGCAGGTCCGACTATGTAGTCCTCTGTCTTCCTCTTACTTCCGAAAACAGGAATATGATGGGACGGCATGCTTTTGACATGATGAAGCCGGATTCGTTTCTGATCAATCTTTCCCGAGGCGGGCTGGTTGACCGGGGCGCCTTGGAGGATGCCCTTGCCTCGGAGAAGATCGGAGGCGCGGGTCTGGATGTATTCTGGGAGGAACCGCCTGATCCGGTTGATCCTGTATTTAACTACAATGTACTGGCGACCCCCCACATTGGCGGATCCACGGATGTCTCCATGCGAGGCATCGTTAATGCGGTGGCTGAAAATATCAGGCGATTGGAAACGGGGCAGGATCTTCTCTACGTAAAAGCATAACATGTTACCTTATTGTTTAGGTGTCATCTCTCAACACGACAGGATGCGATACCTTCCCCTTGATGCACAATCCCGGAATCTTCATTTCTCCTGTTCATCCAAAGGGTTCTTCCGATCGCAGGCAAGCTCGTTTCGCTCATCGCGGTAGAACACGCAGGCCGCAGCCAATTCCTTGCGGAGCTTCGCCCGGGCGCGATGCAGCCTCACTTTGGCCGTCTGGAGGGTCAATCCGAGGATTTCGGCGATCTCGCCGTCCTTCAATCCCTCCAGTTCGCTCAGGACAATAACAGCCCGATAGTGCTCGGGCAGCGCCTGGATGATTCCCCGGATGCACCCATTCATTTCGCTGCGGATGAGCTTCTGCTCGGTGGAAGCCTTCAATTCACCCGTTCGGATGTCCACATCCGCCTTGGTTTCCGCGATGGACTCCACCGGCAGCAGCCTTTCCCCCCCGTGACGGACGGAGGGTTGACGGAGCCTGTCCAGCGCGGCATTGGTTGCAATCCGATAGATCCACGTGGACAACTGCGACTCGCCGCGAAAGGTTTCCAAGGCCTGGCCGACTTTTACAAACACCTCCTGCGTCACATCCTCCGCCTCGCTTTGGCCTACGACGCGCGTCAGGTAGCGGAAGATTTTCGCGTGATACTCGTCATAGACTTGCTGAAATCTCAATTCAGGGTCATACCGCATATCCATTCCCCCCTGGTTACATCATATCATCGAATCTTCATGAGCAACAACAGGAAGATTCCCGGCTCCCAACGGATCGACCGGGCTCCCCGTCGCCCAGAAGCTTCAGGGCGAGCCTGTCGATGCCCGCAGCCGCCCCTCCCCTGATGGCCTTGGCGACATCCACGGCCTCCATGATTTCGCTCCGTTCAATCCCGAATTCCTGCGCCTTGCCGACATGATATTCCAGACAGGGATGGCAATTCGCCCCGACGGATGCCCCCACCGCGATCAATTTCTTCGTCCGTTCGTCCACAGCTTCACCTCTTACTTTCCTTGATTTTTCCGATTTCTTCCTTCAGCTCCCGGATCTCTTTTTTCACCTCATCGAGACGTCCCTCATGGGCGCCGCCCCAGCAGCAGAAGCGGCTGCCGGCCGCTGACGATCGGAAAAGCCTGCACATCATGACACATAAGACGATGCCGATCAGCGGCACCACCCACCACCATCCGGACCACGATGCATCTCCACACCACCAATTCATACGATCTCCTTTCCCTTTCCGTATTATGACCCTCATCATTTCCTCAGTGCTGACACTATAGACGGACGAAACCATCAAGAAGATACACCAGGGGAAATTCGTTGATGGATGCCCGGTAAAAGATGTGAATCACCCCTCCATCAGAATGGCCCTTAAGTCGCTTGGAATAATATGTCTTGACTTTGTCGAGAATGAGCGTAGCCTATAATCAACATACTGATTGACTAAGAAAATTGAATAATTATCCTTCCCATATAGGGAAGTGAAAAAATCTCCCAGCCCTGTCCATTATGATGTGACGGGGCTTTTTGTTTTTAAAGGGTAAAAAGGAAAGGGATTGAATTGTAAATACTATTTCGAAAAGTATGAACTCTTAAATTATTGAAAGAGTAGGAGATGCAGAGAAGTTACTTAAACACCGCAATTTAGAGAGGTATAATCGATGAAACAAGAGATGGAAGTGAAGATGCAGTTTGGAGTTGGGGGCCTTATTTGCGGGGCCATCGTCGCAATGATCATCGGATTTGGTTGGGGTGGTTGGGTAACCGCCGGCACTAACCAGAAGATGAGCGGCGAGGCGGTAATGGCGAGTCAGGCGGCGATATGTGTCGCCCAATTTATGAAGGAACCGAACAGTCAAGAAAAGCTCAAAGAATTTGCGGCGGTCGAAAGCTATAAACGATCCGAATTCATTGAAAAGTCTGGGTTCGACAAAATGCCCGGACAAAAAGAGGCAAGCAATGGTGTGACCAACGCATGCGTCACAGGGCTTGAAGTTCTTATCAAGAAGTAGGACAAGTCAATAACGGAGGATTAAAGATGCCAGAAGGAAAAGTTAAATGGTTTAATGATTCAAAGGGATTTGGGTTCATCGAGCAGGAAGGCGGCAAGGACCTATTCGTCCATCATTCCGCAATCCAGGGAGGAGGATTCAAATCATTGGCGGAGGGTGATCGGGTCAGCTTTGATGTAACCCAAGGCGCTAAAGGTCCGGCTGCCGAGAATGTTTGCAAGCTGTAGGAACTTATTTGAGGGGCGTTGATCTGTGACCTGCCCCTTGACTTTGATGATGAGCAACACGATAGTATAATCGACGAGATGCTGCGATGCGCGTATTGAGTCTATTCTACTGGATGTTAACGAAATGAGAATCCTAGGGTCTTCGTGGTGATTGTCACCCCTATAGACCGGATCTTGAATGATGGACTCCAGTAAGAGACAAGACGGCATAGGCGGCTCTCGTCTTTTTTTATTTTAACATCCTGCACGGATCCCTTTTGTTGACAGAATCCGGTTTGAGGGGCATACTGACCTCGCTCGAATCCGCCGTAATGCGCCGTGTTCCCGCACCTGCAGCCCAGGATGCCGGTCATACCGTGCATCAACCCCCCAGGCCGGACCTGAAGTCGGTCGTCGAACGCTTTGTCCGGGAGGAAATCCATGTTGTCGCCTACGACTGAAATCACCCGATGTTCGAGACGGATAAACGCGCTAAAGGAAGCCGTTCAGGGTGCGAAACCCGGGGTCTGCACCGAGCGGGCCATGATCTGGACGCGGTACTTCAAGGCCGGGGAGAATCGGACAAAGCCGCCCTCCATTCAGATCGCGGAGGCCTTGACGGAGGTCCTGAAGAACAAATCGATCCGGATCTATCCCGATGAACTGATCGTGGGCAATTATTCGTCCAAGCGGGTGGGAGGCGCCATCTACCCGGAGCTCCACGGCATCCCGGTCATCGCCGAGGCGCACACGTTCGCCAAACGGAAGACCAACCCGCTGGAGATGTCGAACGGCGAGCTCAGGCAATTGCTCTCCATCGTCCCCTTCTGGCTGCCGCGATTTCTCGCGATGAAACTGGACACGGGATTGGCAAAGAAGCTCGCCCTCATCGCCGATCAACTGACGGCGAAATTCTATCTCATCAATGAGCTGGGCGGGGTGGCCCACATCGCCCCGGATTATGCGAAACTCATCGCCGTCGGGACGGAGGGGATCGCGACCGAGGCCGAGGGATACCAGAAGGATGTCCCCTGGGGATCGGAAGCGTGGTGTTTCTATGAAGGGGTGAAGATCATCCTCGCCGGCCTGGCCCGCTTCGGCGAACGGTATGCCGGCCTGGCCCGGAAAATGGCCTCGGAAGAAAAAGAGCCAAAGCGAAAAGCAGAGTTGGAAACCATCGCGGAGGTGTGTCAGCGGGTGCCCCGCCTGGGCGCCAGGACATTTCACGAGGCCCTTCAGTCCCTCTTCTTCGCCCAGATCGCCGTCAACCTGGAGAGCCTGGATAACGGCATCTGCCCGGGCCGGATCGACCAGTACCTCTACCCCTACTACCGGACCAGCCTGAAGGAGGATCCCTCCTTCACTTCACGGCAGGCGAAGGAGCTTCTCGCCGCCTTTTCGATCAAGATGGCGGAGATCATCCCCGTCTTCTCGAAGCCCATGATGAGGTTCCACGGGGGGATGTTCAACGGGCAGGTGGTCACCGTGGGAGGGGTGGACGAAAGCGGCAACGATGCCTCCAACGAGCTCAGCGATCTTCTCCTCGAAATCATGGATGAGCTCCGGATGCGCCAGCCCAATTTTCACGCCCGGGTCCACCGATCCTCCCCCGAGGCGTACCGGCGTAAAATCAACCTGGCATTGGCCTCCGGCAGCGGATCGCCGGCCCTCTACAACGACGAGGTGATCATCGAGGCCCTCTGCAGGCACGGCTATACGACGGCCGATGCGAGAAACTACACCGCCGTCGGATGCGTGGAACCCGTCTGCCAGGGGAAGAGCTTCTCTTCCACCGATGCGGCCCTCTTCAACCTCCCCATCATGCTGGAGCTCGCCCTCAATGAGGGGCGGCGCTTCGGTTCTTTTTTCCGGAGCGGCCGGAAGACCAAACCGGCAGCCCGGATGAAATCCATGGAGGATGTCCGGGAGGCCTTCGAAGGACAGCTCAATTTCTTTATCGAGCGATTGATCGGCGATCTGCACCTGGTGGAGAAGGCAAATCGCCGGGAGCATCCCACGCCCCTGAGCAGCGCGCTCCTCGAGGGGTGCCTCGCGTCGGGCAGGTGTTCCACCGGCGGCGGCGCCGTCTACAATTTCTCCGGCATCCAGTGCGTGGGGCCCGCCGACACGGGCGACGCCCTCACTGCCGTCGACCGGGCGGTTTTCCGGGAACGGAGAATGAACCTGCCGGAGCTGGTGGAACTCCTGAGGACGGACATCCCCGATGAGAAGTGGCTCTTGTACCTTAAAGGCCTGGAAAAATTCGGCAATGACGAACCGGAGGCGGACGGATGGACCGGGTACGTCATCGCCGCCTTCGATAATGCGCTAAGCGGATACACGAATACCCGGGGGGGCCGGTATGTGACCGGCCTCTACTCGGTCACGGCCCACCAGTATTTCGGGAAGATCACCGGCGCCCTGCCGCACGGACGCCGGCGGGGAGAGGCCTTCGCCTCCGGGATCGCCCCGGTAAACGGCATGGATCGAAAAGGCCCGACGGCCCTCTTGAACTCGGTCAACAGCATCGATTTCACCCGGACCGCCAATGGGGTCAACCTTAATCTCCAGTTTAACATGGCCCTCCTGAAGGGTGAAACGGGGGCCTCTCTCCTTGACGCTTTGCTGAAAACCTATTTCGAACGGGGAGGAATGCAGGTCCAGGTGAATGCCTTCGATCCCCGGATCCTCGTGGAAGCGAGAGACGACCCGCACAAATACCCCCATCTCCTGGTTCGCGTTTCCGGATATTCCGCCTATTTCAACGACCTGGCGCCGGCCATGAAGGAGGAAATCATCAGCCGAACCGTGATCGCGTGTGCCCGTTGACATTGAATGCACACAGACGTGCGTTCTTTCAAGAGGATGTTCGCGGCCTGATCTCGTTGCTTAACGGATAAAATTCTGATATGAAGAAATCAACGATAGAAACAGGAGGCAGTCTCTTCGGATTCATTATGAAGCAACCGGCGCAACAGGATCTGCGGTATCGACCGCTTTATACCCTCGGCGAGGTGAGCCGCTATGCCCGTGTGAAGCCCGCGACGCTGCGTTCGTGGACCCATAACGGGGATTCCCGCGTGATTATTCCCACCGCCGTCTCTGGGGTTGCGCCTTTCAGCTTCATCAACCTCATCGAATTATATGTCCTTGAAGGATTAAGGCGCACCCATCACCTACCCATGCAGCGCATACGAAAAGGCGAGGAGTGGCTGCGACGGACCTATGGCATTTCTCATCCCCTTGCCGAATTGAATCTTGAAACGGATGGATACGATCTCTTCATCCGTGAGGTGGATATTCCCATCAACGCCTCCCGGAAGGGACAGGGCGGGTTCCCGGAAGTCCTGGCCCGTTACCTCCAGCGTATCGAGCGGGATGCGGGTAAAATCCCCACCCGATTCTACCCCTACACCTATGATCGAGCCCCCAAGATCATCGTCATGGACCCCGCCGTGGCCTACGGAAGACCGGTGGTTGTAGGCACGCGCGTGACCAGCCAGATGATTTTCGACCGTTACAGCGGCGGGGAGAGCCTGAACGACATTGCCGCCGACTATGATCTCGATATCTCTCGAATAGAGGAGGCCCTGCGGTGCGAGATCGAGCGGATTGCCGCCTGATTCTGCTCCTCGATGAAAACCTCTCCGGCCATCGCATCATCGAGGGATTGACCGCACTGGAGATTCCCGTTAAGCCTCAGACGGCCATCATGGCTCGCGGCATCCCCGATGAAAAAGTCCTGGAGATTCTTGCACGGCATACCGACTGTTTCCTGCTGACCAAAGACAGCGACTTCCATAAGAAACCCATGGTAAAACAAGCCCTGATCGAACACGGCGTCGGTGCCTTCGTCATCACCGCGCACAAAGGCAAGACCGCTGAGGATTTGGTTTCTCTTGTCGGGAAGGCGTGGAATAGGATACAGCGGTTCGCGGAAAAGCATGATCGTCCCTTTGTCGCCAAAATCCTGGCCAATGGCCGTGTCGAAGAGACATCATGACGGATACGATCTTCTCCATGACGACATCTCCGGATATGCAAACCATTTACCTCGCAAATTGTGAACAGGAATAAGTTCAGGGAAGAAGCAATGGCGGGACAACGCCTGTCAGACTTTGAAGGGCGAAGAATCTTGGTACCGGACGACCCACAGTATTGGCCTGAACAAGATGCCTTGGAATCCGCCGGCGTGAAGGTGCCGGGAAAGAACCCGTTTAGGAGGATGAGATGGACAAGATCCCGTTGGAAAAGAAGGAACTCAAGGAACTGCTCAACAAATGCTGGATGACGCACGACGCCATGTGGTTCTACAATTGCCTGCTGGAGTGCGGCATTGAGAAGACGAACAAGATCAACCGGGCCGCCGTCAAGGCCGTGGCAGCGGTGGAGATCACGCGGATAAAGAAGGCCGTAGGCGTGGACAAGATGGCAACATTCGGCGAATTCTGGGACTTCTTCCAGGTCGCCATGGCCATCCTCACGGGTGACTTTATGAAGTACTCCTTCGCATCTGAGGTGATGAACCGTATCCGTTTCACCTGGCACCAGTGTTTTGCCCACGACGGCATCAAGGCGCTCGGCGTCATCGACAAATACGAGTGCGGCATCATGGAACGGGTGGAGGGCTGGTTTGATACCCTGGGCATTAAGTATGAAGTGGAACCGAAAGTGATCGGGTGCATGATGCACACCGAGGGCAAATGCTACCGTGACTATACCTTCTTCTTCGAGAAGTGAGGCCTGGGCGTGGAAATGACCGCGACCGGGAAAGTCACCCGACCGGTTACCCCATCACTCGGAAGATTTTCCGGAGACCTTATGTTCTCTTTAACCCGTCCGGATATCACAACTTGCGACATTCTCCCTCCTAGAGCAACAAGCTACAGAATCGTTTTCCGTTTGTCTTTTTCGGATATCAGTTGTATGCATATCCCCAGTCCCGCCCGTAGCTTGCTTGAGGACTCTCAACGGGACGTGTTCAGAAAAAGGTTTTATGCGGCAGATGCAGATGGCTCAACCTTCCTCCAGTCATGATGAATGATGATCAAAGACCAACCCTATTGGCTACAAAAACTTGCAACGCTGCGGATCGACCGAGCACGCGGTAATCCTGCACCCCATAAACCACTCTTGCTGCTGGTCATCCTGGAAATGGTTGAGAAAGGCGAAATCACGAGCCGTGAATTGCCTTTATCCCCCAATCTGGCGTTTCGATTCAGCGTGTTTTGGTCTGTTGTAGCCCGACGACGCAAGCAGCCGCCTGAAGTGCGGTTGCCGTTCCACCACCTTGAGTCATCCGGTATTTGGCAAGCGTTGACGGTGGATGGTCAACCTTCTCCGGACAAGAAAATGACTGCAATAATCAGGTTTGACGAGCAATTCTTCGAATGCCTTGCCGATTTTAAATTCCGCGATAGGGCGCAACGGATCCTCATTGAAACCGAGCCGTATTTTCAACCGGAAGAAAGGGTTGCGCTCTGCAGCATGTTGCGGATCAGGCCGGCTGCATCTGAAATCCGTGAGAATCAGGAGCTTTACAAAGCGAGTGTTCAGGCCGGCCGAGATGCTCGCTTTCGGATCGAGGTGGTCGTCGTTGCCTACAAGCACACCTGTGCACTGACAGGGTATCGGATGACCACCCTGGCGATGGAGAGCATCGTGGACGCGGCCCATATCCACCAATTCCATAATTCCCGAAACAACGACCCCCGCAATGGAATGGCCCTCTCGAAGAACGCCCACTGGCAGTTTGATCGCGGCCTTTGGTCGGTAAACGATGATTATCGGGTGCTTGTGAACCGGGAAAAGTTTAGGGAAGAGGGAATGGCGGGACAACGCCTGACAGACCTTGAAGGGCGAAGAATCTCTCTACCGGGCGATCCGCAGTATTGGCCTGAACAAGATTCTTTAGAATGGCATCGCCGGCGCCACGGCTTCACAAATTAGCGGTATAATAATGGTGATACGATGTCAAACTTGGAATCGTCGCCCTTAGCCAGCCCGTTTTCCGCTCGTCATCCAGAACGCCAGGACAAACAGGACGGTCAGGGAGGCAATGAGCGAATAGAGCGTCAGAAGGTTCGAGCCCGCCAGGACGAAGGTCGCCATCAGGGGGCCGACGCCGTTTCCGGCGAATCGCGCCGAATTCAGAAAGCCGATCCCCGTTCCCCCCAATTCCGAAACAAAACTGGCCATCACCAGGGGGATGACCACCGCAACAACCCCGGTCTGAAGCATCCTGATGGCGGTAAAGCTGATGACTCCTTCGGGAAAGAACAACAGGATCTGAAGGAATGCGGAGGTCAGGCATAATACCGCGATGACCCCTTTGAGTCGTTTCCCGGCGGTCAGGCGGCTGATCACGTAGTTTCCGATGATGGCGGTCGCCGTGTACCCCATCATGATAAGCCCGGCTGATTTTAAAGCGCTCTCACCCACCAGATCAAACCCTTCCAGGACATGGGGCAATATGCTCGGCAAAAAAGTCAGGTGGATGGTGGCGATGAAGCTCAACGCCCACCCCCACAGGACGCCCTGATTGAAATGAGTTTTCCGATCAGGGTCCGCCTCCCTCTTCGGAATTTCAGCAATATAAATATGACACAGCACCAAGGCAACGCCGACC
Organism: uncultured delta proteobacterium; assembly: GCA_963817385.1. Lineage (GTDB taxonomy): Bacteria > Desulfobacterota > Syntrophia > Syntrophales > UBA5619 > JAKAFS01. The sequence continues at coordinate 124,353 of CAWFOM010000031.1, forward strand.
AAAAGAAAAGACAAGATAAACGGGGATCGGTATCCCATCTGCGATGCGGCATATGCCCCGACGGGCGGCCCCAGCAACTGGCCGGCGGTCATGGAATTTTGATAAAGGCTCAGATTGCTTGGCAATCGATCTTTCGACGATAATTGCGAAATCATGAAAATACCGATCGTCGAGGCGGCGCCGAGAGCCCCTTGGATCAGACGCAGCGCCAGCAACATGGGCAGGCTGTCTATAAAACCCATGACAAGGAAGATGATCCCATTGAATAAAAAAGCCCCCTGGAAGAGGGCTTTGGGGCGGAATTTCGCCGTCAAGCTTCCCCAGAAGGGGGCGGCAGCGGCAGCGACAAAGGAATTCAAGCCCATGATCAGCCCGATCCACACCATCGTTTCGGCAGGATTGTAAGGGCTGATTTTGATGATATAGAAGGGCATGAACGACATGACGACGTTGAAGCAAAACGCCAATCCAAACTGCGACAGAGCGATGAAAATGATGCCCTTGCTTCCGTCTGAGGCAGGCAGGATACGGTTTAAAAAAGGAAACACTATTTTTTTCATATGGTTCACACCTTACCGGCAGGGATTCCCCGGCGCGGGTCTCGGTGATGATTCACTCCTCTCGTTCCATACGGTACCGGGCACTCTTATCACGGCTGCCGGAGGAGAGCAATGATCTTCCCCTCTGCCGCCAAAATCCGGCGCCTCGATCCGCCCCTTCAACTAAGGTGGAGACGGATAACATTCCCCTTGACAGACCGCTCCTTTTTCGTTATCTATTTATCCATCAAATGATTGAATCGCAGGCTGGAAGGTGTCCGCCATGACCACCCCCCTGGAAAAGGCCCGCAAGGACCCTGAATCGATGAAGGCCCGCATCCTGGATGTCGCCCGCCGCATCTTCGGTGAGTACGGTTTCCACGGCACCACGACCCGGATGATCGCCCAGGAGGTGGGGATCGACATCTCCACCCTCCACTACCACTGGGGAGGTAAGAAGGACCTCTATGAATCCGTGGTGGTCGACATCAACAAGGACCTCCGGCAGGAGCTCATCGAGGTGGAGAAGGTGATCCACGGCCTCCCGCTCAGCGAACGGCTTGCGATCTCCATCGATATGACGACCGACTACCTCTTCGAACACCCTGAAGTCTCCAACCTGATCCTCTTCCGTTATTTCAACAAGACCCGCTCCAACGGAAACATCGACTCCATCATTCCCGAGTTCACCGCCGACATCGCCCGTTCCATGGGACTCGCCCGGGACAAGAAGAACGTCCCGCCCGAAACCATGATGAAGGTCCTGGCGGTGATGAACTCCATCCACAATTTTATTTCGGGCGAAAACTTCTTTCGCCCCATGGTGAAGGCGGCACGAGAGAAGTACATCGCCCTGGTGAAAGAGACCCTGAAGTTTATCCTCATCCCCGCGTTCACACAGAACGAAGCAAAATAGCGCCGCGCGCGAAAAATACCGGCGGCTGACACGCCGATGCGCCGTCGCCGCGAAGACTCGAATCGGTAACACCGTTTATAAACCTGATCCCCGCGGGAGCGGGAAAAGAAGATTCGCCGTGCATCGGGAGGAGCGCAACGCACCCGTTCCCGGGAAACGAAGCGATCGAGACCATTTCGAATTGCAGCGGTTCCGTCATCATATCGAACAAGGAGGGACACAATGGCACTCAACATGGATGCAATCGGCAAGAAGATCGGCCCCATGAAGAAGGATTACACCTGGAAGGACGTGATTCTCTACGCAGTCGGCGTGGGAGCGGGGGTCGACGAGTTGGAATACACCTATGAGAAGAACCTGAAGGTGATCCCCAGTTTCTCCATCGCGGCGATCTTCGATTTCCTCGGTCAGGTCGGCGTCGCCTCCAACGTGAATCTGGCCGGGATCCTCCACGGCGAGCAGGAGCTGATCTTCCATAACCCGATCCCCACCGCGGGGGCGCTCACCACGGAAGGCAGGATCACCCACTACTACGACAAGGGGCAGAAGGGGGCCCTCGTCGTGGCCGAGAGCGATACCTTTCATTCGAACGGCACAAAGCTCTTCACGAACATCATCACGGTCTTCGCCCGCCTCGACGGCAACTTCGGCGGCGAGGACGCCCCTCCGAAGATCATCGAATTCCCGGAGCGGGAGCCCGACTTCGCCGTCGACGCCGCTCCTTCCCCCAACCAGGCGCTCCTCTACCGCCTCTCGGGCGATATCTTCCAGCTCCACGTCGATCCCGAATTCGCCACGATGGTCGGTTTCGACAAGCCGATCATGCACGGTCTGTGCACCCACGGCTTCGCCTGCCGGGCGCTGATGGCAAGCATCACGCCCGGGAAGCCGGAGCTGGTCCGGCGGCTCGCCTGCCGCTTCTCCCGGCCCCTCTATCCCGGCGACCCGATCCGGACGCTCATCTGGAAGACCGCCGAGGGGAAGGCCGTCTGGCGGACGATCAACACCCGGACCGGCGAGACGGTGATCGACAACGGCGTCTTCGAATACGGCGAGATCCCGAAGGACGAGATCCGGTTCGACGGGCGGGTGGCGATCGTCACCGGCGCGGGCGGCGGGCTCGGCCGCGTCTACGCCCTCGAATTCGCGAAACGGGGCGCGAAGGTCGTCGTCAACGACCTCGGCGGCGCCCGGGACGGATCGGGCAAGGGCTCGAAGACGCCCGCCCAGAAGGTCGTCGAGGAGATCAAGGCCCTGGGCGGCGAGGCGATCGCCAACTACGACACCGTCTCCACCCCCGAGGGAGGCGAGCGGATCGTGAAGGCCGCCCTCGACGCCTTCGGGACGGTGGACATCCTCATCAACAACGCCGGGATCCTCCGGGACAAGAGCATCCTCAAGATGGAGCCCGACACCTGGCAGGCGGTCCTCGACGTCCACCTGAACGGCGCCTACCACGTGACGAAACCCGCCTTCGCCGTCATGAAGGAGAAGGGGTACGGCCGGATCGTCATGACGACCTCCGCCGCCGGCCTCTACGGGAACTTCGGCCAGACGAACTACAGCGCCGCCAAGATGGGCCTCGTCGGCCTGATGAACACCCTCAAGCTCGAAGGGGCAAAGTACGACGTCAAGGTGAACACGGTCGCCCCGATCGCCGCCTCGCGGCTCATGGCGGACATCATCCCCGCCGAGGTCCTCGAAACGATGAAGCCGGAGTTCGTCGCGCCGCTCGTCCTTTTTCTGTCGTCCGATAAGTGTCCGGTAACGGGACGTATCTACAACGCCGGCGTCGGCTACTACGGCCGGGCCGCCGTGATGACGAGCCCCGGCACGGTAATCGGCGACGGAAAACGAGTCCCCACGCTTGAGGAGGTAGGGGCGGCCTGGGAACGGATCCAGAGCCTCACGGGGGCCAGGGAGTACGGACAACTGGGGGACCTGATGGGCGACATGCTCGCCGCCTTCACCCCGAAGCCGGTACAGTCCGCCCCGGCGCCTTTAAGCGCTCCGGCCGCACCGGCAGGCGGCGGAGGGGTCGCTTCGGTTGCGGCCGTCTTCGAGAAGATGCCCCAGGCCTTCCGGGCGGATAAGGCGGCGGGGGTGAACGTCGTCTTCCAGTACACGATCGCGGGCACCGGCGGCGGGGATTGGTTCGCCGAGATCAAGGACGGCGCCTGCAAGGTCGCGGCGGGAAAACATGCGAGCCCCACCTGCACGCTCGCGATCGCCGCCGCCGACTTCCTCGACCTGATGAACGGGAAACTCCCCGCCATGCAGGCCTATACCTCGGGGAAGCTCAAGATCGGGGGCGACATCATGAAATCCCAGCTGATCGAGAAGCTCTTTAAAAGATAGGAGGGACACACTATGATCGGAATCACATCCTACGGCGCCTACATCCCCCGCCTGAGGCTCGACCGCATGGCGATCTTCCAGGCGATGGGCTGGTTCGCCCCGGCGATCATCATGGTCGCCCAGGGGGAGCGCTCCATGTGCAACCACGACGAGGACGCGCTCACGATGGCGGTCGCCGCCGCCCGCGACTGCCTGACCGGGAAGGACAAGCGGCAGATCGACGGGAGCTACCTCTGCTCCACCACGCTCCCCTTCGCCGACCGCCAGAACGCCGGCATCGTGAAGACGGCCCTGAACCTCCCGGACGCGATGATCACCGCGGATTTCACCTCGTCGCTCCGCGCGGGGACGACCGGGCTCCTGACCGCCCTCGAGGTGGTGCAGGGGGGAAGCCGGAAGAGCATCCTCGTGACCGCATCCGACAAGCGGGAGACGAGGCCCGCCTATTTCTACGAGATGTGGTTCGGCGACGGGGCGGCCGCGATGCTCGTCGGGACGAAGGACGTCATCGCCGAGTTCAAGGGGTCCTACACGGTCTCCTACGACTTCGTCGACCACTACCGGGGCGCGGGGAAGACCTATGACTACATGTGGGAGGAGCGCTGGGTCAGGGAGGAGGCTTATTCAAAATTCATCCCCGAGGCGGTGGGCGGCCTCATGAAAAAAATCGGCATCACGATGGACGACGTCCAGAAGGTCGTCTTCCCCTGCCTCTTCAAGGCGGAGCACAAGGCGATCGCCAAGACGCTCGGGGCGGCGCCGGAGAAGGTGATCGACACGATGCACGAGGTGTGCGGGGAGACGGGGGCGGCCCATCCGCTTCTGATGCTCGCCGCCGCCCTCGAACAGGCGAAGCCCGGCGACGGGATCCTCCTGGCCGGTTTCGGCCAGGGGTGCGACGCCCTCTACTTCAAGGCGACGGAGGCGATCGCGAAGCTCGCCCCCCGCAGCGGCGTCAAGGGCTCCCTGGCAAACAAAAAGACGATCGACAATTACATGAAGTTTTTAAAGTTCCGGAACCTCATCGATCCCGAGATGGGGATCCGGGCGGAGGCCCCGACCCAGACGGCGATGACGGTCCTCTGGCGGAAGCGCAAGATGCTCACCGGCCTCGTCGGCGGGCGGTGCCGTGACTGCGGGACGCCCCAGTTCCCGAAGATGGACATCTGCGTAAACCCGAAATGCGGCCACGTCGACACCCAGGATGACTACGAATTTGCCGACGTCACCGCCCGGATCAAGACCTTCACGGGCGACCTCCTGGCCGTCTCGGTCGACCCGCCGACTACCTACGGGATGATCCAGTTCGAGGGGGGCGGCCGCTTCATGGCGGATTTCACCGACTGCGAGCTCGCCGACTGCAAAGTCGGGCTCCCGGTGAAAATGGCCTTCCGGCGGCGCTTCACCGACAACGAGCGGGGTTTTACCGGCTACTTCTGGAAGGCGGTGCCCCAGCCCGGGGCCGCGGTCGCCCTCCCCGAGATCCGTTTCGACGGCCGGGTGGCGATCGTCACCGGCGCCGGCGCCGGCCTCGGCAGGAGCTACGCCCTTGAGCTGGCGAAGCGGGGCGCGAAGGTGGTCGTCAACGACTACGGCGGCCCCCGCGACGGCGCGGGAAAGGGCTCCAGCACGCCCGCCGACAAGGTTGTCGAGGAGATCAGGACCGCGGGCGGAGAGGCCCTCGCGAACTACGACAACGTCGCCACGCCGGAGGGGGGCGAGAAGATCGTCAAAAGCGCCGTCGACGCGTACGGCGGGGTGGACATCCTCATCAACAACGCCGGGATCCTCCGCGACAAGAGCTTCCTCAAGATGGACCCGGAGAACTGGCAGGCGGTCCTCGCCGTCCATCTGAACGGCGCCTACAACGTGACTCGCCCCGCCTTCGCCGTCATGAAGGAGAAGGGGTACGGACGGATCGTCATGACCACGTCCGCAGCCGGCCTCTACGGAAACTTCGGCCAGACGAACTACAGCTCGGCCAAGATGGGTCTCGTCGGCTTCATGAACACCCTCAAGATCGAAGGCGCCAAGTACAACATCAAGGTCAACACGATCGCCCCGATGGCCGCCTCGCGGCTCACCGAGGACGTCATGCCGCCCGATATGTTCCAGCAGTTGAAGCCCGAGTTCATCGCCGGGATCGTGCTCTACCTCGCCTCCGAGAACTGCGCGGAGACGGGAGAGATCTTCAACGCGGCGGCCGGTTTCTTCAGCAGGGCCGCGATCATGACCGGCCCGGGGACGACCCTCGGCGGCGGGAAGGAGATCCCCACCCCGGAGGAGATCCGCGACCAGTGGGCGAAGATCGACAGCCTCGAGGGAGCGAAGACCATAACCGACGCCAACACGGCGATCATGTCGTTCCTGACGCCCCCCGCCCCGAAGCAGGAAACGGCAGAGCTGCTGCGGCGGGGACCGCCGGGAAACCAGCCGATGCCGCGGCCGGCGGCGCACCGGACGTAAAAGGGATCTTCGCCCGGATGCCGGAGGCCTTCCGGCCTGAGAAGGCGGCCGGGGTAAACGTCCTGTTCCAGTTTGCCATCTCCGGTCCGGGCGGTGGCGACTGGGTCGTCGCCGTGAAGGACGGAACCTGCAAAATCGAGGCGGGAACAACGGAGAAGCCCACGACCACCATCAGGATGGCCGACGGGGACTTCCTCCAGCTCATCGCCGGCAAGCTCGACGGGATGCAGGCCTACAGCTCCGGAAAGCTGAAGGTCGAGGGCGACATCATGAAATCCCAGCTCATCGGGAAGCTCTTCAAATTCGGGAATTGAGGGAATACGTCACCCCGGCGAAAGCCGGGAGCCAGCAAAGCACTGGATTCCGGCTCTCGCCGGTATGACGATCATCAAGGGTTTTCGACTTTTTACGAGTGCAACAACATTGAATAACGCCCCGCGGGGCTTTCCTGAAAGCATAAAGGAGGGATACATCATGGCTACTGGAATCAGAGATAAGGTAGCGATTCTCGGGATGGGGTGCAGCCGCTTTGGGGAGCGCTGGAATATGGGGGCCGAGGAGCTTCTGGTCGAGTCCTTCCAAGAGTGCCTCGCCGACGCTGGGATCGAAAAGGACCGGATCGAGGCGGCCTGGTTCGGCCACTGTATCGATGAGACTGGCCTGGGGAAAAGCGCGACGCCTCTCGGCGTGACCCTCCGGCTTCCCCGCATCGCGATCACCCGGACGGAAAATTTCTGCGCCACGGGGACGGAGGCCTTCCGGGGGGCCGTCTATGCGGTCGCCTCCGGGGCGTACGACATCTGCCTCGCCATCGGCGTCGAGAAGCTCAAGGACACCGGCTACGGCGGACTCCCGAACGCCGGCTCGGGCTTCGGGACGCTCGTCTGGCAGTGGTTCCCCAACGCCTCGGCCCCGGGCCTCTTCGCCCAGCTCGCCTCGGCCTACGCCGCGAAATTCCATGTCTCCGACAAGGATCTCAAGCGGGCGATCGCCCACGTCTCGATGAAGAGCCACGCCAACGGCGCGCTCAACCCCAAGGCGCACCTGAGGAAGGCCGCCACCCTCGAGCAGATCATGGCCGCCCCGATCATCGCCCATCCGCTCGGGCTCTTCGACTGCTGCGGCGTGAGCGACGGGTCCGCCTGCGCGATCGTGACGACGCCCGAGATCGCCAAATCTCTCGGGAAAACGGATATCGTCTCCGTCAAGGCGCTCCAGCTTGCGGTATCGAGCGGCTACGAGGGGGGCTTCAACGAGTGGGACGGAGAGCATTTCGTGACGACGAGCAAGTGCAGCACGCGGGCGTTCGAGGAGGCGGGGATCAAAAACCCCCGGGAGGAGATCAGCATGATGGAGCTCCACGACTGCTTCTCGATCACGGAGCTGGTCACCTACGAGGACCTGCACATCTCCGAGCGGGGCCATGCCTGGAAGGACGCCCTCGACGGCTTCTATGACCGCACCGGGAAGATCCCCGCCCAGGTGGACGGGGGGCTCAAGTGCTTTGGCCACCCGATCGGGGCCTCGGGCCTCCGGATGATCTACGAGATGTACCTCCAGCTTTTGGGAAGGGCCGGGGAAAGGCAGCTCAAAAACCCCCGCTACGGCCTGACCCACAACCTGGGCGGCTTCCCGCACCAGAACGTCTGCGCCATCTCGATCGTCGGCAGATACGAGAACTGAGGAGAAGGATCATGGAAATACTGCAATATACCGAAGAACACCGGATATTCCGGGATGCGCTGAAACGGTTCCTCGCCAAGGAGGTCACCCCCCACGTCGAGGAGTGGGAGGAGGCGGGAATCGTCCCCCGCGAGGCGTGGAAGAAGATGGGCGAGCAGGGCTTTCTCGCGATGGGCGTCCCCGAGGAGTACGGCGGCCTCGGGGCCGATTTCCTCTACTCCGTCATCGTCATGGAGGAGCTGATCCGGACGAACCACTCGGGGCTCGCCGCCCCGCTCCACAGCGACATCATCGTCCCCTACATCGTCGCCTTCGCCTCCGAGGAGCAGAAGCACAAATACCTCCCCGGCTGCATCTCCGGCGACATCATCACGGCGATCGCCATGACCGAGCCCAATACCGGCAGCGACCTGGCGGCTATCAAGACCACGGCGGTCGAGTCCGGGGACGAGATCGTCCTCAACGGCCAGAAGACCTTCATCAGCAACGGCATCAACTGCGATCTCCTGGTCCTGGCCGCCCGCGACCCCTCCGTGGAGACCCCCCATGCCGCCGTCGATCTCTTCCTCGTCGAGGCGGGCACCCCCGGCTTCGACAAGGCGAAGCGGATCAAGAAGGTCGGCTGGCACAGCCAGGACACGGCGGAGCTCTACTTCACCGACTGCCGGATCCCGAAGGCGAACCGGATGGGGGACAAGGGGAGCGGCTTTATCAAGCTCATGCAGCATCTCCAGCCGGAGCGGCTCGTCTGCGCGATCGGCGCCGTGGCGGCGGCCGAGTACATGCTTGAAATCACGATCCAGTACTGCAAGGAGCGGACCGCTTTCGGGAGGCCGATCTCCAAGTTCCAGAACACCCAGTTCGAGATCGTGGAGATGGCGACCGAGGTAAGGCTAGGGCGGACCTTCATCGACAAGCTGATCGCGGACCACATGGAAGGAAAGCAGATCGTCATCGACGTCTCGATGGCGAAGTACTGGACGACGGAGATGGCCTCCCGCGTCGCGGACCGCTGCATGCAGCTCTTCGGAGGCTACGGATACTGCGAGGAGTACCCGATCGCCCGGGCGTGGCGGGACATCCGGGTGACCCGGATCTTCGCCGGGACCAACGAGATCATGAAGACGATCGCCGCGCGGTTCATGGGGTTGTAGGCGTGGGGTTCGGCAAGGTGTAGCCTCGACAGGCGCGGATCTTTTTCCGACCCCGTGCGTGCAACGGTTTTAAACTGCAATTGACAACAGGTAATACGCTGAGTAACATCACTTACCGTATTGAGTAAATTGTAAGCCCGTCTTGTTCACGCCGTTGAGGAGATTCGCCGGGATGTACCGTCGCCCCATGTACCTTACGCTGGTCAAGCGGCTGAAAGAACCACGCCGGGTTATCCAGGTTCTCACCGGAGCTGCCGGCAGCGGGGACGGCATCCCTCTGGAAAAATTTCTGCTCACCCCTGCAGTGAATTGGGTTTCGAAGCTATTTGCATGACCGGCCCCAGAAAGGTATCCGTATGAAACCGACCACGGCATTGCGCAAGATCATGTCACGGCCCGGCTGCACTATGGCGGTCTCCGCACATGATCCCCTGCTCGCCCGTCTCGTCGAGCAGGCAGGATTCGATATGATCGGATTGTCGGGAAACGCCGTTTCGGCCTCCTACCTCGGCTTACCCGATATGGGCTACCTCAACCTGAGCGACATGGCCAACGTCGCGCGGCGGATCGCGGCGGCGGTTTCCATCCCCGTCCTTGTTGATGTAGACACCGGTTACGGCAACCCCATGGGCCTCTGGCGCACAGTGCGTGAGCTGGAGCAGGCGGGGGTGGCGGGGATCATCATCGAGGATCAGATCGATTACAAGAAGTGCAGACTGATCGAGGCGGGGCACCCGGTCATACCCGCTGAGGAGCACGCGGCCAAGATCCATGCCGCTTGCACGGCGCGAACAGACCCGGAGTTCGTGATTGTTGCCCGGACCGATGCGGCTGCGGATCATGGGCTGGATGAGGCCATCCGGCGAGGATTCCTCTATGCGGAAGCCGGTGCGGACATGCTTGATGTTGAGGTCCTCGGCACCCCGGAAGAGGTCGAGCGGATCGGCAAAGCCGGGCTACCCGTGCCGCTGAAAGCGAACATGGATGAAGGCAAGAAGCTCTGGCTCAACGACCTCTCGGTGCTCGAAGCGGCCGGTTACAAGGTTGCATCCTATCCCGGTGTTGTCCGCTATGCGGTCGTACACGCCGTGCGTGAAGCACTCGACCACCTGAAACAACACCGTTCCAGCATCGGCATGAAGGACCGGCTTGCCACGGTCGACGAGTATTTTTCGGCGGTGGATCTGGATGTACACCTTGAGATGGAAAAACGACTTCTGCGACCATTCGAGGGGAAGAGTCTACCAGGTCGGAAACCGTGAAATAACGGCTTCCGACCTGCTCACGCCTCACGTTTTCCGCAGCCTCTGCATCCCCATGACCAGGGCGAACAGGGCGATTCCGATGTAGTCGAACAGGGGTTTGGGGTAGACCAGAAGCAGACCCGCCAGGATCAGCGTACAGCGTTCGAACAGGGTCGTTTTCTTAAAGAGCCAGTTCTGCATGCCCGCCGCAAGCGCGGCGATTCCGATCATCGCGGTGATGCTCACCACGGCAATTTCCCCCCAGTTGGCATTCGCAAGGGTCTTGAACGAACCGGTCAAGAGCAGGCCCTGACCGGAGGGGTCGAGAACGAACATGAACGGCACCAGGAACGCCGGCATCGTGTACTTCCAGGACTGCAACGTCGTCTTGTAGGGATCGCCGCCCGTGATCGCGGCAGCGGCGAACGGGGAGAGCGCGGTCGGCGGCGACACTTCGGAAAGGACCGCGTAATAGAAGATGAACATGTGCGCGGCAAAGTCCGGCACGCCGAGCAGGATCAACGCGGGTGCGGCGATCACCGCGCAGATGATGTAGCTTGCGGTCACGGGCACCGCGAGACCGACAATCCATACGATCAGAGAAGTGAATATCGCGGTGAGCAGGAGTTTGAAGCTATGCAGGAGGTCAGCGGTATTTGCGGCACCTAAGGCGACGAACAGATCAACAAAGAAACGGCTTCCCGAATCCGCATAATCGAGAACGATCGAACTGAATTTGAGCCCGAGCCCCGTAAGCGTGACGACGCCGACGATGATCCCCGCGGCGGCACAGGTGGCCGCGACATTGAGCATGCCGACCGAGCCGCCTTCGAGGGCTTTGATGAGTTTCGACCGGAAAAAGCCCCTGATGACCGGCTCGCGTCCGCGGAAAAAGTCGTAGGAAAGGAGCGCGCAATCCCGGTGCAGAAAACTCGTCACGAACGCGACCACGGTCGCCCAGAAGACCGAGAGGATCGGCGAATAGCCGAGCATCATGAAGAAGATGATCGAAACCAGCGAGAGGAAATGAAAGCCGAAATTACGGGTGAGATCCCAGAGCTTCTGTTGCTTCTCTACCGGCGCTCCATGCGTACCGAATTTGCGCGAATCGATCTCGACCATCAGAAAGATCCCGAAGTAGTACAGGATGGTCGGGATCGTCGCCATCAGGATGACATCAAGGTAGGAGATCTTGAGGAATTCGGCGATCAGGAAAGCCGCGGCGCCGAGAACCGGCGGCGAGAGGATTGCGCCGATTCCGCCGGCGGCAAGCAGCCCCCCCGCCGGGTCCTTCGCGTACCCTGCCTTGGCGAGCATCGGATAGGCGACCGACCCCAGTGTCACCGTCGTTGCAACCCCGGAACCGGACGGTCCGCCGAGCAGGAACGAGGCCAAGCACCACGGTGCGCCCCGCGCTGCTGTGTTTGCCCCCCATCGCCGCGAAGGAAAAGTCGATGAAAAATTTGCCGGCGCCGGAAAACTGGAGGAACGCGCCATAGATCGTAAACAGGATGATAAGGGATGACGACACATCGACGGCCACGCCGAAGATCCCCTCGAGGGTCATGTACATGTGGCCGGTGAGCCGCGAGATGTCGTAGCCGCGGTGCGTCCACGGCGCCGGGAGATGCGGGCCCACCATCGCATAGACGATGAACATAACCACGACAAAGGGCATGATCCAGCCCGAGGTCCGGCGTGCGGCCTCCAGGATCAATACGATGAGAACGGCGCCGAGAATCTGATCCCACACCATGGGAGACGTCGCGCGATCGCCGAAATCGTCGCCCCAGTAGAGCATGTAGCCGATGATCGCCACGCCGAGGAGCGCGCCGGCGACATCCCACCACATGATGCGGTGGCGGAAGCGGGGAAGGATCGGGAACAGCAGAAACGACAGGAGGAGGGTAAACCCGACGTGTACCGGACGAAGGACCTGCGCCGACACGATCGAGTATGCCGCGTACAGGTGAAACAGCGACATGATCACCGCAATGGCGGTCAGGCCCGCTGCCAGCCGGCCCGTAAACTTGCTGGTTGCTCCCTCTTCCTCTTCGATGAATTCCTCGGCCTTTTTCAGGGCCTCTTCGCTGATGACGATTTCGTCGGCTGCCGGTTTTTCATTTTCCGCCATATCGCTTCCCTCGCGCGGACCCGAGGCGGGTCCGCCATACAGTCCCACCCGTCCCCGGTCCTCTCCATTTGGTCGGAGGGCCGGGGCGGTGGCGTCAACAGTCCGTGGTTCGGGTGCTTCTGCCGCCCGTCCCTATTTGACCTTGACCCCCTTCTCCGCGAAATACTTGATCGCGCCTGGGTGGTACGGGATTGGCGAGTGGCTGTTGGTCTGGTACTTGTAGTCGAAATTCAGCGATTCTTTGTGGACGGCGACCATTTCGGTCTTCTTGTCGAAGATCGTCTTCACGATGGCGTATGCGACCTTTTCCGGCATCTTCTCGTGTGCAACGAGGATGTTCCATACGGTAACGACGTTGTTGGGGGTGTCCTGCCCCGGATAGCTCTTCGGCGGAATCACATCCCTGACGTACAGAGGTCCGTATTTCCGATTCATCGCGTCCGCGACTTCCGCATGGTCGATCATCTGGATCTTGACTCCCGGGGTTGCGCCAAGGTCGGTGACGGCGGCCGTCGGGATTCCCCCGACCCAGAAGAAGGCGTCGATCTTCCCGTCCTTGACGGCATTGACCGATTCGGCGACGCCGAGGCGTTCGCGCTTGAGATCCTTGTCCTTGTCGAGACCGGCCGCTTCAATCACGCGGAATGCCATGATCTCGGTTGCGCTGCCGGGCGATCCGGTCGACACGCGCTTGCCCTTGAGATCGGACATTTTCTTGATCTTGGTGCTCTCGATCGTCACCACGTGCATGCGGTTCGGATAGAGCACCATCAGCGTGCGAATCGGGATTTTCCCGTCCTTGAACTTATCCTGACCATTGAGCGCGTCGAGTGCGGCGTCTACCATCACAAGTCCGACCTCCGACTTGCCTCCGCCGATCAGTTTCAGGTTGTCGACCGAGCCGCCGGTCACCTCCGCCGTTGCCTGCATTCCGGGAATGCTCTTGGACAGGATGTTGGCCATGCCGCCTCCCAACGGGTAGTAAACGCCGCCGGTGCCGCCGGTGCCGATTGAGATATTAATCTTCTCCTGCGCCGGAGCGGTGGCCGCAAACAGCGCAAACACCAGTACCGCTATGCTTCCGATAACGCGCTTCATGTTTCCCTCCTTGTTGACGTGCATTTGTCCGTCTGGAACCCGCCGCCTGCTATGATACCGTTTCTCCTGATAATACATTGCTGTACGCGGGGTACGATACGGAGAACGGCCGTATATGTCAACATTTTTTTCCCACGATTGCGCCGACGGTGAACGGGGCGTTTCCCGAAGGAAAAGCTCACCATGGAATCCGTCCATGAGCGCATTCCCTGCGGCTTGCCGCGGGGTAAGCGAGCATAAACAAAATGGTTAGTTCCTCTTCAGGATCGAAAACTCCCCGCAGCTTGCTGCGGAGAGCTTCAATCGCTTTCCACATCGCTCTGCGCATCTGCGGCTGCACGGCTAACGGACCTTTTTCTCCGCTTCCGGCCAGTATCGGTCCCGCAGTTTCTTCTTCTCGATCTTCCCTGAACCGGTCTTGGGCAGTGCAGGAATAAAATCTATTGATTTCGGTGACTTATATCTCGCTATCCGCTCTTTGCAGAAGGCGATCAGTTCCTCCTCCGTTGCCCCGCACGCCGGTTTCAGGACCACGATCCCCTTGACCGCTTCCCCCCATTTCTCGTCGGGAACCCCGACGACGGCGCACTCCAGGACGGCCGGGTGGAGGTAGAGGACATTTTCCACCTCGGTGGAGTAGACATTTTCCCCGCCGGTCACGATCATATCCTTCCGCCTATCCACGATCGTCACGTACCTCTCTTCATCCATGACCGCCATGTCACCCGTGTAGAGCCAGCCGTTTCTTATCGCCCGCGCCGTCTCCTCCGGCAGTTGCCAGTACCCGGGCGTCACGGTATCGCCCCGGACGATGATCTCCCCGACCTCCTTTTCATCCCTCCTGATCTCCCGGCCGTCGTCAGCCACCACCTTCAGCTCCACGGCAATGAACTCCCGGCCCGTCTTGGACTTGAAGCGCAGTTGTTCCTCGGGGGATCTCTGCAGCAGATGCTCCTTCAGGAGGGAAAGGGTCAGGTAGGGGCTGGTCTCGGTCATCCCGTAGGTCTGTATGTAGTCGCATCCGAACGTCTCCACGATCCGGCGGACCACCTCCGGGGCGATGGGCGCACCGCCGCTCAAGAGCACCCGCAGGGAACGGTAATCGAAGTCCTTGACCCCGGGATGATTCACCAGCATGTTGAGCATGGTGGGAATCATGTTGGTAAGCGTGACTTTCTCCTTCTCCATGGCGGCCAGGACCGCCGGCGGATCGAACTCGCCGGCCAGCACGTGCGTGCCGCCGACCCAGGTGACGGCCCAGGTCGCCCAGGCATCCGCCAGGTGGAACAGGGGCGCGGCGTGGAGCCAGACGTCCCGGTCGGTGAGGTGCAACTCCGCGATTGTTCCCAGGGCGTGGACCGCGACGTTCTTGTGCGTCAGCATCACCCCTTTGGGGCGGCCGGTGGTGCCGCTGGTATAGTAGATCTGTGCGATGTCTTCCTCCGCGACGTCGGCGTCGGGAATCTGTGCCGGCGGCGTCCCCGCCATGATTTCTTCATAGCGCAGGTCCCGATCCCCATCCGGCCGTTTGCCTGGTTTATCGCCGGTCCAGACGATCTTTTCCACGGCCGGAAGATCGGCGCGCATCCGGTCGACCGTTTCCCGGAAACGGGGATCGGCGATCAGAACCCTGGCGCCGGCGTCGTTCATGATCAGGGCGAGCTCACCGGCGGAGAGGCGGTAATTGAGGGGAACAGCCGCCGCTCCCCTCAGGGCGATGGCGTAATACGCCTCCAAAAAGTAATGACAATTCGGGTGCAGGATGGCGACCCGGTCGCCCTTTTCAATGCCCGCATTCTGCAGGTACCGGGAGAAGCGGCTCAGGCGTCCGGTGAATTCCTCATAGGTCCACCGCCTGCCGCCGCAGACGATAGCCTCCTTGCGGGGGAAGAACTGGTGAGCTTTTCTCAGGGTGTCGGCCAGAAGCATCTCGTTACCTCACAATGGGGGGTGGAAATCCGGTCTCTCCGGGCAGTACGGCGACCGTGCAATCCGCTATCCGCCTACGTTACCGCACGGGCGCCCACACCGGGAACTTCTTGGTCGCCACCATACCATAATCGGGGGGGGAGATGCCTGAAAATCTTGCATCGCCCCCCGGCTACCTCTTGTCAGGCCACGCATACCTTCCTTCCCATCCGGCAATCCCCGATGAAACCCATACATTCCCCGCTGCGGCCTACCTTGCCAACGCACAGCCCGGCGACTTGATCCTGGTCAAATCACGCGGGCCCAGAGGCAGCCTATGGGCCGTCGTTTTAATCGGATCCCGAAAGTCCTTCAGCGCGGCCCGGGAAAAAAGATGTTGACTTTCCCCCGAGACAATGGATATAGGCTGAACCAATCCATTTTTTTCAATCTGTTTTGACCGACGGGCTTCTCATAAAGTCTGTTTTTGTTTCTGTATTATTATATTTCTGCACAATCGGTCATCCAGTCAGTGAAAGTTTTTGCGAGCTCCCACCGGAGTGTTACATCGTCCCCGGTGGAGTTTTGGCTTGTGAAACCGTTTTCAAGGGCATCGTTCTTTGTTACCCCCGATTAGGACACTCTGACGAATGAAGGAGGGATGAATTATGGGAAAGAAGATTTGGGTGCTGTTGCTTGTCGCTTTATGGATGCCTGCCCTGAGCCAGGCCGCCTCCGTCGCCGGCGTCACCGATACGGAGGTGACCATCGGGATCACCAACCCCCTCTCCGGCCCGGCGGCGCTCTGGGGGACAACCGGCGTGGCGGCCAAGGCCTGGGCCGACTACATCAACGACAAGGGCGGGATTCACGGCCGCAAGATCAATGTCATCCTTCGGGATGACGGTTACAATCCATCCCGCGCCCTTGCCAACCTTACGGAAATGAAGGGCAACGTATTTGCCGTCGCGGCCCTCCTGGGGACGGCGATTGTCAACACCACGAAGGATTTTTTCGCCGAAAACAAGGTTCCCCTGATTACGGCCTACGGCGATGTCCGGATCTTTGAAAAGTATCCGAAGGACAAACTGCGCTGGGTTTTCGTCTCCTACCCGGACTACCTGGACGAGGCGGAATACTTGACCGATTACGCCATTAAAAACCTGGGCGCCAAGAAGATCTCCTTATTCTATCAGAATGATGATTATGGGAAAATGGGTGTCGAAGGGGCGAAACTGGCCCTTTCCAAACTGCCCGGCCGCGCCTCCCTGGGCGTAACCATTCCCTACGATGTGACCGAAAGGGCCCTGGCGACCCACGCCCAGAAATTGAAAGAGGGGGGGGCCGACATCCTATTGCTTTATGCCACCCCCACCCACGGCCCCCTTATTCTCAAAGAGATGGCCAAGCTGGATTACCGGCCCAAGGTGCTCACTTCGTTCCCCCTCGGGGATCCTATCATGTACAAAATCGCCGGCGCCGATGTCTGGGAGGGGGTCTACCCCGCCGCCCCGGCTAATTCCGGTCTCCCCGGCGACCCGGCAGCGGATAAAGTGGTCGAGATCCTCAAGAAGTATGACCCCAAGATTGTCGGCAAGGAGTACCTGGCCCTCTTCGGCGCCGTTTCTATGATGTATGTCGTTGAGGGGCTGAAGAACGCCGGCCGGAACCTCACGCCGGAAACGATGATCAAAGGGATGGAGATGATCAAGAACTGGAAGCCCGAGGGGCTCGGGGCGCCCGTCACCTTTGGCCCTGACCGGAGGCACGGGGTGAACGGCTCCCGGCTTACCCACGCGGAAAATGGAAAACATGTCCCCATAAGCGATTATGTCATCTACAAGCCGCTCTTCTAAGCTTATGGGCCTGCTGGAAATAAAAAACCTCTCCATCGATTTTGGCGGAATACGGGCCTTGGCCGGCATCGATCTTGCCGTCCGCGACAACGAGATCCTCTCGATCATCGGCCCGAATGGTTCCGGCAAGACCACCCTGTTCAACTGTCTCACGGGAATATACCACCCCGACCAGGGCGACATTGTCTACCGGGGGGAGAGCCTCCTCAGGCTCTCCCCCGACGCCATCGCGATCCGCGGCATCGCCCGGACTTTCCAGAATCTCCGTCTCTTCATGAACATGAACGTGCTGGATAACCTCATGCTGGGGCGTCACGTCCACATGAAGAAGAACATCTTTGCCGCCTTTCTCAGGCTCCGCGGGGAGGAGCTTCGCCACCGGGAACGGGTGGAGGAGATTATCGATTTTCTGGATTTACAGGCTTACCGCAAGTCGCGGGTCGCCGATTGCCCCTACGGCGTCCAGAAAAGGATTGAACTGGGAAGGGCTCTGGCCCTGGAGCCCAAGCTCCTGCTGTTGGATGAACCCATCTCGGGATTAACCTCCGAGGAAAAGGAAGAGGCGGCGTACCGGATCACGGAGATCCGGGGCCGCTTCAAGATCACCATCATCCTGGTGGAACACGACCTGAAGATCGCCTCCCGTCTGGCCGATTCGATGGCGGCCTTCAACTACGGCCAGAAGATCGCCCAGGGAACGCCGGAGGAGGTCCAGCGCAATCCGGAAGTTATCCGCGCCTACGTGGGAGAAGAATGACATCATTTCTGAAGATCGCCAATATTGAAACACTCTACTTTGATCGCATCTACGCCCTTCATGGACTCTCTCTGGAAATAAAGGAAGGGGAAATATTCGCCATCCTGGGCCCCAACGGGGCAGGGAAGACCACCCTGCTGAGAACCATTGCCGGACTCCTGAAGGATCAGCCGAAAAAAGGGACGATCGAGTTCAACGGTCGCCACATCCAGCGCCTTTCGCCGGAGAAGATCTCTTCTTTGGGTATCGTTTATGTGCCGGAGGATCGGGGCCTTTTCCGGGAACTGACGGTGAGGGAAAACCTGGAACTGGGCTGCTGGGGCAGAAGCGATCGAGGGATTGAAGCGGACATGAACTATGTCCTGGATCTCTTTCCCATCCTGAAAGAGAGGCGGAACCAGCAGGCCGAGACCCTCTCGGGGGGCGAGCAGCAGATGCTGGCCATTTCCCGGGCCTTCCTTCGCAAGCCGAAGCTCCTCATGCTGGACGAACCTTCCCTGGGGCTCGCCCCGCTGATTGCCCGCAACGTCTGTGACGCCCTGGTCAAGATCAGCAGGCTGGGAACGACGATCCTGCTGGTGGAGCAAAATGCGAAGCTGGCGCTCCGGATTGCCCATTACGGCTACATCCTGGAGGCCGGGCGGATCGTCTTGAAGGGAACCTCGCAGGAATTGATGGAAAATCCCGATGTGCAGGAACTTTACCTCGGCCTGGGGGGAGAGACCGCATCTCCCAAAGGCTGGCGACTGTACAAGAAACGAAGGAGCTGGTAATGCGAGCGGTAAACTTCCCCACGCTTTTCTTTGAGCAGGCGGAGCGCCACAAGGATCGCGTCGCCTTGCGGCATAAGGATTTCGGCATCTGGCACCGCATCTCCTGGCGGGAATATGCCGCTGGGGTTCGCGAGGTGGCGGCAGGCCTGATATCCTTGGGCGTCGGCCACGGCGACCGCGTCGCCATCCTGGGAGAGAACCGTCCTGAATGGCTGATCTGCGACCTGGCGGTGATGACCATCGGCGGTGTGACCTGCGGCATCTACACTACCTCGGCGCCGGAAGAGGTGGCCTATATCGTGGGCCATTCCGAGTCGAAGGTCATCTTCATCGAAAACGAGGAGCAGGTCGACAAGATCCTCCAGATCCTGCCGGAAGTAAACCTAAGGAAGGTCATCGTCTGGGACAATAAGGGTCTGTGGGGATTTTCGCAGGAGAAGATCGCCTTTTATGAGGACTTTCTTAAAGATTCCAGGGAGTACCTGAAGAATAACCCGCGCTGTGTGGAAGAACGGCTTGGCTCGGTCCGGTCGGATGACACGGCGATGATCATCTATACCTCCGGCACCACCGGCCGTCCCAAAGGGGCCATGATCTCTCACCGCAATATCATCATGCTGACGGAATCCTTTGTGCAGGCAAACCCGTCCTACGAAACGGACGAGGTGGTCTCCTATCTGCCGCTGTCCCATATCTATGAAAACCTGATCTCCCTTTTCCAGTCCATCTGGTCAGGGGGCAAGGTTAACTTCGTGGAAGGACCGGACACGTTGCCCCAGAACCTCCGGGAGGTTTCCCCCACCATCTTTGCCAGCGTACCCCGGTTGTGGGAGAAGTTCGCCTCCGCGATTGAAATCCGCATGTCCGACGCCCCTCCGGTCAAGAGGGCTCTCTACCGTCTCAGCATCCGGGTGGGGGTAACGTATATCAGGACGAAAGAAAAAACCCGAGCGCGCCTCTTGTGGGGGCTCCTTTACTGGCCCTGCTATTTCGCCGTTCTTTACCACCTGAAGAGGCAGATGGGGTTCGAACGGATCCGCTGGGCCATATGCGGCGCCGCCCCGGCCGCCCCGGAATTGTTCGAGTTTTACAATGCGCTGGGGGTCCCGCTGCGGGAGGGTTACGGCCAGACCGAATCGACCGGCGTCATCGCAGTACAACGCCTCGATCGCCCCCGCTGGGGATACGTGGGTGAACCGATCCCCAACGTGGAGGTAAAAATCGCGGAAGACGGGGAAATCCTGGCGCGCGGCCCGGGCGTGTTTCAAGGTTACTTCAAGGAGCCGGAGTTGACCGCGGAGACCATCCGGGACGGATGGCTCTACACGGGTGATGTGGGGGCCATGGAAGATGGATTCCTCAAGATCCTGGACCGGAAGAAGGATATCATCATCACCGCCGGAGGAAAGAATATTACCCCCGCCTTCATCGAGAACAAACTGAAGTTCAGCCCCTATGTCCAGGATGCCGTGGTGATCGGTGAGCGGAGAAAATACCTGGTGGCCCTGATCCTGATCGATGAAGACAATGTCACCAAGTATGCCCAGGATCACCGGATACCCTTTACCACGTTTGAGGATTTGACAACCAGGGCAGAGATAAAAAAGCTGATCGATCAGGAGGTCTTCAAGGTCAACAAAACGTTGGCGCAGGTGGAGACGATCAAGAAGGTGGCCCTCCTTCCCAGGCGTTTTTATGAAGAGGACGGCGACGTCACCCCGACGAAGAAGGTCAAGCGACGTTTTGTGGAAAAACGTTATGCGGAGCTGATCGAATCCCTTTACAAAGAGCCAACAGATTAACCGAGGTGTATGCTTCATGGATCTTACTGAAAGTTACCGCGAGGAACTGCGCCTGATTCGGAAACCATGGACCGGCACGGGAATCGGCCTGATCGTCCTTGCGCTCCTGGTCATTCCCTGGTTGAAAATGGACTACCTGGTCTATATGGCGACTGTCGTTTTCATCTATGCCATCGGCGTCCAGGGTCAGAACATCCTCATCGGCTATACGGGGCAGATCTCCTTCGGGCAGGCGGGTTTCCTCGCCATCGGCGCCTATACCTTCGGCCATGCCTCCGCCTTGGGCATTCCGCTGCCGCTGGGTCTGCTCGCAGCCGGCATGATGGCCGGCATCTTCGGACTGATCGTGGGATTCCCTTCGCTGCGGCTGAAGGGACCCTATCTGGCGATTGCCACCATGGGCTTCGGCATTGCCGTCTATCAGATATTGCTTAATTCCGAGGTTATTTCCGGCGGCCGAATGGGACTTACGGTTAAAAAACTACCCGCCCTTTTCGGCCTGACCCAGCAGGTGACCTTCTACTACTTTACACTAGCTGCTGGCGCTGATTTTTACGCTGATTTCCTACAACACGATCTCCTCTTATGCTGGACGGGCCTTCATCGCGATTCGAGACAACGACATCGCCGCCGAGGCCATGGGGGTAAACCTGGCCCGTTACAAACTCCTTTCCTTCGGCATGAGTTCCTTTTACATGGGTCTGCAGGGGGCGCTTTACGCCCTGCTGATCGGCTTTCTGGAGCCGAATCTCTTCACCTTCATGGAGTCGGTCACCATCTTTGTGGCGGTTATCATCGGAGGGCTGGCCTCCATCGGGGGCTCCATCATGGGGGCCGCCTTTGTCATCCTGGTGCCGCAGGTGTTCGGGGGGATGAAAGAACTGGTCCCGGTCATCTTCGGGGTCACCATCCTGGTGATCCTGATCTTTGAACCCCACGGCATTGCCGGCCGCTGGCTGAAGATACGCCTTTATTTCCGCAACTGGCCCTTCCGCTGACGGGAGAAGAAACAGCGCTTTGTCACTTATGAAAAAAGGGAGACAAGAATGCGACAATTCATGCAGTACGTTATTTCCGGGCTGGCCACGGGAAGCATCTATGCCCTGGTGGCCCTGGGGCTGGCCCTGATCTACCGCTCTACCCGGATACTCAACTTCGCCCATGGGGATATGGCCACGGCGGGCACCTTCGTCGCATTTACTCTCCTGGGGATGAATCTGGCGCCGATGATCTCCTTTCCGCTGGCGATCCTTTCCGGTTCTGCCCTGGCCATGCTCTTCTATTTCGCCATCCTGGTGCCGGCCCAAAGGAGGAATGCCACCCCCCTCGGCCAGATCATCCTCACCGTGGGGCTGGGCCTTATCCTCCAGGGGCTCATATCCTACCTCTGGGGAACCGATACGAAAATCCTGACCTTTCCGCTGTCGGACTCGAAGCTATGGAGATTCCAGGGGCTGGTGATCAGTGAGTTAGGCCTCGGGACCTTTGTTATAGGATTATTGGGTAGCGGACTTCTTTACCTGCTGGTGCAGAAAACCCGCCTGGGCATTGCCATGCGGGCCGCCTCTGAAAACCTCCCGGCAGCCCAGACCTTGGGCATACCGACCCGCATGATCCTTTCCCTCTCTTGGGGATTGGCCGCCGGCCTGAGCGTCCTGGCGGGGCTGTTTCTGGCGCCGGCGCTGCTGCTCGACCCTTTTTTCATGCTGGAGCCGTTCCTGAAAGGCTTCTCCGCGGCGATCCTGGGCGGTTTGCAGAGCCTGCCCGGGGCGATCCTGGGCGGACTCATTCTGGGTATTGCGGAAAGCCTGGCCGGAGGGTATATCTCGATCGCCTTTAAAAATACCCTGGCTTTTCTGATCATCATCGTGATTCTGCTTGTTCGGCACGAAGGCCTTCTGGGGAAGGAGTTCAAAGAGCGGGTATAAAGAGTCGAAACATGTACGAAGAATATTTTACCGAGGAACATCAGATCTTCCGGGCCTCGGTCCGGAAATTCGTCGAAAAGGAGATCAGCCCCCACATCGACCGCTGGGAGGACGAGGAACTCTTTCCCGTGGAGCTCTATCGACGGTGCGCAACGGAGGGGTTCCTCGGCATCGGCTACCCCGAGGCCTACGGCGGCACCCCCTGCGACCGGTTCATGTCGATCGTCTATACCGAGGAGATGATCCGTTCCGGTTCCGTCGGGCTGGTCGCCGGCCTCGGCAGCCTCAACATCGCCATGCCGCCGGTCCTCCACCTGGGGACGGAGGAGCAGAAGCGCCGTTTTCTCGTCCCGGTGCTGAAAGGAGAGAAGATCTCGGCGCTCGGGATCACCGAGCCGAACGCCGGATCCGACGTGGCTAACATCCGGACCAGGGCCCTCCGCGACGGGGACCACTACGTCGTCAACGGCGCCAAGACCTTCATCACCAGCGGCTGCCGGGCGAACTTCATCACCACGGCCGTCAGGACCGGCGAGGCGGGATACAAAGGGGTCAGCCTGCTGATGATCGACAGCGCAACCCCCGGTTTTTCCGTCGCGAAGAAGATCCGCAAGATGGGGTGGAACGCCTCGGACACGGCGGAGCTTTCCTTCGTCGACTGCCGGGTCCCCGCGGAGAATCTCCTCGGCGGCGAAGGCCAGGGGTTTTCCGGCATCATGGCCAATTTTCAGGACGAACGGCTCGCCCTGGCCGTCATGGCCCACGCCGTGGCCGCCCTCGCCTTGGAGGAGTCGATCAAATACGCAAAAAGCCGGGAGGCCTTCGGGAGGCCCCTCTCCGGCTTCCAGGTGACCCGCCACAAGCTCGTCGATATGGCGACGCTCGTGGAGGTCGCTCGGGAGTTCAACTACCGGATCGCCGCCCGGATGGAGGCGGGAAAGGATGCCGTGAAGGAGGTCTCGATGGCGAAAAACTTCGCCTGCCAGACCTGCGACAAGGTGGTGTACGACGCCGTCCAACTCCACGGCGGCTACGGCTATGCCCGGGAGTATCTCGTCGAGCGGCTCTACCGCGACTCGCGGATCCTGAGCATCGGCGGCGGCACGACGGAAATCATGAAGGAGATCATCAGCAAGGTTACGCAGCTCTGATCTCTTTCCCGGGAATGCCGGACACCGACTCGACATTCCTGTCCAGGATAACCATCGCCCATGAAAAAATTATGTTGCTTTCTCACCAATCATGATAAGGGACAGTCACACTGGACTTTTTATTTACACCCGAGGTAAAATCCCACATGAAAGGAATTAGGATACATGGCTTCCAATAGCACATCTGATATTTCAAGCGGGTTAAAAAGTTCACACCAGGAGAAAGAATCTGATTCGCCAATAGGGCAACCGGCCGAGGCCGGCAGCGATCGCAGCAAGGATACTATCGGTGCGGATATGATCGCACCCCCAAACGAAAAGACCCTCGGGACGCTCATTGTCTCAATCGGCCTTGCTCTCTTTGGGATCTTTTGGATGGTGTGCGCGCATAATATCCCGAACAAGACAGGTTTCGGTTCGCTCGGCCCGGGATTTCTTCCTTTTTGGGCGGGATTGATTATGACCCTCATCGCCGGGGGGCTGATCGTAGGGACCGTCCGTTCACGAAAGCGCAACGGCACCCGTCCGGCAACAAGCATTCGCTTTTTTGATCAAAATCAGCTTCGCGTCTACGGAGCCATGGCCGCATTGCTGCTCTATATTATTTTCCTGTCGCGACTCCATTTTTTTATTAATACCTTTCTCCTTTCCGCAGCCGGTTTGGCTCTGAGCGGAGAACCGTTGAAACCACGCCTGCTGTTGATAGCTGCACTTATCAGCGGAGTGTTATTCGCGATATTTATCTACTGGCTTGAGATTCCGCTGCCGGGGAGCCGGATATTCGGTTAATACGCATGAATTAGGAGATCGCAGATGGAAATAGTGAATCTAATGATCGGGGGATTTCAGGCGGCGCTTTCCTGGACGAATCTGTATTACCTCTTTATCGGTGTGCTGTTTGGTAATCTCGTGGGTGTCCTCCCCGGCCTGGGGCCGGTGTCCGGTACCGTTCTTTTGATTCCATTTACCTTCCAGATGTCTCCCGCTACCGCCATCATCATGCTCTCCGGAGTTTATTACGGAGCCATGTACGGCGGATCAACCACTTCAATACTGTTGAATATCCCCGGTGAGTCCTCTTCCGTTATGACGGCGGTTGAAGGATATCAGCTCACAAAACAGGGCAGGGCAGGCGCCGCCCTCGGTATGAGCGCCATAACCTCGTTCGTTGCAGGCACGGCTGCGGTTGTAGGGTTGATGACGCTTTCTCCCGCGATGTCGAAAATAGCCCTTTCCTTCGGCCCGGTGGAGACCTTCGCCCTCATTTTTGCCGCTTTTACCATCATTGCCAGCCTGGGTGGGACTTCGATCCTCAAGGGACTGGCCATGGGCGCACTCGGGGTCGTGCTGGCGACGATCGGCATAGAACCGATGGTTGCTCAGACCAGATTGACCTTCGGCCTGGAGCCTCTCGCCGGCGGGGTCAGTTTTGTGGCGGCGGCCATGGGGCTTTTTGCGCTTCCGGAGGTGTTCGAAAGCATAGAACAACCGGGGCAGGTTGTTTTTAAAAAAGTCTCGCTCAGGTTGCGCAACCTCTTCCCCACGAAGCAGGATTTTATCGATTCCAAAACGGCAATGCCTATGGGGGCACTGGTGGGCTTCATCGGCGGCGTTCTCCCCGGAGCCGGGGCCACCATTTCATCTTTTTTTGCTTATGGGATTCAAAAAAGGATATCGAAGCACCCCGAATTGTTCGGTCAAGGATCAATGGAGGCGATCGCCTCGGTCGAAGGGGCCAATAATGCCGCCTCGACAGGGGCCCTGATTCCGATGCTGACATTCGGCATCCCCGGGTCCGGAACCGCCGCAGTGTTGATGGGAGCGATGATCATCCACGGACTTCAGCCAGGACCGCTTTTATTCCAAAACAGTCCTGATGTTGTCTGGGCCTTGATTGCCAGCATGTATCTGGGAAATATGATGCTGTTTATCTTGAATTTCCCGCTCATCGGAATATGGGTAAGTTGCATGCGGATACCGTCCCACATCATTATGACCGGAGTTTTGGCAATATCCGTGGCCGGTGTTTATGCGGACGCCAATTCACTGGGTGATGTCACTGTTTTGTTCGGTTTCGGCGTGTTGGGCTATATTCTGAAGAAAACTGATTTTCCGCCTGCGCCGATTATCCTGGCGTTGGTTTTAACCGAACAGTTGGAGGGTGCGCTGCATCGATCACTGGTGATCTCCGGCGGCGATTGGTCGATCTTTGTTACCCGACCCCTCTCGTTGATACTACTGCTGGTAGCGCTTGTCTCTATTATCTTGCAGCTGCCCGCATTCGAGCGATGGGTCGGCCGGGTGAGAGAAATGGCAAGGCAGGAGGTGGGAAGTTAACAAACGGATAGTGAAACGAAACAAGCAACAGGAAGAGAAACTAACAGACAAGACAAGAGGAGGAGTGCCGATGAGATCCATCAAGACGTTTGCGAAAATTGGTTTTTGTTTGGTGCTGGTGCTGGCGGTGGGGAGTACGGAATTATTGGCAGCAGGTCAAGCCAAGTTCCCGACGAAACCGATCATTTTCGTTGCACCCGGTACGGTAGGGGGAGGTTCCGACACCCAGGCCCGATTCTGCCAGGCGGCGATAGAAAAGAAAATAAAGATCAGTGAACCGATTGTCATTTTGAACAAAGGCGGACGGGGCGGCACGCAAGAAGCGTATACGTTTACCGAAGGCAAGAAGGGCGACGCCCATTACCTCCTCACCACGGCAAATCAGTTTCTCACATATCCGATGCTGGGCGGAGGATACAATACGAAAAACTTTACACCGATCGCCAATCTGGTTTTTGATCCCGGCGCCTTGGTAGCCAGGCCGGAATCACCGTACAAAGAGTTGGAGGATGTCATAAAGGCCGCCAAGGAAAAACCGGACACCATCACTGTTGGCGGAGGTCAGCTCGGCACGCAGGATCATATGGCGCTTTTGACCCTTGAAAAGGCCGCCGGCATAAAGTTGCGCTTCGTTCCTTTCGCCGGGGGCGGTGAAATCCACAGAAATGTATTGGGCGGTCAAATCGATCTCGCTATGGGTAATCCGTCCGATTTCATGGCCAGCCTTGAAGGCGGGAAGCTCAAAGCGCTCGTTCTCACGACTCCGAAGCGAAGTGCTGCACCCGCTTTGGCAAATGTGCCAACGTTAAAAGAAAAAGGATTTGATACCAGCTTTGTTACCTGGCGAGGTTGGGTTGCCCCGGCAGGAATCAAGGCCGAACAGGTTAAATTCCTGGAAAACCTTTTCAAGGTTGTCATGGAAGATCCTGATTTTAATGATAACTATATCAAAAAGAATGGTATGGTTCCGGCCTACATGCCCTCCGCTGAATTTGGACGCTTCATGAAAGAGCAGGCGGTGATTTATGAAGCGTTCCTGCGTCAGTCGGGCGTGCTCAAATAATCTACGGCTCACCTTACAAAACACCAAGTGTTGCATTGATGATTGATGGCGAGTCAATGCAACACTTTTTTTGATTGCCGGGAAGGTAAGCTTCAGATCAATGATGAGAAGATCGGGGAGTTTTGTTACGCTCAATCGCTGCCTGGTTGAAAAAAACGTCCCGATCCATGGATTTAGCAACATGCAGAAGAAGGGAGACGTCTAAACATGGAGATTCTTCTCCTCAAACCGTATGCAGCAAAAACGCAGGAATTGGAACTGTGCCGACAGGTCGCACGGCCGGATACCAATATTACGTTCGCGAATATTGCGGAAACATATCCCATACCTCATGTGCATCACAACTATTTTCGCTCAAAAGCGGTGGTAGAGGCCGTCGAACAGATCCTTAAGGCTGAAGAAGATGGATATGACGGTGTCTGCATCGCCTGCGGTGCCGATCCCGCCCTGTTTGAGGCGCGCGAACTGGTTAAGATCCCGGTCACCAGCACCTTCGAGGCGGCGGGCCACGTTGCCTGTATGATGGGGCATAAGTTTTCCGTGATCACGACCACCGATTATGCGGTGCCCCAGATGGAAAATCTGGCGTTGCTTTACGGATTTGGCCATAAACTTGCCTCTGTTCGGCATCTTTCCATTCCCGGCAGGAAACTCCGCAAGGAGGAGACTTCTGAGCAGATGGTGGTCGACAAGGTCAATGAAGTCGCTCGGTACTGCGTTGAGCATGACGGCGCCGAAGTCGTCGTCATTACCGCCACGCTTGCAGCGGTTCTTTTTTCCACCAAAGAGGGGGGACCCATCACGGATATCGGGGCGCCCGTCGTCAATGCAATGCAGGTCGGACTCAAGATGGTTGAACTGATGGTTGACCTGCAGAAACTGGGCGGGCTTGCACCTGTCAGCCGAATCGGCATTTATAAGGAACCTTATGAGCCCGAATACCGTACGCTGCGGGAATTTTATAAACTTCCTCTGCGAAGAGGTTTGAAATAGCATCGGTGAACCTTCACCTTGTTCCCGGATAGAGAGATTCATCGTTAGCAGGGAGGATGGACGGTGAAACCGAACATATTCGTTACCCAGCCGATCGAAGAATCGGCTTTGAAAAAACTGTCTCAGTATATGCAGGTTGAGATATATCCGGATGCGATGAAAACGATCACAAAAGACTCTCTTCTGCAGGGGATCGCGGGGAAAGACTATCTGTTCTGCCGTCTGGGCGATCAGATCGATGCCGATGTCATCGGCGCGAATGCCCGGTTGAAGATGATAGCAACCATGGGGTCCTCTCCGTCGGGGATTGACATCACGACGGCCACAAAACTGAAGATCCCGGTGATCGGAAGAGGCGGTGCGAATCAACAGGGTGGAAGGAGCGCGATCACGAACGAGACAGCCGATCTGACGTGGGCCCTGCTGATGGCGGTGGCCAGAAGGATTCTCGAAGGAGACAGGCTGGTTCGTTCCGGCGTTTTCCCGGGACCGCATTCCCCGTATCTGCTGGGTGCGCAGGTCAACAGCAAGAATCTCGGGATAGTCGGCATGGGAAAGATCGGCAGGGCGATAGCAAAGAGGGCCTATGGCTTTGATATGAAAATTTATTATTACTCGACGAGGCGACATCCGGATATTGAAGAGAAGTTCAACGCCGCCTTCTTATCCTTTGAAGATCTATTGAGAAACGCCGATTTCCTCTGCATGCTTCCACCCTATACAGCCGCGACACACCATATGATCGGGGAAAAGCAGTTGAGGTTGATGAAACCGACGGCGTTTCTGATTAACACATCGCGCGGTCCGGTCGTGGATCAAAATGCGCTGGTGAAAGCGCTCAGCATGAAAACGATTGCCGGGGCAGCCCTGGACGTCTTCGAGGGAGAACCTCATCCCGAGCTACCCAAAGAACTGATCGCCATGCCAAACGTCGTCCTGACGCCGCATTTAGGGAGCGCAGTGGCGGAAAAACGCGAAATCATGACGAATGAAATTGTCGACGAGATCATCGCTTTTTCCCAGGGGAAAGCGCCTTCTCACCTCTTTAACCCGGAAGTATTGAGGGTTATGTAACATGCCATCGGGACCTGTAAGGAAGCGAAAGCAGCGGTATGGGGAACCCATTCCTCCACATAACATTCAAAACAAAACTCTTGGAGGACGTATTGCTACCGAAAGAGAAGAAAATCATCACCCGGCCTTCGGGTGTGAGAAAATCTTCTTGACAGATACGGACGCTTCTCTTATAGCCTCACCTCACAGAAGCGCACGTTCTCCGTGCCCCAGGCAAAGTTTGGCGAATCCAGTGGGTTGAGAAGCCACACGACAAAGTTAGCCGACCGTTAGAACCGAGTTTTGCACATATGCGGGTAATCGTATGAGCGAAGCGAAAACAGGACGACCGCGGGCCGTCACAAGGGGGATGCGAAATGAAAAAGACAAGTTCTAAGATCACCGCTGCTACATGTTTGAAGTTCGAGGTGGACCCGTGGTTTCCCAAGCCGCTGCCCGAGGGGTGGGTAACCGGGCAGCTTTCCACCGTATGCGTGGACGCCCACGATCACATCATCGTCACCAACCGGCGAGATTTATCGGCCGAGGTTATGGAGACCAGCGTTAATGCGCCTTCGGTGATCATGTTTGACCTTGCCGGCAACGTTGTCGAATCCTGGGGGACGTCGGAGACGGTTCCGGGGACCATCCATAGCTGTGCTGCCGATAGCGATAACAATATCTGGTTGACCGGCAACGGCGACGGCATTATCCAGAAGTGGAGCCACGACGGGAAGCTCCTGCTGCAGATCGGGGAACGGGGTGTTTTCGATTCGTCGGACGGGACTAGTAAAGGCAAGGCCTTGAATGCGAACAAGACGCAGTTTTTCAACCCGGCAGGTCTCACGATCGACCCGACCAACGATGACGTTTACGTTACCGACGGCTATGGCAACCGCCGCGTTGTGGTGCTGGATAAAAATGGGAAATTCCTGCGGCAGTGGGGCCGGCAGGGGACAACGGAGGAAATCAGGGACGGTAAGGGCGGCGTCTTTGCAAAGGTCGTTCATGGCGTTGCGATCAGCAACGCCGGCCTGGTATATATATCCGACCGGCAGGGGGATCGGGTGCAGGTGTTCGATAAGGAAGGTAATTTTAAAAGAAACATCTGGGTCAGAACGGGGACGTCCACCCTGCCCGATCCGCGGGGTACTGCCTGGTGGGTGGCGTTTTCGCCCGATAAGGAACAGAAGTACCTGTATGTGATGAACGGGCGCAACGAGGAGGTTCATATTCTCGATCATGCGAGCGGAGCTATTCTGTCGACGTTCGGCCGTCCGGGACACCAGTTGGGTCAGTTCACGCACGGCCACACGCTGGCGGTCGACAGCAAGGGGAACATCTATGTTGCCGAGACCAATGAAGGCCGGAGGATCCAGAAGTTCAAGCCCGTGGAGTAATCCTCATCGATGGTGGCTACACCGTTTCGTATCTCATACCCACAGGCAGTTTTTGATTTGAAAGGGAATACCAAATGGACTTTGCGGTAGATTGGACAAAGAGAATAGATTTTGACCTGCTCCGTCAAACGAGGACAGAGAGTTTGAACGAACAAATCAAGAAGCATGAGCTTGATGCGCTGCTCTGTTTTAAGGCGGAAAACATCCGGTATATGACCGGTTACCGGCCGTTGTGGTGGCCCATCTCTTTTCTCACGCGGAATGCGGGCATCATGGCCGCGGACAAGGAGCCCATCCTTTTCCCCACGAGCGGCTGTTATGAGAGATGCAGGGACACCATGTATTGGATGAAGAAGGATAATATTCGGCCTCTCGCTACCATGGAGGATCCGGGAATCGTCGATGTGGAGGTGAAAAAGAAATTCATCCCCGCGTTTGACGAGTTGGGGATTACAGGAGGCAGGATTGGAATCGATCATGTTTCTATGCTGACCCTGCTGAAGCTTAAGGAGGCGTTCCCCAAAGCCGAATTCGTCAACGGGGACCATTGCGTTTTAGATGCCCAGGTGGTCAAGAACAGCGAAGAGATAAAGTGCATGCGGGCATCGAGTCAACTGGCAGTGGTTGCCATGGATAGAGCCATGAAAAAAATCGATGTAGGCGTTCGCGAGTGCGAGATACTGGCGGAGGCGATGCATTCCCTGTATTCGAACGGGATGGAGGTACCCCAGTGCAGTTTGATCGTGACCTCGGGAGACGGAACGGCACCCCTGCGACGGTTTGCTTCCGACAGGAAAATCAACTGGGGAGAGTTGGTCTTCATGGATCTCGGCGGCTGTTTCAACGGGTATTTTTCCGACTTCACGCGAACGGTGATTTTTGGCAAGCCGAACGAGCAACAGAAGAAGATTTATAAAGCCGTATATGGAATGATGAAAGAAATCCATAGAACAATGAGACCAGGCAATACCAACGCGGATGTGAATAATGCGGCGAGGCAAGTCGTTATTGATCACGGTTTCAAAGGGCGTGATTATCTGGGTTTGCTGGGGCATAGCATCGGAGTTACGGGATTGACTTACCCTATTGTGGGAGAGGTTGCGGCGATAGGGAGCGAGAAAGAAGTGGAGTTACAGCCGGGTATGATTTTCAGTATGGAACCCGGAATTTTCATCCCCGGCACGCCGGGAGGCGGAGGTGTCCGGATCGAAGATACCATTCTCATCACGGAAGAGGGCAATGAAGTTCTCACGCAGACACCGTATGATGAAAATCTGTTGTCGTAATCAACCGCGTTTTCTCTGAAATGAGAAACTGATGAAGAGATTATATTACTTAATTCTAATAATCCCGTTTTTCTTACCCGGATGTACAAGAAATATTAAAAATATTCCTACAGATGTTAATCCGACTGAGTCCATCATCGTTGGTCATATAGAAACGGTTCCAGGCCTCAGGGAATTCAGCCTATATGAAGAGATCAGCGAAACAGAAGATCAAATCGAAATTGCAGGTATGGGTTACGGTTTAACCAAAGCGAGTAAATTACAGAACCAAGGTTATCTCTTTAAGATTGTCCGTCCAGGCACCTATATTCTGCGCCTTCAAAAAATGATTGGGGGGAAATATGATCACGATAACATATTTCGGTTTGAAGTTCCGGAAGGAAAGTTGGTTTATTTTGGTACCGTCAAGGTAGTGATTGACAATGTCTTAGGGCCATCTCTTCGAAGAGACAACATGCAATCCAAGACATCTATCATGTTCAAATATCATTTTGTAGGCATTAATGAAGATGAAACACTGAAACATTTTGAAAATCAATACCCCCAGGCTTACTCATCCTATAAAGACAAAATTATACGGCTTCCGCCTTCCTCGCGGCCTACATATATGACATTACTTCCTACTGATCGTTGCTCGGACTATCACGTAGCCTTGTCATTTTAATGCCGGCACCAAGTGACCACCGCCGTTGCTGCTGAGACATAATATATTGTGTATCGATTTGCAAAAAAAAGCAGTATCGTTTCCGATCCTGCTTTTCTGCCGTTAGTATTAATCCGGATTTACTTTATGAATCGCCTGATTCCCGTAATACCCATCAAACCGAGGCCAAGAAGCAGTATCGTGGTTGGTTCGGGAATCTTTGCAAATTCAGTCGTGGCCGGTTCGGGAATCTTTGCAGACTCAGTCGTGGCTGGTTTGGGAATCTTTGCAAACGGAAAGGCTAAATACCCGAAATTATCCATTGAATTCAGATCCGCAATCGAGAAATTAAACGATCCGCCTTCCGCCGTATCGAGGTCATGATAATAATATCCGCTAACTGTTGTAAATGCATCTTCCGATGCATCGTAACCGCCAGTTGAGCTGTCGCTCGGGGAGGCGACGAAGATATTATCAGTGGAATCATTTGTCGCTTCAACGTGTATTTCCCACAACCGGTCCTGCCAATTGCTCCAATTGAAGGAATCGCGCTCAAAGGCCCCGTCTAGCAGGGTTATTCTGTAGGTCCCGGGGAGACCCGACAGAGAATCCCCGAGCAACTGATCAAAAGACCGGATGTTGCCGGCGGATTCTATTTCAGACCAGTAGGCAATGTTTCTTGCGGTCGCGAAGCTGCTAAAATCACTTTTCAAAGTCCAGTCAGCGGTGTCAGCTGAAACCGTATGAGGTACATTGTCAATATCCACACTTCTAGGATAGGCTTCTTCGCTCAGGTATTGACCGGAATTCTCTATGGCATCAATAGTGATCGGCACGACGAAAGCCATATCATCAGCAATCCCCATGGAGAGAAGAACAAACATCACGGTTATTAGATATTTTTTATAAAAAGGCATCATAGCTAAATTCTTTTACGCATCAAATAGGGGTGCGGCCCTTTCTCCGAGCTGTCAGACACTTCCAATATTTGTTTACATAGTATAATATTACATTGAAAAATGTCAAGCAATTTTTAAATTTCTTTCCGTATCAAGAGATTTAAATCAGGTAAGATTGTAAAGTCTTGTAGCTACTGAAATCAGAATCAACAAAAGAGGCCCCTAACTGATTATCTTCTGTGCTGGTAATTACGCGGTGGGGTCTGCATTTGATACTGATGGGTCTCTTTTCGTTGGGTAGCGTGAAGATAGCCTCAAACTCGTCGTCTTGACCGCCCATAGAAGAAATCTTGTCACCATAACCATTCGATAAAGAGATCCGCATGCCTCCCAGAGAGATATCCAGGATGGTTCCTGCCTGCAATTGGCTGGCTTCGGCGTCCGGATCGCGAACCACTACAGGAATGTTGACCCCCTTCCTTAAAAATCGCCTTTTTTCTTTCCCCGTGCTCGCCAGGGCGTTATTATCCTGCAAGTAGGAAGTGATGATATCTTCGATGACCAAAGACATAGAACGCTTTGTCTTGTGGGAGATTGTTTCCAGAGCAGTCCGAATTTCTTGAATGGTCCGGAAACAAATGGTAATGTCTTTCCGCATATATGATTCCCGCCTGTTTCGTAAAATTAATTCCTATTGTTTACAATGCATAAGAAAGTTATACAAAATAGGTAATAATGTCAAGATAAATTTTATGTATAACATCGCGATCGATCATGTCAGCAATGCCGAGATTTCGCCTACCCGGGCCCTGGCATCGGCCTCCCCGATATCCATCAGAGTCTTGATATACCGTGCATCGAACATGACCATGCTGAGCCAATCAAAACTTTCCGTTTTGTGAGTGCCGAACCGGCGGGTCAGGAAACGGAACGGCCGAGGTAGATCGGGTTCGAATTTTCCTGCGATTTTGCTTAAACTGAGGGAGGGGCGCAGTGTGAATGCGCGGACCAGGCGCAGCTTGAAGTCTTCCGGCACCGTTTCACGCTCCAGAAGCCGGTTGACCCGCTCCAGCCCCAGCACGTCCTGGTCCAGGTGCTCAACAAAAACGGCGCTCATGAGGATATCCATGATATGGGCGATGGATGGATATTCCCTGTGGGCGGCGGATCTTGCCTCTTCCAGGGACGGTTTGTAACGGGTTGAAACAGCCAGGATCCGCCTTGCCCCAAGATGCAGAGCAGGCGAGAGCGGCGCATACTGACGAATGCCACCGTCGCCGTACCAGAAATCCCCGATCTTCACGGCCGGAAACAAAATGGGCAGCGCCGTGGAAGCCATAATCTGGTCCACCGTGATCTCCGTCATTACGCTGTGCCGGTCGGGCCGTTCCCAGATTTCGAAATTCTTTCCCTGGACCCACGTCACGCTCTGGCCGGTTGCGTAGTTCGTGGCCGTGATGGCGACTGCTTTGAGTTTCTGCTGCCGGATGTTCTCGCGGATACCGGCCATCCCGCCGTCCGATGCGGCGAACCCCTCTTCCAGCAGCAGCCTTAGCGGCCACGTATCGACAAGCCCCTGGGAGTGCATCTGGGGGATGCGCCCGGAGAGAAGATGGACCCCCCAATGCAAAAGGTTCTTCGCAAGACTCCAGGCATCCGCCTTGAAAACATGGCCGATGCTGAGGCGCTGCCAAAATGAGCTGAGGGCGTTGATGGATTCGGCAAACGTACCCCGATAGTTGGCGATGAACGCGGCATTGATGGCGCCGGCGGAAATGCCCGTCAGGATGGGGATGCGGAGGTCGGGGAAATAACCGGCAAGGCAGCGTAGAAAACCCACCTGGTAGGCCGCGTGCGCGCCTCCTCCGCTTAATACGAGCGCCAAATCATCGTTCATCGATACCGCCTGCCGGAACCTGTTTACCCTGACAACAATTCTCGTTACAATGTGGAAGCGTACTATGTGCTACCGTGTGAATCAATGAAAAAATGATCACCCGATAGGCCGGGATTGTCATGGCATCGATTTCATACTTTTTATGCGTAGTAGCTTTAACCTGTCAGAGAACTCTATATATTCCCCCGTAGCTATTATCAATTTTCCCATTTATAGGTAAATTGTACAATTAAACTCAAACTCGCTAACGAATCTTCGCTAAACCGAAAAACTGAGGCCGTTATGGAGAAGACGATTCGTGTCTTGATATTAGAAGATGTGGCAACCGATGCCGAATTGATTGAAGAAGAACTACGATATGCCGGAATTGCCTTTAGTTCAAGGAGGGTGTCAGCAAAAAAGGCGTATCTCGATGAACTGGATAATTATTGTCCCGATCTGATCCTTTCCGATTATAATCTTCCCCAGTACGACGGGGAGTTAGCCCTCCTCGCGGCAAAATCAAGATGCCCCGATGTTCCTTTCATTCTCGTAACCGGGGCGATTGGAGAGGAGCTGGCAATCGATATCTTCACCCAAGGGGCCGATGATTACGTCATGAAAGGGAAGCTCCAGCGGCTTGTTCCGGCCGTCCAGAGAGCCCTCGCGGAAGCCACCGAGAGAAAGTCCCGGAAGGAAGCAGAGGAGGCCCTCAGAAAAGCCCATGATGAACTGGAAATCATGGTTGAAAAACGCACAGCGGAATTGCAGAAAGAGATCTTAGAGCGCAGGCGCGCCGAGGAGACGTTGCAGAATGAGCGGTCATTTCTCCGAAAGGTGATTGACACGGTTCCCAGTACGATCTTTGTAAGGGATTCGAAGGGGCATTACCTCCTCGTCAACAAAGCGATGGCCCGATTCTTCGGCACAACGGTAGAGGAGATGGTGGGGAAAACGGACCATGAGTTCGATTTCATGCTCTCTTCAAAACAGATGCAATACCTTCCTCAAAAGGATCGCCAGGTCAGTGAAGACGGATCTGAGGTGCGCGCAGAGGCCAAAATCGCGGGCATTGACCGACAGTTTCATTGGTTTGCCACGGTTAAGGTTCCTCTCCTGGATGAAGACGGCGCCGATGACAAGGAACTCTTCGTCGCGACCGAAATCACTAAGCGCAAGCAGGCGGAAGACCTGCTCCGACAAAGTGAAGAAAAACTGCGATTGGCCCTGGATGCGGCCGCGCAGGGAACCTGGGACTGGGACATCATCGCCGATGAGCTGATCTGGTCGGAAAAATGCAAATCTCTTTACGGCATCAAGCCCGGAGGCGGCGATGAACTACCCGTTGTTCTTGAACACCATCCACCCCGATGATCGCGATAGGATCGTTTATGCCATGAAACAGGCCCTGGAACAAAAAACGGATTATGATGTGGAAATGCGGGTTTTATGGCCGGATGGCACAGTACATTGGATTGCCTCGAAGGGTCGAGGTTTTTATGACGAAGCAGGCGAGGCCGTCCGGATGTCCGGTATGGCCTGGGACGTCACCATGCGAAAGCATTACGAAGAAGAGATTCGCACCCTGTCGAATACCGATGAACTTACCGGTATTTATAACAGGAGGGGGTTTCTTACGTTGGCAGAGCAGGAGTTAAAGAGAGCGGAAAGGACAAAAAAAGGCGTGCTTTTCATCTATGCCGATCTGGATGGTCTGAAACTCATCAACGATACATGGGGCCATCAGAAAGGGGATGAGGCACTTATTGAGGCGGCAACGATTCTCAAGGAGGTCTTTCGGGAATCCGATATCATTGCCCGCATTGGCGGCGATGAATTTGCCCTTCTGGTCTCCGAAACCCCTACGACATACGCAAGTAATGTAAAGCTGCGCTTGCAACGCCAGATTGAACAGCGTAATGCTTCCGCAAACAGGGAATATCGGATTTCCCTGTGTATCGGTGTGGCGTACTACGATCCGCACAATCCTGTTTCTCTGGACAAGCTCATATCCATTGCGGATTCTGCCATGTATGAGAATAAGAGGCGCGGGTCAGATTGCACAATAGAAAGGGTTGAGAAGATTAATCCCCGCTCTCTTGCGGTCTGACAATCACGCTGATGTCCAGGAAATCTTTCGCGGGCTTTACCATTTCACTTCCTTACCGATCTTCGCCATCGCTAAATGATCATCACAGCATCTGCGCCAGGTAAATAAAGACGGGAAGCGGGGAGACCATCTTAATCTCCCCGAACTCATGCAAAGTCTGCCTTCGCTGCGAAGCTCCGAGCAGCGGAGAGAGGTAGACAACCCCTTTGGCTCTCGCCGTCGTCTCTTCCGCGAGCAGCGTTTTGATCGCCTCCACATTCCGGGAAGGGAGATCAGCACCCAACACACAATTGCAGGTTACCGTAATGTTGGACCAGCCTCGATTTACTTCCTGCATTTTTCGAAATGCCCCCTTCACGCTCTCTGCCTGCAACGGCTTGCCCAACCTGTCCAGTGTTTCCTGATCGGGTGACTCCAGACCGATATTGATCGAAGTAAGATAGGGCAAACGGTCCAATCGATCAAAAAAGGCATTATCCGCCCCAAGAAGCGAATCCACGCTCCCGAAGAGGAAGAGATTGGGTTTTCCCCGATGAAAAGATGCGGATAGGTTCAGGAGATCGTAGGCCATACCGGCCGCGCCGACGAGGATATCCGCACCCGCCGCCAGGGCGTCGTTTTGTCCCAGCACCAACGAGTTGTAATTGACCAGATCGGCGCCATAAAAATCTTTCAGTGCCCGTAGCTGTGCGGCAATGTTCCGCCGGCTCCGCACCCGAAAGGCGCCTGCCGTTTTAAAACGGCAAAAACGGCAATTGTACCGGCACCCTTCGGCTACCATCAGGGGAATGACTTCATAATCGACATCAATGGTGTCGGGCGGCAGCACCGGCAGGTTCGCCCCGATAATGCGGTGAAGCGTCTCTGCCTCTCCCGCCAGCGCTTCCCTGCCCCTGGTTGCAATCTTCCGGAGGAAATCCCGCGGCCTGTCGCAAGCGGCAGATTCAGCAAGCCTGCCCGCGTCTTCCACCAGTCCGTCAAAGGCGCTAAGCGCCTGCCGGACATGACGGCCTTCCAGGGGTTTCCCCGTGAAAATATCGCAATCATACCTGCCGTTGAACGGTACATAGTAGTTCTTGACCAGATCGTAACTGGATTCGTAACCATAGGTACCGTAATAGATAAGATCGTTTCCGTCGGTCCTTTTCAGCACCTCCTGGGGATCGGGCCACACGGAAGGCTTGCCCGCAACCTTTTTCAATCCGCCTCGGAGATTAAAATCATACTTGTACCCCCGCCAATTTATCTTGACGGGGATACCGTACCAGACGGGGAAGCTGAACTTCCCCCAGTCATCCCGACCCGCACAGTCGAAGATGACCTCCATATCTTCCAATTGATACCGTTCCATCGTCAAAGCGGTCCTCAGCGCCGCTATCATTAACTCTCTCACGACAAACTTTCAAGGGGAATCGCCATCTCTTCGCGGATCCGATCCGACCTGGCCCGCTGTCTTCCCGGCCATTTTTGTGCGGCGCTCCGAAGAGCAACTATTTCTTGACAGCCTCCCGGAGAATCATATATGCTCCCGCGCGAAATTGAGGGCGGACTTCGTTACCACGCCACTTCTATAAAAAAATTGGGGATGTAGCTCAGCTGGGAGAGCGCGGCGTTCGCAACGCCGAGGCCAGGGGTTCGATCCCCCTCATCTCCACCAAAAAGGGAAAAAGGGGACAGGCGCGGTTGGTCAGCGCCTG
This sequence comes from uncultured delta proteobacterium, assembly GCA_963817385.1. Classification (GTDB taxonomy): domain Bacteria; phylum Desulfobacterota; class Syntrophia; order Syntrophales; family UBA5619; genus JAKAFS01. The sequence goes on from CAWFOM010000031.1 coordinate 163,477, forward strand.
TCCCCTTCGCGTTTATTCCTGTTTTACACCACACACGCAGCTCCCCGGGCCGCCCCGGCGATGGTTGACACGCCAAATCATGCCCTCGTATTGAACGGCAAACGGGTGTTCAATCCTTGAAGATCTTTGCAAACCGCCGGGACTTCCGCTTCTTCCAGGCCCCCCGGTGCCAGGCGTAGCTCGCCAAAAGCGGCAGGACCGAGGTGGCCTCTGCGTAGACCATCTGCTCGCAGCTGCAATCCACCTTCCCCCAGGAGTTGGCCTCCTTCAGGGTCGAGCTGGAGCACGCCCCGTCGCGGACGTCGGCCACGGTGATCTGGACGGCGTATTTGTGCATCGGGACATCCTTCCCCAGGATCTCGGCGCAGACGACCGTGTCCTGGGCGAAGTTCTTCGGCACGCCGCCGCCGATCATCAGCAGGCCCGTCGTTCCCGCCTTGATCTTGACCTCGGTAAGCTCGCGGAAATCCTTTACCGAGTCGATGGAGAGATGCGCCTTCGGGTGCTTCACCTGATGGAGGACGAGGCCGAATCCGGCGCTGCTGTCCGAGAAGGCGGGGCAGAAGATCGGGACGTCGTGCTCGAAGGCCGCCTGGACGAGGGAATCCTTCTTCACGGCGTGTTCGGTGAGGTGGCGCCCCATCTCCCGGATGAACTCCCGCGAGGAATAGGGGCGGGGAGGGAGGTCGTCGGCGATCGCCTGGACGGCCTTGTCACACGCCTGGAGACTCTCCTCGTCGATGAAGGTGTCGTAGATCCGGTCGATATAGAGCTTCCGGAGAACCCGGTCATCCACGAAGGGCGTCCCCTGGTAGTGTTTGAAACCAAGTGCCTCGAAGAAATCCATATCCACGATCGTCGCCCCCGTGGCGACGATGGCGTCAACCATGTTGTTCTTCACCATCTCCACATAGATCTGCATGCAGCCGGCGGCGCTGGTGCTTCCGGCGATCGTCAGGATGACGGCGCATTTCTTATCGGCGAGCATCCGGTCGTAGATGTCGGCGGCCGCCGCCAGATCGCGGGCGGTGAAGGACATCCCGCGCATCTGCTCGATGATCGGCGTGGCGTCGAACGAGGTCATGTCGATATGCCGGACCGGCGTCTTCAAATACTCTTTCTTTTTCATAACCTCCCCTGTTATTGGTTATTGTGCTGCCGCTGCATCCCCTCCACTCCCCCGGCGCAGCGGCCCCTCGGCCGGAGGCCATTATAAAAGGGGCGGCGGGTAAAAGTCAATCGCTCTCTCCGGCTCCGGCGGCAATAACCGGGTAGGGCGGGGTGACGTGATTCTTCCCGAAAAAATCGGCCTTGTCACAACGACGGATATCTGATACTTCCCCGCCATGGATAGGGGAAACATGAGAGATATCCTGAGCGTTTCAGCGCTCACCGACCGGATCAAGGCGCTCCTTGAAGAGGGGTTCGCCCTTGTCTGGGTGGAGGGAGAGGTTTCGAACCTGCGCCGGCCGGCCTCAGGCCACATCTACTTCACTCTCAAGGATGCCAAAAGCCAGATCCGGGCGGTGATCTTCCGGAACCCCTATGCGCAGCGGGGTTGGAACCGGCCCGTCGGCTTCGCGCTGGAGGAGGGGATGAGCATCGTCTGCCGGGCTCGCCTCACCGTCTATCCCCCCCGCGGCGACTACCAGCTCATCATCGACACGGTGGAGCCGAAGGGTCTGGGGGCCCTCCAGAAGGCCTTCGAACAGCTCAAGGCCCGCCTCGAGGCCGAGGGGCTCTTCGATGCGAACCGCAAGAAATCCCTCCCCTTCCTGCCGGCGGGGATCGGCGTCATCACCTCGCCGACCGGCGCCGTGATCCGGGACATCCTGACCGTCACCCGCCGCCGTTTCCCGTCGGTGAATATCCTGATCGCCCCGGTCCGCGTCCAGGGGACCGAGGCGCCGGCGGAGATCATCCGGGCCCTCGGCGACCTCCAGCTCGCCCCCGGCATCGAGGTGATCATCCTCGCCCGGGGCGGCGGCTCTCTGGAAGACCTTGCCGCCTTCAACGACGAAGGGGTGGCCCGGGCGATCGCCCGCTCACGGGTGCCCGTCATCTCGGCGGTGGGCCATGAGACGGACTTCACCATCGCCGATTTCATCGCCGACCTCCGCGCGGCGACCCCCTCGGCGGCGGCAGAACTGGCCGTGCCGCTCCGCGCAGAGCTCATGGAGACGGTGGAGACGCTCCACCTCCGCATGATCCGCCAGCGACGGCGGGAAACGGAGCGGCTCCGGCAGCGCGTGGCGGAACTCGCGGGACGCCTCCGCGACCCGAAGCGGCGTTTCGCCGACATCCGGATCGCCCTGGATGACGCGGTGGAGCGCATGCGGATCTCCCTCGATCACCTGCGGGCGGTACGCCGTCAGAAGTGGATCAACCTGGCCGTCCGCCTGGAACACAAAAATCCCCGGTCGCGGATCGCCGAGTGGCAACTGTTCTTTGAAATGCTTACCAAGGATCTCCGGACGGCCTGGGAGAGGCAAGCCGGACAGCGGTCGAACCGGCTGGCCTCCGCGATGGCCCTGATCGATTCCCTGAGTCCGCTTGCCGTCCTCAACCGGGGCTACAGCATCACGCGGCGGCTCCCGGACGGCCGCATCCTCCGGCAGGCAGTGGACGTCCACACCGGGGAGAGGATCGATGTCCGCCTCGCCGCGGGCAGCCTGCAAGCCGTTATCACCGAAACATTCAAGGAGCAATGCGATGGCTAAGGAAAAATTTGAAGAGGCACTGGAAAGGCTGGAGGAGATCGTCAAGAAGATGGAGGCGGGAGAGATGACCCTGGAGGAATCCCTCAAGGCCTTCGAGGAAGGGATCAGGCTCTCCCGGCTCTGTGCGAAGAAACTCGACGAGGCCGACCGGCGCGTCGAGATCCTCCTTCGGCAGGAGGGCGAGCTCGTCCCCAAACCGTTTGCGGAGGAAGAACGTGAATCGGAATGACGGCCGCCTGCTGAAGGAATACCTCGCCGGCCAAAAGACGCTGATCGATCAGGCCCTGGCCGGCTATATCCCCGGCGAGGAGAACTATCCGCCGGTGATCTTCCAGGCCGTCCGCTACAGCCTCCTGGCGGGGGGAAAGCGGCTCCGGCCGATCCTCTGCCTGGCCGCCGCGGAGGCGGTCGGGGGGAAGTGCGGACCGATCCTGCCCGTCGCCTGCGCGCTCGAGCTCATCCACACCTACTCCCTCATCCACGACGATCTCCCCGCAATGGACAACGACGATTACCGCCGGGGAAGACCCACGTCGCACAAGGTCTTCGGGGAGGACATCGCCATCCTCGCCGGCGACGCCCTCCTGACGGAGGCCTTCCATCTCATGACCCGCCGGGAATTGATGCCCGGCATGCCGCCGGAGCGCCTCCTCGACGTCGCCCGCGAGATCGCGGAGGCGGCGGGCTTCTTCGGGATGGTCGGAGGCCAGGTCCTCGACATCCGCGCGGAGGGGAAAGAGGCCGATCTGGAGACCCTCCAGCGGATGCATCGCCTCAAGACGGGGGCGATGATCCGCGTCTCGCTCCGGGCGGGGGCGATCCTGGCCGGCGCCTCCGAAGAGGAACTCGCCTCGCTTTCGGACTACGGCGAGCAGATCGGGCTTGCCTTCCAGATTACCGACGACATCCTCAACGTGGAGGGGGACCGGACCCTTTTGGGCAAGGAGACGGGGAGCGACGCGGCCCGGGGAAAGGTCACCTTCCCCGCCCTTCTGGGGATGGAGGCGTCGCGCGCGCGGGCGGCGGAGCTCATCCGGGAAGCGCTGGCATCGCTGGCCTTTTTCGACGACCGGGCGGAGCCGCTCCGCCGGATCGCCCGGTACATCCTGGAGCGGAAATCATAATCAACTTGAATTGCAAGCAGAATAGTCGTATATGCGCTCTTCGGGAGAAGAGCCGGGCCGTCGCGGCAAAACGGCGGACCGGGAAGATGGATGGGCACGATTAGGAACCGATGACTGACAGTAAACAACAAAGCATCCTGGCGGGAGTCAATTTCCCCAAGGACATCCGGCGTCTCAACATGGCGGAGCTCAATGGTCTCGCGGAGGAGATCCGGGAGATGATGATCGAGACCGTCTCCCGGCAGGGCGGTCACCTGGCCTCCTCCCTGGGGACGGTGGAGCTGACGCTCGCCCTCCACTATGTATTCGACACCCCCCGGGACCGCCTCGTCTGGGACGTGGGACACCAGGCCTATGCCCACAAGATCATCACCGGCAGGAAGGAGCGCTTCGCACACCCTCCGGCAGAAGGGGGGGATCAGCGGCTTCCCGAAGCGGGAGGAGAGCCCCTACGACGTCTTCGATGTGGGGCACAGCGGGACCTCCATATCCGCGGCGGCGGGAATGGCCGAGGCGCGCTGCCTGAAGGGGGAGGATTTCCGGATCATCGCCGTCATCGGCGACGGTTCGATGTCCGCCGGGATGGCCTTCGAGGGGCTCAACTGGACCGGAGACCGCCACAAGAACCTGATCATCATCCTGAACGACAACGAGATGTGCATCTCCCCGAATGTCGGCGCCCTCTCCTCCTATCTCAACCGGATCATGACCGGCCAGACGGTGAACCGGATCAGGACGGAGGTCAAGACCTTCCTGAAATCGGTTCCCGGAATCGGCGAACAGATGCTCAAGTTCTCCCGCCAGGTGGAGGAGTCGCTCAAGACCTTCTTCGTCCCCGGCGCGATCTTCGAGGAACTGGGGTTCACCTATGTAGGCCCCCTGGAGGGGCACCGCCTCGACCACCTCATCAAGACCCTGGAAAACGTCCGGCAGCTCTCCGGGCCCGTTCTCGTCCACGTCGTGACGCAGAAGGGGAAGGGCTATAAATACGCCGAGGACGACCCCTCCCGGTTTCACGGCATCCCCCCGTTCGACATCGAAACGGGGGAACCGGTCGCCGCCGGTTCTTCGCCGCCTCCCGCCTCCTACACCTCGGTGTTCGGCCGGACGATCGTGACCTTGGCCCGCGAGGACACGCGAATCGTCGCGATCACGGCGGCGATGTCCGAAGGGACGGGGCTCGACCGGTTCGCCGGTGAATTCCCGGGACGGTTCTACGACGTGGGGATGGCCGAACAGCACGGAGTGACCTTTGCGGCGGGGCTTGCCACCCAGGGGTTCATCCCCATCGTGGCGATCTACTCCACCTTCATGCAGCGGGCCTACGACCAGATCATCCACGACGTCTGCCTGCAGAAACTGCCGGTGGTCCTGGCGATGGACCGGGGAGGCTTCGTGGGGGCGGACGGTCCGACCCACCACGGCCTGTTCGACTTCGCCTTCCTCCGCACCATCCCGAACATCGTCGTCATGGCGCCGAAGGACGAAAACGAACTCCAGCACATGATGAAGACCGCCGTAACCTGCGGCCGCCCCGTATCCCTGCGCTATCCCCGGGGAAGGGGGGTCGGCGCGACCTTGGACGACAAACCCCGGGCAATTCCCGTCGGAAAGGGCGAGATCCTGCGGGATTCGCCGGACGCGGCGCTGGCCGTGGTCGCCATCGGCGCCTGCGTATATCCGGCCCTCTCCGCCGCCGAACTCCTGCAGGCCGAAGGGATCCCCATCCGAGTCATCAACGCCCGGTTCGTAAAGCCGCTCGATACCGAGCTCCTCTGCAGCACGGCGATGAATTTCAAGCGGATCATCACCGTCGAGGAGAACACCCTGATGGGCGGCTTCGGGAGCGCCATTCTCGAGCTCTTCGCGGAGAGGGGGCTTGCCGGCGTCGCCGTCCGGCGCCTGGGCATTCCGGACGAGTTCGCCCAGCATGCGACCCAGAAGGAACTCCGGCGACTCTACGGGATCGATGCGGAGGGGATCGCCGCGGCGGTGCGGGAGATGCTGGATGATGAAAAACGCAAAGATTCCCAAGATCCGACTGGATAGCCTGCTCGTCGAACGGGGCCTGGCGGAGAGCCGGGAGCAGGCGCAGGCGCTGATTCTCTCGGGGACGATCCTCGTCGGCGACCGGCCGGCGGACAAGGCGGGAACCCCGATCCCCGCCGATGCCCAGATCCGGATCCGGGGCGAGGCGAGCCCGTATGTAAGCCGGGGCGGCCTCAAGCTCCGGGGCGCCCTCGACGCCTTCGGGATCTCCGTGGCGGGCCTCAACGCCATCGACATCGGCGCCTCCACCGGCGGCTTCACCGACTGCCTCCTCCAGGCGGGGGCGGCAAAGGTCTCCGCCGTCGACGTCGGTTACGGTCAGCTCGCCTGGAAGCTCCGGGAGGATCCGCGGGTCGTCAGCATCGAACGGACGAACATCCGCCATTACGACGGCGCGGGCATCACCGGCGAAATCGACCTCGCGGTGATCGACGTCTCCTTCATCTCGCTGAAGCTCGTCATTCCCCCCGTCGTGAAGCTGATCCGGGAGGGCGCGATCATCATCGCCCTCGTCAAGCCGCAGTTCGAGGTGGACAAGGGCGAGGTCGGCAGCCACGGCGTCGTCCGCGAACCGAAGCTCCACCGACGGATTCTCGCGGAGATCGAGGCGTTTTGCCGGGAGATCGGGCTTGCGGTCATGGGGAGCTGCGAATCCCCCCTCACGGGGCCGGCGGGAAACAGGGAGTTCTTCATCTGCCTCAGGAAACCGCCGGGCGGCGGGTCCGGCTGAAGGGGAGAACGGGGATGGGGGTAAAGCTGGCGAAGACCGCCGGGGTCTGCATGGGCGTGAAGCGGGCCGTGGACATGGTCATCGACATGGCCCGCCACAAGGGTCATGAGACCATCTACACCTATGGCCCCCTTATCCATAACCCCCAGACCGTTGAGCTCCTTCAGGAGCGGGGCATCGTCCCGGTCAGGAGCCTTGACGAGTTCGACTGCGCCCCCCCCGGCGCTGCCATGATCATCCGCGCCCACGGCATTTCGCCCGCCGAACGAAGGAAAATCAAGGAAAAGGGGTTCCATATCATCGACGCCACCTGCCCCAAGGTGGCCCATGTCCAGGCGATCATCCGGAAACATGCGGCCGCGGGGTTCACGGTCCTGATCGCCGGAGACCGCGAGCATCCGGAGGTAAACGGTCTGTTGGGCTTTGCCGGCGAGGGCGGGATCGTCATCGGATCCCCCGATGAGGTGGCAGGCCTCCCCGAGTCCCCGAAGGTGTGCGTCGTCGCCCAGACGACGCAGAGTCTGGAGGAATACGCGGCCATCGTCCGCCGCATCCGTGAGCGGTTCCCCGAGGCGGTCGTCTTCGAGACGATCTGCGACTCGACGGAGAAACGCCAGGCGGAAATCAAGGCGCTCGCCACGGGAACGGACGCCGTCTTCATCGTCGGCGGCCTAAACAGCGCCAACACCCGGCGTCTGGCGGAACTCGCGAAACTCCAGGGGAAACCCGCCTTCCACATCGAAACCGCCGAAGAACTCTCGGCGATCGATATTGAACCCTACCGCCGGATCGGGGTATCCGCCGGGGCGTCGACCCCCAACTGGATCATCGATCGGGTGGTTGACCATCTGACCGGCCGCCAAGGGAAAAAGGAAGAGTACCTCCGGCGCCTCTTCAAGATCTGGGTCTTTGCCGTCCGCACGGACCTCTACTCCGCCGCGGGCGCCGGCTGCCTTTCGCTCGTCGCCATGCTCCTCCAGGGGCTGCCGGTGAACCCCCTCCACATCCTGACCGCTTCCCTCTACGTCTACGCCATGCACGTCCTCAACCGGTTCATTAACCGCAAGACGAGCAGCATCAGCTCCTTTCGGGAAGAATCCTACCTCCTCCATGAGAAGATCTATGTGTCCCTGGCCGTCATATCGATGGTCCTCGCACTCAGCGCCTCCCTGGTCGCGGGGCCGGCGCCCTTCATCCTGCTGTTCGTCATCTCGCTCTCCGGCATCCTCTACAATACTCGTCTCTTGCCGGCCGGATGGCGGTTTCAGAGCCTGAAGGATATACCGGGTTCGAAGAACATCGCCACCGCCATCGCCTGGGCGGCGGTGACGGCTCTCCTGCCGTGGATCGAAACCGGCCCGGCGCCGACGCCGGGCCTCGCGGTTGCCTTTTTCTTCATCGCCGGCATCGTCTTCATCCGCTCGGCGCTCTCGGACATCCTCGACATCCAGAGCGACCGGCTGATCGGCCGGGAGACCCTCCCTGTCCTCATCGGCGGGGAAAAAACCCTTATCCTCCTCCAATGCGTCTCCGCGCTCCTGTTTCTCCTGCTTTTGGCGGCCTCACCGGCCGGGTGGTCGACCTCGCTCAGTTTTGTCCTGTTAACATCAGTATTTTATATATGGATTTGTTTTAAACTTTATGATAGAAGGTCCGGGTTTTCCGGAGTCGTCCTGGAAGGGCTCTTAGAAAGCAGTTACATCGTCGCCGGGCTAAGCGCCCTGCTGTGGCTAATTGCACACAGAGGCATGACCGCCTGAACCGGAGGTGCCGTAGTGAGGAAAACAGGGGGAACGGCCATCCTCGCTTTCCTGCTTTTGGGGGTCCTGGGGTGCGGAGGCCTTCGCTATTCGCAGGTCTCGCCGGAGGCAAAGGAGTTTCATCCCCGGGGAATCGCTCTGATTCCCGCCGACACGACCGCCTTTCCGGAGGCGAAGGGCATTGTCGATCGCATTTTTGTCGAAGCCCTTGGTGAGCGGAAGTGGTTCACCGATATCGTCGGGGGAGAAGAGATCAGACGCCGCCTGGACACGGATCCGGAACTCCGGCAGGCCGTCGCGGAGTACCTGGCAAAACTGAGGAACGTCAGTTTCTCCGACCCGGACCTGAGCGGCAGAATCGGCGCTCTAACCCGCGCCGAGGCCCTTTTGCTCGTCCGCGTCGATTATTGGAACTACACGACGGAAAACGATAATAAAGTTGGCAAGGTGAGCCTCTCGATCACGATGGTCGAGGCCAAGACCGGCAAGACCATCTGGAGCGCGGTCCACAACCGGGCAAGCGATTACCTGATCATCAAACCGGATCTCCCCGATGTCGGCAGGGATCTTATCCGAGAAATGATCGGTTATATGCCGCATTAGGGGCAGACCCTTACCAAGAGGGGGAAACGGATGCTTGAAATGAAGGAACTCGTACAAAAAGCGATAGACAAGATCAGGCCCAATCTCCAGGCGGACGGCGGGGATGTGGAGCTGATCGACGTAGGCGAAGATGGGGTGGTGAAGGTGAAACTGGTTGGGGCCTGCCACGGCTGCCCGATGGCCCAGATGACACTCAAAAATGGGATTGAAAAATTCCTCAAACAGGAGGTCCCCGCGGTCAAATCCGTGGTTTCCGTTTGAGATAACCGGACCGGATGAACCGGTCAGGACGATAAAAAAAGAAGAAGGAGAAAACGATATGGCGTATATTATTACGGATGAATGTATTGCTTGCGGTTCCTGTCAGGATGAATGCCCTGCGGAGGCGATCAGCGAAGGGGAAGATAAATATACCATCGATCCCAAGCTGTGTACGGACTGCGGGACCTGCGCTGAACAGTGCCCGGTCGAGGCGATCACGCCCGGCGAAGAGAAGTAGAACCAAATCGGTTATCTGACAGGCAAAGGGGAGAGCCGTACCGGAGACGGGCCGCGGCTTTCCCCTCTGTTTTATGGTGGTTGGGGTACCTCGAAAGGATTTTACCGGGACTCAGGATCTTTTTTCGACCCTGCTCATCCTCGCTAAAGCTGCCGAAAACCAACTCGCGCTTCGCGCTCAAACTTGTTTTCCGGCAGGCGCTCCACTCAAGGTGGCAGGGTGCCCGAAAAAATCTCTGAATCGTCCCTCTTAAAAAATCCTTTCGATGCATGGGTTTTTTGATTGAATAGGCGGCAGGATGAGACGATTTGTCACCTTTGAGGGGATCGAGGGGTGTGGGAAGACCACCCAGATCAGACTTGCAGCTCTCTGGCTGAAGGAGCGCGGCATCCCTTTCCTCACGACCGCCGAACCGGGCGGGACGCCACTCGGCCGGAAGATTCGCGAAATTTTGTTGAACCGCGGTTCCTTCGCCATCAGCGCCGAGGCGGAGCTCCTCCTTTTTGCCGCTGCGCGCGCCCAGCACGTTCGGGAGACCATCCTCCCCGCGCTGAAGGAGGGACGATGGGTTCTCTGCGACCGCTTTGCGGATGCAACAATTGCCTACCAGGGCTTCGGCCGGGGTCTCGACACTGGGTTTATCCGCACGTTGAATGCCTTCTCCGCACTCTCGCTGATGCCGGACATGACGCTGCTTATCGATACCCCTGTCGAGACGGGACTCGATAGGGCGAAGAGAAGAACGGCCGGTATCCGACCGGAAACGGCCGAAGACCGATTCGAGCAGGAGGATCGGGCTTTTCACGGAAGGATCCGGGAGGGATACCTGACCCTCGCGGCCGAAGATCCGGAACGTTTCCGGATCATCGACGGATCGGCGGACATCGATACGATCCATGCCGAGGTTTGCCGCCATCTGGCGGCGCTTATTGAAGAATCCTTCCCCCGGGGGACAAAGGCACTCATGACGTTCGCCGAGATTTATGGTCACGAAAAACAGATCGCGATTCTGAAGAGCGCCATGGCGAACAGCCGCATCGCCCACGCCTATCTCTTCTACGGGATGGAGGGGATCGGCAAGAAGACCCTGGCGTCCGTTTTTGCCAGGGCCTTGAACTGCGAAAGTGAAACCCCTCCCTGCGATGTCTGCGCCTCCTGTCGAAAAGCGGAACGCAAAACCCATCCGGACATCATCACGATCACGGCGGAAGGCCAGTTCATCAAGATCGGAGCGGTCAAGGAGCTCCAGGAGCAGATGAAGTTCCGGCCCCGGGAGGGGCGGCGGCGGGTTTTTATCCTGACGGAGGCGGACCGGATGAACGCCGCGGCGGCCAACGCCCTCCTGAAGACCCTGGAGGAACCGTCGGCGGGAAACATTCTCCTGCTCACCACCTCCCGCCCCCATGCCCTCCCCCTCACCATCCTCTCCCGCTGCCAGCATCTCCGTTTCACCCCCCTGCCGCGGGAGGAGGTGGCCCGATTTCTGCGGGAGAAGGATGCACTCGACCCGGACGCCGCGGCGGTCCTCGCCGCTTCGTCGGGCGGCAGTATCGGCAAGGCCCGGGAGATGAACCGGGAGGACTACCTCATCCTGAGAAACGGAATCCTGGAGTACCTGTCGACGGACGATCCGGAGGATCCCCTCAAGCGACTCGCCTTTGCCGGCCGTTTTGGGACGGAGCGGGAAGAGATCCTGGAGAGTCTCCAGATCCTGAAGACTTGCTACCGGGATGCCATGGTCTTCCGGGAGACGAGGGATTCGGAAGGGCTGATCTTCCGCGACCGGATCACCCTCATTCAGGCAGTTGCCGAACGTCTGTCGGGGCGCACCCTTATCCACAACCTCGCCGCAGTGGAGGCAGCCATGAGCGCTATCGATCAGAATGCCAATAAGACGTTGACTTTGGAGACCATGGTGATTAAGCTCGCTTGAAGAACATATGCAAAAGAGGTGAAGAACCTTGAAAAATATCGTCGGTGTCAAGTTCAAGAAGGAAGGGAAAATTTACAGCTTCCATGCGGCCGATCTCCCGCTGAAACAGGACGACCTTGTCGTGGTCAGCACGGAAAACGGCCCGGCCGTCGGCACGGTGGTGAAGGAGGTTCAGGCCGTCCCGTCTGAGCAACTGGCCGCCAATCTCAAGAATGTCATTCGTATGGCTTCGGATGAGGACTTGACCGCTTGTGAGAACAACCGCAGGATGGAGCGGGAGGCCATGCAGTTCTGCACCCGGCGGATCGCAGAGAGGCAGCTCCCGATGAAGTTGATTGATGTGGAATGCCTCTTCGATCAGACAAAGGTGGTCTTCTACTTCACCGCGGAGAGCAGGGTGGACTTCCGGGATCTGGTGAAGGATCTCGTTCAGAAGTTCCGGACCCGCATCGAACTCAGACAGATCGGCGCGCGGCAGGAAGCACGCATCATCAAGGGGCTCGGGATCTGCGGACGGGAAGTCTGCTGCGCGACGCTCCTGCAGAGCCTGGATCGGGTTTCGGTCAAGATGGCCAAGGAACAGAACATGTCCCTCAACCCCGAGAAGATCTCCGGCCTCTGCGGCAGGCTAATGTGCTGCCTGGGCTACGAATACGACGGCTATGTAGACATGAAAAAAGACATGCCGAAATGCGGGAAGCTGGTCCAGACCCCCGAGGGACGGGGTAAAGTCACCCGCCAGAGCGCGCTTCGGGGAGAGGTCGTCGTCTTTTTGGAAAGCGGGAAAGAGGCGACCTTCAAGGTGAATGAGATCCAGCGCACGACGGACTGCCGATGTACCGATCAAAGGAATGCGCACCAGACCGGAGGCGGACTTCGGAAGGTTCACGAAAAAACTTCCGGACCCCCGGTAAAGCAAAAATAAGAAAAGTGTTTCCGGAACCTTACGAGGTGAATGATGGAAAATGCGTTTTATATCACGACGCCGATCTACTATGTGAACGCCTCACCCCACATCGGGCATGCCTATACGACCATCGTCGCCGACGTTCTGGCCCGCTACCACCGCCTGAAAGGCGTCCGGACCTTCTTCACGACCGGAACGGACGAGCACGGCGACAAGATCGCCGAGGCCGCCCGGAAGGCCGGCGTGACCCCGCAGGAGTACGCGGACAGGATCAGCGCCCAGTTCAGGAATCTCTGGCCGGAGCTCGCGGTTACGAACGATTACTTCATCCGGACGACCGATCCGAACCATGTCGAAACGGTCCGGCGGATCCTCCAGAAGGTCCATGATTCAGGGGATATCTATTTCGGTCAATATGAGGGGTATTATTGCGTCGGCTGCGAACGCTTCTATATGGAAAAGGAGCTTCTCGACGGCAAGTGCCCCCAGCATGAAACGGTTCCCGAACACCGCAAGGAGAGCAACTACTTCTTCCGGATGAGCAAATACCAGAAGTGGCTCATCGACCACATCGAGGAAAACCCGGACTTCATCCGTCCGGAGCGCTATCGGAACGAGGCGCTGGCGTTTTTGCGCGACCCCCTGGAGGATCTCTGCATCTCCCGGCCGAAGAGCCGCCTTACCTGGGGAATCACACTCCCGTTCGACGAAAACTACGTGACCTACGTCTGGTTCGACGCCCTGATCAACTACGTCACGGCGGTCGGGTACCCGGACAGCGACAACTTTCGGACCTTCTGGCCCGTGGCCGAGCATCTGATCGCCAAGGACATCCTGAAACCCCACGGGATTTACTGGCCCACGATGCTCAAGGCAGCCGGGATCGAGCCCTACCGGCATCTCAACGTCCACGGCTACTGGAACGTCGAGAAGAGCAAGATGTCCAAGAGCCTGGGGAATGTCGTCAAGCCTCTGGAACTCAAGGACAAGTACGGACTCGATCCCTTCCGGTACTTTCTGCTCAGGGACATGGTCTTCGGCCTCGATTCGAGCTTCTCCGAGGAGGCATTCGTCCAGCGGATCAACTCCGACCTGGCCAATGATCTCGGCAACCTCGTCAGCCGGACGATGACGATGGCCGTCAAGTACGCGGACGGCCGCGTCCCGGATCCCACTCGCCCCGATGATGCGGACCGCATCCTGGGGGAAACGGCCGCCCGGACCGTCGCCGAGGTGGAACTGGGCTTCGCGGAACTCGGCCTCCACAAGGCGCTGATCGCGATCTGGGAGTTCATCAACGTCACCAACAAGTACATCGTCGAGCGGGAGCCCTGGGTCCTGGCGAAGGATCCGGCAAACCGGGGGCGTCTGGAGACGATCATCTATAACCTTCTGGAGGCCCTCCGGATCACGGCGGTCCTCATCTCCCCCTTCATGCCGGGTTCGGCGGCAAAGATGATGGATCAACTCGGTATTCCCGACGCCGCCGGCCAGAATTTTGAAAGTATCAAGATTTGGGGCGGTCTGAAGGTCGGAAATGGTTTGAAGCGGGGGGAATCACTCTTCCCCCGGGTGGAGCTCAAGACGGAGGAAGCCGGCCCGGAGGCCGTCAAGGCCGAGGTTCCGCCGATCAAACCGGAGATCTCCTACGAAGAGTTCGAGAAGGTGGACCTCCGGGCGGCGAAGGTGATCGCCGCCGAGCGGGTCCCCAAATCGAACAAGCTCCTGAAGCTGACGGTCGAAATCGACGGGGAGCGGCAGATCGTCGCCGGGATGGGGAAGGATTACACCCCGGAGGAGATCGTCGGCAAGACCATCGTCGTCGTCGCCAACCTCAAGCCCGCGAAGCTGATGGGCGTCGAATCCCGCGGCATGCTCCTGGCCACCGACACCGAAGAGGGGCTCACCCTCATCGGCTTCGACCGCCCCCCGAAGACCGGCGCCAAGATCCACTGAAAAATCGGCAACTCCTTCGCCAAATTGGTCGATCCCCGCGCGGGAATCTCATCACCCGCCGTCACCCGTCCTGTCTCAGCGCGATGCGCCGGGACAAAATCTCACGGGATAAAATCTCCTTGACATACAGAGACGCTTTCCGTAACCTCAGCCCGCGTAAAAGCAACTTTTTATCAGTAAAAACCGAAACGGAAGGCGGAAGGATGCGGGAATCCTCCAGGAAGCGGATCCTGTTACAGCTGGCATTGTTCTTTGTATCCCTCAGCGTCGCGCATGCGGCTCCTCCCGCCGTTCTGGTCCTCGAAGATAAACCCTCGTACGATTTATCCGGGCATTTGGAAATCCTTACGGATCCGACCCGCAAACTTACGGTGCAAGATGCCGCCCGTCGAAACGATTGGTCCGGCCCCGTCCGTGAACAGGTTCCCAACCTCGGGTTCACGGGATCGGCGATATGGCTTCGTTTTTCCCTCTCCAATCGGGCGGATACCTCCCGGAAATTTTACCGTCTCCTTCGAATATCCGGTGGCGGATTCGGTCACCTGCTATACGGAAGGCCCGCGCGGCGTCTTCCATGAGGAGCGTGCGGGAGACAGTGTTCCCGCATCGGCGCATGTGGTGCCTGACCGGCATTTCCTGTTTCCTCTCTCCATCGGTCCCGGCGAGACGGCCACGGTTTTTCTGCGGGTCCAATCCACGGCCGGGATGACCCTTCCCATCCGGATTCTAACCGATCGGGGCCGGTCCCTGAAAGCGATGCGCGATTACACGGCGTACGGGATTCTTTTCGGATTCCTTGCGCTGGTTCTCGTGTATTTCATTGCCGTGGGCTGCTTGTATGAAGGAACCTGTCTCTGGTTCGCCCTGTACAGCGTCTTCTTCGGCCTTCACACGGCGGTGAGGGGTGGTTTCATACGCCTTCTCATACCGGACGAGTTGGTCGGAATCAACAATCTCCTCAATCTCTTGGTCATCGGCGGACTCTTTTTCACCGGAGCGAAGTTCTTCCGGGTATTCCTTTCCCTGAAGAACCATCCGAAATCCTTCGACCGGATCATGGCAGTTTTCCAATATCTGAGCATTCCGTTCGTTCTGCTTGCCTTGTTCCCCAACCCGTTCACAACCCTGATCTCCCTCATCCTGCTTGTCATAAATCCTGCTTTCTCGATCTGCCTTTCCTTTTATTTCTGGCGCATAGGCATCTCGAATGCCGGCTATTTCGCATTCGGGTGGATGGCCGCACACTTCGTCTCCGTGTATGATTTTTTCCGGATCAACGGGATTCTCCCCTATCCTCCCTTCGGCGAATGGCCGATTCCGTTCTCCCTGCTGGTCGCCCTTCTCTTTTTCTCGGCTGCGCTCATCAGGCGAAACACTAACGACCTTCTCATGGCGAGAATCGACCCACTCACGAGCCTTGCAAACAGGAGAAAATTCGATGAGGCGCTCAGCGGCGAATGGAACCGATGCCTCCGGCAGCGCATTCCTCTGTCCCTCATCATGGCCGATGTGGATCACTTCAAGGATTACAACGATTCATTCGGCCATAAAGCCGGCGACCAGCGTTTGTGCCACATTGCCGACGCGATGAAACGCCATGCACGGCGGGCCGGAGACCTGGCGGTTCGATACGGCGGCGAAGAATTCGTCCTGCTTCTTCCCAACCTCGATGCAGCAAGCGCCTTCAATCTGGCGGAATCGATCAGAAACTCCATGGAACACGCGGCAAAAGACAGGGGCAGCCAGCGTCCCGATGAAACCATCACCATCAGTTTCGGGGTTGCCACTACAGTGCCGAAGGAAGGGGGGAAACCGGAAAGCATCATCCTGGATGCCGACAGAGCCCTGTATGAAGCGAAACGCGGGGGGAGAAATCGCACCATTGCGAGCTCCCTTCCCGGAATCTGAAAGGATCGCCGCAACGAAAAAAGCCCGGGAAGAGATGAATACTCTTCCCAGGCACCGTTCAGTTTCACCCGACCTTCCGAGGCCGTATCAGCACTCCTGACGGTAGGCCTCCTGAATCAGGCAATTCAAGTAGTGTTCGGGATTCTCCACGCTCCCGGCGGGGATAAGGAATCGCCGTTTCCCCGTCTTTTCCCTGATCAGCTTCAGTCCATGGCCGTAATGATGGAGCGCCGTCTTCAGGTAATCCGCCGGCTCCTGATGCTCCTTCCAGACCTTTTCCGCCAGGGCATCCACGGCGCCGTCGGCGAATGAGACCTCCAAGTCGTTCCGCAGGGAGAATTGAGCGGCAAAATCCCGAACCGCCTGCTGGATGGCCTGCACCTCTTCAACCGCCACCTCGACATCGGTCTGCCGATCGATGGCGTGCCTGATGATGAGCCTGACCCTGTCATCCGAAAAAGGGATCCCGTACGTGGTCTCCCATTCGGGTATCTTCAGACCGATCAGCTTTTCCAGGCGCTCCTCCTCCTCCGCCATCAGACGACGAAAGGCCGCTTCCCGTTCCGGATCATCTCCATGGGCGAGGATCTTGTCGAGTTCCCCGCCCGGATCGTCCACCATCGCTGGCGTAACCAGGAGGCAGCGGATATCGGTCGAGGGGAGCGTGTGTTCGAATTTCATCAGGACGCGCTCCACGGCGCTGACGAGCCCTCGGGCCCCCGTCCGTTCCTTGGCTGCGTTTTCCGCAATCCTGCGGAGCGCCTCGTCCTCAAACTGAAGATCGATGCCGTAGGCCTTGAAATCCCGTTTCTTTCCGACGAGGATCGGGCTCTTGGGGTTCTTGAGAATCTTGTAGAGATCCTCCGTCTCCAGATGCTCGAAGACGGTCACGACCGGCAGCCGGCCGACAAATTCCGACTCGAACCCGTACTGGATCAGATCCTCCGCCTTCACGTGCTTGAGGTGCTCGGCCTGCTCGTCCTTGACCGGCATTTCCGCCCCGAAACCGATCCCCTTCTGGTGGCGCCGCCTGCCGACAATCTCGTCCAGACCGTTGAACGCCCCGCTCATGATGAATAGGATATGCTTGGTGCTGATCTTCTTCCTCTCCCGTTTGCCCGTCCGCTGGTACTCCTGCACGGCTTCCATCTGGGAGATCGGGTCATGGGGAACCTTCAGCTCCACTTCGGTTTCCTCCAGGGGCTTCAACAGGGCGCGCTGAACGCCCGAGCGGGAGACATCCGGACCGACCAGATTTCGCGATCCGGCCAGCTTGTCGACCTCGTCCAGATAGATGATCCCGTACTGGGCGAGTTCGATATTCCCCTTGGCCTCATGAACCAGATCCCGCACCAGATCCTCCACGTCGCCGCCCACGTACCCCGTTTCGCTGAATTTGGTCGCGTCGCCCTTGACGAAGGGGACGCCGATCTTATTGGCGATGAGCTTGACCAGGAACGTCTTCCCCACGCCCGTCGGACCGATCATGATGATGTTATTCTTGATCTCGCCAACGGTCTCCGGCCGCTTTTTCCTGCGGTTCAGCTCAAATCTCTTGATCCGGTTGAAATGGGTGCAAATCTTGGTGGCAAGGACCTGCTTCGCATCATCCTGCCTGACCATGTACTCATCCAGATACGCCTTCAATTCCCCGGGTTTCATGTCGAAGTGGATGGATGCAACCGCGTCCCCGCTTTCCTTGGTTTCCTCTTCACCCTTTTCCCGTGAAGTCTCCGGAACCGTCCCGAAAGCCGCAACCTTGAATTTTATCCCATACTTCTTGGAGATATACTCGCTGATATCCTTTTGTATCTCATCGATGTCTATATTTTTTCCCATATGATAAGGTTAGCCTCTCTTTTTGATTTCCTGTATAAACAATATAATCACGATTTTTCCATATTCAAGCGGCCGGGAATCATCCTGTTCAAGAGCCTTGCCTGCCCGACGCTGGATGTGAGAATCTCCGAAGTCCGGATCGAAAGGAAAGGGATATACGCCTCATTGACGACGGGAACAGCTCCGCCACACCGGCCGTCCTGTATCGTTAGGCTGTAAGGTTTTGTGGAGCAGGTTGTTCACCGGTCGCCCCGGCCCCGGGTGCTCTCGAGATTGTGGACGTGCACATGCCGGCCGGCGACCGATGCTCTCGGTGGCTACGCCGATCGGCTCGCCGTATTTGATGATGAACTCGCCCCGGGGGATGTCACGGATCGCGAATTTATGGCCGAAGCGGATCTTTTCCATGACCCGGATGACGATCTTTTCGTCCCCGACCGCGAGGGCGACCTCCGTCTGAGGATCGATATCCTCCAGGACCGTGGCCACGTTATCGGCCGCGTTTATCACCAGCGCCTTCGCTTTACCCGTGCCCATGAACAGTTCCTTTCCGCGGTCAGATGGTCGGCCCGATCCGTTTGATGGCAAAATCGTTGAATCCCAGGATCTCGGTCTTGGTGAGCCTGCCCGACGCGACCCGGATGATCTCGGCAAAGAGCCGCTTCCCCGCCTCCCGGATGGACTCGTCCCCGGTGATGATGGTGCCGACATTCATGTCCATGTTGTCCTGCATGGCCTGGTACATGGCCGTGTTGCTGGCGACCTTGAGCGTGGGGGCGATAGGCGAGCCGCAGCAGGTGCCGCGTCCGGTGGTGAAGGCGACCAGTTGGCAGCCGCCTGCCACCATACCGGTGATCTGTTCGATGTCGTGTCCCGGTGTATCCATCCAGACGAGACCCTTTTTCGTCACCGGCATGGCGTAATCGATAACGTCCTGGAGGGGTTTCGTCCCCGCCTTGTGGACGCAGCCAAGGGATTTTTCCTCGATAGAGGAGAGGCCCCCCTCGATGTTGCCGGGGGTCGGCTGGCTCCCCCGCATGTCCACCCCCATGGCTTTGACCTCATCCTCGCAGCAGCGGATCACCTCGTAACAACGGGCCGCAACCTCCGGGTTCACGGCCCGGGCAGCCACCAGATGCTCGGCGCCGATCAGCTCCGTCGTTTCGGCGAGGATGACGCTGCCCCCCGCCTCGATCATGAGGTCGCTCGCCACTCCCAGGGCGGGGTTGGCGGAGATCCCGGAGCAGGCGTCCGACCCACCGCATTCGAGTCCCAGGATCAGCTCCCCGGCGTCGATCGGCTCCCTGTCGAGGCCCGACGCATCGCCGACCATTGCCGCCGCGGCCGCCGCTCCCGCCGCCGTGGCCTTGACCGATCCCCCTTCCTCCTGGATGATTACCAGATGAACGGGTTTACCGGGACAGGCGGCCAGGATCTCCGCAGCGATATCCTGACCCCGCAGCATCTCGCAACCGAGACCGACGACTACGGCACCGTACACATTGGGATGGGCGCCATGGGCGACCAGGACGCGCTTCGAGAGTTCCGCGTCGACCCCGAGCTGGCCGCACCCGTGCTGATGCTCGACCCAGGTCGTCCCCGTCACCAGCTGGGCGATGCCCCGGGCCACCCGGTTGGCACAGACCACGACGGGGAGGATGAGGACATGATTGCGGATGCCAACGGCGCCGTTCGACCGGCGATAACCCATGATTTCCATATAATACGCCTCTATGGACGATGCTGTTCCCCGGATGTTTAGGATACCCCTGAATGGACCGAACCTTGTTTTTATGTGGGCTGAGGATAGGGAAAGCTGCCCTGTCTGTCAAGGATATTTTGTCTCCATTTCATTCCTTATTGCCTTTTTCCGTGATCGGGTGTATGCGTACCTGCACGCCTTCCCATGCTTGTTTTAGAACGGATAGTACTCCCCAAAAGGGAAATAGAGACAAATTTGACCAGGCAGTGTTTCGTCGTTCCGTCGCGGAACACAGCGTGCCCGGAATGATGTGCAGGAAGGAGGAAGAAAATGGCCGAACACACCAAGGTCACGATCCCCTATCTGAAAGAAAAAAAGGCCCAGGGGAAACCCATCGTCATGTTGACCGCCTATGATTTTCCGATCGCGACGATCGAGGACGAGATCGGCGTCGACATCATCCTCTGCGGCGATTCCCTGGGGATGACCGTCTACGGCTTTTCCGGGACTAACCCGGTCACGATGGATCTCATGATACCTCATTCAGCGGCGGTCAAACGCGGGGCGCCGCACAGCTTCGTCATCGGTGACATGCCCTTCATGTCCTACCAGGCTTCCGATGAACTGGCCGTCCTCAATGCCGGCCGCTTCATCCAGGAGAGCGGCGTCGACGGCGTCAAGATGGAGGGCGGCGAGGAGATGGCCGACCGGGTCCGCGCCATCAGCCGCGCCGGGATCGCCGTGATGGGGCATCTCGGCCTCACACCCCAGTCCGTATCGGCCCTGGGGGGGTTCAAGGCCCAGGGGAGAAACGTCGCCGGCGCCCTCAAGCTGATCAACGATGCCAGGATCATCGAAGAGGCAGGCGCCTTCAGCATCCTCCTGGAGGCGATCCCTTCCGAGATCGGCCAGATCATTACGGAGCGGACCGAGATTCCTATTATCGGCATCGGGGCGGGGCCTTATACGGACGGCCAGGTCCTGGTCGTGCACGACGCCCTGGGTTTCTTCAAGGGACATAAGGCGAAATTTGTCAAACAGTACTGCAATTTGAACGAAATCATCCGAAAAGCCCTGCAGGAATACCAGCAGGATCTGGCAGACAAGATCTATCCCGCGTCGGAGCACTGCTACGGCATCGAGCCGGAAGTCCTCGAGGAGATTAAGAGCAAACTGAAGTAACCATCCACCCGGGGATAAGCGCTTGGAGACACGGTCCATTCGCCTTAAATACGGCGAGGGGGAGGTGACGTTTTCCCTTCCCGCGGAGCAGATTACCTGTGAGGTGGTCGGGAAGGATTACCCGGCCATTCATGACATCCCCGGGGCCATCCGCTTAGCGCTGGAGAAGCCCATCGACTCCCCTCCGTTGCGGGAACTGCGTTGCATCGGTATGATGGTTCAACCCCGATAAACAGGGCAGGTTTCTTATATAAATCAATCACGGAGGAGGAATCTCTATGAAAAGAGTTTTACTGTTGGGTTTCGCAGTCCTGGCGTTTACCTGGATCGGGCCGGCCGCGGCGGCGGAGTACAAGGCCACGTGGAAGCTGGCGTCCACCCAAAGCATGGATCACCCCTACATGGTCGGGGCGCAGAAATTCGCCGACCTGATAAAGGAGAGGACCAATGGG
The DNA here is from genome assembly GCA_963817385.1 of uncultured delta proteobacterium. Lineage (GTDB taxonomy): Bacteria > Desulfobacterota > Syntrophia > Syntrophales > UBA5619 > JAKAFS01. Next base: position 184,841 of record CAWFOM010000031.1, read on the forward strand.
CGCATCACGGTCAAGCTCTATCCCAGCAACCAACTGGGTAAGGGTGAACGCGAGATGACCGAAGGGATCCAGCAGGGGGCGATCGACCTGCTGGTCACCTCCACCGGCCCCCTGGGCGGGTTCAGCCCCTCTATCAACATCCTGGATTTCCCTTTTCTTTTCAGAGATTTCAAACATGTGGACCTGGTCCTGGATGGCGCCATCGGTCAGAAACTCCTCAACGACTTCGGAAAGGCCAACATTAAGGCTCTGGCTTTCTGGGAAAACGGGTTCCGCCACCTGACCAACGCCAAAGGGCCGGTCAAGAAGGTCGAGGACGGCAAAGGGCTCAAGATCCGGACCATGGAAAACAAGGTGCACTTGGCGGCCTGGAAGGCCGCGGGGTTGAATCCCACCCCCATGGCCTGGGGGGAGGTATTCACGGCGCTCCAGCAGAGGGTCATTGACGGCCAGGAAAACCCGATCGCCGTCTATTACAGCAACAAGCTGTGGGACGCCGGCCAGAAGTACTTTTCGCTCAGCGCTCATGTGTACTCACCCTCCCCGTTTTTGATGAGCCCGAAGGCCTTCAACGACATGCCTAAGGAGGACCAACAGTTGGTCCTGAAGACCGCTCGGGAAGTGGCCAAGTTCCAGCGCAAGCTCAACCGCGATGCCGAAGAGGCGAAGCTGCAGGATATGGCTAAAAAAGGGGTAACCGTGACGCGGGACGTGGACCGCGAAAGCTTCAAGAAGGCGATGGCGCCGGTCTACGGCGAATTCAGTGCACAGTTCAGCAAGGCCGAAATCGAAGCCATCATGAACGCGAAGTAATCTTGTCGTCGCTATAAAAGAGTCCATACGACTCCTTGTGCTTCATCCCGATCGCTGCGGCGTACGCCGCAGCGATCGGGATCTGCATGCAAGGGGGTGCGTTCCTGGAAGGACGCCTCCTGAACTTTTGTAAGGGAGCGGCCTTTTTGTTATTGGTTACGGGAGAAGCGTCATGCGGACGCTCCAGCGGTTCAACGAATATCTGGTGACGGCGGGAAGTTGGGGAACGATCCTGTTTATGGTCGTCATTGCCATTGTCGTTCCTTATGAAGTTATCGGACGCTACGTATTCCAGAAAATGACCATCTGGTCCGGCGAGGTTTCGACCTATTCGCTCGTTTGGGCCTCGATGCTGGGCGGCGCCGTGGGGTTCAAAAAAGGCTACATGATCAGCATGACGTCGGTTGTGGAGTCGGTCCCTCCGGTCATGGTGACCATTCTGAAGTGGTCGAGCTATCTCTGCTCGCTCTTTTTCTTCGGAGCCATGTTCGGTTACGGCCTCTTCCAGACCGTCTATAATGCTCGCCAGACCTCACCGGCCATCGGCCTGGTGATGAGCATTCCCTACGCCGCGCTTCCGACGGGTTTCTTCATCATGTTCTTTTTCATGCTGGAGGAATTCCTGATTTTCCTCGGCCTCGATCCGAAAGGAGAAGGCCGATGACCGTATTCCTGGGCACCTTTGTCGGACTGTTGTGCGTCGCCGTACCCATCACCGTGGCCCTGGGCGGCTGCTCTCTGGTCTATGCCCTCCTCAGCAGCAGTATGCCCGTCACTACGTTGATTCAAACCATCTTCGGCGGCTTAGCGACTTTTCCCCTGTTGGCCATTCCGCTCTTCATGCTGGCCGGAAATCTCATGAACGAGGGGGGGATTACGGAGGACATGGTACGCTTCGCCCGCTTGCTTCTGGGGCACATCCGCGGCGGTCTCGGGCATGCCACGATTCTTGCCTGTGCGATCTTCGCAGCGATCTCCGGGGCCGCGGTGGCCACCGCGGTGGCCATCGGCATGGTGATGATCCCGGCCATGAAGAAGGCCGGATATGAAGAGGACGTGGCCGCCGCGCTGACTTGCACGGCCGCCTGTATGGGCCCCATCATCCCGCCCAGCATCCCGTTTATCATTTACGGCGTCACGGCCAATGTTTCGATCGGCGCGCTGTTTATTGGGGGCGTGTTTCCCGGCCTCCTGCTGGGCGCCGCCCTGATGGTATACATGTACTTCCTGGCCATCAGGCGCAACTACCCCTTGGACGCGAAAGCCCCCGCGAAGGATGTCGTCATCGCCGCCGGGAAAGCGGTTCCCGCCCTGTTCATGCCGGTCTTGATCCTGGGCGGCATCCTGAGCGGCATGTTCACGCCCACCGAGGCGGCAGGTGTCGCCTGTGTCTATTCGGCCTTCGTGGGCGTTGTTATCTACCGGAGATTGAATTTCAAAAACCTTCCCGACGTCCTCCTGAAAGCCGGGCTGGAATCGGGCATGGTGATGCTGCTTATTGCGATGTCGGAACCCTTTGCCTGGATAGTCGCGGTAGATCAGATACCCCAGCTCTTGATCGAGTGGATTTCCGCCCTGACCACCTCGCCCTGGATGATCCTGCTTTTCGTCAACATCTTTTTGCTCCTCCTCGGTATCCCCATGGAGACCGCCCCCGCCCTGGTGATCGTGACCCCCGTCTTGGCACCCATTGCCGCCCACCTGGGGATCGATCCGGTGCACATGGGGGTCGTCATCTGCCTGAACCTAGTCCTAGGGCTGATCACGCCGCCGGTGGGCGCGGTGCTCTTCTCGGTTTGCGGCATTACGGGGATATCTCTCGACCGTTTGAGCAAGGCCATCTGGCCGCCGTTTCTCGTCTCCCTGGTGGTCCTGGTGATCGTGACCTACGTGCCCTGGCTGAGCACGTTTTTGCCCCGGATGTTCATGGGCCCCTGAGGTGATCACGGTGACGGCGGCAGATATGCCAAAGTAATCGTTGCTGCGAAAGCCGACCTCCGGCATCGATCCGATACCCGCTTGGATCCGGCGTGACATTTTTCCGTTTCGCGCATTCCGGATGAGGCAAGGGTCTCTTCCTGTCATCCACAAAGCGTCACTCTTTACGCAATTTCTTTACGCTTTCCCCCTGCGGGCGACAAAGAAAACAGCCACGCTGATGAACAATATGGCGGCCGCAATATTAACGGGGGTCAGAAGCGTTCCCGGTAAATACTGATAGAGGCCTATCAGGCCGAAAAATATAAATATAATGGCGGCGAACCATTTCACCACCCGCTCGGGAATCTTTTTCCCGATGATGATTCCGATGACAATGCCGATTGCGTCGGCAATGACCATACCCGTTGTCGTTCCCAGCCAGACAGGAATGACGGACTGGTATTTGGCGGCAAGGGCGACCGTTGCCAACTGGGTTTTATCGCCCATCTCGGCGATGAAAAAAGCGATCGCCACAGTCCAGAAAGGGCTGAAGGAAAACCGTTTGTCTTCATTATTCAGTTCATCGCCCCGAATCGTCCAGAGCCCGAAGAGGATAAAAGAGACGGCGGCGGCAATCTGGATGTATTGAATGGGAACGAAATGGGTGAGATAATTCCCGACGACCACGGCAAGCAGGTGATTAAAGAGGGTGGCCCAGAAGACCGCCCATAAAACGATGGTTGCCTTGTACCGCGTCGCAAAAGCCATGGCCAAAAGCTGGGTCTTGTCCCCCATCTCCGCGAGGACGACAAAGGACATAGACAGTAAATAAGCCGTCATGGATGACTCCTTGCACACAAAAAAAAGCGAGATCTTGAGTATGAACGGCATCATACTAAAGCTCTCGCTAATTGGTATTTATCCAACGGCAAGGCCAGGCGCCGGGCGCCAGCATGTTGACCCTGCCCGAACAGCTACTCCCCTTTAGTGGGTGGACCTGTAGAATACATTCTGCAGAAAGTCAACGAATTTTCTCATTCATGAATTTTCTCGCTCATAAGGCAGGATATTCCCTTTTTGGTCTCTCTTTCGTCCGTCTATAGGAACCGCCCGAACCGGATCATCTTCCATTCGCACCATCCTCGTGGTCATTATTTCGTTGACTCACAAGCCGCCATAGAATATCAATATCTTGCAGAAGCACGCTCTCATCAAAAAATAATGGAGAAACAAAATAATGCATCACCAACACATTACATCGTGGCAACATCAACACACATTCAACGTCGAGAAGAAGGCGATAGAAAAAAGGACCCTCATAGTTGTTATCATTACATTTGTGATGATGATTGCCGAGATTCTTGTCGGCTGGGTATCAAATTCAATGGCATTACTCGCTGATGGATGGCACATGGGCACCCATGCCTTTGCGTTGGGAATCTCTCTGCTGGCATATGTCTTAGCCAGAAAGTATTCAACCGATCAGAGTTTTACGTTCGGGACATGGAAAATTGAAATACTTGGAGCATACACCAGTGCGATTGTACTGGGAATGGTTGGAGTCATTATGATTTTTTCTTCCTTGGAAAGACTCCTCAAGCCGCTTGATATCCACTATAATCAAGCCTTATTGGTTGCGATCATCGGCTTGATCATCAATCTGTCATGCGCCTTCATCCTCAACATTAAAGACCATGCTCATGAACCTCACCAGCATCATCATGAACACGACCACTCACATCCCCATACTACACATGATGATTTAAATTTAAAATCTGCATATTTACATGTCGTGGCAGACGCATTAACGTCCGTCTTGGCAATCGTGGCACTCCTTGGTGCAAAATATTTTAACTATAACTGGTTAGACCCATTTATGGGAATGGTCGGTGCAATCTTAATTCTCAGTTGGGCGACCTCTTTAATCCGGAGCACTTCCGGCATTCTTCTTGAACGTGAAATGGATTACCTTCTTGTCAATGCGATTACAGAAAAGATCGAATCTGATAGTGATACAAAAATCAGCGATTTACATCTGTGGAAAGTGGCGCAAAATCAATATGCCTGCATCGTTTCATTAGTCACGGGAAGACAATATACCATTGAAGAGTATAAGAAAAGATTGAATGTATTTCCTGAGTTAGTCCATGTGACCGTTGAAAGGAATGTATGCAAGTAAGATAAGGAGCCCGCTACGCCCTCTACGAGCAGGGACGGACGGTCCCGACCATTAAAAAGCTCAGCCGGCTTCTTGCGGCTGTCTCCGGCATGGGGGATTTCGTCCTGAGCGACAGCCGAAGCCGTTAAGATGACACGGATGATTCCCTTTCAGGGGAACTGCGATACGCAACGCCCTGCCGCCGGAGAGGATCCGGTGATTCTCGGCAGCATGTCCGGCGCATGGGTGAGGACCGTCACCCGGGCGGCGGGTCCTTTTTTGGCGAGGGCCGCATCCAGGGCCTCCTGTACTGCGGTAAAATGGCGGAATCCCAGTTTGGCCGCCTCCTCGGGACAGATGCCGCCCGACACGATCCAGACCTCTTCCCGCTCTCGTACCTGCGCCCAGGCGATCGCCAGGGCGGCGCCCACCTCGTCGTCGAGCTGCCCCGTCGAAACCATCTCCCGAAGCCGCCGGGAGCCGTACGGGGTCATCTCCAGCATGTTGCAGTGTGTCCGGGCGACCCCCTCATAACAGGGGGTGACCACGATTACGATTCCCCCCGCCTTCACCGCCAGGTCTGACGGATAAAGCGTTTTATGGGCCTGCCAGAACTCCAGATCGCAGGGATGGGAGCTGGAAAGGACAATGTCAGCCTCCTCCGGGATCGGACAATCGTAGACTTCCCGGGACTTGGCGACCCCGGCCTGGAAGGCCTCCACGATGTCGCCGAAGAAGGCCTGGACGACCTGGCCGTGCCGGTTGAGGACGGTGTTGAGGATCGTGTTCATCCCGACCTTGCGGGCCATCGCGTCGAGTTCCTCGCGGACGGGGTTCTCCAGGACGCCCAGGTAGGAACGGGGCGCCCGCACCGACAGCAAGTGGGTGTAGGCCGTGGTCTCCTCGCCGGATACGCCCGGCTGGATGATCTTCGCCCCGCCGGCATAACCGGGGATGTGGTGGGGGACGATGCTGCCGATCCCCATCTTGAAATCAGCCTCGATGACCGCGCGATTGATCAGGATGCGCCCCCCGTTTTTCGTCGTTCCCAGATCGACGAGGGCGGCTTTATCCTTGTAGGGGTGATTCGTGACCGCCACCCGGCGGAGTGTCTCGGCGCCGAACTTGATCCGGATCTCTTCTTCCGTCATGACGCGGTGGGTTCCGAGCGCGATGATCACGCTGATCGCTGCATCGGGTACCCCGGCCGCATTGCACTCGCCAAGGAGAATCGGAAGGAGGATATCCGTCGGCGTGAGTCGAGTGTTGTCATCCGCGACGAAGACCACGTTTTTCTTCCCCCGGACCTGTTCCCTTAGTGGGAGGGCTCCGATGGGCGCGGCCAATGCACGCCGGACCTCCGTCCGGACGTCGCTTACCGGGGTCGCGTCACAGGGTGAGTAGACCCCCACGAGATTGGCCTCGGGGACGCGGAACGCGACGCTTGTCTGGCCGTAAGGCAGCTGTACGGAGCGAACACTCATGATTATTACTCCGGCAACAAAATATATCAAAGTCCCCATTCCGGCGTCACCCCGGTGAAAACCGTGGCGGAATCCAGACGTCGTCCCGGCGAAAGCCGGGAACCAGTGATAGACTGGATACCGGATCAGAGCCTGCCCCGGACTCGATCCGGGGGGCGGGCATGACACTTTTTGTTTGGTCGCTGGAGTAATACCAACCTCCAGGTCACCCCCGCACAGAGAGGGGGCCGACTGTCACCGCTACTCCAGGATGGAGCCTTTCATCGCCGATCCCACCGTCCGCCGGTACCGTTCCAGGAGCGAGCCCTTTTCCAGTTGAGTGCTTTCGGGAAGGCGCCACGCCTTTTTCCGCTTTTCCAGGGCCTTGGAATCGACTTCCAGTTCCAGTTTCCGCGCCGGGATATCGATCCGGATCGTGTCCCCCTCCTCAATGAGGGCAATGGGGCCGCCCAGGTAGGCCTCCGGGGAGACGTGGCCGATGCAGGCCCCCTGCGTCGCCCCGGAGAACCGCCCGTCGGTGACCAGGGCAACGGATTTGCCCAGACCCATGCCGATGATGGCCGAGGTGGGCAGGAGCTGCTCGCGCATCCCGGGCCCTCCCTTGGGCCCTTCATAGCGGATGACAACCACGTCCCCGGGCCTGATACGGCCGCCGAAGATAGCCTCCAGGGCATCCTCCTCCTTCTCAAAGACGCGGGCCGGCCCGGAGTGGACGAGCATCTCCGGCGCGACGGCGGCGCTCTTGACGACGGCGCCTTCGGGGGCGAGGTTTCCCTTGAGGATGGCGAGCCCACCCCGGGGGGAGATCGGGTTTTCGACCGGATGGATCACCTCGGGGTTCAGGATCTTCCGGCCGGCGATGTTTTCGGCGATGGTTTTTCCGGTCGCCGTCAGGCAGTCGGGATGGATCAGCCCGTGGCTGTTCATCTCGTTCATCACGGCCGGGATCCCGCCGGCTTCGTACAGGTCATCGGCGAAGAACTTCCCCGCAGGCTTGAGGAGAGTCAGGTGCGGGGTCCGCTCGGCGATCTGCGAGAATTTATCCATCTCAAGCGCGATGCCGACCTCCCGGGCGATCGCCGGCAGATGGAGGCAGGTGTTGGTGGACCCCCCGATCGCCATGTCGACGGCGATGGCGTTCTCGAAGGCCTCGGGCGTCATGATCGCGCGCGGCAGGATGTTCCGGTTGTGGAGTTCCATGATCGCCTGCCCCGCACGCCTGGCCAGGGCGACGCGGGCCCCGTAGGTTGCCGGGATAAGGGCCCCGTCGGTCAGCGTCATACCGATGGCCTCGGTCAGCATGTTCATGGTGTTGGCCGTCCCCATCATGGCGCAGGAGCCGGACCCGGGGCAGGCCGCGTGCTCGAAGGCGGCCAGCTCCGCCTCGCTCATCTCGCCCCGGATCACCCTCCCTTCCGCCTCGATCAGGTCGGTGTAGCAGATCCTCTTCCCCCTGGAAGGAACTGCTCTCCATGGGGCCGCCGCTCACAACGATGGCGGGGATATTGAGCCTGCCGGCGGCCATCAGCATCCCCGGCGTCACCTTGTCGCAGTTGGTCAAAAGCACCATGGCGTCGAAACCGTGTGCCGTGACCATCAGCTCGATCAGATCGGCGATCATCTCGCGGCTGAGCATGGGCATCTTCATCCCTTTGTGGCCCGTGGCGATCCCGTCGCAGACGGCGATGCAGGGGAACTCCAGCGGCGTCCCCCCCGCCTCGGCCACCCCCAGCTTGATCGCCTGGCAGAGCGGCTGCAGGTGGACATGGCCGGGCATCAGCTCGTTGAAGGAGTTGACGACTGCCACCAGGGGTTTGTCCAGGTCCTCCCGGCAGAGGCCCATGGAATAGAAGAGGGAGCGGTGGGTGGCGCGGTCGATTCCCTGGGTGACGAGAGAACTCCGCAGGGGACCCCGGGATTTGTTGCGGTCGATCATGTGCCTGGCCCCGGTTACAGCAGACCGGCCGGAGGCTTCAGCGGGACATCCACGGGCGGCACGAAACGGTTCACCGTCGCGAGCGTTCCTCCCACATTGAGCTTCCGGAAGAGGAGGGCGAACTGCGCCTCCAGCTCCCCGCCGAGGGCGGTCCGCACCTTCTTCGGAAGCTCCCACAGCTCCTTCTTGAAGGCGCCGGTTCCCTTCTTCCGGGTCTTGTAGAAGAACTGCTCCTCCGTATCTCCTTCCTTCCGCTCGGAGGCCGCTTCCCGCTTCAGGTAGTCGTAGATCCGTGCCCGGAGGTCATCCGGAAAGTTCTTGCTGTCGTAGACGATGTTCTGGAAGCCCGTGGCGAGGTGGACCTCCGCCGTGCCGGCCGCGGGGAACCGGTCGAAGGCCTCGTCGGGCAAGGTCGAGGCGCCGTGCTGAACCGCGCCGGCCAATCCATATTCAGCCTTTGCCGCCCGGGAGAGTTCCTCGAGCACCGCAAAATCGAGTTTGACGCGGGCGACGCTCCCGTCGGCCAGTGGAATCCCGCCGTGGGTCGTCCCCGTCTGGACGCTGATCTTGCTGATCCCCTTCAATCCACCGCCGCTCTTCTCGAGGGTTTCACGGTAGCCGTCCATGTAGGCGCGCAGCTCTTCCACGGTGCTGTTCTTTCCGCCGACCTCGCCGATCTCCCCGCCAACGGAAATCGTGACCCCTGCAGGCTCCAGATCCCGAATCATTGTCGTGAGCTCGGCTGCCAGAGTGTAATTGAGCCGCTGCTGCTTAGCCACCGTCGGCTCGGCAAGGTCGACGAGGGTTGAGGTATCGATGTCGATGTTGTAGAATCCCGCGTCGATCGCCTCCCAGATCAGGTCCTTGACGGCCCGAACCTCCCCCTCCGGGTCCTTTGCATACTTCTTCGCTCCCACCTGGAAGTGGTCGCCCTGCAGGAAAAGCGGTCCCCGGTAGCCGGTCTTGATAGCCGCCGCGGCCACCGCGCAGGTGTACTCCTCCGGCCGCTGGCGTGTGTAATCGATCTCCGAACGGGCGATCTCGAAGATCACCGCTCCGACATCGGCTGCCAGCGCCGCCCGGAAGACCGCCTGGGCCGTGTCGTAGGTGAGCGCGCGGATGTTGATCGCCGGCACGGTGAACCCGGAAACCTCCCCCCGACCCATCGCCTCGTAAAGCCCCTGGATCGATCCCACGGAGATGCCCGTCGCCGCCGCGGTCCGCCGGATCACCCAGCGGGCGGCGGCCCGTGTCGCTTCGTCGGGGGAGAAGACCGCCGTCAGGACGAGATTGTCGACGAGCGAATCGCGGAGCCGTTTTTCATCCAGGATCCTGATCTCCCGCTCTCCGGCCGACAGGATACCTTCCAGGGCCTTTTTCAGCATGTCCGTAGTTTCGCAGATCATTGGCATTACCTCCCTGATGCGGATGGGCGCCCGGTCGCGCCGGCTCCCTTCGCCGTTGATGGATTTTGGGACAGGAATTCCATGGCCGTCTCCACCTCAAAGCGGCTTCCGATATAGATCGGGCTGCGCTGTTCCAGGTCCTCGACCCGGAGCGAGAGGATCTCGTCCACCCCGTCCGTGGCTATCCCTCCCGCCTGCTCGATGATGAAGGCCATCGGCTGCAGTTCGAACAGGAGCCGGAGCTTGCCCCGCGGACTCTTCTTCAGGGCGGGATAGGTGAAGATCCCGCCGCGTTTTATCAGAACCTGATTGATGTCCGGCACGAAACCGCCGCTGTAGCGCAGTTTGTAGCCCTGCGCTTCAAGATATTCCAGATACTTCAGATGTTGTTCGGTCCAGTCTTTCCGGAGACCGCCGGGGCTGTAGAGGGAACCGCGCTCCTCGAGCACGATGTGCTCCTGGGAGAGGACATACTCCCCCTCCCGGTTCAGGACAAACTCGTGGGCCCCGTTCCCCGCGGAGTAGACCATCGTGATGAGCGGTCCGTAGGTGATGTAGAGGGCCGCCACCATCGAGTCCCTTCCCCGCGAGAAGATCGACTCCTTGTGGATGCCGATGATGGTGCCGATGGAGAGGTTGGTGTCGACAAGGGAGGAGCCGTCCAGCGGGTCCGCGGTGACGTAGTATTTCTCGCGCCCTTTGCCGATCAGAACCACCGCGTCCTGCTCCTCCGAGGCGTACTCCCGGACAAAGCCGGAAAACTGGAGCTGATTTTTGAGGATCTCGTCGGCGCTCCGGTCGAGCGAGAGCTGTTCCTCCCCGTAGAGGTTCTTGAAACCGGCCAGCTTCCGATTCGATTCATGGATCTTGGCGGAGATGTACTTCCCCGTCACTCCTATCTGCCAGATGAGGCGGCGGAGATCCTCTTCCACGCCGTCCATCCACATCTGGCGCCGCAGATCGATGACAAACTTGGAGTAATCCGATATCCCGTCTCCCATCACTCGTATCCTCCTTGTTGGCGCTGTATATACATCTATATCTATGAAAATTTCGTCAAAAACACAAGCCCTTTTTAAAACAGGCCTTTTTAAAACGGTTGTCAAAAATTGATGTCCGTCCTCACCTGCTTCTCGCCGCTGGTGTAGTCATACCACCCCTTGCCGGTCTTGCGGCCGAGATCGCCCGAAGCGACCAGTTTCTTCAAGAGAAGGGAAGGGCGCCACTTGGGATCCCTGAAGTTCTCCCAGAGGGTCTCCGCCACGGCGAGGCCGATTTCGAGGCCAACGAAATCCCCCAGTTCAAACGGCCCCATGGGATGGCCCAGCCCGAACTTCAGGGCCTTGTCGATGTCTTCGATACTGGCCACCCCTTCCGCAAGGCAGTTGTAGACCTCGTTGCGAAGCGCCGCGTTAACCCGGTTCACCAGGAACCCCGGTCCGTCCTTGACGAATACGCCGACCTTCCCGATCGCGTCGGTGAGCTCCTTGATGACCCGGATCGTCTCCTCCGAGGTCTTGAGGCCCCGGATGATCTCCACAAGTTTCATGACCGGCACGGGGCTGAAGAAATGCATCCCCGCGAACCGGTCCGGCCGCTTGGTCGCCGTAGCCAATTCCGTAATGGGGATGGACGACGTGTTGCTGGCGAAGATAACCTTCGGGGGGCAGAGCTCCTCCAACTGCCGGAAAAGGTCCATCTTCGCCTGCTTGTTCTCGATGATGGCCTCGATGATCAGGTCGCACTCCTTTGCCGGGGCGATCTCCGTCGTCGGCCTGATTCTCCCGACAATCGCATCCTTGTCGGCCTCGGCCAGCTTCCCCTTGGCGACGCTGCCTGCCAGGTTCTTCTCGATGGCGCCCATCCCTTTGGCGACGAGCGCATCCGTGACGTCCCTGAGAACCACCTCGTATCCCGCCGCGGCCATCACCTGCGCAATCCCGGAGCCCATGAATCCGGCGCCGATCACCATGACCCTCGTAATTTCCATGCCTCTGCCTCCTTTCAATGACCCGGTCGATAACTTCGTGCGTATCTGCCCGCGCCCTATCCTGTATCCTCACTCGTCCTCCCTCCCCATCGACAGCGGGTCGGGAAAGGCATTCGGGGAGGGGAGGATGAGGGGTGACAGTCCGCCGCTTCAGCCGCCGCTTTTGATCACCATGGCCATCCCCTGACCGCCCTCGGCCGTGACGGCCACCATCCCGGTCCCGACGCCCCGGCGGCGAAGTTCATGGACGGCTCTCGTCAGGAGCACCGCCCCCGCAGCGCCCCAGGGGTTCCCCACAGCTAGGGCGCCGCCCGAGGGATTGATCCGCTCGGCCAGCCACGCGGGTTCAATCCCCGGTGCCTGCCACTCCCTCATGATAGCCAGACACTCCGCTGCGGACATCTCATTGAGTTCGATGAGATCCATCTCCGGGAGCGTCAGACCGGCCCGCTCGATCGCCTGCAGGCCCGCCTTCGCCACGGCCATCGCCGCGTAGCGGGGGTCCACCGCCGCGACCCCGACGGAAATGATCTCCGCCAGGACGGGAAGCCCCAGCTCCGCAACCCTTTCCGGACTCGCCAGGAGGCACATGGCCGCGCCGTCCGCGGGAGGGGCCAGCAAGGCCGCCTTCTTCGGCAGTTCGTCCCGGTCGATCGACTCTTCCTTCTTCCCCTTCTTCACCGTCACGGGGAAGGCCTCTTCCCGGAACAGGCCCCGTTCCGCCGCCGCGCGGGCCTTCTGCAGGCTCGCCGCGGCGAACTCCTCCAGCTCGCCTTGCGTGAAACAGAACCGCTGGGCAAAGTGGTCCATCGCGCAGGCCGCGGTCAGGAGGCCATAGCGCCCCTCAGGCTGCGCCCCCGTCTCCTGGGCCGGTATGGCGTCGATGATCTCGCATCCCAAGGCATAGCGGGAATTCCTAATTTCGAAGGGGATCTGGCTCATGCTCTCCGTACCGCCCGCCAGGACCACCCCGGCGTCGCCGCACCGGATGGCCCAGTAACCATTGGCCGCCGCTTGCAGGCCGGAGGCGCTCTGCCGCTGCACCGTGTACGCCGGAATCTTTTCCGGCAGGCGCGCCAGGAGCATCGCATGCCTGCCGCCGTTGGAGGGCCGGCTCGTCTGCTTGGCGATCCCCACGATCACCTCATCGATCAGATCCGGCTCGATCCCCGCCCGCCGCACCGCCTCTAGCATGGCTGCCGCAGCCAACTGCTGTTCCGACAGCCCCTCCAGTTGTCCGCAAAAAGCCCCCAGCGGCGTCCGCGCGGCGCTCACCACCATCACCCGGTTCATACTTCGCCTCCCCACTTCTCGACGATCATCGCCACCCCAGCCCCCCGGCGCAGCACATGGTTATGAGGCCGTATCGGTATGCATCCACCCGCTGGAGCTCGGAGAGGCACTTTACCGTCAGGGCCGCTCCCGTGCATCCGAGCGGATGCCCCATCGCGATGGCGCCGCCGTTGGGATTGATTTTGGCCATGAGGCTCTCCCGATCGATGCCCCACTCCACCCATTCACGGATCACCGCCAGCGACTGCGCCGCGAAGGCCTCGTTCAATTCGATGACGTCGATATCCCGCAGGGTGAGCTTCGCCCGCTCCAGGGCGATCCGCGTGGACTCCACCGGACCGATCCCCATGATCGCCGGGTCGCAGCCGCTCGAGGCCGCCGACACGATCCGCGCCCGCGGCTTCATGCCCAGGCGCCGGGCCTTTTCCGCCGCCATGACGAGGACGGCCGCCGCGCCGTCGTTGCGGCCGGAGGAGTTGCCCGCGGTAACGCTCCCTTCTTTCTTGAAGACCGGCGGGAGGGCGGCGAGCTTTTCGAGGGTCGTCATCCGCGGATGCTCGTCGGTGTCGAAGAGCGCCTTCGATCCGTCCGGAGAGACGACCGGGACGGGGACGATCTCCTCCCGGAAACGCCCTTCCCGTATCGCCCGGGCCGTCCTCACCTGGCTTTCGAGGGCGAAGCGGTCCTGCTCCTCGCGGGAGATCCCGTACTTGCTCCGCCAGATTCTCCGCCGTGATTCCCATCGGAAGCTGCCCGTAGATCTCCGTTGGCACCGACCCCGGCCCCCCCGCGACGAGCGAGTCCTCGATCGGATGATCGCCGGTGCCGAGCCCATGCCGGGCGTTGCGGATGAAGTAGACGGCCTGGCTCATGTTCTCCGTGCCGCCCGCCACGACCGCTTCCGCCTCCCCGCAGCGGATGAGCTGGGCGGCGTCCATGACGGCCTGGAGCCCGGAGCCGCACTGGCGGTGGACCGTGTACGCCGGGACCGTCTCCGGGATGTCGGCCATGAGAGCCACGACACGCGCCGTGTTGGACGGGTCCGAGCTCTGGCGGACGTGCCCCATGATCACCTGCCCGATCTCCTCCGGCGCGAGTCCCGACCTCCCGACCAGCTCCCTGCACGACGAGGCTGCCCAGCTCCTTGTCGGAAACTGCCCGCAGACTCCCGCCGATCCGCCCGATGGGCGTCCGGACGCCATGGGTGATGACGACTGCTCTTCTGTCATGATGCCCCCTTCCGAGTATGTTATAGGAATGGGAAAATACACCTCACCCCGCATCCCGTTCCCTCGCCTGTGGAGGGCAGGGTGGGGGTGTTCCACCGTACCGATTTCACAGGCCCCGGCATCCCGGACCGGAGATCCGGCTCTTCCCCCCCGTCCCGGGGATCACCTCTATCCGGGCGCCGATCCGCTCCTTGAGCGCCGCGACGTGCGATATGACGCCGATGAGCTTGCCGTCCTGGCGCAGCCCCGCCAAGGTTTCCAAGGCCGTCTCCAGGGCGTCTTCGTCAAGGGTGCCGAATCCTTCATCGAGAAAAAGGGAATCGACCCGGACGTTCCGGCTGGCCATCTGGGAGAGGCCGAGCGCCAGGGCCAGGCTCACGATAAAACTTTCACCGCCGGAAAGATTCTTGGTGGAGCGGATCTCTCCGGCCTGGTAGTTGTCGATGACGTTCAGCTCCAGGGGTTGCTCCTCGTCGCGGATGAGGAGATAGCGATCCGTCATCTCCCGCAGCCGGCGGTTGGCATGCCTGGTCATCATCTCGAACGTCAGCCCCTGGGCGAAGTTCCGGAATTTCTTCCCGTCCGCCGAACCGATGAGCTGGTGCAGACTCATCCCAGCGGGAGCATTCGTTCTTCTGAAGATCGATCGCCTTCAGGCGCTCCTGTTGGCTGCTCTTCTGTTGCTCATTGCCGGACAGAATTTGATGGATGCCGCCGATATCCAATCCCAGTTGTTTCAGTTCGGTTTCACCGGCGCTGACCTTTTCCGCCAGCGTCTCGGCGGACTGATCCGTTAATTTTTTCTCGCGTTCACTGGCGAGGATATCGGCCTTGTCTTTTCGAAGAGTTTCCAGTTCGGTTTTTTCCTTGAGCAGGTTTTGCTCCTTTACAGCGAGAAACTCCCTCTCGTCTTCGGTCAGGCGAGAGGAGAGGTAATCGGCCTCGTCGGCGAATCCCGCGCTTTGTATCCGCGCAAGCACGTGCTGTTCCGTCTGATCCAGTTCCGTCGTCCGTTGGGCTGTTTTTGCCTGCAGGGAACTGATTTTTTCTTTCAGCGTGCCGATCTCTTTTTCAATGAATCCATAATCTTCGCGGGCCTTTTCCAGCTTTCCATTGGCCTGATCCACGACAGCGACAAGCCGTTTTTCCTCTTCATCGGCGCTCTTTTCTCCGAACAGTTCCCGGCGGGAAGCTCCCAGGGATTCATGATCCCCTTTCAGACTGTCACAATCTTTGCGCCGCGACGCCAGGTCTTCTTCCAGTTTGCCCAGCAAGGCCTGCTTCGTTTCAATCGCGGCCTTCAGCTCACCGACCTTCTTCTCCAGGGCGGTTTTTTCAGCCTCCTTTGCCTGCCAGGCCTCTTTGCGTTCGGTCAGATCTTT